>JAYRKY010000001.1:0-589489 GCA_041905525.1 Rhodospirillaceae bacterium
CCTCTGCTCGAGCATGGTCTCCATCCGCTTGCGCTTCTCGATGAGCCCGGCGGTGGCGGCCGCGGCCTGCTCGCGCTGTTCCGTCACCTGCGCGCGCGTCCGGTAGAGATCCGCGAGATCGGCCTGCAGCGCCGCGGTCGATTGCTTGATGTTGGGCAGCGCCGCGCGCAGCAGGATGGCGGTGCGCACCGCATCGTCGGGCGACAGGGGATTGAGGGTGAGCGCGTCCGCCGGGCGCAAGGCGAGGCGTTCCAGCGCCAGCAGCGCCTCGCGCATCTGCGCGTCGCGGCGGCCCAGGGCCTCGCTGGCGCGCGCGGCGCCCGCCTCCAGCTCCGCGATCCGGTTCTCCATCACGAGCAGCGAATATTCCTGCTCCTGGATGTCCTTGGCGAGATCGATGGACTCTTTACGCAACCGCTCGATCTCGCGCGCCGTTGCATTCGCTTCGTTTGCGAGACGCTGGCTTTCCGTTTCGCTTTGCTTGAGGTCGCGCTCGAGCGCCTTGAGCTGCGCGGGGTCCGGAGCCTGCGCAAATGAAGGCGTCGCGGCAAGCGCCGCGGCGACACAAAGGATGTGAAGGCTACGCGCCCGCACGGCTCGCGATCGATGTTGCGTTCGCGGTGCCCGCCGTGTGGACCAGCAGGGACGTTCCGCTCATCTCGACGGGTTTCGCAAGCCCCAGCAGCTCCAGCACTGTCGGCGCAATATCGGCAAGACGTCCATTGCGGAGAGTCGCGACATCGGTCGGACCGTTCACCAAAACAGCCGGAACCACGCCGACCGTATGCTGCGTGTGCGGCTCGTGCGTGCTGGGATCCGTCATCATTTCGAGATTGCCGTGGTCGGCGCAGATCAGCATCGCGCCGCCCGACTTTTTCAACGCCGCTTCCAGCCGCGCCAAGCACGCGTCAATCGTTTCCGCCGCCTTGATCGCGGCGTGCAATATGCCGGTATGTCCGACCATATCGCCGTTGGCGTAATTGACGATGATGACGTCGAAGCGCGCGTTTTCGATCGCATCCACGATGCGATCCGTCACGTCCGGCGCGCTCATTTCGGGCTGCAAGTCGTAGGTGGCGACCTTCGGGCTGGGAATAAGGATGCGTTCCTCACCCGGAAATTCCTGCTCGACGCCGCCGTTCAGGAAAAACGTGACGTGCGCGTACTTCTCTGTTTCCGCGATCCGCAGTTGCTTCAGGCCGGCCTCGCTGATGATCTGGCCCAACGTGTGTGCGCCGCTTTCGGCGGGGAACATCACGGTCATATAGGTGTTGTGCGCTTGTGAATATTCCGTCAGCCCGGTGGCGGCGGCGAAGGCGATGGTTCGCGCCCGCGCGAAGCCCTCGAACGTCGGCCACAACAGCGCGGACAGGATTTCGCGGGCGCGGTCGGCGCGGAAGTTCGCCATGAGGACGCCGTCGCCATCCTTCATCCCTTTGTAATCACCGATGGCGGTGGGCAGCATGAATTCATCGGTCATGCGCTCGGCGTACGAGGCGCGGATCGCCGCGAGCGGATCGGCGGCATGATTGCCTTTCGCCTCGGTCATGGCGAGATAGGCCTTCTCGACCCGGTCCCACCGCTTGTCCCGATCCATCCCGTAGTAGCGTCCGCCCACCGTCGCGATATTCGTGCGTGTAAGGTCGGCGATGCTTTTCTCGAACTGCTCCATGAAGCCGAGGCCGGACGAGGGCGGTGTATCGCGGCCGTCCATCAGCGCATGGATCGCGACCGGCACTCCGGCCTGATCGAGGATGCGCGCGAGCGCGGCCATCTGATCCATGTGAGAGTGCACGCCGCCTGGCGAGAGCAGCCCGACCATATGCGCGGTGCCTCCTGACGTCTTGAGCTTGGCGATGAAGTCGGTCAGAGCCGGGATCGTCTTGAGGCTCCCGCTGGCGATGGCGGCGTCGATGCGGGGAAGGTCCTGCATCATCACGCGCCCGGCGCCGATGTTCATATGGCCGACTTCGGAATTTCCCATTTGCCCGGGCGGCAGGCCCACATCGAGACCGCTGGTCTCCACCAGGCTGTGAGGGCAGGTCGTCGCCAGCCGGTTCCAGGTCGGCACGTTGGCCAGGGCAATGGCGTTATCGGTCCGTTCGACGCGGTGGCCCCATCCGTCCAAAATGGCAAGCACGACCGGACGGGGGCGGGTCTCTTTCTTGCGGGACTCGGTGCTGACGGCGACGTTCATGATGACCTGGCGGATTATATCCTAATCGGCGGTGCCCGGGGGCCAAAGACGGCCGGGCGCGGAGGGGCGCGAAAGACCCCTGATTTGGGGTCCTTTTGAGCCTTCGGAAATGGGCTGGCAATCAAAAAAACGCAGCTACGCGAATAAGTTGTGCGCCGGGCGGACAATCTTCCTCAGGCCTTGCTTCCGCGCCGCTCCCATCTGATATAGTGCCCCTCGAGAGGCTGGCGATGGACGGACCCCTCGCCAACCCGGTCAGGTCCGGAAGGAAGCAGCCGTAACGAGTTTCGGTTCGGGTCGTCGTCCAGTCTCTCACCTTACCTTTGCCCGCACTTCCCGGACTTTGATGACCCCCCTGACGACGCAAGGGATCAGCCCGTGACCGATCAGCAGTCCACGGACGCCGCCGGGGAATATCAGGTCCTCGCCCGCAAATACCGGCCGACGACGTTCGAGGCCCTGCGCGGCCAGGACGCGCTCGTCCGTACCCTCACCAACGCCATCACCTCGGGTCGCCTCGCCCACGGATATATGCTGACCGGCGTCCGCGGTGTCGGGAAGACGACCACCGCCCGTCTGATCGCGCGCGCGCTGAATTGCGTCGGCGCCGACGGCAAGGGCGGTCCCACGCCGACGCCGTGCGGTGTGTGTGTCCACTGCACCGCCATCGCCGAAGACCGTCACGTGGATGTCCTCGAGATGGACGCCGCCAGCCGCACCGGCATCGACGACATCCGCGAACTCCTGGAAGGCGTGCGCTATCGCCCGGTCTCTGCCCGCTACAAGATCTACATCATCGACGAAGTGCACATGCTCTCGGACAAGGCGTTCAACGCCTTGCTCAAAACGCTGGAAGAGCCGCCCGAGCATGTGAAGTTCATTTTCGCGACCACGGAAATTCGCAAGGTTCCGATCACGGTCCTGTCGCGCTGCCAGAGGTTCGACCTTCGCCGGATCGAAAGCGCGACCCTTCAAAAGCTCTTCTCCGACGTCAGCGCGAAGGAGGGCGCCGCAGTCGACGAAGGCGCGCTTGCCCTGATCGCGCGCGCGGCCGACGGCTCGGCGCGCGATGGTCTGTCCATCCTTGATCAGGCGATCTCGCAGGCCGGCGGCAAGCAGGTGAGCGAGACGGCGGTGCGCGACATGCTCGGTCTCGCCGACCGCGCTCTGGTGTTCGATCTGCTCGAAGCGGTCATGAGCGGCGATGTCAAGACGGCGCTCGATGTCCTTGCCGGCCAATACGCCGCGGGGGCGAGCCCTGTCGTCGTGCTTCAGGACTTGCTGGAACTCGTGCATTGGCTGACGCGCTTGAAGGTTGCGCCCGACGGCGCGGCCGATCCGGCGCTTGCGGAAAACGAACGCACGCGCGGCGGTGCGATGGCTGAGAAGCTCGGCATGAGCGTGCTGACGCGCGCGTGGCAGATGCTCCTGAAGGGCCTTGGCGAAGCGCGCGCCGCGCCGATGCCGCTGCAGGCCGTTGAAATGGTCTTGGTGCGGCTCGCCTATGCCGCGGATCTCCCGACCCCGGCCGACGCGGTGAAGTCGCTTGAAGCCGGAGGCGCGGTTGCCGCGCGGGCGCCGACACCTGCGCCGGTGCGTCCCGCGCCGCGCCCAACCATGACCGCCACGGCGATCGCCACCGAACACATGCCGCAGCCCGCGGTCAGCGCGGCGCCGCAAGCCGTCGCCGAACCTTTGCCGCAGCCTCAGTCTTTCGCCGAGGTGGTGAAGCTTTTCGTCGCCAAGCGCGAAGCGGTGCTGTCGACGCATCTTCATCGCAATGTGCATCTCGTGCGGTTCGAGCAGGGGTTGATCGAATTCAAGCCCGCGCGCCTTGCGCCCGGCGACCTTGCCGGCCAGGTTGGCAAAATGCTGACGAACTGGACCGGACAGCGGTGGGTCGTGAGCGTCTCCAACGCCGGCGGCGCGCCGACGCTCTACGATCAGGAGATCGAAGCCGCGAAATCCGATCCCCTTGTCAAATCCATCCTCGAAGCCTTCCCCGGCGCGACAGTCGAAGCGATCAAGCCGGCGGAAAAATAATCCGAGCGACGGAAGGTATGGCCTTCCGCGCATTCTTGAAGGAAGACGATGAAGAATCTCGGCAACATCATGAAGCAAGTGCAGGACATGCAGACCCGCATGTCCGAGATGCAGGAGAAGCTGGCCGATCTGGAGATGACCGGTGCGGCGGGGGCCGGCATGGTCCAGGCGACGCTGAATGGACGCAGCGAACTCAAGCGCATGAAGATTGATCCGAGTCTGCTTAAACCCGAGGACGCCGAAGTGCTCGAGGATTTGATCGTCGCCGCCGTGAACGACGCGCGCGGCAAGGTCGAGCGTCATGCCCAGGAAGAAATGAGCAAGCTCACCGGCGGCCTGCCGCTGCCCCCGGGTTTCAAACTGCCGTTCTAGATGGCCGGTCCGCAAATCGAAGCGCTGATCCGGCAGCTTTCGAAGCTCCCGGGTCTCGGCCCGCGGTCGGCGCGGCGTATCGCGCTCGCGCTGATCAAGCGCCGGGAATCGTT
Organism: Rhodospirillaceae bacterium; assembly: GCA_041905525.1. Lineage (GTDB taxonomy): Bacteria > Pseudomonadota > Alphaproteobacteria > Rhodospirillales > Rhodospirillaceae > SHVO01. The sequence goes on from JAYRKY010000001.1 coordinate 4,726, forward strand.
GCTCGATCCCCTGATCCAAACGCTGGCCGCGGCCTCGGAGTCGGTGAAAGTCTGTTCGCGCTGCGGCAACTTCGACAGCACCGATCCTTGCACCATCTGCAACGACCCGCGCCGCGATCCGGCGCTGATCTGTGTGGTTGAGGACGTGGCCGATCTCTGGGCGCTGGAGCGCACGGGGGCCTTTCGCGGCCGCTATCCTGTCACCGGCGGACTGCTTTCGCCTTTGGATGGAATCGGTCCCTCGGATCTTCGGATCGATCGTCTTGTGGGCCGAGCCGAGTCGCCCGAGGTCCGGGAGGTGGTGCTGGCTTTATCCGCCACGGTCGACGGCCAAACCACGGCGCATTACATCGCCGAGCGCCTGGCGGAGACAAAGACGACCGTGTCGGGGCTCGCCCACGGCATGCCGATCGGGGGTGAGTTGGACTATCTCGACGACGGAACCATCGCCGCCGCGCTGACCGCCCGCCGCCCCGTCTAAGTTCTCAATTTCGCAACCTTTCGGCGTCACGCCTGTGCCATAATTCACTCATATATTTTAGGGTGACAAAGAACTGCTTCGCGCGAGGGGCCCCTGTCGGCGACGCCCGCGCGGTTTCTGGAGGAACGTATGTTGAAACCGTTTTTTGCCGCGGTTGCCGCGGTGCTTATGCTGGCCGGGTGCGCCGGTCCCCGCTATGTCACGTCGGATGTCACGCGCTACAACGCGATGTCCGAATCTCCGCAAGGCAAGACCTTCGCGATCGTCGCGCTGGATGACGATCAACAGTCGAGCTTCGCGTTCAAACAATTCGGCGACCTCATGAATCAGCGCCTGTCCGCTGTCGGGATGCGCCAGTACACCGGCACCGGCGGGCCGACGAACGCGGATTACGTTGTGACGCTGCGCTATGCGGTGTACGGCCCCAGCGCCGATGTGCGCTCTACCTGGTCCGGCTTCGGCGCCAGCGCCGGATTCGGATACGGCTATGGTTTCGGCCGCCCGTATTGGGCGCGCGGTCCGTTCGGCTATATGGGCTACGATCCGTTCTGGGATGACCGCTACGACATCACGACCCGGCAGGTGTTCACCCGCCGCGTGGAAGTGAATGTCTTCCGCGGGTCCACCTACAACTCGGAGCGAAAGGATCGCGTGTTCGAAGGCCGGGCGGTCAGTTCAGGACTCAACCCGCAGATCGAGCCGGTGATGCCGTACATTCTCGATGCGATCTTCCAGGAATTCCCTGGCCGCTCGGGCGAAACCAAGACCGTGACGGTCCAGGTTCCGGAGAATATCGAGAAGAGCGCCAATCGCCCGGCGACCAGCTCGGCGTACTAAACGCGCGACATTCCAAATGGAGAAAGGCCGGGTCCTTGTGATCCGGCCTTTTTCTTTCGCGATCAGTCCGCGATGGCGCGAAGCTGGGTCACGTTGTCGGTGCTCACCTGAGCGGCCGGCTCGACCTCGAGCGGGATGTTCTCGATCTTATGTCCGCGGTCCACGATCTTGTTCGTCGAGATCAGGATTTCCTTCACGTCCTTCTGCGTCTGCTCGAAGTGCGTGCCCAGCGCGCCGACACGTTTGTCCAGCCGCTCCACATCCTTCGTCAGCTCGCCGATCTCCTTTTGGATGATGTGCGCCTGCTCGCGCATGCGCGCGTCCTTGAGGATCGTGCGGACGGTGTTCAGCGTCGCCATGAGCGTCGTCGGCGAAACGATGTACACGCGGCGCCGGAAGCCTTCCTCCACTACTTGCGGGAAGCGGTCGTGCAGTTCGGCAAACACGGACTCCGCGGGAACGAACATGATCGCGGAATCGGCCGTTTCGCCCGGCACGATGTACTTTTCGGCGATGTCCTTGATGTGCTTGAGCACGTCGGTGCGGAAGGCGGCTTCGGCGGCGGTGCGGGCGCGCTCGTCAGCCGCGTTCGCGAGCTGGACAAAGGCTTCGTGCGGATACTTTGAATCGACCGCGATGATGCCGGGTGGGTTCGGAAGGCGAATGACGCAATCGGCGCGCTTACCGTTGGTCAGGGTCACCTGGAAGTCGTAGGCCCCGCGCGGCAGCATGTTCCGGACCAGATCTTCCATCTGAGTCTGGCCGATCGCCCCGCGCGCTTGTTTGTTGGAAAGAATATCTTGGAGACCGACGACTTCGGCCGAGAGCTCTGTGATGTTTTTCTGCGCGGCGTCGATCACCGCGAGCCGCTCGGACAGCGCGCCCAACGCCTCGAAGTTTTTACTGGCCGTCTTCTCCAGATTTTCGCCGACTTTGCGGGTCACGTCGGAAAGCCGGTCCTCCAGCAATTTCCGCACGCTGGTCTCCTGGGCGCGCAGTTGCTCGGCCATATGGTTCTGCGCGGCCGATTGGCTTTCCGCCATCTGAGCGAGGCGACCGGCCAGCATGCTCTGCGCCTCGGCGAGGCGGGTCGCGGTGTCGCTCAGTTGCGCCATCTGCGCGGTGCCGGTGTCACCCCGTCCGCGCAGAAGCATCGCCAGGATGCCCGCCGCGATGACGATGGAACCGCCGATGATGAGCGCCGTTAAAGCATCCATATCCGATTAAACCCCGAGAATTACGTCTCTTTTGACGCGTAAATATTGCAGGGTTGCAATAGTGTGTTCGCCCCAACCGTGCCATCATCCGCAGCCTATAAGAAGCTAAATCAATTCCGGTCTGCGGACCACGCCTTAACGATACGAGCGATCATGCACCTCGCCCAAATCTCCGTCTTCGCCCTGACGCTGTCCCTGGCTCTGTCCGCGCACGCGCAAACCGTCGATGTCCCGGCCGCGACCGGCAATGCGGACTTGACCATCTACAACAATAATTTCGCGATGGTGCGCGAACGCCGCACGTTCAAGATGCCGGGCGCTTCTGCGCAGCTGGTCATGGGCGGCGTGCCGCGCGAGCTTCAGCCGGAGACGGCTTTCCTTCAGGTCCTGAAGGGCGATGCCGTGCGCGTCACCGAACAGGTATTCAACTTCGATGTGCTGACGCCCTCGAAGCTCCTGGAGCGCGCTGTGGGCACTGAAGTGTCCGTGATTTCCGTAAACCCAGGCAATGGCCGCGAAGTGACCGAGCGGGCGCGCGTGCTGAGCGTCGCTGAAGGCCTCGTGCTTGAAATCAACGGCAAGGTTCACACCAACCATCCGGGGCGGATCGTTTTCGATTCGGTGCCGGCGGGGGTGAGGGCACGGCCGACACTGATCATGTCGGCGACCGGAAAAGGCGCGCAGGATGTCGATGCGGAGCTGAGTTATCTGACTGGCGGGCTGTCGTGGCACCCCGACTACGTGGCGCAGTACGATTCCGACAGCAACCGCATGACGCTGCTGGCGTGGGCAACCGTGACCAACGGCACCAGCACCGACTTCCCCAACGCCAAGATGAAGCTGATCGCCGGCGCCGTGAACCGCACGGGTCCCATGGCGCCGATGCCCGCCGCGCCGATGATGGCGCGCGCGGCCATGAAAGCCGAAGCGGCCGACATGGGCCAGTCGTTCGGCGGCGGGGTCGCGCCGACGGCCGGGCTCACCACCCACGTTTACACCATTCCCAAACTGACAAGTCTCGGTCCCTTCGAGACCAAGCAGCTCGGGCTTCTCAACAGTCCGTCTGTCCAGGTGCGCCGGCAAGTCACGGTGCGGGCGGAGCAGTATGTGTTTACCCAGGCGATGCGCGGCGTGCAGCCGGAGAGCCGCGCCAACGTCGAACTGATTCTCAAGAACGATGCCGCCGCTAAACTCGGCGTTCCTCTGCCCGCGGGCGTGGTGCGTGTCTATGGCGCCGACGCCGAAGGTGCGCCGCAGTTTTTGGGCGAGGATCGCATCGACCATACGCCTGTCGGAGGGGAGGTCACCCTCAACCTCGGCAACGACTTCGACATCCCCGTCCAACGCGAGCAGCTCACCTATGTGCGCGCCACCGACAACATCACCCTCACGACGTGGCGGGTGACTGTCTCCAACGCGAAGTCGCGCCCGGTCACTGTGCGCGTCATCGAGCCGATCCCGGGCTCGTGGGAGATCGCCAAGGAGTCTCACCCGCATACCAAGCAGGACGCGGGCTCGGCCCTCTGGAACTTGGAAGTTCCGGCCAAGGGCAAGGTTGTCCTGGAGTACAGCGCCCGCATCACCCTGTAACCCCGAAGCTGGTGGTCTGGGCGGGTGGCGTCGGCGGGTGGTCTGGGCTGCGGGTCTGTTGTTGACGGGCTCGCGCCCGGGCCTTATCTCACCTCCATCATGGCGCTGCTTGAAATCATCGTTGCTCCCGATCCGCGGTTGAAGAAGAAAGCCGTGCCCGTCGAACGTGTCGACGCGGCCACGCGCAAGCTCATGGATGATATGCTGGACACCATGTACGACGCCCCCGGCGTCGGACTGGCGGCGCCGCAGGTCGGCGTTTCCAAGCGGATCATCGTTGTGGATCCCGCGCGCGAGGGCGAGAAGCCCGCGCCGCTCAAAATGGCGAATCCGGAAATCGTGTGGGCGTCCGAAGAAACCAAGCCCCACGAGGAAGGTTGCCTCTCGCTTCCTGAGGAGTATCAGGAAGTCGTCCGCCCCGCCTCGATCAAGGTGCGATACCTCGATGAGCAGAACGAGATTCGCACACTCGACGCGGACGGGCTGCTGGCGGTTGTCATCCAGCACGAGATGGATCACCTCGAAGGTCTCCTGTTTGTCGATCACCTCTCGGCGCTTAAGCGCAACATGATCATCAAGCGTCTGACCAAGATCAAAAAGTTCGAGCAGAAGTCCGGCAAGCGTACGCCTGTCGAAGCCTAAGGCGCGAAGGCCGGTTCGCGTTCGCGAAACCCTGAAAATTCTTGAGCAGAGCGATGCGCCTCGTCTTCATGGGTACCCCGGAATTTTCCGTCGCCGCCCTCGCGCGTCTCGCCGAGCGTCATGACATCGTCGCCGTCTACACGCAGCCGCCGCGGCCGGCGGGCCGTGGGCAGCAGTTGCGCCCGACACCCGTGGCCGAGTTTGCGGCGGCGCGCGGCATCCCGGTCCATACCCCGAAAAGCCTGAAGAAGGCCGACACGCAGGCCGCCTTTCAAGGTCACCATGCCGACGTCGGGGTCGTTGCGGCCTACGGACTTATCCTGCCGCAAGCGATCCTCGATGCGCCCAAGTTTGGATGCCTCAACATTCACGCGTCGCTCTTGCCGCGCTGGCGCGGGGCCGCGCCCATCCAACGCGCGATCATGGCCGGGGACAGCAAGACCGGCGTCACGATCATGCAGATGGATGCCGGGCTCGATACCGGGGCCATGATGCTGGTGCGCGAAACGCCCATCACCGACACCACGACGGCGCAGACCCTGCACGACACGCTTGCCGCGATCGGCGCCGATCTGATTGTCGAGGCGCTCGAGTCCTTGGAGGCCGGCCGGCTGTCGTCCCAGCCGCAGCCGGAAGCGGGCGTGACCTACGCCCAGAAGATCGACAAGGCCGAAGCGCATATCGACTTCACACGCCCCGCGCGCGAGGTCCTTCGCCATATCCACGGGCTTTCGCCGTTTCCGGGGGCGTGGTTTGCGCACGGGTCCGAGCGGATCAAGGTGCTCACGGCCGAGCTCTCCAGCCTCACCGGTGCGCCGGGGACCGTGGCCGATGATCACCTGACCGTTGCGTGCGGGGAGGGCGCTGTCCGCCTGACCACCGTGCAACGGGCCGGGAAGGGACCGGCGCCGGCCGAGGCCTTCCTGCGCGGCTATGCGTTGCCCAAAGGAACATCGCTCGCCTAAAATCCTCCCCGGAAGAGGATGCCCCCATGTTTGGACGCCGGCCAAAAGTAATCGCGCGCGGTGAACTCGTTCACCTGATTTCGCCGACGAAAGATCAGGCGGACGAGTTCGTCGCCATGACTCTGGGAAGCCGGTCGTTCCACGAGCCGTGGGTGTATCCCGCGACGGATGAACGGCGCTACAGGGCCTATCTCGACCGCCTCGACCGCGGCGGGGCCCACGGCTTTCTCATCTACCGCAACGAGGATGAGGCCCTCGCCGGGGTCATCAACATCAATGACATCGTCCTGGGCGGTTTCCGCTGCGGCTCGCTCGGTTACTACGGGAACGCGATGTTCGCGGGCCGCGGCTATATGACGGAAGGCTTGGCGCTTGTTCTGGACCACGCGTTCACCGCGCTTGATCTTCACCGCCTTGAGGCCAACGTACAGCCGGGAAATGCGGCCTCCCTTGCCCTTGTGAAAAGGCTGGGCTTTCGCAAGGAAGGCTTTTCACCGGGCTTTCTCAAGATCGGCGGCGTGTGGCGCGATCACGAGCGCTGGGCGATCCTCGGTGCGGAATGGCTCTCGGTGCACAATGCGGCCGAAGCGCACCAGCAGGCCCCGATCCTCGCGTAAATCGCCGCGGCGGCGTGCGGCTTCATCTGTTTCACCGGGTCGCGGCATCGGCTAGAAACTCCCATGCCTCGCTTTAAAATCACTATTGAGTACGATGGCTCGCCCTATGTCGGGTGGCAGCGCCAGGACAACGGGCCGTCCATTCAGGGCGCGCTCGAGGATGCTGTGCGCGGCTATTGTCAGGTGGATGCCGTCGTTCACGGCGCCGGCCGCACCGATGCGGGCGTGCACGCGCTCGGCCAGGTCGCGCATATCGACATTCCCCGCGACGACGGTCCCCATACGGTGGTGAATGCGCTCAATGCGCACCTGCGGCCCCATCCCATCGCGGTTCTGAGCGCCGAAAAAGTCGGCGAGGACTTCCACGCGCGCTTTTCCGCGATTGAGCGGGCGTACGAATACCGCATCCTGAACCGCCGCGCCTCGCCCGCGCTGGACATCGATCGCGTCTGGTGGGTGGTGCCGCCGCTTGACGCGCGCGCCATGCACGAGGCGGCGCAGGTCCTCGTCGGCCACCATGATTTCACCAGCTTCCGCGCCGCCGAATGCCAGGCGAAGTCGCCGCAGAAGACACTGGATCAGCTCGATGTGTCGCGGCAAGGCGATACCATCGTCGTCACCGCCCGCGCACGCTCGTTCCTGCACCATCAGGTGCGCAACATGGTGGGAACGCTGAAGCTGGCCGGTGAAGGGAAATGGTCGCCGCGCGACGTCGCCGCGGCCTTGGCGGCGCGCGACCGTTCCGCGGCGGGGCCAACCGCGCCGCCGGACGGGCTTTATTTCGCGCGCGTGCGCTATCCCTGAGGCGCAGCCGGCGTTCGTCTAGATCCGCGCGATCAGTGCGCCCGCCAGGAACGTCAGGGTGTAGTCGAGCACCATCAGGCTCATCGCGGTGCCAATCGGCAGCCGCAGTCCGACCGCGGCGATGAAGGTCGTATAAACCGCCACCACCACCATCGCGCAGAGATTCAGGAAGCTAAAGGCCTGCGCCGAAAGCAGGCCGATATCGCTGAGGAGGGCGAGGCTGAAGAGCGGAAGCGCAACGGGCAGCTGAAACCAGTTGTACGGAACCATGTGCCAGAAGTAGCGGCCGCCCCGCCCCAGGAAGCGCGACACGTACATCATCACGAAGGGAAAGAGTGTCCACGTCAGGATGTAGGCCAGCACCTCGACGATGCCGTAGGCGATCGGACCCAACGTCTGCGGTTTCTGGTCGTAGGTCAGGGCCACATGGGCGAAGTGAAACGGCGCGACGATGAAGGCGACGATGTACGAGGACCAGAAGCCGTGCGGGCCGCGGTCGAAGAACTCCCACGCGCGACCGTCGAACTTGAACAGCAGGGCAAGACCGTAAAGTGCGTTCGCGAGTTCGCGCGGGGACATTTTAAGTGAAGTACCCCTCGAGGATGCCGAGATAAATCCGGGTCAACGCTTCCAGGTCCTCGACAAGGCAGTGTTCATCCGCCTTGTGCATGCTCTGCCCCACCAAGCCGAATTCGCACACCGGGCACGCGTTCTTGATGAAACGCGCGTCGGACGTGCCGCCGGTCGTCGACAATTCCGGCGCTGCGCCCGTCACGGCTTTCACCGCGTTGGAAACGAGGTCCGTCAGCGGGCCCGGCATGGTGATGAAACTTTCGCCCGAGACCGTCACGGCCAACTCGTAGTGGCCGCCCTCGGCCGCGCGGTCCAGCGTTTCCTTCAGCCATGCTCGCAGCGAATCACCGCTATGGCGGTCGTTGAAGCGGATATTGAATCCTGCCCGTGCGATGGCGGGGATCACATTGGTCGCCGCGTTGCCGACATCTACGGTGGTGATGGCGAGGGTCGAAGGCTGAAAATGCTCCGATCCCTGGTCGAGCGGTTCGGCGATCAGCGCCGAAAGCATTTTCATCAGGCGCGGAATCGGATTGTCGGCAAGGTGCGGATAGGCGCTATGACCTTGGGTGCCGTACACCGTCAATTTGGCGGTCAGGCTTCCGCGGCGGCCGATCTTGATCATCTGGCCAAGCTTCGTCGGATTTGTCGGCTCGCCGACGACGCACGCGTCGAGCTTTTCCCCGCGCGCTTTCAATCTGTCGAGGACCTTCACCGTTCCGTTGACCGCGTCGCCTTCCTCGTCGCCGGTGATCAAAAGGCTGATGGAACCCTTCGGAGCGCCATGCTTTTCAAGATAGCGTGCCGTGGCGGCCGTGAACGCGGCGATGGCGCTTTTCATGTCGGCGGCGCCGCGGCCGTAGAGACGCCCCTCGACGACCTCGGCTTTGAACGGATCGGTTGTCCATCCATCTCCCACCGGCACCACATCGGTGTGGCCGGCAAAGCAGAAGTTAGGCGCCGCGGTGCCGAGGCGGGCGTAGAGGTTTTCGACCTGCGGCTTGCTCTGGTCGGCGAAGGCCATGCGTTCGCAGGTGAAGCCCAGCTTTTCCAGCGCGCGCGCGAGCACATCGAGCGCGCCTTCATCCTTCGGCGTCACGCTCGGACGTTTAATCAGGTCCTGCGCAAGGACGAGCGGATCGATGTGAAAAGCCTGGCTCACAATGGGGCCTAATCACGCAGCAGTTCGTTGATCGAGGTCTTCGAGCGGGTCTGCGCGTCGACACGCTTGACGATCACCGCGCAGGACAGGTTCGGGCCGGGGCTGCCATCCGGAAGCGGCTTGCCGGGCAGCGTGCCGGGAACGACAACGCTATAGGCGGGCACGCGTCCGTAAATCACTTCGCCGGTGGCGCGGTCGACGATCTTGGTGGTGGCGCTGATGAAGACGCCCATCGACAGCACGGCGCCCTCTTCCACGATCACGCCTTCGACGACTTCGGAGCGGGCGCCGATAAAGCAGTTGTCCTCGATGATCACGGGGTTGGCCTGCAAAGGCTCCAGCACGCCGCCGATCCCAACACCGCCGGACAGGTGCACATTCTTTCCGATCTGCGCGCAGCTTCCGACCGTGGCCCATGTGTCCACCATGGTGCCGGAGTCCACATAGGCGCCGACATTCACGAACGACGGCATCAGCACCACGCCCGGCGCCACGAAGGCGGAGCGGCGCACGACACTGCCCGGAACGGCGCGGAACCCCGCCTGTTTGAACTGCGCGTCGGACCAGCCGGCGGTTTTCAACGGCACCTTATCCCAGAAGGCCGCGTCCGCCGGGCCCGGCATCTGAACCATGTCGTTCAGGCGGAACCCCAGCAGCACGGCCTTCTTCAGCCATTGATTGACCGTCCAACCGCCGGCGCCTTTTTCGGCGACACGCACGGCTCCCGAGTCGAGCATTGTCAGCGCAGTCTCGACGGCGTCGCGCGTCGTACCCTGGGTCGTGGCGGAGAGGCTGTTGCGGTCCTCCCATGCGCGCTCGACCGTGTCCTGTAATGATTTGATATCCATAGCGAATTCCTATTTCGAGGGGCCCGGCGCCGGGAGGGTGCCCGAACATAGCTACTGCGGGGGGTGAGTCAATCGCGGCCGCTAACCCATTGGCGAAAATTAGTTTGGTCAGGTAACCTTTGGGCGAAACGCGGGCTCTACAGAAAGTGGCCCGAATGAAATGGGGATGGACGTGGGGAAAGACTTGGCGCGGGAAAGCAGCGCTCTGCCGTCGTCGGCCGTGAACGGCCCAACTGGCCTATTGTCCTTCGAGGTCTCCCCGGCGGCGCTGGAGCGTTACGAAGAGGCAGTCTTTCGCGTTCTGCCCTCGGGCGTCATCGAACCCGCCAATCCGGTCGCCCTGGAGTTCGCGGCGCGTCTCGCGCCCGACGATATGGCCCGCCTGAAAGCCGCCGCCGACAAATCCACCCGCGCCAATCGGGCCATGGTCGATATGGTCGACGTGGGTCCCGAGGGAAAGCAGCAGAACCTTCAGGTGAGCCTGATTCCGCTGCGCGACGACGGCGGCACCTTGCTGTTCGTGCGCGATCTCACCCTCGATAACTCCTTGCGCCTCGCGCTTGTCGACAGCCGCCGGCGCTACAAGGACTTCATCGAAATCTCCACCGACTTCGCGTGGGAAACGGGCCCGGACGAGCGCTTCGCTTTCGTTCCGCCCCGCGGTGCCCTTGGCTACACCGCCGATGGACTCATGGCGATGGAGCCCCGGCAGCTTCTCGTCGCCGACGCGCCCACGGCTGAAGTGCCCTTTGTCACAAAGCGGCGCATCGAGAACGAAGAACTGTGGCTGCGGCGTCCCGACGGCCGCGCGGCCTGCGTGGTGGTTTCGGCGATGCCGCTCATCGCCCGCGACGGAAAGTGGGTCGGCGCGCGCGGGGTCTGCCGCGATGTCACCGAAACACGCGACCGCGAAGCGACCCTGACCCGGGTGCGCAATCGCGAGCGGGTGTTGACCCGCATCGTGCGGGCCTTCCGCGACGAAGTGAATCCCGAGGCGATGTTGACCGTCGCCGCCGAAGCGCTCGCGCGCGGCTTGGGCGCCGAGCATTGCCATATCTTCCGGGCGTTGTCGGAAGAGGCGCCGCCCAATCCGGTTTCTCCCGGCTATCAGATGGCGGCGCGCTACGGCGACCTCGAACCGAATGAGGCGGCGCCCGTTCTCAAAACCATCAGCGAAGGCGCGGCGGCGGTGGAACTGCTGCTGGGCGGCATGCAGGTCCTGGCGGCGCCCGCGCGGTATCAGAACGCCTCCAACGGCGCGGTGATCCTCTGGCGCTCGGTCGACCGCGGCACGTGGAACGACGACGATCGATTGCTGATCGGCGATATTGCGAACCAGGTCGGCATCACGATCGAGCAGTTCACGCACCACGAACATGTGCTGAAGATTTCACGCACCGACGCGTTGACCGGCCTGTTGAATCGCGGCGCGTTCGTGGACGGACTGCAGCGCTTTCTGGTGCGCCTCACGCGCGACGGCGGCCACGGCGTGCTGATGTATGTGGACCTCGACAACTTCAAGGCCGTCAACGATACCAAGGGGCATCAGGCGGGCGACGATGCGCTCTTGAAGGTGCGCGACATCCTCGTGCAGCATACGCGTCCCACCGACCTCATCGCCCGCCTCGGCGGGGATGAATTCGCCCTCTGGCTCAACGGCGCCGACCTCGCCATCGCCAAGACCCGCGCCTTCCAGTTTTTGGAACGGATGAAGGAGCTCGCGCCCTATTCCGCCGGTCCGCACAAGCCGCTCGGCATGTCGGTCGGGATCGCCGTCTGGAACCGGGCGAGCAATGAAAATCTCGATGGGCTGCTCGCCCGCGGCGACGCGGCGATGTATGACGCCAAGCGCGGCGGGAAAGGGAATTTCTCGATCGCGCCCGATGTGCAGGCGGCCGGCTGATGGGCACGCCGAAAGCAAGCGCGCCGGCGAAGGACCGGTTGATCCATCTTCTTGGCATCCCGGGCCAGAAGATCACCTATGAACAGGCGCGAGATCTTCTCGACCATCCCGAGGTCGAGGTGCGCCAGGCCCTGGCCGAACGCACCGACCTCGAACCCGAAATCCTGTTTTTCCTCGCGCGCGATCCCGATACGCTTGTGCGCCGGTCCATCGCCGCCAACGCGACAACGCCGGACAAAGCCTCGCTCCTTCTTGCCGCCGATGACGACGCCGATGTCCGTTCGGATCTCGCCGGAAGGCTCGGAAGCGTGCTTCCCGGCCTCGCGGGGGCCGATCAGGAGAAGGCCTGGCGGACGATCCACCAGGTGCTCATTCTTCTCGCGCGCGACCAGCTTCCCCGTGTTCGCCGCGCCCTTTCCGAAGCGCTCAAGTCCGTGCCCAACGCGCCGCACGACGTGGTCTATACGCTCGCGACCGATACGGAAGCGACGGTGGCAACGCCGGTGCTCGAATTCTCGCCGGTCCTCACCGACGAGGATCTGCATGCGATCATTCAGGCCAGCCCGCTCACGGCCCAGCTGGTGGCCATCTCCCGGCGCATCAATGTCGGCGAGGAAGTCTCCAAGGCCATTGTCGGAACCGGCAACGTCGACGCCATCACGTCGCTGCTCAACAACAAGAGCGCCCAAATCCGCGAGGAAACGCTCGACGCCATCATCGACGCCGCGCCGCGGCAGGTGTGGTGGCACGAGCCGTTGGTGCATCGCCCCAGTCTCAACGCCAAGGCGGCGCTGCGCATCGCGGAATTCGTCGCGGCATCCTTGGTCCAGGAACTTGCCCGGCGGGCCGACCTCGACCCGACGACCATCACAACGCTCGACAAGCTCGTAAAGGACAAGCTCCGCAAGGACGATGAGAAAGCCGGCCTCGCCGTCGATGATCTGGCGGAAACCCTGACGGACGAAGCGCTGACGCTCGCGTCGCGGCAGGTGGAGGTCCTGGCGCGTACCGGCAAACTCTCGACCCGCGCGGTGATGCAACTCGCGGCGGACGGTCCTTCGCCCATGGTCATCGCCGCTCTGTCTCATCTCGCCAGCCTTCCCCTGGCCGCGGTCGCCGCGGTCGTGCGCACCGCTAGCGCCAAGGGCATGCTCGCGGTGGCGTGGGCCGGCGATTTCACGGCGGAAGAGGCGGCGCAACTGCAGCTCAAGGTTGGACGCGTCACGCCGGAGGCCCTGATACGCCCGCGGGCCGGCGGCGGGTTCGATGCCACCGAGGCGGAACTCGAATGGCAGCTTGAGATGTTTCAGGAGTCGGCGGAGGGTTAGATTTCCTCCGGGATGACCTTGGCGCTTTGTCGCGGGTGAGAGCTGGACGTGCTTTATTTCGCGATGGTCGCCGCCGGGCTCTTTGTCGGCTTCACCCTCAGCACCGCGGTCCGCGAGTCCGCTTATGGGTTTTATCTGCGGCACTACGACGCGGCGAGTCGCGGCCGCCGGATGGCAGCCCAGATCGCCCGGCTCGTGTCCTGGCTGTTCGCCGGCCTCTTCTATCTGTGCATCGCCGTCGCCTTTTGTATTCTCGTCGCCGCCGCCTTCACCTTCATGGGCTACGGGTACGACTACGTCTTCCGTTAACCGCGCGAACTCGCGCGCGCGACTGCAGCCTTAGGAGGTATCGCTCCAAGATATGGGGCTCCTGTTGGGCGCCCGCCCAAACAGCAAACGAGGCATGGAACTCCGAAAACGCCGCACCGTTCAGTTGGCAGCAGAACGGAGATCTCATGGCACAAGCACAACGCCGCCGGCCCCGCGCCTCCCGCCAACCCGAGGCTCTTCCGCGCTACGAGGGCCTCTCGTCGCGGCCCGCGTGGCAGGGAACGCTCCGCCTGTCGCTGGTCACCTGTCCCATCGGCCTTTACCGCGCCACGTCGGCCACCAGCGATGTCTCATTCCATCTGATCAATCCCGAGACCGGAAACCGCATCAAGATGATCACCACCGACCCCGAAACGGGTCCGGTGGAGCGTGCGTCCCTGGTCAAGGGCTACGAGGTCGACAAGGGCAACTACGTGCTGTTCACCGACGAAGAGCTGCGGAGCGTACGGCTGGAGACGACATCGACGCTGGACATCGAGCGCTTCGTGGACGCGGACACCATCGACCGCCTGTATTGGGACACGCCCTATCTGCTGATGCCGCGCGATAAGTCAGCGGTCGAGGCCTACAGTGTGATCCAGCAGGCCATGCTGAAAGCGAACCGCATCGCGCTGGGCCGTGTGGTCATGCATACCCGCGAAAGGCTGCTTGCGATCGAACCCCGGGACAATGGCTTGCTCGCGACCACGTTGCGCATGAAGGACGAAGTCGTGAACACGGCCGAAGCGCTCACGTCGCTGAAGAGCGCCAAGGTCGACCGTCAGATGATCGATATCGCCGAGCGCATCATCGAACAGCTCGAAGGTCCCTTTGATCCGGAAGAGTTCACCGATCGCTACGAGGATGCCTTGCGCGATCTGATCGACGAAAAGCGCAAAGGCCACAAAATCAAACGGGTTACGCCGCCGGAGAAGGGTTCCAACGTCGTGGATCTGATGGAAGCGTTAAAGAAGAGCCTGGCCGCAGAGGGCAAGGCGGCCTCCCCGGCGAAGAAACCTGCGGCGAAGAAACGCGCCTCGCGGCGCTAACGCGCGCGCTTTTCGGGCTCGGAAGATTCGTTGTCGTTGCGCGCGAAGCGGCGCAGGCTCATCTGGAACGCCTCTTTCAGCGTGCGCGGACGGCAATGTTTCTTAAGGAGCAGCGCGAACGCTTCCTCGGCGAGCTCGTCCATGCTTCGTCCGCTCTCCTCGGCGAATTGCTTCAGAGCTTTCGCCATCTCCGTCTCCAACTCGAATACTTTACGCATGATCAGCCCGCAGCCTCGCATCGACCCAGCGGCGGAATCATACCGGAAAAAATGCCCGCTGACTCGCACCAAAGAAACGGATTGTAAGGCGGCGGCGGTTTCGCGCGGCGCGTGAAGAACTCCCTAGAAAAGAAGAAGGCCGGCAGTGCCGGCCTTCTCTTTCGCAGAAAGTGCTTCGATCTTAGAGCTTGAAGCGGAAGCCCGCACGGAAGGTGCGGCCGTTGCGCCAATCGGTGTAGTCGGCGGTGTTCTGCGACTGGAACAGACCGGCGCTGACTTCGCCCGCCACAATCGGCGGCATGGCGTTGGTCAGGTTCTTGACGAAGAAGAACGCGTCGACCGTGCCGGCGCCCATTTCGAGGACCTTGTAGTTGATCGAAAGGTCGTAGGAATAGGCCGCCGGAATGTCGTTCAGATTGTAGGTCGGGTTCCCCGCCGTCGAGACCGGGCAGCCGGTGGTGCAGACGATGCGCTCGTTGCTGTACACCGACTTGCTCACGCCATTCGCCGTGAGGGTGAAGGAGACCGGGTTGAGGTCGTATGTGGCCGACGCGGTAAAGCGCAGGTCCGGCGCGCCCGGCGTGCCCGCCGCATCGGTGACCGACGGCACGGCCGCCGGATTGTTGGTGGCGCGCGAGATCACGTGCGTGGCAAAGCCGCGCAACGTCACATCGCCGTCCCAGCTATCGACGACCGACGCCAGCGGGAAGCGGTAGCTGGCCTCGAAGTCGATGCCCTTCGTGCCCTGCGCAATCACGTTCGCCGGACGGATATTCACCTGGGTAAGCAGGTTCGTGGACGGATTGCGGATCAGGAATCCGCACACCGCCGTCACGCCGTCACGGCACTGGTCGATGATCTGCTGGCTGCCCAGTGTCGCAATCGCGTTCTTGATGTTGATCCGGTAGTAGTCGATCGACGCATTGAACCCGCTGAAGAACGTCGGCGAAAACACGACGCCAAGACCGGTGGTGTTGGCCTTTTCAGGTTGCAGCGCGGGGTTGCCGCTCGTCACGGTGATCACCGAGACGGGCGCGTTGTTGTTGAACGGATCGGTGATGAAGCTGGTGTTCGAACGGCCGCCCAAGTAGAGGTCGCCGAGATTCGGCGCGCGGATGTCCCGCGACTGCGTGGCGCGGAAGCGCACGTCGTCGATCGGGCTCCAGGTGGCGCCGACCTTCCAGGTCGTCACGTAGCCGGAGGTCGTGTAGCTGGTGAAACGCGCACCTGCGTTGAAATCGAGCGTTTTGGCCCACGCTTCATCCTTGGCGAGCGGCACGACGGTTTCGACGAACCCTTCGGTGACGCTGAAGGAGCCGGCCGAGTCCTTGTAGTTGCCCGAGAAGAACGCCGTCGCCTTATCCAGTTCGCTTGCGAACGCGAACAGCGTTTCCTTGCGATGTTCCGCACCGAGCGCGACCGACACCGGACCCGCCCAGGTCGAGAACGGCTCGCCGCTGACGCTGGCCGCGGCAACGTTCTGGCCCAGCTTCGCCATCAGGTAGCTGTTGCCGTAGATGTAATCGATCGTGTCCTTCGGCACGTTGCCGTAACCGAAGTACGGCAGCGGCTTGCATCGCGGATCGTCGTTCGTCGTCACCGCATCGCCGTTGATGCGGCAGACGATCACGCCGTCCGGCCGGCGCACCGCATCCACGGCGCGCAGGTAGTTGGCGTTGATCATGTTGGTCAGAACGC
Organism: Rhodospirillaceae bacterium; assembly: GCA_041905525.1. Taxonomy (GTDB): domain Bacteria; phylum Pseudomonadota; class Alphaproteobacteria; order Rhodospirillales; family Rhodospirillaceae; genus SHVO01. The sequence goes on from JAYRKY010000001.1 coordinate 20,967, forward strand.
GCACGGAGTTGTGGGTGGTGGTGCGCTGCAGGTAGGCGTCCCACGTCCAGCCGGTGCCGAGCGCGTCGAATTTGCCTTCAGCGCCCACCGTATAGCCGCGGAACGTGCGGTTGTTGTAGGGCCGCGCGATCGGCATGTCGTTGTTGTTGCGGCCCATCGTCAGCGTCGTCAGGCCAAGGGCCTGCATCTGCGTCAGGATCGAGGCGGGGATATACGGGTTGTCGATCCGGATGGTGTCCGAACCCAGTTTGTAGCCGTAGGCGTTCTGCGAGAAGCCGAGCGCGTGGCTCCAGTGCAGCTGGGCATAAGCCGTGACATTGTCCGTCACATCGTAGCTCGTGCGCGCGAACACCGTTTGGCGCACGACCTTCGACTGCAGGTCGCTGGTGCGGTCGGTGCGGGTCCACTCCCAATCGCCGCCCGACATCAGGTTGCCGCGCACGCCGCCCAGCGGGCCGTAGCGGAACGGATAGGGATTGCCGTTGGCGTCGAACTGGATGCCCTTCAAGGGACCGGCGGTGATGAGGCCGCCCGGCGCCGCGTTGGCGATGCCGACGTTCGGCAGGATCAGGAACTCGGGCTGGCCGTTGCCCGCCACGTAGTTCGGGTTCTGAATCGTGTTCCAGCCTTCATCCAGGTTCGGGCGCGGGTTGCCGCGCACGCCCTTGCTGTAGCTGTATTCGCCCGCGAGCAGGATGTGGCCGCGGCCGGCGGCGAACGGGGTGCCGTAGGCCAGGTCGCCGCCCCAGGTCGGGGCGTCGCCGAAGGTGGAGATCCCGCCTTGGGCCGATCCCTTGATCCCGGTGAATTCATGGTCGAGCACGAAGTTGACCACGCCCGACAGCGCGTCCGAACCGTAGGCCGCCGAGGCGCCGCCGGTCACGACGTCCACGCGCGAGATCAACGCGTTCGGGATCGAGTTCACGTCCACCGCGTTGCCTTCCGCGGCGCCGTTGGCGCTAGCGCCGACCATGCGGTGACCGTCGAGAAGAACCAGCGTGCGGTTCGCGTTCAAGCCGCGAAGGTTCAGGCTGTTGGTGCCGACGGTGCCGTTCCCGGTCCCGGAGTTGCCGGAGTGCGGCGTGCGGCTGCCGGCGAACGACGGAAGCAGGTTCACCACGTCGGCGATGTTCACCGGCGCCTGGGCCAGGATGTCGGAGCTGGAGACGACCGAGACCGGGGTCGGCGCTTCGTAGCCGTCGCGGACAACGCGCGTGCCGGTCACGATGATTTCGTCAACGGCGGCTGCCGGGGCCTGGCCGCCGGCCTGGGCGACTTGCACCAGCTCCTGCCCGGCCGTGGCGGCGTCGCTGGCCTGAACCTGTGTCGCGGTCAGCAGCGCGATGACGCTGGCGGTGCCGGTAAGGCGAACGCGGCGCGAGAGACCGCGGTGAGAGAAAGGCGAAAAAGCAAGCATTGAAGCCCCCAAGGGAACAGAGTTGAACCCCCGGCATAAGCGCAGTCCGGCCGCGTTTGCCGGGGGAATTTCCCTCGAAACGCGAGAACGGGCCGACTCGGAGAATATTTTTCCCCACGGGCCCGCTCGAGAGGGGGAGTTTTCCAGCCGCCCGGCGGGCCTTCCGCCCTCAATATGTTGGGAAAACCGGAAAACAAAGTCCCGGCGCGCGCCGTTCCCCTTGCGGGCTCCGCGTGAGTTGCGGGCCCGGTGCGTTGATTCGCGCACCGCCGATTCACATTCCACGCGAGGGAGATGACCATGGCCAGGAAGAAGGCGGCGAAGAAGAAGGCCGCGAAGAAATCAGCGAAAAAGGGGCCCGCCCGCACGTCGGTGCGCGGCGCGCAACCGAAGTCCAAGATGAGCGGGCGCACCGGGACCAAACGCCGGTCCGCCGGTGGACCGAAGAAAAGCGCGCGCACCGCAAAGCCGGCGCCGCAGCGCAAGCGGGGCGTCAAGGCCGGCTCGGCCACGGGGCAGGGCCGCGGAGAGCAGCGTGCGAAAGCTCCGAAAGGGCGCGGAGCGAAACTCCAGGCAAGCTCAGCCGCAAAAAACCGCCGCCGCGACGGGCCGTTCCCGAGGTCAGGCTGAACGGACAGCACCGAAAAAAACAAAGAGTGACACACGCCCGCGTTCCACGCGAAACGCCGCCGGGTCACGCAACGACGATCGCCAACGCCCGCAGGAGCCGTCGTCAGCACCGCCGCGCGGGGACAGTAAGCGTCGCCGCGGTCCCACGGGCGCGCGCCGGGAAATTCAAGGCGGCCCGCACGCCGAGGACCAGGGCGTTCAACAGGCGCAAGGTCGATGGGACAACGAACAGCACATGTCTCCCGCCCCGGCGCGGCGTCACCGTCAACAACAGTCCGAGAACATCGAGCCCATGCAGCAGATGGGCGGGCCCGAGGGAGATGACCGCGGCTTCCAAGGTCCGAGTCCGGAAGCGGAAGATCTCGACCAGACGCGGCGCCATACCACGATCGGCGACCAGAGCGCCGACGAAGGCTATGGCCGCTCCGAAGGCGCGGACAATCGGCGGCTGAGCCAGATGGGCGAGTACGGCGCCGACGATGACGAGCAGCATTTCGGCCGCAACCTCGGGGGCCGCAATCGTATCCCGGGCGCCGGATCGCGCCGCAATCGGTAGCCTGCGCGGGCCGCCCTCCTCTCAGCGCGGAGGGGAGGGCGCGTCTTCGCTGCTGAGGGTGAAGACGATCTGCTGAAGACCGGGTGTCTTCGGATCGGTCGAAAAGAGCACCGTGATGTTCTTGCCGTCGCGGCGGCCAAGGTATACCCGCTGCGTGATCCACCCGCCGTGGGGCGAGGCTTCCTCGAAAACGCGACCTGGATAGAACCGGCTTCCCGGTCCCACGAAATAGTCGTCGGCCGCCGCGATCACGGTTTCCAGTCCCGCCGGCACGTGGGCATGAACCGCGCAGGTCGCGCCCGGCCTTTCGACCAAGGCGAGTGGATAGGCTGCGTCACCCGTCTCGTAGACGGCGCCCTTCTCGTCTCCCAACAGCGCTTTCGTTTCCCACGTGCCCGCGCGCCGGGCCTGTTCCCGCGCGGCGAAGGCGCCGACAGGAGCATTTTGCGCGACATGAGCCATGCAGCCGTTCATGACGAAATGAAGGAGGCGGTCGATCGCCGTGCTCTCGTCGGCGCGCACCGGCGTCGCCAACAACGCGGCCCCGGCAAGCGCGAGCCGCTTCACGTATGCGAGTCTGACAGGGTCGTGAGCCATGCGAGCAAATCGTCGGTCACATAGTGACAATGGCTGAGGTCCTCGCCCTCATGTGACGGCATGCCCTCGTGCCGGACCCAGACGGTTTTCATGCCCAGCGCGGCGGCCGGTACGAGGTTCTTGTGACTGTCCTCGAACATCACCGCGCGGGTCGGCGTCACGGCGTGTTTGGCGATCATCGCGGCGTAGCCTGACGGGTCAGGTTTGGGAATGTAATCCCCGGCGCGGATATCGAAGATGTCGTCAAAATGGTGGGCGACGCCAAGGCGCTTCACCGTGCTCTCGGCGTGATACGCCGAACCGTTGGTGTAGATCAGCTTGCGCCCGGGAAGCGCCTTCAGCACGGCATCGAGCCGCGGGTCGGCATTCAGAACGCTGTGATCGATGTCATGCACATAGTCGAGGAAATCGTCCGCATCGACGCCGTGATGAAGGATGAGGCCGCGCAGCGAGGTCCCGTACTGATGATAGTACTGCTTCTGAAGCTTGAACGCCTCGTCGAGGCTGAGGCTCAGGAAGCGCGCGATATACGTCTTCATGCGTACATCGATTTGCGCGAACAGGTTCGTCGACGCGGGATACAGGGTGTTGTCGAGATCGAACACCCAGGCGTCGATCCCGTCGAAATCTCTGCGATTTGGCGCGCTCAAACGCCTATCTCGCCCGGATCAAGGTTCCGGCCCCGTGCGGCGTGAACAGTTCCAGAAGCACCGCGTGCGGCACGCGCCCGTCGACAATCACTGCCGCTTCCACCCCTTGGTCCACGGCATCGAGACAGGTTTCGACCTTCGGGATCATGCCGCCGGAAATCGTGCCGGACTGAATGAGCGTTTTTGCGCGCTCCACCGTCATTTCCTTGATCAAGCGGCCCGTGTCGTCGAGCACGCCTGCGATGTCGGTCAGCATCAGAAGCCGGGTGGCGCCGGCCGCCGCGGCGATGGCGCCGGCCGCCGTGTCGGCGTTGATATTATAGGTCTCGCCATTCGGTCCCACGCCAATCGGCGCGATCACCGGAATGATGTCCGATTCCTCGAACGTGTCCAGGATATGCGGATTGATTTCGGAAGGCTCGCCGACAAACCCGAGGTCGAGGATCTTCTCGATGTTCGAGCCCGGGTCCTTCTTTGAGCGGCGCAGTTTCCGCGCCTTGATCAGGTTGCCGTCCTTGCCGGACATGCCGACCGCGAAGCCGCCCGCTTTATTGATGGCGGTCACGATCGCCTTGTTGATGGACCCGCACAGGACCATCTCGACGATCTCGACCGTGGCGGCGTCGGTCACGCGCAAGCCGTCGACAAACGAACTCTGGATGCGAAGCCGCTCCAGCATGGCGCCGATCTGAGGTCCGCCGCCGTGAACCACAATCGGGTTGATCCCGACCTGCTTCAAGAGGACCACGTCGCTGGCGAAACGCTGGGCCGAATTTTCGTCGCCCATGGCATGACCGCCGTACTTTACAACGACGGTTTCACCCGAGTGCTCGCGCATGAAGGGCAGCGCCTCCGCGAGGATCCCGGCCTTCTCCAGCCAGATCTCATGGTCGGCGTTCGGGGTGCGTTCTACGGTCATGGCTTCGGCGAGCTGTTGATGATTTCTCAAGTACTCGCATAAGGCCAACCGGCCTCCAGCGCAACTACCCTGGTAGCGCGAGTTCCGTCAGCGCGGCGCGGACTTCGGCGATGCCAAATCCGTCCGAGGAACTGGTCACGAGGATTTCCGGATGCGCCGCCACGTGATCGGCCAATTCCTTTTGGATAGCCGCCTTGGTCTGGCCGAGCGGGCCGGGTTTCACCTTGTCGGCTTTGGTCATGATGATCTGATAGTTCACCGCCGACTCGTCCATCAGCTTCATGATCTCGCGGTCGGTGTCCTTAAGGCCGTGCCGCGAGTCGATCAGCACCAGCGCGCGCCGCAGGTTCGGGCGACCCTTTAGATATTTTCGAATAAAGTCCGTCCAAATCTGGACTTTATCTTTAGGAGCCTGCGCGAAGCCGTAGCCCGGAAGATCCGTCAGCGTCAGCCGGCGCCCGAGATCGAAGAAATTGATCTCCTGCGTGCGGCCCGGTGTCACCGAGGTGCGGGCCAGGTCCTTCCGGTTGGTGAGGGCGTTGATGAGGCTCGACTTGCCCACGTTGGAGCGGCCCGCGAAGGTCACCTCCGGAATATCGGCGTCCGGCATCTGCGCAAGCTCGAGCACGCCCAGCAGGAAATTACACTGCTGCGCGAAAAGCCGGCGGCCGTTTTCGACGACCGCCGGATCGAAGCTCGGGTTCAGGTCTGTTCCCACGTGATGGCTTACGACGGCTTTTTCGCCGGCGCCGCCGGCTCGCTGCGCAACAGGATCCACTGCTGCAGGATGCCCAAGAGGTTGCTCCACGCCCAGTAGATCACCAGGCCCGCCGGGAACGATCCCATCATGAAGGTGAAGATGATCGGCAGGAACATCATCACCTTCGCCTGGGCCGGGTCGGCCGGCTGCGGCGCCAGCTTCTGCTGCAGGAACATCGTCACGCCCATGATGATCGGCCAAATGCCGATATTCAGGAAGGTGAGGAACGAGGGGATGTCCCAGTGCACGAAGCCGAACAGCCACAAAAGTCCGGTCGGATCGGGCGCGGATAGGTCGTGGATCCAGCCGTAGAACGGCGCGTGACGCATTTCGATCGTCACGAACAGGACCTTATACAGCGCAAAGAAAATCGGAATCTGGATCAGGATCGGGAGGCAGCCGGAGAGGGGATTGGCCTTCTCGCGTTTGTACAGCTCCATGAGTTCCTGGTTCATCTTCACGCGGTCGTTTGCGTAGCGCTCCTGCAACTTCTTCATCTCGGGCTGCAGGCGCTTCATGTGGTTCATCGCTTTGAACTGCTTGTTCGCGATGGGGAACATCAACAGGCGCAGGAAGGTCGAGAAGGCGATGATGGCAAGGCCGAAGTTGCCCAGCAGGCCGTGCAACCAGCGCAGCGCATAGAAGAACGGCTTGGTGAGGAAGTAGAACCAGCCGAAGTCGATCGCGAGGTCGAATTGAGTGAGGCCCGGATCGGTGGCGATGCGGTCCAGCAACTCGAGTTCCTTTGCGCCCGCGAAAATGTAGGCGTTGACGCTCTTTTCTTCGCCGGCCGCCAGGGTCAGGGGCTCGCCGCGCAGATCGGTCTGATAACGGTCGCGCCCGTTCGGCGCCGTATGCGCCATGCTCGCCGCGACCTTCATCTTCTGATCGAAGCCGACGGCCGCGAGCCAATATTTGTCGGTGATGCCGATCCAGCCGCCGAGCGATTCGGCAACCGTTTGCGGGCCGTCGTCGACAAGGTCCTTGTACTTCGGCTGCAACAGCGTCGTGCCGTTGAACACGCCGATCGGACCTTCGTGCAGGATGAAGAAGCCGGCCAGCTTCGGCGTGTCCACGCGCGCGATCAGCGCATAGGGATAGATCGTCAGCTGACGGCCGGTGTTGTTCGTCACCGTCTGTTCGACGCGGAACAGATATTCCTTATCGGCGCGGTAGGTGCGGCGGAACACCAGGCCTTCGCCGTTGTCGAAGGTGATCGTGACGGGGGTAGTGTCCGTCAGAACCGCGTTCGGATCCTCGGCCGTCCAGATGCTGCCGGCGCCGGGCAGCTTCACCGACGTGTCCGACGAGATCCACCCGAATTCGGCATAGTACGGAGCGGGCGAATTGGCCGGCGTCAGCAGGGTGATGGCAGGACTTTTGGGATCGGTGGTTTCACGGAAGCGCGTCAGACGGATATCGTCGACGCGCCCGCCGGCGAGCGAGACCGAGCCCTGGACGTGGCTGGTCGCGATCTTCACGCGGCCCGCTTCGGCCTCCGGCGCGGCCGGGATCGGCGCAGCGACCGGCTGCCCCTCCGGGGACGGCACGGCCACGGGCGCCGACGGACCGTTGGTGTCGACGTTCGGCGGCGCGGCCGGCTGCGCCGTTTCGGTCACCTCGACCGGCGGCGGCATGAGCTTCGGCGCGAAGTAGAGTTCCCAGCCGAGCAGGATCGCCATTGAGACGGCTGCAGCGATTATCAGGTTACGTTGATCCATAGGCGCGACAGATCCTGCTTACGAAGAAGGTGGTGTAGGGACGGGATCGAAGCCTGATCCTCCCCAAGGGTGGCAGCGAGCAAGGCGTTTCACCGCCAGAACGGCGCCTTTCCCCGCGCCGTGCGCGCCGATCGCCTCGCAGGCGTATTCGGAGCAGCTCGGGTGGAATCGGCAGCGCGGTCCCAGAACCGGCGACAGGGTGAGTTGATAGACGCGAATCGACCCGCGCAGCAATCGGCTAAGGGCGGAGGGCGTCATGCAACAGTCCGCGGCCGGGGTTGCGCGATCTTTTTCAGCGCAGCGCGCAGATCCTTCTCCATGGCGGAAAAGTCGTGCGTCAGCGTTTGGGTGCGTCCGATCAGCACGTAATCGAGCGACGGGTCCGCTTCGCCGATCAGGCGGTCGGTCAAGGCGCGCAGGCGGCGTTTCGCGCGGTTGCGCGCGACGGCATTGCCCACTTTGCGGCTCGCGGTGAATCCCACATGAATGCGTTCGGCATCGGCCAGACGCGGCGCGGCTTGCAGGATAAAAGCGGGTGTAACGCGCTTGAGGCCGGAGCTGCCGACCCTCAGGAAATCGGCGCGCCGCTCAAGGGACGCCCATTGCCGGCCACGGCGTACTTCAGTCCCTGAAGCTTGGCGGGCAGGTTCAACGGCTGAGTCCCGAGACATAGCTCCACCTGTGTGGGGCGCCTCCGGCTCCGGGAAGGAGCGGTCGGACTTTACGCCAGCGGCTTAAGCCGAAAGGCGCTTACGGCCCTTGGCGCGGCGGTTGGCGAGCACTTTGCGGCCACCGACCGTTTCCATGCGGGTACGGAAACCATGGCGGCGCTTGCGCACGAGTTTGCTGGGTTGATAGGTGCGTTTCACGTCACCAACTCCGGTTCGTCAAAAAAGAAAGGGCCCGGCGGACCGGGCTCAATTGCGGGCGGTGTATACCGGCCCGCGGGCGGCTAAGTCAATGGCAAGGACCCCTTATTTTTCAATAATTTCGCCCCCTTGTCAGCCCCGCGTCCGGCCGAAAGGTCGAAAATGACCCCCTTCCTGCCGGACTCGGGCCCTCGGGCGCGCCCCCCCCGGGCCGTCCTTTCCGGGTCCAAGAAAGCGGCGAAGGTGTGCTAGGACAAGGCCCTCGCGGCTGGACCAGGCAGCCCGAAGTGGGAGTATCGATGGCGCCCGCGGACCGCAGGCAAATACGGCTGGAAGAGAGCGAGGCCGAACTGCCCGGGCATCGGCGTGCCCGCGAGGCGGTGGCGCCCGCGCCGCCCAAGCGCACCTCCAGCCTCTCGGCGCGCCTGCTCATTCTCACCATCGCGTTCGTCATGGTCGCCCAGGCTGCCGTCCTCGCGCCGATGATGAGCCGGGCGCGCATCGCCTACCTCAACCAAAAACTCGAACAGGCCCACTTGGTCCTCGTGGCCCTGGAAGTCGCCACGCGCGAGATCGATCCTCTTCTGCGCGACACGCTCCTGTTCCAGAGCGGCATGTTCGGGATGACGATTTTCCGGCCCGGCCAGGCGCCGCGCACGCTCGGACCCAGCATTCCGACCGTGCTGCCGCATGTCTACGACCTGCGCACGGAGAACTATTGGGAATCGATCTTCAACGCTTTCACGATGATGGCCCGGTCGGGCGAGGTCCCCGTGGCTGTCACCGGCACATCTGTGCGCGATCCGCGGGTCGTGGTGGAAGTGTACCTCGATGAGTCGCCCCTGCGGACGCAGATGTACAATTACGGCCGCCGCATTCTTGGCATCGGCTTCGTGGTGTCGGTGATCGCGGCCGCGGCCGTTTATGTCAGCCTGCAGTGGCTCGCGGTCCACCCGTTGCGCCGTCTGACCGAGGCGATCACCTCGTTCCAGCAAGCGCCGGAGGATCCGGCGCGCATCATCGAGCCGTCAAAGCGCAAGGATGAGGTGGGCGTCGCCGAGCAGGCGCTGGCGGCGATGCAAAAGGAATTGCGCCAGGCCCTACTCGAGAAGGAGCGCCTTGCGGGCGTTGGCACCGCGGTCACGAAAATCTCGCACGACCTTCGCAATATTCTCGCGACCGCCGCGCTTGAGCTCGATGGCCTCGAGGCTGCGCCGGACCCCGAGGTGCGGCGCATGACCGCGAGCATGTTGAAAGCGGTCGACCGGGCGGTCCAGCTCTCGACCACCACCATGAGCTTTGCCAAACAGGGTTTGCCGGACGTTCACAAGCAGCCCTTGGGCAGTAAAGGCCTGCTCAACAGTATCGCCGCGGCGCTGCGGAAAGTTTGTAACGGCTGCGAGTTGCGCGTGACCGGCGAAGGAATTCCATTGAACGCGGACCCGGAACTCCTGACGCGGACCGTCGACAATCTTGTTCGTAACGCCGCGCAGGCGGGCGCAACGCTTGTCACACTCGAATCCGCGCGCACCCAGGACCAGGCCGTCATCCGCATCTCCGACAACGGCCCCGGTCTGCCCAAGCGCACTTTGGATAATCTGTTCGTTCCGTTCGCAGGCTCTACCCGCGCCGGCGGCGCTGGGTTAGGTCTTCCCATCGCGCGGGAACTGATCCGCGTGCAGGGCGGCGATCTTGAGCTGGTCTCCACATCCAGCGCCGGAACGACGTTCGAGATCAAGCTACCCCTCTAGATTTAGTGTGAGTCTATTTCGTGACGATGTCTGAAGCGGCTGGTGTCTTCGTGCTGCTCGCGGCGATTGGCGCTGTATTGTGGTATTACCGCTCCCGTAAATGAGCAAAATGGGTTAGAGAGCGCGCCATGAGGAATAACGCATGAGCACGATCCCGAAGCGCGAAGGCGGAACGCCGATCACCAAGCGTCTGACACCGCGCGACATCCAGGCGCGCAAGGGCGCCGATCCCGTCGTGTGCATCACCGCGCACAGCGCGCCCATGGCCGGTTTCATGGATCAGCACGTCGACCTTCTGCTGGTCGGCGATAGCCTCGGCATGATGGTCTACGGTCTCGACACCACCGTCGGCGTGACGCTCGACATGATGATTGCGCACGGCCGCGCCGTGGTGCGCGGCAGCTCCAAGGCGTGTGTGATCGTCGATCTTCCCTTCGGTTCTTACCAGGCTTCGCCGGTCGACGCGTTCAAGGCGGCGGCGCGCGTGATGTCGGAAACCGGCTGCGCCGGCGTGAAGCTCGAGGGTGGTGCGGTGATGGCGCCGACGGTTGAATATCTCGTGTCGCGCGGGGTCCCCGTCATGGGCCACGTCGGTTTGACGCCTCAGTCCATCAATGTGCTTGGCGGATTTCGCGTGCAGGGAAAGTCTGACGCGGATGCAAAAAAACTGATCGCCGATGCCAAACTGCTGGCGGACGCAGGGGCGTTCAGCATCGTGGTGGAAGGCACCGTCGAACCGGTGGCGCGCGAAATCACAAAAGCGTCTCCCGTCCCGACGATCGGGATCGGAGCTTCCGCCGGCTGTGACGGCCAGGTGATCGTGGCCGAAGATATTCTTGGCCTCTATAGCGCCTTCATGCCCAAATTCGCCAAGCGCTACGCGCATCTGGGCGACGAAGTCTCGAAAGCCGTGGCCACCTACGCCGCCGATGTGCGCGCCCGGCGATTCCCCGCGCCCGAAAACACCTACGGCGCGGCTCCCGCGAAATCCGCGAACAAGCCCAAGAAGCGCTGAGACATGGCTCCTTTGAACGTAAGTCTCGTCACGGTCCGTGACGTCGAAAGTCTGCGCCGCCGCATTCAAGGCTGGCGCCGCGAAGGCCGCACCGTCGCCCTGGTGCCCACCATGGGCGCCCTTCACAAGGGCCATATCACGCTCATGGAACGCGCCAAGAAAATGGCCGATGCCGTGATCGCCACCATTTTCGTGAACCCGAAGCAATTCGGACCGGGCGAAGATCTTGCGGCCTATCCGCGGCGCGAGACCGAAGACTTCGAGATGCTGAACGCCGCCGGCGTCCATCTGCTGTTCGCGCCCGATGTCGCGGTGATGTATCCGGCGAACTTCTCCACCAACATCCATGTCTCCGGCGTCAGCGATTTTCTAGACGGCGCCCACCGGCCGGGGCATTTCGATGGCGTCGCAACGGTGGTGACGAAGCTGCTGCTCCAGGCGCTGCCGGACATCGCGCTCTTCGGCGAGAAGGACTATCAGCAACTCGCCGTCATCCGCCGCTTGGTCGCCGATCTCAATATTCCCGTCGACATCATCGGCGTGGAAACGGTGCGCGAACCCGACGGGCTCGCGCTGTCGTCGCGTAATGCTTATCTCACGTCCGAGGAACGCGCCAAGGCGCCGGCGCTGAACGCCGCCATCGGGGCCGCGGCCCGCGCCATCGCCGCGGGCGAGGAGATCGCCGCGGCGACGGCGGCGGCCCGCGAGCGCATTCTCGCCGCGGGCTTCGCGAAGGTTGATTACGTCGAGGCGCGTCATGCCGAGACCCTCGCCCCGCTTGGCGCGAAGACTGAGCCGGGACGTATTCTCGCGGCGGCGCAGCTGGGACGTGCGCGCCTGATCGACAACGTCGCGATTCCCAAATCCTAGCGGCGCGGCCTTAAGCGGCCTCGATGATCTTCGCCGCGGCCCAGGCTTTCGCAAGCCGCTCATAGTTGTCGCCTTGCGCCGCGGCCGCGCGCCAGCACAACGCAAGACTGCGCATCGGATGCCGCTTCTCGAACGGACGCACGGCCAGGTCCGCGCGACCGGCCAGTTCCCGCGCGACCGCCATGCGCGGCAGTAAAGTCAGGCCAAGTCCCCCGGCCACCATCGACACCAAGGTCGGCAGGCTGGTGGACTGGAAAACCTCCTTGAAGGCGCGGTCCGACAGTTGGCAGGCCGCTAACGCGTGGTCGCGAAGACAGTGACCGCCTTCAAGCATCAACAGCGGAACGTCGAGCAGGTCTGCCTCGCGCAAACTCTTTTTCTGCGCCAGCGGATGTGTGGTGGGCATGCACACCACCATGTCCTCGTCTCCGATCACGGCGACCTCAAGTCCTTGCGTGTCGTAAGGCAGCGCAATCAAGGCGAGATCGAGTTCGCCCTTGCGCAGCCGCGCCAGCGTCGGCGCTGTCTGCTCCTCACGAACGAAGAGCTTCAAGCGTGGAAAGGTGCGTTCCGTTTCGGCCATCAAACGCGGCAGCGCGTAGGGCGCGATGGTCGGAATGATGCCCAGGTTCAGCGGTCCGGCGAGTTCGCCGCGTCCCGCCTGCGCCAGGTCCACCAGGTCTTCGAGGTAGCGAATCGCTTCGCGCCCGCGCGCGGCGACGGCGCGCCCCAACGGCGTCACCACCACATGGCGGCGGGTCCGCTCGATCAAGGTCACCCCCAGGGTCGCTTCGAGTTCCTTGAGCCCGGCGCTCAGCGTGGACTGCGTGACATTGCACTTCTTGGCGGCGCGGCCGAAGTGCCCGGTCTCCACCAGGGCGATCAGGTAATGCAGCTGGCGCGGGGAGGGCAGCGGTTTAAGTGACATAATCGATCAATATAATCACTATTAATCGTTAGATTCAATGTAATTCCTCCCTTAAGTACCTCTCCAGCAGCAACCACCCACCCACACAGAGGGACTTAAAAAAATGATCTCGATTGGACAAAAGCTTCCCGCCTTCTCCCTGAAGGCCGTTTCAGACACCAGCGGCGAATTCCCGGTCCTGACCGACCAAAGCTTCGCCGGAAAGTGGAAGGTGTTCGTGTTCTGGCCGAAAGATTTCACCTTCGTCTGCCCGACCGAAATCATCGGTTTCAACGATGTCGAAGGCGACTTCGCCGACCGCGACGCCCAGCTCATCGGCGCTTCGACCGACAGCGACTTCGTGCATCTGGCCTGGCGCAAGAGCCGCGCCGACCTGGGCGCCGTGAAGTACCCCTGGCTGGCCGACATCAAGAAGGAACTCTCCGTCGCTCTGGGCGTACTTGAGCCCAACGAAGGTGTCGCCTTCCGCGCCACGATCATCGCCGATCCGGACAACATCGTGCGCTACGTCGCCGTGAACGATCTGAACGTCGGCCGCAATCCGCAGGAAGTCCTGCGCGTGCTCGACGCTCTGCAGACCGACGAACTCTGCCCATGCAACTGGCAGAAAGGCGAAGAGACCTTGAAGGCCGCCTAGCCTTAGCTCTGCAACGCAGTCCCGCCCCCTCTCGGGACTGCAACCCGGCGCCGCTCCGTTTTCCTTCCCCCCCTTCATAGACGGCGGAGCGGCGCCACCCTTTCCCGAACCACGCGAGGACGCCATGACCACTCACATCGAAGCCCTGAAGAACACGATTCCCGCCTACGCCAAGGATCTGCGGCTCAACCTGTCGTCCGTCGCAGCCGATACCACGCTCACGCCGCAGCAAACATTTGGCGGACTGCTCGCGGCCGCCCTGGCCTCGCGCAGCGAGGCCGTGATCGCGGCGGTGTCCGCCGACGCTGCGGCCGTGCTGACGCCGCAAGCGTTCGAAGCCGCCAAGACGGCCGCCGCCATCATGGCGATGAACAACGTCTATTACCGCTTCGTGCATCTGGTCTCCGATCAGGAATACGGCACGCTGCCCGCGCGCCTGCGCATGAATGCGCTGGCGAATCCGGGTGTCGATAAAGTCGATTTCGAGCTGTGGTCGCTGATCGTATCTGCGGTCAACGGCTGCGGCCTGTGCATCGACAGCCACGAGAAGGTGTTGCGCAAAGCCGGTGTTTCGGCTGCCCAGATCCAGCAAGCCGTGCGGATCGCGGCCGTCGTTCACGCCGTCGCGGTCACCCTGGAGACGGATGCGCTCGCCCAACCGGCGGCGACCGCTGCCGCCGCCTAACGGCGCCTATCCAAAAGCAAAACGGGCGGGATCGATACCGATCCCGCCCGTTTTTTTGTCTGAAGAAGCTCTACTGAACGTAGATGTGCACTTCCGGGGTCTTGGCCGACGCGCTCGGCATCGCGGCCATGGCGACCCGGTCGGACGGCAGACCCATGTTGGTCATCGAGGCCAGCACCGCGTCGGCATTGCGGCGGGCGGCCGACGGATTGCCGCCTTGCGGCGACACGGCGACAAGGTCGAACACCGCGTCCGGACGGCGCTCCAGCGCGCGGGATAGGGCCTGGTACAACTGCGGCTCGAAGGCGACGTCCGGCTTGTCGAACCGGATCACCACTAGCGGCTTTTTCTGCGCGAATGCTTCGGCCGAAACGGTCGCGACGTTGCGCACCGGAACGGCGCGGCGCGGACCCGCGGCGGCCGTCGCCGGGTAAGACTGTCCCGCGTTGATCTCGGCGGCGAGTTCCACAAGCGAATTGCGCTCGCTGCTCACATAGGCCTGCTGGCGGCCGATTTCCGCGTTCAAATCCAAAAGCGCGCGATCGATGACGATGGCGTTCTGGTTCACTTCGTCTTCCAGGATGCGCAGCTGGCGATGATCGTCTTCAAGTGCGCCCGACAGCCCATAGGCCGCGCGGATATTCTCCAGGATGAAGGCCGATGCGCCGGCGTCGCTCGACACCTGCGCCGACAATTGATTCAGCGTGGCGATGTCGGCGTCGATCTGCGTCAGCTGCGTCTGCGCCGAGCTCCAGTTCGCCAGCAATTCCGGATTGCCCGGCGTCGAGCCCATCTGCAGGCGGGAGCGGATGCCCCCGACCAGCGCATGGTAGGCGTTCACATTGGCGATGGTCTGCTTGCGGATCGTCTCCAGCTGTTCGCTGCGGGTGACGGTATTGGTCCGCAATTTCTCGAAATCGGCCCGCAATTGCGCGGCTTTCTGGCCGACCGCGGTCGGTCCGAAGCGGCTGGAGGACGAGGCCGCCGGCGCTAAATTCTGCGAGTCCACGGCGGCGGCAACCTGCGTGCGCCCGGTGTCGGCCTCGGCCGCATTGGCGGGGCGCGATCCCTGACCGGCGCATCCGGCAAGCGTGATCGCCAAGGCCGCGATGCCAGCGTGTTTCAACAGAGAGCGCTTATGGCCCAGCTTGATTTGTCCGTTACGTACTGTGGACAGCCCCAATACCTGCATTCTTACTCTCACATTCCCCACAACCGGTTTGGTCGGCGCTGCATCCCTGACGGGCTGCAATCACTTCGTGAGTATCCTGCCCGGTCCCCCGAATTCGGACGCCCCAAATTCAAGGAAGGACTCCGCCGGGTGAACACTGCGCCTCGAGCCGTTCCGGTCTTTCCCGAACTCAAACCTTAGAGAAGCTGCCCCAAAGGCTTGGCGATGCATCATAATCCGACATCGCCCCGCACCATTTGCGACTTTACGCGATGCCCCCAGCGCAAACAAGCCGGGAGACGGCCCCCGGATGCGCCCGTTTCAAAACTTCCCCTTGGAATTCTGGAGGTTTTTCTTGCATAGGCCTCATGATCTTAGTATCCCAAGCGCCCGTTCGGTCCGCCGGACGGGTGTCCCGGGGTTTCCGGGGCCACAGCGCGCCCGTAGCTCAATTGGATAGAGCATCTGACTACGGATCAGAAGGTTGGAAGTTCGAGTCTTTCCGGGCGCGCCATTCTCCCTCATCGTAAAAGCCATATGACCCCGACCGAGGACCGCCTCATTTCCCTCCCGGGGGGCAGGGTGTTCATTCGGCTGTGGGGCCGTCCAGGTCCCAAGCCGCCTATCCTTCTTCTCCACGACTCCCTTGGCTGTATCGATCTGTGGCGGGACTTCCCCGCCGCGCTCTCGGCGGCGACCGGCCGGCAGGTGATCGCTTACGACCGTCTCGGCTTCGGCCGATCCGACCCGCACCCCGGCGTCCTGGCGCTGGACTTCATTGCGGCGGAAGGTCGCGACACCCTCCCGGTCCTTCTGGAGCAACTGCGCATCGACACTTTTGTGCTCTGCGGACATAGCGTCGGGGCCGGGATGTCCCTTTCCGCGGCGCCCCTCTTCCCGGGCCGCTGCCGCGGCGTCGTCTCCATGTCCGCGCAAGCCTTCGTGGAAAGCGTGACGTTGGACGGCATCGCCGTGGCCCAGGCCACGCTGGGACCCGGCAGCGACCGCATCGCCCGCTTGCGCAAATATCACGGCGACAAGACGGAATGGGTCGTGGCCGCATGGCTTGAGACCTGGACCCGTCCGGCCTTCGCCGGTTGGTCGCTCGCGCCGATGCTGCCGCGCGTTCACTGTCCGGTGCTGGCGATCCACGGCGATAAGGACGAATACGGGTCTCTGCGTCATCCCGAGATGATCCGCGCGCACGCCGGTGGACCAGTGCAGCTCGCGATTCTGAGCGGCTGCGGACACGTTCCTTATAAGGAATACCCCGAGCAGGTGTTTAGCCTGGTCGGTGCGTTCCTCGACGGCGCGGTCTAGAGCGTCTGCCTCCCCGCGAAGCCCCGTCCGGCGATTCCCATCCCGGGCGTCCCTCCAGCGCTCGCACGGGAATGCGAGGCGACTCGTCCCCCGCACACTTTTGAATTTCGGGGACATAAAATTCACCGCCTGCCCAAAAATCGGATGACAAAAAATCGCGTCGGGGCGCAGCATGCTCCGGCGCATGCGGCGTGCCGCACGCGCGGTTGTTTGACATCGTAAATCATATGAAGACGAGCACCGCGCTCAGCGCATGGCTGTGCGCGCGCTATGCGAAAAGAGGGTCCACTGCCGCGCGGCTGCCGCGTAGTTACGCGGCAGTGTAAGTTTCTGGCGCTGCACGAAATAAGCGGCTTTTCCGTCTGCCGCGTGCCGCGTAAAAGCGTGTCAAGCTGAGTGGACAGGGCGCATTTTAGCGCTTGCGCGAATAACGCGTCGCGCTGAACGCGTCCGAAACGGCCGAAATCTTTGTGTCGATGAATCCTTTGGCGCGCATCACAGCCCGCACCGGGCCGTCGCCGAACACGGCCGTCTTGCCCTTTCGATAGACGATCCAGATCGGCGCCTCTTTCGGGCAGGCCTTAATCGCCTGCAGCACGTCTTTCTCGCTTTCGATCGACGCCAGTGCCATCGCCGCCTTGGCCGGACTCTTGGTGGTCGCGCCCTTCAGCGCCGCCGCAAGGACGGGATCTTTCACCGGTCCGATCACCAGGGCCTTCGCATCGTCTTTCAGGCCCAGCTTGTCCTTCAATGACGGCGGCGGCGTTTTGATTTTCTTTTCCCAGCTCGCGGCCTCTTTTTGGCCGAGGGTCAGCGCCACGCTCTCCCGCCCCACTTTGAAGACGAGGTCCTCGCCGTCGGTCTGGACATCCTTGAGATCGGCGATCGGAACTTTCTTCTTCAGCTCTCCGCGCAAGATCAGCTCATGCGTTTCAAGCAGCGCCTTCACTTCGGCGGACTGACCGCCCCAGCGGCAGTGGCAGAGAGCTTCACGGCCCATCGAGCACCTCCGTCAGGAGCGCGGCGAGCCGCACGCCGGACTTGTCGAGTTGTTCAAGCGCGATGCGGCGATTTTGCCGCAGATAGGTTTCATCGTAGTCGATTCCGCCGGGGCTGCCCAAGTAGCCCGTCGCGGGGGATCGCATGATCCACAAAGTTTCGTTGGCCCAATCGAGCGGGGTCGCCAGCTTTGTCTTCGGCGCCCGCGCCTCGATCGACATGAAGTCATAGACCCGGCCCATTTTTCCGCCGAGGCTGGCCAAAGTGCCGACAAGCTCGGTCTCCCACATGTCGCGCAACGAGACGGGCCGTCCTTGAAACGTTCCCCTGATCTCCGCGCCGCCGCCGTCCTGCGCGAAGGCGATGTTCAGCGGCTGATGAATGTCGGCGACGAGATGCGCGAGCGTCTTAACCGCGTCCGCCTTCTCCGAGGGGCTTGCTTCCCCTTTGAGAACGGCCACACTGCGCTCGATTTCCGTCAACGCGCAGCCGGAAGGACAGTCGCGGGCCACCTCGACCACACGCGCCGCTTTCGGAATGAAGACGTGGTGAAGGGCTGCCGCATCTCGCCCAGGCGCGAGCCCGGTGCAGCTTTCGGCAAAAGCGTCACGGCCGGGCGTCCCCAGCAGTGTGCCGATCTTCGCGCGCGTGGGCGGCGGCAGTTCGTCCCAGGCAATGGCGCAGGCGATGCGATGTCCGGCGGCGTCCCAGGCCGGCGCGGGCGCCGATGCGCCCAGCAGGAAAAGCAGCGCGGGCGCGGCCGCTTTCACGCCGCCGCGCCGGTGACGGTCCGGCCCAACAGGCGCGTCATGGCGTGGATCGTATCCAACATCGGCGTCGGCACGCCCACCAGCTTCGCGATCTCGGCGACGGCGCCCATATTGGCGTCCGTCTCGGGCGTGCGCCGCGCCTCGATGTCTTGAAGCATCGACGTCTTATGGTCGCCAAGGGACTCGGTCACGCGGATGCGTTCTTCAAGGTCCATCTTCATTTTGAGACCGAGCGCTTCCACCACCTGTTGAACCTCGCGCATGATGGCGCGCACGACATCGCAGGCCCCCGGGTTTCTCGCGATACTGGCCAGCCCGGCGCCGGTGAGGGCGCTCACGGGGTTGAAAGAGGAGTTGCCCCAGACTTTCGTCCAAATGTCCGAGCGAATGTCCTGGCTCACCAGGGTCGTGAAGCCCGTCCGATTGAAGATATCCGTAAGTGTTTGCACGCGGGCCGACAGGCTGCCGTCCGGTTCGCCGAGAATGAAACGCATCGTATCGGTCACATGGACCGTACCGGGCGCGACGACCTTCGCGGCGGCATAGATGACCGCGCCGACGACACGGCGGCCTTCGATCGCCCGTCCGATGGCGCCATCGGGATCGACACACGCCAGCGCGCGTCCATCGAATGCGCCGCCACTTCTATGAAAATACCACCAGGGAATCCCATTCAGGACGGCGACCACCGGCGTCGTCTCGTGAAAGAGCCGGGGCAGCGTCGCGGCCGCGCCTGCGATCTGATGGGCTTTGAGGCACAGCATCACAAGATCGAAGGGGCCGGCCTCTTCAGCGGCGGCGGCCTTCACGGCAGGCGCATGCCGTTCGCCCTTGGTGTCGATCATCGTGAATCCGCGCCTTAGCGCGTCGAGCGTGGCGCCGCGCGCGATGAACGTCACGTCATGCCCGTCCAGCGCGAGCTTTGCGCCAAGCAGTCCGCCCATCGAGCCCGCGCCGACGACGGCGATTTTTTTGAATGAATGCGTCACGGCGAAAATTTAACGCAGGGCGTCGTTGAGCGTAAGCCCAAGCCGCACACCGGCCTTTTCCAATTGCCCCATGGCGATGGGGCGGTTCTGCTGAACATATCTTTCGTCGAACGGCAGGCCGCCCGGATTGCCGATATATCCGGTCGCCGGGCTGCGCATGATGAAGAAACTCTCGCGGGCCCAATCGAGCGGCGCGGGGTGCGTCTGTACTTCATGTGCGAGCCAGAGGGTTTCGTGGGCGCTATCGGGCGCCGCGCGGTCGGCCTCCAGCAGCTTTGTCTCCCAGATCTCATGCAGGGTGCTCGGCTGGCCCAGGAATGTCGCCGCGATCTTCTTTCCACCTTCGTCGTCCGCGAAGCCCAAATTCAGCGGCTGGTGCAAATCGGCGATGAGATGCATCAGGAGCTTCAGTGCCGTCGCCTTCTGGTCCCGCGGCGCATCGCTCTTGAGCGTGCTGATTTCCTGCACCACCCGATTGAGGACGCAACTCTTCGGCTCCGGGCAGTCGCGCGCCACGTCGATGGACGTCGCGCCGCGGGGGAGAAGCATGGAATGCCATGGCGCCGTCTCGGGCTGCGTCGCCTTCACGCGATCCGCCCAGGAGCAGAGGTCGAGAAACTCTTCGCTGCGGTCGATCTCTAAAATCTCGAAAGCCGCGGCGCGCGTCGACGGGGAAATGACATCGAGCGCGATCGCGCACGAGAGGCGGTGCCCATCGCGGCTCCATCCAAAAGCCGGCGCGCTCGCGGCAACCATGACGAGCGCAACGAGAAGGGCGCGCATAGGTCTCATGACGCGGGCGGCGGGGGCGGGGCCGGCTCGGCCGGCAATGGGATAAACTCTTTGTCGTCCG
Source organism: Rhodospirillaceae bacterium (assembly GCA_041905525.1). Classification (GTDB taxonomy): domain Bacteria; phylum Pseudomonadota; class Alphaproteobacteria; order Rhodospirillales; family Rhodospirillaceae; genus SHVO01. The sequence continues at coordinate 41,074 of JAYRKY010000001.1, forward strand.
CGTCCGGAAGCTTCATGCGGCCCGCAACCCAATCGGCCTTGGCTTGCTCAAGGCGTTCCTTCGATGAGGAGACGAAATTCCAATATAGGAACCGCTCGCCGACCGGTTCGCCGCCAAGAAGCATGACCGTCGCACGGGTCTTTGCGGTAAAGGACGCCGCGGCTTTGGTGAGCACCAGCATCTGCCCTGCGGAAAAGGTTTGCCCGGCCATCTCGATTTCGCCGGCCGCCACGTACACCGCTCTTTCGCTATGGCCGCCGGGGATCTCGGCGCGCGCGCCCGGATCCAAATCGAGATGCACGTAGAAAAGCGGCGAGTGAGTCTTCACCGCGGCGGTGAGGCCGTACGCTGCTCCCGCGATCAGTCGGCCGCGCACACCCGCCTCGCTCCATCCCGGCAGATCGGCGCCGGCGTGATGGGAAAATCCCGGCGCGGTTTCCTCGTGCTCCGCCGGCAGAGCAACCCAGGCCTGGATGCCGTGCAAGTGATCGCCCTCCGCGCGCGCCTTTTCGAAGCGCTCGCTGTGGGTAATGCCGCGTCCCGCGGTCATCCAATTTACTTCGCCGGGCCGGATCGATTCGGCCGAGCCCACGCTGTCGCGATGCATGATCTCCCCGGAGAAAAGATATGTCACCGTGGAAAGGCCGATGTGGGGATGCGGGCGCACATCCACGCTCCGGGGAAGTCCGGGCGCCAGCGTCACGGGGCCCATATGATCGAAGAAAACGAAGGGGCCGACCATGCGCCGTTTTGCAAAAGGCAGAACCCGGCCGACCTCGAAACCGCCGAGATCCTTGCGCCGCTGCTCAATCACAAGATCGATCATGTCTCAAACCTCTTTTCGGGGCGCGGCGCTTATGTGCCGGTCAACCGCGCGAACTCCGCGGCGTAGGCTTTCTCGAACGGGACGCCCTTGTTGTAAGGCTGCGCCTCTTTCAGCGCCCGTAGGAAAGATGGTCTCGCCGCCAGTCTATTGTAGTACGCCGAGACGCGCGCATGGTTTTGAAACGGCGCGACGAGATTGGCGTAGAAGAGAAAAGGAGCCGCGGCGCAGTCCGCCATCGTGAATGACTCTCCCGCCGCCCAGGTCTTTCCAGCGAGTTCCTGTTCGAGAATCTGATACGCCGTGCCGAGCAGCGTGCGGGCGGTTTCAACGCCGTGAGGATCGTTTCGTCCCGCCGGGCGAAAGTTGTCCGTGACGATCTTGGACATGGGGTCGTTGATGTAGAGATCGAAGAAGCGGTCGAGGCCGCGCACTTTACGCGCGAGTTCCGCATCCTTAGGCACCAGTTCCACCGGTCCCGGATAGTGAAGGGCGAGGTACTCCACGATGATGCTCGATTCCGGGATGGTCTCGCCGCGCGCGTCGTCGCGCAGGACCGGAAACCGCCCCAGCGGCCATACCCGCCTCAATTCAGCGGCGGACGCAGGGTCTCCAAGATTGATGATTTTGGACGTGAACGCCGTGCCGCTCTCATATAGGGCGATCAAGGCCTTCTGGCAGTAGGACGAGAACGGGTGAAAGTAGAGTGTCAGTGACATGACATTCGCTCATGAAAAAGAAGGGTGTGGACATGCGCTTATGGGTTGGGCGCAAGGTCGCGGCGCCTGCGTCACAAGCCCATGCAATGGATATCATCTTCCCAAATCGCCTAGACACCTCCGATAGAGCGTCTATCCTTTGTTTCGCCCTGGAGGCGTGCGGGCGTAGTGCCGCATTCAAACACGTATGTGGGAGGACTTCATGAGCAAATTGCTCCAATTGGCCGCCGGCGCTCTCTTCGCCGTCGGGATTTCTTTCGCCGCCCAAGCCGCCGATGCCACCGTCAAATACACCGCGACCCTGACCTCGGCGGAAGAAGTGCCGCCGAACGCCAGCACGGGAAAAGGCCACGCCGATCTCATGCTGAATCCGACGACAAAGGAACTGACCTGGAACGTGACCTGGGAAGGACTCACCGGTGATGCCGTTGCCGCTCACATCCATGGTCCGGCCGATAAAGGCATGAATGCCGGCGTGGCCGTGCAGCTCGGGGTGCAAGGAACGCCTCCGAAGAGTCCGCTGACCGGAAAAGCGACGCTGACCGATGCGCAGATCGCCGATCTCAACGCGGGCAAGTTGTACGTCAACGTCCATACGGCCATGAACAAGGGCGGCGAAGTCCGTGGCCAAGTCTCGAAGTAGACGCGCCGGCGACGCGATGCGAAAAGGCCGGGTCGTCCCCGGCCTTTTTCTTTTATACTCGTCTCATGCCCGATGAATCCGCCGCGCGTGTCGTCACAGAGGAGCCGCACGCGAACGCCGTCATAAAGATCCCGGACGGCGGCGTGGCGCTCCCGCGAACGCCCTTCCTGTATATCCTCCACTATCTTCAGGCAGGCTTTCTTCTCTCGCTCGCCGGCATGATCGTGCTGATGGGCGTGTGGACCGCCCTCGAGACGCTGCAGCCCTTTTTCGTCGGTCAGCTGGTCCAGGCCTTAACGCTGATCCAGTCCGCCGGCGTACCGGGCGCGATGTCCGAAGTCTTGCCTTGGTTCGCCGCGCTCTGCGGCACATGGATGGGTACGTATGTCTTCACGCACCTTTACGCCTCCTATTCCCAAGTGCGTCTGACGGATTTGCGCCTGCACATGCAGGACGAGATGTTCGCCTACCTCCACGGCCACGCGCCGCGTTATTTTATGGACAATGCTAGCGGCGGCCTGGTGCAGAAAATCCGCCAGGCGGGCAATGCGGCCATCGTCATCATCGATTACCTTTGCACCAACTTCGTGCGCCTGGGCGTCATGCTCGCCATCACCGTGGTGATGATCCTTCATCAGGCGCGCGATCTTCTTGGGCCATTCTGCGTTTTTCTCGTCGTGTTCACCGGCGTTGCCGTCTTCACCGCGCAGCGTATGCGCCACTACGCCAAAGCCAACGCGAAGGCGGCCGCGGACGTGGTTGCGCGCATGGTGGATTCCGTCACCAATTGGGATGTCGTCCGCAGCTTTGCCCGCGCTGTCTACGAGCGGGCGACCATGCAACCGCTCAATGACGCCGAACGCACCTCCTATCTGAAACTGCGCCTGTCGCTGTCGGCGATGCGCATGACGCTGCATGTGCTCAGCGTCGCTTTCGTCGCCTGGCTGGCGTGGGAAAGCCTGCAGGCGGCCGTTGCGGGAACCATGTCGGTCGGCGCGTTTACGACCGTGCTCATGCTCTCCTTCACGGTGGCCGCCACGATCCGCACGCTCGGCGACAATCTCTTCGTCTATTTCGAGTATTACGGAATCCTGAGCGAGGCGCTCACGACCATTCTGGCCGAACACGAAATCGTGGACGCCCCAGGCGCCCGCGCCCTTCAGGTGACGCGCGGCGCGATCGATTTCCAGGGCATCACATTCTCTTACGCCGACGGCGCGCCTGTCTTCGATGGCTTCTCCCTTTCCATTAAAGCCGGAGAGCGCGTGGGTCTGGTGGGCCCCTCGGGCGCGGGGAAAAGCACATTCATCAAGCTGCTGCGCCGCCAATTCATTTATGAGCGCGGGCGTATTGCCATCGATGGTCAGGATATCGCCCACGTGACGTGGGACTCCTTACACGATTGCATCGGGGAGGTGCCGCAGAACCCCAGCATTTTCCATCGCTCGGTGCGCGACAATATTCGCTATAGCCGCCCCGACGCCTCGGATGCGGACGTCGTGGCCGCCGCCAAGCTCGCCCATTGCCACGAATTCATTTCGGCCCGCGAACAGGGTTACGACTCTATTGTCGGAGAAAAGGGCATGAAGCTATCGGGCGGCGAACGCCAGCGCGTCGCCATCGCCCGCGCGTTCTTGAAGAATGCCCCCATCCTGCTGCTCGACGAGGCCACTTCGTCCCTGGACAGCGAGGCCGAACATCTGATTCAAGATGGTCTCCTGACGCTGATGAAGGGTCGCACGGTGATTGCCATCGCCCATCGTCTGTCCACCATCGCGCATCTGGACCGCATCGTCGTGCTCGACAAGGGGCGCATCGTGGAACAGGGAACCCACGCGGAGCTGCTCGCGGCGGGCGGCGCTTACGCCAAACTGTGGCAGCGTCAGGCCGGAGGATTCATATGATTACGCTCTATCAATTTCCGCCCTTGTACGGCCTTCCCAATCCCAGCCCTTTTTGCATGAAGCTGGAAACCTATCTGCGGATGGCCGGACTTGCTTATGAATCACGCACGGTGCTGCGGCCCGGCTCGGCCACGGGCAAGTGTCCCTACATTGTGATCGACGGTGAGACGCTTACGGATTCGAGCCGCATCATCGCGGCCCTCGAGGCGCGTTTCGGCCACCCTGTCGATGGAAAGCTGACCCTGGCGCAGCGCGGGGAGTCGGTCGCCTTCCAGCGCATGCTCGACGAGCATTTATACTGGGTCGCGGTCTATGGACGGTGGGTGGCCGCGCCTGTCGAACTTCGCCGCAAATTTCTCGGCGATCTCGGCATTCCGGCGGCCTTGACCGGGATTGCGGCCTGGGCGGGACGGCGCAAATACCAGCGCGCCCTCCATGCGCAAGGTCTCGGACGGCACGCGCCGGAGGTCATTTGGCAGCTCGGTATTTCCGACCTCCAGGCCGTCGCTCACTGGCTTGGCACCCGCCCCTATGCCTTCGGCGAAGAGCCGACGGTGCTCGACGCCTGTCTCTATTCCTACGTCGGCAACATCATCCGCTCGTCATGGGACAGTCCGTTAAAGATTGCGGCTCTCAAGCACCGCACGCTCGTCGACCATTTCGCGCGCATGTTCGCGCGTTACTTTCCGGAACTGGCGAGCTGACAAAAATTTTGTGATAGAATGGCGCTTAACTCATCTTCTCCTGGGGTGGCCATGTTTCGTCGCGCGCCGGTGCTTGCGCTTTTCCTAACCGTAGCTGCCTGTTCGGAAGGGCCGCCGGTCACCGCGAATACGGTTCCAGCCGCGTCCGACGAGGCCGCGGCGGCAGGCTCGACAGCTCAAGTGCTGATCCTCGCCAAGGGAACGGCGCTGCCCGCGGGCTACAAGGTCGATCCCGCCCGCACCATGATCTTCGGCACCGACGAGCGCTGGCTCGGGCGGTTGACCTACACGGCGTCCGGGTCGGCCGATGAGGTCTTCGACTTCCTGCACCGGGAAATGCCGAACTTCGGCTGGGTGGAAATTTCCGCCATGCGTTCGGACAACAGCCTGCTCACCTTCAGCTCGGAAAGCACCGGCCGCCTCGCCACCATCAATATCCGCCGCGGCTCCGTGATCGGCTCGACGCTTGTCGATATGGTGGTCGCGCCGCGCGGCGCGAAGTAGCGGTCAGCGCGCCACGCCCGCGTCCCACTGGGCGCGATATTCCTGCCGCAGCAGATTCTTCTGCACCTTTCCCATCGTATTGCGCGGGAGGGTTTCGGCGAACACGATCATCTTCGGCACTTTATAACTCGCCAGGGACTCTTTTAGGGCGGACCGCACCGTTTCGGGAGCGAGTGGCGCGGCGCCTGCGGTCATAGTTATGACCGCGAGGCCCGCCTCGCCAAAATCGGGATGAGGCATGCCGACAACCGCGGACTCCGCGACGCCGGGAAGGCCGTCGATCACGGTTTCGATCTCCTTCGGGTAGACGTTGTAACCGCCCGAGATGATCATGTCCTTTGCCCGGCCGACAATGTTCACCATCCCATCGGGGTCGAGCTGCGCGAGATCGCCGGTCTTGAAGAAGCCGTCGATGGTGAAATCTTCCGCCGTCTTTTCCGGCTTTCGCCAATAGCCGCGAAAGACACTCGGTCCCTTGATCTGAATTTCGCCGGTCGTGCCGCTGGGCACGGGCTGGTTTGTCTCGTCCGTCACGCGCAGCGTCAGGCCCGGAAGCGGCCATCCCACCGCGCCGGCGGTTCTCGGGCGGTCGATATGCGCGCTGGTGATGATGCAGGCTTCCGTCATGCCGTAGCGTTCGAGGATCTGTTTGCCGGTGCGTTCTTCGAACGCACGGAACGTCTCATCAAGAAGCGGAGCGGAGCCGCTGATGAACAGGCGGACAGTGCCGGCGACATCCTTGGTGAATCCGCTGTTGGCCAGGAGTCGTACATAATAAGTCGGCACGCCCATGAAGACCGTGGCCTTCGGCAGGTCGCGGATGGCGTCTTCCGGCGTGAAGCGGCTGTGAAAGATCATTCCGGTGCCGTTCATCAGCACGGTATTCAGCGCAACGAACAATCCGTGGACATGAAAGATCGGCAGCGTGTGGAGCAGAATGTCTTGGGGCCCGAACCGCCAGACCTCATGCAGCGCCTTGGCGTTCGCCGCCAGGTTTCCATGGCTCAGCATCACGCCCTTGGGCTTTCCCGTGGTGCCGGAGGAATAAAGGATTGCGGCGAGGTCGGTCTCGGCGCGGACCAATGATCCGTCGAGCGGCGTCAGGCTTGCCGCGCGGTTCATCAGCGTGCCCTGACCTGCGGCATCGAGGGTCAACACGTGGCGCACATTTCGGGCGGCGCACACATCCCTCAACGCGTTCGAACCCGGGTCGGCGACGACAAGGGCCGGTTCGGCGTCGGCAATAAAATAGTCGAGTTCGTCGGACCGATAGCCGGTATTGAGCGGAAGGAAAATGGCGCCGGCGCGCAAACAGGCGAGATAGAGGAAGACCGCCTCTGCGGACTTCTCGACTTGAACGGCGACACGATCTCCCGGTGCAACGCCTAACTCGATCAGCAGGGCGGCCAGACGCCCGGAGATCTGTTCCAGTTCGTCATAGGTGAAAATGCGGCCCTCGGGCCGGGTGATGAAGGGACGTGACCGGTCCGCCGGAAAGCGGGCGCGGAAGATTTCAAAAAGGTTTGCGGTCATGGGCCGCCTTCATACGGAAAAGGCAGGCTGCCGCCAACGCCGGGATAATCAGATGGTGAAATTGACGTTCTGGCCGCGGGTCGGATGCGGGCTGGGCTCCTGCTGGAGCTTCTTCGACGGATCCGGCGGCGGAGGCGGCGGATTGGCATTCACCGGCACGCCCGGATCGCGCACGCGCGCGCTCTGGGTCTGCTGGAAGGACGAGATGTCGTTGATGCTGACGTCGCTCATGCCCCCACCCTAATCGCTCAACCGAAGAGTGCAAGACCGCCGGAAATAACACCGGGATTCCAACGGTCTAAGGCTCAGGTTTCCTGGGGAAGGAAGCTTTGCAGCGGCCGGGTGGGGTCGGCGAGGAGACTCGGGTCGGGCCGCACCCGTGCCGAAACCAGCTTTTTCGCCTGCAGGAAATCCTTCGCCGTATTCACCGCATGACAGGCAACGAAGACGCTGTCGCGCAAATAACAGGCCGAGAATTTGCGCGCCGCCATGTCGCCGCGGATCACGACCTGATCCCCCGGCTTCGACAATCCGACCATCTGCAATTTCAGGTCGTACTGATCCGACCAGAACCACGGAACTTCATCATAAGGAACGGGCGCGCCCACGATCGCGAGCGCGGCGGCCTTTCCTTGACCGAGCGCGTTCGGCACCGATTCAAGCCGCAGCCGTTCGCCGACGCTGCGCGAGGGATGGTTGGTGCAGTCTCCGGCGGCAAAGATATCGCCATCGATGGTGCGCGCGCAGTCGTCCACGACGATCCCGTTATCGACCGGCAAGCCGGCCTCCACCGCCAGTTCGACGTTGGGGACGATCCCGATGCCGATCACCGCGACGTCCGCGGCAATCACGGTTCCATCGCTGCAGCGGACACCGGAGAGCGCGCCCGTCCCCTCGAAGCCCGTGACGGTTTCCGACGCCCGGATGTCCACGCCCGCATCGCGGTGGACGCGCGTGTAGAACTCGGAAAGCTCCGGCGCGACGACGCGGTTCAGCACACGCGGCATCATCTCAAGCACGGTCACGGTGCAGCCGCGCTTGACCGCCACCGCGGCGACCTCCAGCCCGATATAACCGCCGCCGACGATCACCAATCTGCATCCCGCGACCAGCCGGTCGCGAAAGCCAAGGACATCGTCGGTGTTGCGAAGGTAGTGCACGCCGGGCAGATCGGCGCCCGGGCAAATCATGCGGCGCACGCGCCCGCCGGTCGCCAGCACCAGCTTGCCGTAGCGCAGGACTTCACCGCTTTCGAGGCCCACGGTCTTCTGCACACGGTCGATGTGCGAAACCCTGGTTTTCAAGCGCAAATCGATGTGTTTGTCGGCGTAGAAGGATTCCGGGCGCATCGCCATGCGCTCGAATTCCACGTCGCCGGACAAAAAGCCCTTCGACAGCGGGGGACGCTCGTAAGGCACATAGGCCTCGTCGCCGATCATCGTAATCGCGCCGTCGAATTTGTTCTGGCGCAGGAAAATGGCCGTCTGCGCACCGGCTTGGCCGGCGCCGATGATCAGGACGTTGTCGCTCATGCTTGGTAAACGAAGCGGACGGAAGGCAAGGGGTTAGTGATCTCTGATCGCGTCGCCGGCCACGAGCTTGTCGATCTGCTCCTGGGTGAGGCTCGCCTTCATGTCTTCCTTCGTGGTCGGGCGCGGTCCGCCCTTGCCACGCTTCTCCTCGCCTTCCGACATCACTTCGGAGCGGCGGCGTCGGTCCGGGCCGAAATAGCCGCCTACGTCGACAAACGGACGCGGCCGCTCGATCACCTCGCGGATGCGCAGGATCAGGCTTTTGGCGTTGAAGGGCTTGGCGACATATTCGGTGACGCCGCAATTGCGGGCCTGAATGACTTTCTCGCGCCGCGTTTCCGACGTGATCATGATGATGGGCGTGAACCGGATATTGTTGTTCTTCTCGGCGCGCACCGACCGGAGAAACTCAAGGCCGCTCATCGGCTGAAGCAGCCACTCGGTGATGACGATGTCGGGCGCCCAACTGCGCATGACGCCCAGGGCCTCGCCGCCATGATGCGCTTCGTCGATCCGCTTGCAGCCCAACGTCTCCAGGATCCCCTTGATGACGCGGCGCATATAGGCGCGGTCGTCCACAACGAGGAAGCTGATGGGCTTCAAATAGTCTGAAGTCGCGGCCACCATACCCTAAGCGCTTTTCCCCTGAAGGCACGGCTCGACGCCGGCGCCCTTTCAGCCCGTTCCCCGGGATCTTATTTTGCAAGTTTTAAGCTATTCTTTCTCCGGGACAATTCAAAGATTTTGAAGGACATACAGTGAAGACCACCCCCCCCAAGGCGGCCCGGGCCACCCTGGCCGAGCATGCCCCCCGGACCTGGCAGAGGATGCTGTCCGGCCGCCGGCTCAATCTGGTGGAGCCCTCACCCTTGGATATCGAGATCGAGGACATCGCCCTGGGACTGGCCCGGAACACCCGGTGGAACGGCCAAACCCGCGGACCTCATGGTTGGAGTGTCGCCCAGCATTCTGACCTTACGGTTGAGATTATGCGCCGTCTGAAGCCGCGCGCCTCCGCCAGCCTGCTCATGGCCACCAAGCTCCACGATGCCTCGGAGTATGTGACCCACGATCTGATCACGCCCCTGAAAGCGGTGGTCGGTGACGTCTTCAAGGAGGTCGAGCGCCGGCTGACGGCGGCGATCTACCTGCGGTTCGGGCTGAAGCCGGTGCTGTCCGCCGAGGATAAGGCCCTTATAAAGAGAGCCGATACCATTGCCGCAGCCACTGAGGCTGTCCAGTTGGCGGGCTTCACCGCCGCCGAGTGCAAGACTGTCCTCAATTTCAAGGAAAAGCCCCTCAAGGACGTCACCCTCAAACCGCTGCCGGTGGCGGATGCGGAAAAAGCATTTCTCGACGGCTTCCGGGTGCTTGAAAAAGCCCTCGCGCTTCAGACCCGTTGATAGGCCTCTTTATAGGAAACCCGATGAGCCGTTTCGCAGTGACCCTTTATGTTTTCGGCGCCGTCATGGCGCTGATGTCCGTCTGCGCCGACGCTTTTGCCGCGCACGGGCTGGTGACCATGGCGCCGGCCATGGAACAGGCGGTCGTCTGGTTTAAGGAAGGCGCGAACTTCCAAATGAACCACGCGCTCGGCCTCCTTATTGCGACGGCCGTGTCTGAACGATTTGCGGGCGCCCGCGCCCAAGGGCTCTTTCGTCTGGCCGCCATCGGCTTCGCGCTCGGCACGGTGCTTTTTCCGGGCGCGCTTTATTCGCTCTCGTTCGCTGGCCCAGGTTTCTTCGCGCCCTGGGGCGGGTTCGCGGCGATGATTGGATGGCTTCTCTTCGCCGCCGGCGCGTTGGTGGCGGCGCGCGAAGGAAAAGGCGGCAAAGCCTGACGCAGGCGCGCGGCTAGAGACGGCCCGCGATCTTTTTGGCGAGCGCTTCTTCCATGCCGCGCTGCGTGACCTTGTCGCCGTTTTGCAGGAACACCGAGACGCCGAAACTGACGTCGCCGACGCGCGAGGCGACGCCGTCGCCCCACCACAAAGCATCATCGCCGATGCCTTTCAGCTGGATCGGCTTCGAAGGGATGATGCCTTGCTCGGCGACGACATAGAATTCTTCCAGGAAGTGAGCGGCCTTGCCGCTGTTCTTCGGCCAAGTGATGGCGTTCAGAATCGCAAAACGCATGCCGGCCATCGGCAGGTCGACGCTGTCCTTGCCTTCGTCCTCGGCCACACGCCACACACACGTCGAGGAATAGGCGCCCTCGTACCCTTCCTTATGGTCGAGCTTGCCGTCGTCCCGGCGGTCCGCCGGCTGGACTTTCAATTTCAAGGTCGAGGCGACTTCCGCGTCCTTGAGAAGGGCGCAGGCATCCACCGGACCGGCGCTCGCCTGAGCCATGGAATCGCGGGCGCTCATCGATGCCACGCTCAAAACCACCGCAACGGCGGCCGCTACGCCAAGAATGCCAGCTTCGGCGCTCATACCCATGCGAACTCTCTCCTCGATTCGATGTCTTCTCTTATATAGGCAGCATACCGCGCCGTGTCAGGGGGCGCCATAAGCCGTGATGGCGGCCCACCTTAGCCGCGCCTGTGCGCATGGCGAAAGTAGGCGCCGGCGGCGAGCGTGAGGACCCCGGCCAGGACCAGCGGAAAGGTGAAGCCGGTGACATTCGCCACCGATCCCTGAATCAGCGCGCCCGACGCAAGTCCGACGCGGGTCACCGTATACCATGTGCTGATGGTCCGCGCCCGCATCCGGTCGTCGGCCACCATCTGCGTCACTGTTTGGGTGGTGATGCTTGTGAGAACGCCCAACAGCCCGACACCGGCGATCAAGGGCACCGCCAAGACAAAGGACCGATTGAACCCGAAGAGAATGAGGACAATCCCGCTGAGAAGGGCGCAAGTGACCGCGATGCGCAGCGCATTCTCGTGGTTGTTCCGCTGCGCGACGAACAAACCCGCGCAGATCGCGCCGACGCCTTGCGCCGATGTCATGGTCGCCAAGCCCGCGACCCCGTGCCCGAGTTGCTTGTCCGCGATCCCGGCCATGAGATCGCTGAGGGGCCAAGTCAGCACACTGCAGCAAGCGATCAATCCGATGGCGATGCGCAGATCCTTATGTGTCCAGACGTAATGCGCGCCCTCGGCAATGTCCGTCCATACGGACTCCAAGAAAGATCCAGCCGATCTAGCTTCCTGCGCGCGCGGAGGAACGGTCATCGCGGTCAGCGACGCAATGACGAAGAGATAGCTCGCCGCATTGATCGCAAATGAGTATCCGGCGCCGATGGTGGCGATCATCACGCCCGAGATCGCCGGGCCGACGATCCTGGCGATATTGAAGGTCAGCGACGTGATCGCCACCGCATTTCCAAGGTTCTCCCGCGGGACGAGACTTGGGACCAGCACCAGTCGCGCGGTTTGCGTTGCCGGCTGAATGATTCCCGACGCCAGCTGCAGGAAAAGGATCCATAACGGCGAGACCAATCCCGTCACCGTAAGGATCGCGAGCGCCCCCGCCTGCGCGGTCGCAAGCACCTGACCGATGAGCGCGATCTTGCGGCGGTCGTAGCGGTCGGCCAGCGCGCCCACAATCGGCGCGACGATAATCGTCGGCATAAACTCGGCGAACGCCACCGCGCCGAGCCATGCCGCGGACCCGGTCAGCTCCCACGTCAGCCAGCCTACCGCGACGCGCTGCATCCAACTGCCGATCACCGAGACAAGATTCCCGGCGGTGAACATTGCGAAGTTGCGGTTGGAAAGCGTGCGGCGAAACGCCGCGAAGGTCGGCAAGGACGGCATGGGTCAATGCTATCAGAAGCAATCGTGGTGTGCGAACGGCCGGCGTTCCTGTGAGATCCGCGAGACTTTGGCCGATTAACCCGCTTATAGTGCTCCGTGATCCAAGAGGAAACACAACCCCGATGCCTTCCGCTTCGTCCCCGCCGGCCGTTGCACAATCGCGCCTTTCACGCGCGGTGAATGCGCTCGTCAAGGTCGAAGCGCACGAGCTATCCACCGTTTTGGCGGCCTTCTTTCTCTTCTTCTTTGTCCTCGGCAGCTATTTTGCCGTCCGTCCGGTGCGGGAAACGATCGCGACCCTTCTCGGCCGCGCTTACGTCGCGGACCTTTGGCTGTACACGGCGGCCTTCTCCATCGCCATCGTCCCGGCCTTCGGCTGGCTCGTCGCACGCATTCGGCGCGGCGTGCTGCTGCCGTGGATCTACGCCTGTGTCGCGGTCATCTTTGTCGCGGTCGGCTTCGTCTTCCGCGCTGATGAAGGCAGCCGGACCGTGGGGGCGTTCTTCTACGTTTGGATCAGCGTTCTCAATCTTATGCTGGTGTCCCTCTTCTGGAGCTTCCTGCTTGAAGTCTTCTCCAGCGCCCAGGCGAAACGGCTGTTCGGATTTATTTCAGCCGGCGGGACCGCCGGCGCGCTCGCCGGGCCCGTGATGACGCGCCTTGCGGTGGACTCCGTTGGGAACTCCGGAATTCTTTTCATCGGCGCCGTCGGCTTTCTCGGCGCGATCGTCTGCCAGCGCATTCTCATCAGGATCTGGATGTCCGGCGAGGCGGCCGGCACCGCCCTTCCACGGCAAGAGACCTCGGTGGACGCGGCGACCGGCGGCAACCCTTTTGCGGGCATCGGTATCGTCCTGCGTTCGCCGTTCTTGTGGGGCATCGCCATGTTTGTGGTGCTGCTGTCCGCTGCCAATACCTTTGTCTATTTCGAGCAGCTTCGGATCGTTGAAGAGACGTTCTCCGACACCGGCCGCCGCACCCAGATTTTCGCGAACATCGATATTGTCGTGCAGTCGCTGACGATCCTTACGCAAGTGTTCCTCACCGGGCGCATCGCGTCGAGTTTCGGTGTGCGCGCGTTGCTCACGCTTGTTCCCTGCGCGATGGTCGTGGGCTTTGTGGCGTTGGCGATGGCGCCGGTCCTCTCCGTCGTTCTGGTCGTGCTGACGATCCGCCGCTGGGGCGAATACGCGCTCGTACGCCCGGGGCGCGAGATGCTGTTCAGCACGTTCGACACGGAAACGAAGTACAAGGCCAAGAACTTCATCGACGTGCCGGTTTACCGCGCCGCGGACTACGTCGGCGGCCAGGCAAAGACCGCGCTCGATGTCCTGGGCAGCGGGCCGACGGGCGCCAGTCTCGTCGCTGCGGCGCTCGCCGCGCTCTGGGTCGTTTTGGGTTGGTTCTTGGGCCGCGTCTACGACCGCGCTCCGGAACGAACTTTACGTCCGGCGCAGGTTCCGGCGGAGTAAGTCATGGCCGAAGACCTTGTTTATCTGACGCGTGAAGGCGCGGTTGCCACGATTCATTTCAATCAGCCGTCAAAGCGCAATGCGATCACGATCGAGATGTGGCGGCAATTGCTGCATTTCGTCGGTGCGGCGGAACGAGATAAGGCCGTGAAAGTGATCGTGATCACGGGAGAAGGGGGCGCCTTTGCAGCCGGCTCGGACATCGAGGAGTTTGGGCAGGTCGCCCAGAACCCGTCCACGGCACCGGCGGCCTCGGACGTCATTCATCAGTCGGAAAAAAAGCTGCACCGTGTTTCCAAACCGACTCTCGCCAAGATCTCTGGCGCGTGTGTTGGAGCGGGTTGCGGTATTGCCCTCTGCTGTGATTTCCGTTTTGCGGACACATCGGCGCGGTTTGGGATTCCTCCCGCGCGTCTCGGCCTTGTTTATAGCCTCGCCGATACGAAGAGATTGGTGGACGTCGTCGGCGCCGCCCGCGCGCGAGACATGTTGTTCACCGGTCGCATCCTCGACGCCGCGGAAGCGCTCGCAATCGGCTTGGCTGATCGTGTCGTTGCGCCCGATCGGCTCGACGACGAAGTGAAGGCGTACACCGCGATGTTGGCCGAAGCGTCGCCCTTCTCGGTGAAGACCATGAAGGCCCATGTCCAGATGGTTCTCGACGGCGCCAAGGACGATACGCCGGAAACGCGCGCGGCGTTCGCGGACGCGATTTCGGGCCCCGACTTCAAGGAAGGTCACGCGGCCTTCATGGCGAAACGAAAACCGGTTTTTCCGTCCTAGCCTAGGGTGTCAGGGGCGTTGGGTCGGTGTGCGGAACGCCCCACCCAGCGTCGATCCATGCCAGCTTGTGCAACTCGAAATGGTGTGTGGCGACATGCCCGAGGCTGCGCCCCGTATGTTGGAAAACCGCTCCCACAAGGCGAGGCGCGCGGCCTTCGCGGACCCCAAGAGGCAGTTGAATCCAGTCCGAGGTGATCTTGAGACCCTTGGACGTGGCGTATGTCGAGCGGGCCAGATGACCACAAGGATGCGTGAGGACCGCTCTCATATTCGCGATGGCGGCGGCGCGGAATCGGGCCGAGCGGCCCGGAAAGAAATCCCCGCCCGTCAGGTCGCGCGCCCAGGCCTGCTCGAGCTGCGGGCCTTGCAGGCGCACGACAGGCGCTCCGTCTAGGATTTCGAGAATGTAGACGTAAGGTGCAAATCTCGTCGAAGGCGAATCCAGGAAATCCTCTGACGTTGGGACGCCGGCGTCTTTGCGCAGCGAAGTCCAATAGCGCAGGAACGCCATGCACTCCGGCGACCAGTCGGCGATCTCGCGATCGTCCGCGGGTTCGAGAGCGCTGGCTTTTGCTTTGAAGAGACTGAACTGCGAACGTACTTTTTCAACGAAACTCATGCACACGCCTCGATGAGCCGGACTTTTGTCGGCCCTTATCAAACGCGAGTGGAGCAGAAAGGGGTTAGCTTAAGGTTGACGGGGCGCAAACCCGCGGCGCGCGAGTCCTACGCAATTTCCCCTACTTGCCTTCGGTCAACATCGACCTGATCGCTTTTACGATCTGGTCGCGCATCAGGGGATCGCCCATGGCTTGCGTCAGCTTGTGGCGGAGAAGAGCGACCCGGCGTTTCGCCGCCGCATCATCAGCCTCGGCTGAGGGCGCGGGCGCTTTGTTTCGCTCCGGCGCTTTTCGCTCCGAGGTCTTTCCCTTCGGCGTCTTTCGCTGGTCCTTTTTTGCCACGCGCTATCTCCGCCGCGGCGGTTCCGGATCCGCCATCGGTTCGGTATACGGCCCCGTGAAAGGTTTCACGCCGAGGATCACGCGGCAGAAGAAGGCATGACTGACGGCGAACCAGAAAATCACCGGCCACGGCGGCCAACCTTCGAAGAAGAGAAGCATCAGCATCGACAGCACGGCGAATACACCAGCGGTCATCAGGATGATGACCGTCTTTCGATTCATCGTGCCGCCCATGGGTTGCCTCATCGCCCGAGACTAACATGTCGCTTTAGGTTTCTGTAGGCCGTAGACGCCCGTCGCCCTATTCTGAGCCGAACATACGAAGGGTATCCCTATGCTGCTTGATCGGGGACGGAGTCAGCTTCTGGTGGTGGATGTGCAGGAACGGCTCCTGCCCGCCATGCATGAGGGCGCGCCGATGGTCGAGAACTGCGCGATCTTGATGCAGGCGGCGCACCGACTCGGTATTCCCGTGACAATCTCGGAGCAGTACCGCAAGGGGCTTGGCGCGACGGTGCCACGCCTCGACGCCCTTAAGGGCGACGCGGCGGTTCTTGAAAAGATGCATTTCTCTTGTGCCTCCGACGGCGCCATCAACACGCGGGTTCGCACACTGGCGTCCGAGGGTCGCGCCCAGCTCGTGATCTGCGGCATAGAATCGCACGTGTGTGTGCTGCAGAGCGCGCTTGGTTTCGCCGGCGGTGGGCTGAACGTTTTTGTGGCGGTGGACGCGGTCACGTCGCGAAAGCCGGAGAGCGTCGCCACGGCGAAGGCGCGCTATGCGGCCGAGCGCATCACCCTCGTCACGACCGAAATGGCCGTGTTTGAATGGCTGCATGTCGCCGGGACGCCGGAATTCAAGGACCTGAGTAAGCTGATCAAGTAAGCCAATCCGCCGCGGGGCGCATATGGCCCGTGACGCTTCCGGCTGCGGCTTTAATCGCCGGTGTGCGGAGGGCATGGATGGACTCCGCCGCGTCGGGCGCGAAAGCATCCAGCCACGTGAGAAGCGCCGCCATTGCAATGACGGAAGCGCGGGAGGCGCCGTCGTCGATCTTCAGCGCGATCCCGAGTCCGCGCTCCGGCAAGACCGCCGCATAGACGCCCTCGGCGCCCAGCTTCACCACGCCGCGGCCTTTGATCGCGCCGATCATGGTCGCGCAGGCGTGGCCGTGCCCGGACATCAGGATGGGATGGGCCTTCATGGCGTCGAGCAACCGTGTCGTCGCCGGTGTCGTGCCCAGGTGAGCCCACGACCGGGCGAGGGCGTGCAGGGGCAGAAACACATTCGCCGCGCTGCAGCCGTCGCGAACGACGGGCCACTTCGCCGGATCGCAGTCCGCCATTTTCGCGAGGGCTTCGAGAGCGGCGCGCTGCACGGGATGGTTCGCTTCGGTGTAGCCCTGTGTATTCCAGCCGGCATGCCGCGCCAGGGTCAGGAACCCGGTGTGTTTTCCGGAGCAATTGTGATGCAGAGGGCACGGGGTTTCGCCGGCGCGTAGAAGCGCCTCTGCGGCCTCCGTACTCGTGGGCAGATGAGTGCCGCACTCTAGGTCCGCCGCCGTGCACTTGATGCGCGCGAGCCAGGCGCTGACGCGGGTCACATGCACCGGCTCGCCGCCATGGGATGCGCACGCGAGCGATAACTCCTCCAGTCCAAGCCCCGCCGCATCGGCGGCGCCGCTCTCAATCAGCGGGATGGCCTGGAAAGGCTTCACCGCAGAGCGGGGGCAGATGGACTCCGCCACGTCGCCCCACTGGTGCAGAAGGCGGCCCGAGGTGTCGACGACGCATGCGGCGCCGCGATGGACACTCTCCACGTGGCCGGCGCGCACAATCTCGACTAGGACCGGGTTGCTGCCTTCATGCATCGTGGCGGCGCTCATGATTCAAGCAGGTATGGTTCGTGTGCGGTGGGTGCGAAGCCGGCGGCGCGGATCCGGCCGACGATTTGCGCGGCATGGTCAGGGTCCCGGGTTTCGATGGTGATGTCCAGGCGCGCGGCGCTCGCTGCGAGATCGAGCCCCAAGCGTCGGTGCGAGACATCGATCACGTTCGCATCTTCCTGGGCGCAGATCGCGGTGATGGCTTCGAGCGAGCCGGGACGGTCGGGCAGGACGATGGAAAGCGTCAGGATTTGGCCCACACGCACGAGATCGCGCAGCAGCACCGACGACAATAGACGCGGATCAATGTTCCCGCCGGACAGAATCAGTACGACCTTCTGCCCTTTGAAACGCGCCGGGTATTGTAGCAGGGCCGCCAGCGGCGCGGCTCCGGCGCCCTCGGCGACGGTCTTGGCCGCATTGGCAAACAGACTAATTCCACGTTCGAGATTGGCTTCGCTGACGGTCAGCACATCTTCGACAAGGGATTTAACGACGGGTACGGTGCGCGCGCCGGCCTCGGCCACAGCGATTCCTTCCGCCACTGTGGCGCCGCCGTTGGGAGCGTCCTCCTGCCTGACGGCGTTGATCATCGACGGGTACAGCGCCGTCTCGACACCCACGACCCGGACGGTCTCCTTGAGGCTCTTCGCCGCCGTCGCGATCCCGGCGATCAGCCCGCCTCCGCCGACCGGCGCCACGATCATCTCGGCGTCCGAGACCGCTTCCATGACTTCAAGGCCGATCACGCCCTGACCGGCGATCACCTCGTCATCGTCGTAAGGATGGATGAACGTCAGTCCGCGCTCTTCGCCGATCCGGCGCGCGGCGGCGCGCGCTTCGGCGAGGGTCTCTCCTTCCAGCACAACGGTTCCGCCGTAATCACGCGTCTTGCGCACTTTGTTGAAGGGGGTGCCCTTCGGCATCACGATCGTTGCCGGAATTCTTAAGCGTCCCGCATGGAAAGCTACGCCTTGCGCGTGGTTTCCCGCCGACATTGCGATCACGCCGGTGCGCTTCTGGGCGTCGGTCAGGACGGTGAGCTTCGCGGCCGCGCCGCGAGTCTTGAACGAACCCGTATGCTGCATGTTTTCGTATTTGACGAAAACATTTGCGCCCGTGATCTCGGAAAGCGCGAGGCTATGGAGCGTCGGTGTCACCGCGACCAGACCGGCGGTTCGCTCGCGTGCCGCCCTGATGGACTCGGCGGTGACGGCCATGGGTCAGACCTGCAGCGTGACGAACGAAACTTGTGCGTGCGCCGGTTCCGCGCCTTCGCTTGGGACTGCCATGATGACGGCGAGCAGCACGATCAGCGCAATAACGAAGTACCACATGATTCCAGGCATGAAATGCCCTCCGGCAAGTGAAAGCCTCTCCGCCGTTCTATTGTTCCGCAGCCGCTCCTACAAGTCCGCTCGACAAATGCCGGTAGGCTCCGGCACGATAGTGCGATGGCTCTGGTTCATTTTACCTCGCATTTGCGCCACGTTGCGCCGGCCGCGCCGGTCGATGCCGCCGGAACCACCGTCGCGGAGGTTCTCGAGGACGTTTTTGCACGCTTTCCGGCCGTGCGCGGCTACGTGCTCGACGACCAGGATCGCCTCAGGCTGCACATTGCGGTGTTCGTGGACGGCGCGCACCTACGCAAGGACATATTGGCCGCGCCCGTCGCGCCGCATAGCGAGGTCTACGTCCTGCAAGCGCTCTCGGGCGGTTGAGGGCAAAGAGGGAGGGAAGTGATGGCAACGCATCTCTACGTGTCGACTCGGAAAGGCCTCATCGTCTACGCCCGCGAGGGGGAACGCTGGCGTCATCATGCGACCCACTTCCTCGGCTCTCCGGTCTCCTTTGTTTTGCCCTCGTCCGATAACCGGACAATCTTCTGTGCGCTGAACCTTGGCCATTTCGGCGCGAAGCTGCATCGCACGACGGACGGCGGCGCGACATGGACCGAACTCGAGCCGCCGAAACATCCGAAGCTCGAAACCAGCGACCCTGCGGAAAAAGACAAGGCGCCATCCGTAGCCCAAGTGTGGTCCATGGCCTGGGCAGGGACCGACAAGCCGGGCGCGTTATGGGCGGGCGCGACGCCGGGGCTCTTCTATTCGAAGGATCTCGGAGAAAGCTGGGAGCTCAATGAATCGTTGTGGAACATGCCCGAGCGGGCGCGGTGGTTCGGCGGCGGTACCGTGGACCCGGCGCTTCACGCGATTTGTGTCGATCCGCGCAATTCAAATCGAGTTGCGGTCGCGGTGTCCTGCGGGGGCGTGACGGTCACAGAGGATGCCGGCAGAACCTGGCGCGTCGCGGGCCACGGCTTGCGCGCGGAATTCTTGCCGCCCGATCAGCAATTCGATCCTGTGATCCAGGATGTGCACATGCTCGCGCAGTCCCCGTCCCATCCGCACATGTGGTGGGTTCAGCATCACAACGGCATCTTCGTGTGTGCGGACGACTTGCAGAGCTGGCATGAAGTTGCCACCGCCCCGATCTCGCACTTCGGATTTCCGGTCGCCGTCCACCCGAAGGATGGCAACACCGCCTGGTTCGTGCCCGCGAAGAAAGACGAGCATCGCTATCCCGTCGACGGCAACATGGTCGTCAACCGCACACGGGACGGCGGTAAAACGTTCGAGACGTTACGGCGCGGTCTTCCGCAAGGGCAATGTTTTGACCTGGTGTATCGTCACGGGCTCGCGGTCGATGAAACGGGCGATGCTCTGGCCATGGGTTCGACCACCGGCGGACTCTGGACCAGCGCAAACGGCGGCGAAGACTGGACGCTCCTAACCGCCCATCTCGCACCGATTTACGCGGTCAGGTTCGGTTGAGCGGCTAAACGGCTTACGCCGCGAAACCGGGGCAGCTGATTCCCTTGCCGCCGATCCCGCAATATCCGCCTGGGTTCTTCTCCAGATATTGCTGGTGATACTCCTCGGCGTAATAGAACGTCGGCGCGTCCAGAATCTCAGTTGTAATCGTGCCGGCATTTTTGCTCGCGAGCGCCTGCTGGTAGACCGCCTTGGACGCTTCTGCGAGTTTGCGCTGCGCCGCGTTGTACACGTAGATCCCCGAACGATACTGCGTGCCGATATCGTTGCCCTGACGCATGCCCTGGGTGGGATCGTGATTCTCCCAGAAGGTTTTTAAAAGCTGTTCGTAGGTGATCTTCGCCGGATCATAGATCACGCGCACCACCTCCGCGTGCCCGGTCATTCCGGAACACACTTCGCGATAGGTCGGATTGGGAGTCGATCCCGCGGCGTATCCGGCTTGCGTCGAATAAACGCCGGGCAATTTCCAGAAGAGACGCTCCGCACCCCAGAAACATCCCAGGGCAAACATCGCCGTCTCCAGTCCTTCGGGGAACGGGCCTTTCAGGCGATTCTTGTTCACGTAGTGGAATTCAGGCACGGGCATCGCATCCGCGCGTCCAGGCAAGGCATCCTTCGTGGACGGCAGGGAGGTCTTCGAAACGACCATGAGTCTTCCTTTACTCGACGGGGGTGTCCAATAGCGCCATCGGCGGCGCCTGCGGTGTGACACCATCCCAACCGCCGCCAAGCGCCTGAGTCAAGCCGATCACCGCTGTGAATCGGGTAAGGCCGCTTTGCACAAGTGACTCTTGCGTCTGGAACACGTTGTTTTGCGCGGTCAGCATGGTTTGAAACGGCTCGGCGCCGGCACGATAGCGCAGTTCGGCCAGCTTATAGGCGTACTCCGCCTGCGCGTACGCTTCCTGCGCCAAGGCATATTGGCGTCCGTTTTCACTCACCGCAGTTAATGCGTTTTCCGTATCGCGCAAGGCATTGAGCACAGACTGACGGTAGGTCTCTAGCAACGCGCGATAATTCGCCTTGGCTCCGCGTTCCTGGTTGTACAGCCGGCCGCCGGCAAACAAGGTCTCCGCCGCCGAACCGCCGAGACTCCAGAAGAAGGTGCCCGGACTCAGAAGCTCGGAGATCAGGTTCGAGGACGATCCGCCCTGCGCCGTGAGCGAGAAGCTGGGAAGGCGCGCCGCCTTCGACGCGGCGACATCGAAATTGGCCGCTTTCAGGCTCGCCTCGGCGGAGCGCAGGTCCGGCCGCCGCTCCAGCAGGTCGGACGGAATGCCCGCGCCCACATCCGGTACCTTCACGTCGGCCAGACTGCGCCCTGTCACTGTGAAACCCTCGGGTGCGCGTCCCACCAGAACCGCAAGGGCGTTCAGGGACTGACGCTCGCTCAGGCGAAGGGCCGGGATGGTCGCACGCTGATTTGCGATCGCGCTGCGTTGCTGGGCGAGTTCGAGATCGGAAATGCTGCCGATCCGCCGCTGAGTCTCCAGGAGCTGGAGAATGGTCTCGGCATTCTGGAGGCGGCGCTCCGCCAGTTCGAGACGCTCGCGCGCCGACAACACCTGCAAGTACGCCGTGATGGTGTTGGAGATAAGCGTGATCTCGACCGTAACGGCGTTATAGAGATTGGACTGAAAGCGTTGCTGCGCGGACGCCGCGGCGTTGCGCTGCTGACCGAAGAGGTCCAACTGATAGGAAGCGCGCAAGTTCGCGCTGTAGCTGGTCGTGACGCGGTTGACCCCCACGACGTTGCCGTCGGTATCAAGCGTCTGCCCCTGGCGTTCGCTGCGGTTGGCCGAGAATCCCGCGTCGACCTGCGGGAACAGCGCCCCCTGGGCCGCGAAGGCTTGCGCTTCCGCTTGAAGGATACGTGCGACGGTCGCTTTCAGATCGTGATTATTCGCCCGCGCCTCGGCGACGAGACGGGACAGTTCCTCATTTCCAAATCGGGACCACCACGCGCTGTCCGGCGCGGGCGCGACCGGTGGAGCGGCAGCGGCGTCAAAGGCCTGAGCAGCGTCGAAGCGCGCCGGCACATCAATCTTCGCGGGAGTGTATCCCGCGCAGCCGCTTAACGTCAGAACGCCAATCGCGAGGGCGCAAAGCGAGGCGGAAGATAGAGGTCTCATGGCGACGCGCACTCTCTGTTACTCCGCGCCGAGGGCGACGACCGGGTCGAGGCTCGCGGCCTTGCGCGCGGGCAGATACCCGAACAGCAATCCGGTGAGGAAGGCGCACGAAAAGGCCAACGCGACCGGGCCCAGCGAATATTCCACCGGCTTGTCGAACTGCGAGAAGACAAAGGCGGTGAGGAAGCCCACGGCGATGCCGATAAGGCCGCCGATGGAGCACACGACCAAGGCTTCGGTGTTGAACTGGAGCAGGATGTTCAATTTGCGGGCGCCCGTGGCCATTCGGATCCCGATCTCGCGCGTACGCTCCGTGACGCTGACCAGCATGATGTTCATGACCCCGATTCCTCCGACCAGCAGCGAAATCGCGGCGATGGAGCCGAGCAGGATCGTCAACGTGTTCGATGTGGCGGTCGCCGTTTCAAGGATCGAGACCATGTTTCGGATCTGGAAATCTTCCTGCTTGTGGCGGGCAATTAGAAGTTGGCGGACCGCTTCCTGCGTGGCGTCGATCTTGTCCACGTCCTTCACCGCGACGGTCACGGTGCGCGCATAGCGCTGGCCGTAAATGCGCTGGGCGCCGGTGGTGATCGGCGTGAACACCATATCGTCCATATCCTGACCGAAGTTGTTCGCGCCCTTGGCGGCCATGACGCCGATGACCTGGAACGGGTTATTGCCGATCAGGATGTATTGGCCGAGCGGATCTTCGCCGTTGGTGAACAGAGCCTTCACCACGGTCTGCCCCAACACCACAACCGGGGCGAAATTCTTCACATCTTCGTCGGTGAAGAATGTCCCGGCAGACGTCGCCCAGTCTCGTACCGCCGTATATTCGGCCGTCGTGCCGTTCACCTGCGTTTGCGCGTCGTTCTTTCCATAACGCACCGTCACGCCGCTCGGGTACTCGGGGACCGCCTGATCGACGTTCGGAAGTTCCGCGATTGCCTCGGCGTCCGCCGGAACCAGCGAGGCGCGCGAGCCGCCCGCAAACCGCTGGTTTGGCGCTCCCGGCCGCACCAGAAGAAGGTCCGTACCCATGGCCGAAATGCTGTTCAGGACTTGTTGCTTCGCGCCGTTGCCGATGGCGAGAAGCGCAACGACAGACGCCACGCCGATGATGATGCCTAGCAAGGTGAGCATGGTGCGCAGCCAGTTGGCGCGCAGCGACCGGGCCGCCATTTTTCCCGCCTCGATGAAATCGGGAAGGGTGGCGACGGACGATACCGGTTCAAACCCTTGCGGTTGAATCGGTGTCTTCGCCGCAGGCGCTTGAGGCCCGGAGTCGGCGGTAATCAGGCCATCCTTGATTTCGACCACGCGCTTGGCTTGCTGCGCAACCGCTGCGTCGTGGGTGATGATCAGGACCGTGTGGCCCGCCGCGTTCAGATCTCGCAGGATCTGCATCACGTCGGTCCCGCTCTTGCTGTCGAGCGCGCCGGTGGGTTCATCTGCGAGGATGACGGCGCCGCCGTTCATCAGAGCGCGCGCCACCGAGACGCGCTGCTGCTGTCCGCCGGAGAGCTGGCTCGGCCGATGATCCATGCGCTCGCCCAGCCCAAGCCGTGTGAGGAGCTGCTCGGCTCGGGCGACCCTGTCCGTATGCGTGAGTCCGGCATAGATCGCGGGCACCTCCACGTTCTCGACCGCGGTTGCCGTCGCGAGCAGATTGTACTGCTGAAAGATGAAGCCGAACGCGCTGCGGCGCAGGAGGGCGCGCTGGTCCGCGTCCAACTGAGAGACTTCCTCACCGGCAAAGCGGTAGCTGCCCGAAGTGGGGCGATCAAGGCATCCCAGGATGTTCATCAATGTCGTCTTGCCGGAGCCCGATGAGCCCATGATGGCGACGAACTCGCCCGGGTAAATCTCGAGCGACACGCCGTGCAGCACTTGCACCGACAGTTCGCCGTTGTTGTAGGTCTTGGTAATGTCCTTCAGTGCGATCAGCGGCTGAAGATCGGCATTCGAGGCTTGCCCGCGCCATTGAAGGTCGGTCGCAGAACCTTTCGCCGTGGCCGAGGTGCTGCTGAGCTTGTTCATCGGAAACGTACGCCGCCTGGGAATCCGCCCGGCCCGCCCAACAGCCCGCCGCCGGGACGCTGCTGCGGACCGCTTCCGCCGGCAGGTGCTTCCATCACGACGACGTCGCCCGGCGCGAGGCCTGTTTTTACTTCCGCGACCAGCCGGTTCATGGCGCCGACGGTGATTTCCTTCTGAACACGCTCGCCGTCTTCCAGCACGGTGACGGTGAAATGCATTCCGTCGCCGGCGGTGCGGCCGGGACCGCCGCGGCCCTGGCCGCGCGCGCGGCGCCGTTCGCCCGCGGCCGGCGGCGAAGCGCCGGGTTCTGGCGGGCCGTTCGCCGCGACCTCGGCTGCAGGCTTTTCCTTCGCGCCGTCGGCGGAGGGCGCAGGACGTGAGGGCCGCGCCGCGGGGCGGAGGGCGGACACCGAAACGATGGGAACATTGTGGGCTTCGGAGACAACGAAATAGACCTGCGCGCTCATCTGCGGCAGCAGATCCTTCTCCGGGTTCTCGACGTCGAACAGGCAGTTGTACAAAACCACGTTGTTCACGACTTCGGGCGTGGGCACGATCTGGCGCAACGTCCCGTACCGGCGCTTATCGGAGACACCGAGCGTGGTGAAGTACGCGCGCATCCCGATCTTCAGTTTCGGCACGTCCGCTTCCGAGACCTGGGCGTAGACGGTCATGGTATCGAGATCGGCGATGCGCAGGATCAGCGGCGCCGTTTGGTTGGCGTTGAGGGTTTGACCCTGCTTGGCGATCAGATTGACCACCGTGCCGGCCATGGGCGCATAGATTTTGGTGTACGACAGATTCGCCGTGTCGCCCTTCAGCGTGGATTCCGTCTGGCGGATTTGCGCCTGCAGCGCTGAAATCTGTGCGGTCGTCACCTTCAGCCGGGACTCCGCGCTATCGAACGCATCCTGGCTGGTGGCGTTGGCCGCCAGCAATTCCTTCTGGCGCTCGAATTGCTGTTGCGCCAGTACCCGCTCCGCTTGGCGCTGCATGAGCTGCGCCTGGAAATTCTGCAGCGACGCCTCCGTCGCGCCCTTGCGCGACTCATAGATGGTCGGATCCAGTTCCGCGAGGAGCTGGCCTTGGGTCACTTGCTCGCCGTAGTCGACGTGAATCTTCCGCAACTGGCCGGATACCTGCGTGCCGACATCCACGAATTGCAACGGTTGCAGCGTGCCCATGGCCGTGACCGTGTCCTCCACGTCCCCAAGCACCACTTCCTGTGTGATATAGGCGTCTTGCGGGTTGCTGCGCCCGGTGAAGAACCAGACCCCTCCGCCAATCACGCCCAACGCTGCAAGGGCGAGGGCCGCGATCCCCAGCCGCGAGCGGGCGAACGACGTGATTTTCGGGGTGGAAAGTTTGGGCGCGGGCATGGGATGTATCGGACGCTCTAAAGGGATAGGGCCAATATAGACCCCGAAACTCGGGCATTCATCCGTTGAAACGGTGACTGTATTGTAATCCGTCGCTTTTTCTCTCGGCCGCAGGATCGGCCTTTCATGACCGTTCAAAATTCGTCGCTGCCGCCGTCTGAGCGTACCGCCCTAAGGTTCCGAACGGGACTCTATGTGCTGTTGGGCGGGCTGGTTGTCGCTCTGGCGGCAACGCTCATTGCGTCGTACTCGCCCTTTACGGAAGGCTTCGTGATCGGCGCGCTGGTTCCTTATTCCGTTGTGGGCACCATCGTCGTCGCGCGCATTGCCGCCTATCATCCGCATCCGCGGTTCGGTCTTGCCAACGTACTGACGCTCACGCGCCTCGTGATCACCGCGCTGCTCGGCGGACTCGCGTTCGAAGTGACTGTGAACGGCCTGAAGCCGGTCTCGTGGATCGCCTGGACGTTCTGCCTCATGGCGGTCGCAGCGATCATCGTCGACGGGCTCGACGGCTACAGCGCTCGCCGCCAGAGTCTGGCGTCCGCTTTCGGCGGCCGGTTCGACATGGAGGTCGATGCCCTGCAAATCCTTCTTCTGTGCGTGATCGCGGTGGCGCTGGGGAAAGCCGGCGCGTGGATCCTCATCGGCGGGGCACTTCGCTATCTCTACGAGATCGCCGCGGTCGCCTGGTCCGCGTTGCGTCGCCCTCTGCCGCCGTCTTTCCGGCGCAAACTGATTTCGGTGGTGAAGGGCAGTACTCTTGCCGCCTTGCTCGCGCCGGTGATCGTGCCTCCATTCAGCACCATCGCTGCCGCTACGGCTCTCATCCTTCTTATTTATTCTTTCGCGGTCGATGTAGTTTGGCTTGCGCTTGACGACGCGCGAGAACGGCGGGCGGCATCATGAAGCGGATCTTCTCGGAAAAGCAAAATACGCCCGGGCCCGGTGCGACGCTTGTCGCATTGATTCTCTTGCAGCTCGTGCTGCTTTTGCCGACCTATCCTGAAAACATTGTCCCGGCCGCCTTCGCGTACCTGCCGGTCGAGCTGCCGATCCTGATCTTGCTCTTCGCGCTTGCACGGTCAGGTCTGGGATGGCTCTTGCGCTTCGCTCTGGCGCTGATCCTCACCGTGTTCACGGTGGTGAAAGTCGCTAACATCGCGACGTTCCTCGGCTTCAATCGCGCCTTCAACCCGGTCGTCGATCCCACACTCATACCCATTGCGATTGAAACGCTGGGCATGACGAGTTCGTGGCTTGTTGTCGCCGCCGTCGCGGGGTCGCTTGCCCTCATCGCCGCAATCACGGGGCTCTTCCTGTGGTCCGCGCGGGTGTTCGCGCGTCCCGGTGTAATGGTGCTCGCGGGCGTGCTTCTTGTGACGGCCATCGGCCTGCGATTCACGCCATGGCGCGATTTCGTCGCGTCCGACGCCAGCCTGTTTGCGCGTGATCAGATCGTGAATGTCAGTCAAAGCCTGGCGGCGGCCGAGCAGTTTAAGCGGGACGTGGCGGCGGATCCATTCCGCGACATCCCCGGCGAGCGCCTCTTGACCCGCCTTCAGGGTCACGACGTATTGCTGATCTTCGTGGAGGCGTACGGACGCACCGCATTCGATGCGGAGGCGCCCGTGCGCCAGCTTCGCGAGTCGGAAGCATCCCTGCGAAGCGCGGGGTACACGATGCGCAGCGCGTGGCTGGTTTCGCCGACGTTCGGCGGCGCCAGTTGGCTTGCGCATAGCACCTTCGTGACGGGACTGACGATCGAGGATCACCAGCGCTACAACACGCTTTTTGTGAGCGGATACAAAACGCTGATCCACGATTTCGCGCGCGCGGGGTGGCGCACCGCGGCCGTCATGCCACTGTTCACCCGGCCCTGGCCCGAGGGCAGCTACTTCGGTTTCGACGCGGTCTACACTGCCAATAACCTAGGCTACGCCGGGCCTCCCTTCGGCTACATCACCATGCCGGACCAATATGTGCTGTCCGCTTTCAAGGCGCGGGAGCTCGATGCCGCGGATCGCAAGCCGGTGATGGCGGAGATGGCCCTGAACTCAAGCCATTTGCCGTGGACGCCACGTCCCCACTTCCTGCCTTGGGAAGCGGTCGGAGATGGGTCGATCTTCGCAACCGAACGCGAAGGAGAGGATGTCGATATGGATTGGCTGGCGCCGCAGAAGATGCGCGCGCAATACGAGCTGGCGATCACTTATGCGATCAAGACCGTCTTTTCCTTCGCCGAGACTCAAGTGAAGGAGCCGGCGCTGATCATTATTTTGGGCGATCACCAGCCGGTGTCGCTGGTGTCCGGCACGGGCGCCAGTCATGACGTGCCCATCCACATCCTCTCCCGGGACCCCAGCTTATTGGAGCCGTTCGCCGGTTGGGCCGACGGGCTATTGCCGGATGCGCAAAGTCCGGTCTGGCAAATGGAGGCGATGCGGGGGCATATTCTCAAAGCCTTCAGCACAAACCCCTAATTCATGCTCACGCCGTACATCCATCTGTCCCAAGCCGACATGCCGCTGCGCGATGCCGTGGCCGTGATTCCGCTCGGCGCGATGGAAACGCACGGGCCGCATCTGCCCCTCGGCACCGACGGGCTCATCGCCGAGGGCATCCTTGCGCAGGCCGCGCCGCGCATTACCGCGCGCGCCGTGTCTCTTCCTACTCTCTGGCTGGGAGCTTCGGCTGAACACTCGGGCCATGCGGGCACGGTGAGCCAAGAACCGGAACAGATGATCGACGCCATCGTCTGTCTGGGCGAGGGCCTCGCCGCCGCCGGCCTCAGGCGCGTCGTGCTTTTCAACGGACACGGCGGGAACGTCGCGCTCGCATCCATCGCAAGCCTCAAGCTGCGCACGCGCTTCAATATGCTGACGGCCAGCGCGCATTGGCTCGATTTCGGAATGCCGGAGGGGCTCACGCCTCCGGCGTCCGCGAGTGGCGATGTCCATGGAGGATGGATCGAAACCTCGGTCATGCTTCATTTGGCGCCGCACCTTGTGAAACAGAGCGCCGCCACAGCCAATGAAGCCGCGCCGCCCGCGCCGGGTCTATTTCCCGCGGGGCCCATCGCATGGGGCTGGCGGAGTGAAGATCTTGCGCCGGGAGGATGGATCGGCCGCCCGGACCTCGCCACGACCGCCCTCGGCGGCATGCTCGTCGCGCATGCCGCCACGTCGCTCGCAAACCTGATCGACGGTCTTGCGGCGGCGAAGTGGCCCTAGTTCATTTTCGAAGGCGGGCAATCTCACCGAGTAGATGCCCCGCGCGCGCGGCTTTGGTACTGAGATAATTCTGGTTATGGGGATTCACCGTGCCGATAAGGCGTTGGTGACCCACAACGTTCACGCCGAAATCTTCCAGCGCGCTGATCTTCTCCGGGTTATTGGTCATCAGCGTGATCTTGGTGAAGCCCAAAAGCGCGAGCATCGCGCCCGCGATCCCATAACGGCGCTCGTCGGGGCCGTACCCCAAGACAGCATCCGCATCGACCGTGTCGTGGCCCAGCTCCTGAAGGCCGTAGGCCCGCATTTTGTTCAACAGACCAATTCCACGGCCTTCCTGATCCAGATAGAGCAGCACGCCGCCGCCGGCCGCGGTGATCTCATTGACCGCGCGCCGCAGCTGGTCGCCGCAGTCGCACTTCAAGCTTCCGAACAGATCGCCGGTGAGACAGGCTGAATGTAAACGCGTGAGCGTCGGCTTCTTTGGATCGGGATTGCCGATGACGATCGCGATTTGATCGCGCAGTCCTTCCCCGCCGCGAAACACGACGAATTCAGCGTCCTCCGCTTCGGACAAGGGCACGCGCGTGCGTTGGATGATGGAAAGGTCGCGTGCCGAGCGGTCGTGGAAGGTGTCGACGGCGGAGGCGTCGACGGCGATCATTTCGCCGTAGTGGTCTTCAACCGCATCCAGCACGACGGCGGCGGGCAAAAGAAATGCGCGTTTCACCAGATCGAGCGCGCTTGCCTCGAGCGCCGTGGCCGACCGGTGGGCGAGCAACGGCACATCGGGTTTCACCGCCATCAGGATGTCGTCGATGACGCCCGCGGAAAGATCCGTGAGTGTTACATTCGCCGCTCCGGGCATGATGATGCCCAAGTGCCGAAGGCGCGGCGCGGGAAGAATCAGCCCCACGGCGCCGTTTGACGCGAGCGTCCATTCGGCAATACGCGTGCCGCCGAGCATATCGGCGGCCGCGACAATCAAAGCGCGATCGCCTAAGGTCAGACGCACCGGACGGCCTTCGCGCAACTCGTGCACGGCGCGCTGGACCGACAGGCGGCCCGTATCGCCGAACCACCTTGCCAAGTCTCCGTCTAAGGTACCAATCTTTACGTCTTCGTTCGGCACGCTCGCCTCACGCAAAAGAAGAAAACATGATTTCGGCAGGCATTGTGGACTGGGATAGGGACGCTCCGCAATGGCCGGTCCTGCTCGATGCCGCCCACGGTCGCTCGTCCGTCCCTAGCGTCGCCGTTGAACCGGCGGATGATCTGCTGTGGCGGATCTACGGCCCGCTTATCCGATGTAACGTTTCGGACTCCTCATTTGTTATCGGGCAAATGGGGCAATCTTTGGACGGCCGCATAGCCACCCAGGCCGGCCACTCCCACTACATCAATGGTCCGGCGGCCATTCTGCACCTTCATCGTCTGCGGGCCCTGGCCGACGCGGTGGTGATCGGCGTTGGAACCGCGATTGCGGACGATCCGCAGCTCACCGTCCGGCATGTAACCGGCCCGCAGCCCGCGCGTGTCGTGATCGACCCCAACGGGCGTATGCCGGGATATCTGCGGTGCCTCCAAAACGATGGCGCCCGGCGAATCATCATCGGTGACGGCGCTTCGATGGCCGGGATTGAACATGTGCGGTTGAAACCCGGCGCCGA
Source organism: Rhodospirillaceae bacterium (assembly GCA_041905525.1). GTDB lineage: Bacteria > Pseudomonadota > Alphaproteobacteria > Rhodospirillales > Rhodospirillaceae > SHVO01. Next base: position 71,596 of record JAYRKY010000001.1, read on the forward strand.
CGGTCTGCGGCCGTCGGATATCATAAATGTGCTTCGCGATCTCGGGCTCACGCGAATCCTGATCGAGGGCGGCGGCCGCACGGTGTCGCGCTTTCTGGAGGCAAAGGCCTTCGACCGTCTGCACCTGATGGTATCATCCATGATTATCGGCGCGGGGCCGGTCGGCCTTTCCTTCGGGGCGATCGCTCATCTCGATGATGCGTTGCGCCCGGCGGTTACAGCCTACGCAATGCCGGGCGGCGACACCTTGTTCGATTGCGAATTTTAGGAGCATCCGATGCAGGCGGCGGCAAAATCCTATAGCGGCGGCGCCAAGTTGCTTCACTGGCTGAGCGCCTTCGCCGTGATCGCGGCGATCGTCCTGGGTTTCGCGATGGTGAGCGCGGAACGGGGGCCCCTGCAAAATCAGCTCTACGATCTCCACCGGTCCTTCGGCGCGCTGATCCTGGCGCTGACCGGTGTTCGTCTCCTATGGCGGTTATATTCTCCGCCCCCACCGCCGCCGGCCGGGCAGCCGGCGTGGCAAGTGAAAGCGGCGCTCGTCGTGCACCGCCTTCTTTATGTCCTGCTCTTCGCGCTGCCGCTGCTCGGATGGGCGGGCACATCGGCGTTTCCGGCGAAGATCATGGTATTCGGCCTGTTCGAATTGCCTCCGATCGTCGGCCCGGACCGTGAGCTCTCGGAACTGCTTCTGGGCATTCACTGGCGCCTCGCGATCGTCATGTGCGTGCTGATCGCCGGTCATATGGGTGCGGCGCTTTATCACCACATCATCGCGAAGGACGAAACGCTGAAGCGGATGATGCCCTGATCAGGGCGCGGGACGCGCGAAGACGTCCCGGTGGCCGATCGTCAGTCGGCGCGTGTTGATCACGCTGCTGCGGAGCCAGTGCTCGATATCTTCAGCCGCGAGCGTGTCCATCTCTTGGGCCGCGCTCGCGATACCAGCCAACACCGCATACAGAAGTGCTGACGCGCTGCGGTCGATTGTCCACGGACTTTCGCCGGCGTCGAGTTCGTATCCGGCCCTGGAAAGGCTGGCTTCAAGGGATTCGGCCGCGTGCGGGCCCGCGGCGGGACCAAATCCCTTATCGCGTTGCTGATGAGCCCGGAACGCATCCGCGATGGCCTGATCGAGCGGCTGAACGGGGTCAGCATCGATGAGACCGTCGAAGCTCAGCATGCTGAGGAGAGCGACCTTCTGCGCGGTGAGCAGCGCCACGAAGGCATCGATCCAGCGGGCCGAGGTCAGGTCGAACAACGCCGACGCGGTCACGAGGTCGGTGCCCTTGGGCCAGCAGGCGGGCGTAGCCGCCAAATCGCACACATGCGTTCGCAGAAAAATTTCGCGGTCGCCTTTCCGCAGCATGAGGCCGCCGTCGTAGCCCTTCGCGTCGCTGCCCCAGCGCGCGAGCTGTTGGAAGGCGGCGGATAGATTGTTCTGGTCGCTATCGACCAACGTCCAAAACTGCCGCTGCGGCAACCGCTCGGCGAGCGCGCGCACGGAGGCGCCGGTTCCGGCGCCAATGTCGCAGATGCGCAGCGTATCGCGATCTTCATAGGCGCGGGCGCAAGCGGTCAAAACTTGGCGATTGCGGGCCGCCAAATCCGCCGGTTCGCGCAAAGCGAGCCACTCCGGTGAAAACCCGCTCATGCTGCCTCGCGCGCGCGGTGGAGCGCGTTCGCGACGGCGCCGGCCGTATCGCTCCATTGGGGAAGAGTCTGTCCGTGACGCCACGCTGCGTCCGATAGCCGAGCCCGCAACGCCTGATCCGTCAGCATCCGGCGCAAGCTCGTCGCGAAGGCCGATGCATCGTCCGGGTTCGTAAGCAAACCGGCTTCTTTTGGGACGGTTTCGCGCACCGCGCCCGCATCGCAGGCGGCGATCGGCAGCCCATGCGCCAGGGCCTCGGCGAACACCATGCCGTAGCCCTCATAGCGGGTCGCCAGCGCAAATATGTCGGCCCGCTCATAGATGTCGCCAAGCGCCGGCCCGCTCATCTCCCCGCCGAGCACGACGCGCCGGGCGAGATTGTGATGTTCGATGAGCTTGCGAATCTGCGCGGTGGTTGCGAGGTCGCGTTCCTTGCTGCCGACAATCTTGCTGGTCCACGGCAGGTCGACGATCTCGGCAAGGGCCGCGACCAGGATGTCATGGCCTTTGCGCGGGGTAAGCGTCCCCACGGAGAGAATCAGCGGTACATCGCCGCTGCCGCGCGCACGAACGGCGCGCTCCGTTCCCGGCAGTGCGACGTGCAACTTCTCCGCCGGCACGCCCAAGTCCTGCGTCAACGTGCGCGCGGTGACCGGACTTGTCACGACGACCTCGTGGGCGCGTGCGAGAGCCGCGCGTTCGGTCTTTTCGAAGCGCGCGGCGTCGGCGGGCGCAATGCCGCTTTCGCGCGCCAGCGGATGGTGCACCAGCGCGACGATGCGAAGGTGAAGACCTTCTATAACGTCAGTGGGAAGCGCGCCGTACGCGAGACCGTCGATCAGTACGGTCGCACCCGCTGGCAGCGATTCAAGACTCGCGCGGACCGTCTTTAAATCTGTTTCGGACGGATACGGAAAACTTCCCGGCCACGATAAAAGGCGCGGGGTCCAGCCCGCGGCCGGCAAAGCGTCTCGCAGGCGGCGCGCATAGACGTACCCGCCCGTCAGGGTTTCTGGATCGCCGGGAACGGCGAACCAGACCTCAGGCATGGACGAGATCAGCTTCGAACCCGGCGCGCGCCGCGTGCGACTCATGCAGCGTGATCTTGAGGCGCGTGAGACCGGCGGCGGACTTACCAAGGCGTCCGGCCTTGATGGCCTCCTGCACGCGCAGGAACACCCAACGCGCAACGGCCTCCGTCGTCGAGCGGCGGCCTTTGAAATCCGGATGCTCGTCCAGGTTCTGGTAATTGATCGAGGCCAGGATCTGTTTCACCGTGTCGGTGGCGAGCCCGATGTCCACAACGATGTCATATTCATCCAGCTCCGGACGCATGAAGCACACGTCGATCACATAGGTCGCGCCATGCAGTTTCTGGGCGGGCCCGAAAACGTCGCCGGGGATGCTGTGGGCGATCATCACATGATCGCGGACTTCGACTGAATACATGGCGTTTCCTTTAATAGCGCAGCACGGTCATGAGGTTTGAGCTATCACCGCTCAACACCGCGGGCAATCGCTTTGGTGCGTCGTCGAACGGGATTTCGCCCGTGATGAGGGCGTCGTAGGCGTCATCTTCCAAAAGGGTCAGGGCTTGCGCCATCCGCTGCGCGTGAGAGACGCTCGCGCGGCGGCTCGGCGCGACGCTCCCGACCTGGGATGAGATGATGTGCAGGCGCTGCGCATGGAAGGCGCCGCCGAGCGGAAGGCAGACCTGCCGCTCGCCAAACCAGCTCGCTTCGACGATCTTTCCCTCGAAGCGCGCGCAGTCCAGCGCCAGCACCAGGCCATCCTGGGTTGCGCTGGTGTGGATCACGACATCCTGATTTTTGGGCGCGTTTTCCGGCCGGGCAAATCGCGCGCCCATGTGTTCGGCCACCGGCGCGCGGCTTTCCAGCACGTCCACGACCGCAACCTGGGCGCCGCAGACCCGCGCCGCGACGGACGCCGTCAGCAAACCGAGAACGCCGCCGCCGATAACGAGAACCTTCTCGCCGCCGGTTAGACCGGCATCCCACGTGATGTTGAGCGCGGTTTCCATGTTTGCGGCCAAGCAGGCGCGCTTGGGCGGAAGCGCCGCCGGCAAGGGTCGGACGAAGGAGAGCGGCACGCGCGTGGTCCGCTGATGGGGATGCAGGACGAAGGCGTTCTGGCCGACCAGTTCGGCGGGGCCTTCCGTGACGCGTCCGACGAGCGCGTAGCCGTATTTCACCGGAAAAGGGAATTCGCCTTCCTGCAACGGGCAGCGCATGCGCGCGTACTCGCTCTGCGGGACCTGTCCCTGCAGAACCAGTGTCTCAGTGCCGCGGCTAATGCCGGAATAGAGCGCGGTAAGGGTCACATCCCCGTCGGGCAAGGTGACGAGGCGCCGCTCGATCTGTCCGGCGGCCGTGTACCAAAGTGAGTCGCTTTGCGGCATGGGAGGCTCCTAACGGGGGCCGAAGCTAAGGGTTCGGCCCCGCAAGTAACAGATGCAAAAAATTTCCCGCTTTCACCGGGCCATTGCTGCGTCCCCGGCGTTCTGTCACAAAAATCCACAAACGCTGTCAGGCCTTCCGGAAGGCCCATATCTTTCGCTGATGATCGGGACGAAGAAGCCTTCGCGACCGCTTTGGGCGGTCCTCCTTGTAACGACGATGCTGTCGGGATCGGCCCTTGCCGCCGAGGGCTCGGCGCCGGCGCTCGCCCCGGCCGATGGCCCCATTGCCTATACGATCGATATCAAAGGCGCTCCGGGCGGGGGCGTTGAGTCGCTGCTCAAGGACTCTTCGCAGCTGATCCGCTTGCGCGGCAATCCACCGATGACGCTCGCGGCGCTTGGTCAACGCATCTCGCGCGATGAACAGCGGTTCCGCGCCGCCCTTGAGTCCGAGGGCTACTATGCCGCCACCGTCAACACCACGACGCGCGATGAAAAAGGCCGCGTGGCCGTGATCGTGACGGTGGAGCCCGGCGAGCGTTATGTCGTCTCTTCCGTCCGGTTCGACCTTGCGCGGGAAGAAGCGGCGACGGTGGCGCTCATCAAACCGGAGGATTACGAAGCTCCCCTGAAGGACATCGTCGGCCGTCCCGCGCGGGCGGCGGATGTGATCCTCGCGGAAGACACTGCGCTCGACTTGATGCGCGCGAAGGGCTTCCCCTTCGCGCGGCGCGGCGACCGTCAATTGGACGTCGACCATGCGACCCATACAATCGCCGTCAATCTGCCGGTCGAACTCGGTCACCAGGCTTTTTTCGGCGAGACCCATTTCTCCGGACTTGAGGATGTGAACGAGTCCCATCTTCAACGACTCGTGCCCTGGCCCCCGGGAGATATCTTCAATCTGAAGGCGCTCGATACTTTCCGGGATGACCTTGTGCTTGCCTCTCTCTTCACGTCGGTGCGCGTTGAGCCGGCCGCGACGAGCGTGCCCGAGGATGGCTCTCCTCTCGATGTGAACGTGATCGTCGCGGAAGGGCCGCATCGCTCGGTCGGTACCGGTGTCACTTACGCGCGCGACAAGGGCGTGGGGGCTTCGGCCTATTGGCGCCACCGAAATCTCTTCGGAAATGGAGAGCGCTTCGAAGCGAATGCGGACGCCACCAGGCTCGACCAGACGGCGGAGCTTCTGCTCGACAAGCCTGGCTTCTTATCCCGTCGCAACACCTTGAAACTAGGGGCTACAGCGCATCACGAGAGCACCGGCGCTTTCACAGAATACAGCGGCGCCCTTCGTGGATCTGTCGAACACAAGCTGAATGACCTATGGCGGGTCGCAGGGGGAACGACCTTCGAGTTCGCCGCGCTGACGGAAGACGGTGTCCAGCGCAATTCATATCTTGCGGGCCTCCCTCTCGGCCTTTCGCGCGCCGTCGATCAGCGTCTTGTTGTCGAGATGACGCGAGGATGGCGGCTGCGCGTCAATGCGACGCCTTACCTCGGCCGCTATACGGGGACCACGACCTTTGTTCATCTCGAAACCGAAGTGGATGGCTATTGGCCAGTGCTGCGCGGCGATCGGATGGTTCTGGCCGGACGCCTCAAGGTCGGCAGCCTGCTGGGGGAACACACCGACGACATCCCGGCGAACAAGCGCTTCTACGCGGGTGGAGGAGGATCCATCCGCGGCTTCGGTTATCAGCTGGTCGGTCCGCTCGATGCCCAGAACGCTCCGATGGGCGGGCGCGGGCTGATCGAAACAAGCGCCGAAGCGCGCATCCGCATCACCGAGACCATCGGAGTGGTGCCCTTTGTCGATGCGGGCATGGTTTCGCGCGCGGGTCTTCCGGGGGGCGATGGAGATATTCGCCTCGGGGCCGGGATCGGAGCACGCTACTACACGGGCGCCGGGCCGCTGAGGGTCGACGTTGCGATCCCCGTCAATCGGCGGGCGGGCGTCGATAAGTCGTGGCAGTTCTACGTCAGTTTCGGGCAGGCATTCTAATGGCCCGGAAAATCGTCATCGCGATCCTGATCGTCGTCGCGCTTGTAGGCGCAGGACTCGTGCTCTTTATCTCTGCGCCGCAAAATCAGCGTGTCGTGACCGACCGTGTCATCGGCGCGATCGCGGGTCCGGGCCAAGAGATCGCGGTTCGCGAGGTCGGGGGAAAGTGGCCATCCCATATCATATGGTCGGGAATCACGGTCTCCGATCGCGAGGGTGTGTGGCTCACCCTCGACCGCCTTGAGCTCCGCTTGAATCTCGCCGCGTTGCTCACGGCGCGTCTGGACATCGAGAGCGCGCGTGTCACAGCCGCGCACGTGACGCGTCAGCCGGTCGGCGATCCTAATCGGCCACCGTCCCCGCCGCCCACGATCGACGGCATGACGCGCGCGCTCGGCCGGGTCACTGTACGCGACATGCGGATCGACGCGTTGCGGTTGGAGCCGCCGGTCATCGGACGCGAAATAGATGCCGTTCTCGTCGGCAGCTTGATGATGGATCCGGCCAGCAAGCTCCACACCTTGTCGCTGGATGGCCGACAGCGCGACGGATCGGGCTCCGTGGCCGTGAAGGTCGCCGCCGGTCGCAACGCGGCAGTCGTGCAGGTGAATGCGGCCGCGCAGACCATCACAGCCACCGGCGCCATTACGATCAACAACCGGAGCAACGCGCTCTCGGGGGCGCTCAAGCTCAACTGCCGCGGTGAAAATGCGTGCTTCGCATGGCCAAGCGGGCGAGTGGGCGTGGTGACGGCGGACCTCGCCCTCGCGGGAACGCTCCTGGCGCCGGAGGGACAGGTCGATTTTCAAGCGCAAGACCTCGCGCTGGGCGTTCGGAAGGTCAATACATTTACGGGGCGGATCAGTGCCCGCCGGAAGGCGGACGCTCCGGCCGGCGTCATTGCGATCACAGGCGCCGGAGGGGCCAGCGGGCTTTCCGCTGGGCTGCCGGAAGCGCGGCCTCTCATCGGCGATACCGGCAAATGGTCTTTCACGTTGACCCGCTCGCCCGACGGCGTGCTGGTTTTGGACGCCGGAGCGGTTGAGGCGGGCGATCTCTCCGCGAGCGTCGCCGGCCTCGGCCTGATGCCGGCCCTCACGCCCGCAGATGTGCGGCTGACCCTTACGGGCGGTGGCCGACTCCTTGGGCTCGCGGACTCTGCATCGCGCACGGACGCCAATCTCCGGATCGATCGTCTTGAAGAAGGCGGGCGGGGTTCGGGTCACCTTTCGCTTGTCCTCAAAGGCTTGCCGCCTTCGGCCAACATTCGGCCTCTTCTTCAAACAGATCTCAGTCTCGAAGCGGACATCGCCGCCGCGGCCGATCGGGTGAGCTTCACGAATATCGCCGCCCGGTCCGGTGAGACGACCGTCCGCGGCGCCAGCGCCTGGGTCCGCGCGCCTCGCTTCGACCATGCGAGTTCCACCCTGACGTTGACGCTGCCACGCGCCGCCGCTGTTCTTCCGGAACTGACCCAGGCCGACGTCACGCTGAAGGGGCCGCTCGCGCGTCTGCACGCCAATATCTCCGCCACGGCGCCGATTGTCCTTTTGTCGCGCGCGCCTGTTCGGGACGCCGTCGTCTCAGCCGCGGTTGATCGCACGGCGGACAGCCTCACGGTGAAGATGGACGGCACCGGTCAATGGGTCGACGGACCTCTGACGTTCGCCGCCACCCTGTCTCAGGTTCAAAAGGGGCTTATCCAGATCGGCGCGATCAGGTGGAAGACACCCTCCACCGACTTTACCGGCGATCTTCAGTTATCGACCGCCAGCGGCCTTTTGACGGGAGAGCTGCGAGGGCCCATTACGGACCTCGTCCCGCTCACCACGGCCTTCGGCGCGGCGTCCGCCGGTCGCGCCGACGTCACCGCATCCCTGAGCGGTGTAAAAACACAGCGCCTCGATCTCCGCCTCTCCGCGCGGGACGTGCAGAACGCGGCGCTCGCCGCTGAGACTCTCACCTTCACGGGACGTCTTGAGGATCTGTTTGGCGACATGCGAATCTCGACGCGCGCGGAGGGTGCCGGTGCGCGTCTGTTCGACCGTCCGCTGGCAAGCTTCGTCACCCGCGCCGAGGGCGACTTGAAATCGCTCAAGATTGCGATGGATGCCAAGGGGGCAGGCGATACGCCGTTCTCCTTGTCGTCCGCAACCGAGGTGGCGTTTGGCGCGTCCACCGTCATCACCTTTCAAAAGCTCGCCGGCCGCGATGGTGATCTCGACGTAACGCTTCTCGCGCCATCCCAGCTCACCTTGAGCGAAACCGCCATGACTCTCGCATCGACCAGGGTATCGGTGAAGGGCGGCGAGCTTGAAGCGGGTTTCACCTGGAACAAGACCAACGACACCTTCGATGGCGCCCTTCACGCGCGCAAGGTTGCGTTACCCGCCTTCACGGCGATTCCCGGTCAAACCACATCCGTGGTCGTCAGCGGGGATCTCGCGTTGTCGGGACCTATGACGTCCGTGGGCGGGGCGGGACGCTTGACCGGCACCCTTCCCGGCGCAAAAGGCCAACCGCCGATCGATCTGACGGCCTCCGTGAATTTGAGCAACGGCCGCGCCAGGATCGAGGCAACGGCCGGGGGCCTATCGCGGGAGCCCGCGGTGCTCACCGCCGACCTTCCCGCGCGGCTCAATCTCGCCGCCGCGCGTTTTGCCTTGAGCACAGCAGAGCCCGCGAGCGGTACGCTGAAATGGACCGGCAGCCTGACGCCGCTGTGGCGCTTGATCCCGGCGGATGTGAACGTTCTGGCCGGCGACGTCGTCATCGATGCCGCGCTCTCCGGCACGCTGGCCGCACCGGTGATCGCCGGGAGCTTCAAGCTGATCAACGGCACCTATGAAAACCTCGTGGGCGGGACGGCGCTGCGCAATATCGAGGCGTCGATCGGCGGCGATGGGGGCGGCGGATTCACGCTCGCGATGAAGGCGCAGGATATGAACGACGGCACCGTGTCGCTGTCGGGCCGCGTCGCGAACGATCGCAACCTCACCGCGGACGTGACGGCGGAGATGGCGCGTCTGGATGTGGTTCACCGCGACGACGTCATCGCCGCGGCGACCGGAAAGCTCACCTACACGGGGCCCTTGGGCGCCGGCGTCATCAAGGGCGATGTGGAAATCGTGAACTCCCTTGTCCGTCTCGGCGGAAGCTACATGCCGCAGATCCCTCTTTTGCGCGCGCTTCCAGGGTTCGAGCCGGTCCGCAACGACGGCATGGTGTCGGGAATTGCACTGGAGATCGCGGTCAACACGTCAAATCCCATGCGCATCGAAGGGCAGGGGTTGGACTCGCAGTGGCGCGGCCAGATGAACGTGGCCGGTTCCCTGGCCGTGCCCGACGTGCGCGGGACGCTCACGCTGGATCGCGGCTCGTTCTCTTTCCTCGGGCAGACATTTACCCTCGATAGCGGCACCGTCACGTTCACCGGAGGCGGCACAATTGATCCGCAACTCAATATCGTGGCGGTACGCGAGGCGTCCGACATCACCGCGACCGTCAATATCACCGGCCGCGCCCGCGCGCCGGATGTCGAACTCACGTCCCGCCCGGCGCTGCCGCGGGATGAAATCCTGGCGCGCCTCCTGTTCCGCAAAGGCACCGGTGAACTTGGTCCTATCGAATCCATCCAGCTCGCCAGCGCGGCGTCGGACCTCGCCGGAATCTCGGACGGAGGAATCAACGGGGTTCTACGCCGCACACTCGGGATCGACGTGAGTTCGGGCGCGGAGGGAAATTCCGTGATGGTCGGCCGCCAGATCGGGCGCAATCTCTACGTCAGCGTGGGGCAGAGCCTTACCGAGCAGGAGCGGGAGATCGTCGTCGAATGGCGCATCTCGCGCTCATTCTCCCTCAAATCGACCACGAGTGACGTCACCGGCGCCGATATCGGCGTGTTCTGGCGCAAAGACTACTAAGCAATCAGTGCGAAGGCCGCAGGATGCGGCCGCGTTCAGTGATGAGCACGATCGTCAGGACCGCGATCCCGCTGGCGAAATAACCGAGCGTGAGGGGCACCGTTGTTCCGTCGAACTGCTGGCCGATGAAGAACCCCACCAGCGCGGCGCCGGTTGTCGAGCAGAATCCCTGCACGGAGGATGCGGTGCCGGCGATGTGCCCCATCGGTTCCATCGCCAGCGCCCCGAAGTTCGACCCCATCAGGCCAAAACAGAACATCATGCCGCCTTGCAAAATCGCGAAGGTCCACAGGGTCTCATAGCCCAGCCACGATACGGCCGCGTGAGCGCCGGTGAAAAAGACGTAGCCCAGGATCGCCGAGTGCGACACCACGCGCATGCCGAGCCGCTCAACGATACGCGAATTGAGCAGGGAGGCGATGCCGAGGGAGATCGCGGTGCCGGCGAAGATCACCGGAAATAGTTTCGCGGCGTTGAGCGGTCCGGCGAACACCTGCTGGGCCGAATTGATGAAGCCGAGCAACCCGCCGAAGGCGAAACTCATGGCGGTCATGTATCCGACCGATTGCCGCGTGGTGAGCGTCAGCATGAACGCGGAACCAATCGCCTTAATCGAGAAGGGGCGTTTGTCCTCCGGATGCAGCGTCTCCGGCAGCCGCAAGACAGACCACACCAGCAGCACGCCGCCGAACACCGCCAGCAGCCCGAAGATCCAGCGCCAAGGCGCGAGGAAGAGAATGGCGGTGCCCACCGAAGGAGCGATGACGGGAATGGCAAGGAACACGATGAACACTAGCGACATCACCCGCGCCATTTGCCGGCCGGCAAACCGGTCTCGCACGATGGAGACCGCGAGGACGCGTGTCGCGCCCGCGCCCAAACCCTGACCGATCCGCGCGATGATCAGGGTTTCGAAGGAAAAGGCGAATGTCGCGAGGGCGCCGAAGACCGTGTAGATCACGAGGCCGATCAACAGGATCGGTTTGCGCCCAAAGCGATCCGACAGCGGGCCGTACAAGATTTGGCCCAGGCCGAAACTGAGCATGAACGCGGTGATCACCCACTGGCGATCGTTCTCGGTTGGAATTCCCACGGCGTCGCCGATGGCGGGCAGGGCCGGGAGCATGATGTCGATGGCCAGCGCATTCGCGCCCATCAGGGCGGCGATGAGGGCGACGAACTCTCTGAAGCCGAGGTCCGGGCCAACAAGCGGGCGGGCGGGGGGTGGGGACGTCATGAGGCCATCAAGCGCTAAGGGGCGAGGGTGATACAGCAACTCGCCCGCGGCTCAAAGCCGGAGAAATGAATAAGGTTATGCGTCCGGTGCGCGCGCCGGTAGTCCTCGCCCCGCCGGCAATCGCGTCTTTTAGCGTTTGAGCGGTCCGAAGCCGGGTGGCGGCGTGCGATGTTTGGTCGCAGCTTCGTAGGCGCCGGCGGCTTTCAGGACCGCGGGTTCTTCTCCGGGTCCCGCCCAAAACATCAAGCTGACGGGCATCGGATGGTTCAGCAGGCCCTTCTCCGTGCCTGTCGCCAGCCGATAGCTCTTCTTGTCCGCACTGAGGTAATAATAAGCATCGTAAACCACTTGATTGTAACCGGCGGGTACGGCCACCTCCGGGCCGCCGATCAGATCCATGATCGCGGGTCCCGCCGCCGTGCGCCCGTCGATCACCGGCTCCCGGTCGATGCCGATCTTCCATTGCGGCACGCCCATGTTGGGGTGCACCAGAACGTCGAGTTTGTTCTCCCGCATGACCTTGGTCACGGCCATCCGGAGCACCGCTTGCATCTTGAAGCGGTCGATCCCCTGCGTCGCGCGGATATCCTGGAGGTTACGCGTGGCCGCGTTGCGCGCGCTTGCGGCGATGGCTTCCGAACGCCACTTCGCGTTGGCGGCATAGTCCGCCCAGGTTTTGATTTTGGAATCCCCGCGCTCGGCCAAATAGCGCGCCATCATGAAGACATCGCGCTCGGTATTGTCTAATCCGGAGGTGATGCGGCGCAGGTTCAGCTTCGGCGAGAGCGGCGCGCGCCGCAACGACAGCTCGACCAGATAATCGCGGGTCCGGACATCATGCCCGGGCACGGCGAACTCCGGCGCGCTGCCTTCCATCACGTGGAAATATTCCGGCGCGTTGATCGGCAGCGTTTCCGCCAAAGCGTCCTGGAACGTATAGGCCATGTTCGGCACGCCCATGTCGTCCGGCCACTTCGGATCGACCGATTCGACAATCTCCGCGCCGAGCCGGTCGCGCAGCACCGACTTTATCTCGGCATCCACAAGATCGGTAATTGCACCATCATTGGGCGCGTGTTTCACCATAAATTCGCGCACGATCCCGATCCGCAGGCCGGCGAGCGGTTTTTCGCCTTTTGCCGTGGTGAACGCGCTATAGGGCGTGGCGGGGCGCAAAACGTTGGGCTGCGCCGTGAACATATCGCGTGAATCGTAGAAGCCGCCGTCCGCGTCTTTCATGGCGTCGACAACGCGGGCGGCGTCCCCAAGCGTGCGGCAGATTGCGCCCGAGCGGTGATTGATGTGCTGCGCCGTCGCGGTGCCGTCTTCCGAGGTCAGCCCCTTCGTCGTCACAAAGCTCGCCGCCGCATTCTGCCCCGCAGGCTCGCGGCAGGAGCCGCTGGTGGTTTCACAGATCGAGCAGGTCGCGAGGTTCGCGGCAACCGCGGCGCCCGCGCCCCCGCTTGAGGGGCCCGCCGACCGCTCCGTGTCGTAGGGATTGCACACATGTCCGGCCCACGAGCTGCGGATGCTCCCGCTGCCGCCGATGTAATTCCGCCGCGGCGCCTCGGGGCCGTTATCGCCGTGCGTGACTTCCGCCGCGATCGTCACGGCGAAGATGATCGCACCTTTCTCGCGGACTTGTCGGACCGCGGTCGCATCGCGCGGCGCGGCGTCCATCGCATAGGCGACATCGTTGCCGCCGGTCGAGCGCATGTCCTTGACGTCGTACCAGTCCTTCACCGTCATCACGGTGCAATAGAGCGGCAGCTTGGCCAGATCCGGTTTGCGTCCGTACTGCGCGTCGAGTTCGGCGGCGCGTTCGAGCGCGTCCGGATGTTTACGGAAAGCGTCGCACTGGGCGGGGCAGTGCGCGGGATTTGCGCCTTTGCCGGGGTGCGTGTCGCACGCGGCTTTGCACGTGACCGAGCGCTCGCCGCGGATGTTCAGTGTCTCCAGGGCGTTGATCTGGCCGGCGTCTTTCCGACCCGCGACCATTCCATATTGTTGTTGGACGGACGGATCGGAGGCGGTCGCTTCCATCCGCCCATAATCGAGCGGCGGTCCTGCGTATTGATCGAGGTTGGGCAGGAATGAGGACGCCGCTTTGGTTTGAGCGGGAAACTTGAGGGCACTCCCGGCGCGGACCGCGCCTGGGCCGGGGCGTACCGGCTTGCCATCCGGCGTGATCAGATTGGTGCAGATGCCATTATAGGCGCGCGCCCGGGCGATATAGGCTTTCACCACGTCCTGGCAAGTTATCGCTCCGGCTTGGATCGCCCCTTGGATTCCCTCGATCGTCGCTTCTTCGATGGGAAAGGAGTCCGCCGCTTTGAGCGGAGCGCTTAACACTCCCGCCAACATGATGATGCCGAGAGTTCCGCGCAGCCCCACGAGAAGTCCCCCTGGTCTAGAAAGTTGCGATCGGATTGACGGGCGAGCCCGTTCCGAATTCGATCCGCAGCGGCGCCACCGTCACCATGAACTCCCACCGCTTCCTCTGCGCCGCCGCCGCGGCGAGCGCGTCCAAGTTGGTGTTGTCGATCAGGGGCATGCCCAGGATCACGAGCACGAAATTGTGGACCGGCAGATAGTCGTCGGGATTGGTGATGGTCTTTGGAATCGGCGTCGCATCGACCGCGTATTCCGTGCCCATCAACGCAATGTCGCGCGCGCGCAGCCAGGGCAGCACTTCGGGGGCGAGCCCCGGCATCTGCTCATTCACATTCCACGGCCCGACCTTGGCCCGCCGCATCCACCGGCCGGTCCGCACGAAGATGGCGTCGCCGGCGCCGATCTTTACCCCGGCCATTTTCTCCCACGCTTCCAGGTCGGCGACGGTGATGCGGACTCCGGGCTCCAGATAGTCCACGCCTTTTAGCCGCGGGATATCCACGAGAATGCCGCGTGTCACGACGCCGTCCTGCGCGGTGGTGATCGCGCCGCGCTCGGCGCCCTTCGCCTCGGTCACGAACTGGTCGCGGTCGAAGCCGTTGTACATTTTGCCGCCGATGAAATGGTGGCCGAGGGCATCCATGTGCGTGTGCGCGCTGCCATGGAAATTGATCGTGAACCGGTCGCTGGAGGCGGCGGGCCGGATCGGATTCATGGCGCGCTCGAAGGGCGAACTGTTGTCGACCGACTTCTCGGTGTCGAGGTTCCGCGCCAGCGAAACGGTGACGCCGTCCTTGACGAGGGCGGCGGCCTGCTTGCGCTTGTCTGGTGTGATCAGGTTGAGTGTGCCTTTCTGATCGTCCTTGCCCCAGCGCCCCCAGTTGGAGAGTTCCGTCTTCCACTTATCGAATTGTGCCTGGGTGATGTCCGCGCTGTCCGCCGCGCGCGCCGGGAAGGTCGCCGTCAATACGCCCGCGATTACCGCCGCGAGTCCGAATACCTTGTGCATTGATCACCTCCACCATTGGCCGTTGAGAAGTCGTAGCATAGGATGGCGCTCCTCTCGGAATGAACCAAAAAGTCGGGTGATCCATGCGCATTCTGCTTTTTATCGCGGCGCTTTCCGGCATTTCGCCGGCCATCGCGGCTGAGCCCCAAAGCGTCCGCCCTGGAATTAATGAAGCTTATCTAAACCCAAACATAGATCCCGAGGCGCAGAACAAGGGCTTTACCTCGGAGAACCGCGAGACCTTCGCCAATCGCATGGAGGTGGCGGCCGCGGTGGGCCTGAAGCCGGGCATGGCGATCGCCGATGTCGGCGCGGGGACGGGGATCTACGAGCCGATCTTCGCTAAGTCCGTCGGCGCCGCCGGCAAGGTCTATGCGGTCGACATTTCAAAGCCGCTGCTCGCCTTCATCGACAAATCCATGAAAGAGGCGGGGATTACGAACGTCACGACGGTGCTGGGAACGGATAAGGCGATCAACCTTCCGCCCAATTCGGTCGATGTGGTGTTCACCTCGGATGTCTATCACCACTTCGAATATCCGGATGCAATCCTTGCTGATATCCGCCGTGCTCTGAAGGACGGCGGGCAATTCATCGTCGTCGACTACGATCACATTCCGGGCGTCACGGCGCCCTCGATGCTTCAACACGTCCGCACGGACAAGAAGACCGTCATTGCAGAGGTGACGAAAGCGGGCTTCCAGCCGCCCGAGGACGTGAAGATTTCCGGCTTCAAGAGCAGCTTTTTCCTGCGCTTCCGGAAGTAGTGTCCGGGCGGCGGCCGCGCGCCTATTTTGCGGAGAGCGGCTTCACCAGCGAACGCTCCCAGGCGGGGCCGGCCTCCGGCGACGACATGATCCGCACCGCGGCTTCGGCGGCCTTGTTTTGAACCGTGCTGCGCATGATCGCGATGCTGAAGGTCGTGGGGACCTGCATCTCATCGGGAAAGCGCACGAAATTCTTCGCGCCCGACGCTTTCAGTTCCGAGAGCTGTTGGACCGCCATGGCCACTTCGCCTTTGAGCAAGCGTGTGCCCGTGAAGCCTTCGTCGACCAGGACGGTGCGTTTCTCGAGAACCTCATTCAGACCGAGATCGCGCATCATCTGTTGAAGACGCAAGCCGCTCACCCCGCGCGCCGTCACGGCAATCGAGGACGTGCTTGCAACCAGTTTCTTAAAATCCTCCAGGGACCGGATGACCGGCGTCGGCGCGGTATCGGCCACGGCGAGGCCTTCCTCGCTGACGAAGAGATCGACCGCTTTGATCGCCTTCCCCTCTTTTACGAGACGGTCCACGCCGGCCTTGCCGATCAGGACCAGGTCGGCCGTTTCGCCCTTCTGGATGCGCTCGGAGATCGGAACCGTTGCGGAGAATTCGATATCCATTCCCACGCCGGCGCGGCGAATCATAGGCGCAATCTCCGCCATGGCGCCCTGCGCGGCCATGGACGAGAGGACCTTTAACGGAGGCGCATCCGCGGCGAAGGACGGACGCGCGGCGAGAGCGGCCAGCCCGGAGATCAAGACAGTGCGGCGCTTCATGGAAGCCTCCTTAGCCGCGTCCAACGAGCGGCATTTGGGTCGACATGATGGTCATGCGCAGAATATTGGCCTCAAGCGGCAGCTCGGCCATCATCAGGACCGCTTTACCCACATCGGCCACGTCCATCGTCGGCTCCACGGCAATCGTGCCGTTCGGCTGAGGCACGCCCTTGGCCATCCGCGCCGTCATTGGCGTCGCGGCATTGCCGATGTCGATTTGGCCGCAGGCGATGTTGAAGGGGCGCCCGTCAAGCGCAAGCTGTTTGGTCAATCCCGTTACCGCGTGTTTGGTCGCCGTATAGGGCGCCGCATGCGGGCGAGGCTTTTGAGACGAGACCGAGCCGTTATTGATGATGCGCCCGCCTTGCGGTGACTGGGCCTTCATCATTTTCCAGGCGGCCTGGGCGCAGAGAAAGACACCTGTGAAATTGATGTCCACCACCTGCTTCCAGGCCTCGAACGTAATTTCATCGAAGGGCACGCGCGGCGCGCCAATCCCCGCGTTGTTGAATAGGACATCGAGGCGGCCGAAATTGCTTTTGGTCTGGGCGAACAGATGGTCGACCGCGGCGGGCTGGCTCACGTCGGTCGAAACGATCAGGGCCTGCCCCTTGCCCTCGGCGAGCGCCACGGTTTCTTCCATCTCCGGAATCCGCCGGCCGGCCAAGGCGACCGCGTAGCCGTGCTTCAGGAAGGTCACCGCGACCTCGCGGCCGATCCCTGAACCTGCACCGGTGACAATCGCGACCTTGGCCATCTAAATAGTCCTCCCCACTCGATCTACGCTTATAGTAAATGCACGACTCTGTCCGACAGCATATAGGATAACGCGATGAGCGAGCAGGACAAGAAAGGCCAACCCGCCGGCCTCGGCTTCAGGCGCGGGCTCACCAACTATGGTGATCCCAAGTTCAGCATTTATCTGCGCCGGTCCTTCGCCCGCTCCATGGGCTACAGCCGCGAAATGCTCGATAAGCCCATCGTCGGTATTTGCCACTCCGCCA
This sequence comes from Rhodospirillaceae bacterium, assembly GCA_041905525.1. Classification (GTDB taxonomy): domain Bacteria; phylum Pseudomonadota; class Alphaproteobacteria; order Rhodospirillales; family Rhodospirillaceae; genus SHVO01. Next base: position 88,783 of record JAYRKY010000001.1, read on the forward strand.
GCGGGTACAACAATTGCCACCGCGATATGCCGGCCCTGATCGAGGCGGTGAAGCGCGGTGTGCTCGCGGCGGGCGCGCTCCCCATCGATTTCCCCACGATTTCACTCGGGGAAACCTTCCTCACCCCAACGAGCCTCAAGTACCGCAACCTGATGTCGATTGACGTCGAGGAGATGATCCGCGCGCAGCCGATGGATGCGGTCGTGCTCATCGGCGGATGCGACAAGACCGTGCCCGCGCAGTTGATGGGCGCGGCCTCCGCCGACATTCCCACGGTGCAGCTGGTCACGGGCCCGATGTCCACCAGCCGCTACAAGTCCGAGCGCCTCGGAGCGTGCACCGATTGCCGGCGGTTCTGGGCGACGTATCGGGCGGGCAAGATCAGCGACGCCGAGATCGATCATGTCGAGGGGCGCCTCGCCTCAACAACGGGCACCTGCGCGGTGATGGGAACAGCAAGCACGATGGCCTCGATCGCCGAAGCGCTCGGGATGATGCCCGCCGGCGCCGCCGCGGTGCCCGCGGTCGATGCCGACCGTCTGCGCATCGCCGAGGCCAGCGGCAAGCTCGCGGTCTCGCTCATGGGCAGCGATGTGCGTCCCAGCCGCATCATCACCCCGAAGGCCGTTGAGAACGCGCTTCGCGTTCTGCTCGCCATCGGCGGATCGACCAACGCCATCATTCATCTCACGGCGGTCGCCGGACGTTTAGGGATCAAGATCGATCTGAAGCGGCTCAACGAACTTTCCGATACCACGCCGGTTCTGGTCGATCTGAAGCCCAGCGGTTCGGGCTACATGGAAGACCTGGCGGCCGCGGGAGGTATTCCTGCGGTCATGCGTGAGTTGAAGTCTCTCCTGCATCTCGATTGCCTGACGATTACCGGTGAAACCATCGGCCAGCGGATCGAGGCGTGGGATCCTTGGGTCGACCGCAATGTCGTGCGTCCGCTTCACGAGCCTCTGCAGCCTGTCGGTGGTCTCGTGGCGCTCTTTGGTTCGCTTGCGCCGAACGGTGCGATTCTGAAGCGGGCAGCCGCGGATTCGGCGTTATTCGAAAAGGAAGGCCGCTGCGTTGTCTTCGAATCGCTCGAGGATCTCTCGAACCGTATCGACGCCCCGGAGCTCGATGTGACGGCGGACGACGTTCTCGTTCTCAAGAACGCCGGACCCAAAAGCGAAGCGTGCATGCCCGAAGCCGGATACTTGCCGATCCCGAAAAAGCTGGCGGCCGCGGGCGTGAAGGACATGATGCGGGTCTCCGACGCTCGCATGAGCGGCACCGCCTTTGGCAGCGTGATCCTGCACGTCTCTCCGGACTCCGCCTCCGGGGGGCCACTTGCGCTGGTCGAGAATGGCGACCGGATCCGCCTGAGCGTTTCCAAGCGCACGCTGGATCTTCTGGTGGATGAAAAGACGCTCGCCGCACGCCGCGCGAAATTACCAGCGCCTCCGCCGCCCGCGGTGCGCGGCCACTCCTGGCTGCACGATCAGTTCATGACCCAGGCCGAAGACGGCTGCGACTTCAGCTTTCTCAAGAAGGACGGGGTTACGCCTTAACCTTCAACAGACGCACCGAAAGCGCCAGCACGGCCGACAACACCATCGACCCGGCCAGGAAATAAAGCGCGGCGTTGAAGGATCCGGTCGTCTCGCGCAGCCACCCGATGGCGTAGGGACCCATGAAGCCGCCGAGATTACCGAAGGAGTTGATCAGCGCAATTCCTCCGGCCGCGGCCGCGCCCGACAAAAAGCGCGGCGGGATGCAGAAGATGGCCGGACGCGCGCCGCTCATTCCGATCAGGCCGATCGAAACGCCGGCGACCGCCAGCCATAGATTGTCGAACAATACCGAGAACAGGAATCCCAGGCCCGAGACGACGCATCCGATCACATAGTTCTTGAGATATTTCCGCGAGTGATCGAGCGCGTAGGACCATAAAATCAAGGCGATGGACCCCGCGATGTAGGGGATCGAGGACACAAAACCGACTTCCAAATTCGAGAGACCGAAAGGCTTTAGAATTTGCGGCAGCCAGATCCCCGCGCCGATGGAGCCTGTCACGAAGAAGAAATAGGCCAGCGAAAGAATGAGCACGCGCCCATCACTCAACGCGGACCATAGGTCCTTCTTGAGTTCGGGGTGCGCTTCGGAATCGAGTTGGGTGCGCAGCGCTCGCTTTTCCGGATCCGTGAGCCATTTCGCCTCTTCCGGACTGTCGGCCAGGGTGAGCAGGGTAATGACACCCATCACGCACGCCGGCAGGCCCTCGATAATGAAGAGCCACTGCCATCCCCTGAGTCCGTGAAGGCCGTCCATCTCAAGCAGCGCGGTCGAGACTGGCCCGCTGATGACCGACGAAAGCGGGACGGCCACCACGAACCAGGCAAGGATTCGGCCGCGCACCGCGACGGGGAACCACGTCGCGATATAGTAAATGGCGCCCGGATAGAATCCGGCTTCGGCCACGCCGGTAATGAAGCGGATGATGCTGTAGCTAACCGGCCCGGTGGCAAAAGCCGTGGCCGCGGCCGCCAAACCCCATGTCACCATGATGCGCGCGAGCCACCGCCGGGCGCCGAACTTTTGCAGCGCGATATTGCTCGGCAGCTCGAAGAGGCAATATCCGACCGAGAACATCCCGGCGGCGAAGCCGAACTGCTTCGCGGTGAGACCGAGGTCCGGATTCATCGTCAGGGCGGCGAACCCGACGTTCGTGCGGTCGATGTAGCTGATGATATACGCGACGCAGAGAAGGGGGATCAGCCGCCACGCCGCCTTGCGGATCGCGCCTTGCGTGACATCGTCCATCTGCTGTGATGCGCCGTCCGTCATGAGTCCCCCCGAATCGATGACGGCCCGAGTTTAGGGGAAGTGGCGGCCGCCGGTCACGCCCTTATGCGGACACGACGTCGGGCAGCCGAAGGCGCGCCGATAACCCGCCGGTTGCGGCTTTCTCAAGCTCGATATCGCCGCCGTAGAGGCGTGCAAGATCGCGTGCGATCGCAAGTCCAAGACCGCTGCCGGCTTTGCCTTCGTCTAGCCGCGCGCCCACGTGAAACACTTTGTCGCGCAACTCGTCCGCGATTCCGGGGCCGTCGTCGATCACTTCGACGATGACTTCGTTGTTCTCCCGCCGTCCCACGATCCTCACCCCCGTCCGCGCCCACTTGCAGGCGTTGTCGATCAGGTTCGACAGCATTTCGGAAAGGTCGCCCTCGTCGCAGTTCGCGGTCAGGTCCGCGGGGATATCGAGGACGAACGACAGGTTTTCGCTGGCATGCAGGAGTTGCATCGCCGTAACGATCTTTTGCACCACCGTTTGAATGGTGGCGGCAAAGCTGGTTGAGCGCGTTCCCGCCGCGCGGGCCCGCATCATGTGGTAATTGACCTGCTTATCGATCTTCACGCACTGCTCGTGAATGAACGATGCCGCCGCCCCATCGCCGCGGCGTGCGAGTTGATCAGCTTCGTCGCTGATCAACGCCAAGGGCGTCCGCAAGCCGTGGGCAAGGTTGCCGGCTTCCACCCGGGCGCGCTGTACAAGGGCGGCTTGGTTGTCGAGCAGCACGTTCAGGCGCGTGACGATGCCGCTGAATTCGGCGGGAGCGTCGGATGACAATCGCGGCACGAGACCGCGCCGCAGCCGCTCGATGTCGTCGGCGATGCGCTGTGCCGGGCGAAGGCCGTAAGTGGTCTGCAGCGTCGCGCCGACAAGCATCAGCGCCGCAAATACGGTCAATGAAAGTGCGAGGTCGCGGTTGAACCCGGCGATCGTCTCATCGAGGATGCGACGCTCCACGGCGGTTGTGAATTGGAGGGGAGGGCCTCCGGTTTTCGACGGCGCGGAAATCCCGCAAATCATCACCTCGCCGTAGGGCCCGTCGACCCAATTCAATTTGCCCTGGTTGATTTGCGCGAATCTGTTGTCGAGTTCCTTGCCGCCCAGGTTCGGCGACTTGAGCGTCGTGTATCCGACGCGCGCGATTTGCCAGTAGAAGCCGCTGTTCTCCATTTGAAAACGAGGGTCCGACAGCGGCCGGTCCAGGGTCGGATTGCCGTTCGCGTCGGTCTCCGACAGCCGCGCGAGCTCAATGAGATGGATATCCAGTTCGTTGTGGAACTGTTCCGTGAGGTGTGAGCGGTAAAGGTACGAAATGAAAAAGCCCGCGACCGCGGTCGCAATGCTCACCCACAACAGGGCCGCGAACATGAAGCGGACGCGCAGGCTTTTGAATTGCGGAAGCAGGGATCTCATCTTCAATCCAGCAGACGGTAGCCGAGGCCGCGGACATTCACGATCAGCTCGCGCCCGATCTTACGCCGCAGACGCCCGATCAGGACTTCCACGGCGTTGCGGTCGCGGTCCTGATCCAAGGGGTACAGGTGGTCAAGGATCTCGTCCAAGGAAAATGTATATTTGGGCTTATATATAAAGAGGGACAGAAGCCGGAACTCGTTGGCGGTCAAACCCACTTCCTGGCCGTTCACCGTCAGACGTTTCAAGGACGGATCCAGGGTGAGGGGGCCCACCACCAGCTGCGGCTGAACTTGTCCGGCGGCGCGGCGCGCGAGGGCGCGCATGCGCGCGACCAGTTCCTCCACATGCGCCGGCTTCACCAGATAGTCGTCGGCCCCCGCATTCAGAGCTTCGACCTTCTCCTGCCAGCTGCTTCGCGCCGTAAGAACCAGGACCGGCGTTGCGGCGCCTTTCTTGCGTACGTGACGGATCAGGTCGACTCCGCTGGCGCCAGGAAGGCCTAAGTCGATGACCAGGATGTTGAAGGTCGCGGCGTCCAGCAGCTTTGCGTCTTCCGCCGACGAAACCCACTCGCAAACCATATCGTGTTGCGTGAGCTTCGTGACCAGGCGCTTCGCGAGTTCTGCTTCGTCTTCGACAACCAGTATGCGCACGTGCTCATCCCGCGCTTCGTTATAGGAGTGTGCAGACTATATAGGTGGCATTCTGAAGAATTGCTGACAAATGTCAGCGGGATGTCAGGAACGCGTCGCTATAAGCGCCTCAGATGGGGTGCAATATGACGCGTTTCAGAATTTTCGCCGCCGCAGTCGTTCTCGTCCTTCAGAGCAGCGCTTCGCGCGCCGCCGATGGTGGGCTCATTGAACTCGCTCCAGCACAGGTGCAAGGTCTGGGGCTGAAATTCGCCGAGGCCACGAAAGCCGAGAGTTATCTCGTTGCCACGCTCCCCGCCGTGATCGCACCGCCGCCGGGCGCGCGCATGGCGGTCGCTGCAACATTTTCCGGTACCGTGGTTCAGACACTCGCGGTCGAAGGCGATGCGGTCAAACGCGGCCAGCCGCTGGCGATCATCGCCAGCCGCGAAATTCTCACCTTGGCGGCCGAACATGCGGCAGCGCGCGCACGGCTCGCGGCGGCCGAGGCGAACCGCAACCGCCAAGCCACCCTGAGCGCCGAGGGCATTGCCTCCGGCGCGCGCGCCGAGGCGGCTGAGGCCGCCTACCAGCAGGCCCGCGCGGAAGCCGACGAGAAATCCCGCATGCTGAGCGCCGTGCAAGGGGATGGCGTGAAAGGCACCTACACGCTCACCGCGCCGCTGGACGGCGTGGTTTCCGCGGCGAAGCTCGAAGCCGGCGCGCCCGTGGACGGCATGGCGCCTGCTTTCGTGGTCGACGCGATCGATCGCTATGAGGTGCAAGCCCAAGTGCCGGAACGCCTGATCGGTCAAATCGAACCCGGCATGCGCGTCGTGGTCGACGGCAAAATTGAAGCCAAGGTCACCTCCGTCGGTCGCGTGCTCCAGCCTGAAACCCGGTCGGCCGCGTTGAAGGCGGCGATCGCCAAAGGAACAACCATGGTCGCCGGCCGGACGGTTTCCGCGGCGGTCTACGCCAACGCCGCCTCCGGCGCGGTTACGGTTCCGCGGTCCGCGCTGACCGAACTGGGCGATGACACGGTTGTCTTCGTGAAGAATGCCGGCGGCGTCGTGACACGGAGCGTCACGGCCGGTTCCACGAGTGGGGCGCAGGTCGTTCTTCTCTCCGGTGTGAATGCTGGGGAGGAAGTTGCCGTGACCAGCCTTAGCGAACTCAAAACCCTCGCCCTCGCGAAGTAAAACATGCTCCGTCGTCTCGTCGAGCTTTCGCTCTCCTCACGCCTCTTCGTCCTCCTCCTGACGATGATTGTGGCGGGTCTCGGGCTTTGGTCCTTTCTCCGCTTGCCCGTCGACGCTTATCCCGACATCGCGCAAGCGCAAGTGAAGATCATTCTGAAGGCGCCGGGGATGACGCCGGAAGAAGTCGAGACACGGGTAATTGCGCCGATCGAGATGCAGATGCTCGGCATCCCCCAGCAGACCGTACTGCGGTCGATGGCGAAATACGCCATCGCCGACATTACGATCGATTTCGCCGACGGTACCGACATCTATTGGGCGCGCTCTCAGGTCACCGAAAGACTGGCCGGCGCAATGGCCGATCTGCCGCCGGGCGTTGAAGGCGGTCTGGCCCCCGCGTCCACGCCGCTTTCGGAAATGTTCATGTTTTCCGTGGAGGGACCGCTCAGCCTTACCGAGAAGCGAACCCTTCTCGATTGGACCATCAGACCCGCGTTGCGGACGGTGCCTGGGGTCGCGGACGTCAACGCGCTCGGCGGCCTCGTGAAAACCTACGAGATCCGGCCGGACCCCGCCGCGCTTGCGAACGTCGGCCTTACCTACGGCGATCTCCGTGACGCCGTCGAACGCAGCAATCGCAACGACGGCGCCGGTCGCCTTTCCGACGGCGAAGAGGCTCTGATCGTACGTGCCGTTGGCGCCGCGCAATCCGCGTCCGATCTCGAGAACATGATCGTGAGTGCCAATGGCGGCGCTTTGATCCGTCTGGGCGACGTCGCCGCTGTCGGCGTCAATAGCCTGACGCGATATGGCGCCGTCACCATGGACGGCAAAGGCGAGATCGTCGAAGGCCTGGTGGTCTCGCTGCGTGGATCCGACGCCCGGCAGGTGGTCGACGGTCTGCGCGCTCGCATTGCCGAGTTGGAGCCGACGCTTCCGGCCGGGACAACGCTCAACGTCTTCTACGACCGATCCGACCTGATCAAACGGGCTGTCGCAACGGTCGAGCATGCGCTCATCGAAGCCACCATTCTCGTGATTGTGCTCCTGATCCTGTTCCTCGGCGATTGGCGTGCGGCGGCCATCGTTGCGACCACCCTTCCCATGGCGGCGCTCATCACATTCCTGATCATGGGGTGGAGTGGGCTCTCCGCCAATCTCATGAGCCTCGGGGGGCTCGCCATCGCGATCGGCATGCTTGTGGATGGCGCGGTGGTGGTGGTTGAAAATGTCGTCGAGCGACTCACCCATGAACATAAGGGCGAGCATCCGCGTCTCAACGTCGTCTTTCGGGCGGTGAGCGAAGTCATCGTCCCGGTGTCCGCGGGCATCATCATTATTGCGCTCGTCTTCCTCCCGCTCCTGACGCTGGAAGGACTGGAAGGGAAACTTTTCTCGCCGGTCGCCCTTACTATTGTCTTCGCACTCGTGGGCTCGCTTGTGATCGCGCTGACCCTTGTGCCTGTGCTGTCGTCCTACGCGCTGACGGGCGGCCATGGCGAACCTTGGCTCATGCGCAAGGTCACGCCCGCCTACAAGCGGCTCCTCGATCAGTCTTTCGCAAACGCGCGGGTGGTGTATATCGCATCGGGGGTCGGTCTTGCCGCGGCCGTCGGCGCCTATCTTCTCGTCGGAAAGACGTTCATGCCGTCGATGGACGAAGGCAGCATCGTCATGCAGACGGTCAAGCTTCCGTCCATCAATCTGGAAGCGTCCGTCCACACCGACCTTGCCGTACAACGCGCCATCAGATCCGCGGTGCCTGAAATCGAGCAAATTGTCTCGCGCATGGGGTCCGACGAACTCGGCCTTGATCCCATGGGGTTTAATGAGACCGATGTGTTCATGGTGCTGAAGCCGCCAAGTGAATGGCGCGGCGACAAAGAGTTCATCGTCGACGAGCTGCGCAAGGTGATGGAAAACATTCCTGGTATCGAGGCGTCCTTCACCCAGCCGATCGAGATGCGCGTTTCGGAAATGCTGACCGGATCGCGGGGCGATCTTGCGGTGAAGGTTTTCGGTCCCGATAACGCGGTGCTGGCCGATCTGGCGGGCCAACTGCAAACGGTCCTATCCGGCGTGCGCGGCGCGGCCGAGGTCATGACCGCGGCCAACGATACCCTCGACTATCTCCAGCTCGATCTCGACCGCGCGGCGGCTGGACGTTTCGGCATGCCGATCGACACCCTCGTCGATGCGCTGCGGGCGCAGGTGGAAGGCATCGAGGCCGGGGTCGTCATTGAAGGGCAGGCCCGCGTGCCGGTCGTGCTCCGCGGCGGCGAGGAGGTCCGCGCCAGCCACGAGCTGTTCGCCGACGTGCAACTGCGCACGCCCACCGGGACTCTCGCGCGCCTCAGCGACATGGCCGCAATCCAGAAGGTCGAGGGGCCCGTAAGATTGAATCACGAAAACGGCCTACGCTACGCCCTCGTGCAAGCCTTCGTCTCCGGCCGCGATCTTGTCGGCTACGTCGACGACGCCAAAGCCGCGGTCGCGGCGAAGGTGAAGCTGCCGCCGGGCTACACAATGGTGTGGGGCGGCCAATTCGAGAACCAGCAGCGCGCAGCCGCGCGCCTGTTGCTCGTCATTCCCGTCGCCCTCATTTTGATCCTCTGCGTGCTGTTTGTGACCCTGAGGTCTTTGCGCGCCTCGATGCTGATCCTCGTGAACATCCCCTTCGCCATGGTGGGAGGGATCATTTCGCTCTGGATCTCCGGGCAATATCTTTCGGTACCGGCCTCCGTTGGGTTCATAGCATTGCTCGGCATTGCGGTTCTCAATGGCCTTGTGATGGTCGCCTATTTTCTTCAGCTTCGCGCCGAGGGCCGCGAGATGATCGCCGCCGTGAAGCTTGGCGCCGAGCGCCGCCTGCGTCCGGTGCTGATGACCGCGAGCATCACAGCCTTCGGGCTGGTGCCGCTGTTGCTCGCGACGGGTCCGGGCTCCGAAATTCAGCGCCCGCTCGCGATCGTTGTGATCGGCGGGCTGGTGACCTCCACCCTCCTCACGCTCGTCTTGCTGCCCATTCTGTTCGCCCGGTTCGGCGAGGGGCCGGAGGACGTGGTCAGCAATCCAGAAGATCAGATCGTGACCAGTCATGGATGAAGTCGTGCTCACGTTCCATTGTGTCGCCGCGGAAGCCGACACCATTGCGCAGTGCCTCCGTTCAGCGACCGCGTGCCCCGTACATGTGCGTCAGGAGGCTGTGCACGGCCGCGACTTCAGCGATGCCCAAGTCGGCGAGCAGGTGACGGGCATGCTGCGCCGCGCGGCCGTGGAAGTGCTTACGACGAAAGACCGGATCGATGCCCTGACGGCTGCGGTCGCCTCGTCGCGCCGGGCTCATGCCGTGCGGTGGTACGCCGTGCCGGTCGTGGCCAACGGGAGGATCTCATGAGACTCTGGATCGCGCTCGGCGCGCTGTTCATCGCGGCCGCTGCCCACGCGCAGACCCTTCCGGCGGGGTTTCCGACCGATGCCGAGGTGGAGACCGCGCTGAACGCCTACCCCGGCGTCGCGGCAGCGCGCGCCCGTGTGGCGGCCGCCCTGGCCGACCGCGACATGCTGACGGCCGGGCCGTACGAATTTGTTCTGTCCGGCACCTATAGCCGCCGCGATGTGGAGCGCGAGGGGCGGTTCCGCGAAACCGAGGCGATGCTGTCGCGCACCGTGCGCCTGCCTTGGAAGGGCAGCCTTGACCGCAAGGCCGGCGCGCTGGGCGTCGAGGTCGCCGAAAATCAGCGCGAGGACACGCGCCACCAGACGGCGCTTCTTCTTTCTCAGCTTTGGCATGACTGGCTGGAAGCTGGAGAACTTCTGCAAAGCGATGTTCAGGCGCTCCAGATGCAAAAGACAGCGGCCGCCGCGGTCCAGCGCCGGACCGGGCTGCAGGACGCGGCGCAGCTCGATCTCGATCAGGCGCTCGCCGCGCAAACCCTTGTCGAAGCCCAAGTTGCCGACTCCCGCGCGTTGCTTGAGAAGGCGCGCGTGACGCTCGCGGCGACCTTTCCGGAAATCCCCCTCGCCGCCGAGCCACCCCGCTTGCCGGCGCCGGAAATGCCCGCCGCGGGCGTCGACCGATTGCGCGATCTGGTGATTGCGCGCAGCCACGAAATCCGCGCCGCCGAAAACGAGGCCGAGCGATTGTCCTTGGTGGCGCGGCGGACCCAGGCGGACCGCATCCCCGATCCGACCGTGGGCATCCGCACCTTTCGCGAGCGCGGCGGCCTTGAAAACGGCGTCGGTCTCCAACTCTCGATCCCGCTTGGCTTCAGCCATCGCCGCGCGGCCGCTTCGAAAGCTTCGGCGCAGGCCAGTGCCGCCGGTTTTGAGCGTGAAGCCGTGAAGCGCGACATCCAGGCCACCGCGGACACGGATGCCGCGGAGGTGCGCACCCGGATCGCGGCTTGGACGAGCACCGCGGCGTCGGCCAAAAGCGCGTCCAGCGCGGCCGCACGCACCGAACGCGGCCACCAACTGGGGGCCATCGACCTTGCCGACGTCCTGTTTCTTCAGAAGCAGGCGAACGACGCGCGCCGCGCCGAGATCGCGGCGCGGTCGGCCGCATCCCGCGCGGTGCTGAAGCTACTCATCGACTCGCACGAGATCTGGGCGGAAGCGCACGACGTCCACGCCGAAGCCGGGCACGTCGATCCACGATGAGCGTGAGCCCTTAAACAAGGCTCGCGTATTCGTCAGAAATTTTGCACTCCCAACCCAGGCCGGATGTGGCATCCTCGCGGCTGCTCCACAACGAGGGGGTGCGGGTGAATCTGGGCGTTGATAAACCGAGAGCGGCAATCATCGCGATCGATCTTCATCGTGGTCATCTCGACATGTCCGTCGCGACGATGCCGACGTCGCCGGATGTTGCGCGCCAAGTGATCGCCGCCAACAAGCGTCTATTCGATTGGGCGCGGGGCGTGCATATCCCTGTCATTCACCTGCTTACGCAGTACCGCGATGTGCCCGAGATCGCGTCCAACCCGTTCTGGCGCACACGCGCCGAGGATCCCGCCGCGACGCGAAAGAACGTCCTCAAGCACAACATCGCCGGTATGCCCGGTGTCCAGATCATTCCCGAACTTCTCGACGAGGCGCGTGATCTCGTGGTCGATACCAAGAAACGGTACGACTGCTTCGTGGGGACCGATCTCGACTTCACGCTGCGGGCCCACGGGATCAATACGCTGTTGATCACGGGCGTAAACACCAACTCTTGTGTCCTCGCGACCACGACGGCGGCGAATGTCCGGGATTACGCTGTGATCGTCGTCAAGGACTGTGTCGAGACCATGGACGGTCCCGCCCTTCACGAAGCCGGTCTTCTTTGTATCAAAACCGCATTCGGCTTCGTTCTGACGACTGACGAAGTGCAAGGTCTTGCCGCGTTGCGCCCATGACCCTGTTCTCGTTGCTCAATGGGCTGACCTTCGCGGCGCTTCTCTTTATCGTCGCTTCGGGCTTCACATTGATCTTCGGGCTCCTGCGCATCGTCAACCTCGCTCACGGCGCGCTCTATCTCTTCGGTGGCCTTGTCGGCTATTCGGCCTCGCAGGCGACAGGAAGTTTTCTCGCCGGCATTCTCGCGGCGATGGCCGCCTCGGCACTCCTGGGCATTGCGCTCGACAAAGGATTGCTTCGCTTCGTCCGTGGCGTCGAATTGCGTCAGGTCCTGCTGACGCTTGGCGTGGCGTTTGTTCTGAATGACCTCGCGCTGGTGATTTGGGGCGGGGACACCCTCACGGTCGTGATGCCCGAGGCGCTAGCTGGGGCGATGGAGATCGGGCCCTTCTACTATCCAAAGTATCGGCTGTTCGTGCTCGGACTGGGGATACTGGTCTTCATTGCACTTTGGCTCTTGCTCCATCGCACGCGCCTTGGGGCCTTGATCCGCGCGGGTGTGGACGACCCGGAGACGATCGAAGCCATGGGCGTTGATATCCGGCGCGTCTTTCTCGGGACATTCATGCTTGGTGCCGCGCTTGCCGGATTGGGCGGCGCTGTGGGCGGCGCGTTCCTCACGCTCTACCCCTCCGCCGATGCCGAGATCCTGGTGTTCTCCCTGGCCGTCGTCATCATCGGCGGTCGCGGCAGTCTAGCGGGGGCCGCGGTCGGGGCCTTGCTCGTCGGGCTTCTCAATGCGTTCGGTCAGGTCATGTTTCCCGAACTCGCCTATTTCGCGATCTTCGGGCCGATGGCGCTCTTGCTGGCGTTTCGTCCGCTCGGGCTCTTTGGAAAAGCGGCATGAACAACCGGTATGCGCTTTCCCTCGGCGGTGTGGGCGCGGTTCTGTTGCTGCTTCCGCTCGCCTTGCCGGGTTACCAAGTGTCCATCGCCACTCAAATCCTGATCTTCGGCGTGTTGGCGATGTCCATCGACGTTCTTGCTGGTTTTGCCGGCCGGACCCCGCTGTGCCTTGGTGCGATATTCGGCGCGGCCGATTATGTGGTGCTCTACTGGACGACTGTTATGGGCGGCGACGTTTTCGTCGGCGCGGCTCTCGGGGTCACGGCCGCCACGGCCCTTGCCGCACTCTTTGCTCTGCTCGCCGTGCGCACGTCCGGTGTGTATTTTCTGCTCCTCACGCTCGCGCTTGGCATGATCGTGTGGGGAGTCTGTCTGCGCTGGACCGGCGTGACAGGCGGCGAGAACGGCATCCGCGGACTTGGCCGCCCCGAAGCGATCTCAAGCCACGTGACTTTTTACTATGTGACGCTGGCGGTCGTCGCGCCCGTGACATTCCTCATGTGGCGCTTCGTTCATTCGCCCTTCGGTCTCACACTGCGCGGAATCCGCGACAGCGAATCCCGCATGCGCAGTCTTGGCTATAACGTGCCCCTGCATCTTTTCCTCGCTTTCCTCGCGTCAGGGTTCTTCGCCGGGATCGCGGGCGCGCTTTACGCGGTCTTCAACAACTACGTCAGTCCCTCGACGGTCCAGTTGACCCAATCCGTGGCGGGGCTGCTCATGGCCATCACCGGGGGCATCGGAACCTTGCTGGGCGCCTTTGTGGGCGCCGGCGCCATCATCATCCTGGAGAATACCGTCAGCGCCTTCACGGCGCGCTGGCCCATCGTTCTCGGCCTTACGTTCATTGCGATCATGATTTTCGCGCCCGAGGGCATTGTCGGACGGTTCCGACTGTTGCTCGCGCGGCGCGCCCGCGTATCATCGGCTCGCAAAGCCGAAATTGGAGGTCTTCGATGAAGCGCCGTGAGTTTCTTGCCAGTTCGCTTGCAACCGTCGCCGCCGCGTCGACCGCGCGCGCCCAAACATCCGCGCCCATCCGCATCGGCCTCATGGCGCCTCTCACCGGTGTCGCCGCCGCCGGGGGACGCGAAATCGTCGACGGGTTCACCATGTATTGGTCCGAGATCAAAAACATGGCCGGAGGGCGCAAAGTCGAAGTACTGGTCGAGGACGACGCATCCAATCCCGATACGGCCTTGCAAAAGGCGCGGCGGTTGGTCGAGCAGACCAAAGTCGATTTTCTCGCGGGCAATCTCCTGGCCAACACCGGGTTGGCCGTTGCCAATTACGTCAAGGGCAATGGCGTGCCGTATTTCATTCCGGTGATCGCTGCGAATGACCTCACCCAACGCGCCCGCATCAAGAATGTGATCCGCGTCGGTGGTTATGCGGCGTCTCAGTTCTCGCCGCCGCTGGCGGATTGGGCTTTGAAGCAAGGTTATCGCCGCGTCGCGATGATCGCGCAGGACTACACCTTCGGGCATGAGCAGTGCGGCGGCTTTGCGCAAACCTTCACCGAGGGCGGCGGCACTGTTGTCGGTCAGTTCTGGCATCCATTGAACACCGCCGACTACAGTCCTTATCTCGGGCAGGTCGCGAGCTTAAAACCTGATGTCGTGTTCGCCATGGAAACGGGCGCGGACTCGACCCGTTTGGTCCAGCAGTACGCGAGTTTCGGCCTGAAGGGACGCATTCCGCTTTTGGGCGCGCAGAATACCATCGACCAGTCGGTCATCCGGACCATGGGGCCGGAATGCGAGGGCATCATCAGCGCGGCGCACTTCGCCGAAGGCGCCGATCTTCCTGCGACCCAGGCGTTTGTGAAAGCTTACGCCGGCCGCTACGACAACAAGATTCCCTCGCTGTATGGCTTCACCCACTATATCGGTGCGATGTGGATCGCCAAGGCGATCAACGCCATCAACGGCAGGATCGAGGATCGCAATCTCTTCCTCGATACCGTGCTCAAGACCGATCTTCCCGAAAGCCCGCTCGGCAAACCCGTCCGTCTGGATGCCTATGGCAATCCCGTCTACGACGTCTTCATTCGACGCGTGATGAAGAATAAGGAGGGCAAATACGTAAACGCGCCGATCGACAGCTATCCGCAGGTCTCACAGTTCTGGAAGTATGATCCCGAGACCTTCATGAAGCAGCCGCCGTACTCGCGTGACTTCCAAGGCATTAAGAAGGCCTGATGCTGTCCCTCGAGAACGTCAGTGTCCGCTTCGACGCCTTGAAAGCGGTCGATGACGTTTCGCTTACGATCAATGAGGGCGAACGCCGCGCCGTGATCGGCCCGAACGGCGCAGGAAAAACGACGCTGTTCAATGCGATTACTGGGGTCTTGCCGCCCACGAGCGGCAAGATTTCCTTCGGCGGCCACGACATCACGCGCATGCCGCCACATCGCCGCGCGGCGCTCGGAATCGGACGCACGTTCCAGATCACCAACCTCTTTCCAAGCCTGACCGTGGCTGAGAACATGCAACTCGCGGTGCAGGGACTCTCCGCGCATAAATTCTCGTTCTTTCGGCGGAGTGGACTCTCTGCGACGGAAACTGCGAAAGTGGAGCAATCGCTTGCACTGACGCGCATGGCCGCCCGCGCCGATGTTCTTGTGCGCGAGCTTTCCTACGGGGAGCAGCGGCAGTTGGAAATGGCCATGGCGCTTGCCTCCGCGCCGCGGCTTCTTCTGCTGGACGAACCGGCGGCCGGCCTCTCGCCAGCGGAGCGCTCCATCACGGCGGAGATTATTCGCGCTTTGCCGCGCGACATCACCATCGTTCTGATCGAACACGACATGGATCTCGTTTTGACGCTGGTCGACTGGGTCACCTGTCTGAACAACGGACAATTCCTGGCGGAAGGGCCGCCCGACGCGATCAGATCAAACGCGCAGATCCAGGACGTTTATTTGGGGCGGCGCCATGCTTGAGGTGAGGGATCTTCACAGCTACTACGGCGACGCCCACGTGTTGCAGGGGGCAAGCCTCACGGTGGGTGCTTCCGAAGTCGTTGCGCTCCTCGGCCGCAACGGCATGGGCAAGACCAGCTTGATCCGTTCGATCATGGGACTGGCTTCGCCCCAGGTGCGCGCCGGGTCCGTGTCCTGGAAGGGACAATCGCTTCTCTCGCTTGCCCCACACGAGATCGCCCGCCGCAAAATCGGCTACGTGCCCCAGGGCCGGCGCCTGTTTCCTTCGCTGACGGTGACGGAACACCTGACGGTCCTAAAGTCCGCCAAGAGCAAGGAAGGCTGGACACCCGAACGCGTTTTTGGACTGTTCCCGCGCCTTGCCGAACGCCGTCAGCACCGCGGGACACAACTCTCCGGCGGTGAACGTCAGATGTTGGCGGTGGCGCGGGCGCTCATGATCGATCCCGAGTTGATCTTGATGGACGAGCCGTCGGAAGGTCTGGCCCCTGTGATGGTCGAGCACCTAGAAGACATTATTCGAAACCTAAAGCGCCAAAGCCTTGCAATTTTATTGGTGGAGCAGAACCTCTACAGCGCGCTCAACGTGGCTGACCGCGTGGTGGTGCTGGAGTCCGGAAAGACTGTGTTCGAAGGCAAGTCCGGCGGCCTCCCGCCGGAGACCTTCTCGCAATACCTGGGAGTTCGTTAGTGCGTATCGACATCCACTCTCACGTCATCCCAAAGCGCATGATCGACGCAATGACGTCGAAACCGGAGCGCTTTAAGGCGCGGATCCAGAACGGCAAAGTCCATCACGATCAGGGATATATCTATCCGTTGTTCCAGGAGTTTCATGACATCGAGGCCAAGCTCGACTCAATGGATAGGAAAGGCCTGACGATCGCGGTGATCTCGCCGGCCCCGCCCATGTTTTACTATTGGGCCGATGCCGACCTTGCGCTCGAGGCGGCAGGCCTTGTCAATGATGGAACCGCCGAGATGGTGGATGGCCGGCCCGACCGTTTGCGCGGCATGGCGACAGTGCCCATGCAGCACCCGGACGCGGCGGTCGCGGAACTCGAGCGCTGCGTGAAGCTGCACGGTTTCAAGGCGGTCGAGATCGGCACCTCCATCGAAGGCGCGCAGCTCACCGAGGAGCGCTTCCGTCCGCTGCTGCGGCGGGCACAGGAACTCGGTGTGTTCATCTTCGCCCACCCTTACTACGTCGGCTCAAAGGCTGGACTCGAGGGATACTATCTCACCAATCTGATCGGGAACCCGCTCGACACCACGGTGATGCTTGCGAACCTGATGTTCTCGGGCCTGCTCGAGGAGCTTCCCGAGCTCAGGTTCGTGCTCGCGCACGGCGGCGGTTTTGCGCCGTATCAAATCGGGCGACTGATGCACGGTCATGCCGTCAGGGCGGAAACGCGCGCCAAAACAAAAACCTCGCCGAAGGACCTTCTCAAACGAATCTACTTCGATAGCCTGGTGTTCGAGCCGCAAGCCTTGCGATACCTCATCGATCTCGTCGGGGCGGACCATATCTGCATCGGCACCGATTCGCCGTTTGATATGCAGGATGAAAACCCCGTGCAGACGCTTGAGGCTGTGCCCGCGATAACCCCTGTCGAGCGCGAGTGCATGTGCGCGCGCACGGCGCTCCATCTCTTGTGCGAAAAGGTGTGATCATGACTGTCGGCTCCAGTCTGCGCGAACGCCTTCCGTACGCCCCCATTCACACGCGGCCCGTGCTCCCTCTTCCGGGCGGCGCGCGCGTGGCGGTATGGACCATCGTCAATGTCGAGAATTGGGCTCCTGAAGCGCCGATGCCGCGCACGGTCATTCCGCCTCCGATGGGACAGCCCATGCTGCCCGACGTCACGAACTGGGCGTGGCACGAGTACGGCATGCGCGTCGGGTTCTGGCGGATCGCGGATGCTTTGAGTGCGCGAAACATCAAGGCGAGCTTCGCCGTCAACGGCAGTTGCATCGCGCTTTATCCCGAAGCGTGCGAAGCCGCCAAAGCGGCCGGATGGGACTTCGTAGGGCACGGCTGGGTTCAGAAGCCCATGCATAAGGTCGATGACCAGAAGGGCGCCATCGAAGCGACGATCAAGGCGATCAAGGACTTCACGGGACGCCCGCCGCGCGGCTGGGAAAGTCCGGGCCTGACCGAGACCGACGAAACCCTGGATCTGCTGCAAGAAGCCGGCATCGAATATGTCGCGGATTGGTGCCTTGACGATTTGCCGGTGACGCTGCGGACGCGCGCGGGCTCCATCGTCTCTGTGCCCTACACGCTGGAGATCAACGACGTTGCCGTGCATGCGGTGCAGCAGCATTCATCCGATGAGTTGTTCAAACGCGGGCGAGATCAATTCGATCGTCTCTACCTCGAGGGCGCAACGATTCCGCGGGTGATGGCCATTTCGGTACATTCCTATCTCACTGGTGCGCCGCACCGGATCAAATATCTCGAGATGCTCTACGATTACATCCTCGGTCATAAGGATGTCGTGATGTGGACTGGCGCCGAAATTCTCGACTGGTATCGCACTCACACGCGTTGAGCTTCAGGCTTCTTTAGTTTTCCTCTGCAGTCACGCAATTGTAAGCGAAATGACGTGGTCCCGCGCTTGCCCGCACGGACCCGCCAACCTATACGTGCCGCCTTACCATGGGCTCGCCACTGTCGGTTCACCAAAAGACCACATTCGCAGGCCACACTTTTTTGGTCGTTGTTTTGTTCAGTGAGGAACGTGGATGAGAAAGTTGTTCTATTGCGCAGCCATAGGCGCCGCTCTGTTTTCGACGTCACTGCTGGCGCAGTCCTACGATGAAGGTGCGAAGGCGTACAATAAGCGCGACTTCAATACCGCGATGAAGAACTGGAAACCGCTTGCCGAGCAAGGTGACGTAAAGGCCCAGTACAATGTGGGTCTGCTCTATGCCCAGGGCCTGGGAGCCGACCAGAGCTACAAAGAGGCCGTGAAATTCTGGACAATGGCGGCGAACAAGAGCAGCCCTGAAGCTTCGCTCGCGCTGGGCCGCACATATAGCCAAGGACGCGAAGGCGTCGAAAAGAATCCCGCGGAAGCCGCCAAGTGGTTTCGAAAGGCCGGTGAAGCGGGCAACGCCGAAGCGCAGGCGGAACTCGCCGGGCTCTACGAACGCGGAGAGGGCGTAACGAAGAGCGACAAGGACGCGGTCGACTGGACGAAGAAGGCTGTTGCGCAAGGCTATACGCCCGCCATGGCCTCGATGGGAACGCGTTACGAGACCGGCAAGGGTGTGCCGCAGGATAAAACGAAGGCGTACACCTATTTCACCCTCGCCGTCGCGAAAGCGACCGGTAAGGAAGCCGAGACGGCAACCGCCAGCCGCAACCGCATCGCCGCGGACTTGAAGCCCGACCAGGTGAAAGCGGCGCGCGATGCGGCCAGCAAATGCATGGCTGCGAATTACAAGAACTGCGCGCTCTAAAAGAACGCCAACCCATCTTCGGCGCGAGGGCACTGCGCTCCTCGCGCCGTTTCCTTTTCCAGACGAACCTTTTCCACCGGATCACGCGTTAAATCCCTACGTCTGCGGGAGGGAATGACGTGCGGTTGTGCGTCCGTTTCAATGTGCTCGGACTTGTCGCTGTGGGTTTCGGCATTTCCGCCTGCGCGGCCGGGACGCGCACCGACCCTTTGCCGATCGTTATGCTTTCCGACACTGTTCCGGCGTCCGCGGACCCCGCGCCTGAAGAGTCGCTGGCGATGCGTCTTGCGCTTCCGCCTCCCTCCAGGCGGGCGTCGCCGGAAAGCCGCAATACCGTCGCTCCCCGCAAAGATCCGCCAACCGTCATGCGGCCGATCGTTCCCGCGCCGGTGCAATCGATCGCGGGCCTTAGCGAAGACGACGTTTTGAACATTCTGGGCGAGCCGCAGGAACGCAGCGAGAGCACGGGACGCAGGGTGTAGATCTATGCCGGCGCCGGCTGCACGGTCGAGGTCACCTTCTTTCGCGACGTTATGCGAAACGCCTATGCGGCGCTCTCGCAGAAGTCGACCCGCGCCGACGGTGCGAGCAGCGGGAGCTGCAAGCGCGCGCCCACGTTCAATAGTGCTCCAGCGCGACTGTAACGGCGTCCGTATTGCTTTGTTACAATTCGGCGTGCGCTGCATTGATTTGGCGTATCGCGCCGGGCCCTTGCGCTAGGCTATCATTCCCGCGCTCATTATTATTCGTGAGCCCTTCAGGCTCGGCTGCATCACGTCAGCCTCATATTCCAGACATCGGGAGATTCACCATGCCTCACCTGCGTAACATCGCTCTTGTCTGTGCAGTGTCCGCCTTCGCGCTCACCAGCGTCGTCGGCCAGACGTCTTTCGCCGCCGAGGCGCCGTTCAAGCCGCAGTCCGGCCAAGCCGGAAAGGATGTGGTGTGGGTGCCGACCCCGCAGGCCCTTGTCGACCGGATGCTCGACATGGCAAAGGTCACCAAGGACGATTACCTCATCGACCTTGGGGCGGGCGACGGACGTACCGTGATCACTGCAGCCAAGCGCGGCGTGCGCGCCCACGGGATCGAATATAATCCGGACATGGTGAAGCTTGCGCAGTTTAACGCCGCGCAGGAAAAAGTGACCGACAAGGCGACGTTTGCGCAGGCCGATATTTTTGCCTCCGACTTCTCCAAGGCGACAGTTATCACCCTCTTCCTTCTTCCCCAGCTGAACGTGAAGCTGCGCCCGACGCTCCTTGATATGAAGCCGGGTACGCGTGTGGTCTCCAACTCGTTCAATATGGGTGACTGGGAGCCCGATGAAACCATCATGGCGAATTCGGACTGCACCAGCTGGTGCACCGCCTATAAGTGGATCATCCCGGCGAAGGTCGAGGGAAACTGGAAGCTTGCGAACGGCCAGCTTGCGCTCAAGCAGACTTATCAAAAGCTCGACGGCACGCTCACCATTGACGGCAAGGCGCAGCCGATCTCCGAGGCCAGGATGGACGGCGCGAATATCGCCTTTACCGCTGGCGGAAAGAAGTACACCGGGCGCGTCGAAGGCAATGCGATGAAGGGCAGCGTCCAAGGCGGCGCGGCGTGGAGCGCCAACAAGGCTTAGGACGAAGAGCGGACGGGCCGCCGCTAGGGCGGCGGCTCGTCGGCTCCCACCTGCTCGTTGCCGCGCGACTTGCGCACCGTCGGCAATGTTCTCGAGCTCTCGAGTTCGTTTCGGCGATTATGAAGAAGAACCAGGACCGTTTCGCCGCGGCCTGAGGCGGCCTCTGCCTTTTGCATGGCGCGCCGCGCCGCCACGGCGCGCGCGGCGTAGGATCCAACGACGCGGTCTTCCTCCACGATTTTCCACGCCCGCTCACGGTAAATCACTTTGACCGTCTTTTGAGTCATCGCGTCACTCATCTCGCTGACAAACAAGGCGAAGAGTGGCGGCGTGCGCGGCGCGGCGGCTATAACTTAGATCATATGGACCGCGTATTGCCCGGACCCGCGCGCGGGGTACGCCGCACGCGGGCAATGCGTGACAACTCAGCGCCCAATAGTCCTTTTGGCTGCGCTTTTCCGGCGAATTCAGGGCTATCAAAACCCGCTTGAGGGCGTGGTACTATTGTCGTGTCTTCCCTCGGCTTCGAATCGGGTCGCGTGACGTCCGGAATCCCAGATCTCGACAAGTCAGACGACATCGCCACGCTCGACGATGGCGACGTGCCGTTTGAGGCGCCCGCGGGTCAACAGCCCGCGCGGCCCGCGCCGAAGATATACCGCAAGCGCAAGAAGAAGCGGACGCCGCTGATCGCGCTGCTGGCGATCGTCTACGCCATCGGTGCGGTCGGGATCGGCGCAGTTGATGAAGGCGGATTCTATCTTCTTGCCTGGCTGGTGAGCGTGCCGCTGCTTTACGCCCTGGGCCGGACACTGCGCTCGCGGATTTAGTTTCTCTACGCTCGCGCACGAACAGGCGATGTGGCCCCCCACTAATGGGTGATAGTTTCGACCTCATTCCCTAGGCCCTTTCGCTCCGATTGATCCCACGTGCAACCGTTCCAACCGGCGCGTTGGTCCTCGCTTAACGCGATTTTTCCGGTTGTTCGCGCACCTTCGCTATCGCACTTTCCGCGCGCGGGATGCCGCGCGGGCGGCTTTGGGGTGGGGACTCTTTCGCGCATGTTTTCGAAATACTGGAGCCGGCTGTCGTTCCGGCTGCCGATGCTCATTGCACTCTTTGCATTGCTCACCGGCGCGATCGCCGGCGGCATCGGCTACTACGTTTCCCGGATGGGCTTCGAGCAGATGGCCGAAGACCGCGTCGAAATCGTCCGCAATGAACGCGCGCGCGCGATTGCAACGCTGGGCGAAGATGCGCGCGTCGCTCTCGCAACCTTTGTTGCGCAACCTGGCGTCGCCACTGAACTCGCCGACCTTGCGGCGGCCTTCGCCAAGCTTGACGCGAAACAACAAGGCGATGTGATCGCCGCCTATACCACCGGCAATCCATTTCCCGCCGATGCGCGCTCGGCCATTTCCGATCCCGGCGACACTTCAGCCTATACGGCGCGGCATAAAACCGCTCATGCGCGATGGTTGCGTCTCCAGCAGCTGCGCGGCCTCGCGGACATCCTTCTCGTCGATGCGCGCGGCAACGTTGTCTATTCGGTCATGAAAGGTGGGGACTTCGGCGTAAATCTTCTGTCCTCCGAGATGTACCGCGACACGAACGCGGCGAAGGTCTATCGCGCAGCCATGGCGGCGCGGCCACCGTGGGATCAAGCCTTTGCCGATATGCAAGGGTATGGGCCGGAAAACCAACCGGCGCTCTTTGTCGGCCAGGCGGTGCGCGACGGCGAAACCATAGTCGGCGCGATCCTCACGCGTCTGAATCCGGAGCGGCTGCGCGAAAGCGCCAACCATATTCAGGATCTTGGCGAGTCCGGGGAAGTCTATCTCGTCGGACCTGATCAGACGCGCCGAAGCACCACGCGGTTCTCGACCGGAGCGCTTCTCACCGAGAAGATTGAGACGCTGTCCGCCGCGCGCGCGGCTGGCGGTTTTTCAGGCACGGTGAACACCGTGGACTACCGTGGTCACAAGGTCATCTCCACGTTCGGGCCTGTGTCCGTTCTCGGCGTGCGCTGGGGTATCGTCTCGAAGATCGACACCGAAGAAGCCTTGGCGCCGCTGAGGACCATCATATCCGCGACCGCCGGCGGGACCCTCCTCGCGACAACCGTGATTGCGTTGATCGGCTATTTCATGGCGCAACGCATCAGCCGGCCGCTGGAGCGTTCCTTGCGCGTGATGGAACGTCTGAGCCGGGGCGATGTGGGCATTGAGATCGACGAGGGGAACGGTATCCTCGAAACCCGCCAAATCTCAGCGGCTTTGAAGACCTTCCAGGGCAACATGCTGGAGACCCAGCGGCTGATGGGGGAAATAAAAGCCAGCCAGGATGAAATGACATCCTTGCTCGACAGCAGTCCTATTGGGGCCGTCGTGCTCGCGGAAAACGGCCAAGTCCTGTTCGTGAACGAACCGGGCGCGCTCATACTGGAGCGCAACAAGGACACGATGATGGGCGAAGTCTTCTCCTTCGCCGATGTTGCCGTATCCGCGTTCGAGGCAAATCGTTTCATGATCACCGCGCGCCGCGCCGGTGCGGTAAAGGGCGTCAAGCTCGACGTGAGGCTCACGGAAAAGGGCGAGACAACGCTCGATCTAACGGCTCGTCGTACAAAGCTCAAGGGTCGCGACGGCGTTCTGATCTGGTTCGACGATATAACCGATCAAGTGAAGGCCGACCGCGAATTGCGAGAACTGAACTCGCGCTTTATCGCTTTGCTGGAAAACACCCCGGACCTCATCGCCATCAGGGGGCGTGATATGCGCTTCCAGGTCGTCAGTCAGTCGTTTGCACGTTTCTTCGGCGTGTCCTCGTGGCGCGAAATGCTGGGAAGAACTCGCAGCGAACTCAACACGGAATTCTCCAACCAAGTCAGCGACGATAGGGTCAAGGAAGTCCTGGACGGCGGCGAGTTCCAGGCGTCGTCCGAGGATAAGTACGTTATCGACGGCCAGCCCCTGTGGATTGCCGCGCGCCGCGTCGCCTTGCGCGATGTCAGCGGAACAGTCACGGGCGTTCTTACGATCGGCCGCGACATCACGCGTCGGAAGTTGATGGAAGAGGAGATCGAAAAGGCCCTGCAGATCGCACATGCGGAACGCGCGCGCGCCGAAGCCATCCTCGCCGGCGCTCCTGACCCCATCATCATCGCGCGCGAAGACAGCACCATCGAATACGTCAACGATCAAGTTCAACACACGCTGGGCTTTGAGCGCCGCGATCTGATCGGCAAGTCGATCGAAAGCCTGATTCCGGAGCGTTTCCGTACCGGTCACCGCGGCCTTGTGCAGAATTTCTTCGCCGCGAGCGGGCCACGCACGATGGGCGGCGGACGGGAACTCTACGCCCTCACCGCCGACGGCCGCGAGGTCCCGGTCGAGATTTCCCTGAGCCCGATCAAATCCAGCGGGACGCCGGTGGTGATCGCCGTGCTGCGCGATATCACGCAACAGAAGCTGGCCGAGAAGTGGGTCTGTGACGCCCGCGACGCCGCCGAAGCCGCCACGAAGGCGAAAAGCGACTTCCTGGCGTCGATGAGCCATGAAATTCGCACACCCATGAACGGGATCACCGGCATGGCGGATTTGCTGGCGCAGACGAATCTGGACGACGAACAAAAACACATGGTTCGTACGATCCGGGAATCGGGCAATTCGCTCATCACCGTCATCAACGACATTCTTGATTTCTCGAAGATCGAAGCCGGCAAGATGGATTTCGAGAGCGTGACGATGTCGATTGTCGACGCCGTGGAAGGTGTCGCCTCCACCTTGACCCCGAACGCGACAAAGAAGGGGGTTCGCATCCACGTCTGGGCCGATCCAAAATTGCCGGCCGCCGTGTACGGCGATCCGACCCGCTTGCGTCAGATCCTTTTCAATCTCGGCGGCAACGCCGTGAAGTTCTCCGACGGGAAGGATGTCCAAATTCGAGCGGTCCCCTCTGAGCGGACCGACGACAAGCGCGTTTGGGTGCGCTTCAACGTCATCGACAAGGGCATCGGCATCTCAAAAGAAAACCAGGCCAAGCTGTTCCAGGCCTTCAGCCAAGCGGAATCTTCGACCACGCGCCGCTTCGGCGGCACCGGCCTTGGCCTTGCGATCTGTAAGCGCATGACCGAACTCCTGGAGGGCGTGATTGGCATCGAGAGCGAGGAGGGCAAAGGATAGACCTTCTGGGTTGAACTGCCCTTCGGCGTCGCCGAGAACGCCAAGACCAATATCAAGGATCGCGACCTGCGCGGTCTGAAGGTGCTGCTTGTCGGGAGCTCCGAACCCCGGCGCAGCACCATCGACGGCTATCTCAAATTCTGGGGCGCGGAGGTCGAGGAGGCGGATGACGCCGAGGCCGCCGTCGCGGCGCTCAAGCGCGGCAATTTCTCCTCGGTCATGCTCGACTTGGGCTTGGATCAGATCCAACACGAAATGGCCGTCGGCATTTTGCGCAAGGCCTTGCCGAAAGGTTCGATGCCGATCATCATTCTGCAGGACTTCCAGCATCGCGGCGCGCGCATCGTCGACAAGGATCTGGTCACGGTCGACGCCAACCCGCTGGTGCGCTACCGCATCATCACCTCCGTCGCGGTCGCGGCCGGGCGCGCGAGCCCCGAAATCAAGACCGAGGACGACGCTTTGAAGGTTCAGCGCGGGAAAGCGCCGACAATCGAAGAGGCGTTGGCCGCGGGTCAGCTGATCCTGCTTGCGGAAGACAATCTTACCAACCAGGACGTGATCCGCCGTCAGCTTGGTCTGCTGGGCTACACCTGCGAGGTAGCCAATAACGGGGCCGAAGGCCTTAAGGCCTACAAAACCGGCCGCCACGCCATCCTGCTGACCGATTGCCACATGCCGGAAATGGATGGGTATGAGCTCACGGGTGCGATTCGTGAGTTGGAGAAGGGGACCGGGAAGCATTTGCCGATTATCGCCGTCACCGCAAACGCGCTCCAAGGCGAGGCGCAGCGCTGCCTCGCAGCGGGGATGGACGACTATGTCAGCAAGCCGATCGCCATGCCGGCCCTTTCCGCGGCGCTGAAAAAATGGATGCCTGCGCCCGTGGCGGACACTTCCGCGCATGCCCAACCGGCGCCGGCAGCGCCGGCAGACACAAGCGTGCCTGCTGACGGCGCAGTCATCGACCCGCGCGCTATCCAGGATATCTTCGGCGACGACGCCGATACCTTTAAGGAAATTCTGGTCTCCTTCCTGGCGCCGTCGCAAGACATCATCGCCGACATTTTGAAGGCGCAGGCCGACCGGTCGGCCGCCGCGGTCAAGGATGCCGCGCATAAACTGAAGTCCTCGTCACGCAGCGTGGGCGCCGCCGCACTCGCCGACGTTTGCGTGGACCTGGAAGACGCCGGCAAGACCGCCGACTGGACCCGTATCGATGCGCTCGCGCCGCAAGCGCGCGATCTGTTCGCGCAGGTCGAAGCCTATATCAAGACGCTCTGAGTTCCGGGGGGAACCAATGGACAAGCTGCCCGACTATTCATCCAAGCGTTTCCTGATCGTGGACGATGAGCAGTTCATGATTGGCCTCGTTGAGCGGATGCTCAAGGAATGTAAAGCCGGTCTGATCATGAAGGCCAACGACGGCGGCGCCGCGCTTCGCTCCATCAAGGATAACTTCACCCAGGTCGATGTCATTATCACCGACTACAACATGAAGCCTCTGAACGGCCTGCAGTTGCTGCAAGGGGTTCGCCTCGGCCTCAATCCGAAGATTCCCCGCGACCAGGCGGTGATCATGCTGACGGGACATGGTGAATCCGATGTCGTGAAGTCGGCCCTGGCGCTGGACGTGAACGGCTATGTGGTGAAACCGGTCGCTCTCGACAAGCTGATCGATACTATCGAGAAGGTTTTCAAGCGCCCCCCGGTGCAAGTGAAAGACCCCGACTACTACCGCAACATGAAAGTCCCGAAGGCCTCCAGCCTCGGCGAGGATACAGGTGCACGCGCAAAACCTTGGACGATCATGGCGGCCAAGCCCTACCGCAGCGAAGCGGACGTGAAGGCCAAGGTCGAGGCCTTCAAGCGCGATCACGCCACCACGGACGGACTTGCCGAAGTGAAGATCAAGAACCGCCGCGAGTGCGCCGTGAACGAACTCTTCGAGGGCCAAATCCTTGCCCAGGACGTCGAAGCCGAAGAGGGCGTTATTCTATTGCGCAGAGGCACATATCTCTCCAAGGATATGATCGCGCGGCTGCGTGAACTCGCCGCCGAGACGAATCCCGGCCAGACGGTCTGGATCGGCGAACTCGCCACCTGACGGGAACTTCCGGCAATGAACGCTTCGAGTGGCGATCAAACGCATGTTCTGCCGCCGAACCGACCGCCGTTGCTTGACGAGCATCTCGGCAACTGGCGCGCGCTGCGCGGCGGCGAGAGATATCCGCAATTGTCGACGCTCTTCGACCGCGTCAACCCGCGCCTGGCGCCGTGGTTTGTGATCATCGATATCGACCGCGACGAGGTGCAGCCTCTGCGCCTTATCGGGACACGAATCGTCGACTTCTTTGGCGGCGATCCAACCGGCACGGACTTCCTTTTGACGGTTGTACCGGCGGCGCGGCCGGTCTTCGTCGAGTGCCACCGGCGCATGCGCGCCGAGCCCGGCGGCAAATTTCATCTCAGCGTCTGTTCCACGACCTCGGGGCGGGAAGTGGAGGTCTTTGCCCTCGCGCTTCCCTTCCTCCGCTCCAATGGCCTTCCTTGCGCCGCCTGGCTTCTGGTGCCGGGAACGGAACTTAGCTACGGCGAACATGGCGCCGAAGTCCGGGCCATCATCGATCAGCGCTGGATCGACCTTTAGGCGCCGCAGGCGGGCGTCCCTATAAATCAGGGTATATCAGGCGGTTGGGGATGGATCCCCGGCCTCTGCCCGCCGCCCAATAGAGGCAGTGATCCGCCAAGCGGACCCGCACGTATCTAGGGGCAATCAATCAAAGCAGGACGCGGTCTGCCGCATGACAGCATTTACGTTCACTGGTCTGAAGCGGGTGGCGCGCGCCACGGTGGCCGTAACGGTCCTGCTTGTGATGTCCGCATGTGGGACTGCCATGAAACCCGAGGATTTTGCGAACACAACACCGCGTTTTCAGCCCGAGACGTATTTTGACGGCAAGGTCAAAGCGTGGGGAATTTTCGAAGACCGTTTCGGTAAGCTTCGCCGCCAATTCACCGTTGATATCGACGGTAAATGGGACGGCAAGACACTCGTTCTCGATGAACGGTTTGTCTATTCCGACGGCGAGAAACAGCGCCGTGTGTGGACGATCGAAAAGGTGGACGACAACAGCTATACCGGCAAGGCCGACGATGTCATCGGTACGGCCAAGGGTCGTAGCTTCGGTAACTCCCTGAGCTGGGCCTACGAAATGGATCTCAAGGTCGGTGACGGCGCCTGGCGTGTCAGTTTCGACGATTGGATGTTCCTGCAGCCGGGCGGCGTTGTCATCAATCGTGCTGTTGTGCGCCGCTGGGGCATCGAGATCGGCACCGTGACGCTCTCTTTCATGCCGCAGTCGATGTTGAAAGACGAGGAGCACGCTGAACTCTTCGTGCCGCGCGCGGCCGAGTAGACGCGTCTTCGGACGCAGCGCGCTTACGCACCGGTCAGATCCATGTTTTTGATTTTCGACGATGACGCCTATTCGGGCCCGCTGCTGGTGCGCGAGCTCGAGAGCCGCGGCTTCGGCCAAGTGGTCTTGGCGCCCGATACGCTCGCCCTCATGGAGCAACTGAACGGCGCGGTCGATGCGGTTCTGATCAATTTCCGTTTGGACCGGCCGGAACTGCTTTTGGCGTCCACCGCGGTCAAGCAGGCGACCACGGATACGCCGGTGCTCGTGACAGCCGCCCCTGGGCCGGCGATCGCGAAAGTCCAAGCTTGGGCGGGGCGCACCGGGGCGATCGACCTCATATTTCGCAAGCCGCTCGATGACATCGGTTTCTTCGACGTCATAGACGATCTTCTCCAGCGCCGCCGCCTGGCACGCGAATTGGAACGGCGATCCTCCCAGCTGGCGCAGCGCCTTCCCGAGCTGGCGCGTGATCTTCTCAATGATCCCACCAGCGATCTCGAACGTTCCGCCGAGCTGACCGAGGTCGCGATTGTCGTCACGGATGTGCGCAACTCCAGCGGCCACATCTTCGCAACGCCGCCGCGCACCTACTTCGCCGAGCTGAACAATCGTCTGCGCGAGCAGGCAAGCCTAGTGCGCGCCAACGGCGGCACCGTTCTGAAATTCCTGGGCGATGGGCTCCTCGCGACGTTTCGGGGCGCGGGACGCCATCATCTCGCCGTCAGATGCGCGGCGGCGCTGCGCGATCACGACGCGAAGGCCGCCAGCAAAGGGTCAGTCCTCCATTGCGGCGTCGGCGCGGCGGAAGGGCTGGTCATCGCGGGCTACATGGGTGAGCCGGGACATCTGCAATACGACATGATCGGTGGAACGGTCCATCTGGCCTCGCGCCTCTGTTCGCTCGCGGGGCCTGGGGAGGCACTAATTTCGTCCGATCTCTACACATCGGCGCAACTCAGCGTCGATGGCGCGCAGGCCGAGCGCGATCTTACGGTCAGGGGTATCGCGCACCCGGTCCAAGCGGTGCGTTTGTCCGCCAGACATGCTTAACGGGGGCTCATCGTGAAAGAAAAATATACTGCGGCGCAGATCAGCCGGATTATCGACCAGGCCTTGGTCTATCAGTGCGCTTGTCCCGCGCAGGTCTGTAAGACCTTGCTGGAACTGCGCGAGCTGTGGGCGTATCAGCAGAACTGCCTGGGCAAGACAGATGTCGACAAAGCCGTGCATCAGGCGATTGCCCTCTCGACCGAGATCGCGCATGCCGAATATGAGCGCTGCCTTGAGACACTGCTTCAGCTTGAGGGATGGGATCTCGCGACATTGACCATGCCCGATCTGATGAAGGCGAAGGCGCTCAAGCTCTAGCCCGCGCGGTCGCCGCTTTAGCGCATCTAAATGTGGTTTAAGGGTGCGCTATCCCTTTTCGGGCTCGCGGCTATCCCTTTGGAGAGGGGGAAGGATCTGGCCGGGCCGGTACAGTCCTCCGCGTCGAGGAGGACCCATGGGCAATATCCGCATTTCCTTTGTTTCAGTCGTCGCGGCCATCGTGCTGCTGGTCGGCTTCATCGCGTCGACCGCCACGTCGATGTACGCGCTCAAGCAGGAAAAGATTCGCGGACCGATATACGAAGACATCATCGCGATGAAAGATCTCGCGGCGGATATCCTTCCACCCCCTGCATACATCATCGAATCTTATCTTGAGGCCTCGCTTGCCTTGCGCCAGCCGGACACGGCGAAGGCGCGTCAAGCCAAAGTCGAGGATCTGCGGCGTCAATATGACGAGCGCATCGCCGTATGGACGAAGTCCGATATCAGTCCAAAGTTGAAGCAGTTGTTGACCAAAGACTCCAACCGCTTCGCTCAGAATTTTTTCACCCGTGCCCAGCGTGAGTTCTTCCCGGCCCTCGCTGCTGGCGACCGTGTTGCGGCCGAAGCCTTCTATGCGGGACTGTCGACCGACTACGAGGCGCACCGCCGCGTCATCGACGAAATCGTGACCCTGACCAACGAAACTGCCCAGGAGATCGAAGCACAAGCCTCCGACACCGACAAAACGCTCACGTGGGTGATTTGGATTTCATCGGGTCTCAGCCTCGCGATCATTGTTTTCAGCGCCGTGGGTACGCTCACCGGTCTTGTGCGTCCCGTGGTCCAAATGACCAGCGCGATGCATCAACTCTCCAGCGGCAACCTGAACGTCGACATTCCCGGCGCCGGCCGCGGGGATGAAATCGGCGATATGGCGGCGGCGCTCAATGTCTTCCGCCGGAACAGCCAACGCATCATCGAGATGCAGGAAGAGCAGGAGCGCACGCGCGTCGAAACCGAACGCCAGCGCAAGAAGGATATCGAAGACCTCGCCAACCAGTTCGAACGCAACCTGGGAGAACTCCTTCACCACGTCGCTTCGTCGTCCACGGAATTGCGCGCCACAGCCGAAGCCCTGGCGCGGTCGTCCAGCGCGACCGGGCAGGAAGCCATTACGGTGGCGGCGGCCGCGGAGCAGGCGACATCCAACGTCGGCGCGGTGGCCGCGGCCACGGAGGAACTTTCCGCGTCATCGAACGAGATCGGCGGCCGGGTCGAGGCGTCCGGTCAAGTTATTGCCGAAGTGGTCCGGAAGGCGCGTACGTCGGCGGAGCAGGTCGAAGGCTTGCGCGCCGCCGCCGCCAAAATCAACGACGTCATCAGCCTCATCACCGCCATCGCCGAGCAAACCAACTTGCTGGCGCTCAACGCCACCATCGAGGCGGCCCGCGCGGGCGAGTCGGGCCGAGGTTTTGCGGTTGTCGCCGCCGAGGTGAAGGCCCTTGCCACACAAACCGCAAAGGCCACCGGCGAAATCCAGGAGCATATCAGCGCCATTCAATCGGCCGTAGGGCAGTCGGCCGAGGCCATCTCCTCCATTTCCAGCAGCATCGGCCGGGTCGACGAAATATCGCGTTCGATCTTTGAATCGGTGGAAGAGCAGGCGTCCGCAACGGGCGAGATCTCCCGCAATGTCGCGCAGGCGGCTCGGGGGACGGCGGAAGTCACGCGCGGCATTTCCTCGGTCAGCGAGGCCGCCAACCACGCCAGCACCGCCTCGCACGATGTGTTCACCGCGGCTGACGAGCTTAGCCGCAGCAGTGAAAAGCTGATGGCGCAGGTCGCGCAGTTCCTCAATCAGATCCGCGCAAAGTAAACGGGATTACGCGCCGATCTGGTTCTGTCCGCTCTTGGTTTCCTTGAGAGCGGCGAGCGCCCGGTCGCGCGCGGCACTGTGATCGACGATGGGCAACGGGTAGGTCTTCCCCAGCTTGACGCCGGCATCGGCCAGCTCAAGCGGCGTGGCCGTCCACGGCTCATGCAGCCGTTCGTCGGGAAGCTTCGCGAGTTCCGGGACCCACCGGCGCACATATGCGCCGTCGGGATCGTAGGTCTTGCCCTGTGTCACGGGATTGAAAATGCGGAAGTAAGGCGCCGCGTCGGCGCCGCAGCCGGCCACCCACTGCCAGCTGGCCGCATTGCTGGCGAGATCCGCGTCCACCAGCGTATCCCAGAACCACGCCTCTCCCTCCTGCCAGGGCAGCAGAAGGTCCTTGATCAGGAACGAGGCCACGATCATGCGCACGCGGTTATGCATCCACCCTGTGTGCCACAGCTCGCGCATGCCGGCGTCGACGATGGGATAGCCGGTCTGCCCCTTTTGCCAAGCGCGGAGCTGCGCCGCATCGCTGCGCCAGGGAAAGGCGTCGAAGCTTTTGCGCAAGGGGGCCGCCGGCATATCGGGGAAATGGAACAACAGATGATAGGCGAACTCGCGCCAGGCGATTTCCGAAAGGAACACTTCCACGCCGCGCGGCATCGGATCCCCGGTCGCCGCAATCCCATGGGCCACGGCGGCGCGCCAGGCCTGACGCGGACCGATCTCGCCGAAATGCAGGTGCGGCGACAGACGCGATGTGCCGGCGCGTCCCGGGACGTTGCGTGTGTCGCTGTAGGCGAGGACGTCGCCGCTGACGAACGCTGAAAGACGTTTCTGCGCGCCGGCTTCGCCGGGCGTCCAGGCCGACTTGAATCCTGTATCCCAGGCGATGTGCGGCAGGAGATTCCAGGACGACAGGGCGTCGCTTTCCGGGAACGTGGCCGGGGCGGCGATTTTCTTCGGCTCCGGCAGAGCGGCCTCCAGCGCCAGCGTCGCTCGCAGTGACTTCCAAAACGGGGTGAAGACCGTATAGGGCTTGCCCGCTTGGGTTTTGAGAAGCTGGGGCTCGTGCAGCAGGCCTGCGTTCGCACTCTGCGCCTCGATCCCGGCTTCCGCGAGGGTTGCTTTCAATTTGGCGCCGCGTATGACCGCCCACGGCTCATAGCGCCGGTTCCAGAAAACCGCGTCGGCGCCGGTCTCCGCAACCAGGCGTGGGATTTCCCGCAGCGCCGGCCCTTTGCGCAGGATCAGCCGGCTGCCCGCGCGCTCGATCCCGCGGGCAAGGCTTTCAAGACTGTGGTGCAGCCACCATAACGACGCCGCGCCGGGCGCCCATGCGCCGGCGTCTTCCGGATCGAGGATATAGACCGGTACCACCGGTTTTCCTCGCGCGAGCGCGGCGCTCAGCCCCGGGTTATCGGCTAGGCGCAAGTCGCGCCCGAAGACAAAAAGCGTGGTCATGACTCGTTTCCGGACAGGTGCTTCAAAACTCCCTCCGCCGCGGCGAGGGTGCTTTCCTTTCTCTCCGTACTCCATCCGGCCAAGGTCCGGTAGGGCATCGCCATGCGCGGATTGGCGCGAAGCCGGCGTTCATTGCGGATCAGAAACGCCCAGTAGAGGATGTTGAAGGGACACGCACGCGGGCCGGTCTTTTCCGCGACGCTATAGAAGCAGCCGCCGCAGAAATCCGACATGCGGTTGATGTAGGCGCCGGACGCCGCGTAGGGCTTCGAAGCCATTTTGCCCCCGTCCGCGAAAACCGCCATGCCAAGGGTGTTGGGCATTTCCACCCATTCGAGCGCGTCGGCGTAAACCGCCAGGTACCAGCGCTCGATCTCACGCGGCGCCACGCCTGCGAGCAGCGCGAAGTTGCCGGTGATCATGAGGCGCTGAATGTGATGGGAGTAGGCGTGATCACGCGTGCTCGTGATCGCCTCGCGCAAACACCGCATTTTTGTCTCGCCGGTCCAATAGAACGCCGGCAACGGGGCGTGCGCCTCCAGCGCATTTGAATCCGCGTAGGCCGGCATCAAGGTCCAATAGACCCCCCGCACGTATTCGCGCCATCCCAGAACCTGACGGATGAAACCTTCCACCGCGTTGATGGCCGCGCGCCCTTCGCGCCAAGCAGCTTCTGCGGCCGCGCAGACCTCGCGCGGCGACAAAAGGCCGATGTTCAGCGCCGGCGCCAACAGTGAGTGAAACAAATACGGGGCGCCCGCTTTCATCGCATCTTGATAATCGCCGAATGACGGCAAGGCGTTGTCCGTGAAGTCGCGCAGCGCCTCCAGCGCCTGCGCGCGCGTGACGGGCCATCCAAAACTGTTGAGCGTGCCGAAGTTGTCCGCGAACCGCTCCTCGACCACCCTCATCACGGCTCGCGTCGTTTCATCCGCGCCGAACCGCCGCCGTCGCGGGGCGACTAAGCCGGCAGGCATTTTTTTTCGATTATCGGCGTCGAAATTCCATTCGCCGCCGGCCGGACTCTCGCCGTCCATGAGAATCCGATGTTCGCGGCGCATGTCGCGATAGAAATGCTCCATCCGCCAGGTCCGGCGGCCCTGCGCCCAGGCCCGAAAGCGGCTCCTGCTGGCAAAGAAACGGTCGTCGCCGCGCACATCGACCGGCACGCCGAATTTGGCGCTCCACCCTTCGACGATTGACTGCACGCGCCATTCACCCGGCTCGGTCACGACGATCCGGTCAGGGGCATGACGCCGTAGGGCGCGTTCGAGTTCGGATGTGAAGGACCCCGTGTTCGCCGGATCGTCCAACGGTACGTAATCCACTTCAAACCCGCGCGCACGCAGCTCCGCGGCAAAGTGCCTCATCGCGCTCAGGAAAAGGACGATCTTCTGTTGATGGTGGGGAACGGCGCGGCACTCTTCGGCGCTTTCGATCATGAGGACGCGATCTTGCGACGGATCGAGATCCGCCAATGAGCTGATGTCATGAGAGAGCTGGTCGCCCAGGACAAGGCGGAGCGTTTTCATGGCCGCCGATCAGGCGTGGCACTCGCCTTTCCACGCAGATTGCGGCAGCGATCGGAACAGTATTTGACTTCGTCCCACACCCGCTCCCACTTCTTGCGCCATGTGAATGGGCGCCCGCAGGCGAGACATGTCTTGGTCGGCAGATCCGACTTCCGGCGCATTTTCGGCATAGAGAGTCGCGTTCGGCCGCGCCGTTCTAGATCGTCAGACCGAAGATCAGCGCGCCGATCGCGCCGAGCGACAAGGGTATGCGCAGCACGCGATACCAATGCGGCGCCTGCGGCAGCCGCGCGTCCGCGATCAGCATGGCTGCAAGCCCCATCGCACGGATCAGGAGGCCCACCCCGGTCGGCAGCAACAATGCGACCCAGCCCAGCAGCGACGGAAGAACGCTGACCGTCAGCGGCTTCAAGAGCGCGCCTGTCTCCGTCTGTGCGATGGCCAGGCCCCAGCGTACGCCGCCCAGGAACGACAGGATGATCGCGCCGTACGCCAGCAACGCGCGAAGCGACATCTCTTGCAGAGCAGGGTCGCCGATCAGTCCGCCGACGGCGGCCCCCACGAACGGGATCAGCCCGCTAAAGCCCAGCCACCGCGCCGCGGGCGGAATCTCTTTCAATGACTCAAGCACAGTTCCGTCCTCCAAACCTCAACGCTCGACGCGCCGCCGTGCGTTGTCTTTCTGATGTCTAACAAATCGGCGCACCAAGCGTGGCCGAAAAATCAGGAATAGCCGGTAGAACAGCTCCATCAGCGTGACGAACGGAGGCGATGATGCGAGACGTCCCGCCCAACGCCAGCCGGGCAATTGCTTCCAGACCTCGGCGAAGGCCGCTGCGCCGGAGAGTGTCTTGCCCTCGGCCGACCTGATGTGAAAGCGCGCCATCGCCGCGCCGCGATCGAGATCCGCAGGTAGCGCGGCGTCGGGCGCCGAAACATCCACCAGCGCTAAAGCTCCGTCCGTATCATGGGCCCGGTACACCTCGATCTCCGCTCTGCAGAGCGGGCAGGCGCCGTCGAAGAAGACGGTCGTCTTTTGGCGGCATTGCCCGGGCAACGCCCTCTCCGCCCGCGCCAGGTCGCATCGCCAGTTGTCCTCGTTGCAAGGCGAGACCCTACCCCCGCGCGTGTTCGGACGCACGCGGTTCCTCAGCTGAGGGGCCGCCCAACGGCGAAACAGTCGGGGCCGCCGCGGCCCTGATCGGTCAAGCCGAGCATGAACCGCTCCGGCAGGAGATCCGAGCTGAAGTCCAGGCTGCACAGTTCAGGGCAAAGAGGAAGCTCGCCTGTCATGCTGAGTCATCTGTCTCGACAGAATAGGGACTGAGCCGAGCGCGAACGCCAGGCACCCCCGAAGAACGGTGGGCGCTCCGGCGATCAACGCGGCCACCCCGGCCATGAAGAGCCATGCCAGCCATGTGCTGACGGTGAGGGAATCGTACGGCGCGATAGTAAGCGCGAGGTTATCGATCACGTGAGGGACGATGGTCAGGTAACCTTCATCACCCTTCAGCGGCCACCAACCCTCCGCCAGGAAATGGGGCACCATAAAAGTACCGTCCTCGGCCCAGAGTTGGGGATGCACGAGGGTGTCGCCGCGCCTAAGGAATGCGATCGCGAACGCAAAAACAAATGCGGCCGCCGCGAGGACGAAGGGGTTCTGTGCTCTATCGCTCCTCACTCGCACGGCTTTGGTCGAACCTCTGAAAAAAGGGGAGCCGCAAACGCTCCACACCGTTCTGTAGATGCCCCGGTGAAAGCCGTTCCCCCCGGGTCCAAGAAGCCGCGTCGGTGTCGTTCCCTCCATGGTCAGAGATGATCCGCTGCGCTATAAAACCAGGCGCAAGGGGAGATCGAAGTGGGTTTTAACAGGGGTGTGGCGGCCGCTCTGGCCGTGGCCATGGTCGGCGTCAGCGCGACCGCGGCGAAGGCGCAGCGCGCGAACGAAAACGCCGTTACAAAAGCCGAAGACGCTTTCGGCACGCAGATCGGCAATGAAAATGTCGGCCTCTACGGCACGCAGAGCGCCCGTGGGTTCAGCCCCGAGCAGGCGGGCAATCTCCGGATCGAAGGCTTGTACTTCGATCAGCAGGCCCGGTTCGGCAACCGCATCTCGCGCGGCACGATCATGCGCGTCGGCCTCAGCGCCCTGTCCTATCCGTTCCCCGCGCCGACAGGCATCGGCGATATCCAACTGCGCATTCCCGGCGACGACGCCCAGGGCAGTGCCGCCATCAGCTACGCTTATCCGACCGGCCAGCCACAGGCTTCGGTCGCGCTCGATTCCGAGGTGCCGGTGATCCCCGGCACGTTCGCGGTCGGAATCAGCCTGAGCGCCTATCGCCGTGTCGCGGAATGGCGCGGCGGCAACGACGGCATCAACGCCGGCGCCACCATGCGCTGGACGCCCAATGAGAACATCGAGGTCATCCCGCTCATGACCTTGAACTATCAGCTGCGCGACGAAGACACGCAGCCGCTGATCCTCACGGGCGGCGCCTATCTGCCGCCGGAAATCGATCGCGATACGTTCATCACCCAGAAATGGGCCGATCACGCCACCAAGGACGCCAACTACGGCGTCATCACGCGCGCGAACCTGCCCGCCGATTGGCGCTTGCAGGTCGGCCTTTTCCGCTCGGCCCGCAAGGAAGACCGGAACGTGACCTTGTTTTACCGCAACGTTCAGCAGAGCGGGGCGTCGACTCTCGACGCCTTCGCCGACCCCGCGCAAAGCCGCACCTCCTATTCCGGCGAAGTGCGCCTGTCGCGCGCCTTCAACGACGGCGTCCGTCAGCACACGTTTCATCTGTCCACAAAAGGCCGCAACGTCGAGCGTGTCTTCGGGGGCGGAGCGGGTGCGTCGCTGGGCACGGCGACATTTGGTATCTACACCCCGCTGCCGGAGCCGCGGTTCACCT
Source organism: Rhodospirillaceae bacterium (assembly GCA_041905525.1). Lineage (GTDB taxonomy): Bacteria > Pseudomonadota > Alphaproteobacteria > Rhodospirillales > Rhodospirillaceae > SHVO01. Next base: position 125,879 of record JAYRKY010000001.1, read on the forward strand.
TCGGCGCCAGCAGTCATGACAAAGCGCGTCAGATCTCGCCGGGCCTCTCCTATATCGGCTCCTGGCCCCGTGTCGGCGACCTCAGCTTCGGGATCCAAAAGTCCTTCTACACGCGCGACGTCGCGCAGCCCAACCTGCCGCTTGCCAGCACCAAGAGCACGCCGTGGCTCTACAACGGCACGGTGACTCTCTATGCGACCGATGCGCTTGCTTTTTACAGCAGCTTTACGCGCGGTCTCGAAGAATCCGGAATCGCGCCCGAGAACGCAAGCAACCGCGGCGAAGCCTTGCCCGCGTCCATGACGAAACAAGTGGATGGCGGCTTGCGCTGGCGTATCTCACCGCGCCTGACCCTGCTCGCGGGCGTGTTCGAAGTGAGCAAGCCTTATTTCGATCGCGATCCCGGCAACCTCTTTACGGACGTCGGCGACGTGCGCCATCGCGGCGTCGAAATCTCACTCGCGGGGCAGCCGGTTTCGAACCTTACGATCGTCGCGGGGGTTATGCTTCTGCAAGCGCGCGTGTCCGGCTCGACCGTCGACCGGGGCCTGATCGGTCCCATTCCGCCGGGACGCACGCCGCAGCTCGTCCGCTTCAACGCCAATTACGCGCCGCCGTCCTGGGGCGGTCTCTCACTCGAGACCCAAATCGATTATAAGGGTGGCTCTGTCGCCAACCGACTCAATACGTTCAGGCTGCCGGGCACGACGCTCATCGACGTCGGCGGGCGCTACAAATTCAAACTGGGCGACTCGTCCGCCTCGTTCCGCCTGCAGTTCCAGAACATCACAAACGCCTACGGCTGGTCGGTGACGCCGTCGTCTGGATCATTCGCATACGAAGGCCCCCGGCGTTTCTCTGCTCGCCTCGCGGTGGACTTCTAGTCGTCTGTCACGACGCCGAGAGAAGGCACGGCTCAAGCGCGGCGGCGGGGGATTCCGGGGCTTTCGCCCAACCGTAGACATCCTCGGCCGTTGTCGCGCGCCCGCCGAGAGAGCCAAAAAAGAACCGGCAGTAGCCGTCGAGCCATTGCAGGAATTTCTGCAGATCGGCTTCATCGGCCACGTAGGGCGTGCTCCCCGGCAGCAAGGAGGAGCTGTGATAGGACAAAACGAACAGTCGTTGACCGCTGCGGATCAAGGACATTGTGAGCCGCTTCGCCTCGTCCAGCGAGATTCCCTCCGGGGTCAGCCGGATCCGTTCGATCAGACCGAGCCGGGAAAGCAGCGCGGGCGCTCTCAGCAATGTGGAGAAGGAGTTGAAAACCAGCCGCGCACCGACATGGCCGGCGCCTGCCCATAGTCCTACCAGGCTCGCGGTTACGGGTATCTCGAGCAGCTCGCGATCCTTATCGAGCCAGTACGGCCGCGCCGCCATCATCGTGTGATCGGGGCCGCCGTCGCGCGAGAAGTCGGCCAAGGGCATTACACTTGCATCGACCAGATACCCATTCTCTTTCAGAATTTGCGGCACATGGATGCCCATGCCATAGCGGCCGGCTTTGAAAACGCGGGGCGCCCGGCCAAAATTCTTGGTGATCGTTTGCGTCAGCTGCTCGATCTTCGCGCGCGTCAATGCCGCCGGCAGATTGCCGGTGAACGTGTTTCGAACCGTCAACTCCTCGTCGATCGGCGGATTGACCCAAGGGTGAAGCTGGCTTCCGATCGATCCGACGCCGGCTTGCACAAACTCGAGCAGCGGTTTTATGCCTTCGTCCTGCGAGGCGACCGGATAGTCGACGAGATAGGTCGGCTTAACGCCGAACCGGTTGAAGATCTCCTGGCCGCGATGCTGAAACCCGATGTTCCTGACGCTGATAGAGTCGCGTGAAAACGTGCTCCACGGAAACTCCTCTTCTCCGTCGACGTAGACGATCAGCTGTGGCCGCTCGGATGCGTCGATCTCGATCGTGCTATCGGACTGCGCCCCGAATGTCGCAAAGGAATCCATCGGTTTCGGCTGCGTTATATGTTGAGTATCGCGTGTGTGCTTGCGTGACGGCAGCCGGCTATATTGTGATCGACTTTCCCGGGAAAACCACGTAGGCCTCGTGCCGCCCGGAGGAAATGTAGCAGCCGGATGGCCGCCTTGACATGAGAATCCTAAGTTTCACGACACTGTACCCGAACCCTTCGCAGCCGGTGCATGGGGTGTTCGTCGAAAACCGTCTGCGGCATTTGGCCCAGACCGGCCGTGTCTCCATCAAGGTGGTGGCTCCCGTTCCGTGGTTCCCGAGGTTTTTGGCGGGGCAAAAGCGGTACGGCCATTACGCGCGCGTGCCCTTGGCCGAAATGCGCCACGGTCTTGATGTCATTCATCCAAGATATCCGACGCTTCCAAAGATCGGGATGACGATCGCGCCGCTTCTGCTGGCGCTCTCACAACGGGCCGTCATCGCCGGTTTGATTCAGGATGGATACGACTTCGATCTGATTGACGCGCATTACTTCTACCCGGACGGCGTCGCGGCGATCCATCTGGGGCGCTGGTTCAATAAGCCGGTGGTCATCACCGGCCGGGGCAGCGATCTCAGCCAAATCCCGCAGCACGCCTTGCCACGCCAGCAGATCAAATGGGCGGCGGCGCGGGCGGCCGGTATGGTGACGGTGTGTCAGGCGCTGAAAGATGCCCTCATCGCGCTGGGGGTCGCGCCGGAGCGGGTTGTCGTGCTGCGCAATGGTGTCGACTTAAAGCTTTTCCGTCCGCCGGAAAGTCCGCCGGCGCGTGAAGCCCTTCGGGCGCGATGGAACTTCGATCAGTTCTCGTTGGTCTCCGTCGGTCAGTTGATCGAACGTAAAGGTCACGGTCTCATCATCGATGCGCTGACGCGTCTGCCGGGGACGACCCTCGCCATTGCCGGCGGAGGTCCCGAGCGTGCCGCTCTTGAAGCGCAGGCTAAAGCCCGGGGCGTCGCCGACCGCGTGCGCTTTCTCGGTGTAGTCCCTCATGATGATTTGCCGTCCCTGTATGGGGCCGCAGACGCCCTGGTCTTGGCCTCAAGCCGCGAGGGCTGGGCGAATGTGCTTCTGGAAGCGATGGCCTGCGGCACGCCGGTGGTCGCGTCGCCGATTTGGGGAACCCCGGAAGTCGTCGCCGAGCCTGCGGCGGGCGTCATGATGCCTGAACGCAGCGCCGAAGGGGTCGTTGCGGGTGTGGGCGCGCTGCGCGCGCAACTCCCGGACCGTGCGCAGACGCGCGGCTATGCCGAGCGTTTCAGCTGGGATTCCACAACGTCCGGCCAACTGGACTTATTCTCGTCCATCTTGAGTTCACGGAGCGGCCGCCCTGTGAACAGCGCCTCATAGGCGTCGAACATTCCGGCCTGATCGAACTCGGTGAGCGCCTTTGCGCGATTGGCGGCGCCGAGACGTGCGCGCTGTTCGGGATCTCTTGCCAGATCGAAGATAGCCGCCGCGAGCGCGGACGCCGACTTATTTACGACAAAGCGGCGATTTTCCTCGGCCAGCAAGAAGGCCACGTCTCCGGCATCGGTGCTTGCCACCGGCAAGCCCGCCGCCATCGCCTCCAGTAAGCTCAGCGGCATTTGTTCTGTGTCGGAGGACATCGCAAAAATGTCGAAGGCGTTCAGGATGCGCTCCGGTTGCGCCAATGGACCGGTGAACGTGACGAAGTCCTGAAGCTTTCTTGCCGCGACATCTTGCTGCAATAACTCGCGTTCGGAGCCATCGCCGACGATCACGAGGTGCAGCGGACAGCGGGAGCGGAGCAGATCAATCGCCTCGATCAAACGACCAAGCGCTTTTTCGGCGCGCAGCGTGGCAACTGTACCGACAATCGTCGCGCCGCGCTGCCGCGCTTCCGTGAAGACGATCTCCGGCGGAATGCCAAAGCGAGCGCAATTGATGCCGTTGGGGACATAGCGTAGGCGCGGGTCGCGAATGCGCCAGACCTCGCGCGCGAGTTTGTGCAATGTGAGGGACGGTACGACGAGAGTGCTGTGCCAATTGAGGACGAGGCGGCGGAACCACACCCGGCGCAAGAGTTGGCGGCTCGCTTCTTCCGGTCCGAACCCATCCTCGATGTGGACGTGACGGGCCAGCGGGATGAGGTTTGCCGCCGCCCATTCGATCGAGCCCCAGTTGTGGGTCACGATAAGATCGATGTTATGGCGCAGCATCTCGCGCCGGGCCGCGCGCATGCCGCCGATCAGCCCACGCCGCGCAAATCCGCCGCGCTCGATTGTCCAGGCGTCGTTAGGCGCCAGAAGACTCTCGGCTTCGCAGTTTCCATCCAGTGGCCAAATGATATGCCTGAAGGCATTGCCGAAATGGTTGGCGACTGCGGCAAAGCGGCGCTGAGATCCGCCGAGCGCGAATGTCGGAAATACGTGCAGGATGCGAGGAGGCGCGCCGGGACTGGCCCCGGTCATGACGCCCCGAAGCTCCATTTCGGCGCGATCGGGTAACGCAGCCTGCGCAGTTCGCCGTCGAGCCACTCGAAGGGCTCGCGCGCGTCCTCAACACCAAGCATCAGCGCGTGGATAAGCGCGCCCCGGCTATAAACCAGATACGTCAGGTCCGTGCCTTCAAGGCGATTTGGATCTGCGGGCGAAAATTTCCATACACGCGCGGTTAGGGCATAAGCTTCGGCCCAGTTTTTCACCAGCGGCCCATTCTTCTCGGTTTTGAGATTGACGCGGTAAGGTGTGGCATATGCGCGCGCCCATCCCGACTTGCCGTTCGTGCGGGCAAGCGTGCTGCCAATGGCCCATTGGAAGACCGGCTTCCACTCGGAGAAACCCATCGCCACCGTCCACCCGACCACGTTGGCGAAGAACTCGTCTTCCCACGGCGCATACGTCGATCCTTCCGGCGACTCCGCGCCTTCGGCGCGCCGGCTCGGAAGCTCAACGATGGTGTGGAATTCCTTCCGCAGCGGGTCGGGGTTTTGCACATACTGCGTGTTCAGCCATTCGCGCGTGCGATCAAGATGACGGCGCCAATAGGACTGAGGCAGAAGCCATCGCGGAACGTTGGCCGGGGTGACTTTCGCGCATTGGGCAAGGGTGCGCAGCGACCATGACACCGCGCGCACCTGGGGCACGCTCATGCGGTACGCCGGAGGAAGTCCGCCGCGATTCCAGTTCGATGCGAACTGCATCTCCTCGAGATAGTAGGGATCGCCGGTCAACAGGTAGGGCACATAGGCCAGCGCGGGCTGATGCGCGCTATCGACCGTGATCTCGGAGACAAGCACCTTGATGTTCGGATTCCCTGCGTCCGGGTACCAAGATCCTTCCGGATAGGCATCAAGATCGATGGGAGCACCGGTGCGCTCGTCGCGCATATGCCAAGGCACGGTCCCGGCCGCTTCTGCTTGTGCGATCACCGGAGCCAGCGCGGCATCACGCCGGGTTGAGAGATATACGCCCTGCGGGCCGGTGACGAGGCCGATATCGTCGCGCTCGCCGGTCTGACCCATGTTCGGCTGTACGCCCGCAAGCCCCATGATGGTGTACACGGCGGTTTGCGCCGGCGCCGCGGACGGGCCTGGCTTCGCACCGAGACCCAGGGCTTTGCCTTTGTCGGTCAGCTGGGGCGCGGCGAAGATGTTCGCTTTCGGCGGCGGGGCCGCCGCCGCGGTCGCCGCCGGTTTGGGCGCGGCTGCCGAGGCGCCGAAGGGCGGTATCAGGTGCGCCTTCACCAGGGCATCAAGGTCCGCGACGACGGGCCGCGGCGCGCTCTGCCAGCGCCAGCGGGAAAACCAGAAGTGGCGCGGCACCTCGACCGACGCGACGGGCTGGCCGTCGCGTTCAATGCTGACGCTGTACGCCTCAAGATGGCGCGGCTGACCGCCCCAGAGCTGACCAAGTTCGAAGACGACCTCGGCGCGGTCGGATCCGGCATCCGGGCGAAAGTAGACGACCAGGGGAAAGTCTTTGCGCGTCGCGCGAAAGCAACCTTGGCTAAATCCGCCGATGGGTGACTCGAACGCGCCCAAGTCCTCGGCCGTGCCGGCTGTATACTCGTAGGTCTTTCCGCCGGAAGAGACCACGGCGCGCAAGCCTGATGCGGCGGCTGCGGCGGCGCGGATGCGCAAAAGCGGCGACAGCGCGCCGGCAGCCAAGCCCTGGCGCAAAAGCTTGCGCCGCGATGGATGAGCAGAGTTCGCCACACAACCCCCGTAGCAAGGCAGCCCCGCGCTCAGCGTAGCGCGGAGCGTTTCGGCCTGGGAGTGATTTTATCGGCGGCGAGGACGGGTCATGAGGGTGAGGGCGGCGGCGCCCGCACCCAGCAAGGCGAGGGAAGCGGTTTCGGTCACCCCGACGCTCGCTCCGGCCGGCGCCATCAGCAACTCGACGGCGGCGACAATGAGAAGGGCGTAAGCGAATACAAGTATGGCCTTGCTTTTCATTAGGCGGATCCCCCATCCGAGTCCGTTTTTTTAATGCGGCGACGTACGGCCATGCCAAGGAGCCCCACCCCCAAGATCAAGGCCGCGTTCGGCTCGGGTACGCGCACGGCAGTCTGTGCGGCAACCAGGCCAAGAAGTTTCAAGCTGCCCGAACCGCCGCTGCCGACGCGCTGCATGCGCAAGGTCGCGGTGTCGAGTTGTGCCAAGCTGAACGGCACGGCGAAATTGATCCGGAAGACGGCGATGTCCGGATAAAGGTTCGCGATGTTTCCCGGCGCGGCGGCGTTATAGATGCCGCCATTGATGCCGTTGTTGGTGCTGATCAGTTCTTCGACCTGCACGCCGCCGCCGGCGCCGCCGAAGCCTGTGTTGAAGGACATGCCGTAGCGCGAGCTAAGGTCGACGCCGTTCCCGGCGGTGACGCTCCAAGACGTGACCGACGGAAGATTGGGAGTTGTCGAGAAGCCCCACCCGGTGATCGCGGCGCTGTTGACGCCCGTTCCGTTGTTCAATCGATTGGGCGACGTATTATCGATCGTGATGGTGAGCTGCGTGCTGTTGGTGTCGTCGAACATCAGGATCGCAGAGCCCGTGCCGCCGTTGCTCGTCCCGGAGAACGTCGCGGTCATCACAGACGCGCGCGCGGCGGGAATCGCCGCAGTGCAACAAGCTGCTACCAACAGTAGTAGACGCCACAACTTCAAAAGAAAAAGCCCCATCACGATCCTCGCAACTCCAAGCCAACCGCCTGAAGTAGCGACCCCAGGAATTCACTATCGTATTAGTAGCGAAGTTAAAAGAGTCTTATCGGCCACAGCCAATAATTGTGGAGAACTCGGTTCGTGGGCGGACAATTTTCTATTCAAGGGCGGATAAAGATTGTTCTAATTTTATCGCTAGTTGAATTTGACATGGCACAACCGTTTCGGGCCTTACCAATGCAGCGGAAATGCTGCCACCGAGGGGCGGATTTGATCGTTGCGACCGCATACGTGTCGAATCGCATTAGTTGAATCACTTAGCAAGATTGGTCGCTCGAACGCTCAGTCGGCGCGCTGAGAGCGATCCACGCGGCGGACTAGCGCAATAAGGGTCCGTTCCGCGCCTTGAGGGCGCCCGGCGCTGAACCACAGCAGCACTTGCGCCGCGCAGAAGACGGCGCCGCCCACGGCGATATCGCGGGCCAACTGGAACACCGGCCAGCCCGCGAAGGCCGGCATGTTCACGAGCGTCAACCACATGATGAGCGCGGCCGTGGCCGGACGCCACATCACCTGCCAAAGGTCCATGCGCCGCATCTGGCAGCCGCGCATGCCGAGCCACGAGATGAGCAGGAAGAAGACCGCCGCAACGGCCGTGCGGATGGCGGCGATGGCGACCAGATTTCCATGCTGTGCGGCGGCGATCAGGAAGGGAACGCCGACGACCAGTTGTCCCGCCGTCAAAAGGGCAAACAGGCGTTCGCGGCCGAGATTGTAGTACACGGCCATCCAGGTTCGCGTCATGGCCGCGAAGGCTCCAAAAATCGCCAGCCACTCAAAGAATACAATGGAGGCTCGCCACTTCTCGCCGAAAACGGCCAGGACAAAGCTTCCAGCGACAGCGCTCATCCCAAAGCCGACGGGGAAACACACCAGAGCGACAAGACCGAGGACACTCTTGATCGCATTTCTCAATTCCGCGGGGTCGTCGGCGATTTTCGCATAGGTGGGCATCAGGGCGCGCTCGAGCGGCCACGCCAGTTCCCGGGTCGGCATCGGCGCCGCTTGGGCCGCGATATAATAAGTGCCGACATCGACGGAATTTCCCACGCCTCCGATGATGAACTCGTCGGATCCGTCGATCGCCGACTGCGACACGCTCTGAAGAATGAACCACCGGCTTGAGCCCCACACGGACCGGAACTTCGTAAAACAAAATCGGGGCCGGTACTTGGACATGACGAAGCTCAAGATCACCGAGATCGCCGCGGAAAGCGGGGCTGCGATCGCCAGCGCGAGATAACTCCGCAACGTCAGCGCAAGAACCAGGGTGAATCCCAGCAGTGAGAGGCGGTGGACGACGCCGAACTGGAAGTCGCGCGCGAAGTTCAGGGTTTTCCGGAAATCAACGATGCCGACGTTCTGAAACCCGAGGATCGCCGGACGAAGCGCCAGTATGTACATCGCGGTTTCCACGCGCGGTTCCCGATAGTAAGCCGCCAACACAGGCGCGAGCCCTACCAGGCAGCACGACACCGCCAACCCGAACAAGACTTGCACGGTCCAGGCGGAATCATACGACTCGCGCGAGGCCTTTTGGTCGCGCAGCAAGGCGATGTCGATGTTTGGATCGCCCAGGGTCATCAGGAATTCGACGACCAGCGCCGACATGGCAAGAACACCGTAGTCGTCCGGGCTCAAAATACGCGCGACGATGATCGTGCTGATCAATCCGATGCAGCGCATAAGCCAGCGCATGGCGATCATCCACGCCGCACCGCGTGCGATGTGGCGCCCGATGCCGCCTCCGCCAAGCGGCGGCGGATTTGCTGAAGCGTCTACGTGGGAATCCATCGGCCTACCCGGATTCTCGCTTTCCCTGATCTTTGTAGGCTGGGCCCGCGGCGTGTCCGCCGACATTCTCGTCAGACGACCGTGGACGGAGGGCCTGAAGTGCCTGCGCGTTCAATCTTCCCATTGTCCGCGGGCGGAAGGGGCGCGGTGGCCGCCGCCTCTTTGCGCCGGCGCCCGCGCGTGTTTGTGTCCGGTTGGTCAGCCGACAGCTGACGAGTCTCTTCTTGAATGGCGCGAAAACAGGCGATGACGACGGCCGCCATCGCAAAAAGAAAAAGTAGACCGTCCATCGGTCGGCTCCGCGCTAAGGCCTAGGTGCCGATCCGCCACTTATAAGCGGTCGTCCAATTCTTCTGTTTGAGCTGCTGGGTCGCCCAGGCGAACGCGTCGTCGACGTTCGCGAGTTTGGCCTGCCTGACGATCGCAAGCGCGCCTCGCGTATAGGCGAGATACGTCATGTCGGACTCTTGCCACGTCTGCCCGTCGCCGGCGGAAAGCTTCATCAGAGAGCTTGTGACTTCCCATGCCTCGCGCCAATCCGCAACGATCGGCGCATTTGTCGTCCGGCGGACGACAAGGCGATACGGTGTGGAGTAGGACCGAGGCCAGCCACTTGTGCCGCTGGTGCGAGCCAGTGTGCTGCCAAACTTCCAATCGAAAATGGTCTGCCAGTTGCTGTAGCCCATCAACAGCATCCACGCGAGCACGGCTGCAACGAACTCGTCCTGCCAGGGATCGAGCCAAGTGCCCGCTTCCAAAGGCGGTTCGGCCCGGCTGTTAACAATCGCCGTCAGGCTGCGGAAGCGCACGGCCACAGGGTCCGTGCTATTGACGAATTCGTCTTCGAGATAGACGCGGTAGCGTTCCAGGAAGTTTTGCCAATAGCTTTGCGGCAGCAGCCATTTAGGCACTTGGACCGGAGTGACCTTTGCGGCCTGGGCCAAGCTTCGCAGATTCCAGGCCAGCGAACGGGTTTGCGGAATCGACGGGCGATAGGCGTACGGCAGGCAGCCCCAATTCCAATTCGCCTGAAACTGCAGCTCTTCAAGGAAGTACGGGTCGCCGGTGAGAAGGAACGGAAGGTAGGCGACGGCCGGCTGGTGTGCGCTGTCGATCGTGACCGGCGATTCAGGGGCCAGGATGTGCGGGGAGCCACGCCGCGAGTCGTAATACCAACTCGCGTTTGGATACTCGAGAAAGCTGATCGGCGCGCCGGTCTGCTCGTCGCGCATGTGCCAAGGCATTGTTCCGGCGGCTTCAGCCTGCGCCTTCGTCGCGGCAAGCGCGTCGGCACCTTCGGTGCACACAAAGAGCGCCTGACGTTCCGTCAGCAGCCCGATGTCCTCGCGCTCGCCGGTGGTGGGCTGATAGGCGGTCAGACCTGCCAGTCCCATGATTTTGTAAGTGTAGGGACTCTCCACCGTCGCGGCCGTCGCTTCCACGGCCGCCGCGCGCTCCCGCACCGGCGCGGTGCTGGCGGTGGTCGCAGGCGCTTCTGCCGCGGCGCGCGCACTCTGCAGACCGAAGAAATTGCTGAAGTCGAAGGGGAAGGTGAGGTTCGAGAAAAATGGGTCGGGCTGCGCCGGTGCGGCCGGCTGCGACGGCGCGGCCGGGGCTGCAGGCTCCGACGGGGCTGCAGGTTGCGACGGCGCTTCGGGCGCCGGCTGCACGCTCACCTCCGGCGGCGGGGGCTCGACTTTTGTAAACGCGCCGGTGTTCGGCGTCGTCGTGTCTGTCGTTGTTCCACCTGTCGTTCCGCCCGTGGAGCCGCCCGTGCTTTGCGTTGGAGGAGGCGCCGGCGGCGGAGGCGGGGGCACCGCCGAGCGATCGTACGCGGGCAGAAGACCTTTTTTGATGAGATCGTCGACGTTGGCGATGATCGGTCGGGGCGCCGACTGCCAGCGCCACCGCGAAAACCAATAATGTTCAGGGACCTGAACAGAGGCCAGTTCATTCAGGCCGCGGGAGATGGTCGCGGTATAAGCGCCAAGATGCGCCGGCGTCGGGCCGAAGAGACGTCCAAGTTCGAAGACCACTTCGACGCGCTCCGAGTCCCGGTCGGGACGGAAATATACGACAAGCTCGGTGCCGGGCGCGGTTGCGCGGACGCAGCGTTGAGTGAATCCGCCGACGTCGGAGACATAGTCGCCGAGATCGAGACCGTCCCTTTCCCGGAAGATGAACTGCTTGTCTCCCAAGGCGACGGTAACCGAGAGAAGCGAAGCGGCTTGTGCGCCCGCCGGACGAACCGCGGATGCGACCGTGGCCGCTGCGCTTAATCCGAGAAACAGCCGACGATCTACGTCAGCGCGACGATTAACAATTCGGCTCAAACGAATCCCCTGGGGTGCCCCGCCTGAGACATGCGGCTCAAGCTTCCGGAAGATACAGTCCGCGCTTCAAATGTGGCAATTAATAGTTGATGAACCTGGGTTCACCACCACGACCAGGCTATTTCGAGCCGCTACCGTGGCGCATTTCGCCGGCACGTTTCGCGATCAGTGATGCATTTCCATCCCAGGTCAGGTCCCGGTCCCGAACAGTCGCGAGCGCGCCCTGCCCTAAACGTGCTGCAAGCCCTGGCTCGGTGATCAGGCGGCGCAGGGCGACCGCAAAACTGTCCCAGTCGCCGGGCGTGAACATCAAGGCGTTCACGCCGTCCTCGAGGATTTCGCACACATTCGGTTGGGTCGGGGCAACGATCGCGCGGCCCTGTCCCATGTATTCGAACAGCTTGAGGGGCGAGGCGTAAGCCGTCGCCTTCGGCTGCAGCGCGATATCGAATGCCGCGATCATGCCCGGCATTTCCGCGCGGGGGACGACGCCCGTGACCGTCACGCGCTCGGAAAGCCCCAGCTCGCGCGCGCTCTGCTCGAAACCCGCGCGCGCCGGTCCGTCCCCGACTACGAGGAAATGTAAGTCGGCTTCGTCACGCAGCAGCTTCATCACGTCCAGAACCACCGGCAGGCCGTGCCAGTCCCGCAGAAATCCTGAAAACCCGATGACCTTCCTTGTGCCGAGCCCGTAGCGTCGGCGCACCGGTTCACCATCAATGTCCGGCGCGAATTGGCGTTGGTTGACGCCATTGTGCAACACAACGATACGCTCGCGCGGAACTCCGGCGGCTTCGACCTCCTGCGCCAGCACCTCGGTCACGGGAAGCGCCAAGTCGGCGTAGCGCCACACACGCCGTTCGCACCAGCCGGCGAAGCGCGCCAGACTCAAACCGGAATTCTCGCGCCGTTCGCGCGCGAGCGGTGCGTTGATCTCCAACACGAACGGTACGCCGGTCAGGCGCTTGAGCCAAACGCCGGCCATCAAGAAGAGGTTATAGCGTTCATAGAGAAAGTCCGGCTGCACGCGGCGATAAGCGCCCCACAACCGCCGGAAGGCCACGGCCGAGTAGGCCCACTCCAGTATCTCCGCCAGAGCGCGCGGCAACGCGGCGCGCAGACGCGTGGAGAAGCCGCCGTCCGACCCGAACTCCGCTTCGGCGTGCGCGGTGGGACCTGCCACCTCGACGGTATGCCCAAGACGCCGGAACGCGGCGATAAGTTCGTCGATATGGACGTTCTGTCCGTCCTTCGAGAGCGTGCGGTGGTGATATAGAATCTTCATCGTGATGACCTGATGACGGACCGCACGAACCGGCGCGCGGATTGTCCCATTCGCCACACCATGTCCTGAGCACGAGAGACCGCATCGGTGCGTCTTAGCATCAGCCAATAGAGGTCTTCGGTCGACGGGCCAAGCGACGTTTTGTATTGCGCATCGCCGGCCATGAAATGATACCCGCTCATTCCGGCCGCAATATAGTGCTGAGCCGCGACCATATGGCTGACAAGCCCGGGCTTCGCGCGGTTGTCGCTCTCATAGGCAAAGCCGTTCAAATAACTGTACACGTCGCGGCCGTAGCGGAAGTTGAGAAGAATTCCGATGGTGGTCGTGCCTGCCGATATGCGCAGAAGGTCCACGCCCGTTTCGCTGGGCGCTGCGTCGCTCGGCGCCAATAGCGCTTCGACGAAGCCACTAAAAAAGGGCGTGGTGAATGCGCCCGCGTGGCCCTTGCGCTCGCGCCAGCGCGCCTCATGAAGCGTCCGCAACTCGGCGAGATCGTCGGCGCGTTGTTGCGCGTTAGCCGCAACTCTGACGTGAAGCGGCCCATTCCGCTCAGCGTGCCGTGCGGCCCGGCGGATCTGTTGGCGCGTGTTGCGACCCAGGAGCTGGAGAGCGCCGTCCTGTGTGCGCGGCGCGGCGGCCAAGTCGAGACGCCGGCACACGGCATGCTGAAGCAATCGATGCGGGATGCCCGCAGTCTGGATGTCGTCAAAGGTCGGCTGCTCAGCGCCCGCGATCATGAGCGAGCGCCATGCCCAGGGACCGGATCCGAACTCCTGCCCTCCGAGCGCTGCGAAGATGCCCCGCCGGATGGCGCCCGCGTCCGTGCGGTCGACGAGAAAGCCATTGTATTCAATGAAGATAGAGTCGAGATCCGGGTGGCCCGTCTGATTCAAATAAACACGGCCCTCGCCGCTTCCGGGTCCCCTGGAAAGCACCGCCAGTCCAACAAGGACCCCATCTCTCTCGGCCTCCAAAAGTCCGACGCCACCATCTAACCGGTTGCTCGCGTGAAGGGCGTGCAGCCAAGCGCCGATCCAGCGCCACGACGTGAAGAAGGAGGCGTCCGCCCGCTGCTCAAGCGCGCGCCAGCGCGGCTCAACATCGCCGGGCGAAACAATCTTGGAGACGCGGACCTGGAGCTGGGTGACTGTCATGCCTGGGAGGGCCGTGCAAATGACGGAATGTCACAGGCCGATCAGGATTTTGCGGGCTTCCCGGGGGCGATGCAACCGTCCTATTCGGCCGTCCAAAAACGTCGAAGACCCGCGACCCGAGAGCGATTGCAACATCTCCCCTCAGCCTATTGCCAACCTGCCTGTTTGCCGGTACTCCAAGCCGAATTGGGGCGATGCTGGAACAGAAATCCGGCGGCGCGGGGCAACGGATCAATGAAACGTACAGTCGGCAACTGGCGTCGTGCGCCATGGCTTCTCTTGGCGCTGTTCCTGACGGCGTGTTCGAGCCTCAAAGAGGCTCCGCTTGAACCCGCCGAGCCCGATCTGGCCGAGGAGCAAAGCGCCTACCTCATCGGTCCGACGGACAAGCTTCAGATCTTCGTGTGGCAACAGCAGGAGTTGTCCAGCAACGTCATCGTCAGGCCGGACGGCAAAATTTCCGTTCCGCTGATCGACGACATGCAGGCGGCGGGCAAGACACCTTCGCAACTGGCGAAGGATATCGCCGGGGTCCTCGGCGAGTATGTCCAGGATCCACGGGTGACCGTGCTGGTGACGGACTTCGTCGGACCGTTCAATCAGCAGATCCGCGTCGTGGGCGAAGCCGCCCGGCCGCAGGCCATCGCATTTCGCCGCAACATGACGGTGCTCGATGTCATGATTCAAGTCGGCGGCCTCACCGAGTTCGCCGCGGGCAATCGCGCCGTCATCGTGCGCAGGAACGGCAAGGCGCAGACCAGCTATCGCGTTCGCATCGACGATTTGCTCAAAGACGGCGATGTGACCGCGAACGTCTATGTGCTTCCCGGCGACGTGATCATCATCCCGCAAACGATCTTCTAGCGGACACCGGCAATGGAAGAGGCAAAGAAGTATCTCTTCTTCTATCTGGACCAGGTGTGGCGGCGGCGTTGGTTGGCCCTCGCGATCGCCTGGGCCGTGTGCCTGATCGGCTGGTCGCTGGTGTCGTTCCTTCCGGACCGGTTTACTTCTGAAGCCCGTATCTACGTCGAAACCCAGACGATGTTGAATCCGCTGCTGAAGGGGATCTCCGTCCGCGCCGACGACCCCACGGTCAATCAGCAGCTCGCGATCATGCAGCGCACGCTGACCAGTCGGCCAAACCTCTCGAAGGTCGCGCAGATGACGGACCTCGATAAGGGCGTCAACTCGGAAGCTGGCCTGCAGCAGATCATCGACGACCTTGAGCGCCGCATTTCAGTGACCAATCAGGGCACCAATCTCTTCCGCGTCGCAATTTCCGACAATTCGCCGGCGATGGCGAAGCGCGTCGTGCAGTCCCTGCTGACGATCTTTGTTGAGAACAGCGTCGGCGACAAACGCGAGGACATTCAGACCGCGCGCTCGTTCATCGAAACACAAATCGAGGACTATGAATCGAAGCTGAAGGAAGCCGAAGCACGCCTCGCTGACTTCAAAATCAAGAACATCGCGTTCCTGTCCAGCAACGCGCAAACCTTCGCGGCGCGCCTCGAGCAAGCGCAGATGACGGTGAAGCAGCACGAGTCCGACATGAACGATCTGCGTTCCCAGCGGGCGCAGCTTAAAGGTCAGCTGGACGCAACGCCGCGCTTCCTGAACGTTGCAAGCGCCCCCCAGGTCGTCGTCGGCGATGGCGGCACGCCGCTGCAGCAGCGTATCAAAGTGCTGCAGCAGCGCCTCGACGCCTTGCGGACTCAATACACGCCCAAACATCCCGAGGTTGTCCGTGTTGAGGCGTCATTGGCCGAATTGCTGGCCCAACAGGATCAGGCCAACAGCAACGAGGCGACGGGCGGTGTCCCCACCGACGCGCCGCGCGCCCGCGGGGAAGTCGCCAACGAACTCTACAACCAGCTTGCGCTTCGGCTGAGCGAAATGGACTCGAAGATCGCGAGCGCCGAACGACGCCTGTCGGATGCCAAGCAGGTCTACGACGATCTCCAGCAAAAGACTTCCGCCGCGCCGCGCATCGAGGCCGAGTTCACGGCGCTCAACCGCGACTACCAGGTGCTGCAGACAAACTTTCAAAGTCTCCTCGAGCGGCGGGAATCCGCGCGTATCGCGCAGGCCGCCGATTCTTCGACCGATCCGGTCCAGTTTCGCGTGATCGCCGCGCCGGAAGAACCGGCTCAACCGGACGGCCCGCCGCGCCGTCTCTTCAATCTCGTAATTCTGATTGCGGGACTTGGCGGCGGCTGTGGCCTCGTCATATTGCTGGCCAAGGTCGACAACTGCGTGTCGACCCCGGAAGACCTCGCCAGCTTCGCGGATATGGGCGTGTTGGGATGCGTTTCTGAGGCCGTCACTCTCGGCGCGCGTGAGAGCTTTGTGAAGCGGCACTCGCGATTCCTTGCCGCGGGCGCGGGACTAGGTTTCATCTTTATGATCGTGTTCGCGGTGCCGCCTAACGTGTCGGCTTTGCCGCAAAAAATCGCGCTGGCGCTTTCGTCATGACATCCAAGACGCCAGGCGATCTGATCGTCCGCGCCGCCGCCAAAATCAAAGCGGAGGCCGGAAAGGTTGTTCAAAGGGACGACCGTAAGGCCGACGTCGAGCGGGCCGCCGCCGCGGCGCCGGAAGCGCCGTCGCAAGAGGCTCCAGCGCCCGCGTCGGGGACACCGGCCCCCGCGCCGGCCGCGGCCGCGGCCGCACCGGCCGCGCCCGCACCGGCCGCGCCTGCTCCGGCCGCGCCGCCTGTGGCCGGTGCGCCGCAGCCACTCCCGCAGCACCAGTCATCAACGATTGAACTGGATCTCGTCCACCTGCAGAAGCTGGGGATCCTCACGCCGCTCAATCAACGCGCGCGGATCGCGGAGGAATACCGGATCATCAAACGTCCGCTGTTGCGTGCCGCCTTCGCCGCCGCTCAACAGCATAACGCTGGGCATGTCTGCATGATCACCAGCGCCCACGCAAATGAAGGCAAGACATTCACGTCCATCAATCTGGCGATGAGCGTCGCGTCGGAGCAGGGGCTGCATGTTCTGCTGATCGACGGTGATATCCGCCGCAGGGGATTGAGCGAACTGCTTGGAGTCACAGACCGCAAGGGGCTCATGGATGCGCTCATGAATCCGACGCGGCCCGTGTCCGATGTCATTCTACGCACAAACATTCCGAACCTGTCGGTCATATCCTCGGGTCAGCCGATCGAAGCTTCGACCGAGATGTTCGCCAGCCAACGCATGACGACGTTGGTGAACGACATCGCCAATCGCTACAAGGACCGGTTCATCATCTTCGATGCGCCCCCCGTCCTGGCGTCCAGCGAACCCGGAGTTCTGGCGCTGCATGTGGGGCATGTCATTATGGTGGTCTGCGCCAATCGGACGCCGAAGCGCGATATCGCCGAAGCGCTTCGCCTTGTCGATGTCGCCCCGAACATTCACTTCATCCTTAATCGGCTTTCAGCCGTCGCCGGTACGAGCCGCTTCGGGTACTACGGCACGGACCCGTAGGCCGAACGATGACGATGCGCGCGCCTCGTCTTTCGTCTTCGCGCCGCGCCACCACCGCGACGGCGTTGCTGGCATGCCTGCCGCTCAGTGTGATCTCTACTCACGCCGTGGCGCAGGTCGGCCCGCCGGCGCCGCGCGCGCGGGCGGCCGCGCCGCTCCTTGCGCTACCGGCCGCTGATCCCGACGCGAACAAGACCTGGCGCTACAATATCGCGAGCGAACTGCAACTCGCCGCGACCGACAATGCGCTGGTCACCGAGACCGGCCGCGAGTCCGATCTTATCACCACCGGCCTCATCTCGGCCGCCGTCACGGCGGACAGCCGGCGGACGAGCCTCAACGCAAATGTGGACGTGTCGTACGACTATTACGCCAAGCACCCTGACCTCAGCGGCCCGCGCGCGCAAGCGCTCGCCGCTGCAACGGTCGAGCTTTGGCAAGACTCGCTTTGGGTCGATGGCAGGGCGGCCACGAACCTGCGCGAAGTCAGCCAGTCGGGACAATCGCCCGCGACCGAACGCGCCCTGGGCGCCAACCAGACCCAGGTCCTTACCTACGGTGTTTCGCCGACCATTCGTCAGGATCTCAATCGCGCGATCACTTTTGGCGCCACCTACAATCTCTCGGGCGTGAAGTTCCTCGACACGTTTACCGCCAACGCGCCGGTCGCCGCGGGCGACACCACGACTCATCAAGTGGACGCCTTTCTCTCCAGTTTCAGCGAGGCCGACCGTTTGAACTGGCGGCTTTCGGCGTCGCACGAAAGCACGAACACGTCCGGCGGCCCGCCCACGGCTGACCGCCAGTCGGCGCAGCTCTCGACGCAATATCGTGTGTTGTCGCAACTATTTTTTGTCGCGGCGGGTGGGTACGACAGAATTATTGAACCGACCCTGACCCAAAACATCGAAGAGCCCTTCGCCAATGCCGGTCTTACCTGGGTCCCGGGTCCCAGGCTCCGCGTCAGCGCGACGGCGGGAAAGCGGTTCGGCGGCTTGGACTTCAACGGCAACCTCTTCTATGCGCTCTCCGACCGGATTTCTCTGACGGGTTCAGTGGGCCGCTCGATCGAAACGCCCCAGCGTGTCCTTGGCGGAGCGCTCGGCGGCCTCACCCGCGACGAGGCGGGAAACCTCGTGGACCCTGTCACCGGCCTTCCGAGCGATCCGACAACAAGCCCATTCGACCTGCTGAATCAGGCCTTTCGCCGCGACGTGGCGCAGGTATCTCTCAACGGACGCACGACCAGATCCTTTTACCGGCTGTCGGCACTCGCCGAACGCCGCGATGCAAATGGCGCCCGCAGTGAAAGCTGGTCGGGGCAAGCGACAGTCGGGCGGGAACTGTCGCGTCGACTGACCGGGTCGGTGACCGCCGCTTACACCCGGGTGTCTGGAAGTCAGACCCTCGGCGCGCCCAGCAGCGAAAGCGAAACCACCAAGATCGTTTCCGGGCTGGACTATAATCTTGGCCGCACCGTCACCGCGTCCCTGTCACATAATTATCTGCACCGGGTTTCGACCTTCCTGAAATACAGCGAGAATGTTGCGCTCCTGTCCTTCAGAAAGCGGTGGTAATCGGATAAAACAGCGCGATGTACGAAGAAACATTCCACCTGAGCGAGCCGCCGTTCCAGCTTCGGCCGGACCCGCGCTACTATTTCGGCAGCTCAGGCCATGATCGCGCCATGAGCTACCTGACCTTTGGACTTAGCCAGGGTGAGGGGTTCGTCGTCGTCACGGGCGAAGTCGGCACGGGCAAGACGACGCTCATCGGCTATCTGATGTCGTCCCTGGATACGGAGAAGTACGCCGCGGCCACCATCGTCACGACGCAGGTCAGCGGCGACGACCTTCTGCGTTTGATCGCGGCCGGTTTCGGTATCGACACCGATGTCGACAAGGCCAAGCTGCTCACCCGTCTTCATCAGCACTTCCAGCGACTGGCGGCACAGGGCCGGCGCCCGCTCATCATTGTCGATGAGGCGCAGAATCTGAGCGTCGCGGCGATTGAAGAATTGCGCATGCTGTCGAATCTGGACATCGGCGCCGATATGTCGCTGCAGACCTTGATCATCGGCCAGCCCCAGTTTCGTGAGCATCTTGCCCGCGAGGATCTCGCGCAGCTGCGTCAGCGCGTGGTGGCGATGTACCATTTGGGTCCGCTCAGCCGCGAGGAAACGCAGGCTTACATTCTGCATCGGCTGACTTGCGCCGGATGGCCCGGGCAGCCGGTGATCGAAGATCAGGTGTTCAACACAGTGTTCGCCTCGACCGGCGGTGTTCCTCGGCTGATCAACCTCATGTTCGGTCGCATTATGCTCTCCACCCACCTCGACTCAGCGGAGACCGTGACCGCAGCGGCGGCCGAGCAGGTCGCCCAGGATCTCAGCGTCGAGTTCGGCACCGCGCGCCCAGCCAAGGCGAAGCGCGGAACGTCCAAGGTTTCCTGAATCAATGGCCCCCACGATGGACACCGCGAGATCGGGAACGTACGAACTGCATCCGGTTCCGTTGCAGGAACGCGACGGAAAGCCCGTCAACGCCATGTCGGTCGATGTTGAGGAGCACTTCCAGGTCCAGGCGCTCGCGCGTCAGGTTACGCGTGACGACTGGTCGACGCGAAGCTCCCGCGTCGAACTGTCCACCAACCGGGTTCTCGATCTTTTTGCATCCACGGGCGTTAAAGCCACTTTCTTCACGCTGGGATGGGTCGCGGAACGGCACCATGATCTCATTCGCCGGATCGTCGCCGAGGGCCACGAGTTGGCAAGTCACGGCTATGAGCACACACGCGCCGATTCACAATCGCCGTCCGAATTTAGAGCCGATATCCGTCGGACCAAATCCATCCTCGAGGATATCTCCGGGACGGCGATCGCGGGCTATCGCGCGGCGACGTTTTCCATCGGGCGCGGCAATCTCTGGGCTTTCGATGTCCTGGCGGAAGAGGGATACCGCTACTCCTCCAGCATCAATCCCATACGTCACGATCTGTACGGGATGGATGAGGCGCCGCGCGAGCCGTTCTATCCGCTCGCCTCGCGCGCCATCGTCGAATATCCCATCACCACCGTGCGTCTTGCCGGCAGGAACTGGCCCAGCGGTGGCGGCGGTTTCTTTCGCCTTTTGCCCTACAGTTTGTCGGAGTGGGGGCTGCGCCGCGTGAACCGCCACGAACGGCGCCCCGCCATGTTCTATTTCCATCCGTGGGAAGTGGATCCCGGCCAGCCGCGGGAAGCCGGTTTGCCGCTGAAGTCGCGCCTACGGCATTACACAAATCTCAATCGCATGTTGGGCCGGCTTGAGCGATTGGTGCACGATTTCCGTTGGGACCGGGTGGATCGCGTTTTCGGCGCTCCCGCGCGCACATGACCTCCGGCTACGACATCCTTGAACTCACCGATGAGGGCCACGCCGCTTGGGACGCCTTCGTCGAAACCTGCGACGAGGCCTCGTTCTTCCATCGGGCCGGGTGGCGCAATGTAATTCGCCGCAGCTTTGGTCAGCGGCCCCGCTACTTCTATGCGGCGCGCGGCGGAAAGATAGTCGGCCTCATGCCGCTTGTGGAAATGAAGAGCCGGCTCTTTGGCCACGCGCTCATTTCCAACGCCTTTTGTGTTTGTGGCGGACCGATCGCCACTGACGAAGGCGCGCGAAACGCTCTGACGGCGCATGCCGAACAGCTCCTGCGCGAATGCGGCGCCGACTACCTTGAAGTACGTTGCCCCGTGCGCCCCATCGAAGGATGGACCACCCGCGACAATCTTTACGCCGCCTTCTCAAAAGAGATGGCCGCGGATGAAGCCGCGAACCTGACGCAGATCCCGCGCAAGCAACGGGCCGTCGTGCGCAAGGCTCTCGAGTTCGGGATGACTTACGATCTCGACCCGACCACCGACCGCCTCCACAGACTTTATGCGATCAGCGTGCGCAATCTCGGCACGCCGGTCTTTGGGAAATCCTACTTCGCAAATCTCCTCTCGGAGTTCGCCGGCGACTGCGACGTGCTGACCGTGTCCGACAACGGAGCGCCCCTGGCCAGCGTCCTGTCGTTTTACTTCAAGGGAAGCGTCATGCCCTTCTATACCGGCTCGTCGCCGCTGGCACGCGGGCGGGGCGCGAACGACCTCATGTACTGGCGTCTGATGCGCCATGCGGTCGCGCGGGGTTGCACCGTCTTTGATTTCGGCCGCAGCAAGGTCGGCACGGGTCCATATAACTTCAAGAAGAACTGGGGATTTGAGCCCAGCCCCATCACCCATCAATTCCTTATGCGCCCAGGGGTGCCCCAGCCCAACCTCAATCCGCTCAATCCGAAGTTCGCGTTGATGATTGCGGTTTGGAAGCGCTTGCCCCTGCCGGTGGCGAATGTCCTCGGACCTTTGATCGTGCGGAATATCGGTTAGCAGCACGGACGACAGCTTTCTTTACGATTTCTCGGCGCCTTTACCCCGGAGATCGCACGATAACGTATTGAAAAGACACAATCCTAGTCCGTGGTGCGCTTCTTGCATCGCTACGCCCGCCGACAGGCACATCAAGCGGGGGATTACGATGAAATTTATGCAGGTTCTCGGAGTGGCGGTCGTTGCGCTGATGACGGCGAGCGGCGCCGCGCGCGCCACCACCATTCAATATGCCACGCAGCCGGATTTTGCGGCCGCGTCGGGGCCCCTTACGATGATTGATTTCGAAGGTCTGGCGCCATCCGGTGGCCTCTTCAATACCTCGGACCCAGGTGGTCTGACGATCGGCGGGGTGAACTTCCGCGCTGCTCCCGGGACATACATCGCGGTGGTGGACACTGGGTATTATGCCCCTTACTACGACCGCGGTACCGGCGACGTCATCCACGCCCAAGGCGGCTCGCAGATGATCGTGACGTTCGGCAGCGCGGTCTCTTCCGTCGGCGCCCTCTTCGGCACGATTTTCCGTTCGGATGTCACACTCTCAGTCGGGCTATCCAACGGTGATAGCTTCGCCGTGGATCTCGCGGGCGGTGCGGATTGGCGCTTCTCCGGCTTTGTCAGCGACGCGGCGAATATACTGTCGCTGACCATCTCCAATGTCGGGGGCGACTACATCCTTCTCGACCGGCTGCAATTCTCCACAACCGCTGCCACGGGTGTGCCGGCGCCCGGGGCGCTTGTCCTCCTGGGCTTCGGCCTCCTCGGCGTCGGCGTTGTGCAGCGCCGCCGCCGGTCGGTCGCGGAAGGACGCTAACGAGCAGGAGCCCAGCGCCGCTCGGCCAAGCCGCGGCGCTGGTATGGCCGGACTACATCTTAGTTTCGCGCGCCAGGAATCTCTGCAGCACCAGCAGGGACCAAAGCGCTGCGCTGTGATCGCGCGCGCCGGACGCGTGTTCCTCCAGCAGGGCCTTAAGTGGACCCGGCCGGAACAACCCGGCGTCAAGAAGCACCGGCGACGACAAAGCGTCCGTCAGCATCGGCCGCAGCGGCCCGCGCAGCCATGCGGCCAGCGGCACCGCGAAGCCTTGTTTGCGGCGATAGAGAAGCTCATGCGGGACAGCCGGTTCCAGGGCGCGTTTAAGGACAGCCTTATATTCACCGCCGCGCAGCTTGAACGCATCGGGCAGCGAGAATCCCCATTGCAAGAGTTCGTGGTCGAGAAGGGGGCTGCGCACTTCAAGGCTGTTGGCCATGCTGGTCCGATCGACCTTCACCAGCATGCGCCCCGCCAGCCATGTCTTCAAATCGGCGTATTGGGCTTGCAGGAGCGGGCGGTCCGTCGGGGCCTTCTCCAAGAGGTCCGTGAGGACCTCACGCGCGCTATAGCCTTGCAATCTCCGGCGGAACTCATCGCTATAGAGAGCGCGGCGCAGGTCGAGGCCGACCGCCGCGACATTGCCGGCATAGGCGCCGGTCGCATCCAAAGCCAGTTCGGCGAAGGTGTTGCGCGCGCGCAGGAATCGCGGCCCGCGCTCGAACTGCGGATAGATCTTCGCCAGCAAGCCGAACAACGGACCGCGCACCGCTTGGGGCGCGAGCTTTCGCACAGCGGCTTCGCGCGTGTGCCAAAGATAGCGGCGATAGCCTGCGAAAACTTCATCGCCGCCGTCGCCCGATAGGGCAACGGTCACTTGGCGGCGCGCGATCGCGCAGACATGGTAGGTCGGGATCGAGGAACTGTCCGCGAAAGGCTCGTCGAACAGCGCGGTATTGCGGTCGAGGTCATCCGGCGCCCTGACGAGGTCTTCGCCCGACAGCACGGCCTCGGAATGGCTGGTTCCGTACCGTTCCGCGATCTTGCGCGCATAGGCGCGTTCATCATGGTTCGCTTCGTGAAAGCCGACGGCGCAAGTCCGAACCGGCGTGCTCGACGACATCGCCATGTGGGCGACCACGCCGCTCGAGTCCACGCCGCCGGAGAGGAATGCGCCCAAGGGCACGTCCGCGATCATGCGGCGGCGCACGGCGTCCCTCAGCCTTTCCTGAAGCTCCGCCGCCGCATCTTCGAATGAGAGACGGTCGGTGCGAGCTTGCAGGTCCACATCCCAATAGGCGCGCAGGGACGGTTGTTGGCCGCGCCGCCAAATAAGGTAATGGGCCGGGGGCAGCTTCAACACGTCGCGATAGATGGACTTAGGGTCCGGCACATATCCGAACGCAAGGAAGTCCTCTATGGCCTGGGGCGAAAGTTCGCGCCCGATCCAGGGGCAATGCATCAGGGCTTTGAGTTCCGATGCGAAGGAAATCTTGCCGCCATCCATGGCGTAGTAGAGCGGCTTTTTTCCGACACGGTCGCGCGCCAGCAGCAAAGTGTCCTGCCTGGAATCCCACAAGGCGATCGCGAACATTCCGTTGAATCGCTTCAGGCAGTCGGGACCCCATGCCAGCCATGCGTTCAGGATGACTTCGGTATCGCTCTGGGTGCGAAAGACAAATCCGAGGGCGGTGAGATCCGCGGTCAGGTCGCGGAAATTGTAGATTTCGCCGTTGAAAACGACGACTACCCGCCCGTCGCTGGTCGACATCGGTTGAGCGCCGCCGCCGATGTCGATGATCGCGAGGCGCCGGTGACCAAGCCCCACGCCGGGTTCGATGTGAAATCCTTCACCGTCCGGACCGCGGTGCGCAATTGCGTCCGTCATGCGTTTCAGGAGGGCCGGGTCCACCGTACCGCCGCCGGCGCCGCCGTAAAAGATACCCGTAAGGCCGCACAAACTCGCCTACTCCCGCCCGTGACCTTCGCCCACGACCAACGCGGACGCTCGCGGAAGGTGCGACGCGAATTCGGCTAACGACATTTCCGCCTCGGTCGCATCTGATCCTGTCACTTCTGTCGCCATGGCGACGTACGCGCCGTCGGACGGGCGTCCGGCAAGACGTTCGCGCGCGGAGCAGATCCTGGCCCGCAACCGGCTCTCGGTATCGCAAGCGGCGCTTTCGTACCAATGAAAGACCGCAAACGTGCGTGCGATCGACTGGACATGCGCCGCTGTCGCGGTGAAAGGCGCGTCGCCGCGCGTGATGGAACGCGACTGGCTTTTGATCACGCGCCACGGCGCGGCACCGCTGGCGTCCGCGGGCTGGTTTCCCGCCGCGGCGGCCTCATGTCCATCGTGCTGGGCGCGGTAGATATTGATCGCCACATCGATCGTCGCGCCGGCGCGCTCGTAGGTCGCGCGAATCTCACTGTCCGCCGGCATCGTCGCCGGGCGCCAAAATGGATTGGGCTGGCGCACTCGCTGCCACGCACCAACTGCATCCGGCAGGACGGCGACGGTCGCGCTTCCATTCGTGGATTGGGCGGTGCTGCCGGCGGCGAGCGGCGCCGCTGCGGCCACCAGGGCCACGGCGGCCGTCACGGCGGCGAGGCGCGCGGCGCGTGGACGCGGCGGTTTGTCCGCCGCTGCCCGAGCCTGCGGCGCCTCGTCGGCGAACGACATGCCCATCCACATCACGATCATCATCACGATGCCGAAGAACCCCCAGCCAAAAAGCAAATGATCCTCGGCGATGTCGAGCTTGCGGTCCGTCCACTGAGTCAGCGCGATGATGAGAAACACTCTCACGACATTGGCGAGGACGGAGATCGTCAAGGCGGCCACGACGCAGATGACGCGTTTGGGCCAGCGCACATAGGTCAGTTTGGCATACAGCAGCGACAGCGCCAGGGATGCGAGCACGAAATTGAGGCCGGCACAGGCCCGCTCGACCAGGAAGTCGCCCGCCGGGACCTGGATCAGGATGCCCTCGCCGAACACCGGGATGTGCGCCGCTTGGAGAAGAGCGAGACCGCCGGCGTGCGTGAACGTCTGTAAGGACGGGATCAGGAATTCGCCCGTCGGTACCATCAGCCAAAGGTACGACAGCGCGAAGATGTATCGTTTGTAGACCTTGACCCCGAGGACCGACAGAAACAGGCCTTGCATCATGCCGACGAGGGCAAGATGGCGGCCCTCATTGATGCTGACCAGGTCGGCGACCAACCAGACAAGGGCGAACGCGACAACGACGAGCACACCGGCGAAGGTCGGCGTCGCCTGCAGCTCGCGCAACGAATCCCGCTCGATCCAGATCAAATAAAGAGAAATGGGGGCGATAAGATAGGCGTAGTTATACGCCGAGGAAGACTCCCAGAGGGCGACGGCGCTGGTCGCTGTCGGCCAGAACAAGGCCAGCAGCGCGGCAAGCCCACACGCCAGTGCGGCCAGGCTCGGTGCCCATTCGCGCAGGAGATCGCGATCGTCTGCATTGATTGACAGGACGTTCGCACCAGCTCCAAGCCCGCGCTTCAACCCAGAACCCACGCTTCCCCGCCCCATCGCCGCAGATCGAGCGACCCGCCATGTGGACGCCCGATTTACGAACGGGCATCAGGATCGTCGTGCGCCTCACTGCCAGCCCTGCTATAGACTGGGTCCTCCGCACAACCAAGTCGATTCTCATCGGCGGCCGATGTCTTCGCTCCTCTTCCTTTGCCATCGTATTCCTTATCCTCCCAACAAGGGGGAGAAGATCAGGGCGTATCGGATATTGCAGCACTTCGCGCGCACGCATGCGGTACGCCTGGGATGTTTCATTGACGATCCGGACGATTGGCAGCATGTCGCGGCATTGGAGGACATTTGCGCGGAGGTTCACGCCGTCGGCCTGACACCGGCGCTGAAGCCTTGGCGGGCGTTCAAGGGACTGCTGCAATCCGCGCCTCTCAGCGTCACCAGCTTCTCCAGCGGGTCGATGCAAAGGTGGGTCGACGAGACGGTCAGACGCTCCGCGCCGGACGTTACCTTCGTGTATTCCTCAGTCATGGGGCAGTACCTTCGGCCGGCCAGCGGGCCATGGGGCCGCGTTCTCATGGATTTTGTGGACGTCGATTCCGACAAATGGCGGCAGTATGCCGCCGATGCGCGGGGTCCATTGCGGTGGGTTTATCAGCGCGAGTCGCAACGACTTTTGGCTTTTGATCGCGCAGCGGCCGCGCAGGCGGATGCGGTGCTCCTGGTGTCCGAGGCGGAAGCCGATCTGTTCCGAAGACTCGCACCCGAAGTCGCGGCGCGTACCCATGCCGTAGCGAACGGTGTGGACGCCGATTATTTTTCCCCCGCGCACCAATTTCCCGATCCCTTCGCGCCGGGCGGGCCGCGGCTGGTTTTTACCGGCACCATGAACTATCGCCCAAACGTGGACGCGGTAACGTGGTGCGCCAATGAAATCCTGCCGATGATCCGCCAGGCGCTGCCGCAGGCGAGCTTGACCATTGTCGGCGCAAAGCCATCACCGGAAGTTCAGGCTCTCGAGCGCCCCGGCGAGATTGCCGTGACCGGCGGCGTGCCAGACGTACGCCCTTACATGCAATACGCCGACGTCATCGTTGCACCGCTTCGGATGGCGCGCGGGATCCAGAACAAGGTTCTGGAAGGGATGGCGATGGCAAAGCCCGTGGTGACGACATCCAAGGGCCTCGAAGGCATCGCGGCTCTGGCGGGCAAGCACTTGCTCGTCGCCGACACCGCCGCGGAATTCGCCGACGCGGTGATCCAGGCGCCGCACGCCGCCGGCATCGGAGCCGCCGCGCGCAAACTTGTTGAATCGCGCTACGCGTGGGACGCTCAGCTGGGGGCTCTCAATACCTTCATGTCGTGCGGCGATGCGTGACCTGATCCTTCTCGCGGCGCTCGGAATTCTACTGCCGATCGCGGTCCGGATGCCCTTTATCGGGGTCTTCCAGTGGGAATGGCTCTCCCTGATGAACCCTCACCGCCTGGTGTACGGGTTTCTCCAGGGCCAATCGCTCAATCTCATTGTCGCGGTGGTGACGCTCGGCTCCTGGCTGATGTCCCGCGAACGCGGGATCAGAACCAGCACGATGATGGTCCTGATTGGGATCTTCAGCGTCTGGATCACGATCACGTCGCTCCTCGCGCCGGTCCCCGATGCGACCATGCCGCAGTGGGACCGCAATATTAAGACGATGGTGCTCCTGTTCATGATCATGGTGACGATCACGACGCGGGCGCGGATTGTCGGCCTGCTCTGGATCGTTGTCATCTCGATCGGCTACTTCGGGATCAAGGGCGGCGGTTTCATGATCCTGAACGGCGGAAACTTCATCGTCTTCGGCCCGCCAGACACGATGATCGAGGACAATAATCATCTCGCGCTCGCGCTCGTGATGATCCTGCCGCTTCTGAACTACTTGCGAGGCTACGAAAGCAGCCGCCTCATACAGCTGGGGTTGATTGGAACGATGCTGCTGGCAGCCGGCAGCGTGATCGCCAGCTATTCGCGCGGCGGCCTCGTCGCGTTGACCACCATGCTGCTGTACCTGTGGCTCAAGAGCCGCGCCAAAGTGGCACTGACGGTGGTCTTCGTTGGAATCGGCGCGCTTGCCGTCACCTTCATGCCAACGAAGTACATCGATCGCATCAGCACCTTGAAACAGGTGGATGAAGACTCCTCATTCCAAGGGCGGCTCGATGCATGGGAGGTTGCTGCGCGCTCGTCCCTCGATCGTCCCTTCGGTGCGGGTTTTGACGGCCCGCGTCAGCGCATCGTGTGGGATAGGTATCTTCCCAGTGTCGAGAGCCGCGCGGCTCACAGCATCTACTTTATGGTGCTGGGAGAGCAGGGCATCATCGGTCTCATCATCTACCTTTCGATACTGGCCACCGCGTGGTTCAACCTGGCACGAGTCCAACGAGAGACGCGCGATAAACCCGAGATGTTGTGGGCGTGGAACCTTGCCGGCGCGCTGAAGCTTTCCATGGTGGGATATCTCGTCGGCGGCGCCGCACTCTCCATGTCCTACTACGACGGGTTTCTCACCATCATTGTCTTGACCGCCACGCTGCGGCAATTGGTCGAGCCGAAGAAGGTCGAGGTCTACACACGGCGCGCGCCCGCGAACGCCGCACCCGCGCTCGCGGCCACGACCGCCGAGGCGCTTGCGGAGCCCAGCGCCGGTCAACGATCCGCGCCCTGATTGGAACAGAGAATGACGGGGACGGAGCCAAATATCGGACGCCGCCTATTGTCCGGATCGATCTGGATGGTTGGGATGCGTTTCGGCATCCGCTCCATCGGGCTTATCAGCACCATCGCGCTGGCCCGCCTCCTTACTCCCGAGGACTTCGGCATTGTCGCCATGGCAATGCTGTTGATTGGCTTCATCGAAGTGTTCGGTGAAACCGGGCAGCAACTGGCTTTGATCAGGCATCCAAATCCCGAGCGCGCGCATTTTGATTCCGCGTGGACGATGTCGATCGCGATTGCGCTTTTTCTTGGTCTTGTGGTGTTCGCGGTCGCGCCCTTTGCCACCTACTATTTCCACGACCCCCGCATCGTGCCCGTGGTTCAGGTGATGTCGCTAAGGGTCTTCCTGACGGGCTTCATCAATATCGGGGTTGTCAATTTCAGGCGCGATCTCGATTTTGCGAAGGACTTTCGCTTCGGCGTTCTCCGCAAGCTCTTGAGCTTCGTGGTGACGCTGACCCTGGCGTTGCTGTGGCGGGATTATTGGGCGCTGGTCGTCGGTACGATTGTCGGGCACATACTCGAAGTCGGGCTCAGTTACATCATGCACCCGTATCGCCCGCGGTTCAGTCTCGCGAAGGTGCGCGAGCTTTGGTCATATTCGAC
Source organism: Rhodospirillaceae bacterium (assembly GCA_041905525.1). Classification (GTDB taxonomy): domain Bacteria; phylum Pseudomonadota; class Alphaproteobacteria; order Rhodospirillales; family Rhodospirillaceae; genus SHVO01. Next base: position 155,172 of record JAYRKY010000001.1, read on the forward strand.
GTGGTTGTTGGTTGCGCATCTCGGACGGTTCTTCCAGACCCGTGTCGATGAGATCGTTGTTGCCGGCGCGGTCCCTCCGGCCCTATTGGGAAAATACTCGGTGGCGGCGGAGTTCGGCGCCCTTTCGCGGACGGAGATCCTCGAACCTGTCGCACGGGCACTGTTTCCAAACTATGCGCGGCTCGCGCACGATCTCGACGCGTTGCGTAAAACCTACCTCAATGTCCTGGCGACCATTACGGCGATCGCGGCGAGTGCCGGAACGGGCCTCGCGCTGGTCGCGAACGATTTCGTCGCCGTCGTCCTCGGGCCTCAATGGGTTGGCGCCGGTGAGTTGATGGCTCTGTTTGCTGTGGCGGCGGCTGTGATCGGGGTCAGCGATACCGTATTTTCCGTGGTCAGCGCGTTGGGCCATAGCCGCCTCGCGGCGATCCAGACCTGGATGCGTGTTCTGCTCTATCTTCCTGCAATGGCTTGGGCCGCAACGACACACGATCTCAAGAACTTCGCCATCGCGAAGCTCGCGGTCGCCGTCGCGATCACCCCCGCCTACTTTACGGCGCTCCGGCGTGTCCTTCCCATGACATGGGCAGACCTAGGACGCGCGGTCTGGCGCCCGATCTGCGCGGCGGTTGTCATGGCGGCCGTGGTCGGGATGCTGCCCTGGGCGGAGCTCGAGAGTGCGCTCCTGCGGTTGATCGCCATGTCGGCCATGGGAGCCATCGTCTTTGTCGCGACCCAATTGGCCTTATGGCGGCTGTCCGGCCAGCCGGACGGACTCGAGGCCGGTCTGTTACGTTCGCTCTCCGCCCGCCTCCACGGGATCCGTGGTCAAACCTCCTAACCCTCTGACACGAAGTGTGAATAGAGCAGGGGCATCACGCGATCGTCAGCGCCGAAGATGGTTTTGACTCCGTCCGATTTTGAACGGATTTTGGCGCCGCTCGCACCTGTAAGTCACGCAACTGTCTGGTGTATTAGACCAGGAGGAATGTAAAATACTACGCGCGCATCGCATCGCGATGTGTAAAGCGCCGCATAACAAAAAAAGACTGCCCAGCCGAGCAAGTGGGGACTTAGCCGGCTGGAGCGGATGCGACGCCGCAGGGGGCACATGATTTCGTTATTTGGACATTACATATCGCTGCGCGCGATTCTGCTAGCGTTGTTTGAAGCTGCAGCTTTCGTCGCGGTGCTGAGCATCTTCCGTCTCACCGCAATCAATCTCATCCTTGGAAGCACGGCCGAGCCGCTCTACGCGCAATCGATCTTGCTGCCGGTGTTTTGCGTCATCGCCATCGGCACGGCGGCCGCGTGCGGTCTGTATAACCGCGAGGTCGTCTCCGATACGCGAGACATCGCCGGGCGTCTGCTGACGACGACCGTCCTGATGTACTTCATCATGGCGATCCTCACGTCGCTGGTGGCCTTCTTCATCGAAGATACGGTCAATGTGCGGCTCTACTACGGCATCGCACTCGGGGGAACGGTCGGGTTCTTCCTGGTCGCCCTGCTGTTCCGCGCGAACCTATTTTCGCACGATTTCAACGGCACAATGCTGGAGCGCCGCGTACTCGTAATAGGCATCGACGACCGCGCAGCGAAGATCAAGCAGGTCAGCAGTCGCTCCATGAGTCCATGCGCGGTGGTGGCCTACGTTCCGTTGCCTCAGGAAAAGTGCTCCGACGAGTTGAAAGACGCCCCGATCATCGACTCCCGCGCTCTGCCGGACGATTGCGCGCTGGCGAAGGTCGCTTTGGATCAGGGCGTCGACGAAGTGGTCGTGGCGTCGCGCGAACGCCGCGGTATGCCGACCGGGGCGCTGATGGAATGCAAGTTGGCCGGCTTGATCGTCAGCGACTTTCCCAGTTTCTGGGAGCGTCACACCGGCCAGATCGACCTCGACGAATTGACGCCCAGTTGGATGATTTTCTCGGACGGCTTCCGCATCAGCTGGCAACGTCGCTTTATCAAACGCGTTTTCGACGTTCTGATCAGCACGTTGCTGCTCGTACTTACCCTTCCTCTTACCGTGACGGCCGCCATTGCCGTCAAGCTAGACAGTCCCGGTCCCATTTTCTACCGCCAAGCGCGCGTCGGCGCGAACGGCACAGAGTTTATGGTGCTCAAGTTCCGCAGCATGCGGACGGACGCGGAAGGCGACGGCGTCGCGCGCTGGGCGCAGCAAAACGACTCCCGTGTCACCAGGGTCGGTAATTTCCTGCGCCGCAGCCGGATCGACGAGATCCCGCAAGTCTTCAACGTGCTGTTCGGGTCCATGAGTTTCGTCGGGCCGCGGCCCGAACGCCGTGTGTTTGTCGACAGCCTAAAGCAGAAGCTGGCCTATTACGATATTCGCCACCGCGTTCGTCCGGGAATCACAGGGTGGGCGCAGATCAATTATCCGTACGGAGCGTCGGACGAAGACGCCAAGGCGAAACTCGCCTTCGACCTCTACTACGTCAAAAATTGGAGCCTGTTCCTCGACATCGTCATTCTGTTCCAAACATTGCGCGTCGTAATCTGGCGCATGGGTGCGCGCTAGTGGCCCAGGAAACAGGCACAGGCCGAAAGAGGCGCGAAGATGTTTGAGAACATCGCAGCCCTGAGCCATATCCTGTGCGCACTGGCTTATCTGCTTGTCTGCGTTTTGCTGATCTCCAGCCGCGCGAAACACGCCTACAAGGCGCTGCTGGTCACAGCCTGCGGAACGACCGCGCTTTGGGCGGCGCTTGTCGCGGGCGCGCAGATGCCGCAGATGCCGATCCTGCAACTGGAAGCCGCCGCGGCCGTTGTTGAACAGTTGCGCAACGTGGCACTGGTCGCCGCGGTAGGGCATGTCCTCTTCGTCGCCTATGGCAAGCGCTTCGATCCCATCATGGAAGTGTCGATGGCGGTCGTCGGCCTGGGCGCGGCGCTTTATGTCGCTGTCGCCAGCGTGGCTCAGGCGGCCGGGTGGCCGATCGCCGCGGATCCGCGCATCGCCTTCACCGCCAATATTCTGGTGGCTATCGTCGCGCTCCTTCTGATCGAGAACCTCTTTCGCAACAGCGGCGAAGAATCGCGCTGGGCGGTGAAATATCTGTGTTTCGCGCTCGGCACCATCTTCGTCTTCGACTTCTTCTTCTACGCGAAAGCCGCGCTCTACGGCCAAATCGATGGCAAGCTCCTTGATGCCCGGGGAATCATCTGCGTCATTGCCGCCCCTTTGATCGTTCTCGCCGCCGCACGATCGCGGAACTGGCCGATCGACCTGCACGTCTCACGACGTCTGGTGTTCCATTCCGCGACGCTGATCGTCGCGGGTGGTTATCTTCTCATCATGGCGGGGGTCGCGCAGTCGCTAATGACCTTCGCCACGCCGCTCGGCTCGGTGATCCAGACGACTTTCGTGGTGGCCGCGCTCCTTTTGCTCGCCGTCGCGCTATCGTCCCGCGCGGCCCGCGAGTATGTGAAGAATTTCATCAATAAAAACTTCTTCTCGTACAAATACGACTACCGGCAGGAATGGCTTCGCTTTCTAGGATCGATCTCCGACAGCCTGGACGAACTGAGTATTCCCGCGCGCATCCTGCGCAGCATCGCCAATGTCGTCGACAGCCCGGCCGGCGCGCTCTGGATGTATCGGGACGAGGATGACGCCTTCATCCAAATCGAGTCCTGGAACATGAGCACCACGTTGCCAAGTCTTAGTCCGTCGGAACCGATGGTGAGCGCGTTGGCGGCGGGAAAACAAACCATCGACCTCAAGAATCTTTCCGTCGAAGGGCGCAAGGACGAGAGTCTGGTCATTCCCGACTGGCTGTCCGGGAACGCCAAGGCCTGGCTCTTGGTCCCGCTGGCGCACCGCAACGTGCTCATTGGCTTCCTTCTGCTCGCCCAGCCCCGCGCGCCGCGGCGTCTCGACTGGGAGGATTTCGATTTGTTGCGGACCGTGGGTCAGCAGGCTGCCAGCTACCTGGCCGAAGAAAACGCCTCGCGGTCGCTCGCGCGCGCCCGACGCTTCGAGGAGTTCAATCGGCAATTTGCCTTCGTTATTCACGACATCAAGAATATCGCCGGGCAGATGAGCCTCATTCTGAAGAACGCCGAACGTCACGGCAGCAGCCCTGAGTTTCAGGCCGATGTGCTTGCCACCGTCGCCGACTCCTTGGCCAGCATGCAGGCGATGCTCCGGCAATTGCGCCGAACGCCTGCGGCGCCCGCGTCGACCCGTCTCGACCTCGTCCCGCTGCTTCAGCGCATTTCAGCAAATTGGCGTATGCAGATGCCGACGCTGCGCGTGGATCTGCCCGAAAGCCCTGTCGACGTGGTGGGCGATCCGGATCGCTTGTCCGCCGTCTTTAACCATCTCCTCCAGAACGCGATCGATGCGGCCGGCACCGATGGCGATGTCAGCCTTGCGCTCAGTAAGCCCGGCGCCGATGCAACCGCGAACAAGCCGTGGGCAATCGTCACGGTGGCGGACGACGGCCCCGGCATGGATGAGGCGTTTATCCGTGACCGGCTCTTTCAGCCAATGGAAAGCACGAAGTCCGATGGCTTCGGAATCGGCGCTTACCAAACCCAGCATGTGATCCGCGAAATGGGCGGAAACCTCGAAGTCGATAGCAACGTGGGAGTGGGCACGCGGATTGTCCTGCGCCTCCCGCTTGCCGCGGCGGCCTAGAAGGCAGACACCAGAATGAACGATCTTCAAACCCAAGACGCCGACATCGGAGCCGCCGCCACAACGGCTCCTGTACCTTCGGCCCGCTCGGTGCTCGTCGTCGAGGACGACCCCGGCCTGCGCCGCCAAATGCGTTGGGCGCTCGGCGATTCCTTCAACGTGCATCTTGCCGAGGATCGGACCACCGCCCTTGCCACTATGGCCAAAGAACGCCCCATTCTCGTGGTGCTGGATTTGGGACTGCCCCCCAATCCAAACGGCGCAAGCGAAGGCTTATTTCTGCTCGAGACGTTTCTGAGCGAATATCAGGGCGTGAAGGTGATCATCGCCAGCGGCAATGAAGAGCGCAGCAATGCACTTAAAGCGATATCGCTCGGTGCGTATGATTTCTTCGCCAAGCCTGTCGACCTCGATCAGTTGCGATTGATCCTCGACCGAGCGTGGAACCTTCACAAGCTGGAGGAGGAGAACGCGCGTTTGTCGCAGACGGTGGCGGGTCCGCTCGACGGAATGATCGCGTCTTCCCCGGAAATGATGAAGGTGCGCCGCACGGTCGAGCGCGTGGCGCCCACCGATATCAGCGTTCTCGTGCAGGGTGAAAGCGGAACCGGCAAAGAGGTGATTGCGCGCGGCATCCACCGCCTGAGCAACCGCGCGGCCGGTCCATTCGTGGCCATCAATTGCGCGGCCATCCCGGAAGCGCTGCTCGAAAGCGAGTTGTTCGGGTACGAACGCGGAGCCTTCACCGGAGCCGTGAAGCGCACCATCGGCCGCATCGAACAAGCCAACGGCGGCACACTTTTTCTTGATGAAATCGGCGATATGCCGCTTGCGCTTCAAGCCAAATTGCTCCGGTTCCTCCAGGACCGCAAATTCCAGCGGCTGGGCGGTCAGGGCGACCTCGCCGCCGATGTCCGGGTGGTGTCGGCCACCAACCGCGATTTGCGGACCATGATCGCGCAAGGAAGTTTCCGCGAGGATGTTTTCTTCCGCCTGAACGAGGTCAGCATCTTGCTGCCACCGCTACGCGATCGCGGTGACGACGTATTGCTCATTGCGAATGCGCTCCTGCGCGGATTCGCCGAAACCTATCGCAGGGGCAATATTCGGTTCTCCGCATCCGCCCAGGCGGTCATCCGACGCTTCGCATGGCCCGGCAATGTGCGTGAACTCGAGAATCGTCTGAAGCGCGCTGTCGTTATGGCGGAAAAGAACGCCATCAGTCCCGAGGATCTCGGACTGCAGTTCGAGCCTCAGGAAGGCGAAATTAATCTCAAGGAAATCCGTCAACGCGCGGAGACTGAAGCCATTCTCCGAGCGCTCAGCGCCTGCGGTAACAATCTGACGCAGGCCGCCAAGATGTTGGGCGTCAGCCGGCCCACGCTCTACAACCTGATGTCGAGTTATGAAATTAAGGTGCCACAATGAAAAGCGACGCCACCCGGAAAGGATCCAAGATGAGCAGCCCCGTTTCCTCCACGTTGCGCTTTGCCGCTTTGTCCATTGCCCTCACTGTCGCCGCCGCGCCGGTCGCGACCGCCGCCGTCAACGCGGAGTCCAAGGAATATTTCGAGAAGGCGCGCGCTTTGACGGGGAAGGGCGACCTGTCCGGATCCATCATTCAACTCAAGAACGCGCTGCGGGCATCGTCGGAAAACAACGATGCGCGCTTTGAATTGGGCGTCCTCTATCTCAGAACCGGCGATTTTGCCTCGGCGCAGCGTGAACTTCAGACTGTTTACGAAGCCAAGTATGACCTCGCCAAGGTCGTCCCGCCGTTGACGCAATCCTACCTCGCGCTCGGCCGATATCAGGAGATGATCAAGAACTTCAACGCGTCGACGTTCCCGCCGGCTGTACGCGGCACCGTCCTGGCGGCCCAGGCACGTGCCCAGATCGCCCTTCAAGATCCGAAAGCAGCCCGGGCGCTCGTGGATGCCGCGCTTGCGTTGCCGCCCTTGTCGTCGGGAGTCATTGCGGCCGACGCCATCCTTCTGCGCATGGAGCAGAAATACAAGGAAGCCGAGGCGCAGGTCGACAAGGGGCTCGCCGCGGAGCCTGACCAGTCCGAACTGCTGGTGCTGAAAGGCGAATTGCGCCAGCAGCAAAACGACCTCGACGGCGCGATGACGTACTTCAATCGCGCGGTCGACAAATACCCGCGTTTCACGCGCGCGCGCGTGGCGCGCTCCATGGTCAATTTGACGCGCAATCAGTACGACTTGATCGAGGACGACGTGAAGGACGTTCTCGCGCAAGAACCGCAAAACCCCATTGCGCTGTACCTGCGCGCGTTCCTGCTGTCGCAAAAGAAGAATTACAAGGACGCGGTCCAGATCCTGCTCGCGGTTCCGCAACTGCTCGAGAACTATCCGCCGGCGCGCTACCTGCTCGCAGCGACGGCTTTCGCCGATGGCCAAGTGGAAGTGGCGCGCGCGAACGCCGAGCAGTTCGTGCAAAAGATGCCCGACCAGCCCACGGGAATAAAACTCCTGGCCGCGATCGCGCAGCGCTCGGGCGATTACGTCCGCGCCGTTTCCCTGTTGGAGCCGCTGGCGCAGCGCGAGCCGAATGATGCTCAGCTGCAGACGTTGCTCGCGGGGGCCTACCTCGCCGCGGGCCGCAGCACCGACGCGATTACGATGTTCGAGCGCGGAGTCAGTCAGGATCCCAACAACGTGGAAGCTCAGCTCGCGCTGGCGGTCAGCCGGCTACGCGCCGGCGAAACCGAGGCGGGAGTCGCGCAGCTTGAAACCATGGCGCAGAAGGGCACCAGCCCGCTGCAGGCCAGCACGCTTCTGGTGCTCACCCATATGCGCGCGCGCCAGTTCGATAAAGCGGTTCAGGCCAGCGAGAGCTACATCAAGTCGGCCCCCAACGATGCCAACGGTTACAACTTGAAGGGGACGGTCAGCCTCGCGGCCAACGACCTGCCGGCGGCCCGCACGGCGTTCCGCGCCGCCGCCGCGAAGGATCCCAAGTTTGTTGCCGCCCCCCTCAACCTCGCGAAGGTCGAGGAGCGGGCCAACAATCTTCCCGAGGCGCGCCGGTGGTATGAGGCCGCGCTGAAGGTCGAGCCGAAAAACGTGACGGCGTTCACCGGCCTTGCGAGCCTCGCGATGGCGGAAAAGGACGTGAACCGCGCCGCCGGTCACCTTGAGAAGGCGATCGGCCTCAACGCCGACAATCTTCAGCTCCGCCAGCAGCTCGTCGACCTCCTGCTTACCAACAACGAAACCAATCGTGCGCTGATTGCGGCCCGTGAATTCGCGAATGCCGCGCCGAACGACACCCGCGCGCTCGATGCCCTCGGCCGTGCCCAGCTGGCCGGCGGTGATTTCACCAATGCGATCGGTTCTTACCAGCGGATGACCAAGCAGCAGCCGCAGAACGCGGAAACACACCGGCGCCTGGGCCGGGCGCTGATGGCAGCCGCGAATGCCAAACCCGACGGCAAGCCGAGCCCAAATCGGTCTGTCTATCTCGCCGATGCGCGGGTCGCGTTCGATCAAGCGGTTGTCACCGCGCCGGATTACGAGGCGGCGCTCATTGACCGCGTGACCATCGAACGCGAGACCGCCGGCGACGATAAGGCGGTGGCCCTCGCGCAGAAGTACGTCAGCGAACGCCCCGACTCGGTCGTGCGTCTGATCGTGATGGGCGACCTGCAATCGGTGCTGCGCAAGGATGCGGCGGCCGCCGCGGTCTATCGTACGGCGTGGGAGAAGGAAAAGACCAACAACGTCCTGCGCCGCTACTACGGCGCACTCGCCCGTTCGGGCAAAGCGGATGAAGGACTGGCGCTGTTGAAGACCTGGGTTGCCGAGCACCCCAAGGACTATGACATGCGGTTCCTCCTCACCAGCGTGCATATCGACGCGGGCCGCTACAAGGAGGCGCTCGCCGAGACGCAGGCCATGGACGGCGTGCTGCCGGAGAACCCCGTTCTGCTCAACAACCTCGCGTGGCTGCTGTCGCAGAACAAGGACCCCAAGGCGTTTGAAATGGCGGAGAAGGCGCGCCAACTCGCGCCCGAAGCGCCCGAGATTCTCGACACATTGGGGTGGCTGGAAGTCACCAGCCGCAATCAGGACAAGGGCCTCGAACTCCTGACGAAGGCTTATGGTCTCGCGCCGAACCGGCCCGAAATCGCCTACCACTACGCGGCCGCCCTGCGAAAGAAGGGCGACACGGCCAAGGCGCGCGAAGTTCTGCAGAAGGCGCTGGAAAGCAAAGCGCAGTTCCAGGAGCGCAAGGAGGCCGAGGCGCTGTTGATCGAGTTGCGCAAGTGAGCTTTGCAGTTGGAGAGCGTTGAATGAGTGGGGGTTCGTCGGCCGCAAGGTCTGCACGGGGACGATGCGTCCTTGTGACGGGCGGCGCGGGCTATATCGGCAGCCATGTCGTGCTCGCCTTGATGGCCGCGGGTTGGCGCGTGCTAGTGGTCGACGACCTGTCCACTGGTCAGCGAAGATTGCTGCCCTCAGGCGCCGAACTTCATGTTGGGAATGTCGGTGATACCGCTTTGATGACGGGCCTGATGCGGGAGACGCAGCCGGTTGCCGTGATGCATTTCGCTGGATCGATCAGCGTTCCGGAGTCCGTGGCCAATCCACTGAAGTATTACACCAACAACTTCTCGAACAGCGGCGCCTTGGTCGAAGCTTGTACGCGGGCGGGTGTGAGTAATTTCATCTTTTCCTCGACGGCGGCGGTCTACGGCATTCCGAAGATCGTCCCGGTCTCGGAGTCGGCACAGACGGACCCCATCAATCCGTACGGGCGCTCGAAGTTGATGACGGAGCATCTGTTGGCCGACACCGCCGCCGCCGGCGGGCTCAGCTATGTCGCCTTGCGCTACTTCAATGTCGCGGGCGCCGATGCGCATTTGCGCTCGGGGCAGGTGGTGAGAAACTCGACGAACCTCATCAAGACGGTGAGCGAGCTGGCCGCGGGCGCGCGCGCCGAAATGACCGTCCACGGGACCGACTATCCGACCGCGGACGGCACGTGCGTGCGCGATTTCATCCACGTGAGCGATCTCGCGGACGCTCATGTGAAGGCGCTCGATTATCTGTGCGAGGGCGGCGATAGCCTGACCATGAACTGCGGCTACGGCCACGGTTATTCCGTGCGCGAGGTGCTCGCCGCCGCAGCGCGTGTTGTCGGCCGCCCCTTGCCGCATAGCGTGGGACCGCGCCGCGCCGGCGATCCTCCCGAGGTCATTGCCGATGCCGGCCTCATCCGCCAAACCCTTGGCTGGGCGCCGGCCCGCGACGATCTCGATTTGATCTTGCGCTCGGCGATCGGGTGGGAAATGCACCTTCAAAGCCCGGCCCAGGCCGTCGCGACCTAGGACCACGCCGTCTCGGAGCGGTTCGAAACTTGTGTGATTTCAGCGAGATAGGCTCGGTGCGGCCCCGAAGGCGGAACGTCAGGATTCGTTACAAAACCGCGTTCCGCGACTTCGCGTAATAGTTTGAAAAGTCTCAACAATTTCTCTGGCACGCGGCTTGCTTGTCTGAACCTCATTACAGCCCGGTGGGGCGATGGGGGGCGACGTGCGGAAATCGACTTTGGCATATCTCGCGCTGGCGGCGGCCGTTCTTGCCGTCCGTCCGGCCTCGGCCGCGCCGATTATCATCACCGACCAGATCGATGTTTCCTCCACTTACCTCGGTGGCGACTACGGCAGTTACGGCAGCAGCACCTTCGCCAACGAATTTCGTGCCGGCCGCCATTGGGGCGACGCCATTCAGGAGGACACCGACCCCTTTAATACGACCCAAATCACCATTACGCGGAACGACTCCGCGAACCGGATTGATTTCGATATTCGCACGTGGTTCGGCGGCACCTCGCCGAGCGGCGCGAAGTACGCCGACCTGTTTTTCGACATCTCGAGCCCGAACACGTTCGATACGTTCTCGCATGCCATCGCGCTCGGCTATCAGTCCATGGCGCCCGGCGTTTACGCCGTGACGGGTACGCAGAACTCCAACGACATTTGGTCGACCGACACCAGCAACCTCTACGGCGGGTTCACGCAGTTCAAAACGACGTCGTCAAACTATAACGCCGCGATGGCGCTGACTCCCCCCGTGCGTCTCACCTCAGGCGCCGCGCTGCCGGAATTTTCGGTGACGGTCACGCAAACCGACATCGGCGGCGGCATGTACAACATCAACGTTGCGGTCATCTCGACGACCGATCTCAATCTGTTCGACAGCTTCGACGTGTTCTGGGCTACTGCCGACTGCAACAACGACGCTATCTGGGGCGCGACTGTGCCGGCGCCCAATGGCCTGGCCCTCCTGGGACTGGGCCTTCTCGCCGTCGGTGTCGTTCGTTATCGCCTCTCTCGGCGCGAAACGCGCTGAGGCACGGCTGTCACCCCATCATTTCGCAAAGAAATAAGAGAAACGAGGTTCGTAAATGAGTCCGGTCCTGCGTGCTGCCACTCCTCTCGTCGCCGCGTTCTTGCTTGCAGCGACAGCGGCCATTTCGCCGGCTTCGGCGTCGCTCTACCTCGCTGATGCGCAGACCCTGCAAACCACTGTCGACAGTCCGGCCAACCACGTTGTCGGTGCCGGCGGTTTTTTCGACGGGGTCGGTCTCCTCACGGTCAATCGCGCTGACGGCTCGTTCATGTGCTCGAGCAGCCTTCTCGGCTCGGGGCGCCACCTGCTGACGGCGGCCCATTGCGTCACCAACGGCTCGGGCATTTTCAACACGAACTCCGCGACCGTCTCTTTCTTCGGTGATTCGGGAACGTACAACATCGGCGTCGCCAACTACTTCATCGCCACCGACTGGACGACGTCCGGTGCCGACATCTTCAGCGGTTCGGACATCGCCGTCCTCGAACTGGCCGCTTTCGCGCCGACCGAGATCACGCGCTACGACCTCTTCGGCGGTCCGGGCGACGTCGGCGCTGTCGCAACGCGCGTCGGTTACGGCATGTCGGGTACCGGAACCACCGGCACGACCATTGCAGCCGGCACCTTGCGCACGGGTCAGAACCTATATGACGCCGATGGCAGCTCCGTCGGCATCTCGTCCAACGTTCTGCTTTACGATTTTGACGACGGCACGACGACTCACGACGCCCTGGGCTATTTCGGCCTTCCGGACCTGGGCCTAGGCACCGCCGAAACCACGGCTGCGCCTGGTGATTCGGGCGGCGCCACGTTTATCGGCAACCTGATCGCCGGGGTGACGTCTTTCGGCTTGCGTTTTGCCCCGTCGGATTATGACGGGATCCTCAACAGCTCCTACGGCGAACTCGGCGGGGACACGCGTGTCTCCTCCTATTTCAACGACATCATGGGGATCATGGGAATCTCCGTCCCCGCGCCGGCCAGCTTCCTGCTCGTCCTCGGACTGCTTCCCGTCGTGTTGCGCCGCCGCTACCGCGCCGTTTAGGCGCCCCGCAGCGCATCGCAGACACGCCTACCTCTCTTCAGCAGGGCGGCCCTAAAGGGGGCCGCCTTGCGGTGAATCCGTCGCTCGGATATGAGAGAACGGATGGGAAGAGGGGGCCGTCCGACCGGCGCTCTCTTCGGGGCCTTCAAGCGAAACAGATCTTAAAGTAGGGCAGTCGTGGCCACGACCCCGGCGAGCGCCGTGAGCACTGTTATACCCGCCTATAACGCGGCTGGGTTTATCGAACGCGCGCTTCGTTCCGCGCTCGAGCAAGGCATTCCCCATCACGAGATCATCGTCGTTGATGACGGCAGCAAGGACGATACGTCCGCGATCGTGGCGCGCTTCGCAGGCGATGGTGTGCGCCTCATAAGGCACGAGAAGCCGTCCGGCGCCGCCGCCGCGCGAAACGCCGGCGTCGACGCCGCCACCGGCGAATACGTCGCATTCCTCGACTCGGACGATGAGTGGTTGCCGGGAAAACTGAGCCGCCAGCTTGCGATCCTTGAGACCAACCCGGAGATGACGTTCGCCGCGTGCCGCGCCGATCTCATCGGAGAGGATGGCATCAATCAGGGCGACATTTACCGCGGCGCTCCGCCCGCCGTTGGCCGCGAGGCCTGGCGCGCTCTTCTCGCATACCCGTCTGTCGCAACGCCGACCGTGGTTGCGCGGCGCAGCGCAATTCTGCGGGCAGGGAAGTTCAATCGTTGGCTTCCGGTCGCGGAAGATCAGGATCTATGGATACGTCTCGCCCTCATGGGCGAAACCGGCTACGTCCCCGAAACGCTGGTCCGCGTCTACAGCACGCCGAACAGTCTCTCGAAAACCGATGTCCGCGCGCAGGTCGAGATCTTGCTGCCGATGATCGAAACTTACGTCCACCGCAATCTCCCGCGGCTGACACGCGCGCAGATCGCGGAGATCTTAGGCGAGCGCCTGAGCCGCTCGGGGCGTCTCGCCTATGCCGCCGGCAATACGTTCTTCGGGATGCGGATGATCTTGAAGGCGATCGCTTACGGCAATCGCCCCTTCGACAACCTCCTCTATCTTGCCCGCGCTTCGACCGTGGTGCGTTGGCTGAAACGCCGGTTCGCAGCGCCCCGTTCGCCAGAGGCGATCGGAGTTCGCCCATGAGCGGCGAGAAGGCGACACTGGGAGCGGCGGCCCGCGATCTTGCGAAGGCCGCGATTTACGCAAGCGGTGTGTTCGGCGCACAGCACCGCCGCCAGAACCAGTCGCACCTCACCGTCGTGATGTTCCACCGCGTGCTGCCGGGCGAGTCCGAGGCATGGCGCCGTGCGGATCCGGCGTGCACGATCTCCACCTCGCTTTTTCGCGAATGTCTTGGGTTCTTTAAACGTCACTACAATGTCGTGAGCCTCGCCCAGGTCGAGGACGCGTCGACGGGCCGGGCGCCTCTGCCCCCATGTCCGTTGCTCATCACTTTTGACGATGGGTGGCGCGACACACTCATACACGCAGCGCCTCTCTTGGCCGAGGCCGGCTTGCCTGCCTGTTGTTTCTTGGTGGGAAGCACGCTCGACGATTCCCAGTCCTCATGGTGGCAGGATGAGCTTGTGTCGGCCTGGAACTCAGGCCGTATCGATCCCGCGGCGGTGGCCAAGGAATGGTTCGCGCTCAATTTGACGTGGACGGCGCCTCCGGCGCATGAGGAAAACTCCTTCCTCACCGTGCTCGCGATGCTCAATGATCTCTCGCCCGAACGGCGCGCGGCGCTGCTTCCGCCCCCCATGGGCGCCTGCGACCGGCAGATGCTCGCCGCGGAAGAAGTCATAAAACTCGCGCAGGCGAATATTGCTATCGGCGCGCACGGGTGGAGTCACATCCCGCTGACGTTCTGCCGCGATGCCGCCGGCTATCTCAACCGGGTGCGCACGCGCCTCAACGACGCCGCCGCGGCTGCGGTGGGCCGGGACATTGTCTCGCTTTCCTTCCCGCATGGCCGTTTTGATTCCAATGTGGTTGCGGCCGCGCGCGCGGCCGGCTTCCGCTTCATTTTTACGAGCGAATCCGCCCTCGTGCCGTTGCAGGCCGGCGTTCCCATCGACCCGCTGTTCGGCCGCATCGAAATTCCCGCGAACTGCGTCGCCGATAGCGAAGGCGAGTTCAAACCGCATCTCTTGGCGTTCCATCTGTTCACGCGGGCGGCGCGCGTTCCCGTCGCGCGCTTGGCCGCGTGACCGGCCCGGGTACATTCGCCGCGTATCGCTCACGCGTAGTGGCCGCGCGGGATTTATCGCCGGACGATGTTGCGGTCTGGCGGCGCATCCAAACCGGCAGCGAAGCTCTCGCAAGCCCTTTCTATTCCGCAACATTCACAATGGCTGTGGCCTCCGTGGGCATCGATGCGCGCGTCGGTATCTTTGCGGACGATCATGGGCCCCGCGCCTTTCTTCCGTTCCAATTTGCCACGCGCATGCACAGGTTCCTGGGCGCCGCCGAGCGCGTCGGTGGAGAAATGAGCGATTACTTCGGCTTGATCGCGGATCGCGGCGTGCGTCTCACGCCGGCCGCGGTGTTGCGCGCGTGCCGCCTAAACTCTTTCTATCTGACGCATCTCGACGAGACGCAGCAGGAGTTCGGACTAACGGGCGGAAAGCCGGAGGTTGGCCATCGCATCGTCATCGGCGGCGACGCCGCGGCTTTCTGGGCGCAGTTGCAGAAGGAGAACAAGCGCTTTGTCTCCGACTTGAAGCGCCGCGAGTCCAACCTCGTAAAGCGTCATGGCCCGCTCCGGTTTGAGTTCTCAGCCGCCTGCCCTGGCCCCGAACTCGATCGACTCGTCGCGGAAAAGCGTGCCCAATATGCGCGGACCGGCGCGCTCGATGCTCTGCGTGACGACGGGTCCATCCGTCTTCTCATGGCCCTTGCACAGTCGAGCGACCCAAGCTGCCGGGGTGTGCTGTCGACACTCCATGCGGGCGAGACGTGGGTCGCGTCTCACTTCGGCCTTTTGGGATCTTCCGTGCTTCACTACTGGTTCCCCGTTTACAGCGCCGACCTGCGGGAATTCTCGCCAGGCCATCTTCTCATCCGGGCGATCATCAATATCTCGGGCGAGGTGGGCGTTCGGACGATCGACCGGGGCGCGGGGGATCAGCAGGCGAAGCGCGAATTCGCGAATGCCCGGCACTCCTACTTCCGCGACCTGTGGCATCGCGCCAACCTGCCGGGCCTCGGTGTTCACGCCTATCACGCGCTGCGCTGGAGAATGTAGGAGCGAGTGTCAGCATTTTTGACGATTTTGCCTGGACAGGGCGATTCCCGTCCTTCGTGCAATTGCGGCCAGAAAACGGGCACCCCATGCGATCCCGCACGAGAAGGCTCACCAAGAGAGCCCCTAGTGTAAAGAAGCTTTACGTTTCTCGGCGCCCCAGCGCGATCGAAAGCTGGATATCTATTTGAAATTACTAACAAAAACTACTATGCGCCTGTGGCACAACCTTTGCTTACATGTCACAAAGATTGGGGACGCCGTCCCGAACACGCGCGGAGAAACGTTATGAAGCCTATCTATAAATTCGCCCCCGTGATGGCCTTGGGCCTCAGCCTGCTCGGCGCGCAGCGCGCCGATGCGACTACCATCACCTTCAACGATTTCTCCAACCTGAGCGGGCTCCAGCTCAACGGCGCCGCAGCCGCCATCCACACCTGCGACATCGGCGGCAACACCGGCTGCGACGGCGTGACGGATAGCCTCGGCCGCAAGGTCCTGCGCCTCACCAATGACTTCAACCAGAGCGGCAGCTCGTTCTCGCTGGCGACGGTCACACTCGCGAACGCGGCGTCATTCTCGACCGCCTTCACCTTCCGCATGTCAGACGTTCCGGGCGGCAACGGCATCTGCGACGAGAGCGGCTGCGGCGCCGACGGCATCACCTTTGCGGTTCAGTCGGTGTCCAATACCGCGGGTGGCTTCGGCCAAGGCATCGGCTATTCCGGCATCCCGAATAGCGTCGGCATTGAGTTCGACAGCTGGAACAACGGTTTCCAGGACGACAACAACGGCAATCACGTCGGCATCGACATCAACGGGAATGTCAATTCGACCGTCCAATTCAACATTCCGACCACGGGCACCGGCCCGCTCGTGGGCCAGCTGAACAACAGCAGCGATTGGTTCGGATGGGTGGACTACAACGGCGCCAGCCAAACCATCGAAGTGCGCCTGTCCATGTCCAGCCTGCGTCCGCTTCTGCCGGTGCTGACGCAATCGGTCGACCTTGCGGCCCTCTTGGGCACCACCAACGCCTATGTGGGCTTCACCTCCGGCACGGGCTCGGCGCGCAATCTCCACGACATCGTGTCGTGGCAGTTCAACGACGACTACGCGCCGATCGGTGTGCCGGCCCCGGCCTCACTTCCGATCCTGGGCTTCGCCCTCGCGGCGCTGTTCGGCGTTCGCCGCCTGCGCCGCGCCTAACGCGCGCCGGCGGGCGCGGTACGGGATTTCCGGCTTGCGAACCGAAGGGCTGCTCCGACTCCGAGTAGCCCCAAGCCTAAAAGGCCTGCGGCGCCGGGTTCCTCAACGCCCTTCGTGTCTCCGGGACCGAGCAACGCTACGCTCAATCCTGTGAACACATTGTCCTGCGCAACGGCCACGACATCCGTGTGATTGTGAATGCCGACGGACACGCCGGAGAAGGTGTTGCTGAAGGTATTGCGCGTCACAAGTAGACTGTTTTCTGGGTGCAGATCTCCCTCCGCCCCATATGACACCATCACCCGGTTCTGGGTCTGCGCGCCCTGACGCAGCGTGTTGCCTGAAATCGTCACGCGTCCGCCGTTCGGCGCATCGATGGCGTAACTTGTTGTCCCGCTCACGCCATCGTCCAGAATGCTTCCAGAGATCTCGGTGAGCGCGGCGCGGCTCTTTATGTCGTGCCCGGTGCGCGTGCCCTCGAACAGACTGTCGGCGACGTTGAGGCGCGAAATCCGCTGCGCGTAAATCCCGTGCGAAAAGCCGTCGCCGTACCCATTGTCCAGGAATTGCGCCCGGCGCACGGAGATCGTCATCGCCGGATCCGCATGCGACAGAATCCCTGTTTCATTGCCGCGGAAGATGCTGTCTTCGACCACGAGATGTCCGCTCTGCATGCGAATGCCGGCGCCGTTGTGATCCGGTACGGCCGCTCCGCGGAACTCGAGGTGGCGGACCGTGAGGTCGGCGTTGACCACGAGGATGGCTTTGCCGTTGGGGATGGGGCCGGTGGCCGCGAGAACGGCAAGACCGCCGTCGCCGACCAGGGTCAGCGGTACATTGATCGTGGCAAAGTCATTTTCGTAGATCCCCGGAGCCAGGCGGATCTCGTCGTGCGCCTGGGCCGCCCTCACGGCCGCCGCCAAGGTGGGATATGCGAAACCGGCGCCGACCTTCAGTTCCGCCGCCCGCGCCGAAGGGGTCATAAGCAGCCCGGCCGCGCTCACCGCCATGAGCGCAATCAGCGCTGCGATGTGCCGCGCGACCCGATGGTTCATCTGAAAAACCCCGCCTCTCCCGCCGCGCAGGCGCTGCGGGCCCCGAGCAGATAATACGCTTGCGCGCGCTCCCGGTTGCAGATTCCGCAAAAGATAACGGCGGCAAGTTTCCCTGCCGCCGTGAACTCTGGATGGTCGGGTGTGCGCCGGAGCGTTAGCGCGCCCGGCGGCGGGCTGCGCCGATGCCGGCCAGACCGAACAGGAGCAGGGACATCGCGGCGGGCGCCGGGACCGGCACATTCGTCGTGCTGGCCGTGAAGGCTGTTCCCCAAACCGCGTCGTTGCTGCAGTCGGCGGTGCCCCAGAAGATGTCGAAGTTATCGAACAGGCTGAGGTTTGTGCTCGAGGTGATGGCGACGTTCACGTTGTAGAGACCGCCACCGATGGCTGTCTGCGTTACCGCTACAGAGTACTGCGGCATCGCGATGCCGGTCTGCAGGCGGACCGGCGGGGTCAGGGCCATACTGGCGTTGTAGCTGGAAGACGTCGTCTTGAACTGCGTGTAGCCGCCATAAACGACGCCGCTGCGGGCGCCCCAAATGTCGTTCGCGTTCTTGGTCGAGGTGACGCCGTACACGCCGGCGGCCGTACCCTGCGCGCCCAGCGAGATCGCGTAATTGAAGTTGTCGAAGGTCGACGTCGTGTTGGTGTCGATGAACAGGTCGGCATAACGCGCGGTGTCGAAGGCGCCGTCGAACCAGGTGCGCAGATCGATGTCGATCCGGTTGATCGAGTCATTGCGCGTGATGGTGATCTGGGTCGTATCGAACGGGTCGCCCGAACCTTGGATCGAATCACCCCAGTGACGGCCGCCGCGCAGCTGGTTGGCGAAGGTGGAGCTCGAATATCCGGCGTAGTCCGCGCCCAAGCGGGTCGCGGCGACATCCATCTGGTCGCCGATCACGATCGGCGCGGCGAAGGCCGGCGCTTGCACGGCGAGAAGTCCGCCGGCGACCAAGATCGTCCCGAGAAGCTGTGACGCACGCATAGGAAGTCCCCCAATAGGCAAAAAGGCTTTGTTCGGGTCAATCTCTGCAATCACTGTGCCAAGACGAGAGTGTAATTAAATCAAAGGCTTAGCGAGGGGTCTGCTGGTCAATAACGTAATAAAAGCTGACGTCTATTGAGGGTGTGCGACTATTACGCGTACGAGGCAAAATGCTAAGTAATTGGAATAAATGACTAATTTTAGAACACGTCAAATCCTTTGGCGATACCGCTCGGGAGTCAGGACAACGTCAGCTTGTTTTCCAATTGCCCCGCTTGGCGGGGGGGCCAGAGCTCATCTCTCACGCTTCTCTATAGTCAGCGGCGGCTAGGGGAGAGCAGGGCGGCCGTTCGCGTAGAACGGCTGATCGTCAAGAAAATCGACGTTTTCGCGCGGTACGCCGACGGTAATGGATTGAAATCACGCAATTTCTCCTTTGGCGCGAAGATTGCATGCCCTCCTGGTCAGATTTGGTGTGAATGGAGACCGTATATGAAGAAGTTGTTTTTGGCTGCCGTACTGGCGTTCGCGAGCGTCACCGGCGCGCAAGCCGCGGTCTTGTACCAGAACGACTTTGAATCCGGCTCGGCCGCGGGCTTCACGGGCGCCACGACCGTGACCACGGCACCGACCGCCGTTACGAAATATCTCGGTCCGCTTTCCCTGGGCCAGCAGGCGACGTTGAACCTCAACACCGCCGGCTACAGCTCGATCACGCTTTCGTTCGACCTGTATACGATCCTC
This sequence comes from Rhodospirillaceae bacterium, assembly GCA_041905525.1. Classification (GTDB taxonomy): domain Bacteria; phylum Pseudomonadota; class Alphaproteobacteria; order Rhodospirillales; family Rhodospirillaceae; genus SHVO01. The sequence continues at coordinate 174,497 of JAYRKY010000001.1, forward strand.
AGCCTGGACGGCGCCGGCTTCCACTGCTGCGGCCCCGATGTCTTCACCTTGAACGTGAACGGCGCCTCGACCCTGCTCAGCGATAGCTTCACCAACTGGAACGGCTGGGTTCAGTCCTACGGCGGCTATACCGCCGGCGGCACCGGCTCCGATCCTCTGCTCACCGGCCAGCTTGGCTACGACTTCTGGGGCCCCGACCACACCTACCATCTCAGCTTTGTCGTTCCGGTGACGATGGCCAGCATGTGGTTCAATTTCATCGGCGGAACAGACCAGGGCTGGGCCGACGAGGGCTTCGGCATCGACAACATCATGGTCACCGGCGTCGAAGCGGTTCCCGAACCCGAAGCGCTGGCGCTGTTGGTTTTCGGACTGGCCGGCGCGTTTGCGCTCCGTCGCCGCCGCATCGGCCGCGCCGCTTAAGCGTTTGAGACGGTCGGCGCACCGCCGCGCCGTGATGATCCTGTTCGCGAAGCTGTGGTAGGGTCGCGCCAAACTCGTGACGGGACGATTGCCTAGACCGTGGCTCCGGACTCCACCATGACCGAGACGCCTGCCGTGGACGCGGCGCTTCTGCGCTGCCCCGCGTGCAAGAACGCCCTCGAAGAGCAGCCTGGCATCTTGCGCTGCGGCGCCTGCGCGACGGATTACCCCGTCGTGCGGGGCATTCCCATTCTGATCAACGACGAGGCCAGCGTCTTCCGGCGCGCCGACTATTGTCCGGGCGGCAGTTCCTTTCGCGGCGACAGCTACGGTAAAAGCGCCGACGATGCCGGCTCCGGTCTCAAGAAGCTTTATCGGAAATTCGCCTCGGTTCTCCTCAACTTTCAAATCTCGCGCACACACCTCGACGCGGAGAAAGCGCTCATCCGCGTGCAACAGCGCGTGCCCAATGCAAAGATCCTGGTCATCGGCTCCGGCGACGAGGCCTATCTGGGTCCGGGGCAGTTTGTGTACACGGATGTCGCTTTCAGCGGGAGCGCGGGCGTCATCTGCGACGCGCACGATCTGCCGTTTCCCGATGGCGCTTTCGATTTTGTCATTGCCGTGGCGGTGCTCGAGCATGTGGTCGACCCGCCGCGCTGTGTCGCGGAGATCTGGCGTGTGCTCAAGCCTGGGGCCTACGTCTACGCCGCCACGCCGTTTTTGCAGCCCGTGCATATGGGCGCTTACGACTTCACCCGCTTCACTTACCTCGGCCACCGGCGTCTCTTCCGGTGGTTCGACGACGAAGCCAGCGGCATGGCCTTGGGACCCGGCGCTGGCCTGTCGTGGTCCATTCAATATTTCGTCACCTCGCTCACGGACATCAAGCCGCTGCGGGCGGCGCTGCGGCTGGCCTCGCTCATCATCAGCATCCCGCTGAAGCTGGCCGACTATCTCACGCGCGGACATTTGTCTGCGCTCGACGGCGCCTCCGGCGTGTTTTTCTTTGGGCCCAAACGGTCCGCGCCCATTTCCGACCGCGACATCATTAAGCTATATCGCGGTGGATTCTAGGAACGTGTGTACCGTAGGCATCTGCTTTTCTCGTCCTGCCACGACCTTACGCACCGAGGATGACGCCCCTGTTTTCGGTGTGCATTTCCGCCGAAACGCTGACAGAATGCGCGCCACTCCAGGGGGCGGCCGGCTCTTCCGCGCATGAACATGTTCGCACATCTCGCTGTTGGCGCTGGGCGCAGGTACTTGCGGGCCTCTCCGCTTGAGTTTGGGAAATGGCGCATCGAGCGCGCGCTTTCCCATCTTCTTCAAGCGTCGTCTTTACCGCCGCGCCTCGCGAAAACCCGTGCCGGATTTTTGATTCAGGCCGATCTCGGCGATTTCATCGGCCGCACCGTTTACATCACCGGTGAATGGGATCCGCATGTCGGCCGTGTTCTGGAGCAGCGCCTGAAACCGGGCGGCGTCTTCATCGATGGCGGCGCGAACATCGGTTACTTCACCTTGCTCGCCTCACAGTGTGTCGGCGACGAGGGGCAGGTGCTTTCATTCGAGCCGAACCCGGCCGCTTATGCACGGCTTCAAAACAACATCGCTCTGAACGCGGCTTCCAACATCACAGCTCTCAACGTCGGCCTGGGCGCCGAGGCCGGGACCGCGGTGCTCGACACCGGCAGCGAAGGCAACTTGGGTTCCGCGTCGCTGCGTCCGGGCGCATCGCACGGCGGCGCGTCCATCCAGATCGAGCGGTTGGACGACGTCGTTGCCCGCCGCGGCCTCGGCCGGGTGTCTCTCGTGAAACTCGATATCGAAGGAGCGGAATACGCCGCGCTCTTGGGAATGAAATCGCTCCTGCAGCGCGACCGTCCGGATGTCGTTTGCGAGGTGTCCGAGTGGAGCCTTGAGAAGATGGGGGCAAGCCGCGAAAAGCTGATGAGCTTCATGCGCGAACTTGGTTATGTCCCCACTGTGATTTCGAAGGTGGCCGTCTCGAACCTCGCCGAAGGCGCGCTCTACTTTCAGTTCGACGTCCTGTTCACGCATCCCGGCCGAATCTAGGCCGTTCGAGTTGGTGTGGATTTATAGCGGCGACGCGCCGCTTGCGCTAAACTAAGCCTTCACTGTGTGAACGCCGGAGCAAGGGCCGATGTGGTGGGCAATCGCCGGACTTGTGCTTCTGGGCGGCGCGCTTGCGGGGCCCATCGTGAGTAATGTCGAGCAGCCGAAGTATGAGGTTGTCTCCGCCGCGGGCAATATAGAGCTCCGCGATTACGCGCCCATGATCGTCGCGGAAGTGGAAGTGAAGGGCGCGCGCGAACCGGCGATTCAGGAAGGGTTCCGCATTATCGCCGACTACATCTTCGGGAATAACGTCTCGGCGCAAAAGGTCGCCATGACGTCCCCTGTCACGCAGCAGGCCGGCGAGAAGATTGCCATGACCTCGCCGGTGACACAGGAAGGCGATGGCAACACATGGCGCGTTCGTTTCGTGATGCCGGCTAGCTACACGCTGGAGACCCTTCCCCGCCCGGCCAATCCCGCCGTTTCCTTGCGCGAAATCTCCGGCGTTCGGCGGGCCGTCGTTCGTTTCACCGGCCTCGCCGGTCAGGACAGCCTTGCCCGTCACACCGACGATCTCACCCATTTCATCGCGGCGAACGGGCTCCAAGCCGCGGCGCCGCCGACATACGCTTTCTATAATCCGCCGTGGACGCTTCCCTTCCTCCGCCGCAACGAGGTGATGGTGGACGTCGTGAAGCCGGAATAGCGCACCACCGCATCCGGGCGATCAAGGGCGTTCGCGTGCAGGGATCTCAATCGAGAGAGCCTGACAGCGCACACCAACTCTCGTAGTCTCACCGCCATGGAACTTCTCGCGCAGGCCCGCGTCGTCATCTGGGAAGGGGGCGCCCTCTGGGTGGTCGACGCCACCAGGCCCGCGGCGCCGGGGCGCAGCACCGATCTTCACGCTCACCATGCGATCCAGGTCACCATCGGTCTCGGCGGACGCTTCCGGCTTGAGACGACAAACGGCCATGTTGGCGGCGAGGCTGTCGCTGTGGCCGCGGACGTCGGCCATACCTTCCAAGCCGAAGGCCTGTTCGCAATCCTCTTTGCTGCGCCGGAAAGTCGCCTCGGACGCGCGATCACGGCGCGGTTTTTCCAGGCGTCCGACCTTTCAGCGATCCCGCGCGACATGCTCGGCGATTTTCCCGAGCGCATCGCGGCGCTCTTCCGCGCCGGCGGCCGCAATGAGGAGGCCTTGATCGCGCAAGGCCGAGGCCTCATTTCCCATCTTGCCGCCGATGTCCGCGCCGATGTGCCCGACCTTCGCGTGCGCAAGGTGATCGCCTGGGCCGGTCAGCGGCTCGATGGACCTCTCGGTCTGGTAGAGGCGGCCGCGGTCGCCGGCCTTTCGGCGGGCCGCCTGCGCCACCTGTTCGTTGAACACACGGGCCTGCCCTTTAAATCCTTCGTCCTGTGGCTGCGGTTGATGAGGGCCTTGGAGCGCTTCGCGGCGGGTCGCTCGCTCACCGAAGCGGCGCATGAAGCGGGTTTTTCGGACTCCGCCCATCTCAGCCGTACCTTCCGGCGCATGTTCGGCGTCGCCCCCGCCGGCCTGCGCATGACGTAGCCGCTACGTTCAAGTGGCGCGAAACACGGCGGGCTAAGTCTCTGTCATCTGCAACCGGTAACCCCAAGGAGGTTCCCATGACTGAGACGTCCCCCACCCTTTGCACCTGCGGATCGGCCTGCGCCTGCACGCCGTCCACCTGCGCTTGTCGCACAGCCGCGCCAACGCCGGCCGCGTCGCCTTCGTGCGGCTGCGCCGGTGCATGCCGCTGTGAGCCGGACTGCCGTTGCGCGCCATCCGCGGCCCGGCCGTCGTAGGACCATCTCGCTTGCCCCGGGCGCTCGTCCGGGGCGGCGAGCAGGAGCGTCATCATGGAAATTGTGGTTGGAAGCGCAGCGGCCCTTGGCGTGGGGCTATTTGCGAGCGTGCTCGGCTTCGATCGCGACCGCGCCTTTTATCCCACGGTGCTGATCGTCATCGCGGCCTTGTATATTTTGTTCGCCGTGCTCGGCGCGGACTCATCGGCAGCGCCGACGGCCCTTGCGCCCGAACTCGTAACCGCCGCGCTGTTCGTCATACTCGCCGTATGTGGGTTCAAGAAAAGCCTTTGGTATATCGCCGGCGGCCTCGTCGCCCATGGGCTCTGGGACGGCGTGCACGCCGACTTTATCTCAAACGCCGGCGTACCGTCCTGGTGGCCGGGCTTCTGCGCGGCCTATGACATCACCGCCGGCGTCTATCTCGCGCTTTTGCTGATCTATCGGGAGAAGGGCGCCGCCGACTACGCGGCGAGGATCCGCCCGCATGTCGAGGTCTGCCTCGCGCTGGCCGACGCCGCCGACCGCGCGGGAGATGCGGCCGGGAGTTTCAGCCATCTCGAACGCGCGCATATCCTCGCGCAAGCTTCGACGCCGCTGCATGTGCGCGTCCACGCCCGCATGTTTCTCTGGGGCTTGCGCCACCGCAGCATGCGCGAGATCGCCGGCCAAGTCGTGCGGCTCACGGGAGCGGCCGTGCTCACCCGCTTTCGCGCCGTCCCCCACGGCAACACCGGCGGCGCGAATGTGAGTGCGTTCGCTCCCATGCCCATACCCGCCGATATCGCCGCACTCATCGCGCGCGCAGAACAGGAGTCGGGATTTGCGCCGCGGTGGCGTACAGCAAGGGAAGTGAGGCTTCGATGACGAAAAATTGGCTGGTCTTCTTGGATACAGTTCGAACGGAACGGTTCGAGGAGATCGTATCACTTAGGTCGGTTGCCGCGGCTTTTCCGCTGGCCAGAAAGCACACCCGCGCAGAGGCGGATCGAGACGGTTAGTTGTACTAAGAATTGCGACAGAAGCACGTTCAGTGTGATCGAACGAGCATCAACGATCTATTTCGGGACAGAAGGCTTGGCTTGAGTCTTTGCTTGTTCTTTGGCCCGTTCCATGGCGGCTTTCCCCGCATCCTGCTTATCCCGAAGTGGGTCGTCGTTAAGACCTTTGCCGCGTTCCGCCCCTTGACCTTTTTCTTTCGGGCCGATGCCCCGTCTCTCTTCGCTGCGACCCTGAAGCGCTCCTTTTTCCTTGGCGGCGGCTGCCTTCGCTTTGCCCATTTCTGCCTCGCAAGCACCTCTGGCCGCGCCACTGAGTTTGTCACAGCCGGCATTTTCCGCGGCAAGGGACGCGCCGGCCGGCGCCATAACAATGGCCATGACGGCGCAGGAAATTCTAAGAGACGTTCTCATTTTCGACCTCCAAGGTAAGTCGGGCGCTTCTCAATAGACGGCCATAGCATCCGCCAAGCACCGCCTGTAGTCACCCACAAAATGAGGTAGAGTGGTGATCGCAACTGCCTCATTTTGATGTCACCATGGGTTCGCCGCTGAGGGGCCTGACCGCTACCAGTGAGGAGATCCGCAATGAGAAAGATTCTGTTTGCGCTGCTCGGTTTGGTCGCGGTTGTCGCGATTGCCGTCGTCGCTATTCCGCTCCTGATTTCTCCGGATGAGGTAAAGGCCCAGATAGCCGCGCAGGTCAAAGCCGCGACGGGGCGCGATCTCGCGATCGGTGGCGACGTCGATGTCTCGGTCTTCCCATCCCTGACGGTTCAGGTCGGCGATGTCGCGCTCTCCAGCCCACCCGGATTCAAGGCGAAGGAACTCGTGCGCGTGGGAGCGCTCGATCTGAGCTTGAAGATCATGCCCCTCCTGTCGGGCCAAATCGAGATCGACAGCTTCCGGCTCATTGATCCCGTTTTCACCCTGGAGTCCAATGTGAACGGCAACGGCAACTGGTCGTTCGAGACGGCCGGCGCAGCACCGGAATCGTCCTCCAAGAGCGGTTCGGATTTCATAAAGGATATCCGACTGGGCGACGTGGGAGTGCAGAACGGAAAGCTGACCTATACCGACGTGGCGTCGGGCGCCGTGCAGGAAGCGGACGGGATCAACCTGCAAATACAACTCCCCGGTCTCGACGCACCGCTCGCGGTCGATGGCGACCTGATGTGGCGGAAGCAGAAGATTGCCGTCAAACTTGGCCTGACGAATCCGCGCTCCGTCGTTTCCCGCTCCGGCGAGACACCGGTCTCGCTCACCTTCAGCGCCGCGCCCCTGGCGGTGTCCGTCACCGGCTCGCTTGCAGCCTCGACCAGCGTCTTGACCGGCGCGGTCGATCTGTCGTCGCCGTCCGTACGCGAACTTGTGATGTGGACGACAGGCCAGCCCCTGGACGCACCCGGCACCGGATTCGGTCCGCTTTCGATCAAAGGAAGGCTGACCGCCTCCGCAAACAAGGTTTCCTTCGTCGATGCGGCCATCAGCCTCGACGCGGTGAAGGCAAACGGCGCGCTTGAGGTCGAAACTGCGGGCGCCAGGCCCGCGCTCCGCGGCAGGCTCGATGTCGAATCGCTGGACCTGAATCCGTATCTGCCTCCGCCCGCTCCATCGGGGCCGATAGTATGGACGGACGATCCGATCGACGCATCCGCTCTCAGAAGCGCGGATGCAGATTTTACGTTAGCGATCGGGAGCATGAAGATCCGGAACATCACCGTTGGCAGGAGCGCGGCGGCCCTCAGGCTGCGGGGTGGGCGGCTTTCCACAGACTTGCGGGAGCTTGCCTTCTACGGCGGCGCCGGAGCTGGCTCGCTCACGATCGACGGCAGCCAGCGCGGCGTGGGCGTCGAAGCCAGTTTCTCGCTGAAGAACCTGCAAGCCGAGCCGTTTCTCACCGATGCGGCGGACTTCAAGCGCCTGACGGGAACCGGCGCGACGGATCTGAAAATCTCCGGTCGTGGCGGCACGCAGCGTGAGATCATTTCATCTCTCTCAGGACAAGGACGATTCTCCTTCGTCGATGGCGCAATCAAGGGCATCGACATACCGGGCATGGTGCGCAACGTTACTTCGGCGTTCGCGGCGCAAGGCGAGGCGCAGAAAACGGACTTCGCTGAATTGTCCGCCACCTACATGATCGCGGACGGCATCGTCAGCAACAAGGATTTGATCCTGCAGGCGCCTGTTCTTCGCGTTGCCGGCGCCGGCACGATCGACCTGCCGAACCGCGCCGTGAAGTACCGGATCGAGCCGAAGCTCGCCGGAACCCTTGAAGGCCAGGGCGGCAAGCTCGATGTCGCCGGCCTCATGGTCCCCGTCATCGTCGAGGGGCCATGGGACAAACTCTCCTACAAGCCCGATCTCGCTTCCGCGGCCAAGGGCGCGGCGGGTAATGCCTTGCGCGGTGTTTTGGGCGGCAAGACAGAGTCGACCCGAAGCCCGCTGCCCTCCTTGAAGGGACTCCTGCCGGGGCTGGGCGCGCCGAAGTAGCAGAGCCGTTCAGGGTGCTACCAGCCGGTCCCACCACTGTCCGAGCAGGCCCGACCACAAAAGGCCGGCGAGCGCCGCGATGATGACGACGGCGGTGGCTAGTTGACGCCGCCATGGGCGGTGAGCTTCGGCATAGGGATCGGTGAGCGATCTCTGCGCGCCAGGGGGAAGCTGCGCCATCGCCGTCAACGCTCCCCCGAACGGGATGTTGACCCGTAACATGGCGTTCACGGCCCAGCCCGACGCGTCCAGGATCGGTCCGAGATTGCGATGCCGCAGCTTCATGGCGGCGATGACAAGGGATGGTCCCGACACCGCGAGGATCAAGCCGAGCAGCGCCAGCGGCATTTGCCACCACGCGAGATTGAAGAATCCCGTGACGACGGTCGCGATCGCAGTTCCGATCGCGCCCAGCGCCAACCCGATCGCGGCGAAGATGCCGGCAAACCGGGCCGCGTCGAAGGCCTGCTCCTTCGGCGTCGGCGCGGCAGCGGGCGTTCCGAGATTGCCCACCTCGCTCACGGCTCTCGCCATCATTTGCGTCTGCGTATTCGCGGCGCGCGCGGCCGAAGCCTTTTGAATCAAATCGCCGATCATCCTGGTCGCTTGTTTGTAAGGCAGCCAGAAAGCCTGGCGAAGGCTGATGGGATGCTCGACGATGTGAACGATGGTCGCGTCCCAATCGCGCCCTTTCCGGTCATAGAATATGCCGTTGCGTCCCACACGCAGATTGTCGGCATCGCCGGCGGTGACGGCGCCGCAAATCGTCAGGCTCTCTGAAGCGTCGGCGCGCGTGCAGGTGCAATAGACCAGATAGATGTGACTAAGAGACGCGAGTTGGCTGTGTTTTCCAATGTCCTTGACCTTGACGCACAATTCGCAGCTGCGCCCATCGAGATATAGTGTGCCGGCCTGGAAAACCGCTTTCTTTGTGCGCGTATAGAAATCTCGGAACGACACCATGTTATTCAGGAGGGGCAGAAGGTCACGCTGGTAGCGCGTGAGCTTGTCCACGAGTGTGATCGCGCTCATCTCAGGCGCCAGTGCGGCGTCCCGGGCGATCAATTCGTCGATGGATTGTTTGGCCTCGGGCCGTACAAGGGCGCTCATGAGGGTTGAATCGAGTTCACCGGCGATGGCGGGCTTTTGCTTCAACCACTCCTGATACGCGGCGAGCCCCGACTTGATCTTCTCCCACTCTTCCGCGGTCAGACTGTCCCGCGCGCCGACGATTGGCGCGGCCGCCTTTGCGGCGAACTCCCGCAGGCGTTCCGCCCACGCTGGATTGACGCCCCGGACGAACGGCAGCGCGCCTTCAGGCGCAACATGGGCCAACGGCAAGTCGAGGAGTCTTTCGTCCCGGATCGACACGTTGCGCCCAGACAGCGACTCATAGACGGCAAGCGACGGATTGAGCTGGGCGCCCGCCTTGAGATCGAACGCCGCAAGTCGGCAGCGGGTGAAGAAATCGTCGATCTTGTCGGCAAGTTCGCCTGCAATGACGGCCGCTTCGGCCGCCCGCTCGCCGAGCGAGGCCGACGCGACGCTGGGGATGGGCGCGGAGGCCTGCCATGCGGCATAGGCGCGGACCTTGGCGAAGAAGGAATCGGAAGTCGCTTGCGAGACTCCGGGTTTTCCACCGCGGTCGAGAACCGCGCCTTCATGCTTGATGATCAGGTCCAGCACCGCGCGGGTATTGGCATCGTCGGCGGCCTCCGCCGGGATCACGCCGTCGCCGTTGAAGGCCGAGCCTTTGAAAACGGCGTCTATGTTCGCGGTATCGGCCAGCGTGATCTCGGTGGCTTCGGGCTTCCCGAGCATCCGCAGGATCGCCCGCGCCGATGCCAGGATCCGGGCGCCGTCCGGCGCCGCCGCGCGTATGGCCGATAGCGGAAGCGTCGATCGGCCCAACGTCAGATCATTGGTATCGTTGAGGTGCTCTACCGCCCACGCGAGGGCTGCGACGACTTCCGGTGCTCGAATGCGACCGTCGCCGTTGCCGTCTATGAACTGTAGCGTTGTTTCATCAAATTCGATCCCCTTCGTGGGGCACGCAAGCGCGATCCAAAGCTTCTGATCGAGCTGCGCTAGGGCGGCAAGATCGGCCCCTGTCTCAAGCCGCACCTGATCAAACCCGCCGGCCCGAAAGAATCGCCACACATGCCTTCCTTTCGCGATGGCGCCTTCTTGCGTACCCTCCCGCGCGAGATGATCTTGAGCCGTGCGAAGAAGCTGCCTTTCGGACGCTTCGGCGGAAACGGGATCCGCAGGCAGTGAGGGCCGCGCTTTTTCCTGAGGCATGTGATCCTCTGAATGTCGTTGGCGTTGGGACGAAGACAATCGCTGGAACGCTCTCCCGCCCCGGATCGGATGTGGAAAACCCCACCAGACGGTAGAACGAGCAAGGTGGTTCGTCTACGCCGTGCTACCCGCGCGCCTATGCGGGGAGTCGAAAACCTCAAATTCGCGCAATGTCTGATGAGTGGCTGGGGGACTAGGATTCGAACCTAGACTAGCGGAGTCAGAGTCCGCGGTCCTACCATTAGACGATCCCCCAGCAGGGGCCGGTCACCTTATGCGCGGCACACTCTAATATAGTGTTACCGCCCGGGGTGGCCGAAGGCGCGCATTTGTCTTAGAAACCGGCCGCGCTTTCAAGGCCTTTTCTTTTACGCCGCCGGCCCTGTGTCCGTGGAATTCCCCCGGAACTTGCGCCCGCGCGGCGACGTTGAAATCCCTTGGTCCCGGAAGGGTTTGCCTTTCCGGAAGAAGCCGATAGCATGCGGTCGGTGAGGGCCGTGGGACCGGTCAGGTCCCCCGCCGGGAGCGTAACGAGGGTCGAACGACCATGGCAGACGGAAACCGCCAGGGCGGTGTTGGCTTATCAATGGAACTTCCCGTTCGCGACGCCGGCGCGTTCGCCGCCCTCGACCTCGGAACCAACAACTGCCGCATGCTCGTCGCCCGCCGCGACGGCGGCGCCGACTTCAAGGTCATCGATTCCTTCTCGCGCATCACCCGGCTGGGGGAAGGGGTCAGCGCCACCGGGCGCCTGTCCCCCCAGGCCATGGACCGCACCATCGACGCCCTCAAGCGCTGCGCCGAGAAGATGGACCGCCGCCGCGTTTCCGCCTCCCGCCAGGTCGCCACCGAAGCCTGCCGCCGCGCCGCCAACTGCGGCGAGTTTCTGGACCGCGTGACGCGCGAGACCGGCCTCAATCTTGAGATCATCTCCGCCCATGAGGAGGCGACCCTCGCCCTGAAGGGCTGCGCCGCGCTCCTGAACCGCAGCGTGCCGCACGCCGTCATCTTCGACATCGGCGGCGGCTCCACCGAAGTCCTGTTCGTGCGCATCGACGATCACCAGGCCCTCAGCGTCGTCGGCTGTATCTCGCTGCCCATGGGCGTGGTCACGGTCGCCGAGGATTGCGGCGGCGGCGACCTGTGCGGCCGCACCTATCAAGGCGTGGTGGAGCGCGTCACCAAACTGCTCGAGCCGTTCGAGGCGGTGCATCGCATCGGCGACAAAATCGCCGCCCGCGAAGTGCAGATGATCGGCACGTCGGGCACCGTGACCACGCTGGGCGGCCTGCACCTGAAATTGGAACGCTACGACCGCGCCGCCGTCGACGGCCTCACCCTCGACTTCGACATCATCAACGCCACCATGCGCTCTCTGTGCGGCAAGACGCTGCAGCAGCGCGCCGCTGAGCCCTGTATCGGCTGGCAGCGTGCCGATTTGATGCTGGCCGGCTGCGCCATCCTTGAAGCCATTTGCAACCTGTGGCCGGTGGGCTCGCTGCGGGTGGCCGACCGCGGCCTGCGCGAAGGATTGCTGCTCGACCTCATCAACCCGGCGCTGCTAAAAGTCGCCCCGGGTCCGATGCATCAAGTTTCCTGAGAATCCCTGAGATGAACAACAAGAGTGGCAACGGCGGGCGTCGCCAGGCCGGCGGCGGCGGAGCGCGCGGCGCTTCGGGTGCAAGCCGCGGGCTGCATGTGCGCGTACGCACCGCGCGCGGCCGCACCGTCGGGCAGCAGAAATGGCTGCAGCGCCAACTCAACGATCCCTACGTCGCGCGCGCCAAGGAAGAAGGCATGCGCTCCCGCGCCGCCTACAAACTGCTCGAACTCGACGAGAAGCTGCATTTCTTGAAAAAGGGCGCGCGGGTGATCGATCTCGGCGCGGCGCCCGGCGGCTGGACACAGGTGGCGGTCGAGAAGGTGAAAGTCGGCCAACCCGGCGGCGGCGCCGTCGTCGCGATGGACATCAATCCATGGGACGAAATCGCCGGCGCCAAATGCTTCATCATGGACTTCCTCGACGACCGTGCGCCGGGCCTCATCAAGGACGCCCTCGGCGGCAAGGCGGACGTCGTCCTGTCCGACATGGCCGCGCCCACCACCGGCCACGGGCCGACCGATCACCTGCGCATCATGGGTCTGGCGGAAGCCGCCTGGGCCTTTGCCGAGGAGGTGCTCGCCCCCGGCGGCACCTTCATCTGCAAGCTGTTCCAGGGCGGGGCCGAGAACGAACTGCTCACCCGCATCAAGCAGCGCTGCAAGGTCGTCAAACACGTGAAACCCCCGGCCTCGCGCAAGGAATCGGCCGAGGTCTACCTGGTGGCCCTGGACTTCAAGGTTTAACGGCCGCGCCGGCGCGCCGGCCGCGTCCGGCGCCAAGAAAGCCCCATTTTTAGGGCCTATTCTTCGCCTTGCCCCACACCCGGGTTCGGTCTATAACCCGCCACCATTTTTCGGAGCGCGCCACGCTCAAAATGATGACGGAGGTGGCATGGAGATAGCCGAAGCGCTGACGTTCGACGACGTCCTTCTGGTGCCTGCGGCATCCTCGGTTCTCCCTGCCCAAGCCAATACCTCCACGCGCCTGACCAAGACCGTCAGCCTGAACATCCCGCTGATTTCCGCGGCGATGGACACCGTCACCGAGGCCAATCTCGCCATCGCGCTGGCCCAGGAAGGCGGCATCGGCGTGATTCACAAGAACAACGCGGTCGAAGACCAAGCCAACGAAGTGCGCCGGGTGAAGAAGTTCGAAAGCGGCATGGTGGTGAACCCGGTCACCATCTTCCCGGATCAGACCTTGGCCGACGCGCTGCGCATCCGTGAGCAGAACCGTATTTCCGGGATTCCGGTCGTGGAACGCGACACGGGCAAGCTGGTCGGCATCCTCACCAATCGCGACGTGCGCTTCGCCACCAACATGAGCCAGCCGGTGCACGAGCTCATGACCAAGGATCGCCTGATCACTGTGCCCGAAAGCGTGCACCGTGATGAAGCCGTGAAGCTGCTGCACCAGTACCGCATCGAAAAGCTGGTGGTGGTGGATCAAACCTACCGCTGCGTCGGCCTCATCACCGTGAAGGATATCGACAAGGCGAAAGCGCACCCGCGCGCCTGCAAGGATGAACAGGGCCGCCTGCGCGTAGCCGCGGCGACCGGCGTCGGCGAAGACGGCTATGCGCGCGGTCTCGCGCTGCTCGAAGCCGGGGTTGACGTCCTTGTGGTCGACACGGCGCACGGTCACTCGCAGGGCGTCATCGACGCCGTCGCGCGCATCAAGAAGGCGTCCAACTACGCTCAGGTGATCGCCGGCAATATCGCGACGCCGGAAGCGGCCAAGGCGCTGATCGACGCCGGCGCCGACGCGGTGAAAGTCGGCATCGGTCCGGGCTCCATCTGCACCACGCGCGTCGTCGCGGGTGTCGGCGTTCCGCAGCTCACCGCGGTCATGGAAGTCGCCGAGATCGCGCGCAAGTCGGGCATTCCCGTTATCGCCGACGGCGGCATCAAAAGCTCCGGCGACATCGCCAAGGCGATCGCCGGTGGCGCCGATTGCGTCATGATCGGCTCGCTGCTCGCCGGAACCGAGGAAGCGCCCGGCGAAGTCATTCTCTATCAGGGCCGCACCTATAAGGATTATCGCGGCATGGGCTCGCTCGGCGCCATGGCGCGCGGCTCGGCCGATCGCTACTTCCAGGAGGAAGTGCGCGACAATATGAAGCTGGTCCCGGAAGGCGTTGAAGGCCGCGTGCCGTTCAAAGGGCCCGCCGGCGCCGTCGTTCACCAGCTCGTCGGCGGCCTCAAGGCCGCCATGGGTTACACCGGCAATCCCACGATCGCCGACATGCACAAGAACTGCAAATTCCGCCGCATCACCGGCGCCGGAATCCGCGAAAGCCACGTCCACGATGTCATCGTCACCCGCGAGCCGCCGAACTACCGCGTCAACAACACCTAAGCGTCTCCGCGCCGCGGCGGACACTATGAATCCGCCTGGATCCTCCGCCGCACGATCAGTCTTCAAATCTTTCCCGGACGCGCGCCGGGCATCTCGGGTGACGGCAGCATGACCCCAGCCGCACGCCTGCAAGCTTCCATCGAACTTCTCGAAACCATCCTCGGTGAAGACCGCCCCGCCGACGCGGTGCTGGCGCAATACTTCAAAGGCCGCAGGTTCTTCGGCTCGAAGGACCGGCGCGCCGTCCAGGATCAGGTGTGGCAAATCATCCGGCACCGCGCCCGTCTTTCATGGGCGCTGGGCGCGGAGAATGCCAACGCGCGCATGCTCGTCGCCGCCGCGCTGGTGGCGCTCGACAAGCGCCCGATGGACTCCGTCGCCGGTCTATTTTCCGGGGCCAAAAATGGTCCCGAACCGCTGCACGCCAACGAAAAGCGCATGGTCGAGAAGGCCGCGTCGCGCAACCTTGAGGATGCGCCCCGCGCCGCGCGTCTCGAATGTCCAGCCTGGGTGCTCGAGAAATTCGACCGCGCCTACGGCGACGCGGCGGATGCGGAAGTCGCCGCGCTGGGCGGCGAAGCGCCGCTCGATGTGCGCGCCAACACCTTGAAGACCACGCGCGAGGCGGTGCTGGCCCAGCTTGAAGCGGAAGGGCTCAAGGTGTCGTCCACGCGTCTTTCGCCCATCGGCGTGCGCGTGTCCAACCGCACCACGCTCGGCAATCACCTCGGCTTCAAGGATGGACTGTTCGATGTGCAGGACGAAGGCTCGCAGCTTTGCGCCCTGCTGGTCGATGCGCGTCCGGGCATGAGCGTCATGGATCTTTGTGCCGGCGCCGGCGGCAAGACTCTCGCCCTCGCCGCGCAGATGAACAACAAGGGCCGCCTCATCGCGTCGGATCTCTCCGTGACGCGCCTCGAGCGCTCCAAGCTGCGCCTGCGCCGCGCGGGCGTACACAATGCGACGCTGCGGGTCCTTGAGGAGCACGATAAATGGCTGAAGCGCCAGACCTCCTCGCAGGGCGGCGCGTTCGACCGCGTGCTGGTGGACGCGCCTTGCACCGGCACCGGCGCCTGGCGCCGGAACCCGGACGCGCGCTGGCGCCTGAAGCCCGAGAACCTCGCCAATCTCACCGCCACCCAGGACGCCGTCATCGCGCAGGGCGCCCAGCTCACCCGCCCGGGCGGGCGCTTGGTCTATGTCACCTGTTCCCTGCTTCCCGACGAGAACGAAGACCGGGTGAACGCCTTCCTGGCCGCGCACGGCGACTTCAAGCTGCTCGACGCCGCCGCGCTCTGGTCCGAAATTTTGCCCGGAGCCTCTCCCGTTCCCGGCCCCACTCTGACATTCTCACCGGTACGGTCCGGCACGGACGGCTTCTTCATCGCGATTTTAGAACGTAGTCCCTAACCCACGACCGCCCGTCATCCTGGGCGAAGCCCAGGATCCAGGGTTCCGATGTTCGCTCCTGAAGGCTCTTCAATGACCACCTCCACCGACCGCATCCTCATCATCGACTTCGGCTCCCAAGTTACGCAGCTCATCGCCCGCCGCGTGCGCGAGATCGGCGTCTACTGCGAGATCCATCCCTTCAACAAGGTCACCGAAGCTTCGGTAAAAGCTTACAATCCGAAAGGCATCATCCTCTCGGGCGGCCCGGCCTCGGTGCTTGATATCGGGACGCCCAAAGCCCCCGATGCGATCTTCACCATGGGCCTGCCGATCCTCGGCATCTGCTACGGCCAGCAGACAATGGTCGCCCAACTCGGCGGCAAGGTGGAAAGCTCGGATCACCGCGAGTTCGGGCGCGCCTTTGTCGATGTCACCGCCGATTGCGGCCTCTTCGACGGCGTGTGGCCCGTCGGCCAAAAAGAACAAGTGTGGATGAGCCACGGCGATCGTGTCACGGCGCTGCCGCCCGGATTCAAGGTGTGCGGCATCAGCGAAGGCGCGCCGTTCGCGGCCATCGCCGACGAATCGCGCCGCTTCTATGCCGTCCAATTCCACCCGGAAGTGGTTCACACGCCGCGTGGCAAGGAACTCTATCGCAAGTTTGTGCGCGACATCTGCGGCGCGCGCGGCGATTGGACCATGGCGGCCTTCCGCACCCAGGCGATCGAGGCGATCCGCAAGCAGGTCGGCAGCGGCCGCGTGATCTGCGGTCTGTCAGGCGGTGTCGACTCCTCGGTGGTCGCGGCGCTCATTCACGAGGCCATCGGCGAACAGCTCACCTGCGTTCTCGTCGACCACGGCCTGATGCGCGCCGGCGAGACCGAGCAGGTGGTGCGCGTGTTCCGCGACCGCTTCAACGTCAAACTCATCGCCCGCGACGCGTCCGACCTCTTCCTCGGCAAGCTCGCCGGCATGACCGATCCGGAGAAGAAGCGCAAAACCATCGGCGCCACCTTCATCGAGGTGTTCGAGGAAGAAGCCCGCAAAGTCGGCGGCGCCGACTTCCTCGCCCAAGGCACGCTCTACCCGGACGTCATCGAAAGCGTGTCCTTCCACGGCGGCCCCTCGGTCACCATTAAGTCGCACCACAACGTCGGCGGCCTGCCCGAGCGTATGAACATGAAGCTGGTCGAGCCCTTGCGCGAACTCTTCAAGGACGAAGTGCGCATCCTCGGCAAGGAACTTGGCCTGCCCGACGAAATGGTCGGCCGCCATCCGTTCCCGGGCCCGGGCCTCGCCATCCGCATCCCCGGGCAGGAGATCACGCGCGAAAAGCTCGACATCCTGCGCAAAGCCGACGCCATCTATCTCGAGGAAATCCGCAACGCCAAACTCTACGACGCCATCTGGCAGGCGTTCGCGGTGCTGCTGCCGGTGCGCACCGTCGGCGTCATGGGCGACGCGCGCTCCTACGACTACGCGCTGGCGTTACGCGCCGTCACGTCCACCGACGGCATGACCGCCGACTTCTATCACTTCGACATGGGCTTCCTGGGCCGCGTCGCGAACCGCATCATCAACGAAGTGAAGGGCGTCAACCGCGTCACCTACGACGTCACCAGCAAACCGCCCGGGACGATTGAGTGGGAGTAAGTTGCCCCTGACCCGGATCGAGGTCAGTTACGGGTAACCCTACGCGTGTCGACGCCCACGCTGCCGGTGAAGTCTCACTTCGGCTTATGCCGTGTGAAGAAATCCAGCGGTGCGCCTTTCAGCTTCACGCTATCCCTGCGCATGATGCCGCCTGCAAGCGTGTAGAGATTGCGTCGGAAGAGCCTTGCGTCGGCGACGCTCGGGGCATCGCGTAGCTGGCCGAGCGCGAGCAAGGTAGCCTTCACGAGCGGAAGCCATTCCGCTGAAAGGCCGGCCGCCGCCCAGACCGTCTTGAGGCCCTCCGCGGAGGCGTCCATCACGCGTTGGCGCGTGTCCTTCACATCGGATTGTGTCTTGCGCGCGAGGGCGCGGACGAACAGCTCGAAGCTTCCTTCCAACAACAGGTCCGCCAGCACGGGCTCGGTCAGGGCTTTGTTCTTCAAGAGGACATCGACGCCAGCCGCGAGGGTTTGTTCGCTCTCGGCCGCATCAAGGCCGAGCGCCCCGAGATCCGGAGCAGAGGCCTGCGCCGGATGCGCCACGGTTTCCCGCGCCGCCAGCGCCGCCTTGGTGTCTTCGTTTGTGATCAGCGAGAGCAGCCGTTGCGCCGTCGACGAATAGATGACGTTTCGTCCCACGATGGCGTCCTGAACCTTCTCCAGTTCGCCGAACCGATCCAGCATCACATCGAAGGCGTCCGCGGACACCGCCGCGCCGGTGTTCTCCAGAAGCGTCACGGCCGTGGTTTCGTCGCCGTGCGACACCAACGAATGCGATACCACCTCCGTGACCGCGGGCCGGCGGGCAATCGCATTCATCTTGGTGGTGCTGCCGCTCCAAGCAATAATTCCCACAAGGTCTTCGTCCGTCAGGACGGCTGATTTCTCCAGCACCGGCGCGGCAACACGCGCGTCCTCGTTCGCCAGCATCCACACCACAGGCCGGGAGAGCTCGGACTCCAGCGCCGCCGCGCCGGCGATGGTTTCGGCAACCTCCACCTCGGAATTCCAGATGATCAACTGGATGATCGATTCCGCCTCGTCGCTCCGGCCGCGATCCTGGGAAAAAGCGCTCCGCGCCAGAAACACGGCGAGAGCGGCCTTCTGTTCCGCCGAAAGCTTTGGCTCGATCTTCAGATAGTCAGTCAGCGTGAGCTGGCCGAGATGAAGGTCTTTCATCCCGGTGATGTCGTTCGCCGCAGTCACTGGGTCATCAGCCACGGAAGCCTCCCGGGATGATCGGCAGGATGACGCTCGCGTGCCGCGACGGATTGGGCGGAAACACGGCGCGGCGCGCCTTTGCGATCGCAATCTGGAACCGCGCGAAGTCCAAGGGCTTCACCACAAAGCCGTTGGCATCCAAGGCCGAGGCAGCCTTCACATGCTCGATCTGCGGCGCCTCTGTCGTCAGCACGAAGGTGGCGTTGAGCCGCAGGTTTCTGATCTCGCCCAGGCGAAGAGCTCTCAGCAGTTCGAACCCGTTGAACCCGGGGGTATGGGTATCCGCAAGGATAAGATCAACCGGCTGACTCCGCTGATTCAAGAGGTGCAAGGCCTCCGGACCGTTTGACGACGAGAAGACCTCCTTGGCCCCAAGTTTCTCGAGGCTGGCGCAAAGCAGGGCACGATCCAAATCGTTGGCATCGACCACGAGGCAGGTGAGCTTGAGGAGGGCGTCGCCGAGAACTTTCATCATCAACTACAAACAGCGGCACCCGGTGCCTATTGCATCACGGGAGGAGAAGGCAGCGCCGTGACGGCGCGGCCTTGGCGCCTCATTTTTGGTCCGCGCAATATGACATTGGATCGGGTGCCGGCCGTAGCGCGGAAGTGGACGCTATCCCACGAGATAGCGCCCCCGCCGTAGCGAACTCAAACTATTCCAAATAAAACAACTTCTACGCTAGTGCGCGGGCGGAAAAGTGGCTCGCTCTACCTGAAGAGGATATGCAGGGACGGGAGCGTCTCTCCGGATCACGGATGCTACGCTCCTCGCTCCTCAGCATTCACCGATGCGAATCTGACCGGCGTGCCCGAAGCATCGGGTGTTTTTGGATCAGTTCCGTGCGTGCTTGCGGCGGCCGGCCGCGGCGAGGCCGCAGAGTCCGAGACCCAGCAGCGCGAGCGCGCCCGGGGCGGGAACTGGCGCGGCGTTGGTGGAATAGGCCTCAAAATTGTCCGCGCCGAAGAAAGTCCGATTATCCGTGAAATCACGCACTTCGATGGACGTGAAAGATTCGCCCGCTGTGTAGACGAAGCCGAAAAAGCCGCTCGAACTTCCAAGGATCGTCGGGCCGGTGATTGTCCCGACCGAGGTGATCAAGCTGAGCGGATTGGCGTCATTCGCCGGCGTATTGGAAGGGCCGCTATAGTCGAACCCGAAAGCGCGCAAAGACGTGGTGGTGATCAGTGTATCCCCCGCGGCGGGGCTGTAGGACACCAGGCTGACGTAAGACGTTCCGTTCACGGTCTTGGAGCCCGCAAGATCACCGGCGGACCGGATGCTCCATGACGTATCGGCCCCGAAATTCCCGCTGACGGTGCTGAAGTGGAGGAAGCCGGCCTGAATGCCGGTCGGGTTGCCGTAGACTGTCGTGCCGGAGTAGCTATTGAAGTCCTGCGAGAGATCGCCGCTGCCCCCGCCGGCAGCCACGCGCCAAGCATTCCGGTCGGTGAAGGTGATCACGCCCGCTTCCGCCTGGGATGTGAAGTAGGGCATCACGCCCAGCGCCACGGCAAGCAGGCCAAGAAAACGACGGCGGAGATTGCGACGGATCATATGGGGATGCCTTTGCACACGGGGAAGGAGATGAAGCTCCGTCGTACACTAGCAATAAGCGTGCCATGGTGCGCAAAGCGAGATAATGCAGGTGTTAGAGCGATTCCGATCCCGCTTTGCGCGTCCAAATCTGTAAAGGATGCTGACACTTCGCAGTGTCCCACGCTACCGCACTTTCCGTGGGCTGTAGGGCATACATTTCGAGACTTTCGTCTTAGCGCCGCACCGGAAAGAACCCCTTAGGTTTCACGGACACGGCCGAGCGATACCCGTATCCAGATCAATCGTGAAGCAATGCTCATCGCCGCCCTCCATGTCGCGGACGATCACGGTCAGCAGATGATCGATGTCCTCGGTCGGCAGGGAGAATTCTTCGACGAAGGCAATCGCCGCAGCCTCCGAAGAGGCCTCTTCGACCACGCGGCCGCGCCTCTCGTCCAGATGCTTCGCGTGTACACTGAAGGACCTATGTTTTCTGCGGGTGGGCGCCATGTCGTACCTCCACTTAGGGAACGCCGGCGCTTCGGAAATGACTCCGCGAATTCGAAAGACGGCGGCGCGAACGCGGAAGTTCATCAGCCTCCGGGTTTCACCAGAAAAGACTCAACGGCTGAGAAGCGCTCCAGCGGGGCCACGGCTCCCACCGCGGCGCAGGCGCGCGCCACGAAACCTGTCACGGCGGCCACGGCGAAACTGATGCCATAAAGATTCCGGGTGGGCGGCACGCCCGGGATCGGCCGCGGGTAACCCGCGGCGTGGAACACGATCCTCCCGCTTTCTTCTCGCACGGCGCGGTAGGTCTCGCGCGGGATATCCCAATCGAGTCCGACGCCGATCACGCCGGAGAGGCTTCCGGGATAACACGGCGTTCCGCTCGCCTCGCGCGCCGCCACGATCAGTGTGCCCCCGCGAGCGCAACGCTCCACAGCGTCCGCGAAGGCTTCTGTGTATTGCGCGTTGGTCGTGCCCAGGCTCAAGTTGATCACGTCAATATTCGCCGCCAGGCACCAGTCGATCGCCCGCACAAGACTGAGCGCGCGGGTGCGCAGCGCATCGTGAAATACCTTCACCGCGAAAAAGGCCGCATCCGGCGCGCGCTCCTGGATCGCGGCCATCACCGCGGTCCCATGTCCGAGCCGGTCGATCCAAGCATCGTCGCTGGTGTCGGTCTCGCCTGCGTCCGTGATCGCAACGCCGCCGGCAATCGGGCCCATATGCGGGTGCGCGGGATTCACGCCGCTGTCGATCACGGCTACGCGCACGCCGCCGCCGCCGCTGCCGCTCATGGCGCGGCCCCGGTGAGGGGCGGATGACTTCCAAGGCCGGCGTTGGCGATGCGCGCCTCGCCGTCCTCAATAACAACCGTCACGTCGGCATGGGCGGCCAGCGAGGCCTTATGGGTGATGACGAGGATGGTGGCGTCTGGTAGCCACGTGCGCACGCCCCGCGCGACCAGGTCCTCATGATGCGCGTCGAGCGCCGAGGTTGGCTCGTCGAGGATCAGCACGCTCGGCCGTCGCAGAAGCGCCCGGGCGATCGCCACGCGCTGGCGTTCGCCGACGGAGAGGGCGAGGCCGCGCTCGCCGGTTCTCGTCCGCAAGCCGTCCGGCAGGCGGCGCAGCATGTCGGCGAGGCCCGCCGCGTCGGCCGCCGCCGCAATCTCGGCATCGCTTACGGCCGGCAATGCGAAAGCGATATTGGCCGCGATGGTATCGTTGAACAGATGCGGCGCCTGGTCCACCAGAACCACCTCGCGGCGCAGGTCGGTCAAGGCGACAGTCCGCAGGTCGCAGCCGTCATACAGAACGCGTCCTTCGTTGGGGTCGATATAGCGCACCAGAAGGTCGGCAAGCGTGGACTTTCCGACCCCGCTGGGACCGAGGATCGCGCAGGTGCATCCGCGCGGAATCTCCAGCGAGATATTCTTCAACACCGGATCGCGGTCGTGGCGCACCGACACCTGCTCCAAGCGGATCGCTTGCCGCAGTGGTCCCAGCGCCAGCGGTGCCTGGCCTTCGGTCACCTCCGCCGGTGTGTCCAGGATCTCGAAGATGCGTCCAAGCGCGACACGGGCCGAGGCGAGGCTGGCGCTCAGGCCCATCAGCGTTTGGATCGGCGTCAGTAGGCGCGCGTGATACGCCATGAACGCCACCAGCGTGCCGATGCTCATGCGGTCGTGGATGATGAGATAGCCGCCGTACAAGAACACCATGGCTGTCGAGGCGGTCAGAAGGGTGCTGGGCAGCGCACCGGTCAGGAACGACGCCATCTGCGTGCGCAGCATGGCGCTCACGAAGGCGTCGCTGCGGCCTCGGAACCGCTCCACCTCGTGACTCTCGGCCCGCAGCGAGGTCACCACGCGCATGCCGAGAATCGAGTCGACGAAATGACTGCCGACGTCGGCGCCGCGTTCGCGCATTTCCTTCGTCAAACTGGTCAGGCGGCGCTGATAGTGAAGGAAGGTGATGATGCACGCCGGCACGAGCACTGTTCCCACCAGGAACAGCCGCCATTCCATCCACAGCATCATGGCGACGCTGCCCGCAAGAAAAAGCACGTTGCTCAGCACCGACAGCAGCGTATCGGCGGACACGCGTTGGGCTTCACCCACGTCGGCATTGAGGCGCGACATCAAATCGCCGAGCCGAAACCGGGCATAGAAGCGGGGCGAAAGCCGCTGCAGGTGCCGGAACAGCGCGACGCGCATGTCGAACAGCATGGCCGCGGAAATCTTCAGGTATTTGTAGCTGATCAGGATGTTCACCGCGAAGCCGGCCACCGCCGTCACGAACATCAGGCCGGCCAGGGTCACCAGCATGTTCATGTCGCGCTTCAGCAGCGCTTCGTCGATCAACAGCTTTGAGAAGTAGGGCTGTACCAGCGTCAGCCCGGTCGCCACCAGACTCACGGCGCCGACGACCGTCAGCGTCGCGGTATAGGGTTTCACGAACACCCACAGCCGCCCGTAGGTACGCCACTCTGGAACGGCGGGGTCCGTGGTCATAAGGGGTTTTTCGTCTCGAAGGGTACCAGATCGAAGTCCTGAAGACGGTAGCGCGGTTCCGGCATCAAGGCCAACCGCGCCGTGCACCATTCATGCCCCTGGCGCAGAAGGTCGCACTGTTCCTTCCACCAGGCGCCGCGTCCGCCGCTGGCGTAGAAGTCGAGACACAGCGCGAGGTGCCGCCGCATCGCCCCGGTCAGCAGGCTGCCGTAATGCACCAGCAAAGGCTCCGGAGCTTCGCCGCGCCTCACGGCCGACAACACCGCCGCGGCGAGGATCGCTTCGCGCCCCGCCGTCGCGGCGCCGTCGCCACATATGGGATCGACGGTCATCGCCGCCGACCCGCAGGCCAGCCAGTTCGCGCCGCAAACCGGGTCAGCGATGCTTGGCGCGGTTTCGAACGGACCATGCTGGGCGCCGACCCGGTCGATCTCCGGCGCGATCAAGCGGCTCTCTCCGAGCAACTCCGCGACGCCGCCGCCCACCGCGAAGAGCCGCGCCTCGCCCGCGCTGGTGGGGATAAGGAACAACCATCCCGCGTCAAGGGATTCGATCGAACAGGCACCTGCGTCGGCTCCCGGACGCAAGGTCACCTCTGCCCCGTTCGCGGCACGCGCGCCGAACCGCTGGCGTAGCGTGCCCTCCGGCAGAGGTGTTCCGGCGTAAACGGTATAGGCCGCGGGGATGTTCGCCGTGTCGGGCAGAGGCAGACGCGTCAGCAGCGTCTCTTCCGCCACCACGACACCTTCGTGCGGCACGATCACCGCCGCCGCGCCGGGCCCCCACGCGACGCGCCGGGCATGAATGCGGTGAAGACCCGCGAACAAGGATTTGTCGGCGAAAATGTCGCCGAGAAGATGCATGGCCTGCGCACTGAGCAGCAGCGCCGGCACACGTCCGCGCCCGGTCCCGTCCAACGCGGGGGCGACCCCGGCCCTCGTCAGAAGATGGGCGCAACTGCGCGCCGCGACGCCGTCGCCGCGAATGTGAACTGAAAACGTCCCGTCCATGGCACCAGGATCATGGCCTGCCGCGGAAACCAAACGGCGGGTTACTCGACCACCACCATTCCGGCGCCGGTCACATCGTTGTTCAGATCCCAGGTGCTCTCAAGACGCAGCGTCTCGGTGTTGTAGACCTCGAGATCGAAGCTTGCGCCGTAGATATAGAGTTTGCGCCCGTCGTGGGACATCCCAAAGCTGAAGCGCGACTTGCAGGCGAATTCATTTTTGTTGCGCAGCGCGTTGCTCGCCAGGTCGATACGCCAGAACTCGCAGCGCTTGTTGCCGTACAGGCCCGTGGTCACAACGGCGTAAGCGTCCCGCTTGTTCGGGGCCACCTGCAGCCCGGTCATATTCGCGGGCGCCGGGCCGACCGGCGTGAAGTTGAACGTCCGCTTGGCGAGGTCGAACCGGCCCACCCCGAACACCTTGTTATGCACAATCGGATCGGCCGCGTTGAACACCGAGGTGAACTGTCCCGGCTCGCGAATGGTCTCCAGCGCGCTACCGAAGGTACCGGTCTCCAGGCCGTCGAGGTCGGGCCGCGCCAGTTGGATGCGCTCCACCACCTTGAAGTCCGCCGTATCGATCACCACCACCTTGTCGCCGAAGTGGTAGAGGAACTTGCCGTCGGGCGAGAGTTCCACGCCGGCGCGCGCGAAGCCCCCGCGCAGGGCGTTCTCGTCCTCCTCGGCCAGCGGTACGGTTTTCACCACTTCCTTCTTTTCGAGATCGATGATGGTGAACTTCGGATCTTCGACCTCGTAGCGATCCAGCTTCTTCTCGATCTTGGTGGCGATGGCGTAGAACAGCTTGCCGCTGGGGTCGGGCACGCCGCCGCTGAAGCGATAGCGCGTGGTCTGGGTGTTCAGCGTGAAATGGTTGATCACCTTGCGCGTGGCCACATCGATCACCTCGACGCCGCCGTTGGTCAGTGTCGTGACATAGATGCGCTTTTTGTCCTGCGACAGGCGCAGCGCCGTTGGTAAGCCCGTCTCCAGATGGATGCGGTCGACCAGCGCGCCTTTTTTGTCGTCGAACACCACCACGGAATCGGGATAGGCGCCCATGTACAAGGAGGCGCCGTGCGCGGCGCCGGAAATTCCCAGCGCGAGGCCCGTGGCGGTGAGGCCGGCGGTGAGGCCGGCGGCGAGGCCGATGCGGAACTTTTTCATCGTTGCTCCAGCTCTAGGGGAAGACCAGGTCCAGCTTGCGCCAATCCTTGGTGGCCACCGCGCACTTGTCGGCCCAATCCGGATAGTTATTGACGTGGTCGGGCACCTGCGCCGGCCAGAAGCAGGTCACGTAGCAATCGTAGATGTCGCGTTCCACCGGCTGGCACAGACCCGCGGTCCCGCCGCTTGCGTCCACTTCCCAGCCCGGCGAGAAGGCGAGACTGCAGCCCATCGGCACATGCGGCCGGTTCGGGTTCGGCGACTGCTGCAGCGCCACCACGTCGGCCTCCGTCGAGGAAAGGATCTGTTCGATCCGTTGGGCTTTTTTATTCAGCGCGCGAAGATGTTTCATGACAGCGCTTTCCTTTCGGCGAATTTTTCAAGGAATTTGGGATTGTGGACCGCGACGGCGCCGTAGATGCGCAAGCACTTATCCGTCCACTCCCGGATCCAGTCGCAGTAGTGCAGGTTGGCGTGGCCCGTGTCGCCGTAGCGCACGAAGGCCTCGTGGTGACAGCCCCCGGCGCACAGCGGGCGCGCCCAGCAGCTCTGGCAGTCGTATTTGGCGTTGATATGGCCCTTGGTCAGGAACGCACTTTGTTTGCTGCGGTCCAGCCCGGTGTTGACGTGTCCAAGCGTATGCGCGTCGGCGTCGGCGAAACGATGGCACGGCGTCAGGTCCCCGGACGGTCCGACACCCAGCAGGCCGAGGCCCGCGCCGCAGGGATGCGACTTGTTCACGCCCTGGATCAGTTCGGACAGCGTGTCGCTGACATTCGTGAACCCGTGCATGCGGCCCTCAAGGGCGTAGGCCAGCCATTCGTCGGCGAGGGCATGGAACTGCGCGACGACCGAGTCCATATCTCCCCCGGTGATGGCGTATTCGGCCTCGGACGACGACGTCACCGGCGCGAAGCCGACCTCGTGGAATCCCAAGTCGTCCTTCAGGTGGCGGAAAATTCGGATAACGTCCGTGACGCCGTCCGTCAGGGTCACGCGGGCCGTGATGGCGCGCGTGCGGTGGTTGGCGATCAGATGCCGGATGCGCGGCTCCACCACCTCGTAGCTGCCCTTACCGCTCTTATAGACGCGGCGCTTGTCCTGCAGGTCGGGCGGTCCGTCCATGCTCACCGTCACGCCGATCTCGTTGGTGGAAAGGAATTCCACAATCGGTGGTGTCAGCAGAGTGGCGTTCGTGGTCAGGCTGAAG
Source organism: Rhodospirillaceae bacterium (assembly GCA_041905525.1). GTDB lineage: Bacteria > Pseudomonadota > Alphaproteobacteria > Rhodospirillales > Rhodospirillaceae > SHVO01. The sequence continues at coordinate 200,801 of JAYRKY010000001.1, forward strand.
TCCACCGTGCGGCCTTCCGCCGCGGCCTTCTCCTTGGCGTATCCGACCACTTCCTTCAGAAGCGGGAAGTTCATCAGGGTCTCGCCGCCGAAGAAGGTGATATGAACCGCCTTGCGCCCCGCCGATTGTTTCAACAGGAAATCCACCGACGCCTTGGCGGTGGCGATATCCATGTATTTCGGCTTGCCCTGCGGGGTCGCAATCTTGTCCTGGCCGAACTCGTAGCAATAGGTGCAGGAGAGATTGCACTGGTTGGTGATGTTCATCACCAGCGACTGCAGCGGGAAATCCGCCGGCGGATTGGCCAGCGGGGTCGGCGCGAGTTCGCCCGCACCGATCACGCGCGCGCTGAACAATTCGCCGATCAGCTCATGTCCGTCCGTGGGCTGCAAGCCCGCGGTCACCAGCTCGTCCAACAATTCTTGATGCGTCGCGGGGCTCGTGCTCAAGCGGTCGATGATCCGCGCCGCCGGTCCGTCGATCTCGAAGATCGCCCCCGCCGGCACCAGGTACAGAAACCGCCGGCCGTCGGCGCTGAACTGGTGAAACTCGCCCAGCCGGTAGCTGCGTGTGATGGCGATGTTCATCGGCTCACCTCTGGCTGGTCCCAGCGCATATAGGTTGGGATGGTCACCACCAGCCGCGAGCGGCCGCTCACGGCTTTCCCATCTTTGTCCTTGTCGGTCTTGGCGGTGGCAACCACCCAGACGTCACCGTAGTTATTCCGGCCGAACTTGCGCTTCGGGTTTGGCCCTTGCAGCGCGGGGGTGAACAGACCGCGCTGGTTCAGCTCGCCCACGAAATCGCGGTCGTCGTCGCCGTACACCGACAGAAACTCCTCAACCGACCACGTCACCTCAATCGGTCCAATCGCGACGTCATCGGCGGTGTGCGCCTTTCCGTCGGGGCCGTTTTCGTAGCCGATGGCTTCGAACTGCTGGTATCCCTTGGCGAAATTGCCGGCGCCGCCCAGGCGCGCGAGCCCGGTTTCCGGCGTGACCACGATGTTGTCGATCTTGCGGTAGACCGCAAACGCGGTTTGGGCCACCGACCCGGCCAGGGCCGCGTCGCGTTTGCCCGAGACCGCGGCGGCATCGACATCGACCTCGGCGACAATCTCGGTAGCCGCGTGCGAAACAATGCGGTTCACGGTCACGCCGGCGCCGAGATCAAGATCGGCGGGGGTAACGCCCGCCGGCAGGTTCGCGCCCACGATCTTCAGCTGCACGCCTTTGCTCCCGGCCTTCACCATCGGCGGGCTCACGCCCAGCACCGCGGCGCCCGCGCCGCCGCGCTCCAAACGCACGTCAAAGCCGAACTCGCTATATTCACCCCAATACCAGCGGCCCTCGGCAGAAGATTGATCCGGTGCGAACCACATGGTCTCGCGCGTCTCGCTCGCCGCGTCGTCGGGACGGTTCACGGCGCCGTCGCCCTTCGAGCGGCCGCGCCAGGAGTAACCCGCGTACACAAGGCCCGTTCCCGTGCGCGTCATCTTCGCGCCGGTGGCCACCGAGCGCAGGGTCGCCTCGGTGCGAAACTCGTCCGGCGTTTCGGTCGGCGAAATCGTCAGCTCGCCGACATACTGGCCTTGTCCCGGCACCACCGCCGACACGTACCATTTGCCCGCGATGCGCGGCGCGCGAATGCGCGGCCGCCAGGCCGCCCATTCAGGTGTGTGGAGCGGCGCCATCTTCGCGAAGTAGTCCAGCGCCGCGTCGGCGGGGCGCTTTGGCTTCGCGCCGCCCTCGGCCGCGGGCGCCGGCGCGCCGCCCGGTGCGCCCCAGCGGATCGGCGTGCGGAAGCCCGCGTCGGCTTGCGCGAACATCGCGACGTGCAAATTCTCCAGAAGCTTCCACTCGCTCTTCGTTCGCCGCCACGACAGGCCGCGCCCGAACTCATGGCAGCGCGAGCAGGCGTCGCGCACGATTTCGTCAGGCAGATTCGGTTCGTCGATGACGCGCTTTTCCGGCACGTACATCACCGGCTTGGCCTCCTCGGGGGCCAGCCCGTGATAGGTCGCGAGATATTTCACGATGGCGCGGCCTTCGTCGGGTTCCAGCTTCACGCCGTTCAGGCGCACCATGCGGCGGATCACCTGCGCCCAGCCTTCGGGCGTGGTGCGCGCCCAGGAGATGCGCGACAAATTCCCCTTGTCGTCGGCTTCGTGACAGGCGCCGCACTTCTCGATCACCAGCTTATCGGTGACCGGGATTCCGGCCTCGGTTTCGGGCTTCGGGGCCGTGTCGGCGGCGAACGCCCCGGACCCGAGGATCACCGCGCACCCGAGCGCGGCAAGACCGAACCACCTGGTGACTTTCGTCATACGGACCCCTCTATCCCCCAGCCTCTCGGCGGCTAGCATATCCCGCGGCGCGCCCGGCGGGAGTCAGATAAATTGCTTCAAGCGAGTGACTTTGTCCTGGCTTCTCGCCGAAGCATCCCTCCACGCCGAACCCCGCGCTCCCACCACCCGGCCACCCCACCCCTTGACTCTAATCAACGCCCCTCGCAGCGGGCGCTCTAGTCTCCTCCGCACGGAGTCCGGCACGCACGCGCGGCCTTTATGACGCGGGCGACCGGTCCTGGTAATGGAAGGAGTTCCCCGATGTCCCCGGCGCACGCCGATGCGCGCCCGCCGCAAGGCCGGCCCGCGTCTCCCGCCGGCGCGGTAGCTGTTCCAGCTTCGTCCGCGGGCGTCTCGCCGTCGGGCCTGAACATCAGTGCTCTTGCCGGCATGATCGGCGGCATCGCGCTCTTGATCGCGTCGGTTGCGGTCACAACGCCGGACCCATGGTCCTTCCTCAACTGGCCCAGCGCTATTCTCGTTCTCGGCGGCACCGTCGCCGCCACGCTGATTACGTTTTCCTTCGGCGATCTTGGCCGCGCGCTCGCGCGGTTCGCCGGCCTCATGACCCGCTCGCACGTCGTTGACCGCGACGACGCGGGCCGGTTCGTCCGTATCGCCTCGCTTTGGAAGGCCGGAAAGCTTCACGCGGTGGAAAGCGAAGCCGAAGCGGTGCGCAGTCCGTTCGTGAAAACCGGATTGAGGCTATTGGTCGACGGTATGCCCGGCGACGCCATCGTCACGGTGCTGGAATGGCGCATGAAGCAGCAGGAAATGTTGGAGCGCAAGGAAGCCGCGGTATTCCGTACCATGGCCACCTATGCGCCCGCCTTCGGCATGGTCGGTACGATTATCGGCATCGTCAACATGCTGCGCTTGATGGGTGAAGGGGCCACACCCACGCAGGTCGGCTCCAACCTCGCCTTCGCGCTCATCACCACACTCTACGGCTTGGTTCTCGCCAATGCTTTTCTCAAGCCTATCGCCGCCAAAATTGAAACCAAGACCCACGATCATCTCCGGGTCATGGCGGCCATCGCGGAAGCCTTTCGTGAAATCGGTGAGGGGCATGGGCCCTCGCATGTGCGCGAAGTGCTCACCGCCATCGGCGAGCGTCACGAGAACGAGATGAACAACGCCGACGTCTTTCTCGCACCCGAGGACGCACTGGGCACCGAAAGTAGCGCCGATGACGACACATCCGCCCGATCCTGAAACCGGCGACGAACCATCCCTGTCGCTCCCGCCGTCCCCGGTGACCGCGCATCCCTCCGCGAAGGCGCCGCCGCGCCGCGCCGCGCTGCGGGCCCGGTTCACGCCTTCCCTTCCGGGCGACCCGGCGCCGGCGCAGGACGAATGGCTGCTCTCTTACGCCGACATGTCGACGTTGCTGCTGACGGTGTTTGTCGGCCTACTTCTCACCGCGACCTTCGCGCCGTCGCCGGACCCCGGTCTTGTCGGGCGCGCCGGCGGACGCGGTGCCGGCGAAGCTTCGGCGCCTGGAACACCGGCAGCCGAGAAGGGCGCCGCAACAACGGAGGGCGCCGCCGGCGCTCGGCGCTTTATTGAGGGTTTGCTCCAGCTCCCGGTGGTCTCGCCTTATGATGGTGGCCAGGCCGTCGGGCTTACAGTCACACCCGGCGCGTCCGGTATTGCGCCCGCCATTGCACCCCCGGCTGCCACGGGCCCCGGCGAAGGTGCAACTCTCGCGGTGGTGAAGGACGACGACGTCGAACGCATCCGCCGGCGGGAGGAGGTTTTGCGCACGGTGCGCACGCGCCTCGCCGAAGCGGGTCTTGCCACATATATAGGTGTCTCCGTCGAGGCCGATGGGGTGCGTCTTCAGATCCCCAACTCCATCCTCTTCGCCACCGGCGCGGCGGACTTGCAAGGCCTGGGGCCCAAGGTCGTGCGCGCGCTCACGCCCATCCTCGCCGCCGGAGGCTTCACGGTCTCCGTCGAAGGCCATACCGATAGCGCCCCCATCGCCACGGCCCGTTTTCCGTCAAACTGGGAACTCTCGGCGCAGCGCGCCGCCACGGTTGTGCGGGTCCTGGTCGAAGCGGGGCTCGACCCCACGCGGATTGAAGCTGTGGGATATGCGGACTCCCGGCCCCTCGCCGACAATGCCACGGAGGACGGCCGGCGCGAAAACCGGCGCGTTACCCTCATGCTCCGGCTGGAGCGTTAAGTGGCATGAATATCAATGCAACAGGCGTAAGTTGATCAAAAGGCGCGGGCGAACCGCCGCTCTTTCGTAAACCTCCCGTTTCGTCTCCCAACATTACCGTCTAGACTAACCCTTCGGACGGGCGGAGGGGGAACGTTGAACGTCGTACCGGACATTGCGGCTGCGGCTCCGAATAAATCGGAAATCCCGGATGCCGTCGCCGCTCCTCATCCGAATCTCTATCGCCAACTCCGCATTCTGATCGCCGGCATCGTTGTCCCGATGCTGCTGCTTACGGTCGCCGTCATCTTCGTGGTCTCGCGCGTCACGGAACAGCGCACCGCAGAGGGCATCATGCAAACGGCGCGCAGCGTCATGTCGTCGACCGAGGCCGAGTTGAAGGGCCATATGGCCGCTCTGCGCCTTCTGGCCGGTTCCCCGGCCTTGCAGTCGGGTGATCTCGCGGCGTTCCGGCCCGAGGCGGAACGCTTTGTCGCGACGTTCCACGGCTCGCTGTCGAATGTCATCGTCTCCGATGCCGAGGGCAACATCCTGCTCAGCGTCCTACCGCTCAAAGATCGCATCAAGCGCGGCAATCTCGCCGGAGTCCAAGAGGCGTTCGCGCGCCGCAACTCTTACATATCGGACATGTACATGGGGGCCGTGACCGGGCGTCCCACCTTCACCATCGACACGCCGGTCATCGTCGATGGCGAGGTGCGCTACGTCCTCGGCTTCAATCCGTCACGCGACACTTTTTTCAACATCACTGACAGTTTGCAGCTTCCCGCCGGGTGGGTCGTTTCGATCTTCGACCGGAACTACCGTCACGTCGCCCGTCATCCCTCTCTCGGCCGCGAGGAGCTGACGTCGGGTGCGGAATCCCTCAAGGCCGAAATGAGCGCCAGCCCCGAAGGTGTCGCGCGCACCTCGTCGCTTGAGGGGGTGACGTTGCTCACCGCATTTACGCGCTCTCCGACCTCGGGCTGGACGGTGGCGATTGGTGTGCCTGCCAGTCATTTGTCGCAATCGGTCAATCGCGCCATCATGATCGCGCTAGCCGTCGGCGCGGTGTTTTATGTGGCGGCGGCGGCGATTGCATTACGAATGTCGCGCGCCGTCACCAGCGCCGAGACCCAGCGCGTCCTTCTCATCAACGAGTTGAACCACCGCGTGAAGAATACGCTTGCGGGCGTGCAGGCCATTGTGTCGCAGACCCTGCGCCGCACGACGGATCCCGGTGCGGTCCGCAACGCGATTCAAAATCGGCTCATGGCCATGTCGCGCGCGCATGACGTGCTCAGCAAGCGCCATTGGATGGCGGTGGGACTGGCCGATCTCGTGCGCGTCATCCTTCAGGCCTACGAGGACTCCGCGCTCAACCGCGTCACCCTGGCGGGGCCGCCGGTGGTGCTCGTCCCACGGCAGGCCGTCCCGCTTGCGCTCATCGTCAACGAACTTGCCACCAACGCCCTCAAGTACGGGGCCTTGTCCGTCCCCGTCGGAAGCCTTGCCATCAGTTGGCGGCGTGTGGACGACGACGTCTTGCTCTTGTCCTGGGAAGAATTCGGCGCTCCGGCCGCTGTGCCCGTGACGCCCCCCGCGCCGGGCGGCTTCGGCACCTTTTTCATCGAGCGCGCCGTGCTGCATGAACTTCGCGGCGAAGTCGTCCGCGAGTATGCGCCCGATGGGCTGAAGGTGCGCATTCAATTTCCGTTGGACGCGGGGCTAACGGCGTGACGACACCTTTTGATTCACAAGCCGCGGCGCCGGTCGATCCACAGCGTCCGCTCGCCGGCCGCGCCGTTGTGGTGGTCGAGGATGAAGCCCTGGTGGCCATGTATATCGAGGAGATTCTCCTCGATCTCGGCGCGGCCGCTGTTCACCTTGCTTCGACGGTGGAAACCGGACTCGCGCTTCTGGAGCGCGCCGCGCCGCAGTTCGCGGTCCTCGATCTCAACCTCGCCGGCCGGGCCAGTTATCCGATCGCACAGCGGCTCGACACTCTCTCCGTGCCCTATCTGTTTCTCACCGGTTATGGCGCCGACGGCGTCGACCCCGCATGGCGGTCCCGTCCCATCGTGCAGAAGCCAGCCACGTTCGATATCCTGCGCAAGGCCATCGTCGGCGCCTTGCGTCCGCTCTGAATCATCGACCCGAAACGGCTTTTCGGCCGCGTCTGCCTATTTCCGCGCGACACGCTGAAATTGCTTGCGTAAATGGCGGTTCAACGAGAAACATCCCCCCATGGTGGGGTTCGTAACACACGTCGGCGGCAATGGCGGGCATCGCTGACCCAGAGATCATCCGCAAGACTCGCTTCCTGATCGTCGACGGCGATAAGGCGGCGCTTGCGACTATTGAACAATACCTCAAGGCGCTTGGCTCGCCCCAGGTCGTCGCCGCCTCGGCGCCGCTGGTGGCGCTGCGCACCCTTCAGGATCCGCGCGCGCGCATCGATTGTCTCATCTGCGCCCATAAGCGCGGCACCATCACCGGCCTGCAATTTCTTCAAGGCCTACGGTCCGGGCGCTGGGGCCCCGGCCGCATTCAGAACGTCAAGTTCATGCTGATGATGCCCACGCTCGACGTGCCGGCGGTGCAAGTCGCCGACCGCTCGGGCGTCAGCGGCTATTATATCGGCGAACTCCAGCAGATCCCCTTCGCGGTCGAGGTGATCAAGATGCTCTCCGCCGAGCGGGGTCTCAGTCCGCTGCCGGCCATGCAGGTCGCGCATGTCAATTTCGGCGGCGCCGACTTCATCTTCGTGCCCTTCGATCCGTCCTTCGCCCACGCCGATCCCGGCGCGCAGCAGCGCGCGGTCATCCAGGTGCAAAACCTGATGCAGGAGCAGATGCTGGGCGGCGACGTCACGCCGGTGTGGGAAACGCCCAATACGGGTCTCGGCTATTTCGCCGCGCCGCATCACCACCAGCGGCTTGCCGGGCTCACCATGGACTTCGTGAAAACCAACCTCAACCGCGAGCTGACAATGGTTCAGCCGCCGGCCTTCGCCGTCCTGTCCTCGCCGGGAAGCGCGGCCTATGCCGCCATGATGGCGGGCGGAGGCCACACACCGGGCGCCGACGACGTCCTCTATCTCAAGGGGTTTGAGGCGGAGCAGCGGGGCGTGAACGGCGGAGTTTCCTAAACACGCGCGCCAGCTTGAACGCGCCGCGAGCCGCCGGTTCGACGGCGGCCGGCTCCGGATCCAGGCTTCGCACCAGCTCTTCGCGCGTGAACGGCTTGCGCAGAGCCCGCGTATGCTCGGTGTCTTCCTCGGGGCGCAGCAGCACCACAAAGCGCATCTCCGGAAAATCCTTGCTCAGGCTGTCGGCCAATTCCTCGCCCGGCATCTCCGGCAGGTCCGTCGCCACCAGCAGCACATCGACGCGGCCCTGTTCCATCACCAGCGTCACGGCCTCATCGCCGCAGGAGGCCGGATGCACGTCGAAGCCCGCCGCCACCGCAATCTCGGCGGCCACCTGGCGCGCCAAGTCGTCCGGGTCGACGACCAGCGCCACCGGACGCGGGGCACTGTTGGTCGTTTCGAGGAACATGACGTCGCTCTCAAGGCGTAGGCTGTCGGGCATTTCTTTTGTTCACCTGGCACGAGCTGGTTTGAATCAACCAGACGCTTCCATTTAACGGGGTGACTATGGCGGAATACGGGCGAGGGCACGGCGGACTTGCAGAGCCTTAACCGAATTTCCGCCGCCCCACGGGGGCGCCGCGTCATTTGACAAACGGCGATTTAAGCCGCTAAAAGCGCGCGAAACTGGCGTTCAACGTGGTTGGAAAAAGCGCCTCCCTCACCAAACTGGCGCGAAATCTCCCCCACCATGATCCGTCTCGATTCCATCACCAAGCAGCACGGCCACCAGATCCTCTTCATCGATGCGTCCATGACGCTTCAGAAGGGGGAGAAGGTCGGCCTTGTCGGCCCCAACGGCGCCGGCAAGTCCACGATCTTCCGCATGATCGCGGGCACCGAGCAGCCCGATGACGGCCGGGTGCTGGTCGAGGGCGGCATGACCATCGGTTACTTCAGCCAGGACGTGGGCGAGATGTCCGGCCAAAGCGCGGTGGCGGCCGTCATGGACGGCGCGGGCCCCGTCAGCGCGCTCGCCGCCGAGATGGCGGCACTTGAAGCGGCCATGATCGACCCGGACCAGGCTGACACGATGGAGGAACTGGTGGGGCGCTACGGCGAAGTGCAGGCGCGCTTTCAGGAGCTCGACGGCTATGCGCTCGAAGACCGCGCGCGCGAGGTGCTCGCCGGTCTCAGCTTCAGCGAAGAGCGCATGGACGGCGATGTCGGCCTGCTTTCGGGCGGCTGGAAGATGCGCGTCGCCCTGGCGCGAATCCTTCTTATGCGCCCGGACGGCATGCTGCTCGACGAACCCTCGAACCACCTCGACCTCGAAAGCCTGATCTGGCTTGAGGACTTCTTGAAGCGCTTCGACGGCGCGCTACTCATGACCTCCCATGACCGCGAGTTCATGAACCGCATTGTCAATAAGATCGTCGAGATCGACGGCGGCGAGCTCATCACCTATTCGGGCAATTACGATTTCTACGAACAGCAGCGCGCTCTCGCCGAGAAGCAGCGACAGGCTCAGTATGAACGGCAACAGGCGATGCTCGCCAAGGAAATTGCCTTCATCGAACGCTTCAAGGCGCGCGCCTCGCACGCGGCGCAGGTGCAAAGCCGGGTGAAGAAGCTGGACAAGATCGAGCGCGTCGAACCGCCGAAGCGCCGTCAGACCATCCAGTTCGAATTCCGTCCGCCGCCGCGCTCCGGCGATGACGTCGTCACTTTCGAAAACGTGCACAAGGCTTATGGCCGCCACGTCATCTATCAGGGGCTCGATCTGCATCTGGGGCGCAAGGAACGCTGGTGCGTGCTCGGCGCCAACGGCGCCGGCAAATCGACGCTGCTCAAGCTGGTCGCCGGCGCGCTCGATCCCGACCTCGGCGCCCTCCCCGATCAGGGCACCGTGAAACTCGGCGTGAGCGTGAAAATGGGCTACTTCGCCCAGCACTCCATGGATTTGCTCGACGGCGACGAAACCGTATTCGAATCTTTGGACTCATCCTTTCCGCAAGCGGGGCAGGGCACCTTACGCACGCTGGCGGGATGTTTCGGCTTCTCCGGCGACGATGTCGAGAAACCCTGCCGCGTGCTCTCGGGCGGCGAGAAGGCCCGCTTGGTCATGGCGAAGATGCTGTTCGATCCGCCGAACTTTCTCGTCCTCGACGAGCCCACCAATCACCTCGATATGGCGACGAAGGAAATGCTCGTCGCCGCGCTGGCGGAATTCGAGGGCACCATGCTGTTCGTCTCGCACGACCGCCACTTCCTCGCGAAGCTCTCGAACCGTGTGCTGGAACTTACGCCCGAAGGCCCGCACGTCTACGGCGGCGGCTACACCGAATACGTCGCCCGCACCGGACACGAGGCGCCGGGGTTGCATCCCGGCGGTTAGCGCGACGCACCCGCACCCTTTTCCTTCCGCTGAAAGGGGGAGGGCGGGTGAGGGGTCGTTTCCCAGTTGTTGATCCAACGAAAAACCGCGCTCGCTTGGTTCACATGTTTTGACAACGCGCCGGCCGGCCCGCCACACTCTCCCTTCCGTGTGGAGCCGCAATGTCCCCTGCCGCCGACGCCCCCTCTCTTCGGATCACGCGCCGCTCGGCGATCCTCGCGGCGTTCTCCACCATCGTCGAATGGTACGACTTCACCCTCTATCTCTACTTCGCCACCGTGCTGTCGCGGGTCTTCTTCGGCGGCGGGACGATGGCGCTGGTCGCGACCTTGGGCGGCTTCGCCGTCACCTTCCTGTTCCAGCCGCTTGGCGCGATGGTGTTCGGCTATTTCGGTGACCGCTTCGGCCGCCGGCCGATGCTCCTGCGCACCATGTTGATGACCAGCACGGCCATGGCGATCACTGCGCTGCTGCCGACCTATGCGCAAATCGGTCCGCTCGCGGGTGTCGGGCTCCTCGCGCTGCGCTGCGCGATGGGCTTCTCCGTCGGTGCTGAATATTCCGGCGCCGTGGCCTACCTGCTTGAGGGAGCCGCGCCCGGGCGCCGTGGCTTCGTGACGTCCTGTGCGTCCGCCGCCAGCGAGATCGGCAGTCTCATGGCGGTGGGGCTGTCGGCGCTCACGGTCTACGGCCTGAGCGCCGAAGACCTTGAAGGCTGGGGCTGGCGTATTCCCTTTTTCTTCGGGGCCGCGCTGGCTTTTGTCGTGTGGGTCCTTCGGACCGTGATGGAGGAGTCCCCGGAGTTCCGCGATCGCGCCCGGGCCGGTACGCTCACCCGTCATCCGCTGCGCGAAACCCTCGCGCACCACCGGCCCGGCATCGCGCGGTCCTTCGCCATCTCGGCGCTCGGCTCCATCACCTATTATGTGGGCATCACCTATGTGCCCACTTTCCTGAACACGACAGGCTCTTTGAGCGAGCGCTCGGCCTTGATTCTATCCACGGCCGCGGCGCTTGTCGTCATCCTTGTCACGCCCATCGTCGGCGCGCTGTCCGATCGCTTCGGCCGCCGGCCGGTCTTGATCGCCCTTAGTCTCTTGAGCGCGATCCTGCCCATCACCGCGTTCGCGCTCATGGCACGCGGAAGTTTCGTGGAGGGACTTGCCGCCGCAGTCGTGCTCGCCGCCGTTGCCGGAGGTGTCAGCGCGGTCGGCGCAGTCGCCACCGCCGAGCAGTTTCCCGTGGAAGCGCGGCTCAGCGGTCTCGCCCTCGGCGCCACCGCCGCCACAGCGATCTTCGGCGGTCTCACGCCGTTCCTCGCGCAACTCGCCATCGCCGGCACCAGCTGGGCCATGGTGCCGGGGGCGATGATCGCCTGCGTCGCGGTCGCGGTGCTTCCGATATTTGTGAAACTTCCGGAAACCGCCCCGCGGGCCGCGTCCCAGACGCCCCTGTAAGCCGCGACTCGCGGCCCGCACATGTTCGATTTTTCGGGGGAACTAAATTGTCCGGCGCATGAGAATTCTTGATAGGCAAAAAATCGCGAAAAGCGCACCCTTGCAGGACGCATTCTAATGCGCCGCTGTTTGACATTGTGAAGATGTGACGTGATTTGCGCGGTCCTCGACGGGACCGCATGCGCTCTTCGGCCGTAAGCGGGGGCGCTGCCGCGCGGCAGCTGCGCAAATGACGCGGCACACAAGCCTCTGATCCGCCTCGATATTTGTTCCTTTTTGGCTTGCCGCGTGCCGCGTAAGAATGCACTCAACTTCTGCGCGCCCCCGCGGGCCGTTGCCGAACCCGAAAGCTCCGCCGGCCGCAGAGGTCCCAACCTTGGCGGGTGCGCCAACATTTGCGACACTGCGGCAAGATACCGAAGGGGAAATACGATGAAGCTGTCGCGCGCCGCCGCCGCTGTCGCTCTGATGTCAGGTCTCGCCTTTGCGGGCTGCTCAAAAGAAACGCCCGACAAACCCTATGACGTAGCCGAGGTCTCGCTGGCTCAGCTCTCCGCCGATCTCGCGGCCAAGAAGACCAGCTCCGTCGCCGTGACCCAGGCCTATATCGACCGCATCAATATGTATGACGGCGGTCTCAACGCGATCATCACCGTGGTGCCGGATGCGCTCGAACAAGCCGCCGCGTCCGATCAACGGCGGGAGGAGGGCAAATCGCTCGGTCCATTGGACGGAGTCCCGATCATCCTGAAGGACAATATCGACGCTGTCGGCGTGCCCACCACTGCCGGATCCTTCGCGCTGGCCGAGAACGTGCCCGCCGCGGACGCCGAAGTGACACGCCGTTTGCGTGCGGCGGGCGCGGTCATTCTCGCCAAGGCCAATCTTTCGCAGTGGGCGGGCTATCGCACCACGGACTCCTACGCCGGCAGCAGCGTGGGGGGCACGCCCCATAATCCGTACGACCTCACAAAGTCCGCGGCGGGCTCAAGCTCCGGCTCCGGCATCGCGATGGCCGTCAGCTTCGGCGCCGGCGCTCTTGGCACCGATACGTCCGGGTCGATCACGGGCCCCTCCAATGTGAACGGGATCGTCGGCTTGCGCCCGACGCGCGGGCTCGTGTCCCGACGCGGCATCGTCCCGATCACGGAGTTCCAGGATACGGCGGGCCCCATGGCGCGCACGGTGACCGACACGGCCATGCTTCTCACCGTGCTCGCCGGCTCCGATCCGGCCGATCCACGCACCCAAGAGGCCGATGCACGCAAGACCGACTATCTCAAAGCGCTCAACGCGGCGGCCTTGAAGGGCGCGCGCCTGGGCGTGCTGCGCGGCAGCCAGGAACGCGCGGCGGAAGCGACTGCCGTGTTCAACGCCGCGCTGGAAGTGCTGCGGATGCAAGGCGCGGAACTGGTGGAGATTCCGGGGGATCTTGAGAACCTTAACGGCCCCGGCCTCGAAGCCGAGGCCTACAACTTCAACCACGACATCGCCGCCTATCTTGCCGGCGCGCCGCCCGCCGTGAAGGCGCGCACGGTCGAGGATCTGATCGCCTTCCATAAAGCCGATCCGCGTGAGTCCGCCATCAGCGTGAAGTACTTCGAGGAGGCGGCCGCCGCCGGCGGCGACCTCAACACCCCGCGCTACCGCGAGCTGATCGAACTCGTGGGCCGTCGCGCAGGCCCCGAGGGATACGGCGCGCTGCTCGCGCAGAACAATATCTCGGCCATCGTGACTCCCGCCGGCGACCCGGCCGGCGTGATTCCGGCGGACGGCACGCCGCGGTCCAGCGGGCGCAGCGAAGGCCCCGGTTCCGTCACCCGCAATGTCGCCATTGCCGGCTACGCCATTCTCACCGTTCCGATGGGAGCCGTCGGCGGCATGCCGATGGGGCTGTCCTTCGTTGGCGCGCCGTGGTCCGAAGCGACCTTGCTTTCCTACGGTTACGCCTATGAGCAAGCGGGGTATAAGCGCGTTCCGCCGGAAGCCTATAAAGCCGCCGCTCAAAAAGCTGCGAAGTGAAGCCCGGCACCGTTTGTGTTGCAAGGATCAGACAATGAAATCGACCGAACTCAAGGACTTGCAAGCGCCCATCAAGGCCAAGTATCGCGACACGCCGGACGCGGCCGTGATCACCTTAAAAGCCGAGGGCTCCTTGGGCGAAGGCGTGACCTGTTCGGTGCAAACCTCGAAGGCGTTGATTGAAGCCGGGCTTCATCCCGCCACGGGCGGCAGCGGTATGCACGCCTGCTCGGGCGACATGCTGCTCGAGGCGCTGGTCGCCTGCGCGGGCGTCACTTTGAATGCCGTCGCGACGGCGCTCGAGCTGAAGATCCGCGATGCCAAAGTGCGCGCCGAAGGCGATCTCGATTTTAAAGGTACGCTTGGCGTGGATAAAACGGCGCCCGTGGGCTTTCGCGATATCCGTCTCGCCTTCGACATCGACGGTGATCTGACCGAAGAACAGCTCGCCACGCTGATCAAGCTCACCGAGCGTTACTGCGTGATCTATCAGACGCTGAAGGCGCCGCCGCCGGTGAAGGTCAGCGTGAAGGCTGGTTAGGCTCGCCCGCCATTACCGCGAGCTGAGCATGAACGCCGCGCCGCGCTCGTGCATCATCTGTCCGACAATCTTGCGGTCCTTCGACGTCATCCTCTCGGGATTGTCGTCGGCAAGTGCAGCCATGAGATCGAATTTGCGTTCGTTCAGGACGAGTACGCCCAGCGCATACTGCGTCGCGCGCGAAAAACGCGCGAAGGCGCGGCGCAGTTCAAAATGATCCGGAACTCTGGTCAGGCTGTAGGTGCGGTTCATCGTTATTCCCTTTTAGGACGCGTTTCTTGGTCGAGGCGTAAAGACCTCGGCGGCGCGAAGAACCGCCCAAACCGTCGGAATGCCGAGATCGCTTGGGAAGCTTTGGTCGACCCACATTTCCGCGCAGAATCGGACCACATGCTGACCGTCCGGCTTTTCGATACCTTTCGCGAGGACCCAGCTGTGAAACCGCGAGATCACCGCAGCGCGCCCGTCGTCGCCTAACGCAAGGGGATCATCTATGGCCGGTCCCATGCTGTTCCCTGATCAGCCGCCGTGAGCGCTGGAGCGAGCCGTGCCCGAATGCCACCGCGAGGAGCGGCGGCATTCGAGGCAGATCCGCTCGCCCGCCCATTGACTCGGGAACGCCTTGAGGCAGCTCAAACACTGCCGGCGCTTGGCCACATGCGAGGCGTCCGGCACCGTGTCATTGGCGGGTGCGACGAACTTGCGTGATCTCAATTTCATGCTGAGTGCTCCGCGCGTGCGTGTGTGCCTTTCGGCTCCAGCGCCAGGATGCGTAAGATGTTCAGGATTCGCGCCGCCATGTCGCGGTGCCCGCCGCCGTAGCCATCCAGCCCAAGTTCGATCTGATTGAGCCAATTGGACCTGTCGCATTCATGCTGAGCCAGCAGCGAGGTGCGGATCAGCGCGGTGAGTTGCGCGTCGTCGGTATCGGCGCCTGCAAGCATGAATGTGTGCGTGGTGGACATATCCGTCACTGCGCGGCGGGGCGGGCCGTGCGGCGGAAAAACAGCCGGCCCAGCGTCGTATCGTGTGCGGAGATCTCAACCGTAATCGCATCGCCGAGAGTGGGCAGATCGGAGTCCGTGCCGGGCTCGGCCACGACCTCATGGCCGTTCGGAAACTTGACGCGAAAACGTCCATCCGTCTGGATGCCGGTGATAAGACCATCGAAACGGATGAGGCGCTCGGTTTGCATTAAGATTCCTTGGGTGGTGAGAAGCGGAGGGACGGTCTCGTCATTCGAGGACGATGCCGAGTTGCGGTGCGGTCTGCGCGCTGACGATGCCGTAGGGCGAGATGCGTACGTGGTACTGCGTGCCGTTCTTCTGGGCGCTGGCGCGCCACGATCCGTCCTCGCGTTTCTCCAGCAGGCTGACCTGCGTGTAGCCGAGGGCGGACATGGTTTGCGTGGCTTGCGAGCGTTCAAATCCCGAAGCGCCTTGGTAGCTCGCGGACAGGTGTGTCTCCCGCGCGCTCGTGGCGATGAATGCGCCTATGACGACGCCAAGCGCGGCAAGGCTCGCGCCGAACATGCGAACGCGGGGACGATCGATGAAAGTGGAAAGAGGACCTCTGCGGTGCATTCATTCTCCGACAGGCGGGAGCATGAAGCACTCTCAGTCGCCGGCGCCCTGGGCATAAGCCGGCAATGCGCCAAGTCTATCACTTCGCCCCCGCCGTCCGTTAGTCAATTCGGCCGTGAAGCGATTCAAGACGCGGTATCGCCCGCTATGCGGGCGTGCGGATCTTGTGAATGACGTATCCGCCGGACTTATCGTCACGCGCAAGATCAACCAATCCGCGCTTTGCCGCGTCTTCGATCAGGTCGTTGAACGACTGATAGCCGTAAGCGGCTTCGGTAAAGTCGGGACGGCGGCGGCGCAATGTTTGCTTCACCATCGACGCCCACAATTTCGCGCCGTCGCCGCGCTCAGCGTACAAGGCCGCCGCGGTTTCGAGCACGAGGGTTATTCCTTCGAGCGCCTTATCGTCCCGCGTCCGGTCGATGCTCGCGGGCGCCGCCTCCGCGCCCGACGCGTCGGATTTTGCGCCGCGGCCGCGGCGTGACGACCGGCGGCGGGCCGGCGCGCGCGGCGCAGCCTCCGGAATCAGATCGTCGTAAAAAATGAACTCGTGACAGTTGCTGATCAGGAGTTCGGAAGTCGAGGCGCGGACGCCGACGCCGATCACCGTTTTTGCGTTCTCGCGCAGCTTGCTCACCAGCGGCGAGAAATCGGAGTCGCCTGAAATGATCACGAACGTGTCGATATGGGCCTTGGTGTAGCAAAGATCCAAGGCGTCCACGACCATGCGGATGTCGGCCGAATTCTTGCCGGACTGGCGCACATGAGGAATTTCGATGAGTTCAAAGGCCGCGCCGTGCATTTGCGCCTTGAACTCCTTGTAGCGGTCCCAGTCGCAATAGGCTTTCTTGACCACGATGCTGCCTTTGAGCAGTAATCGCTCAAGGATCAGTTTCATGTCCAATTTCGCCGACTTGAGGTCGCGCACGCCCAGGGCGATGTTCTCGAAATCGCAGAACAACGCCAGATTTTGATCGCCGCTCATAAAAACTCCTGCCGATCAGGTCAGCCAATGAATGGTCGCCGTGACGGCGATCTCGGCGCCGTCCGCGTAGCGGGCAACGGGAAGCGCGCTGGTGCCGAACAGGACCGTCAACGGACGATGTTGCTCGCGCGACAGCGCACGGGCTGTGGCGCGCGCGTATTCCTTGGTGGCGAAGTGGGCGATGACCTCGTGTGTTTCTGTATCAAGCAGACGGAACATTGTTCTGTCCCGTTCCGCCGCTTTTGCCCTTTGCACAAATCGATTCACGGTTGCTCTCCAGGGCTTTGAAATGCGCGGCTTGATTATCGCCGCCTTACGAACGGCCGGGTGGGCCGCTTGCTGCCGGGGGTGCGTGCTTCCATGTGGCGGAAGATCAGCCGCCCTTTGGTCAGATCATAGGGTGAAATCTCGACCGTCACCTTGTCGCCCGTCAGCGTGCGGATGCGGTTCTTTTTCATGCGGCCCGCCGTATAGGCGATGATCTCGTGATCGTTACTCAAGCGTACCCGAAAACGCGCTTCGGGGAGAATTTCGGTGATGACGCCTTCGAATTCCAACAGTTCTTCTTTTGACATAACTCTCCGGTCGCGCGTTCAAAAGGCGAGCGCGCGCTGATGGTGTGGCCCGCCGCGGCGGGCCGAAATGAAAACGGGGCGGTTTGACCGCCCCGTTGTTCGCTCGACTAGAGGAGCTTTAGGTTGCCGGCGGCCGTTTTGCCGCGCTCGGTCATCAGGTCGTAGCTTACTTTCTGACCTTCATTGATTCGCGCGATCCCGGCGCGCTCGACGGCGGAGATGTGCAGGAACACATCCTTCGAACCGTCGTCCGGCTGAATGAAGCCGAAGCCCTTCGTCGCGTTGAACCACTTTACCGTGCCGTTTGCCATTGTATTGACTTGCCTTCTATGTGCCCAAAAACGGGCTGGTGCCGTCCTACGCACCGCGCGGACGGGTCAAATTCGAGACAGGAGGAGGCCAAGTCGGGCTCTCAAATGCTAGAGCGGGACGGGGAGCGACCTATGACGAGCCGACGACCGACTATAGGCGCAAATCTCCGCCGGGGCAATCGTGCATCTCTCTCCGGTTGAGAACGGGCGGGGCTCCTGCGTCCACGGTCGGGGCGCCGGGACTGACGCTTCCAAAAAAGGAGGACCGCCGCGGCGGAGTCGCGTGCGGCGGTCCTTCTCCGGCTGCCTAGTGGACCGAAGGCCCGGCCGGGACGATCTTGTTTTCAAGCTTTGTCGTGGCCGTTTCGAGGGCCTCCGTGGCCATGGTGGCGCCGCGTTCGATACCTTGCACCGCCTTTTCCTTGGCCTGGGTTTTCAAGCGTTTCATCTTGGAGCCGAAGGGGCGTGCCGCCCGGCGCTCGGTTTCGCTCGCCGGAATCGCGCTGGCGATGGCCGCGCCGATCACCGCGCAGATCGCCCCGGCCAGCATCGGTTGCTTTTCGAAGAATGTTTTGGCCCGTTGTTTGTTGCTGCGCATTCTTTCCCTCGTACTGTCGGCCATATGGTGAGACCGTTCGCGGCCATGTTCCATCATGTCGTGCATGCGTTGTTTGCCGCGCTCCTTCGCCGCGGAGATCTTCTCCCGCGCTGAGTCACTTGCGGTATGAAGACGCTCCCGCGCCAGGCTGGCCTTGCCTTGCGCGCTCTCCATGGCGTGGGCAGCGCTGTCCTCCACTTGATGCGCGGCTCCCGTCAGACGCTCGCGCGCCCGCATCGCGCTATTCTTCACGCGGGTACGCGCCCGGCCCGTGAGTTCGCGCACCCGGTGGCGCGGACTGTCGTCGTGATGGGCCTGCCACGCGCGGTCGCCTTCCTGGGCGCGTTTTGCAGCGCGCTTGCCGAGGTACCAGTTCAGGCCCGCGGTCAGCAGCATGGTCGTGAAAGGGCGGTGGGCGTACATGGGGCCCATGCTGGCCGATAGAATCGGGCTTCGATGCACGTGATCGAACGCCTGATTGATCAGCGCCGAGGGCGTCATCTTGGCCTGAAGAAGGTCCAGGGCCTGATCAAGGTCGGCGCGCGTCTCGGCGATCTCAGCTTCCAGGTCGTCAATCTCGCGGCTCATTTTACCTTCTCCATGACCATGTCTTTGTCCTTCTTGACCGAGCGCAGGGTGTGCTTCGGCTTCAGATGTTCGGTGTTGAGATCCGCTTGCCCGTGTTTGATCAGCGCCACCGCCGCCACGGCCAGAAGGAGACCCACGGCCACCGAGGCCAGCCACGCCGGGATCACAAGCGCCAGACTGACGACCAGGGCCTGCAGCAGAATCAAGAGTGCGCAAAAGCCGAGCAATAATCCGGCCATGACCGAGATGAGCTGCATCTTGGCTTTGTGCAGTTTCTCCGTCGCTTCGGCCTGGGCTAGGCGCAGCTCTTGCCGCACCAGACGGCTGGTGCCGTCGATCACGGTGCCCAGGAGCTCGCGAATGGAAGGATCGTTAGGTTGCATCGTCGAGATCCTCCGCAAGTTCGTCCGCGTAGCGTGTCTCGTCGTGCTCATCCATGTCCTGGTCGCCCACGTCGTCGGCGTGCTCTCCGGCATCGTCGTGCCAATGATCTTCGTCGCCGTCCATCTCCAGATCTTCGGCTGCTTGCGAAGCGCGGATCATGCGCGCCAGTCCGAAGCCCGCGAACAAGGCCGCGCCCAAGAACATCGCCGGATTGCGCCGCGCATAGCGGACGGCATTGTCGACCAGTTCGCCCGGCTCCTGCGCGGAGAAGTCGTCGGTGGCGTCATGCAGGCTTTGCACCGCGCGCGTCAGGAACCGCGAGCTGCCGCCATAGCCTCTCTGTTCGAGCACCTGGCAGCTCGCCGCCGCGGCGTCGCCGAGAACATGAAGATACTCCGCGGCGGCACTTTTTTTCTCGTTGGCGAAAGCGGCCGCGCTTTGCGTCACGTCGCTCATGAGGCGCTGACGCTCCCGCTTCAGTTCCGTTGAAAGTGTCCGCGCCGAGCGTCCGATCGTGTCCTTGATCTCGCCCAGGTCTTCGCCGTCGGTGAATCCGCCCGCGCGGTCCGCGCTCTGCGAACCTTGCGCGGATGTGTCCTGCATCGCCATTGAAATCTCCCGTTGCAAGGCGCGCAGAAGGGAAGTCGCGCGCCGTCTAGCGGTGAACGCATGCTCTATGACGATGTTCCGAAATCAGAGATCGGACGGCGTGTGAAGCGCGCCGGTCAACCCGCGCTCTTCACATCGTACGCCTTGGACACGACCGGAGTGCGTTCGGCGACGTCGCCGATCCTTGCGACATAACGTTGGAAGTGCGCACTGGCGCGGTGCGCGGCGACGGCATCGTCGTCGATGTAGAGTTCGTCCAGCACGAAGCGATTCGGATCGTCGCGATCCTGCCAGATGTCCCACAGAAGGTTGCCCGGCTCGGCGCGGCAGGGACCCACCATATCTTTCAGCAGTGCTTCCAACTCGGCGACCTTGCCCGGCTTCGCCGTCAAAAGCGCGGTTATTTTCCGTGTGCGTGTCATCAAATGTTCTCCGTGTTTGCAAGGGCCGCGGGCAGACATCTGTAAGGCTACCACTTCGCCGGGCCTCATTTACTTAACTTCGACCCGCATTGCGGGTTCTCCTTCGCCAGGGTTGTGACGAAATGACCTGAAATCAACGCGCTTTACCTAGACGGCCTAGGTGGCGCGCGCTCGGTCTCGATCCAGGCGAAATGACGCCGGGGTGCCAGGTGGTCGAACATATCGGGAAATCCTTGGTGGTCGCGATGAAGATGGCGCTCGCCGCCGGTGACCCCGCCGCCGCGGAACTGGTGGCCTGCGATTGCGTCGTCTTGGCGGAGACGAAGGATCACGCCAACTGGCAGCTGATCGGCGAATGCGCCACCGCGCTGAAACGGACCAACGCTGAGGCAGCGGCCGCGCTAAAGGCCGCCTACGACGAGGTGGAAGATCAGGAAGACGAGCACGTCTACCACTCCAAGGGCTGGGGCCGCGAGTTGTGGATCAAGGCGCTTGGCTTGAATGCGATCCTTCCGCCGCCGGAGGAGCAGCAAGACGTTAAAAACGCGATCGCCGCGGCCAAGGCCGAGCAGACCGCAAAGCGCGCGCATCTCAACTAATATGAGGGAAGGGGAGGCCGCGCGCCTCCCCTGGCCTCAGTGCAGAATCAACTTGCCGTCCAGCGCGCGGAATTCGGACGGCGTGATGAGCTCGCAGTGCGCGACCCGCACGGAATGGAGCTTGGCGTCGAGTTCCGCTTTCCAGAAATCCAGAAATTTGTGAAGCACCGGGAATTTGGGCGCCAGGTCCAGCTCCTGCCAGATGAATTCCTGCAGGAGGGCCGGGTGGTCCGGCATGAAATAGAAGATCTGCGCGGTGGTCAGGCGGTAGTTCCGAAGTTGCAGTGCAAGATCGCTCATACACCTCTCCAACAGCTCCCAACATCCTCGCCTTTAGAATCTCACGGGGCGGGCCGCGGTTCCACTAAATTGTATTTGATTTCAATAGATTAGCAGCAAGCTCAGGGGGCTGCTAACAACCTGGCCGTTCTGCGGCAAAAATTTTTCGCCGTCCCCCTTGATGCCAAAATTCCGCCTTCCTACTTCCCACACCGGCCGCTGTTGCAGGGGCCGACTCAAATCTTTTTGGACCGGCACGCCCGTGAGGGCGTGTGACCTTGCTCATTTGCTTAAGGAAGGAATGACGCATGACGACTTTCAGACCACTTCATGACCGTGTGCTGGTGCGCCGCGTGGAAAGCGATACCCGTACCGCCGGCGGAATCATCATCCCCGACACCGCAAAGGAAAAGCCCATGGAAGGCGAGGTCGTCGCCGTGGGGTCCGGGGTGCGCGGCGAAGACGGCGCGCTTCAGCCGCTGGACGTAAAAAAGGGCGACCGCATCCTGTTCGGAAAATGGTCGGGCACCGAAGTGAAGATCGACGGCCAGGAACTCCTCATCATGAAGGAGTCCGACATCCTCGGCATCATCGAAGGTCAGCAGGAAGCCCGGAAGAAGGCTGCCTAACAGCGCCGGTAATTGCTTCCGGAAACTTCATTTGGACATGGAGTAAAGACACATGGCTGCAAAAGACGTGAAATTTTCCGCCGACGCGCGCGAGCGCATGCTGCGCGGCGTCGACATTCTCGCCAACGCCGTGAAGGTGACGCTGGGTCCAAAGGGCCGCAACGTCGTTATCGAAAAGTCCTTCGGCGCGCCCCGCATCACGAAGGACGGCGTTTCGGTCGCCAAGGAAATCGAGCTGAAAGACAAGTTCGAGAACATGGGCGCCCAGATGGTGAAGGAAGTTGCGTCCAAGACCAACGACCTCGCCGGAGACGGCACCACCACCGCCACCGTCCTCGCGCAAGCCATCGTGCGCGAAGGCGCGAAGGCGGTCGCGGCGGGCGTCAATCCGATGGACCTGAAGCGCGGCATCGACAAGGCGGTCGAAAGCGTCGTCGAGGACGTGAAAAAGCGTTCGAAGCGCATCAAGACGAATGATGAGATCGCCCAGGTCGGCACCATCAGCGCCAATGGCCAGGAAGAGATCGGCAGGATCCTCGCCGAAGCCATGGAGAAGGTCGGTAAGGAAGGCGTCATCACGGTGGAGGAGGCGAAGGGTCTCGAAACCGAACTCGATGTCGTCGAAGGGATGCAGTTCGACCGCGGCTACTCGTCGCCGTACTTCGTGACGAATGCCGACAAGATGGTCTGCGAACTCGATAATCCCTACATCCTGATCCACGAGAAGAAGCTCGCCGATCTGCAGCCGCTGCTGCCGGTGCTGGAAGCCGTGGTGCAGGCCAGCCGCCCACTGCTGATTATCGCCGAGGACATTGAAGGTCAGGCGCTCGCGACGCTTGTCGTGAATAAGCTGCGCGGCGGTCTGAAGGTGGCTGCGGTGAAGGCGCCGGGATTCGGCGATCGCCGCAAGGAAATGCTGCAGGACATCGCCGTGCTCACCGGTGGCCAGGTCATCAGCGAAGATCTCGGCTTCAAGCTCGAGAATGTCACCCTGCAGATGCTGGGCCGCGCGCAGCACGTCACCATCGACAAGGACAACACGACCGTTGTCGGCGGTGCGGGCAAGAAGGCGGACATCGAGGCGCGCGCACAGAATATCCGCACGCAGATCGAAGCCACGACCTCCGATTACGATCGCGAGAAGCTGCAAGAGCGTCTTGCGAAGATCGCCGGCGGTGTTGCGGTGATCAAGGTCGGCGGCGCGACCGAAGTCGAAGTGAAGGAAAAGAAAGACCGCGTTGACGACGCGTTGCACGCCACCCGTGCCGCCGTCGAAGAGGGCATTGTGCCGGGCGGCGGCGTTGCATTGCTCTATGCCAAGCGGGCGCTGCAGAACCTCGAAGTCGATAACGCGGACCAGAAGGTGGGCGTCGACATCGTGCGGCGCGCGCTTGAAGCGCCGGTACGGCAGATCGCTCAGAACGCAGGCTTCGACGGCGCGGTGGTCGCGGGCAAGTTGCTCGAAGGCAAGGACACGAACTTCGGTTTCGATGCCCAGCGGGGTGAATATCTCGACCTCGTGAAGGCGGGTATCGTCGACCCGACAAAGGTCGTCCGTGTCGCACTTCAGGATGCGGCCTCTGTTGCAGGACTCCTGATCACCACCGAAGCCATGATTGCCGACCTGCCTGAGAAGAAGGCGGCCGCGGCACCTGGCCCGGGCGCCGGCGCCGACATGGACTTCTAAACCGATATTCCTCAGGAACGCACTTTATCACCTTGGCCGCTCCCGCCCCCGGGGGCGGCCGCTTTTTTTGCCGCGCCGGAATGAAAAAATCCCCTTCCGCCGGAGCAACCGCGGAAGGGGATCCATATGGCATCGCCGGCCTAGGCGTGAGGCCCTGTGTAAAACCTAGATTGCCTAGGTAGCATAGGTACGAACGCCCATGCGTGGCGGAGGTTCCGCCTGGGGATAAGTCTAGGGATTGAGGCTCGACCGGAAGCGGTCCGCGGGTGCACCCGAATTGGCATACCGGTAGGCGGAGACCGCGAAGAAGAGCGCGGTGAGCAAGGACGCCGCGCCGCGCGCGAAATCGTAACTCCAATCCCAGGAGAGGCTGCGCGTGTAGTCGTCGAGCCCATCGGCAATCCACACGAGCGCTGCAAATCCGAAAGACGTGATGCCCGCGACGAACATATAGCTGCGGGGCGGCAGACGTGTGTAGCGCGCGAACCTAGTGCTGGCCCTCGCGACGGCATACAGGGCCAGCAGCGTGCATCCGCTGATGCCCGCGACGAGGGCGTCGGACACCATGAAGTCGAAGTTGTGCATCACCGCGGCGTCCATGCAATCGTGGGCGGACGGATAGGCGGCCATCATGGTTGCGCAGGCCTTGGCGTCGTGCAGCATCGCAGGCCCATCCGGCGCCATGAGAGCGGGACCCAGGCGGCAGCCCACCAGCCAGCAGAGGAGGCCGCTGACGCCGGTCGTGATAAGAAGTGTGACGGCAAACACCCAGATCGATGCAACGACCTGATGGAACATCAAACGCGGGGCGCGAATCGTGCCGTTGACTGCAGCTGCGACGGCTTCCGGCGTGCCAAAGCGCGCCACCGCAAGCCGCGCAGCCTCTTCCGGCGCATGGCCCTGCGCCGCCAAATCCGCGACCTGGTCTGCGAGGTGCGCCTCGGACTCGATCAAAGTGCGGCGGCCAACGGCACCGGTGCCGGCCAAGAGGTCGAACAATCTGTCGAGATAACGCTCGACCGTGACGATGCTCATCTTTGGCTCCATTCCAAGACGGCGTTCATGCTGCCGGAGAACCGCCGCCATTCCGCCCGACGCTCGTTCAAGAAGGCGCGCCCTTCGGGGGTAAGCGAGTAGAGACGCCGCCGCCGCCCGTCGGACTTGTCCCAGACGCTCTCGATAAGACCGTTGGCCTCGAGCTGATGGAGCGCTGGGTACACCGTGCCCTCCGGCACATCGAACGCGCCTTTGCTTGACGTGGCAAGCGAGCGGATGAGCAAATACCCGTGAGCCGGCCCGCGCTTCAGAACCGACAGCAAGAGCAGATCAAGGTGTCCTCGAATTTGGTCGGCGGGCATGCGGCTCTCAAAGTGATGCAAAACGGCAGTCAGAATATCGCGGCCGCATAGACGCGGCAAACCGCGTGCTAACGAAGTGCGCACGGGAAGGTTGCACATTCAAAACGTGGTTCCCGGCGCAAACATTTCGCAGGCCCGGCCGTTGCCCCTCAGATCATCCGCATGTGGAGGGACGGTGAGTCTCATGAAACGATATCAAATAGGATCAGGCCCGGCCGCGCGTAGAGCTGCTTACGCCTGCGTACTGGCACTCTCTTTCATGGGCGCCTCCGCTCATGGCCAAACGCAAACTCCCTCCGCTCCCCAGGACAAGCAAACCGACGCCGCCCGTTCGCCGGCCTGTGATCATCCGGCGCTGGCGGAGGCGGACCGGCTCTCATGCGCCCAGGCCTGGGGCGCGGCGACAACAGATCAGGACCGGGCCGCCATCACCGAACGCTATACCGCGATGGCAAAGGGCAATACGACCGAGGGGGATGGGGTGCCCACTGCGGCGCCCCCCTCCGAACACGCGGCGCTGCCTGCGACGCCCTCCGGCGCCGAAGGGGAAATGAGCGCCGCCGATAACGGCTGGCTCCTCGCTGTTGGTGGCGGCACCGTTATTCTTGGCCTCGCTATCGCATTTGGAGTGTCGCGCACGCGCACGCGAAAGACTGTGGCGGAACAGGCGGCGCAAAATCGCGGGACCAACGCCGCGTACGGCAGGACACCGCCACGCACCTAGCCAAGGAGCGGCGTTAATATGATATGAGAAGGGCGCGCCGCGACGGCGCGCTCTTTTCCATTGGAGTTCCCGCTTTGGTCTCCGCGCCTTCGCGTCCGCATGTGTCCTTTGCGGCGCTCCGCCATCCCGGTTTTCGGCCTTACCTGATCTATTCGGCTCTCGCGATGATGGCCGACAGCATCGAGCATGTGATCAGCTACTGGATCATCTTCCAGAAATTCCATTCGCCGTCCCTGGGCGGCTTCGCGGTTCTTTCCCACTGGCTGCCCTATCTGTTCTTCTCTGTCTATTCAGGTGCACTTGCCGACCGGTTCGACCCGCGCCGCCTGATTCAGATCGGCATGGGCTGCTTCATCGCGGCGTCGCTCGCCTGGGCCTATTTCTTTTATACGGACACGCTGGAGATCTGGCACGCACAGGTGATCCTTGTCCTTCATGGCTTCGCCGGCGTGCTGTGGTCGCCCGCGAGTCAGCTCTTGATCCACGACATCGTCGGGAAGGAACAGTTGCCGAGTGCCGTCCGCTTGAATGCGACGGCGCGTTACCTGGGCCTCTTACTTGGTCCAGGGATCGGCGGGGGAATCCTGTTGCTCATGGGGCCGATCGCCGGCATCGCCTTCAATGCGCTGATCTACCTGCCGCTCGTCCTCTGGCTGCGGAAGGCGCCGTACGGCCCGAAGTTCCGCAAGAGTTCCGACGCGCCCCGTCCCGCCTTGCGCGGTCTTTCGGATATCGTCGACACCGCGCGCATCGTTGGCGCCACCCCGATCCTGTTGGCGATGACCCTTCTGATCGGATGTGCCTCATTCATGGTCGGCAATTCCTATCATGCCCAGATGCCCGAGTTCGCACGCGACCTCGGCCATGGAGACGTCGGCGCGTTGTACAGCATGCTGCTCGCCGCCGATGCAGCGGGAGCGCTCTTGGCCGGGATCGCGCTCGAAAGTACCGGTGCCCTCCAGCCACGGGCGCGCACGGCGTTTCTCCTGGTGATGGCTTGGTGCCTCGCGCTAACGGCCTTCGCGGTCACCTCGAGCTATCCTCTGGCCTTGGCGGCGCTCTTCATCGCCGGCTTTGTCGAACTTTCCTTCAGCTCGATGGCGATGACCCTGGTGCAATTGAACGCGCCGGATCACGCCCGCGGACGCGTAATCGGCTTCTACAGTATTTGCAGTCTGGGGATGCGCGCTTTCGCGGGCGCCACGGTGGGACTCGGGGGCACGGTGGTCGGGATTCACTGGTCCCTGGCCATGAGCGCGGGGGCCCTCTTCGTGATAATGGGCCTCGTCCTGGCCTATCTCTTCCGCGTCTCCCGGAGCGGGGCCGCCTAAACCGCAGCTTTTACGCGAGATGCGCGCGTTACCCTGCACGCACAAGCGGTTTTAGGCGCCCTAAATTAGAACGTGCCTCGCCGCGTGTCGGTAGATCCCTTAGCCCTGCATAGTAATGCGATAGGCTATCGGAAACACCGGCATGGGCGCGCCAGGGGTCGCCTCCATGTCCCTACCTGGGGAGGCGCCGCCCAGCACCACATAGCTCGAAGCGGGAGCAATGACCTCCCACCGTCGATCCGTCACGCGAATTTCGCGCGGCGCCCGCGCGGCGACCGCGGCTCAGGGGAATAAGGGGAAAAAATGAACACTCGAAATGCGTCCGCACTCCATCGTCTGCCGAGGGCCATCGCCCTCTCCACGGTCAGCGCACTCGCGCTGGCTCTATCAGCGCCGGTCCAGGCGCAGACCGCTCCGGCGCAACAACGCCCACAAGCCGCGCCGGCCCCGGTGGATGAAATCGTGGTGACCGGGTCGCGCATCGTACGCGACGGCTACGAGGCGCCGACGCCGATGACGGTTTTGGACGCCGAAGTCTTCCAACAACAGGCGACGTCGAACATCGCCGACGCGCTCGTTCAAATTCCCGCCTTTGCGGGGAACATCCGCCCCGCCAACACCGGCACTTCGGTCAGCGCGCAAGGCGCCGGTCTGTCGATCCTCAATCTGCGCAGCATGGGGGCCGCGCGTACGCTGGTTCTTATCGACGGGCAGCGAACTGTCAGTTCGCGCGCGGACGGGGTCGTTGACGTCGGCAACATCCCGCAATCGCTGGTGCAACGTGTCGACATGATCACAGGCGGGGCCTCGGCCATTTATGGGTCCGACGCCGTCACGGGCGTGGTGAACTTCATCCTCGACAAGAATTTCACCGGCGTGAAGGGAGAAGTCTCGGCCGGTCTCACCACCTACGGCGATGACTTCAATTACAAGACCGTGTTGACCGCCGGGGTGCCGTTCGCGAACGGACGCGGGCACTGGCTGATCAATGGTGAAATCAATAACAAGGAAGGCATCCTCGACAGCAATCGTCCGTGGAACCGCTCTGCCTTAGGGATCATCAATAACACCGCCGCCAATATCGCCGCCGGCCAGCCGCAGCGTCTTGTGCGTATCCATACGGACTCATGGTCGACACGGGGCGGGACCATAGCCTCCGGGCCCTTGAAGGGCATTGCCTTCGGACCGGGCGGTACACCCTACATGTTCGTCTTCGGTCCGATTACGGATTCCACCTACACCCACGAAGGGGATTATGCGGCCGGTGTGACGCGCGTCGACACCTATTCTTTGGATCCGCGCGAACGACGCAAGGGTGTCTTCACCCGGGTGGGCTACGACCTCACCGATACTGTTGAAGTCTTCGCGCAGGCGTCGTGGAATAATGCCTGGAACACAGGCGGCGCGTTCAGCCATTTCCAGCTCGGCAACGGTCCGACAATCCGCACCGGCAATCCGTTCATTCGGGCCGCGGTCCAGGCGCAGATGACGGCTTTGAACGTGACTCAGTTCCAGATCGGCAG
Source organism: Rhodospirillaceae bacterium (assembly GCA_041905525.1). Classification (GTDB taxonomy): domain Bacteria; phylum Pseudomonadota; class Alphaproteobacteria; order Rhodospirillales; family Rhodospirillaceae; genus SHVO01. Next base: position 229,012 of record JAYRKY010000001.1, read on the forward strand.
CATGAATTACGACCTGCCGTTCATCCGCACCGAGTCCGACCGCACCACCAATCGTTACGTCGTCGGCCTGAACGGCGACCTCGACGCCTTCTCCTCGACGTGGAACTGGAAGACCTATTGGCAGAAGGGCATCACGCGCGTGGCCTACGACGCACTCGGCCCGACACGCAACAGCTTGCGGGCGCAAGCCGCCGATGCGGTGCGCCATCCGACCACGGGGGCCATCATCTGCCGCTCGACGCTGACCAACCCGAACGACGGATGCGTGCCCTACAACCCGATGGGTCTTGGCGTGAACAACTCGACGGTCATCAACTTCCTGACCAACGGGGGCGATCATCCGCACACCAACCATCGCATCACCCAGGATGTGGTGGCCGGATCCATCAGCGGCGATATGTTCGATAACTGGGCCGGCCCGGTGTCGCTCGCGCTCAGCAGCGAATATCGCGTCGAAAAAGCCGTCGCCCGGCCGACGCCTGCGACCCTATTGGGCGATTGGTTCTCGGGGAATTTCCTGCCCTTCAGCGGCCGCTACTCGGTGTTCGAAGGCGCGGCGGAGACAATCGTTCCGCTGGCCAACAACACCTCCTTTGCCGAGACCTGGGACCTCAGCGCCGCTGTTCGCGGGACCAAATACTCCACGTCGGGTTTTGTGACGACGTGGAAGGTCGGATCCACCTATGAACCGATCCCGGATATCCGCATTCGCGCGACGCGGTCTCGCGATATCCGCGCGCCGAACCTACAGGAACTCTACAATACGGTCAGCGGCGGGTTTACCACACTGTTCGACCCTGTGACCGGCGGATCCGCCTCACCGCTGCAAACGAATTCGGGCAATCCGAACCTCAAGCCCGAGCGCGCCGACACCACCGATATCGGCGTGGTGTTCAAGCCGTCGTTCCTGCCGCGGTTCACCGCCTCGGTGGACTACTGGAACATCAGCATGCAGGACTCCATCTCTACACCCAGCAACAACCAGATCGTGGTTTTCTGCGTGCAGGGACTGCAGTCCTATTGCGCCGACATCACGCGTACCAACGGTATCATCACCGCGATCACGCGCCGGCCGGTGAATATCGCCGTCCAGAAGACGCGCGGGGTCGACGTCGAGGCAAGCTACAACTTCCCCCTCAGCGACGTGATCTCCGCATGGGATGGTCAGGTGGGGCTGCGCGTTCAGGCCACGAAGTACATCAAGAACTTCATCAATACGACGCTCGCTCCGCCGACAGACGACGTCGGAGAAATGCCCGGCGGCGCTCCGCCCAACTGGGCCGGCGTCGCGCGCATCGATTATAAGGCCGATACCTGGGCGACGTATCTCAGCGCGCGGGCGATGAGTTCCGGGGTTCTGCGCAACACTTACATCGAGTGCCAATCGAACTGCCCCATCGTTACGGCGCCGTTCCTGACGGTCGATAACAATCACGCCCCCGGCTATTTCTATCTCGACTGGTCGATCACGAAGTCGTTGGAGATCGCGGGCGCCGACGTTGAAACGTTCCTCAACATCAATAACATCCTCAATACCGACCCGGGCATGATCCCGCGCGGATCGGACGAAATCGGCTACGAGCTGCCGACCACGAACATCGGCAAATACGATACGCTGGGGCGGGTCTTCCGCGCCGGTATCCGCTTTAAGCTTTAATGTTGCCAGCGAGGGGGGCGGCGTCCTTCCGCCCCCCTCTAGCCGTGCGGCCTGCGCCGCAGCTACCATCGCTCACGTCCATGTCGAACCGAGGGGGTCTCATGAAAATTCTTCCGCGCTTTCTGGCTACCGTCGCCACCGTCGCGCTGCTCGCGGCCGCACCCGCGTCCGCGAAGTCCATTCCACTCGACCAATTGACGATCGCCGACATCAACGCCGCCTTCGATGCCGGCACGCTGACGTCGGAGAAACTCGTCCAACTGTCTCTTGCGCGCATCGCCGCCTATGACGAGAAAGGGCCGGTGTTGAACGCCGTCATGGCGCTCAATTCCAAGGCTTTGGACCAAGCCCGAGCTTTGGATGCCGAGCGAAAAGCCAAAGGCCCGCGCTCGCCGATGCATGGCATTCCTGTCGTTCTAAAGGACAATTACGACACGGTCGAAATGCCGACCACGGGCGGCTCGATTCTGCTCGAAGGCAATATTCCTCCCGACGACGCCAATATGGTGAAACGCCTGCGCGACGCCGGCGCGATCATCCTGGCCAAGGTTAACCTCTCCGAATTCGCCGCCGCGGGCACCAACAGCTCCCTCGGGGGCCAATCGAAGAACCCTCACAATCTTCTCCGCTCGCCGGCGGGATCGTCGGGCGGCTCCGGGGTGGCCATCGCGGCGAATTTCGCGACGGTCGGGTTTGGAACGGATACCGGGGGTTCGATCCGCGGGCCGTCCACCGCCAACGGGATTGTCGGATTGAAGCCCACGCATGGACTGCTTAGCCGCGACGGCATCATCCCGCTGGCCCTTACCTTCGATACGGGCGGACCAATGACCCGCAATGTGTACGATATCGCAGCAGTGCTGGGCACGATGACGGGTGTGGATCCCGCCGACGAAGCGACCAAGAAGAGCCAAGGTAAGTTCGAGAAGGACTACACCAAGTTCCTGAACGCCAACTCGCTCAAGGGCGCGCGCATCGGTATCGCCCGCGACTTCATGAAACAGGACGAGGAGGTCGATTGGATCATCGAAGCGGCCTTGTCCACGATGCGGGCCAAGGGCGCGACTATCGTCGACATCCGTTACCCGAAGTGGTTGCTTGAAGCGCGTGAGGAAATCTACACCACGATCCGCTGGCCCGAGTTCGGCCCTCAGATCGCCGATTACCTGAAGACCACAGGTCCGAAATATCCAAAATCGCTGGCCGAGATGATCGAGCGCGGCAAACAGATCGTCAGTCCGCGTCCGGATGGAGCGGGCCCCAATACGACGCGTTGGATCCTGTTCGAGCGTGAACTGGCGTCCGGCTCCATGACTGACTGGAAATACACCTCGATGCGTGACCATATGCTCCCGATGGTGCGGGCGGTCGTGGACGGCCTCTTTGCGGCCAACAAACTAGACGCGTACGTCTATCCAACGTCTGGACGGCGTCCCGGCACGATCGCCGAAGTTCCGGGCGGCGGTGGCGGCGGCGGTTACGGCGGCACCAACTATGCCAACCTGACGGGCTATCCCGATCTGATCGTGCCGGCTGGTTTTACGAATGACGATTTGCCCGTTGGCATTTCCTTCTTCGGTCCGGCCTTCAGCGAACCGAAGCTGCTGGCGTTGGGCTACGCCTTCGAGCAAGCCAGCCACGCGCGCCGGTTGCCGATCAACACGCCGAATCTTGAGGGTGAAATGATCGAAGTGCCGGATAAGAAATAACCAGGGTTCAAGAGACTAGATGAAAACGGCGGCCCGGCGGCCGCCGTTTTTGTATCTGGATGACGGGCGGTTCGCGTTCGCTACGGCACACGCGGAAAAGTGCGCCACGCTGCGCAATAAAAATTCAAAATCCCCCTATGCGGTAGACTTCGGTTGCCTGCCGTGGGAACTCCCGTACAATGATCGCAATACGAGACGCATCTGAATGCGAAGCGCGGCGCGTTGTCGCCGGTGGGGGAGGACCTGCCGGAGAAGCCTGGAGCGTTGCCGTGCAATGGGGAGGGAGCCTGCGCTTGATCGGCGGCATACGCCGATAAGCGCTATCCGTCTTTATTGACCTTTCGCACGTCTCGATGGCGGTCGCTTCCGGCCGTTCACATCAATGGGGAAAATCATGTCCAATCCAAAATCTGTCCGCACGTACCGCTCAGCCGTCATGGCGACCGCGAGCCTCGCCGCGCTCTTCGCGGCGTCTGGGGCTTACGCTCAAAGTGCCCAGCAATCCCAGAGCAACGCGGCTGTCGCGGAAGAAATCGTCGTAACCGGAACCCGCGTTGTCCGCGACGGCTACGAAGCGCCGACGCCGGTTTCGGTGCTGGGCGCCGATGAACTCAATGCCATGGCGGTCACCAACATCGCCGACGCGGTTAACCGCCTGCCGTCCTTCGGCGCGGGTCTCACGTCGCGCAATACGTCCGGCAGCGTCTCGGGCGGTATCGGCGGTTTGAACCTCCTCAACCTGCGCAGCCTCGGCGCCACGCGCACCCTGGTTCTGCTCGACGGACGGCGCGTGGTCGGTGCTAACGTCGGCGGCAACGCCGGTTCGGCCGTCGACATCAACGGTTTCCCGAACGGGCTGATCAGCCGCATCGATGTGGTCACGGGCGGCGCTTCGGCCGCTTACGGATCGGACGCGGTCGCGGGGGTGGTGAACTTCGTCGTCGACAAGGAATTCACCGGCGTTAAGGGCGTGGTCGATACCGGCATCACGACCTATGGCGACGACGCGCAGTACCGTGTTTCGCTGTCGGGTGGAACGGCGTTTGCCAATGGCCGCGGTCACCTGCTCATCAGCGGCGAGCACGCCTACGAAGATGGCATCAAAGGCCAGCCCCGCAAATGGAGCGACCGGACCTTCGTTGCGCTCAACAACCCGAATTACACAGCCACCAACGGCCAGCCGCAAATCCTCGCGCTCGAAAATGTCGGCTTCGGCACGGCGACGGGGGGCGGTCTGATCTTGTCCTGCGCCGGTTACCCGGGCACCACCTGCCCGCTGCGCGGAACCCAGTTCTTGCAGGGCGGTACGCCCGCGCCGTTCCGCTTCGGCTTGGTGAGCGGCAACAGCATGTCCGGCGGCGACTTCGAGATGTCGCGCGTCGATAAGACGTCGATCGCTCTCGCGCAGCAGATGGAGCGCGAAAACGTATTCGCGCGCGTCAGTTATGACCTGGCGGACAACGTCACCGTCTTCGCCGACACTATCTGGGCCTACTCCAAGGCGTGGAACCCCGGCGCGACGTCGAATTTCAATGGCGGCGGCCTCAACATCCGCGCCGACAACGCCTTCATCCCGGCGTCAGTCCGCTCGCAGATGACCGCGCTGGGCATCACCCAGTTCACGATGGGCAATACCAACCAGTACGACATGCCGCTCTTGCAGTCGCTGAACGCACGTACGTTCCGCAGCTATGTCGCGGGTGTCGAAGGCACGTTCGATGCGATGGGCGGCTCGTGGAACTGGGATGCGTCGTTTGCCAAGAGCACCAATCACCTCTCGTTCCGCTCTCCCGGCAATCGCATCAATGCCAACTACCTTCGCGCCATTGACGCGGTCACGGACTCGGCCGGACGCATCGTCTGCCGCGTCAACGCCGACGCCGATCCCGCCAACGACGATTCGCGCTGCATTCCCTATAACCCGATGGGGATCGGCGTGAATGCCGACAACCCCTACGTCTATGGCACAGGGTACGGTCTGACCAAGCTTGGTCAGGAAGTGTGGGCCGCGAACTTCAACGGCGAGCCGTTCTCGACCTGGGCGGGGCCCGTCTCGGTCGCGTTCGGCGGCGAACATCGTAAGGAAAGCCTAGCGGGCATCGCGAGCGCACTCGATCTGTCGGCGGCCTATTTCGCCGGCAACTTCGGCGCCTCGTCCGGCAGTTACAAGGTCACGGAAGGGTTTGTCGAAACCGTTGTGCCGTTGGCCAAGGACGCCACCTGGGCCAAGGCGCTCGACCTCAACGCCGCGGTTCGCTTCACCGACTATTCCACCTCTGGGTTTGTCACGACGTGGAAGGCCGGCGCGACCTTCTCGCCGATCGACGATATTACCTTCCGCGGCACGGTCTCGCGCGACATCCGCGCGCCGAACGTCGGCGATCTGTTCACGTCCGACCGGCCCGGCACGGGAACGATCATCGACCCGCGCAACGGCTCGTCCTCCTTCATCGTCACTTCAGTGCGCGGCAACCGCCTGCTGGATCCTGAAAAGGCCAATGCCATCGGGATCGGCGCGGTGCTGACGCCGACCTTCCTGGAAGGTTTTGCGGCGTCGGTCGACTACTACGACATCAATATCAAAGGGGCGATCGCCGCCCTCAGTGCGCAAAACTATGTCGACCGCTGCCACGACGGCACGGCTCCGCAGCTTTGCTCGTTCGTGACGCGCGACGCCGCCGGCAACATCACGTTCGTGGCCGTCGTCCCGGCGAACATCCTGTCCCAGAGCACGCGCGGGATGGATATCGAAGCGTCCTATACGCTGCCTTTGTCGACTTTCGACATGGACGGTGAGATCCGGTTCCGCGGACTGGCGACCAAAGTCTTCTCGTTGAAGACGGTCGACACCCTCGGCACCATCGAAGGCGCCGGAATTCAAGCCGACGGCGGCGTCATCGGCCTGGGCACCGCCCTGCAGGCGCCGAAGTTCCGCTACCTGGTGTCCGGCGTGTATGACAACGGCCCGTTCAGCGCCACCTTGACCATGCGCGGTATCGGCTCGGGTGTGTACAACACGTCGTTCATTACCTGCACCACCGGTTGCCCCGCGGCCACGGCGGCGCGTCCCACGATCAACATCAACACCGTGCCTAGCGTCACCTACTTCGACCTCGCCCTCGATTACGATGTCATGGACGGAATGATCCAGCCGTACTTCACGGCGGAAAACGTGTTGGACAAGGATCCCCCGCTCATCGTCGGCACCCGCGGTGCGGGCTTCTACGCCGGCCAGGGCAACACCGGTCTTTATGACCGCCTGGGTCGCGTGTTCCGCGCGGGTGTCCGTTTCAAGATGTAGCGCAAACCATCTTTCCGGCAGGAAGGGCGGACGCCTAGGTGCCCGCCCTTTTTGTTTGCGCAAACGGCAAAGCGAGCAGGGCGAGAAGCGCCAGCCCGCCCAGGAGCAACCACGCGTCGTTGAAGCTCATGGTCATCGCCGCGCGCCGCACCAGCGGCGCCACCATCTCGCGCGTCGTTTGATCAATCGGCCCGAGCGCCGCACCCGTGAAACGTTCCAACGGCAACCCTACAAAGGCGGCTGCGGCGCGGTCGCCGGCCTGAAGTTTGGCGACAAGGGCCTCGGCATGTCCTTCGGTGCGGGTCTGGACCACGGTGTCGATCAGCGCCAGCCCCACGGCACCGCCGACATTCCGCATCAAATTGAACAGGCTCGACGCTTGTGGCACTTGGTCCGGGGGGAACTGACCGAGGGCAAGCCGGGTCGCGGGCAGAAGGCAGATGAGAAGGGCGGTGCCGCGCAGCACCTGCGGCACAAAAAGCTGATCGAAGCCCCACGCCGGTGAAGCGAACCCGTTGAGCGCCAGACCGGCTCCGAACAGGAGAAAGCCGACCCCGATCATCAGCCCGCTGCTCCAGCGGCGTTCCAAATACGCTGCGAGCGGCGCCGTCGCCAATTGCGCCGCGCCGGTGACCATCATGATCGTGCCGATCTCCAACGGGCCCTGGTCCCGCACCAGCCCAAGGAAGAGCGGCATCAGATAGGTGGCGCCGAACAACGCCATTCCCAAGACAAAGCTGAGTCCGGCCCCCACAGCAAACGAAGGCGTCCGAAACGCACGGATTTCAAGAAGCGGATGCGAGACCGCGAGACACCGGCGAACCAACACGATGCCGCTGATAAGGCAGGCCGCGGCCAAAACCACCACAGCTGGGCTAAGCCAGCCGCGCGCCGGCGCCTCCTTCAGAGTCAGTTCCAAGGTCGTCAGGAAGATGACCGCAAGGCCGAGGCTCGCGAGGTCCGTGCGCGCCAGGCTGGCGCGATCGGCGACATCGATGCGGACCCAAAAGGCGACGATGCCGGCCGCGATCAGGCCGGGCACGACATTGATCAGGAACAGCCAGTGCCAGGATAAATGCTCCGTGATCCATCCGCCGACAAAAGGCCCAAGTGTTGGCGCCAGCATCGCGAAACTTCCGGCCACGGCTGTGGCAAGAGCCTGCCGGTGCAAAGGAAACATGAGGAAGACCGCGGAGAAGACCGCGGGAATCAGGACTCCGCCGAAGAATCCCTGCACGGCGCGCGCCAAATAAAGCGTCTGATATGTGGAGGAGGCGGCACAGGCGGCGCTCGCCGCCACGAAGCCGACGAGGCCGATAGTGAAAAGCCAGCCGGTGGATAGGCCGCGCGCGAGCCGCCCGCTGGCGGCGATCGCGATGATCTCGGCGATGAGATAAATGGTCTGCAGATAGCTCAACCGGTCCGCCGGGATGCGCAGATCGGCTTGAATCTCGATCAGCGAGCTCGCGACGATCTGAATATCGAGAATCGCCAGAAACATTCCAGCGCACATGGCGAGGAAGCCGAAGAGCGCCCTCAGGGATATCTGGCCCTCTGGCGTCGTCATGCGAGGCACTTCCGTCGCGCCGAGCCGCTTCGGTCCGCCACGCGCAGAAGTTTCTGGAAGCTCGGGCACTCGAGATGACTTGGTGCCGGACATTCGGCGGCATGGCGCAGTCCGTCGCGGAGCGCGCTCAACTCCCGGATCGTTTGCTGAAGCTGCTCCGCCCTTGCCGCGAGTTGCGCGCGATCGATTTTCAGCCGTCCGTCGGCCGCAAACATGCCCTTAATCTCGTCGAGCGAAAACCCGGCGCCTTGTCCCAGCTTGATCAGCGCTATGCGTTGCAGGACCGAGGCTTCGAAAAGCCGACGCAACCCGTGGCGCCCAACGGACCGAATCAGCTTCTTTTCCTCGTAATAGCGCAGGGTCGAGGCCGGCAGCCGAACGCGCTCCGCAACCTCTCCGATGTCCATGAGTTTCATGCTTGACCTCAAGTCGACTTGAAGTCGTAGCATGCGCTCAGACTCGGAGTGATACAATATGAATGGCTCTACAAACCCGGCATTTCTCGCAGTCTTTATCGGCATCGGCGCGACGGCGGTCATGGACGTATGGGGGCTCGTCGCTGCCCGCTTTTTCAACTTTCCGGCGCCGAACTACGCCCTTGTCGGCCGATGGATCGGGCATATGGCATATGGACGGTTCCAGCATGACGCCATCGCAAAATCGGCCGCCATCAGGGCTGAGCGCATGATCGGCTGGGCTGCGCATTACGCGATCGGGATCGCTTTCGCAGCGCTCTTGGTGATCTTGTTCGGTCCCGCGTGGACGCGCGCGCCCACACTTTTTCCTGCCCTCTTGATCGGTATCGCGACGTTGGCCGCGCCTTTTCTTGTGATGCAACCGGGCATGGGCGCCGGTATTGCGGCCTCCCGAACACCCGATCCGGCCCGTGCGCGCCTCCGCAGCGTCCTGACTCACCTCATGTTTGGTGCCGGCCTCTACGGCGCGGGCCTTGTCGCAGCCGCGGTGCTTCCATAATCTGGCCGCCATTGCCAAGAATCAGGGACTGCATATGCCCCACATCGTCGTCAAAATGTTTCCGGGCCGGACCGCCGAGCAGAAGGCGCAGCTGGCGGAGGCGTTGACCCAGGCCATGATCGCGACGCTTCAGACACCTACCGAGGCGATTTCGGTCGGCATCGAAGATGTCGAAAAGCGCGATTGGATGGACACGGTGGCAAAGCCCGAAATTGCGGGCAAACCCGCCACCATCTTCAAGAAGCCGGGCTACGAGATTCCCTAAAGCTGCGTCCGGAAGCGGATCGCGATACTTTCGAGAATGCGTTTCGTCATCGGCCGGTGGGCCCAGCGCCGCGCGATGATCTTGCGCGACTGGGCAAGGTCGCGCTCCACATGCTCCAACTGCCGGCGCGCGAATTCCTCGTCGAAAATGTTGAGGTTGGCTTCGTCGTTGAGACGGAATGAGCGGTCGTCGAAATTGCACGATCCGACGGACGTCCAGCGCCCATCGACGACCATGATCTTGCAGTGAATCATGGTCGGTTCGTACTCGCTGATCTCAATCCCGGCTCCCAGAAGTTCCGCATAGAGGGCCTGAGAGGCCCAGCGGCCGAATTTCGCGTCCGTGTGTCGGTTAGGAACCAGAATACGAATTCGAACACCGCGCTTGCGTGCGGCGATCAAGGTCTTGATCGTGAGAGCGTCCGGCACGAAGTACGAATTCTCGATATCGATGGTCTTGGTCGCCGCGGCAATCGCAAGCAGCACCATCAGGTGCAAACTGGAGCTGCCGCCCTCGGGCGAGCTTGAGAACATCTGCGCATCCATAGACCCGGTGCGTTCCAGCGGCGGAAAATAGGTATCGCCATGGAGGACTTCTCCAGTCGCCTTGATCCAATTGTCGACGAAGACCGCTTGCATCTGCGCCACCACCGGTCCGGTCACTTCGTAATGGGTGTCGCGCCAATGTTTCGGATCCTGGGCATGCCCGGTCCACTCCTGCCCGATTCCAAGACCGCCGGTGTAACCCACCCTGCCGTCGACGATGAGCAGCTTGCGGTGGGTGCGATTGTTCACCCGGCGCCAATGGTACCAGCCGAGTTCATGGTAGATGCGCACTTCGGCGCCGGCTTTCTTGGTCGTCTCCAGGAGACCCTTGTCCATGGAACGCGACCCGATCCAATCGAGGAGAATATGCACGCGCACGCCACGTTTGGCGGCATCGGTCAAAGCCGTGCAGAACTCGCCGGCGATCCTGTCGCGGAAGATAAAGGATTCAAAGGTGATGCTGCTCGTTGCGCTTCGGATGGCCCCCAGCATCGCCGGAAAGGTCTCGTCGCCGTTCATCAGAATGCGCACATTGTTGCCCGGCAGAATGGCGGGCCCAAGGAGCACGCCGAGCGAGCGTCTGAAGTCGATGTCTGCGCTGGTGTAAAGCGTGCGGGGCCGCCGGGTCAGCCTCTTCTCCGCGGTGACAAGATTCGCCCCCACGAAGATCGCAAGGATCAGGATGGGGACGAACACGAGAATCCAGTAAATGGAAATCATCATCGCGAGCCCGCAGGCGCCGCGCGCATCACGTGAATTCCATCCCGCGACCGGCAACCCCGTCGGGAGAAACAGAGGACAAAATCGTAGGAGGACCGCATCACAATCGCCGCGTATTCGTTGTGGCCCGAACAACGATGGAGCGAGGGAATTTGTCACGGACAAATGGTGCGGGCGTCGGCAAGGACGGTCGCAAGAAAAAATATCTTAAGAAGGTCTCCGTTCTCATCCCCGTCGTCATGCTCCCGCTCGGAGTTTGGTTGGGATACCGCACCTTTCAGGATCGGACCCTCGCGGAAGTCTGGCAGGCCCTCGTCGATCTACCGTCGGCGCGCCTCGCGCTGGCCTTCCTTTGTGCGGCGTGCAGTTACGTGTGTCTGACCGGCTTCGATACTCTGGCGATCCGCACGCTGGGTAAGCGCGTCGCCTATCCCAAGATCGCGCTGACCTCGTTCATCAGCCTCGGCATCGGCCATACGGTCGGGGTCGCCGTGCTGAGCAGCGGCGCACTCCGTTATAGGCTCTACTCCGGCTTTGGCCTCAGTGCCGGCGATGTGGGAAAGCTCATTCTCATGTGTGCGATCACCGTCGGTCTCGGATTGATTGGGTTGGGTGGCCTAAGTCTGCTTCTCAATCCGAAGCTCGACTTGGGAGAGCTCAACATTTCTCCCGGGCTTGCCCGCGGGATTGGGGGCATCTGCCTCCTTCTGTTGGTTCTTTATGTCTTCGCGGCGTGGCGGCGGAAGACGCCGCTTCAGATCCGGGGGCATGAAGTCCGACTGCCGGATGCAAAGATTGCAATGGCCCAAGTCGTTTTGGGCACGGTCAATTTCGCGTTTGTTGCGGCGACCCTCTATCAGCTTCTGGCGGGCGCGGCGTCGTACGGGGATACCGTTGCGTCCTATGTGATCGCCAATATCTCAGCATTGGTCAGCCACGTGCCTGGCGGCATCGGTGTGTTGGAGTATGTGATTTCCAAACTCGTCGGCCAGGGTAATGTCCTGAGCGCGCTGATCGCGTTCCGGATCATTTATTTTCTTATTCCGCTCATTCTTGCGATCACGCTGCTGATCGCGACGGAAATCTATCGGTGGCGCCGCAAGGGCGCGCGTGAATCGCGGTGAGTCTTGCCCGGAGGAGGTTCAATCGTCGGATTTTCCGCGGCGAATCTCGCTCACAAGAACACCTGCGATGACGAGCGCACCGCCGATCCAACCGATCAGCCCAAGACGTTCGCCGGCCGCAAGGCCGATCAGTCCCGCCCAGACCGGCTCCGTCGAATAAATAATGGTGGCGCGCGCAGGGCTCACAATTTTTTGAGCCCAATTCATCGTGAGTTGGATGATGGAGCTGGCAAGACCCAACGCCGCCGCGACGGCCAACAGTGGCCACGGGAGATCAGCCGGCAGGCTTTCGCCGAATACCGGTATCAGGGCGAAGGCCAGGAAAGATGTTACAGCGAGCTGTACGGCCGTCACGCGCCGCGCGTCGACCTTCGGCGCAAAATAGCCGATGAGCAAGATCTCCGCGGCGAACACGAAGGCGCTAAGCAAGGTCATGAACTCGCCGCGCCCGAGGTTTTCCAATCCCGTTCCGCGCGAGCCGATCAAGGTCATGCCGAAGAAGGCCAATCCGACCGCGAGCCACGTGGTGAGTCCTGGCGGGCGGCGCAGCACGATCCACTGCAATAGCGGGACAATAGGTACATATAACGCGGTAATGAACGCGGACTCGGAACTGAGGACGTGCTTCAAGCCTTCCGATTGAAGGGTGTAACCTGCGCAGATCGCCACGCCGATGGCGCAGCCGGCGATGATCTCGCCGCGGGTGATGCGCGCAAGGCTGCGTCCGGCGACAACGAAAGCGATTGTGGCTGCGATCGCGAACCGCAGTCCGACAAAGAAGAGCGGGCCTGACAACCCCATGGCGAATTGGACGGCCAGGAACGTACCGCCCCACACCATCGTCACGGCGAGCAGCGCCGCCTCGGCACGCAAACGCAAAATGAGTCCCCCCGGATGGTCCGGCTAGAAGGTGATCTTCACCGACGTGGCCGAGCGCTGTGCGGGGCCGTGATACACCGCTTCGATATTGTTGCCATCAGGGTCGGCGACAAAAGCGGCGTAATAGCCGGGATGGTAGGGGCGCTCGCCGGGTGGACCGTTGTCGCGTCCGCCGGCCGCGGTCGCAGCGGCGTGGAACGCGTCGACCTGACCCCGATCCATCGCCTGGAAGGCCAGATGCACCCGGCCGGTCAATTCCCCCTGCGCCGCTCGGCTGTCCTTACTGGAGATGAACAACTCGTCCGCCCAGAAAAAGTCCGGGCCCTCGCCGCCAATCTCGAGCCCGAGGGCCTTCAGGGCGGCTTCGTAGAATCGGCGGCTCGCGGCCAAGTCGCGCACCACCAGTTGAAGATGATCGATCAAGCGGCCGCGGTGCAGTTCATGGGCTTCCATTTTTGACTCCTCCGGTATTCACGAAATCACCAACACCTTGTCGTCTCATGCGAATTCGTCGCTATTCCTGCCATCGAGAATGTTGCCCGGCGGCACCACTTTACATTGAGAAGGTGTAATTCGCCCGGTTCACGCTGGCGTGAGTTCCGCCCCCCTTATATAAAGTGCCCGGGGTCGCGGCGTTGGGCGGAAAGTGTAATGACAAACATGTCCAAAGGGCCGCAGGAGGCTGCGCGTGGCGTAGTGCCTCCTTTCTCGTCGACTTCTTCTATTGAACCGCAAACACTGGCCGGTGTTCCGCGCCGGTATGTCATTGCCGGTGGGCTGATCGCGGCTCTGGTGATCGTCGGCGCCGCCGTCGCCATGCGATTCAGAGCGCCGCCGCCGACGGCCAACGCCGGCCCGCCGCCGGTGCTCACGGTCACCTCCGCCAGTCCGCGCACCGTCACGTGGGCGGATACCATCGAAATCTCGGGCGCGATCGTGCCCTGGCAGGAAGCGATCATCGGCCCGCAAATCTCCGGGCCGCAGATCACGGAAGTCCTGGCCGAGGTCGGCGATCAGGTCAAAAAGGGCGAAGTTCTAGCGCGCCTGGACAAAGCGCTGCTGCGCGCCGACGAGGCCGTCCTGCTGGCGTCATTCGAGCAGGCGGACGCCAATTATCAGCGCGCGGTCGCGCTGAAGGAACGGGGGTTTATCAGCGAGCAGAACATCCTGTCGCTTGAAACCCAAATGAAGACGACGCGGGCTCAGCTCGAAGCGAAGCGCGTTCAACTCCGCTATGCCGATATCGTGGCGCCCGACGATGGTGTGATCAGCGCCCGGAATGCGACGCTCGGCGCCATCGCTTCGCCCAGTCAGGAACTCTTTCGGCTCATTCGTCAGAACCGCCTTGAGTGGCGCGGTGAACTTTCGGCGCGTCACCTGACGGAAGTGAAGGCCGGTCAGGACGTACGTCTGACGCTACCGTCCGGGGGCGAAGCGACGGCGAAGGTGCGTCAAAGCGCGCCGGCGCTTAGCGCGGATGCGCGCCTCGGTACCGTCTATGCCGATCTCGCGCCGGGATCGGAAGCCCATGCGGGCATGTATGCGACAGGCAAGATCATTATCGATCAGCGGCCGGCGCTGGTGGTGCCTTCCGAGGGCGTGATTTTGCGCGACGGCCGCACCTATGTGCTCCAGCTGGAAGAGGACGGTGACGTATCGAAGGTCACGATGCGCGCCGTCGAGACCGGTCGCCGTGAGGGATCCGAAGTCGAGGTCGTGAGCGGTCTGGAACCGACGGCGCGCATCGCGGTCCGCGGCGCAGGTTTCCTCAACGATGGCGACCACGTGCGACTATCCGAAGGACCTAAACCCGCCCCAGTTTCGAAGTAGGGGAGGCATCCATGAACTTTGCTACATGGTCGATCCGGAACCCGGTTCCCACGATTCTCCTCTTTGCGCTGCTGTCCTTTGCCGGCTTGTATGGCTTTGGCCGTCTACCCATCCAGAACTTTCCCGACATCGATTTGCCCGCGGTGAACGTGACGCTGTCGCTGCCGGGCGCGGCGCCGGCGCAACTCGAGACCGAGGTCGCCCGCCGGGTGGAAGACTCTCTCGCAACCCTGCAGGGGCTGCGACATCTGCGCACCACCATCACCACGGGGCGCGTCAGCATCAATGTTGAGTTTGAACTCAACAAGAACCTGTCGGACGCGGTCACTGAGACGAAGAACGCGGTGGATCAGGCGCGCGGCGATATCCCGAGCGATGTGATGCCGCCCGTTATCACGGCGCAGCAGATTCAGGGCGGTCCGACAGCGGGTTACGCCGTATCGTCGACCCGGCTCGATGAAGAGGCCTTGTCCTGGTACGTCGACGATACGTTGGCCCGCGCCGTTCTCGCCGTTCCCGGCGTCGGCCGTGTGGAGCGCATCGGCGGCGTGCAGCGCGAGGTGACGGTTCAGATCGATCCGGTGCGCATGGCCGGTCTTGGGATTACGGCGGCGCAGGTCTCTCGCGCCTTGCGCCAGGTCCAGCAAGAATCCTCGGGTGGGCGTGCTCAGATTGGCGGCGGCGAACAAGCGGTTCGCACCATCGCGCTGGCGCGCCAAGCCGCCGAACTCGCAGCCCTGCCGATCGTGCTGCCCAACGGGCGCAGCGTACGTCTCGACGAGGTGGCGACTATTACCGACGGCTCCGGCGAGCGCACCCAGGCGGCGCGCCTCAATGGTAAGCCGGCCGTCGGATTTCGCGTCTACCGCTCACGCGGCTCCGATGAAGTGGCGATGTCGCAAGGGGTAAAGCGGGCCGTGGAGGCGCTTACCGCCGCCGATCCGACGCTGACGGCCATCAAGGTCTTCGACAACACCGAGTTCACCTCGGCTCAATATAAAGGCTCGATGCAGCTCCTGTTCGAGGGGGCCATCCTTGCCATCATCGTTGTGTGGCTGTTCCTGCGCGATTGGCGCGCCACCTTGATCTCGGCGGCCGCGTTGCCGTTATCGATCCTGCCCGCGTTCGCGGCCATGCATTGGCTCGGCTACTCGCTCAACACCATCACGTTGCTGGCGCTCGCTGTGATTGTCGGCATTCTGGTCGACGATGCGATTGTGGAAATCGAGAACGTCGAGCGACATATTCATCAAGGTAAGCCCGTCAAGGAAGCAACAGCCGATGCGGTGAACGAGATCGCGCTGGCCGTTATCGCCACCACGATGACGCTGGTCGTGGTGTTCTTGCCGACGGCGCTGATGAGCGGCGTGCCGGGGCTGGTGTTCCAGCAATTCGGTTGGACCGTGGTCATTGCCGTGCTGGCGTCGCTTCTCGTCGCGCGCATGTTGACGCCGATGCTCGCGGCCCGTTTCCTGAAGGCGAAACATAAGCCGGAAGAGCATGACGGTCCGCTCACGCGCCGCTATGTGCGGGCCGTGGAATGGTGCCTCCATCACCGCAAAACGACCCTCGCGGGGGCCCTAGCCTTCTTCATCGGCTCGCTGGCGCTTCTGCCGTTCATACCATCGGGCTTCATCCCGCAAGGGGACGCCGGCATCACCAGCATCCGTGTGGAACTTCCTCCCGGCAGCAACCTGCAGCGGACGCTCGAAACCAGTGAGCAGGTACGCGCCGTTCTTCAGAACATCGAGGGCGTGAAGGATACTTTCACCGTCATCGGCGGCGGCACCTTCGGCAACGGCTCCGGCGAAGTACGCCGCGGCAATATCCTTGTGGTGTTGACGCCGCGGGGCGAGCGCCCGGTGCAGAAGATCGTCGAGCGGACGATCCGCAAAGCCTTGTTGCAGGTCCCTGGCGCGAAGTTCGACATTGGCTTCGGCGGACAGGGCGAAAAGCTTCAGCTCACTTTGACCAGCGCGGACCGGAACGCGCTCATTTCCAGCACCCGCACCCTTGAGCGCGAACTGCGTGGTATCGGCTCCCTGTCGAACGTTAACTCCACGGCCAATCTCGAGCGCCCGGAGATCGTGGTTCGCCCGAATCTCGAACTGGCCGCGGAACGCGGTGTGACGGCGGCGGCCATCGGCGAGACCTTGCGCACCGCGACGGCCGGAGACTTCGATCCTCAGGTGGCGAAGCTCAATCTCGATACCCGGCAGATTTACATTCGGGTTCGGATGCCGGACGAAGCGCGCACCGACCTGAATACGATCGCGAACCTGCGCGTTCCGGCGCGCGGCGGACTTGTGCCCCTCTCCAGCGTGGCCGACATCACCCTGGAGAACGGCCCCATCCAGATCGATCGCTACGATAGATCGCGTTATGTCAACGTGACGGCTGATCTGAACGGCATGCCTCTGGGCGCGGCGTTGAAGCAGGCGATGGACTCGCCGGCGATCAAGACTTTGCCTGACAGCGTCCGTCTCATTCGGACCGGCGACGCGGAATTCGTCAGCGAGCTGTTCCGCGGTTTCAACATCGCGATGATCACCGGCGTGATTTGTATCTTCTGCGTGCTGGTGCTTCTGTTCCGCGACTTCCTGCAACCCATCACCATCCTCTCGGCGATCCCTCTCTGCGCCGGCGGGGCTTTCATTGCGCTCTTGATCGGCCGGATCGAGCTTGGCCTTCCGGCCATGATCGGGCTTGTGACCCTGATGGGAATCGTCACGAAGAACTCGATTCTGCTGGTCGATTACGCGGTGATGGGAATCAAGGATCAGGGGCTCCCGATCCAGGCGGCGCTTCTGGAGGCCTGCCGTAAACGCGCCCGTCCAATCGTCATGACCACGGTCGCGATGATCGCGGGAATGACGCCGATTGCATTGGGTCTGGGTGAGGATTCGAGTTTCCGCCAGCCGATGGCGGTGGCCGTTATCGGCGGTCTGATCACGTCGACGGCCCTGAGCCTGCTCGTCGTGCCGGTCGTGTTTGTCTATATCGACCGCTTCGAAACCTGGATGGGCCGGATGCGGCGGCGGTTCTCAAGTGCGCCGCCCACGACGTCTGTCGGTGCGGCGCCGTCGTCGCACCCCGCCGAATAGCCTAGGCGCTCACTCCCCCTAGGCGCTCACTTCCGATGTCGTCTGCACGAACGCAGGTAGTTCGCGCAGGCGCGCGTCGATCTCCACCAGCCGCGGGACCGCCGAGAGGTCCGCCTTGAACCGGCGGGCGTTCACCATTTGGGGCGCGAGGCAAATGTCGGCCATACCCACGGTGTTGCCGAAGCAATAGAGTCCCTGCACGGGCGACCGGTTGACCAACGCTTCCAACGCCGAAAGCCCAGTCACAATCCAATGACGCGCCCAGTCCAGTACTTTGTCTTCGGGCTGAGAAAGGTCTTTGCGGAGATAATTGAGCACGCGCAGGTTCTGGATGGGATGTATATCGGCCGCCACGGCCATGGTCATGGCGCGCACCAGGGCGCGATTCACCGCCCCGCTGGGCAGCAAAGCCGGTGCGGGATACATTTCCTCAAGGTACTCAAGGATGGCGATCGATTGGGTCAGCGTGGCGCCGTTGATGGTCAGGCTCGGGACCAGTTCCTGCGGGTTGACGGCCTTGTAGGCGGCGTCGTGGTGCTCGCCGCCCCCGCGCACCAGATGGATTTCCGTCTTGGCCGCGTCCAGCCCCTTCAGCGCCAAGGCGATTCGTACGCGGTACGCCGCGGAGGAGCGGACGTAATCATAAAGTTCGATCATCGGCCACTCCCCCGCGGTGTTGGCGTTAGACTTTGGTGACGGTTTGCTGGATGGCGCCGAAGATCGAGCGTCCCGCCTTGTCGAGCATCTCGATCCGCACCGTGTCTCCGAACTTCAGGAACGGCGTGCTGGCTTTTCCGTCGCGAATGGTTTCGATACACCGGACCTCGGCAAGGCACGACGATCCAACCTCTTCATGATTGCGGTTTGCCACCGTACCAGAACCGATGATTGTGCCCGCGCCCAGTTTCCGTGTTCGTGAGACATGGGCGATGAGCTGGCGAAAATCGAAAGTAAGGTCGATGCCCGCGTTGGGGCGGCCGAAGGGTTTGCCCCGCACTTCGCTGACCAGCGGCAGGGAGACCTTGCCGCCATCCCAGGCCCCTCCCAGTTCATCCGGCGTGACCGCTACAGGAGAGAAGGCGGTTGAAGGTTTGCCCTGATAAAAACCGAACCCTTTGGCGAGTTCCGCGGGGATGATGTTGCGCAAGGTCACATCATTCACCAGCATCACCAGCTTGATGTGCTTCTCGGCTTCGAGCGCACTTGTGCTCATCGGGACGTCGTCGGTGATCACCGCCACTTCGGCTTCCAGATCGACGCCCAAGTCCTCCGATGTCGCGAGGATCGGGTCGTGGGCGCCCAACATGTCGTCGCTGCCGCCCTGATAAACCAGCGGGTCCGTGTAGAAGGTCGCAGGCACCTCGGCGTTGCGCGCCTTCCGGACGAGTTCTACGTGGACGATGTAGGCGCTGCCGTCCACCCAATGGTAGGCGCGGGGAAGCGGCGCGGCGCACTCTTGCGGCACGAAGGGCTTACGATCCGCGGCCCCGCGCTCGAGCGCTTCGGAAAGGCTGCGAAGTTTCGGTTCGACGTCCGCCCAGTTGTCCAAAGCGTCCTGCATCGTGGGCGTAATGACGCGCGCGTCCGTGTACCAGGCGAGGTCGCGCGACACCACCACGAGCCGTCCATCGCGGCCATGTTTCAAGGAAGCGAGTTTCATTTTTGCGTCGATTCTTTTTGATTGGCTTGGCGGGCCTTCTCATGCACCCAGGCGGCGTGCTGGGGCGCCTTCTTGGTACGCGCCCATTCTTCCAGCATCGCCGGGGCCACACGCTTCAGTTCGGCAACTTCCTCCGGCGTGCCCGTGTCCACCGCAAGCTCGACGCGGTGACCGTTGGGGTCGAAGAAATAGATCGACTTGAAAACGCCGTGGTCCGTCGGGCCGATCACCTCCAGCCCGCGGGCTTCCGCCTTTTTCTTCACCGCCAGCTGGGTTTCAAGGCTGTCCACCTTGAAGGCAATGTGCTGCACCCACGCCGGGGTGTTCTCGTCCCGGCCCATGGTCTTCTGCTGAGGCAGTTCGAAGAACGCCAGGACATTGCCGTTGCCGGCGTCCAGGAAGGCGTGAAAATAGGGATCGTAGGCGCCTGTCGATGGAACATGGTCCTCGGCGAATGCGGTGGTGAAGTCCATTCCCAACAAGTCGCGATAGAATTCCACGGTCTCTTTCGCGTCTTTGCACCGGTAGGCGACGTGATGGATGCCTTTCAGCATGGTTCGGGTCCTTATTTGGCCTGCAATACGCCGCGGCGAATCTGGTCTTCCTCAATGGACTCAAACAGCGCCTTGAAGTTGCCCTCTCCGAAGCCGTCATCGCCCTTGCGCTGAATGATCTCGAAGAATATTGGCCCGATCATCGTATCGGTAAAGATCTGAAGCAGGAGGCGCGGACCGCCCTCCGTCGTGCCATCCAAAAGAATCCCGCGGCTTTTCAGTTTAGCGATGTCCTCACCGTGGTTCGGCAAGCGCGCGTCGATCATGTCGTAATAGGTATCGGGCGGCGGTTCCATGAAGCGCACGCCTTTGGCCTTCAACGTGTCGAACGTCTTGAAGATATCATCGGTCGAAAGCGCGATGTGCTGGATGCCCTCGCCGCGGTATCGGCGCAGGTATTCCTCGATCTGGCTTTGATCGTCGATGGATTCGTTGATCGGGATCTTGATCTTGCCGCACGGCGCGGTCATGGCCCGCGACTTCAGCGCCGTCTGCTTGCCTTCGATGTCGAAGTAACGGATCTCACGGAAGTTGAACAGGCGCTCGTAATACTCGGCCCAGAAATCCATCCGGCCCTTGTAGACATTGTTGGTGAGGTGATCGATCTCGGTGAGACCGGCGCCCTTCGTGTCCTTAACGCTCTCGTCGAACACGAAGTCGACGTCATAAATCGTGCCCTTCTTGTAGCGGTCGACAAAATAGATCTGACTTCCGCCGATCCCTTCGATGGCCGGGATGTTGAGTTCCATCGGCCCCGCCGAACTGGGAACGTCCGCGGCGCCAAGCTCCAAGGCGCGCTTGTGCGCATAGGCCGCGTCTTCGACGCGAAATGCGATCGCCACCGCAGAAGGACCATGTTCGCGCGCGAAGCGGGCGGCGCGGCTCTTGGGTTCGGCATTGACGAGAAAGTTGATGTCGCCCTGGCGGTAAAGCGTCACGTCTTTGGACCGGTGACGCGCCACCTTCACGAAGCCAAGGGCTTCGAAGACCTCCCCCAGGTGCTTCGGATCCGGCGCCGTATATTCGACGAACTCGAAGCCGTCGGTGCCCATAGGGTTGGCGGCCGTGATGAGGGACGAGGGGGCGAGCATGAAACCTCCGCAGAAGGGAAACGAACAGTCGGCCACAATAACCGCAAAGCGCCGCAACGTTGTTGCGAAGGTCGGCCGGCTCCGCTATTCAGAAGCATAAAATTGCGCATATCACAGAAATTGCGCAATCGTAGGAGTAAATGCCCTTGGACGCATTCGATCTGAAAATTCTCGCGGCACTCCAGGAGAACGGGGGCTTGTCAAATCTGGAGCTCGCCAAGAGGGTCGGCCTGTCGCCGTCTCCCTGCCTCAGGCGGGTACGCGCGCTGGAGGAGCAAGGCATCATCCAGGGCTATCAAGCGCTGATCGACCGCCGTGCCATCGGACTCGGCATTCGCGCATTCGTCGAGCTGAAGCTCGAGCGTCAGTCGGAGGCCGCGACCGAAAAATTCATCGCCCGCGTGAAACGCCTTCCTGAAGTCATCTCTTGCTATTTGATGACTGGGTCGCACGACTACCTGCTCGATGTCGTCACCGTCGACATGGAAGCCTATTCGGAATTCACGACCAAGAAACTTATTTCCTTACCGGGCGTGGCCGAAGTGCGCTCAGGCTTCGTCCTGAAGGAAATCAGTCATCGCGGCGCTCTTCCCTTGGAACATCTGAAAGCCGCGAAATGACGCCCGTCCCGATCTCGCGGGCGATGGAACCGGATGTTCTCGCGCTTAACAACGCCCATGCGCAGGAGCTTTCCTGGCTGGAGATCGACGCTCTCCGGTCCCTCATCTCGCAGGCCTTCTACGCGCGAGCCGTGGGTCACGTGGAGGCCTTCCTCCTCGCGTTGGACCACGGCGCGACCTATGACAGCCCGAACTACGCCTGGCTGAAGGCCAGATATGACCGATTCATCTATGTCGACCGTATAGCGGTTGCATCGTCCGCGCGCGGGCGGGGTCTGGCGCGCGCGCTTTATGAGGACCTGATGGCGGAGGCGCGCGGGGCGGGATTTGATCGCATCGTGTGCGAGGTAAACTGCGATCCGCCCAATCCCGCCTCGGATGCCTTCCACGAAGCTGTTGGATTCGAAGAAGTGGGCCGCGCGCGCCTCGTTGATCGCAACAAGACCGTGCGATATCTAACGTTGCAATTATAGAGCGATCCCGTCGCAACCGCTCAACGACATCGCCGGCAAAATGTTCCCGCACCACGGGTGGATGTGACCCTCTTTACCGGAATATTTTTTTGCAGTGATCCCGTGTGTTGACGCTGGGAGATGCCGGTGTTTCTTCTGATGTCGACACTCGGGAATCACCATTGGCTTCTTCACATCATTTCCCCGTTCCGCTTCCCACTGGAGGCGGCGAGATGGGCGAGCGCATCCGCGCGTTCGATTGGGCCGCGCATCCCTTCGGCGCGCCAGAGACATGGCCGCCCGCGTTTCATGCGGCGCTCGGCATTTGCCTGAACTCCAGCTTTCCAACCGCCATCTACTGGGGTTCGGAGTTGCGCCTCCTCTACAACGACGCATGGGCTCACATTCCCGCGGATCGTCACCCCTGGGCTCTGGGCCGCCCCGCGCGCGAAGTGTGGCCGGACATTTGGGATGTGGTCGGTCCGCAGTTTGAACAAGTGATGACGCACGCAGAAGGGCTTTCGGTCTATGACCAGATGCTCCCGATGCAGCGGGGCGGAAAGGTCCAAGAGACCTACTGGAACTACAGCATCACGCCGATCCTGGACGAGACCGGGCGCCCAGCTGGAATTTTCAATCAGGGCCACGAGACCACCGCCGTCATCATGGCGGGCCGCGCGCGCGAGGCCGAGACCGAGCGTCTCCGCGAGACCTTTGCACAGGCCCCAGCGGTGCTGGGCGTCCTGCGCGGGCCGACGCACATCTTCGAAATCGCCAACGCGGCGTATATGGAATTGATCGGCCATCGTGACGTGATCGGAAAGCCGGCCGCGGAAGCGCTCCCCGAGATCGTTGGACAAGGCTTTATCGAGCTTCTCGACTCTGTGTACCGCACCGGCCAGCCGTATGTCGGCGTCGGCGTTCCGGTGTCGCTCGACCGCGCGGGCGGGCGCGAGACGCGACTGCTCGACTTCATCTATCAGCCCATGCGGGACGCGAGCGGCACGGTCACCGGCATCTTCGTCGAGGCGACCGACGTCACGGAACGGGCGCTGACGGAAGATGCGCTCCGTTTGGAAAAGCAGCGCTTGGAGATATTGAACCGCGTCGGTGTCACGATCGCCGCGGAACTCGACGTCGGCAAGATCGTGCAAGCGGTAGTCGATGTCGGGGTGGAGCTCACCGGCGCGGAATTCGGTGCATTTTTCTACAACGTTCTCGATGACAGCGGCGAAAGCTACATGCTCTATGCGCTGTCGGGCGCGCCGCGGTCGGCATTCGAGAAATTTCCGATGCCGCGCAATACGAAAGTCTTTGCGCCGACGTTCAACGGGGAAGGCGTCGTTCGCTCCGATGATATTCGCCGCGATCCGCGCTACGGCCACAATGCGCCGCGCAAGGGGATGCCGGACGGACATCTCCCGGTGTGTTCCTATCTTGCCGTTCCGGTGATTTCCCGCGCCGGAAATGTCCTTGGAGGTCTCTTTTTCGGACATGGCCAGCCCGCGCGTTTCAAGCTTGAGCATGAGACCCTGTTGCTCGGCGTCGCCGGGCAAGCGGCGACGGCGATCGACAATGCGCGACTCGTCCAGCAGCTTGAACACCTGAATGCAACGTTGGAAGAGCGCATCAGCGCCGAGGTCGCGAGCCGCGCCCGCGCCGAGGAGCAATTGCGGCAATCCCAGAAAATGGAAGCCATCGGCCAATTGACCGGCGGCATCGCTCACGACTTCAATAATATGCTCGCGGTCGTGATCGGCGGTCTCAATTTGATGCAGCGCCGCCTTGGCCGGGGCGACATCAATGTGGCGCAGTACATCGAAGCGGCGATGGACGGCGCGACCCGCGCGTCCGCGCTCACCCAGCGCTTGCTGGCGTTCTCGCGCCAGCAGCCGCTTGAGCCGCGCGTGATCGACGCGAACAAGCTCGTCGCGTCCATGAGCGAACTTCTGAACCGTACGTTGGGCGAGCATATACAGATTGAAACCGTGCTCAGTCCTGGGCTGTGGCGTTGTTTCGCCGATCCGCTACAGCTTGAGAGCGCGATTTTGAATCTTGCGGTCAACGCGCGCGACGCCATGCCGCGCGGCGGGCGGCTCACGATCGATACCAACAATGCCTTCGTCGATGCGATCGTGGCGAAGGACTATGCTGTCCCGGAAGGCCAATATGTCATGATTGCAGTCTCCGATACGGGAACGGGCATGACCGCCGACGTCATGGCGAAAGCCTTCGATCCTTTCTTTACGACGAAGGCCGTAGGCAAGGGCAGCGGCCTTGGCCTCTCACAGGTGTTCGGCTTCCTGCGCCAATCCGGGGGGCATGTGAAACTCTATTCGGAGCTCGGTGTCGGGACGGCCGTGAAGCTTTATCTCCCGCGCCATATAGGGCCCGATGAGGTGCCTGTTCTGGCGACCGCGGGGAACATCTCCGCCACCGGCCACCAGGGTGAAACGGTACTCGTGGTCGAGGACGAGGAGCGGGTGCGGACTTACTCCGCCGAGGCGTTGAAGGAATTGGGGTATACAGTGCTTTCCGCGGCGGGCGGATCTCAGGCCCTTCGCGTACTGGCCGACAACGTTCATGTCGATTTGCTCTTCACGGATATTGTGATGCCCGAAATGAACGGGCGCGAACTCGCCGAGCGCGCCCTTCAGATGCGCCCCGGGCTCAAGGTGCTTTACACAACCGGCTATACGCGCAATGCCGTCGTCCATAACGGAGTTCTCGACCCCGGCACCGGCTTCCTGCAGAAGCCATTCACGGTTGATCAGCTGGCGGCAAAGGTGCGCGCGGCTCTGGATACCTGAAGGCTCGCGCCGTCCGCTGAAATTCGCATTGCCAAAAGGGACTCGGACCAGCCCTTATAGCGCGTGACCCAAAACGCTCTCGCCCCGACGTGGATTAGATACGGCACGCGCGAATACCGGCGCACCGGAGTCGCTTTCTTCCTTGCCGGCTTCGCGACCTTTTCCCTGCTGTATTGCGTCCAACCGCTGCTGCCGCTTTTCGCCGCCGAGTTCGATGTCTCGCCGGCGCAGAGTTCTTTGGCGCTTTCCCTTGCCACAGGGGGCCTTGCCTTTTCCGTGGCCGCTGCCGGTGCCCTCTCACAAGGCATCGGCCGGCGCGGGTTGATGTTCGCGGCCATGACCACCGCCGCCTTACTCCAGATTGTCGCGAGTCTGGCGCCCGACTGGCGCCTGCTCCTTGCGGCGCGCGCGTTGGAAGGCTTTGTCCTCGGAGGTCTTCCGGCGGTCGCCATGGCCTACCTCGCCGAGGAGATCGAACCTGGGCATCTCGGAAAATCCATGGGGCTCTATGTGGCCGGGACCGCATTTGGCGGGATGATGGGCCGTGTCGGCATGGGCGTGTTTACCGAATGGGTACCATGGCGGCTCGCCCTGGCGCTCTTCGCCCTCTGCTGCGTGGCGGCCGCTGTCGGTTTCCGGATGCTCTTGCCGCCGTCACGCAACTTCGTTCGCCGCCCAGGGCTCGATATCTCATTTCATCTGCAAGCGTTCCGCGGCCATTTCGCAAATACGGCGCTGCTTCGCATCTACGCCAGCGCCTTCCTTTCCATGAGCGTCTTCGTCACGCTCTATAATTACATGACGTTCCGCCTGACGGAGACTCCTTATCTCCTCAGTCAAACAGCCATCAGCATGATTTTCCTGATCTACGCCTTTGGCGTTCTGTCGTCGTCGCTGGGAGGCGTGCTGTCCGACAAGTTCGGCGGCCGCCCGCTCCTCATATATTCTTACATCTTCATGTTCGTTGGAGTGATCACAACGCTTGCGCACAGTCTGGCGCTGATCATCGCAGGCCTCGTGATCATGACGGTCGCGTTCTTCATTGCCCATGCGGTGGGAAGCGGTTCCATTGGTCCGCTAGCGGACAAAGCGAAGGCGCACGCCTCGGCGCTCTACCTGTTGTTCTACTATCTCGGGTCCAGCGTGAGCGGTACGACCGGCGGCTGGTTCTGGGAGCACGGCGGATGGAGCGCGGTCGCGGCGTTCGCGGGCGCAGCTTGCATTGCCGGCCTCCTGATCGCGCTGTCGGCGCGGGCCAGACCAACCGGCCAGGCCGCGCCGATCGATGCGTGACGGAGAGCGGCTAGGCGTTGATCCCGACCGCGAATGCGGCGCCGAGCAGCATCAGATACATCGCGCCGCCGACGATATTTGCGACAAAACTGTGCCCACGCGCGCGCACGGGATCGAGCAAGGTGTAGAGATAAGCGCCAAGAGCGCCCGCGGGCAGCGAGAGGCCGAGAGGCAAAAGCCACTGGCGATCGGGAATTCCGGTTTCGAGCCCTGCGCGCAGATAAATCAGGACCAAAAAGAGTCCGAGCACCGCGCCCCAGACCATGCGTGGGAGTTTTTTGGGCGGTTTGTAGAATAGGCGCTGACGCATGCGCGGATTCCCCCTTCACGTGAACAACAAAGAATCGGCGGCTCTGAAGCCGCGCCCGCTATCGCGGCCAAATCGGGCGAAAATGAGACGTAAGCCGTAAGCTTTCGCATTCGTTGAGTCACGCGTTGCCCGCACTCGCAGAGAGGACGAGATACATCGAAAACCTGTGACAAATTGCGAAAGTTCTGTGCCCCAGGCGCATCACCGCGGAAGATTCAAAGATGGTCGCCTGTTCGCGCGATTCCACGTAATCTCACGGAATGGGGGAAGGGGAAGCGCATGACAATTGAACGCTACGGTGCCGTGCCTGGCATGTTCAGCTATCAGATCGACGGCCGGCCGATTTTTTCGACAGTGACGGCGACGCGCCGCACGAAGACAATCTTCGTTGCCGGTCAACTCGCTACCGGCGCGAACGGCGAGATCGTGGGGGTCGGAGACATGCGCGCCCAACTCCGGCAAGTGTGCGAAAACATCAAAACAGCTTTGAAAGCGGCCGGCGCGACCCTCGATGATGTTGTGCAGACGTCTACTTTCGTCACGGACTGGGCTAAATTCCGCGAGGCCATGGACGTGCGTCAGGAGTATCTGGGCAGTGCGCCTCCCACCAGCACGACCGTGCAGGTCTCCGCTCTTGCGCATCCCGACTATATGGTCGAGATCAGCGCCATCGCCATGATCGACTGAGGTTTGAATGAGCACAGACCTGAAACTTGGCGCTGTCGGTCAAATTGCCCGGCGCGTTCCCAATATCGAGGTCGCCACCGCGTTCTTCCGCGACCAACTCGGCCTTCACCATCTCTACAGTTTCGGGCCTTTGGCCTTCTTCAACATGGGCGGCGTGCGCCTCTTTCTGCAGCAAGCCGACGGGCACATCGAGAACTCGATCCTCTATTTTTATGTAGAGGATATTCACCTCGCCGCGGCGGCATTGAAAGAGCGCGGGGTCGTCTTTATCGACGCGCCGCACCTTATCCACCGGCATCCGGACGGCACCGAAGAGTGGATGACCTTTTTCAAGGATCCCACCGGCGAACCGCTCGCGCTGATGAGTCACGTTCGCAGCCAAGCCCCCACCTGATCGGCGGTTAACGGCGCAGATAGAGCCAAAGCGTCACGGGCGCCATCACCGCCGTGAGAATCACCGGCGCGACCAAGGCCAGTCCGACATCCGCAACGCCGGCGCCGCCGTTCATCAAACCGCGAACCGCCGTCGTCATCAACGTCACGGGATTGACGTTCACGAAGGCGCGCAGCCACCCCGGCATCGTCGCGGGATCGACCATGATGTTCGAGGCGAACACCAAGGGAAATAGGAAGGTGAACCCGGCCGTCATCACCGTCATCGGTGTACGAATCAGGAGGCCCAGGACGATAAAGATCCAGCCCATACCGAACCCGATCGCAAACAGCATCAGAAACGCGGCTACCACACCAAGGAGTCCCGCCCCCGGCCGGTAACCCAATGCGAGGCCAATGGACAGGATGATGGTGCCAGCGATCAGATGACGCAGAATATCGCCGACCATAAGCCCCGCGAAGGGCGACAGGGACCAGATCGGCAGCGAGCGGAAGCGATCGAACAAGCCCTTCGAAAGATCGGTCGAGAGGCCCATCCCGGAGTAGACCGCGTTGAAGCACACGGTTTGCACCAGGATGCCTGGAATGAACACCTGCAGATATTGGTCGGGGCTGCCCGCCAACGCGCCGCCGAAGACGAACGTGAAGAGCAGAGTGAACATGATCGGCGTCATGACCAAATCGAACATCTGCTCGGGCACATACCGAAACTTCAACGCGGCGCGCCATCCGAAGACCAACGCGTTGGAGAACCCGGAAGGCTTCGGCGGACGTGCAACTCCCAGAATCACGGACGGAGAGGTTTCGTTCATCGCGATTGCTCCCCGGCGGACGGCTCTTCGGCGCGCTCGCGGCCGGTAAGGCTGAAAAAGACTTCGTCCAAGCTCGGCGAGCCCAAAGAGAAATCGGAGATATCGATGCCATGCGCCGTCAGCGTGCTCACCGCTTCCGCCGCGGCCGCCGGTGAAGCGGCGACAACCGCCAGCTGTCCGCCCTCTGCGCTCCGGCGAACGTGGTGTCCGAGCCGCAACTCGAGAAGGCTCGCGGCCTTATCAATAAGTGTCTGATCCTCGATATGCACATGGAGAAAGCCCGAGCCGACTTGGGCTTTCAGCTCGCGGCTCGTGCCTTCGGCGATCTTCTTGCCCTTGTCGATGACCGCGATGCGCTCGGCCAGTTGGTCGGCTTCTTCCAGGTATTGGGTCGTGAGCAAGATGGTCACACCGGCAGCGGCCAGATCCCGAATCATTTTCCACACGGACTGGCGCGCGGAAGGATCAAGGCCCGTGGTCGGCTCGTCGAGAAACAGTACCCCCGGCGTGACCACCAGCGACGCCGCGATGTCGAGCCGGCGGCGCATACCGCCCGAATAATCTTTGACCTGGCGCCCGGCAGCATCCGTGAGTTCGAAGGCGCCAAGGAGATCGTCGGCACGCTTCTTGGCCGCGGCGCCGCGAAAACCCCACAAGCGCGCGAGCAGGACCAGGTTGTCCCGGCCGGTGAGGTCCTCGTCCAAGGATGCGAACTGTCCGGTCATGGCGATGGCGGCCCGTACCTCCGCCGGCGCGGCGACGAGATCATGTCCCATGACCGTGGCGCTTCCTCCATCCGGGCCGATAAGGGTCGCAAGCATGCGCATGAGGGTGGTTTTCCCGGCGCCGTTGGGGCCGAGAATGGCAAAGATCATCCCGCGCGGCACATCCAGGTCGACGCCGTCCACCGCATGGACCTCGCCGAAACGTTTGACGAGGCCGCGTGCGGCGATGGCAAGTTGATCGGTCATATGGGTTTTTTCCCCGAGAGAAGCGCCGAGAATAACGGCCCGTCTCAGCCGCTCAAGGGGAAAAGCGGATCGTGTTATCCCGCGCCAAGCCCGTACGGCCTGACCCTATACCCGTGGGAGCCTCGCGAAAGAGAAGATTTTTCTCGTAACCGCGCTTTTCGTAGGGGGCGGTTCACCGGGAACGGGCGTATATAATGCGGGGTGGGAGCGGCCGCATTGACCCAACGGCGGCCCTTACTAGGTTGGGAGCGACCTATAAGGAACCCGGGTATGAAGATTTTGACGAAAGCGGCTTTGGCCGTAGTGACATTGGCCTTCACCGGCGCGATTTTTGCGCCGACGGCCTCGGCCGACAGCATCGAGCCGCGGATCAAGGATCGTCGGATCGGGTACGCGATGACGCGCCGCGCCTGGGCGGTGCACCGGACGCCCGGCTTTAAGGTGGAGTGCCCTAACGGCCTCAACGACGGACCGCGCGAACAGTTCGCCCAGCTCTTCCCGCAGGATAAGGGCCAGAAGTGGACCCTCGAACAGACCCAGCTGGCCCGTGAGGCCGACATTTACTTCCCCGCGAAGAGCGAGGACGGCTTTGTGTTCAAGGAAGCGCAAGGCAAGATCGCGCCGGGCCTTAATCTCGACGGCAAGGTCGACGAAAACGACTTCACCAATTCCGATGGCGTGAAGGGCGTCGATAATCAGCTCTTCCGCGCCCTCGGCTGCCTCGCGGGCTGGAACGGCGACGGTGTTCCTTTCATCAATTTCCAGGACACGACCTACCTCCGCCGCCACATCTCCAACCGTTATATGTTTGAGATCAGCGAAGTCGACGACCTGACGAACGACCCCGAGGTCATCGTCACGACGTACCGCGGACTCGATCCTCTCTTGTCGGATGCGAAAGGCGACGGCTTCGTCGCCGGCGGCACGCAACGCGTCGACGAGCGCTTCGGCAAAATCTACCAGACGCGTCTCAAAGGTAAGATTGTCGACGGCGTCCTGATCACCGAGCCCGCAGACGGCCTTATTCCGAACTCGATCGCGTTTGACACCAGCGGCCACCAACTCTTGCGCGACATGCAGTTCCATCTGCAGCTGACGCCCGAGCGGGCCTCCGGGATCATCGGCGGTTATGCCGATATCGACAGCTGGATGCTTCAATTCAAGACGAGTTGGGGCACGCATCACGCGGCTTACGGCCAGGTGGCCTCGCAATCCCTGACACGCGCGATGTATCGTTTGGCCGACGCCTTTCCCGATAAAACCGGTCAGAACACAGCGCTCTCGGCGGCTCTCGATGGCGATTGGATTCAGGTCTATATCGAGCATCCGCCCAAGGCTGTCGCGGTGGATCAGTCCGCTCCGGCCGCACAAAGGACCACCGCCGAGCGGTAAGCCATCACCGCAGCCGGATTTGGGCCGGCTGCGGTGCGCTTCACTCAGGAAGACTCAGCTATTGCTGTCGTCGTCCTCATCGTCCTGCTCGTCCTCATCTTCATCCTCGTCATGATCCTCCGCTGCGTCGGAGGAGCCGCCCTTGAGCGAGCACCCAGCCGTCAAATCCGACATCAGCGCGCCGTCGGCGCCTTCGGCGTAGCTCAGCTCCATGTTGGAGTTGGACCCTTTGACACCCACGGTCAGCGCCGTCGTTGCGGCGGGAGCCGACACCGCGGATGCAAGCGCAGCCGACGAGACGGCCATAGCGCCGGCATTCGGAATATTGGGAGAAGTCCAGGCGCCAAGTTCGGCGCCGGTGAGTGCGTCGTACACCACGAGCGTGAGGCTGCCCGTTTCTGTGCCAGTGTTGAGAATGCGCACCACCCCATCCAAGGGTGACGTGCCAAGCCCCGTCATATAGCCCAGCGCACGCGAAGGCGTTTCGAGCCTCCTGCAGGCGGTGAGATGCGTGAGGGCGCCATCAGCGGACGACCAGCCGATATGCTGGACCTGACCGGTGAAGTTCGCGCGGATTTCCGCGGTGAAGGTCGCGTTGTGATCAATCGTCGCCTTGGCGAGGATGTCTTTGACGGCCACTTGGGCCGCACCGTGCGCAGGCACAGAGGAACTTTCCCAGGCGAAAATTTCGCTGCCGGTTTTGGAGTCGCGAATGGAGACCTGCACGGTCCCCGCCCGCGTTCCCAGATTTGAAAAGCGTAAGAAGGACGCACTCTCCGTCAATCCGCCGATGACGACCGAGCGGCCGCTGCTGGAGTTTGAGCCCGAGGCAGAAGGCGTTTGATTGGCGGCGGCGGGCAGAAGGCTCCGATTGGGGCCGGGGGCGGTGCTCTTGCCACGGCCCTCGGAGGCGGAAGCAGCGAAGGCGTGCGCGAGGAATGCGCCGGCGGCGGCGACCGTGAGAATATGCGCCGCCTTTTTGGATCGTTCGAAACTCATAAAAGCTCCCCTGTGTGAAATGCCCGTCCAGGCTTCCCTCAAACGCGGGGTGGCGGGGGCGGTTGCACGCTGGAGCTTTTTTGACGCGCTAAGGCCTTCTAATAGTTTTGAAAGTCGCCAGGCCGCCGGTGGGCGCCCTTATTGGCATTCCGTCAGAGGCCCCAGTTTCAGGTTCTCACCGGCAAGAGCTTTCTGAAGGCGCGCGGCCGTGGCGCCAAGGCTGATCGATGTGGCTTTGCCTTCGCCGCAGACGTTCACCTTCTCGGCGGCAGTCACGCCAAGCTTGGTGAGATACGCGGCCGCGCCATAGATGGCCTTGCCATCGACCATCGTGAGAGTGACATCTTGCGGCTTCGCGCGGGTCAAAGCGTCGTAGGGGTTGCGCGTATCGCCGCGCAGCAGGAACAGGTCGGCCATTAAGCCCGGCTTGAGGCTGCCTACCTTGTCGTCGATCCTTGCGATGCGCGCCGGGATCACCGTTGCCATCTCGAACAGATATTTGCTCGAGAAGGCCTTGTCGAAATCGCGGTCGCTGACGGCCTTCGCGTAGCCGATCTCGGCCAGCATATTCATGCTTCCGGTCGGCGACCAATCGGGCGCTAGGGCGATCACGACTTTCTGGCGCATGGCCGCGGGGACGTCCGCCGTTTCGCCATAGAGCTCGAAATTGCTGCGCGGCGACCAGATGAACGCCGCGCGGGCCTTGGCGATTTCCGCGAAATCGGCTTCGCGTAGGCCGCCGCCATGAATGATCGCGGTTTTTTCACTCAAAAGTCCCAGGGATTTTAGTTGCGCGAATTCGGCCTGTGACTCCGCATCGGCGCGCCGTCCTTCCGCCAGATGTACGGCGATCAAATCGTAGTCGCCCGTCTTGACCTTCTCCATGGCCTGCGGCGAGAGCTTAATGTCGTTGGGCCTGACGCCGAGCACATTGGCGATACGTTCATGGCCGATGCCGGGTCCGCGCAATCCGCTCGCCCAATCGAGATTACGGGCCAGACCCTCGACGCAGGGGTCCACTTTCGGTGTGTCGGCGGGCTGATACAGTCCCAGGACCGACGTCGTGCCGCCCATAAGCTGCTGCAGTTCGACATACGTGTTCATGTCGCAGAAATGCGAGGCCACCAGCTTGCCCTCGGGATCCTGGATCGAACTGAGGTAGCCCCGATCGCTGCGCCATTGGTAACGGTTGGCGAAGGACTTTCCGGGTTTCCAGCGCGGAAAGATGCCGTAGAGCGGGTGGTTATGCAGGTCTACGAACCCAGGGAAAACAATATCCGTTGTCACCAACTCCTTGTCGGCCTTGATGTCGGGGCGTCCTTCGGTGATCGCGCGGATCTTGCCGTCCTCAATGGCGATCCACCCATTGGGAACAACGCGGTCGGCCGCGACAATCGTGCCGTTGATCAGGATTGTCTCGGCGTGGGCCGTGCCCGCGATGCTCATCAGAATGGCGACTAGAAACCGTTTCATCCCCTGACCTCCCCGCTTTCCACCATTGTCGAAGCCTAACGGCAGACTTAGCATCGCTCCACGTCTTTTCCGGATTTTCAGCCCATCTAAAAGGCTCGACGCATGGCTTCCAACGGCATCTCCCCCATCTCCGTGGCCCTCGCGGAACGGGACCTCCAAAGCTTCGCGGCGCGCCTTGGCGAGTCCTTTGCACGCACCGGCTTTGCCGTCATCGCCGACCACGGCATTCCCGCCGACATCATCTCCAAGACCTTCGATGTGACGCAGCGATTCTTCGCCCTGCCCGAGGATGTCAAGAAGCGCTACCTCGTGCCTGGAGGCGCTGGGCAGCGTGGCTATACGCCCTTCGGCGTGGAAACGGCGAAGGGGGCGAGCCGCGCCGATCTGAAAGAATTCTGGCATGTCGGGCGCAACCTGCCGCCCACGCACCGGCTCGCATCCACGATGCCCGCCAATCTGAGTGTGACGGACATCCCGGAATTCGACACGGTCACCTATCGCCTGTTCGAGGCCATGGATGAGCTTGGCCTTCGTGTTTTGCGCGGCATCGCCGTCTACCTCGGCCTCGACGCGGCGTTCTTCACAGATAAGGTGAACTGCGGGAACAGCATCCTGCGCCTTCTGCACTATCCGCCGCTGCAGCCGGGCGCGGTAGGCATCCGTGCGGGCGCGCATGAGGACATAAATGTCATCACCTTGCTGTTGGGGGCCGAGGAAGCCGGCCTCCAACTCCTCAATCGCGACGGAACGTGGCTCGACATCGACCCGCCGCCGGGATGCGTGGTGGTGAACGTTGGCGACATGCTTCAACGGCTGACCAATCACGTTCTTCCGTCCACGACGCACCGCGTGGTGAATCCGTCGCCTGAGCGGGCGCGATTCTCGCGCTATTCGATGCCGTTCTTTCAGCATTTCGCGTCGGACTACGTGATCGACGTATTACCGAGCTGCATTTCCGCCGAGCGGCCGAGCCTCTACCCGAAGGCGATTACCGCCGACGACTATCTGCGCGAGCGGTTGGCCGAGATCAAGCTCAAGGTCTAGCTGAGCATGCCGACGATGGCGGCGGTCATGCACGTCGCCAAGGTTCCGGAAATCAACGTGCGCGGGGCTAGTTTCACAACATCGTTGCGCCGCTCGGGCACCATCGCCGCGATGCCGCCGATCATGATGCCGAGCGCGGCAAAATTGGCGAAGCCGCAAAGGGCATAGCTGGTGATGAGCC
This sequence comes from Rhodospirillaceae bacterium, assembly GCA_041905525.1. Taxonomy (GTDB): domain Bacteria; phylum Pseudomonadota; class Alphaproteobacteria; order Rhodospirillales; family Rhodospirillaceae; genus SHVO01. Next base: position 263,430 of record JAYRKY010000001.1, read on the forward strand.
TCGAACGCTCAGACAGCGCACCCGCCGGCAGTTTCGCCATCTCGGCGTAGGCGATCAATTCGTTGAGGACGGTCTTGGTGCCCAGCAAGGCGCCGACGGCCGGCGCCTCGCTCCACGGCACGCCCAGCAGCCACGCCAGCGGGGACATGACCCATCCGAAAATTCTTTGCATCGTCACCGGCGCGCCCGCGATATCCGGCACGACGCTGCCGATGATGCCGTTGACCATATAGACGAAGGCGACCAGCACGATCAGCATCGAGATGACGTTGAGCCAAAGCTGTGTGCCCTCAAGCGTTCCACGCGCGATCGCCGACATGGCGTTCTCGCCGGCGAAGTCGCCCATCAGCACGTCGGATGGCTCCGGCGGCAATTTGAAGGTGGCGGGATCCGGCGGGATCATGATGTAGGCGACAACCACGCCCGCTGGGGCTGACATGATCGAGGCGGTGATAAGCTGGCCGAGAGGATTGGGAATAATCGATTCCAAGAGCGTCGCATAAAGGACGAGCACGCTGCCCGAGGTCGACGCCATTCCGGCGGTCATAATGACGAAAAGGCCGGACAGCGACTCGCGGCGCAGATAGGGCCGGATCACCAGCGGCGCTTCCACCATGCCGACGAAAATGTTCATCGCCGTGGACACGCCCGCGGGCCCGTCGATGCCAACCGTCCGGCGCAACACCCAGGCGAAGCCGCGCACCACGGGCTGAATGATGTGCCAATGAAAAAGAAGCGCCGAGAGTGCGCTGATGATGAGGATCAGCGGCAGGGCCTGGAACGCGAACACAAAGCTCGCCCCCGGTCCCTTACCCTCGAACGGCAGGTCCGCGCCGCCCAGATACCCGAACACAAATGACGTACCGGCCTTCGTGGCGTTGGTCAGGCCGCTCACGGCGTCATTGAGAACCGACAGGCTATGCTGGATCGGCGGCACCTTCAGCAGGGCGAGCGCCAGCACGATCTGCAGCGCGACCCCGAAAATTACCGAACGCCACATAACGTCCTGGCGCTTTTCGCTCAGAAGCCATGCAAGTCCGATAATCGCGCATAGTCCAAAGGCGCTCTGAACCGCCAACACTTTGGATCCCCACTTCAATTTCCCCACCTAGATTGGTAGCGCGGACGAGGGGGGCGGGCGAAGGGATTAATTCTTACGCTAGGCCAGTTTTCGTGTTTGACGGGCCAAATCTTTAGGCTGGATTTAGGCCCCTTTAGCTCCAGGTGAGAATCCCGACGATCGCGCCGGCAATGCAGGTGGCAAGGGTCCCCGAAATGAGGGTCTTGGGCGCTAGCGCAGCGATATCATTACTGCGTTCCGGCACCATGGCGGTGAGCCCGCCGATCATGGTGCCAAGAGATGCGAAGTTCGCGAAGCCGCACAGGGCATAAAGCATGATCATCTCGGTCCGCTGCGAGATAGTGCCTTCCGGGAGACGGATCATCTCATCGTAGGCGATGACCTCGTTCAGCACCGTCTTCGTGCCGAGCAGCCCGCCGGCCGTGACGGCTTCGTTCCAGGGGATGCCCAAAAGCCAAGCCATGGGCGCCATGATCCATCCGAATATTCTTTGCATCGTTAGGGGGGCGCCGCCGATGTCGGGTGTCACGAAGTTGATGAAGGCATTGACCATGTAAACCAGCGCGACCAGCACCAGGATCATGCACATCACGTTGAGCCACAACTGGATCCCCTCCAGCGTGCCGCGCGCGATGGCGGCCATCGCATTCTCGCCGACGCGCCGCCCTTCCATGGCAACGGCGCTGGGGTCGGTGTTTTGTTTAAGCTCTTCCTCGTCAGGCGGCATCATCAGGAAAGACACCGCGACGGCGGCGGGCGCCGAGATGATCGACGCCGCAATCAGTTGCCCGAGGGCATTGGGAATAGCGTTGGAAAGGATCGTCGCATAGAGCACGAGAACGCTGCCTGAGCTGGACGCCATGCCTGCGGTCATGATGACGAACAAACCCGCGCGCGTTTCGCGGCGCAGGTAAGGACGCACGACCAGCGGCGACTCCACCATGCCGACGAAAATATTCATCGCGCTGGATACGCCCGCCGGGCCATCCAAGCCGATGGTGCGCCGGAGCACCCAGGCGAAACCGCGGACGACCGGCTGAATGATGTTCCAATGGAACAGAAGCGCCGAGAGGGCGCCGACGACGAGGATGATGGGCAGCGCCTGAAAGGCGAAAATGAACGGCGCGCCCGAGCCCGTGGCCTCGAAAGGCAGCGCCGCGCCGCCCAAGTATCCGAAGACGAAGGAACTGCCGGCGTGTGTGGCGTCGGTGAGCACATTCATGGCGTCGTTCAGGACGGACAGGCTGTGACTGAGAACCGGAACCTTCAGCAGAAGCACCGCAAGGACAAACGTCAGGGCGACACCGACAATGACCGGACGCCAGATCACCTTGCGCGAACGGTCGCGCACAAGCCAAGCCAAGCCAATAAGGGCCACAAGCCCGATGGCGCTTTGAAGCGGTAACACTGTTTTGGACCCCGTGCATAACCCCGTCCTTGATTGGTAGCGCGCGGCAAGGGGCAGCGGGGAGTAAAAAACGCGAAAATTGGCAGGTTTTTCCATTGTCACCTGCGGCCGCGCGCGCAAGCCCTTGAATTCCGTGCGATACCTTCGGTTGAAAGACGTGGAGATGCGCAGTATCGTCCGCGCCTTCGTTCAACAACGGCGGGTGGCTGACATGCAGAGCAGCATCCTTATGAGGATCCGAAAGCGCCATTAGCGCGCCTTTGGCCGCACGCGGGCAGGACCCGCGGCCGCGGTAGGAACTCAACCGCCGGTCCCGGCGTTAGCCGGGGCTTTCTGAACAAATCCCTTTCTGAACACATCGAAGTGGAGCCGGCGCGCGGGCGCCGGACAAATCTATGTCCGTCAAAAGAAAGCCGCGCGCCGATGCGATGCGCGCCGTCCTTGCCTTCACCTTTCGTCACTGGGCGAAACAGCCCCGGTACGCGGCCCTGATTGCCCTGGCCATGTGCGGAGCCACGCTAACCGAAATCTTTGTGCCGGTCGTCGCCGGACGCTTGATCGATGCGCTGGTGCAAAATGCACGGGACGCCATTCTGCCTCTGTTCGCCGCCATGGCGGCGCTGGGCGCCGGCATGGTGGTGCTCCGTCATACCGCCTGGATGTCGATCATTACCTTCACCCTGCGCATCATGCGCGATGTCGCCCAGGAAACCTTCCATCGGGTGCAGCGCTTCTCGACGGATTGGCACGCCAACACCTTCGCCGGATCCACCGTTCGCAAGATCACGCGTGGAATGTGGGCGCTGGACATGCTGCACGACACGATTCTATTGGCCCTAACACCGTCGCTTGTCGTGCTCGTCGGTACGATGGTGCTTCTGGCGCTCCAATCCCCGCTGCTCGGACTCGTAATGGCCGTCGGCGCTGTTTTCTACGTGTCGCTGACGGTCGTATTGGCGACCCGCTTCGTCGCCCCGGCGGCCTCTCTTTCCAATGCGTGGGACACCCGCATGAGTGGCTTCCTAGCCGACACCATCAGCAGCAACGCGGTGGTGAAGGCCTTCGGCGCTGAAACACGCGAGGATGCAGGTCTTGCGCGCGTCCTCGCCAAGTGGAAACGCCGCACCGATCGTACCTGGAGCCGCGGCACCTGGTCGGGCACCACCCAGATCGCTGTGCTGTGGCTGGTGCGGCTTGGCTTGATCGGCACCGCGCTGTTCCTATGGCTGCGCGGCGAGGCGTCGCCGGGTGATGTTGCTTACGTCCTCACCAGCTACTTCATCATGCACGGGTACCTGCGCGATATCGGCCAGCACGTCCAACACCTCCAGCGCTCGGTCAACGACATGGAGGAAATGGTCGCTATGTACGACCAGCCGCTCGGGATCGAGGACCGCCCCGATGCCGTGCCTGCACGGGTTGTCGCGGGTGAAGTGAGATTTGACAACGTCACCTTCCGCTACGGCGGGCACGACACCGCGCTGTTCAAGGACCTCTCCGTGCGCGTTCCGGGCGGCCAAAGGGTGGGACTCGTTGGTCACTCCGGCTCCGGCAAGACGACCTTCGTGAAACTGATCCAGCGTCTTTACGACGTCACGGAGGGTCGCGTGCTCGTGGACGGCCAGGACGTGCGTGGAGCTACGCAACAATCGCTGCGCGCGCAAATTGCAATCGTGCAGCAGGACCCTGTGTTGTTCCACCGGAGTTTGGCGGAGAACATTTCCTATGCCCGGCCGACCGCGTCGCGCGCGGACATTGAAACGGCAGCGCGCCTCGCGAATGCTCATGACTTCATTGCGCGGCTGCCGAAGGGTTATGAAACCCTGGTCGGCGAACGCGGCGTAAAGCTGTCGGGCGGCGAGCGTCAACGGGTTGCGTTGGCTCGCGCCTTCCTCGCCGACGCCCCGATCCTGATCCTCGATGAAGCCACGTCGAGCCTGGATTCAGAATCGGAAGCGTTGATTCAAGAGGCCATCGGGCGGCTGATGAAAGGGCGGACCGCCATTATCATCGCGCACCGCTTGTCGACCGTACGAGCCCTCGACCGCATCCTGGTGTTCGACCGCGGGCGCATCGTCGAGGACGGTGACCATGAAACATTGCTCGGCAACGATACCGGGCTTTACCGCCGCTTGTTCGATCGTCAGGCCGGCAGCATTGCGGGCCCCTTGATCGATGCGCCGCGGTTCGCCGGGGACGACGTGTTTGGAGAGGCCGCGGAAGGGACATGAGGCTGTTACAAAACAGGGGCTGTGTGTAACGTTCTTGCCGTTGCTCGCCCCCCCGATTTTGTAGCACGCTCCGCTCCCTGTTTTGTTGCCTAGGGAGAGTGCCAATGCACATCAAGAAATTTGGATTGTTGAGTGTCGGCCTGGCGATGACGCTGGCCGCCTGCTCAGAACCCGCCGGCACATTACCAGCGGCGTCGCAGGCCCTCGATGCACCCAACACCACGTCCATCAGCTTCACCGGGACCGGCAAGTGGTATCAGTTCGGCCAGGCTCCCGTGCCCAATCAGGCTTGGCCGGCATTCGATGTGTCCGCTTATACGCAAACTGTTTCCTATGGCGATCCGGCGGGCGCGCGAGTCGAGATGACGCGTCTTCAGGTCGTCGACCCGAACCGGGCACGGCCCGCGCCGGTCGAACAAAAGGTCGACCAATACGTCTCCGGCGCGTTCGCCTGGAACGCTCCCCCGGGTGGCACCATCTCGGCCCAGCCAGCCGCCGCCGAGGAGCGCACGGTCGAGATTTGGGCGACGCCGCAAGGCTTCCTCAAGGCCGCCGCCGCCCACGAGGCAAAAGTCACGCAAGCGAACGGTGGATCGGAAGTTGTTTTCTCCATCGGCAAGCTGACGTTCACAGGCTCTATCAATGCGCAGAACGAAGTGACCCGCGTTGTCAGCGCTTTTGATAATCCCGTCACCGGCGATACTCCGGTGGAGTTCGCCTACTCGGGTTATAAGGACTTCGGAGGGGTGCGTTTCCCAAGCCGTATCGTCCGCAGCCAGGGCGGCTTCCCGGTTCTGGAAATCGACGTCGCGTCGGTGACAAAGAATCCGCCGGCGGCCTTCGCCGTGCCGGACGACGTGAAGACCTACAGCGTGCCTCCGATCAATGTTGAGGTCGAAAATCTAGCGAACGGCGTGTACTACCTGCGGGGCGGCAGTCATCACAGCCTCCTCATCGATCAGATGGATCATTTGGTTGTCGTGGAAGGCCCGCAAAGCGAAGCACGCGGTCAGGCCGTGATCGATAAAGCCAAGGAACTCGTTCCGAACAAGCCGATCCGCTACGTCATCAACACCCATGTACACTTCGACCATTCCGGTGGACTGCGTCCGTTCGTGGCCGAAGGCGCGACCATCGTGACCTCGGACCTCGCGCGACCGTTCTATGAAGCGGCCTGGGCGAATCCGCGCACGTTGAATCCGGACGCCATGAGCAAGAGCGGAAAGGCGGCGATGTTCGAAACCGTATCGGACAAACTCGTGCTTACCGACGGAAAGCGCCCGATCGAGATTCACGCCATCCAGGGCAGTGGTCACGCGGATGGCTTCTTGATGGTCTATCTACCGAACGAGAAAATCCTGATGGAAGCCGATGCGTGGTCGCCGATGGCGGCGGACGCCCCGCCTCCCGCGACGCCCAACCCGTACAACGTGAACCTTTATGAGAACATCCAGCGGCTTGGTCTGGATGTCGCAACCGTTGCGCCGATCCATGGCCGCCGGGTGACGCTCACCGAGTTGCGCCGCGATATCGGCGTGCCGGAGCCGGCCGCGGCCAAAACCAAGGCAAAAGCGAAATAAATCCAAAGAGCAGTTAGGTACGGGCAGGGCCGACCCTAGGTCGGCCCTGTTTCTTATGTGCTAAACTGTGCGCGCCTGGGGGATTAGGCGGCGCGGATGCATAGGACAGCCTGGAAGACCACAGTATCGACGGGGACGGCGTTGGCCGTGGGCCTGTCCCTGACGGCTGCCGCGACGTGGTGGCAAGCGCGTGAAAACCGTCTCGACACGGAGGACGCGGTGCGTGCGGCGACCGAACGTGTCGCCGCCGACGTCACGCAAAGGCTCTATCTATACCAATACGGGGTTCGCGGTTTGCGCGGGGCGATCCTGACCGCCGGAGAGACCGGCGTGTCCTATGCCCTGCTCGAACGTTATTCGGAGTCGCGCGATATCGATGTGGAGTTCCCCGGTGCGCGCGGGTTCGGCTTCGTGAGGCGCGTCCCCATCGGGACGGAAAAGACCTTCCTGACGCGCGTGCGGGCCGGCGGGCCGCCGGGCTTTGACATCTACCAGCTAGAACCCTCCGCGCGCGAGCCATGGGTGATTGAGTTCATCGCGCCTTATGAGCGCAACGCCGCCGCATTTGGGCTGGATATTGCATCAGATCCGAACCGGCGTGAGGCGGCCGAGATCTCGATGCGCACCGGGCAGACCACGATTACCGCTCCGATCGTGCTGATGCAAAATCCGGACAAGACGCAAAAGTCGTTCCTTCTCATGATGCCGGTTTATAGGCCGGACGCGCCTTCCAGCACGCCGGAGGAGCGCGAGGCGAGCACGTTCGGTTGGACCTACGCCGCCCTCTCGATGAACGATGTGATGGGGCGCCTGCCGCTGGACCAACGCCAGCTTCATCTGGTGCTGCGCGATGTTACACGGCCAGACAACGACGAACTCATTTACGAGACTCAGCATCTCGGCGGCGGGGTCAGCGCATTCAATCAGCGTGTACTACGTACTGTTTTCGGACGCCAATGGATGATCGAGGTTTCGGCCCATCCCGAGTTCGTGGCCAACCTTAACCTGACCCAGCCGCGGTCCGTCGCCACGATCGGCCTTCTTGCAAGTCTCCTGCTTGCGGCATTTATCGGCGCCGAAAGCATCAGCCGACGCCGCAAGCACGTGCTCGCGCTTCAAATGGCGGATTTCAACGCTCAGCTTGAGCGCGAAGTCGTCGAGCGCACCGAAGAACTAACGCAAGCGAAAGCCGCCGCCGAAGCGGCCAACGCCGCCAAGGGACGTTTCCTCGCCATTATGAGCCACGAGTTGCGGACGCCCATGGCCGGCGTTCTCGGCATCGGTGAGCTTCTGATGAATTCGGACCTGAACGCCGAGCAGCAGCGCCTGACGCAAACGCTGATGAGTTCGGCGCGCAGCCTGCTTGACCTTCTGAATGACATCCTCGACTTCGCAAAAATCGAGGCGGGCCGTGTCGATCTGGAAGAGGTCGACTTCTCGGTTCGGCAGGTCGTCGACGACGTGCGCCAAGTCTTCGCCCCGGTGGCCGCGGAGAAAGTGAACGTCATCGACACCAAGATTGATGACTCACTTTCGCAGGCTCAGCGCGGCGACGCGAAGCGATACCGTCAGATCCTGATGAATCTTGTGAGCAACGCGAACAAGTTCACGAAATCCGGCCGCATTTCCATCGAGGTACACGCGGCGCCGGAGCGCAATGGACAAATCCTTATAAAGACGACCGTGAGGGACACCGGAGTCGGGATCGCGCCCGGCAATCGCGACCGTTTGTTCCAGCCCTTTGTGCAGGAAGATACATCGACGTCGCGAAAATTTGGCGGCACCGGCCTTGGTCTCGCCATCAGCAAGACCCTGGCCGAACTGATGGGCGGACGTATCTGGCTTGAGTCCGAGCCGGGTGTCGGTTCCGCCTTCAGCTTTACGGTGCTGATGCGTGCGGGCGACCCCGCAAAACTGATCGCCGCCAGCGAGTCTTTCCAGAATACGTCCGGCGGTGTGGTGAAGGCGCCGCGGCCTCTTCGCGTGCTGATCGCCGAAGACAACGAAACCAACCGGATGCTTGCGGTTCGTCTGCTCTCGAAAATGGGGCATGATGTCACCGCCGCCGAAAATGGCGCCAGCGCCGTCGCGGTGTATGGCGCCGGCAAGTTCGACGTCATCCTGATGGACATGCAGATGCCCGTTCTCGATGGGCCCGGCGCCATGCGCCAGATTCGCCGGCAGGAACGCGGCCCTGCGCGCGTGCCCATTATCGCGCTGACGGCGGACGCGATGCGCGAGCATCACCGTGAATATCTTGAGGCCGGCGCCGACATCATCATTACAAAGCCGGTGGACTGGACGGCGCTCGCGATCGAAATGGATCGCTTGACCGGTGGAGGGGGCAGCAGCGCTAAAGCGCGCCCCGCCGCCGCGCCTCGAGGCGCGGGCGGCGCTCTCAATCTTTCGCTCCTCGAGGAGATGTTCCAGGAACTCAGCGCCGAGCTTCCGGCGCTTCTGGAAAACATGGAACATGAGACGGACCGCTATATCACCGCCTTGCGCTACCATGCCGGCAATGGCGAAACGGAACTCGCCGGCCGCACCGCGCATTCGTTGAAGGGGCTCGCCTCCCAATTCGGGGCGCCGCGCCTTGCGGCTGCGGCGGCGCGGGCCGAACAAGCCGCCAAACGCGGCGAGAGCTGCGAGCCCTTCCTGGCAGAGATCGAGGCGACTGCCGGCGAAGCGCTCGCGGCGCTACGCGCTTGGCGTACAGACCGGATTCGGCCTTCTGCCGGCACGGCAACATAGATTTATCGGCGCACTTTTAAAGCCGTCACACCCCCTGGACAGGTGGACCTAAACAGCCAACACTCCGCCGCGCACGCTCGGGGGCGCAAGGACTCGTGGATATTCATCGGCAAACGAAAGCGGAAGAAAAGCCGCGGAACGGCGCGCAGACGTCGCCCGAACGTCTCTTCGCGCCCCGGCCGCTTCCGCTTCAAGTGCGCCTGATGGTCCTGATTGCGGGAACCTTGTTACCGATGTTGCTGTTGACGGCAGGCGTCGTCATTCAAAGTTACGAACGGGCCCGTGACGCCGCTGCGGAACAGGTATTGCAAGTCACGCGCGGTGCAATGATCGCGGTCGACCGCGAACTGCGCAACCAGATCGCGGCGCTCGAGGTTCTCGCCTTGGCGCCCTCGCTGAGGGAAAAAGACTTGCCGAATTTTGGCGCGGACGCCGAGCGGTTCCTCACGCGCTTTCCCGACGGCACCGGGATTTCCGTCGCCGGTCCCGCCGGCGAACAGCTCTTCAATACCTATGCCGGAGCCTTGCCGACGCTCGCGCGGGCCGAGGTGCTCGATGCCGTGGCGGCGGTTTATGCGGGGCGCGGTCCACAAGTATCGAACGTCTATCTCAGCCGCCGCAGCGGCGAGGTGACGTTTTCGGTTGTCGTGCCCGTCATGGCGGACGGCAAGGTACTGCATGCGCTGGCATTCAATCCGCCGCGTAATACCTTTGCCGAGATTTTTGGTGGGCTCGAACTTCAGAAAGGCTGGGTGCTCGCTGTCGTCGACCGCGCATCGCACCATGTCGTCCGACGGCCTGCCCTGTCCGATAAGGCGATCACCTCCGTATCGGACTCACTCAAAGAAGCGCTGGCGAGCGGTGAGGAACGTCTCATCGAAACCACCTCGGTCGAGGGAACCCGCGTCCTGACCGGCTTTACCCGGTCTCCGGACACAGGGTGGTTCGTGGCGGTCGGGGTTCCGGTCGGACAGTATGAGTCGCCTTTGATGCGCTCGCTGGTCACGACCTTCGGGATTGGTGCGATTCTCATTCTGATCGGCGGATACTTCGCTTTTCGTATCGCCGCACAGCTTGTCGATGCCGAGCGCCATCGCGAGCTTCTCATCAACGAACTGAACCACCGCGTCAAAAACACCCTTAGCTCGGTGCAGGCAATCGTCTGGCGCGGGCTGCGCAACTCGGGCGCCGTGCCGGAGGCGCGCCAGGGCATCGACGCCCGGCTTCAAGCGCTGTCGAACGCACATAACGTCCTCAGCCGGAAGAACTGGGAGGCGGCTAATTTTGAAGATGTTGCCCGCTCCATCCTGGCGCCTTACGCGGGTCAGCGCAGTGCCCGCGCTACCCTTAACGGCCCGACTGTCGCCCTTCAGCCGCAGTCGGCGATCACCGTAGGGATGGTGATCAACGAACTGGCGACCAACGCCGTCAAATACGGGGCGTTGTCCGTGGCCGGGGGGGCGGTCGACCTCGAGTGGTCCCTGACCGCCCCGGACCGGCTCCGCCTCCAATGGACCGAAACCGGAGGCCCGCCGGTTCAGCCGCCTACGCAAACCGGGTATGGCACCAAATTCATCGAGCGTGCGGTGGTCGATGAACTGCGAGGCTTGTATAAAGCATCCTTCCTACCGCAGGGGCTGCAATGCGTGATAGAAATCGCCCTTTCGTGAAGGCCACGTGAGCATGCCGCCGTCCAACCTCCTTGCCGGTCTCGACGTCGTCCTCGTTGAGGACGAGACCATGGTTTCCTTTTTGATTGAAGAAATGCTGGAGCAGCTTGGTGCCGCGAGCGTCCGGCACGCGGCGCGGCTGGAGGCGGGCCTCGCGCTGGTTGAATCGAAATTACCCTCGCTCGCGATTCTCGACGTCAATATCGGCGGCGAAACAGTCTTCGCCATTGCCGAAAAGCTCGACGCCGCAAAAATCCCGTTCGTCTTCATTACGGGCTACGGGCGCGAGGGTGTTCATGGTCGCTGGGCCAATTACGAGGTCCTGCAAAAGCCTCTCACCGTGCAGGAGTTCGAACAAGGGCTGCGGCGGGCACTGAAACTGTAACTGCCGCGCGGGCGTAACCGGTTTGACAGCCTGATCGGCCTGGCGCACAAAGCCCGGGTCTTGTCGCTCCTCACTGACCCTCCGATACGCCCCGTGTTTCGTCTCTTCGAACACTTCTTGAAGCCAACCGAGGACGCTGCGGGTGACCCTCCGCCGCCGGGCTTGATGGCGTTTTACTGGCACTTCGTACGCCAAACACGCGGACTTCTCATTGCCCTATTCGTGATGGGCTCGATCGTAGCCTTCCTTGATCTGCTGATCCCGATCTTTATCGGAAAGATCGTCGAACTGGTCTCCACCCACACGCCGGCGGAGATCTTCCGGGACCACTGGCACATCTTGGCGACGATGGCGGCTGTGCAACTCTTCGCAAGGCCGACGGCGATCCTGCTCCAAGGATTGGTGACGAACCAGGGCCTGGCCGCAAACTTCCAAAATCTGATCCGCTGGCAGAGCCACTGGCACGTGGTGCGCCAAGGCTGGGCCTTCTTCCAGAATGACTTCGCCGGACGCATCGCCAACCGCATCATGCAAACCGGACCCTCGCTGCGCGAAAGCGTCGTGGCCTCCTTCAACGCGGTTTGGTACATCCTCGTCTACGGCACAAGCGCGATCATCGTTCTCGCCCGGTCCGATTGGCGCCTGACACTTCCCATCATCGCCTGGTTCGCGGCATACGTGGTCCTGCTGCGCTACTTCGTGCCGCGCATGCGCGACCGCTCGCGCGTGGTGTCCGAGCTTCGGTCGACGATCACGGGCAAGGTTGTCGACAGCTATACCAATATTCTCACCGTGAAGCTGTTCGCCAAACCGCGCGACGAAGACGCGTTTGTGCGCGAGAGCATGGATGAGCACACGGTTGTCTATCTTCGTCTCTTAAGGTTGATGACCGGGTTCAGTACGATCCTGACGGCGTTGAATGCGATGATGGTGGTGAGCGTCGCGACGCTTGCAATTTCTCTCTGGGCAAACGGGGTGTTCAACGTCGGGGTGGTGGCCATGGCGCTGCCGCTTTCATGGCAGTTGGTGTCGATGTCGGGGTGGGTCGCGGGAAGCATCACGACGATCTTCGAACAGGTCGGGACCGTGCAGGACGGCATCAAGTCGATCGCGACACCGCGCAGCATGCGCGATCGCGCCGGAGCGAAGCCGCTCCAGGTGACGCAAGGCGCGATCACATTTGAAAACGTGCACTTCGGCTACGGAACCGCGCGCGGAGTCCTGCACGGTATCGATCTTGCTATCAAACCCGGTGAACGCATCGGCCTTGTTGGCGCGTCGGGCGCCGGGAAATCGACGATGGTTAACCTCCTCCTTCGATTCTTCGAGGTGGATTCGGGACGCATTCTGATCGACGGCCAGGATATTGCCGATGTCACGCAGGAAACGCTGCGCGCGAACATCGCCATGGTGACGCAGGATACCTCTCTCCTGCACCGCTCCATTCGCGAGAACATCCGCTATGGCCGTCCCGACGCGACCGACGACGAAGTCAGGGACGCTATCGAACGGGCGCATGCCCGCGAGTTCATCGAGACGCTCGAGGACTGGCAGGGACGCCGAGGCCTCGAAGCTCAAGTGGGCGAGCGCGGCGTAAAGCTGTCCGGAGGACAGCGCCAGCGCATTGCTCTGGCGCGCGTCATCCTCAAGAACGCCCCAATCCTTGTGTTGGATGAAGCCACATCCGCGCTGGATTCCGATGTCGAAGCCGCCATTCAAGAGCAGCTATCCTCGCTCATGGATGGGCGCACGGTCATTGCGATCGCACACCGCTTGTCGACGATCGCGCAAATGGACCGGCTGATCGTGTTGGATAAGGGGCGGATCGTTGAGACCGGAACCCACGGCGCGCTGCTTGCTGCGAACGGCACATATGCACGCCTGTGGAAACGTCAGTCGGGCGGATTCCGAGAAACCGAGACGAGGTTGTCCGCAGAATGACGACTGCCTATGACTTTTCGCTGACGTCCATCGATGGGACCAGCCTGGATTTAGCCGGCTTCAAGGGCCGCTCACTGCTGATCGTCAACACGGCCTCTCAATGCGGTTTCACGCCGCAATACGCCGCGCTTCAGGGGCTTTGGGACGCTTATAAAGGCGAGGGTCTTGTTGTGATCGGCGTGCCGTCCAACGATTTTGGCCGTCAGGAGCCGGGCAGCAACGCTGAGATATCAACGTTCTGTGAAACACGCTTCGGAGTCACCTTTCCGATGGCGCAGAAACGCCACGTCCGCGGCGCCGACGCAGATCCGCTGTTCAAATGGCTGGCGCAGGAAGCGGGTTTCGCCGGACGGCCCTGGTGGAACTTCACGAAATACGTAATCGGCCGCGATGGCACGCTGGTGGACTGGTTTGCGTGCATTACACCTCCAGAGTCGCGCCGGATACGCCGGGCGATCGAAGCATCGTTGTCGCCGCGTGAATGACGGCATTTGAGTAAATCGGATCACGACGATTTGTAGGCGCACGCCTTCAGGCGCGGAACAAAGCCTTTGAGGGGGCCGTTAGGCCTGCGGCTTTCCCAATCGTCTCTCAAGGAGGACCAATGCCCACATCAGCCGGACACACCACCGCGATTCTTGCCTCTAAGGTCAAAGGCACCGCCGTTTACGACACCGCCGGCGACAAGGTCGGTCATGTCGAAGACGTGGTTCTCGACAAACTCTCCAACGGCATCATGTTTGCCGCCGTCGGCTTCGGCGGACTGATGGGCATGGGCGAAAAATATGCGCCGGTCCCGTGGTCGGTGCTCGACTATTCCGAGGATAAGAACGGCTACGTCGTCCCGATGACGGCGGAAGAGTTGAAGAAGGCTCCCGCTTACGACCTCAAGGACCTGGTGCAGGGCGATGGCCAGGCCGGCAAGGTCCGCGACATGAGCTTCGATTACTTCAAGGTCCCGCGCTCGGTTCACTAAAGACGGCGCGTGCAGATTGAGAAGGCCGGCGCGGATCCGCGCCGGCTTTTTCTATGGGAATTGGATTTCGCCGGCGCGCGTGAGCGCGTTGAGCTGCGGGCGGGCGAAAAGGAATCCCTGCATATAACGAACCCCGACATCGGTGAGCGCTTCGGCTTCCGCGGGTTGCTCAACGCCCTCCGCCACCACCTTTACGCCAAGGTCGTCGCAGACTTTCACAATGGCGGCGGTAATCGCTCGCCGCCGTTTGTCCTGATCGAGACCGCGGACCAAAGCCATGTCCAGCTTCACCAGATCGACATCTAATTCCGCGAGGCTATTGAGCCCTGCGTAGCCCGCGCCAAAGTCGTCCAGCGCCACGCGAAAGCCGTGCCGCCGGTATTCCGAGATGATCGATTGCAGATGGGGTGCGTCGCCAATCCGCTCGTCCTCCGTGATTTCGAAGGTGATCTGATCCAGCGGGAACGTGAACTCTTCCGCCGCCGCCAGCGTCGCCTGGATACAGGCGCGCGCTTCGTACACCGCATTGGGCAGGAAATTGATACTCAGCCGGCAGTCGAGCCCAAGGGCGGAGGCTTGCTGAATGGCTTTCACGCGGCAGGCCTGGTCAAACGCATAGCGGTTTTCCGAAGTGACCTTGCCAAGAATCAAACCCGCGCTTTCGCCGTTTGGACCACGCACGAGAGCTTCGTAGCCGTGAACGCTGCGCGCCACGATGTCCACAATTGGCTGGAAGGCCATCGTGAAGGCGATGGGGAACGCCTCGCCGTTCGTGCACCCGCTGCATTTGTTCTTGGTGGCCATTCAAACTCTCGCGTGAAGGGCAGGCACCTTAGCGATCCTTGCCGCCGCGCATCGTTAACTCAAAGCAAGTTGTTACAATCCCGGCCGGGGCCGCTGCTACTTCTTGTCCGCCAGCCACGGGAAGTAAAATACCGCCGTGTCATTGGAGACATCCGGGTAGTCGAAGGTGCACCCCCAGGATCCGCAATAGCAGTGCGCGCCCTCTGTCGGCGTTGTGTCCGGCGGGTCGCTCCGCCGTTCGCACTCGGCGCGATAGGCGTTGGCGAGTTCGTATCGGCGCGAGGAGTCCATTCCGCACCCGGGGCCCGATCTCGTCTCGACGGACTTCGTTACGGTATTCCCCTTGTCGTCGGTGATCTTCTCCTCCCGGGTTGTCACATTGCAGGCGTAGCGGCGCTCGAACTCCGCCTCGCAGACCGTGACGATATTGCTGCGGACGCCGCAGGCCTGCGCGAGGCCGCTCCAGGCCTGCATCACCCGACCCATACATGATCCGGGCTCCCGTCCCGTTTCCCGGCACTGAATCTCGGCGCGTTGACCGTAATCCAGCCGTGACGCGGGTCCGCATCCCGCCAGAATCATAGCAATAACAGGCAAAAATGCATGGCGCATCGAAGTTCCCCCGGCCGTGGGGAGCAGTCTAGGTCCGCCGGGAGCCTCATTCAATTCGCGTGGAGCGGGCCGCGCCGTGACACAGCCGTGACAAAAGGCCCCGGCGACCATGCTATCGGGAGCCTATGGACCAGTTTGCGCTCATTGGCGCTTCCTATAAGTCGGCGGGGGTCGACCGGATCGGGCGGCTCGCGTGGCCGAAGACCGAAATCGAGGACCGCCTGCGGCGTCTGGCGGCCCGGTTGGGCGTGCCGGAACTCGCTTATATCGGCACCTGCAATCGCATCGAATTCATTGTCGCCGGGAAGGAGGCTCTCGCGGCACAGCAATGCCGTGACGCCCTGGGTGACGTTTACTCCGACGTTTTGGCGGGCGAGGACGTTCGCCATGTCTTCCGCGCCTGGGTCGGCGAAGGCGCGGCCGAGCACCTCTTTCTGGTGGCTTCCGGGCTTGATTCCGCGCAGGCGGGCGAACGGGAAATCTACAATCAGGTGCGGCAATCGTGGAGCCTTGCCAAGGCGGCCGGAACCTGCGGGCCGCAGCTCGATTATCTTTTCGGTGAAGCATTGCGCGCCGCGCAGGACGTCCACCGGGAAATCGCCGGCACCGCGAATGTCGAATCCTTGGCCGATTACGCGGTGAAACGGACCACGGCGCACCTCGACGGTGCGCGTGGACGCATCGCCATGGTCGGAATCTCGCCGATGACCCGCCATGCGGGTCGCGGTCTTGCCGCGCGGGGATTACCGATCACAGTCGTCAACCGCACCTTCGAGACCGCGCAGGAACTTGCCGCGGAACTCGGCGGCGAAGCGTGCCCGCTCGACCAGTTTCTCGCCAATCCTGGCCCGATCGACGTCATCATTACCGCCGTCGGCGGTGCGGAGCCGCTGATCGATCTGACGGTGGCCGCCCGCATCGCCGCCGCGGCTCCGGCGCGCGGCTGCCTCATTGTCGATCTCGGCGTGCCGCCGAACGTCGACCCCGCGGCGGGCCTCATGACCGGGTTGACTCGACTGGGCATGGACGCCGTAATCGCCGATGCGGCCCTGGGCCGGGCGGAGCGTCTGCGCGAACTGGCTTCGGCGCGGATCGTGATCGACGAGCACTTGGACCGTTTGCGCGGTGAATACGCCATCCGCGAAGCGTCGGCGCTCATCCAGGACCTCACCATGCAATATCAACGCGCGGCCGTCGAAAGCCTGCGCCGCCTCCCGAAGTCGCAGACGACGGAGGAAGGTCTGAAACAATGGGCCGAAGGTTTCGCGCGGCGTCTCGCCCACGCGCCTCTCAAGGGCTTGCGCGCACTCGCGACCGAAGCCGGACCCAATGCCGTGCAAGCCTACTTACGCGGCGTGCAGGATGCCCTCCACGGGGAAACCGCACGTCATCCGATCGCCAAGGGGAAGAGTCAGTGACCGATACCAATTCCGCTCTGTATGAACGCGCGCGCAAAGTGATTCCGGGCGGCGTCAACTCGCCGGTCCGCGCCTTCCGGTCCGTGGGTGGAACGCCGCGTTTCATCGCGAAAGCGGAAGGCGCCTACGTGACGGACGAAGAAGGTAAGCGTTACCTCGATTTCGTCGGCTCATGGGGCCCGCTTATCCTGGGCCATGCGCCTGCCGAAGTCGTCTCGGCGATCCAAAAGGCTGCCGCTCTCGGCACCACATACGGTGCGCCGTGCCGAGGCGAAGTGGACCTCGCCGAGAAGGTTGTCGCGTCGTATCCGGGCCTCGAACAAGTGCGCTTTGTGTCCTCCGGCACGGAAGCCACGATGAGCGCCATCCGCCTCGCGCGCGGCGCGACGGAACGCGATCTCATTGTGAAGTTCTCCGGCTGCTATCACGGTCATGCCGACCATCTGCTGGTCGCGGCCGGCTCCGGTCTGGTGACCGCCGGTCAGCCGTCCTCGGCCGGCGTGCCCAAGGATTTCGCGGCGCTGACGCGCGTGCTGCCGTTGGACGACGATGCCAAGCTGGAGGCGCTGTTCGCCGCCGAAGGCAAGCGCATCGCCGCCGTGATCATCGAGCCGGTGCCTGCCAACAACGGCCTCCTCCTCCAGCGTCCGGAATTCCTCCAGAAAGTGCGCAAGGTCACTCAGGATTACGGCGCGCTCCTGATCTTCGACGAAGTGATCTCGGGCTTTCGCGTACCCAAGGGCAATGCCGCGGCTTACTACGGCATCACGCCCGATCTCGCGACTTTCGGCAAAGTGATCGGCGGCGGTCTGCCCGTCGGCGCCTACGGCGGCTCGCGTAAACTCATGTCGAATATCGCGCCCGAAGGCTGCGTCTATCAGGCCGGCACGCTGTCGGGTAACCCGGTCGCGATGGCGGCGGGGCTCGCCATGCTGCGAATTCTCGAGCGCGACAATGTCATCGCGAAGCTCGACGAGATGGGAGCGATCCTGGAAGCGAAAGCGACCAAGGCTCTGAAGGCGACCGGTCGCGATGTCGGATTCGCCCGGATCGGCTCTATTTTCTGGCTGTCTTTCCAGCCCGGCCAGCCGCCGCGGTCGGCGGAGGCCATCGACAGCGGCGCGGGCGCCCGCTTTGCGCCGCTCTTCCAGGCGCTTCTTGAAAAAGGAATCTACATCGCGCCTTCGGCGTACGAAGTCGGCTTCCTGTCCGCCGCGCACACCGAAGCACATATCGACACCCTGGTCGCAGGCCTCGCGGAGACCGTGGCCGCACTGCCGCGCTGACAAGCAACGGACGTCCGCCATGGCTTCGACACTTCGCTCCGACCCCATTCGCTTCCTGCACATCGTAATGATCGGCCTGCAGGTGTTTGCGGTCGCTCAGTTGATGTGGTGGCTATTCGATCAACATTCCGCCGCGTCTTCTCACGCACGCCAAATCCGCACGCTCTATACATACGATGTGGCGGCCGCGCAGCGGATGGACGAAGCAGGAATCCCCTCGGCGGAGATCGTTGCCTTCTTTCCGCACTTGCAAGTCTCAGGCGGCGTCATCAGCTTGAAGCCCGAAGCCCTATTTGAGGTCGAGGAAGCGGAACGCAGCCGCGCCAACCAGTACACCTGGGAAAGCGGCTTCTTTCTTTTGGTTCTTGCGGCCGGTATCGCGGTTCTCTGGCGCGGCTTGTCGGGTGAGGCCGAGATCCGCCGCAAGCAGGACAACTTCCTCGCGATGGTGTCGCACCAGTTCAAGACGCCGCTCGCCAGCCTTCAGCTTTCCTTGGAGACGATGCTGCGCCGTCAGCTTTCGCCCGAGCGTTTTCAGCAGCTTTCCCACCGGATGCTCGACGACTTGCGCCGCATGGAAAATATGGTGGCGAAGATTCTCGACAGCGCGCGCCTCGACCGTGGTCGGGTTCATCTGAACCGGGAGCGTATCGGCGTCGCCGAGGCCGTGCGTCATGTGCTCGCCAACGTCGAAGACGTCGCCAAGCGCGAGAACGTCACCCTCGCGGTCGATATTCCCGAAGACCTCGAACTCTTCGCCGATCCCATCGCGACGGACGGGGTATTGCGCAATCTGATTGAAAACGCCATTGCGGCGGTCGCGCCCATGAAGGGCGGCGTTGTGACGGTGACCGGCCGGCGTGACGGCGGCGCCGTCGAGGTCGCCGTGAAGGATAGCGGTATCGGCTTTGAACCGGCTGAAGCGGCGCGCCTCTTCCAGAAGTTCGTTCGCCTCGATGCCGCGGGCGGGCGCGACGCGGCAGGGACCGGCCTTGGTCTCTACATCGTCCGGCGCTTCATGCATTTCGAAAACGGCGATGTGCGCGCAAGCAGCGAAGGGCCCGGAAAAGGCGCCACCTTCACCGTGACCTGGCCCGCCGCCGTGAGTCAGGATGCAACATGACGAATTCCCAACACCGCATTCTTGTCGTCGAGGACGACCGCCATCTCGCCGAGGGCATGGCGGAAAATATGCGCGCCGAGGGTTATCTTGCGGACACGGCTCATGACGGGCGGGCAGGCCTCGCGCAAGCCCTGGCTGCGGACTACGACCTTCTGATCCTGGACGTCATGCTGCCGCATATGGACGGCTTCGCCCTCTGCCGCGAGATGCGCGAAAAGGGCAAAAATACACCCGTACTGTTCCTCACCGCGCGCGGCGATCCGCAGGACCGGGTTCGCGGGCTGGAGGCGGGCGGCGACGACTATCTCACCAAGCCCTTCCATCTCGACGAATTTCTCCTGCGTGTGAAGGCGATCTTGCGGCGCTGGGATTGGTTCAAACAATCCATGGCGAAGCCCTCCACGGGCGGGATCCTTAACTTTGCCGGAAACGAAGTGAACTTCCGTACCTTCCGCGCCAAATCCTGGGACGGTTCGTTCCACGATCTGACCGAAAAAGAAGCCATGATCATGAAAGTCCTGTCGGAGCATCCCGGCGAGGTCGTGACCCGCGACGACCTGCTGGAGCGTGTGTGGGGCTACGAGGTGTTTCCCTCGACCCGCACCGTCGACAATTTCATCCTGCGCCTGCGCAAGATTTTCGAACGCGCGCCGCACGATCCCAAACATTTCCTGACGGTGCGCGGCGTCGGCTACCGTTTCCTTCCCGAAGGAGAAGTCTCGTGACCTTGCGCATCGGAACTCGTGGTTCGGCCCTCGCTCTCTGGCAGTCGGAGGAGGTCAAACGCCTCATTGGGCTGATCCCCGGCGCGCCCACGGTGGAACTCGTCATCATCAAGACCCGCGGCGACCTGCAAACGGATATCCCGCTGTGGTCGACGGAAGGAAAGGGTTTCTTCACCGCCGAGCTTGACCGCGCGTTGCTCGACAAAGACGTGGACCTAGTCGTGCATAGCTTGAAGGACCTTGCGACGGCGATGACCGCGGGCACGGCGCTCGCGGCTGTTCTCGAGCGGGAAGACCCGCGCGACGCGCTGGTTTCGCGCGGCGGCCTCGACTTCGCCGCGTTGCCGGCCGGCGCACGGATCGGCACCTCAAGCCTGCGCCGCAAGGCGTTCCTAGCCAAGGCGCGCCCGGACCTCAAGCAGGTGGAGCTGCGCGGTAACGTGCCGACGCGTTTGCGCAAGCTGGAAGAGGGCGAGTACGACGCCATCATCCTCGCCACCGCCGGCCTGAAGCGCCTCGGCTTGGGCAACAAGATCACCCAGATCCTGCCGACGGACATTTTCCCGAACGCCGCCGCGCAAGGCGCGATTGCAATCTGTGCCCGCGACGGCGACACCGAGACCCTGCGGTGGTTGCGCCCGCTCGATCATGGCGCAACACGCGTCGCGGTCGAAGCCGAGCGCGCGATGTTGGGCCGGCTCGAAGGGGGCTGCCAGGTGCCACTTGGGGTACTCGCCACCGTCAGCGGCAACGAACTGTCCCTTTACGCCGCCGCCTGCAACCTCGATGGCCGCGACTTCGTCTCCGTGTCCCAAAGCGGACATTCAAGCAATGCGGTCGCTCTTGGCGAAGCTGCCGCCTCCGCGTTCGTCTCGAGGGCGGTGGGGCCGTCCTGGCGCAAGCCAACGCCCGCCGCTTGGCCGGCGCCGCTCCTGCCCAGCCTTGATTGCTAGAAACAACCGAACAAAAGAGAAGCCCCGTGACCGATCCGACCGCGCTCCCACCGTTTCTCGCAGCCTGCAGGGGCCTGCCGACGCCGCATACGCCGATCTGGGTTATGCGTCAGGCGGGGCGTTATCTTCCTGAATACCGCGAAGTGCGCTCGAAGGTGGGATTCGCCGAACTTACCCGGACGCCGGAGCTGGCGGCGGAAGTCACGTTGCAACCCATCCGCCGCTTCGCCTTCGATGCCTCGATCATCTTCTCGGACATCATGGTTCCTTTGGAAGGGATGGGCATCGATCTCGATTACACGCCCGGGCCTGTCATCGCCGATCCGATCCGGACCTTGAAGCAGGTCGAAGCGATCCGCCCGCTGGTGCCGGAGCGCGATGTGCCGTTTGTGATGGAAGCGATCAAGCTGACGCGCGCGGGGCTGCCGGCCCATGTGCCGCTCATCGGCTTTGCGGGTTCGCCGTTCACTTTGTTCGCCTATCTGGTTGCGGGCAAGCCTTCGAAGGAATTTGCGGTGCCGCGCTCGTTCGTGCATGCCGAGCCTGAGGTCACGGCGCGCCTTCTCGAACGCCTGGCCGACGCGATGATCGTATATTTGCGCGCCCAGGCCGCTGCCGGTGCCCAAGCGCTGATGCTGTTCGAATCCTGGGGTGGACTGCTCGGCCCGCACGACTTCCGTAATGTCGCGCTCCCGCCGGTGAAGCGAATCTTCGAGGGCCTCAAGGACCTTGGCGTGCCGTTGATCTACTTCGCCAACAATTGTGGCACCCTGCTCGACATCATTGCCGAACTGCCGGTGCATGTCGTCGGTCTGGATTGGCGCGTGCCGCTGGCCGGCGCCCGCAAGTCGCTGCCGGGCAAGGCGATCCAAGGCAATCTCGATCCGGCGGTCCTGTTCGCGCCAAAGGCGGCGCTTGAAAAGCGCATCGACGAAATTCTCGCCGACGCTGGCCCCGCTCCGGGCCACATCTTCAACCTCGGCCACGGCATTTGGCCGGAAGTCGATCCCGATGCGGTGAAGCGCCTCGTCGACTACGTGCACGAACGGACTACAAAATGACATCGCAAGCCTCCGACGCCTTTATCGCGGATGCGGTCTCTTTTTTTAAAGACCTGCAGGACCGCATCTGCGCCAGTTTCGAAAGCTTCGAAGACGGCGTGAAGTTCGAGCAAACCGAGTGGGAACGCGGCCCCGACCACCGCTTGAAGGGCGGCGGGCGCATGCGCGTGATCCGCGGCAAAGTGTTCGAAAAAGCCGGCGTCAATGTCAGCCATGTGTGGGGCAAGCTGTCGGACCAGGGCATGGCCCAGGTGCAAGGAGCGCACGAGTCCGGCGGCCACTTCACCGCCAGCGGCATTTCGCTGGTCACCCATATGGACAATCCGTTCGTTCCGACCGTGCACATGAATTTGCGCTTCATGCACACCAGCAAACTGTGGCTGGGCGGCGGCGCCGATCTGACGCCGACCATCCCGTTCGATGAAGATACGAAGGATTTCCACGCGGCTTTGAGGGACGCGTGCGAACGCTACCGTCCCGGCGCCTACGCCGAGTACAAGGAGTGGTGCGACAAGTATTTCTATCTTCCGCACCGCAAAGAACCACGCGGCGTCGGCGGCGTGTTCTTCGACGATCTCAACAGCGGCGACATCCACAAGGATTTTTCGCTGTTGCAAGGGGTGGGCGCGGCGTTCCTCGACGTCATCCCCAAGATCGTCGCCCGCCGCAAGGACACCCCGTTCACTGCGGCGGATAAAGAAAAACAGCTGATCAAGCGCGGCCGCTATGTCGAGTTCAACCTGGTCTACGATCGGGGCACGAAATTCGGCTTCGCGACCGACGCCAATCCCGACGCGTATCTGATGAGCATGCCACCGACGGCGCGGTGGCCGTAGAGTCAACGCCGTTCGAAGGCCAAGTGGGAATCCTCATGCTGTATTTCTGGGTCAAAGCGCTGCACATCATTTCGGTCATCGCCTGGATGGCGGGCCTCTTGTATCTGCCGCGCTTGTTCGTCAATCACGTGGGTCTCGCGCCCGGCTCCGCGGCGTCCGACATGCTGAAGGGCATGGAAGGCCGGCTGTTGCGCATCATCATGCGCCCCGCCGCCGCCGCGACCTTCATCTTCGGGATTGCAATGCTGTTCCTGCCGGAAAGCCCGGTTGATTGGCATCAAGGATGGCTGCACGCCAAGCTGGCCTTCGTCGCCGGTCTCGGCTTCATGCATGGCAAGATGGAGCGTTGGGCGAAGGACTTCGCCAACGACGCCAACACCCGCACGTCCAAGTTCTATCGCGCCATCAACGAAGTGCCGACCCTGTTCATGATCATCATCGTGATCCTGGTGGTCGTGAAGCCGTTCTAGCGGAGATTAATCCGCCGATCTCGGCTGTGCGTCCTTCACGATCGGCAGGTTCCGGATGCGCCGGCCCGTCGCCTTGTACATGGCGTTCAGAAGGGCAGGCGTGACCGGCGGAGCGCCCGGCTCGCCGACGCCGCCCCAGAAGTCGTAGGACGGCACCAGCACCACCTCGACAACCGGCATCTCAGCCATCTTCACCATCGGATAATCGTGGTAGTTGCCCTGCTCGACACCGCCGTTTTTGATTGTGATCTCGCCATAAAGCGCGGCCGAGAGGGCCCACGCCACTGCGCCTTCAGTCTGAGCCTTGACCGTGTCCGGGTTGACAACGTGGCCGCAGTCGATCGCCGTCACCACGCGGTGAACCTTCGGGTGTCCGTCGGGGCGCACTGAGGCTTCAACCACCGAGGCCACATAGCTGCCATAGCCGTCGACCTGGGCGATGCCTTGGAACACGCCCTTCGGCAGCGAACGGCCCCATCCGGCGGCTTTGGCGGCGGCTTCCAGACACGCCAGCTGCTTGGGCGCTTTTGCAAGAAGTTTGCGCCGGAACTCGTAAGGATCCATCCCGGCGGCTTCGGCCATCTCGTCCACGAAGCATTCGCGGAAGTAGCCGTTCTGCGAGTGGTTCACCGAGCGCCAGTAGCCCACGGGCACGTGGGTATTGCGCATGCCGAAGTCCACGCGCCGGTTCGGCACGTCGTAAGGGTTATCCGTGAAGCACACCAGGAAACCGAGATCGGGCCCCTTCTTCAGGGCCTCCGGGTTGGCGGTGGACAGGATCGATTGACCGGCGATGCGTGTATCCCAGGCAATGGGATTGTTCTGGGCGTCGAAGGCGGCCTTGAACTTCGCCGAGGAGATCGGACGGTAATAGTCGTGCCGGATGTCCTCTTCGCGCGACCAGATCACCTGCACCGGCTTGCCCAGACGCTTCGAAAGTTCGACCGCCTCCGGCACATATTCGAGCTGGCCGCCGCGGCGCCCGAAGCCGCCGCCGGCCATCACCGGATGCACTTTCACTTTGCCGATGTCCACACCCGCGGCTTTAGCGGCCAGATTCAGTGTGGCTTCGATGTTCTGCGTCGGCGCCCAAATTTCAACGAGGTCCGCCGTCACGCGCGCGGTGGCGTTTTGCGGCTCCATGGGAACGTGGCTGAGGAACGGGGCGTGATACTCCGCCTCGATCACCTTCGCGCCCTTGGCAATCGCGGCCGCCACGTCGCCTTCGTTCGCGCCCTCGAGTGCGTCCGTCGCTGTCAGTCCGCTCTTCACGAACTTCAGCACGTCGGCGTGATTCACATTGCCGTTGGGCCCGCGGTCCCATTCGATCGGAAGGGCGGTCAGAGCCCGTGACGCCTCGAAATAACTGTCGGCCACAACGGCGACGGCGGTGTCGAACAACGGCACCACCGCGCGGACGCCGGGCATCTTCGCCACGGCGGCTTCGTCGATGCTCTTCAATTTTCCGCCAAACGCCGGGCTGTGCTCGATGGCGGCGAACAGCATCTCCGGCAGCCGGACATCGATGGCAAATACCGGCTTACCCAGGACCTTGTCGGGAATTTCCAACCGGTTCTTGGGCGTTCCCAGGATCGTCCATTCCGTATGCGACTTCAGCGTCACGTCCTTGGGCGCGGGCATGCGCGCGGCGGCGCTCGCCACTTTCCCGTACGTCAGCATCCGGCCCGTCGGCGTGTGCGTGAGAACGCTTTTATCGGCGCGCACCTCGCTCGCGGGCACTTTCCACTGTTGCGCCGCCGCAGCGATGAGCATTTCACGGGCGCTGGCGCCTGCCTTCCGCAGATATTCATGACTGGTGCGCACGGCTCGGCTGCCGACGGTCGCCGTGCCGCCCCAAACGCGGTTGCGTTGGACGTGTTCGGTCGGGTTGATGAATTCCGGTTTCACCTTCGCCCAGTCGGCATTCAATTCTTCGGCCACCATCATGGGCAGCGCGGTGAAAGCGCCCTGGCCCATTTCCGAGTGCGCCACGCGCACGATGATGGTGTCGTCCGGCTGAATGACGATCCACGCGTTGACTTCCGGGGCAGCCGCGGCCGCTTCAGCTTCGCTGCCCGGCAGCGAGAAACCGAGCATGAAGCCGCCGCCTGCGACGGTGGTGGCTTGGAGGAACAGACGACGATTGAGGGCGAAGTTCATGATGCTTCTCCTCAGGTCTTGGCGATGGAGTGGATGGCGGCGCGCACGCGTGGATAGGTGCCGCAGCGGCAGATATTTGTAATCGCGGCGTCGATGTCCGCATCGGTCGGATTTGGTTTCTGCGTCAGAAGGGCGGCTGCCGCCATCATCATGCCCGGTTGGCAGTAGCCGCATTGCGGCACTTCATGGGCGATCCAGGCGGCCTGGACCGGATGGCTGCCGTCCGTCGAGAGTCCCTCGATGGTGGTGATCTTGGCGTCCGTCACCATGCCTACCGGTGTGACGCAGGCGCGCGCGGCCAGCCCGTCGATATGCACGGTGCAGGCGCCGCATTGTGCGATCCCACATCCGAACTTGGTGCCGGTCATCGCCAGTTTGTCGCGCAATACCCAGAGCAGCGGCGTCGACGGATCGACCTCCACCTCGTGGCTTTGGCCGTTGATGGAAAGGGTGATCATGGGGCGCCTCCCTCTTGGGTCCGACGGAAGGTCGGAGTATAGCCCCGCTTTCGCGTTTTTTCCTATGTTTTCACCCCATTCGGTGGCAAAGGTCCGGCTATGAACAGCCCGGTTACCCGTCATCCGCGTCTTTACCTTCAGCCCCGCGCCCAGCGGCGCCTGCAGTCGGGCTATCCGTGGGTATTCTCGAACGAAGTGCGGATGGACGCCGAGGCCAAGGCGCTGCCGGCTGGATCCTTTGTAACGATCGCGGATGCCGGCGGAACTTTGCTCGCCACGGCGCAATTCAATCCCCGAACCTTGATCAGCGCGCGGGTTATTGCCCATGCCCCCGATGTGACTATCGACGGGGCTTTCCTCGGCGGCAAACTGAAGGCCGCGCTCGCCTTGCGAGACCGCCTCTTCGACCGGCCGTTCTATCGGCTCGTGCATGCCGAGGCTGACGGCCTCCCGGGCCTCATCATCGACCGGTTCGGCGACGTCTTCGTCGTTCAGCCGAACACCGCCGGCATGGATGCGTTGCTGCCCTTGATCGTGGACGGTCTCGTCGCCCTCGCGAACCCCAAGGCGATCGTCGTGCGCGCCGACACGCCGGCGCGGGGGCTCGAGGGCCTCGAGCAGGACGTCCGGGTGGTTCATGGCGCCCTCGATGGCGACGTGCGGGTCGAGGAAAACGGCGCGACTTTTTTCTGCGACCTGACCTCAGGGCAAAAAACCGGATGGTTCTTCGACCAGCGCGATAACCGGGCCTTCATGGGCCGGCTTGCGAGGGGTGCGAGCGCCATCGATCTCTATACGCATACCGGCGGCTTTGCGATGGCCTGCGGCCTCGGCGGCGCGCGCAGCGTCACGGCCGTGGATCGCTCGGCGCATTCCTTGGAACTCGCCGCCAAGGCGGCCGCAGCCAACAAGATCGCGTGCACCTTCGAAAAGAGCGAAGTCTACCCGTTCCTGGAAAACGCGGTGCGTGCCGGTAATAGGTGGGAGGTCGTGATCGCCGACCCGCCCGCCTTTGTGAAGTCCAAGAAAGATCTGAAAGCCGGACTCCAGGGCTATCGCAAGCTCGCGCGCCTTTGCGCCGAGGTCACGGCGCCGGGCGGCTATCTCCTCGTTGCCTCCTGCAGTCACAACGCGCCGCTTGATGAATTCACCGCGGCGGTGGCGCGCGGCCTCGAAGATGCCAAGCGCTCCGGCAAGATCATCAGATCCGCGGGTGCGGGTCCGGACCATCCGGTACATCCGCTCCTGCCGGAAAGCGCCTATCTCAAGGCGCTCGTGTTTCATTTAGACTAGGACGACCGCCAACCCGGGAACGTCCTTGCCGGCTTCCTGCCGGGTGACAACCTCCTCGATGAGCGCGACTTCAAAATCGGCCTGATCGGCGCAACGCTCCAGATAAGCGCGGCTGTGACTGAATCGCTGTTCGCGCCCCAAGATGTAGTCGCCGGTTTCGGCGCGCTGCACCGTAAAAGCAAAAAGTCCGCCCGGGCTGAGCGCTGCGCGGACACGGGCAAAGAGGGGCGTTAGATCGCCGACATAAACCAGGACATCGGCCGCGAGAATGAGCTCGCATGGCTCGCGAAGCGACGCCAGCGCCGCGTTCATGTCGGCGGCTTCCAGGTGATCGTAAAGCTTTCGCCCCTCGGCCTTCTTGATCATCGCCGGGGAAAGATCGACACCGCCCAGCCAACCGGCGACATCGCGGAAGGCAACGCCTGCGAGACCGGTTCCGCACCCGAGATCGAATACGCGGGAAAAGGGACGCGGCCAAACACGCGTGACAGCGTCTTTTAGCAGTGCGGGACCCCGGTAATTGAGCCGCTCGGTCAGGGCCTCATCGAAGCGTGGCGCATATTCGTCAAATAAGCGCGCCACGTAGGCGGCGGGCAGGGCCGCCGGAGTCGCAATTGCGTGAAGCAGCGCAAGGCGCGCGGTCGCCCCCATGGAGTCGTCCGGGTCGGTTTCCAGATACGCCCGGTATGCGGCCACCGCCTCGGCGGGGCGGCCCGCATCGGCCAGCGTTTCCGCCAGGGCGAAGCGGCCTTCGGCCCATCGCGGCGCGAGGTCCAGGGCCTGGGAGATCAGGTCGGCGGCGGCCGAAAAATCGCCTTCCGCGCGCAGGCTCTGCGCGTAGTCGTAGCGGCGG
This sequence comes from Rhodospirillaceae bacterium, assembly GCA_041905525.1. Classification (GTDB taxonomy): domain Bacteria; phylum Pseudomonadota; class Alphaproteobacteria; order Rhodospirillales; family Rhodospirillaceae; genus SHVO01. The sequence continues at coordinate 291,505 of JAYRKY010000001.1, forward strand.
TCGGCGGTCAGGTTTCCCGAGGACATAATTCACACTCTCAAGCATTGCATGGGGGACTTCCAGACAGTATGTGAGCGTCCCATGAACACAGTACCGAACGCCTCCGCCCCGCTTCGCCAGCCCGCCGAGTGGGACAAGCACAGCGCCGTCTGGTCCGCGTGGCCCAGCGCCGCCGATCTTTGGCTGGAGGACCTGGAGCCGGCGCGCGCCGAAATCGCCGCCTTGTTCAAGGCGATCGCCGACGATGGCAGGGGCGAGACGCTCAAGATCGTCGCCAACGGCGAAGAGGCTTTAGCGTCCGCGCGCGCCGCCCTCAAGGGGACGAACGCCGAAGTTATTCCCGGCGCGTTCGGCGATATCTGGTTCCGCGATACGGCACCCATCTTTGTGAAGGGGCCGTCGGGGCTGCAGGCCTCGTGCTTCAAGTTCAACGGCTGGGGCGGCAAATACGTGCTTGAAGGCGACGACCAGGTCGCCGCGTTCGTCGCGCGCCAAGCGTCGACACCCGCGCTCCTGAACGACTGGGTGCTCGAAGGTGGCTCCATTGACGTCGACGGGCTCGGCAACGCTATCACCACGCGCCAGTGTTTGTTGAACGAGAACCGCAATCCCTCGCTCACTCAGGCGGATATCGAAGCTCGCCTCAAGGCCGGTCTGGGGATCGAGCATCTGATCTGGCTGGGGGACGGGCTCGCCAACGATCACACCGACGGCCATATCGACAATATCGCGCGCTTCGTCGCGCCGGGCGTTGTCGTGTGCATGGAGCCGTTCGGCGGGGACGATCCGAACACGGACGCCTTGAGGGCGATCATCGCCGATCTGAAAGCGGCGCGTGATATCAACGGCCGGAAGCTCGAGATCATGACCGTGCCCTCGCCGGGCCGCATGGAGAACGAGGACGGCGATGTCATGCCCGTGAGTTCGATGAACTTCTATATCGGGAACACCACGGTCGTCGTGCCCCTGTACGGCGCGAAGTCCGATGACGCAGCCGTCGCCGCGATCGCGAAGCTTTTCCCGGGACGCCGCACTGTGGGGCTGCCCGCGAATTCCGTTATAACCGGCGGCGGTTCGTTCCACTGCATCACGCAGCAGCAGCCTCTTTAAGGGTACGATCATGACCAAAGTGACCGTGGCGGCGATCCAGTGCGCTTTCTCCACCGATATGGAAAAGAATATCGCCAAGATCGAAGGCTTCGTGACCGAGGCGGCTAAAAAGGGCGCGCAGGTTATTCTTCCGCCCGAACTGTTCCAGGGTCATTACTTCTGCCGTGAGGAGAAGGAGACCCACTTCGACGCCGCTTATCCGGCCGACAGCCATCCAGCCGTGCTGCGCATGGCGGAGCTGGCCAAGACCTTGAACGTCGTGATTCCGACCTCGATTTTCGAGCGCGAGCACAATCACTTCTACAACAGCCTCGCGATGGTGGATGCGGGCGGTGCCCTTATGGGCATCTACCGCAAGAGCCATATTCCCGACGGGCCCGGCTATGAAGAAAAGTTCTACTTCCGACCGGGCAACACCGGGTTCAAGGCGTGGCGCACAAAGTTTGGCTCGATGGGCGTGGGCATCTGCTGGGATCAGTGGTTTCCTGAGACTGCGCGCGCCATGATGCTGCAAGGCGCAGAGATTTTGTTCTATCCGACGGCGATCGGCTCCGAGCCTGACAATCCCGATCTGGACACAAAAGACCTTTGGCAGCGCGCCATGATCGGGCACGCGGTCTCCAACGTTGTGCCCGTCGTCGCGGCGAACCGCGTCGGCACGGAAGACGGGCAGGTCTTCTACGGCTCGTCTTTCATCGCTAACCATCGCGGCGACAAGGTTGCGGAGTTGAATCGCACCGAAGAGGGTATCATCACCGCGACGATCGATCTCGACGAGGTCCGCCGCGCCCGCGCTGCCTTCGGGTTCTTCCGCGATCGCCGTCCGGAACTTTATGGTGCGCTCACCGAGCGCTAACGATAGCCGGATTAAGGCCGTTACGGCGCCTGGGCCCTCCGCGCGTGATTCTCGAGAAACGCCAAGATATCGCGTTGAAGGGCGCGTTTTTGCTCGCTTTCTGGAAAGTTGAGGAAGGCGTGAAAGGCGCCGGCGTAGGTCTTGAACGCCACCTCGTATCCGTCGCGATTTAATCGTTCTGCGTAAATCTGACTCGAGTGGAGTATCGGATCATCCGCGCCGCACGCGATGAAACAGGGGGGATGACGCTCAAACCGCAAATCCATCGGGGTAATCGCGTGCGCCGGGTCCACATTCGTGTCGAGCGCGTCCGGTCCCCCATACGCCTTCAGCATGGTCGCGACACCGGGAACCTTTGTGCCCGCGACTGAGAGTCGATCGAGGACGCCATAAAGGGACGTGACGCTCGCCGCCTCTGGGAGTTTGCGAGGGTCGCACCACCTGTCCACCTGCTTGAGAAGCTGGCTATCCGACAGCAGCAAAGCCGCCATCACCGCCATATTGCCGCCCGCGGAATCGCCGATAAGGTGAACTCGCGCGGCTTCTGGGAACGATCTTTTGATGAAGACAAGCGCCGCGAGCAGCGAGCGCAATGGACGCGGGTGTGGATGCTCCGGCGCTTTCGGGTACTCGACATTGAAAACCGGATAGCCGGCTTCAGGCAGGAACATCAAATCGTGGCTATAGAAATTCTTCGTACCCATCAGCCAGCCGCCGCCGTGCACGTAGACGACGGCATCGCGCGGCGGTGTATCCGGCAGCGGCGCGTGATAATCTAGGATCTCTTCGCGGTGGAGCCCGTAACGCAGGGTGCGCCAGTTTCTCGGACGGGCCCCTCGGAAAACACGAATAGTCCCGCAAAGTGCGCCGAAGAAAAGGCGTGTGCAGATAACGACAAGGTGCTGCGCCGCCGTCAGCGGCGTTGAATGGGCGCGATTGTCGTCGAGCGGTGGAAGGCCGCTTCCGTCGATCCTCTCAGCGCCGCTTTCTGGGCCGCTTGGCATAGGCCTCGACCTGCTCCATCACGCGCAAAAGGTTGCCGCCCCACAGCTTGGCGATCTGGTCCTCGGTATAGCCGCGGCGTACCAGTTCAAGTGTGACATTTAGGGTTTCGGCGGCGTTCCCCCAACCCCTGATGCCGCCGCCGCCGTTGAAATCCGACGAGATTCCGACGTGATCGATGCCGATCCGCTTGATGGCATAGTCCATATGATCGACGAGGTTTTTCACGTCGGCTTTCGGCCACATATTTTCGATGGTGGCGAGCTCGGCCTCATACGCCTGAAGTTGCCCGGGTTGCAGGCGTTCGATGTCGGCCCCGTTGCGAATACCCATCGTTTTGCGCAACGCCTCGATAGCCTTGGTCTTCTCCGCCGGAACAGCGCGCAAGTAAGGATCAAAGGCGACGACTTGGACCACCCCGCCGGACCGTTTGATCGCGTCGAGCACCTCATCGCTCACATTGCGCGGATGGTCGTAAACGCTCTTCACCGCCGAGTGGCTCGCGATGACCGGGGCCTTGGACACCGCTAGGATATCAAGCGCGGTCTTCATCGAGGCGTGACTGATGTCGGCCATGATGCCGAGCTCGTTCAGCTTCTCGACCACCTGTTTCCCAAGGGGAGAAAGGCCATTGTGTTCGGCCTCCGGTTCCTTGGCGTTCGGCTGCGCCGAATCCCCGAGATCGTTATGGCCGTTGTGCAGGAGGCCGAGATAGCGGGCGCCATAACCGTAGTACACATCCAGAAGGCGCAGGTCCTTGCCCACGGAATATCCGTTCTCCATTCCGATCACGATGGGCTTCTTGCCGGCGGTGTAGATGCGCCGCACATCCGCCGCGGTATAGGCCAGCTCGATCTTGTCCTTGTAGAGATCGTCTGCGGCGCGGTGGATCGCCGAAAATTTGGTGAAGGCGTCGGCGGCCGCTTTCGCATAGCCCGCGATCGTGCGTTCACCCTGGCCCATGTAGACGATGAGGAACGGGGCATCGAGCCCGCCCTCGATCATGGTCGGGATATGCACCTGCTGCCCGCGTGGTCCGGGCTTCATCATGTCGTAGGCGGGAGTCGCGAAACCGAAGGGGATGTCGACGTGGGTGTCGATCGTCAGCACCCGCTCATGAATCGCGCGGGCCTTGGCGTAGAGATCGGACTCCGATTGCGCGTACGCCGGCGCCGCCATCAGCAGCGCGGCCAGGACCATTCGGATCATGTGTGCTATCCCCCGAGAGAACTCCAGAATGCCTGGAGAATATTATCGGCCGCGAGGCCGGGAGTCACTTTTCCGTCGGCGATGCCCCGTTCCATGTCGGCCACCAGCGTCCGCAAACGCTCGTCGGCGCGCAGGTGGGTCATGAGACGATCCTCGATCATCGACCACATCCAGCGGATCTGCTGCGCTCTGCGCTTGGTTTCGAACGCGCCTGCCTCTTGGACGGCTTTCTTATGCTGTTGAATCTTTTCCCACAGGGCATCGAGGCCGCGATTTTCCATCGCGCTGACCGTCACGACCGGCGGCGTCCACATCGGGTTCATCGGTGTGACAATTCGCATCGCGTGCTGGTAGTCGGTCGCTGTGATCTTGGCGCGTGTGACGTTCTCGCCGTCCGCCTTCGTGATGGCGATCATGTCGGCGATCTCTAACACGCCTTTCTTGATTCCCTGCAATTCATCTCCGCCGCCGGCGATCATCAGGACCAGGAAGAAGTCCACCATCTCCGAGACGGTGATCTCGCTTTGTCCGACGCCAACCGTCTCCACCAAAATGATGTCGTAGCCGGCGGCTTCGCAGACCAGGATGGCTTCGCGCGTGGCGCGTGCCACGCCGCCGAGCGTACCGCCGGTGGGCGAGGGACGGATGAAGGCGTTGCCGTCGACCGCGAGGCGCGTCATGCGCGTTTTATCGCCCAGGATCGATCCGCCGGTGCGTGACGATGTCGGGTCCACCGCAAGCACCGCGACCTTATGGCCAGCCCCTGTCAGCATAGTGCCGAACGCGTCGATGAAGGTGCTCTTGCCCGCCCCCGGCAGACCGCTGATCCCGATGCGCAGCGATTGTCCGGTGCGCGGCAGAAGGCCCAGCAGCATCTCCTGCGCCAGTTTCTGGTGATCGACGTTGCGGGACTCGATCAGCGTAATGGCGCGCGCAAGCTTCGCCCGGTCGCCCGAAACGACGCCCTCGATGTACTCCGCTGCGGCGAGTTGGCGCACCCGGATCCCTTTAGTGGCCTAGAGCCGCGTTGAGTTTTTCAAGGAGCCCGACCGCGGCTTCGCCGATGACGGTGCCCGGGGGGAAAATCGCCGCGGCGCCTGCTTTGTACAGGGCATCGAAGTCCTGGGGCGGGATCACGCCCCCGACCACGACCATGATGTCTTCTCGGCCCATCTTCTTGAGTTCGTCTTTGAGCGCCGGCACCAGGGTGAGGTGTCCGGCCGCGAGGGACGAGGCCCCGATGATATGGACGTCGTTCTCGACGGCCTGTTTGGCGGCTTCCGCCGGCGTCTGAAAGAGGGGGCCGATATCGACGTCGAATCCCAGGTCCGCAAAGGCGCTGGCGATCACCTTCTGGCCGCGATCGTGTCCGTCCTGCCCCATCTTGGCAATGAGAATGCGCGGGCGGCGGCCTTCCTTCTCGGCGAACGCCTCGACCATCTTGAGCACCTTGTCCACGTTCTTCGCGCCCACTTCCTTGCGGTAGACACCGGAGATCGAGCGGATCTCGGCGACATGGCGACCATACACCTTCTCGAGAGCTTCGGTAATTTCTCCGACTGTGGCCTTCGCGCGTGCCGCATCGACGGCGAGGGCGAGCAGATTTCCGCCTCCGGTCTTCGCTGCCTCGGTCAGTGCGCTGAGCGCCGCATCGACGGTTTTCTGGTCGCGGTCCGCTTTCAAATTCTTCAGCTTGGCGATCTGGGCCGCGCGGACGGCCGAGTTGTCGACCTTGAGAACGTCTATGTTTTCCTTTTCCGTCAGCTTGTACTTGTTCACGCCGACCACTGTCTGGCGGCCGGAGTCGATGCGCGCCTGGGTGCGCGCCGCCGCTTCCTCGATGCGGAGCTTTGGAATGCCCGCTTCGATCGCCTTGGCCATTCCGCCCAGGCCTTCCACTTCTTGAATGTGCGCCCAGGCCTTCTGCGCCAACTCGTAGGTCAGCCGTTCGACGTAATAGCTGCCGCCCCACGGATCAACGCTGCGCGTCGTGCCGGACTCCTGCTGGATGAAAAGCTGGGTGTTCCGGGCGATGCGCGCCGAAAAGTCGGTGGGAAGCGCGAGCGCCTCGTCAAAGGCATTCGTATGTAGTGACTGGGTATGGCCTTGGGTCGCGGCCATCGCCTCGACACACGTGCGCACCACGTTGTTATAAACATCCTGCGCCGTGAGGGACCAGCCGGAGGTCTGGCAATGCGTTCGCAGCGCGAGCGATTTGTCGCTCTTCGGATTGAATTGCTTCAGCAGCTTCGCCCACAACAGGCGCGCGGCGCGCATCTTGGCCACTTCCATGAAGAAATTCATGCCGATCGCCCAGAAGAAGGACAATCGCGGCGCAAAGGCGTCGATGTCGAGACCCGCTTTCATGCCCGCGCGCGCGTATTCAACGCCGTCCGCCAGCGTATAAGCCAGCTCGAGGTCCGCCGTCGCCCCCGCTTCCTGCATGTGATAGCCGGAGATCGAGATCGAATTGAACTTCGGCATATGCTGCGAGGTGTAGGCGAAGATGTCCGAGATGATGCGCATGCTCGGCGCCGGCGGGAAGATGTAGGTGTTGCGCACCATGAACTCCTTCAGAATGTCGTTCTGAATGGTTCCAGCCAGTTGCGCGGGCTTCACGCCTTGTTCTTCCGCGGCGACGATATACAGCGCGAGGATCGGCAGGACGGCGCCGTTCATCGTCATGGATACGCTCATTTGGTCGAGCGGGATTCCATCGAACAGGGTCCGCATGTCGTAGATCGAATCCACTGCCACGCCGGCCATGCCCACATCGCCCACGACACGCGGGTGATCGCTGTCGTAGCCCCGGTGCGTCGCCAGATCGAAGGCGATCGAGAGGCCCTTTTGTCCCGCCGCCAAGTTGCGGCGGTAAAAAGCGTTGGAGTCTTCCGCGGTGGAGAACCCGGCGTATTGGCGCACGGTCCAGGGCTGCGTCACGTACATGGCGGGATAAGGCCCACGCAGGAACGGCGCGATGCCCGGCCTGGTGTCCAGAAAATCCAGACCTTCGAGGTCCGCGCTGGTGAACAAGGGCTTCACCGCTATTCCTTCCGGCGTTTCCCACGTCAGCGCCTCAAGCGAGCCGCCTGCCGCCGCCGCGGCTTGCGCGTTCCATTCCGCGGCGGACAGCCCACCTGAATTCGAGGTCGACGAAAGGCCGATGCCGGCAAAGTTGGGAATCTTTCCCGCCGCTGTGTTCATCGTGCTCTCCCTACGCATTGAGGCGGGCGTGGAGCGCATTCAGCACGCTCAACACGTCGCATCCGATGAAAATGAAATCTTCGACGCCGGCGCCCCGTAGCGCGCCCTCCAATTCACCGCCCCGCCCCGCGAGGTGGATCGCCGAGGCTCCGGCGTTCTTGAGGGCGGCCGCCGCGGGGGACGCTGTCGCGGCGTAGATTGCATCGGTCGAGCAGATCACTGCGAAACGGGCGCCACTGGCCTTGAACTCCGACGCGAGCGCGGCGAGGTCGGTGCCCCCAGCGCCGGGCACCGTTTCGAATCCACCGGCTTCGTAGAAATTCTTTGCGAAGGTTGCTCGGGCCGTAAAGTCAGCGACAGTGCCGAGATTGGCGAGAAAGACCTTCGGGCGTGAACCCAGCGCGTCGGCCGCATCGCGGAGTTTCTCGAATTCCTGCGCGAGGCGCAGGTTCGGCAGCGGCGTGATGGACGCTCCCGTGCCGCCCTTCAAGGCCGCGACGTAACTGCTGACCGGCGTCGTTTCAGCCGCGTCCACGAAGGCTTGCGTCAATTTTCCTCCGCCGGCCGCAGGCAACGTCAGCGGTGGTGCGGAAGGCTGTGCCTTCTTCGCCGCCCGGGCCGGGCGCGATGAAACCGGTCGTTCATGGACATTCGGGAACTCGCTCACACCTGTCAGCGGATCTTTGCGCTTCGCCAGATTCTTGGCGCGCTCGGCCTGGACCGCGGCGATCTTCGCCGAGACGAATTCGCTCATCAGCGCCTTCATCATGCCGCCGTTGCGTTCGATCTCTTGGAAGAGGCCCCACGCCCGGTCCGCAAGCTCGTCCGTCAACGTCTCGAACATCCACGCGCCGCCTGCGGGGTCGATCACTTTGCCAAGGCCGCTCTCCTCCTGGAGAACGACTTGCGTATTACGCGCGATGCGGCGGCCGAGGTCTCCCGGCACGCCAAGGGCGCTGTCGAACGGAAGTACAGTCACCGCGTCGGCGCCCGCAATGCCGGCGCTAAAGCAGGCCACGGTCGAACGCAGGATATTCACCCATGGGTCGCGACGGCTCATCATGCGCGGGGCAGTGACCGCTGCGATCACCGCGCTACGGTTCTCCGCGCCCGCCGCTTCCGCCACACGCGCCCACATTTTCCGAAGCGCTCTGATCTTGGCGACGGACAGGAACATGTCGGCGTCGGTGGTGACCGTGAAGGCAATTTGGTTCAGGGCGGCGGCGACGCCGAGACCATTTTCAGTCATCGTACGCAGGTATTCGACGGCGCTGGCGACGACGCAGGCGAGTTCCTGTGCTTCGGAGGCGCCAGCCGCGTGATACACCAGCGAACTCACGTTGTAGGTGCGCGCCTTCGGCAAATGGTGCGCGACAAAGTGCGCGAGGTCCGCGACACGGGCGCGCGCCGTTTCGGGGTCGGACGTAATGCGGCCCTTTGCCGCGAACACCGACAGAACATCGAGGCCGAAATTGCCTGCGAAGGCGCCCGTGTGGCCGCGCTTTTCCAACAGCTTGATGAGATAGGCGGCAAACACCAGTGATGGGTAACCCTCCAGAACCACCGGCGCGAGGTCGAGCATGACCCCGTCCAATGTGCGCGCGAGGTCGGCGTAGGCATTCACCGCGACGCCGTGTTTCCCTTCGGGACACAGCTTCAAGGCAATCGAGGTCACGCCGTTCTCAAGGTCTTGCAGGATTTCCGAATTAGCGACCGCTGGATCGGGATGGCTCTGCGTCTGGCGGATGTCCCACCCAGCGGCGGCGCTACCGAGAAGGGTGCTCCCGCGGACGAAGGGGGCGCCCCCGGGCATGCCGGAGGGATCGTTCTCCGAGGGCCAGTCGGCGCGCGTATAGAGCGGGCGGATGGACAAGCCGTCGTAGGTCTTTGAGACCAGCTTTTTTTCAAAGGGTGCGCCCGCGAGCACCTTTTCCAAAAGCTTCATCCATTGCGCGTCGTTTGCCGCCGGGAACTCTGCGGCCAGTTTCAGCGCAACCTCGCTCGCACCGGTCTCTTTCGCCAACGTAGGTTCTCCCCAGGGACAGACTCAGCAAACGACATTTTTCTTAGTAGCTGGGCCTACTTACGTCAAACGCCGGACAAACTATGCCAGGGGTGCCGAAATCAGGGGGCTCCACGCATGGAAATGGCTGCCTATAGTCGGAAATGGCAAGTTTTGACCGCCCCGTCGACCCTCAAATTCCTCCAGCGCCGTGGGTGCGCCGCTGGATGCATTTGATTCGGCCTGGCGGGCGGGTCCTGGACCTTGCCGCGGGCCATGGACGCCATGCTCGAGTCTGCAAGGCGCAAGGGTTAGAGGTCACGGCCGTGGATATCGATATCAGCGGCCTTGCGGATGTCACGGATTTCGAGGTTCTTGCGGCCGACCTGGAAAATGGCGCATGGCCTTTTGCCGCAGGCGCCTTCGACGCGATCATCGTGACAAACTATCTGCACCGGCCGCACTTTCCGCACCTGATCGCGAGTCTCGCTCCAAACGGGGTACTCCTCTTCGAAACGTTCGCGCAAGGCAACGAGCGTCTCGGCCGCCCGCGCAATCCAGACTTCCTCCTCGCTCCCGGCGAACTCCTTCGCGCGTTTCAGGACAGCCTAGAGATCGTGGCCTATGAACACGGCGAGGAGCGTTTGCCCAGACCCGCGGTTCGCCAGCGCCTCTGTGCACGCCGGGGCGCGGGTCCAGTGTCCTTGGTCCTTCAGGACGGCGCCTCGGGCGGCCCACCTCGTTCTTCCTCTTGATCGCACGCCAGGAGCAGGCTTTCTTAGCGCCATGGCTCTTCACATCATCAAGCTCGCCGTCGGCATCGACGACGTCGAGCATCTCGCAAAAGTCCAAAAGACCTATGCCCTCGCGAACGGCAATCCGCGCTGCCGCACCCGGAATGCGCCCAAGCAGGCCGACGAGTTGCTTGAATCGGGATCGCTCTATTGGGTGATCGGCGGCTACATCATGGTACGTCAGAAAATCATCAAGTTTCATACGCGCAAGCGCGATGGAAAACCTGAGTGCTTGATCGAATTGGATCCGAAGCATGTGCTAGTGGAGCCGACCCATCGCCGCGCATTCCAGGGGTGGCGTTATCTCAAGGAGGCCGACGCGCCGAAGGATATCAAGAAGGCGCGGGCAAGGCCGTTTGTCGATCCGAAAATGACCAAGGAAATGCAGAAAGAGCTGCGCAAACTGGGCCTTTTATAGGGCATCTTCGAACTATTCCGGCGGATATATCGAGGCTATATTCGCCCCATGATCCGTATTGCCGCGTTCTTCCTTTCTATTGTGCTCGCCGCGCCTGTGTTCGCGCAAGACGGCACGCGCGTCACTGTCTTTGCCGCGGCAAGCCTGACGGAGGCATTGACCGATGTGGGTAAGGCTTACGCCGTGGATGGGAACCCGGCGCCGGTGTTTTCCTTCGCCGGGAGTTCTGCGCTGGCCCGCCAGATCGAGAATGGCGCCCCCGCATCCCTGTTCATCTCCGCCGATGAAGAATGGATGGACTATCTCGCGGCGCGCCAGTTGATCGCGCCGGCCTCGCGCATCTCCATTCTCGGCAACACGCTCGTGCTTGTCGTTCCAAAAGAGGAGACGCTGAGCGTCGAGATCGGACAGAATTTCGACCTGGCGGGCGCGCTGAAGATGCGCAAGCTCGCGCTGGCCGATCCCACGGGAGTCCCGGCAGGGCGCTATGCGCAGGCCGCGCTGGAGTCGCTTGGTGTCTGGAAAAGCGTCGAGCCGCTTGTGGTTCGCGCCGATAACGTGCGCGCCGCGCTCACCTTTGTTGAACGTAAGGAAGCCGCGGCCGGGATCGTTTACGCCACCGATGCCTCGCTGACCGACAAGGTGCAGATCGCCGGGGTCTTCCCGGCCGCGAGTCATCCGCCCATTTCGTATCCTCTTGCGATCGTCGTAAAGAACGACACCGCCGCGGCGCGCGCCTTCCGTGACTTTCTTGTCGGCGAAACCGCGCGCGCGATCTATCGCCGATACGGCTTTAGCCTCAGATAGGCGCGCCGGAGATGTTCGACCTTTCTCCATCGGAACTTGAAGCGTTGCGCCTCAGCGTCAAAGTCGGGCTTGTGAGCATGGCCGCGAGTTTGCCGGTGGGATTTGCCTTGGCTTACATCCTCGCCCGGCGGGACTTTCTCGGGAAAAGCTTGCTGAACGGTCTCGTCCTTCTCCCCCTCGTGCTCCCCCCGGTCGTCACCGGGCTCATCCTCTTGATGCTTTTCGGCAGCCAGGGACCTCTTGGCAAGTTCTTCGCCGACACGTTCGGCATCACATTCGCCTTCCGCTGGACGGGCGCCGCGCTGGCCGCGGCGGTGATGGGGCTTCCGCTGATGGTGCGCGCGATGCGCATTTCCATCGAGGCCGTCGACCAACGCCTGGAATCTGCCGCCCGTACCCTCGGCGCATCGCGCTGGCGCGCCTTTCTAACCATCACCGTCCCATTGTCTCTTCCGGGCATAATTGCGGGCGCCATCCTCTCCTTCGCCAAGAGTTTCGGCGAGTTCGGCGCCACCATTACGTTCGTTTCCAACATCCCGGGAGAGACCCAAACTCTTCCCATCGCGATTTATTCCATCCTTCAAACTCCCGGCGGCGATGGTCCGGCCTGGCGGCTCGCATTGGTCTCTGTCGCCGTCTCGTTGGCTGCAATCGTGGCCGCCGAATGGGTCGAACGTCGCATTCGAGCGAAGGCGTCATGAGTTTCGACATCGACATTACCGCGAAGCGGGGCGCATTCCAGATCGTCGCGACCTTCAAGGCCGAGCCCGGACTTACCGTCCTTTTTGGACCTTCGGGCGCCGGTAAAACCTCTATCTTGGACCTTATCGCGGGTCTTCTCCCGCCGTCCGGAGGGCGCATCGCCGTCGATGGACATCTCCTTTTTGACTTCGGTGCGCGTGTCGACCTTCCGCCCGAACGTCGGCGCGTCGGCTACATCTTCCAGGATGCACGCCTATTTCCACATCTCTCCGTGCGGTCCAATCTTCTCTACGGATATAAACTCACCGCGCCCGCGGCCCGGTATGCCGAGCCGGATCACGTCATCGACATGCTTGGCATCGGCGCACTCTTGAAGCGCCGGCCGCTCAGCCTGTCCGGCGGTGAACGGCAGCGTGTCGCCATCGGCCGCGCCATTCTTGCCAGTCCACGGCTCCTGCTTATGGATGAACCGCTGGCCTCCCTCGATGAGGCGCGGAAGGAGGAGATCCTTCCCTATATCGTCCGGCTGCGGGACGAGTTGAAGATCCCCATCCTGTACGTCACCCATCTGCACACCGAGGTCGAACGCCTCGCCGACGCGATTGTCGACATCGCGGCCGGCCGGGTGACGGGCCAGCGTCCGGCTCGAAAGTTACCTCGCGGGTAATCTATCGGACTTTCGGTTTACTTCTGGTCTCACCATCGAAGGGTCCGATATAATTAGCCTATGGATCTGGAGCAGGTACGGACATTTCTCGAGGTGGTCGAGGCGGGCAGCTTTGTCCGCGCGGCGCAGGAACTCAATGTCACCCAGTCGACCGTCAGTGCCCGGATCAAGGAACTCGAGCTTCTGCTCGGCCAGTCGTTATTCGTCCGGCGGAAATCCGGGGTGATGCTCACGCCCGCGGGGAAACGCTTCCAACCCCACGCCGCAACGTTCCTTCATGTCCTCCAGCAGGCGCGTCAGGACGTCGCTCTTCCGGCGGAGATGGCGGCGGTCCTTAACATCGGCGGGCAGTTCAGTTTGTGGGAACGCATCCTTTTGCAATGGGTCGGCCGTTTCCGCGCGGCTCGGCCCGACGTGGCCGTACGTGCCCAGGTCGGCACGCCCGAATCCTTGATGCGGTATCTGGCGGACGGTCTTCTCGACTTCGCCGTGATGTACGCCCCGGAAGCCCGGCCTGGCTTTCGCATCGAGAAGTTGATGGACGAGAGTCTCATCATGGTCGCCACCCGCGCCAACCATGGCGGACCTGGCGAAGCGGACTACGTCCACGTCGACTGGGGACCGGATTTCGATACCTGGCATAGCGCGCAATTCCCGCGCTACAGCGCCGCCGGGCTCTACGTCAGCCTCGGCAATCTTGGGCTCAAGCATATCCTGGCCCATGGGGGCGCCGGCTATTTCCCCGCCCGTGTTGTCGCAGAGGAACTTGCGAACCAGAAGCTGTACATCGTCAAGAATGCACCGGAATTCGTTCGCCCGGCGCATCTGATCTACGCGCCCGACGCGGCGAGCGCCGTGCGCTCGGCTGCGCTCGAAAGTCTCCGGGCCGCCGTCGCGGTGGACGCCGCGGGTCCGTAACGAGTCGCGGCGGAGGCCCGCGTCAGCGCCCGAGTCGCGGACCGCCAGGGATTTTGACCACGCGGGAATTGCACGGTGGCGCAAAGTCCCCTCGAAACACCCGCGCAGCGCCACCTCTCCGTGATGGTCACGGCAGAAAAAATTAAAACGTGGGAACTTTTTGACCGCTGTCGTTGCACGCGTGGGACCGCTGCGGCAACATTACCCATAGCAGCAGTGGGGTTTCTTCGATGCAGAAGTGGATCGCAGCGGCGGTCGCCGTCGCTTGTACGTTGCATGTTGCCGCGCCGGCTATGGCGCGGGATTTCTTCAACCCGCAGACGATGCTCGGGTGGCGCCAACAAACCGGCGCCGCGGCCGTCGCCTATTTCCGCGCACCGATCGGTCCGTCGATCTTCAAGGCGCCGCTGCGCACCGGCGTCGCGTTGACCGGGCCACGGTCATACAACGCCGGTGAGGCGCCGCTTTTCAGCACTGGCCCGCGCTTGATCGATTTCTCGCTGACGAAGCGCGGCGTGGATGCGCGCTGGATTGCCCAGCTCAGCGTCGGCAACGGCGTCGCTTGGACCAACGATCCGAAGCATCTCGCGCCCGGGCAAGTCAATCTCATGGAAAGCGGCGGCTCCTGGGTCGCCGTGGGGGCGATTGCCGCCGGCCTGGCGGCTGGGACGGTCGCCTTTATCGAGAAGGATAAGTAACGGTCCTAGACGTCTTCGGCGCCTTGACGCTTGGCCATCACTTCATCGAACCGCGGCATCGTGACGTGATCGCGTGCGCTGACGCCGGCGCCGGTGAGCGCGACCCAGACTGTCTTCGCAAGAATCCTGAGGTCTAAAGCGAAGCTCAAGTTGTCGACGTACCACACGTCGAGCTTGAAGCGCTCTTCCCAAGAGATGGCGTTACGTCCGTTGACCTGGGCCCAGCCCGTTAACCCCGGCTTCACATCATGGCGGCGACGTTGCTGCGCGTCGTAGTACGGCAAATACTCCGGCAGCAGGGGGCGCGGGCCGACCAAACTCATATCGCCCGCCAGTACATTCAGTAGTTCCGGGAGCTCGTCGAGGGATGTCCGGCGCAGGAACTGGCCCAACGGCGTTAGCCGTGCCGCGTCATCCAAGGGTTTGCCGCCGGCATCCTTCTCGCGCGTCATGGTGCGGAATTTGATGATCTTGAAAAAGCGGCCGTGAAGTCCTGTGCGCTGCTGGGTGAAAAATACGGGGCCGCCCATCCGCAACCAAATTGCGCTCATGATCAGAAGGAAAACGGGCGAGAGAACGAGCAGCCCCACCAGAGACAGGGTGACATCGAGCGCGCGTTTGGCCCGCAAGGTCCGGCGGCGGATCACCGCTTCCCGCGGGTCCGCGGCGACGGCGTCTTGGATGAGATTCCGAAACTCGGCGCAAATGCGCTCAAGATTGAAGCGGCCCGCCGCAAGCGCGGCTGCTTGCTGGCCCGCGCGGCGCAAGCCGTCGGCGTCCGTAAGGAAGTCCGTGAGCTCTCTGGCGGCGGCTGAAGGCTCGTTGAGCGGCAAGCTGACGCCGGCGCCGCGCCCCTCTACCAGATCGCGTTGCCAGCCATGGCCCAGAAGGACAATGGGCTTCGCCGCCGCGAGCGCATCGAGGAGAAAACCGCCGCGCGCGTCCGGACTGCAATCAGCCAGCGCCGCGATGGAAAAGCGCAGTAGTCCCTGCAGCTCGCGGCGGGACACGGGGCCCGTGAACACAGCGGACGTGCCCAGCAGTCCTTGCGCCTTCGCGTCCGCCTCAAGTTTTGCGCGCCCCGGCCCGTCGCCGCAGAACAGGAAGGTCAACGGCTCGTCTTTCATTTCGCGAACGATATCCAGGATGCGCTCTAGGCCGCGGCCATGGGACATGGTTCCTGCGAACACGAGATAAGGCCGTTGACCGCTTGCCGACAAAAGCTGCGCGATCCGTGCGGAAAGTTCGTCGGGCGCCGGAGTTTGCGTGTCGCAGCCAAGAAGGCTGACCGCGATCTTCACTTCGGCGATACCTTCCGCCGTCAGATCGTCTTTCAGCGCAGGGGTGACGGTCAGGATCCGTTTCGCCGCCGCCAGCCCTATCCGATAGAAGGCGCGCTCCACGACGCGCCGGAACTTTTCCCCGAACGAGGCGGTCATCGGCGCGGCCTTGGGCGCACCGTGAACAACATCGAGGATCATCGGAATGCCCCGCCACAGAGCAAAGAAGGCGGTGAAAGGAAGCATCCGGGTTGGCCGGTCGGCCACAACAACCGCGTCGACGTCTTTGACATCCCACACGCTGAACATAGCCGCGCTGGCGAAACTACGCGCGAAGCCGCGAGAATGCGTCTTGCCGAAGGCGGGAACCGGAGCTCCGATGGTTCTCAGACTGATACCCGGCTCAAGGCTAAGCTTCTCGCGCTTGGGCCTGGCGGCCAGGATGCTGACCTTATGACCGTTTTGGCTTAGGTGGCGCGCGAAGTCGTACGCCCGCGTCAGACCGGCGTCTTCACGGGTGCGGAAATCGGGCTCGATCAGCAGTATATGCAGCGAGGCGCCTGGCGCGGGGCTGTCCATGGACTCGTTATACAGGCGGGCGGCGCGTTTACGCCAGCGGTCTGGACGCGCGCCGCTAGCGCGTTGCTTCGGTGAAGACGCCGCGTAACGCTTCCGACATGAAACGCAAGTTCGCGGGCGTTAACGTCGGATGCACGGGTAGCATTAACGTACGGTCCTCGATCGAGGCCGCGCCCGGGTGCGGAGGCTGAGGCCCCGCGTTCCGAAAGGCTTTTTCCCTCGAGATCTCGGGGCAAGCGCCGACCCGGGCCGGTACGCCGCGGGCAATCAATTCGTCGCAGACCCGGTCGCGTGTCCATCCCGGCTTCAGCGCCGGCTGATTTACGAAAACATAGTGTTTGTAATAGGCGTGCGTCAGATGGGCGGGGACCGCCTGCAAGGTGACGCTTTCAAATCCGGCCAAGACGCCATCCAGCATCGCGGCGTTGGCGCGGCGACGCGCCGTCCAAGCGGGGAGCTTGGCGAGCTGCGCAAGTCCGATCGCTGCCTGTACCTCGGTCAGCCTCATGTTGGTGCCGAAACTGTCAGCGACCCATTTGAAGGTAGCGCCGGCGCTCATGCGCTGATCGTGGATCGCGTCGAAATCCTTTCCGTGATCCCGATACGACCACATGCGCCGGTAAAGCTGTTCGTCATTGGTCACGACCATGCCCCCTTCGCCGCCGGTCGTAATGATCTTGTCCTGGCAGAACGAAAAACACCCGATCTGTCCGAAACCGCCCACCGGCGCGCCGTTGACCGCCGCCCCGTGCGCCTGCGCGGCGTCCTCGATCACAGCGACGTTCTTGCTCCGCGCGGCGGCCAGCAGCGCCGGCATATCGACCGGCCATCCCGCCAGGTGCACGGGGATGACGGCTTTTGTGTGAGGCGTGAACGCCGCCAGGAAAGTATCAGCCGTCATGTTCTGCGAGAGTGGGTCCACGTCGGCCACCACGGGGCGCGCGCCGCGTAGCGCCACCGCGGCAGCGGTCGCGATAAACGTACGCGCCGGCACGACGACGTCGTCGCCGGGGCCCACGCCAAGGCCATACAGCGCAAGTTCGAGCGCGACGGTTCCGTTTGCGACGGCGAGGCCGTAGCGCACACCGCAATGAGCCGCATAGGCCGCTTCGAAAGCGCGCCCGCGATCACCGGTCCAGTAATTGACGCGCCCGGACGTAAGAACGGCGGTTACGGCCGCAATCTCGTCCGCATCGTGGAACGGCCACGGCGCGAGTTTTGGATCCGAGGCAGAAGATGGCGCCATCAACGAGGGCCCGCATTATTCAAGGCGCAGCTTATTCAGCAGGCTTGCGTGTGAACAGAAGGATATTGCGGCCCCTGTATCGCGTTGCGCCCGCGGCGTCAAATCGCGTGGCGATATCTTTCTTCAGTTCCGCCGTACTTTTGTCATCCTCGAGTAGGATCACATTGTAATCCCGCTCGATCCAGCGCTGCATCGTTTCCTCGCTCCAAAGCCTATCGGCTTCCACCGCGCCGCGCACCGCTTCGCGCATTTCGCCGACGAGGCTTTCGTTGATCGTGCGTTCGCTTCCGATCAGGTCCAGGCTCTCGGACGGCAGCGCGTGTCCGGCTGCGGCGACCGCATAGGGCAGTGCGGCGACATCCGATCTGCCGAGGCCATGCAGCACGAGCACAGGATCTTTTGTCTTGATCTCGTTGGCGACCCAGCGCGTGAGGACGGGGATTTCGGCCAACTCGGGCATCGCCGTGAGTCCGTCCAGCATGGGCCGCGGAAAGGACTTCGCGCTCGGATACGTCGCAAGGCTCGGCGCGAAGGTGTTAATCACAACGGCGGCGATCGCACCGATGGCGACGGCGGGCCCTTGTGACAGACCGTGGCGCTTTGTCCACCTTCCGCTCGTGGCCAGCGTCAGCGCTGCCGCCAGCGCGCCAATTCCGATGAACGTGGGAGTCGCCGCATGCATGCAGGTATCGCAGGCGGCTTCGGAACTCGCCGTCACATACTGCATCCCCGCGAGCCAAAGGAAGTAGAGGGGCGCGATCCAAAGAATGCGCAAAGGACCCTGCGCCGCTGCGAACAACACGAGCGCCAGCAGGATTGTCCCGGCATTCGGCAGCCCAAATGACTCCAGAAACCCTCGTAGATTCGCCGCTTCGAACGCCGTGCCGGTACCGGGCGGACCGTGCGTGCCGCGCGTCACAAGCGTGTAGTCCGGGCCCAGAAGACCCGCGTCGCCGAGGACGGGCCCGAGGAACGACATGTTGAGCGCCAACGTGTGGAACTTGCCGGGCAGGACAAAAATCAAGACCGCCGCGACGGCGGCAAATATCGCGATGAGGACCGCGGCGTGCGCCGCGCGGTCGCGCCCCAAGGCGGCGATGTAAAGCGGAATCAGGACGACAATCGCGAAGATCATGTTCTGGTCGGTGAAATAGAGCGCGGCGCAGATGAGCCCCATAACGGCGGCAAGAAAGATGCGCGGGCGGCCGACGCTGTCGACGATGACCCATACTGCGGCCAGATGAAGCGCGGCGACCAATGCGGCCGACGTCGCGGTGGCGAAAAAGAAAGACGTCGACGGCGTCGCGAGGAAAATGAACGCCGCCGCGGCGGCAACGGCTTTGTTCGCCGTCAGCTTGCGGCAAATCGAATAGAGTGCAAGGCCCCCCAGCGCTCCGAAGGCGATCGAGAGACCGCGGCCCGAGAAATGGCCGCCCCCGACGATCTGCTGCCAATATCCAAGCGCGTAGAAATACAGCGGCATCTCAGTGGGATTGTCGGTCGCGGTGTAGGGCGTGACAGCGCCGGTGGCGTACCACCACCCCCGCACGAGGGCGGAGACCTCGGCGGTAAAGGTCTGGCCGTTGAAAAGGGTAAAAACGGCGACGGCCGCGTACCCGGCCACAGCGAGCAGCCCGAGCAGCGCGGCGGGGGCCCGGCGGCGGAACTCCTGCGAGATCAAACCACTGTCGGACATGCTTTCTCAGCCCAGCCCTAAGTCCCTGAAAGGTCGCAATTTTTCAGCCCGGCGCGGAGCGCCTCGGCTGCGGTCCCCCTGGCGCATGGCCTCGTTATGCGGCGGTTTAGTGTCCGCCGTTCTCTACCTATGCGCTAACATTTTGATAATACACGATTACTTAAGTCTTCGACAGGACAATCGGAGCGGCGGTGTCCTCCCGTTTTGGTGGACAGACGCGATGCGGGCCACCATAATGTCCACCGATCACACGGTAATAACGCCGGATAAACCGGCGCCATGGTTTCTCACGGGTTGGCGCGCAACAGCTGCGAAGTTGCGCGCGTTTGTGTTTGTGTGCCGTGACAAGTCCATGCGTCCATTTTCCATGCTCTTTCGCTCATTCGTTCTCGCCGCCGCCGCCGTCGTCGCGGCCGGATTCATGTCCGGTGCCGCCGAGGCAGGCGTCGAGGATGTGCTGAAGGAAATTGGGCAGGATGGCCGCGCCCAGGTCATCGTGCGGATGAAAGCCGATGGCGGCGGTGTCGCTTGGACGCCGCGTCTGTCGACCTCCCGCCAGCGCGTCGCCGTCGCGACCGCTTTGCTTGACGCGGCCCCCGCTTTCGAACGGGCCCGTGTCGCAAACGTCCGCCGCTTCCGCACCATCCCGTATGTCGCCGTCACGGTCACCCGCGAGCAGGCGATGGCGCTCGCCGCGGAAAAGGCTGTGGATGGGATCTTCTTGATCCGCCGCGAGCGGCGCGCCGATCTTGCCGCGCCTGAGCGCACAACTGCGGTCGGATTGTCGGCGGCGCAGACGTCGATCGATCTCGGGTCCGTGTGGGACCGCGGGTTCGACGGAACCGGCACGTCCATCGCCGTGATCGATAGCGGCATTAACGTCAATCATCCCGCGCTCACCGGCAAGAACGTGGGCGATGCGTGCTTCGCAAATACCTTCGGCACCACCACGATCGCGCAGTGCCCTTCGGGTGCGACCCCGCAGATCGGGCCTGGCGCCGCGTCCAACTGTGCCGGCGATGCCGCCCGCTGCGATCACGGCACGCATGTTGCCTCCCTCGCGGCCGGCAATGACGGCACATTCTTCGGCGTAGCGCGCGGCGCCAAAATTGTGCCGATCGACGTCTTCTCGCAAGTGACCGATGCCGCTGATTGCAGCCCGGATCCCGCGCCGTGCTCGCTCACCGACTCGCTTGCTGTGCTGAATGCGCTGGACTACGTCAACGAAAAGGCGGTCGAACTCAAGATCGCGGCGGTCAATCTTTCGATCGGCGGCTCCTCGCGCGACGGATATTGCGATGATGATCCGCGTAAGTCCGTGATTGATATGCTGCGGCAAAAGGGTGTCGCCGTCGCGGTGGCCGCCAGCAATGGCGGTCTGACCGGGAAGATCACGACGCCGTCGTGCATCTCGTCTGCGATTGGGGTCGGCGCTGTCGATAACGGAACCGCCGTCGCCTCCTGGTCGAACTTTGCGTCCACCCTCGATTTTGTCGCGCCCGGCGTCTCGCTTTCCGGAGCGAAGGGCTCGGGCTCCGGCTACGGCACACGGAGCGGCACCTCTATGTCAACGCCGCTTGTCGCGGGAACCTTCGCCGTGCTGCGCCAGGCTTATCCGACGCTCTCCGTCGACGCCATCGAGGCTGCCTTGAAGTCGACTGGCTTGCCTGCCACCCGGACGGACTCGGGAGTCACGGTCTCAAAGATCCAGGCGGGTGCGGCCCTGGATAAGCTTCAAGGCGTGAACCGCCGCCTGTTCAACAATGTCCAGGCGGGACCATCGGCCTTCGGTGACTCACTTCTGCGCTTCTACAATCCGACCGAAGCGGCTGGAAACATCAAGATCACGTTGCGCGACGACGCCACAGGTGCGGTCCTCGGCGACTGGATCAGCCCCGCGATCCCGGCGCATGCGGCCCTGCAGTTCCGCGCCTCGGATATCCGCGCCAACGCGACGCGCGGCGGTTTCCCCGTCGCGGCTGATCTCCGCGCCTACTTGAACTTCGAGATCGGAAGCAGCTTCAAGGGCTCGGCGCAGCACGTTCTGTTCAACGAACAGGCCGGCGTGCTCTCCAACCTCACCAATTGCGGTGCCGCCGCTCCAAGCGACACGGCGAAGCACCTTATGAACGTGCACTCATCGGCCTTCGGGGAGTTTCCGTCTCGTTTGCGGATCGTCAACACCGGCGCGGCCCCGGCCCCGGCCAAACTCACGTTCTACAATGCGGGCACGGGCACAAAGGTCATGACGTGGACCAGCCCGGAGATCGCGGGTGGCGGATCCTATGAAGTCACTATCCCGTTTATTGAATCGCGTATGCAGCTGGCAGCCGACGCGCTCGCCGGCGGCAACGGCTACTACAACGTGACCCTCGACAATTACAGCGGCTATCTGCAGCATCTCGTCGAGAACGTGCGGCCGGGCGCTCTGTTGGATATGACGGCGAAGTGCGATGTCGTCGTGTCGTCCGTAACGCCGTAGGCTGCGTTACCCGCGGCGGCGGAATTTGCGCTGGCGCGGGCGCGCCACCATCGTCACAGGGAATTTCAGAATCTCGTAGACGGCGAAGCCCACGAGCGCGCCTAGGATTGTGTAAAAGATCCCGCCGCCGTCGCGCGGCACCCGCGGAACGAAGCCGTCATTCGTTTCGGCCATCAATTGCGGTTCGCGATGCCGCATCAAGGCGTAAGGCTTCAGAACCGGTCCGGCCGAAGCGATGGCCGTGTGCGCGATATTGAGCCGGTCGAAGCGCGTTTGCGCCGTGGCCTCCAGCTCTTGCCGCACCACGTCGCTCATAAGTTTGTAGCGAAGCCCGGTCTTGATTTCGTTGACGCGGGCGCGCGCCTGCTCCAGATCGCGCGACAGGCGCTCTTGATACTGCGTCATGAAGGCGTGGCCCTGGCTTGCGCCAATGGCGGCGCCGGCAACGAATACCGCCGCCACCAGCACATCGATTTTGCGCCAAACCCACTCCACGCTCATGGCCCCCGGCCAATAACACCGATTAGGCGGCAAACACGTCAATTCCCGCGCCGCCGACGTTTAGGAACTTCAAATCTAACGCCCGAGTGACTATAAGGCCCGCGCCTTCCACCACAAGCCCCTTACCCCCAATGCGTGTCGACCAGTTCGATTTCGATTTGCCGGAAGGCCGCATTGCGGAGCGTCCCGCCGTGCCCCGCGACAGCGCCCGTTTGCTGTACGTATCGGCACATGGACTGCGTGATCTTCGCGTCGCCGACCTGCCTGAACTGCTGACCTCCGGCGATCGGCTTGTTCTAAATGATACGCGCGTGATCCCTGCGCGGTTGCTGGGAACTCGCGGCGTCGTGAAGGTCGAATTCCTCCTTCACCGCCGCATCGCCCCGGATGCGTGGCAGGGGTTCGCAAAGCCAGGCAAGCGGCTGAAAATCGGCCAGACTGTCGCGTTTCCCGAAGGATTGACCGGCGAGGTGGTCCATAAGGATGCAGCGCTTGTGACGCTCCGCTTCAACCGCTCGGGCGAGGCGTTGACGGCGGCGTTCGAAGCCGTCGGACATGTGCCCCTGCCGCCCTACATCCGGCGCAGCGATGATGCGCAGGATCGCGAAGACTATCAAACCATGCACGCTTCGAAGCCGGGCGCGGTCGCGGCACCGACGGCTGGGCTGCATATGACGCCAAGGCTCGTTGACGCTCTCACCGCAAAAGGCGTCGGGCGGACGCATGTCACCCTGCACGTCGGCGCCGGCACGTTCCTGCCCGTGAATGTCGATGATACCAAAGACCATGTCATGCACGCGGAGTGGGGCGAAATCGGCGCAGCGGCTGCCTCTGAATTGTCCGCCACGCGGCGTGCGGGCAATCGGGTTCTCGCCGTCGGCACGACATCGTTACGCCTTCTGGAGAGCGCCGCGTCCGCGGATAACCCGTTTCCGCCGTTTTCCGGCGAAACATCGCTCTTCATAACACCGGGCTATCGCTTTAAGACTGCCGACATGCTGCTGACGAATTTTCACCTGCCGCGCTCGACGCTCTTCATGCTCGTCTGCGCTTTCGCCGGCATGGAGCGGGCAAGGCACGCCTATGCCCATGCTATCGCCGAAGGGT
Organism: Rhodospirillaceae bacterium; assembly: GCA_041905525.1. GTDB lineage: Bacteria > Pseudomonadota > Alphaproteobacteria > Rhodospirillales > Rhodospirillaceae > SHVO01. Next base: position 314,783 of record JAYRKY010000001.1, read on the forward strand.
ATCGATTCTATTCCTATGGCGACGCCTGTCTGTTCGAGCGCGACGTGAGTGAGGCGCCATGATCGAAAAGTTTTCCTTCTCCGTCCTTGCCACCGATGGCGCCGCGCGTCTCGGGAAGCTTGTGACGGCGCACGGCGCGGTCGACACCCCGGTGTTCATGCCCGTGGGCACGGCCGCGACCGTGAAAGCCATGTTCCCCGAGACCGTCGTGGCCACCGGCTCGCAGATGATCCTCGCCAACACCTACCACCTCATGCTTCGGCCCGGGGTGGAACGGATCGCGCGCTTCGGCGGCGTGCGACAGTTCATGCGATGGGATGGACCTCTGCTCACGGATTCCGGCGGCTTCCAGGTGATGTCGCTCGCCAAGCTTCGCAAAATCACCGAGGACGGTGTGACCTTCCAATCTCACATCGACGGGTTGAAGCACCATCTGACGCCGGAGCGATCGATCCAGATCCAACATCGCCTTGATGCCACCGTTACCATGGCGTTCGACGAGTGCACGCCGTTTCCGGCCGAGAAACCGCAGGTCGAGGAAAGTATGCGGATGTCGATGCGCTGGGCGAAGCGGTCAAAAGACGCCTTCGTCGAGCGGCCGGGATATGGGCTGTTCGGGATCGTGCAGGGCGGAATTCACGGCGATTTGCGCGCAGAATCGGCCGACGCGCTGAAGGCTATCGGCTTCGATGGCTACGCCGTCGGCGGCTTGGCAGTCGGCGAGGGGCAGGAACTCATGTTCTCGACCCTGGACGTCACCGTGCCGCATCTGCCGTCGGCCGCGCCGCGCTATCTAATGGGCGTCGGCAAGCCGTCCGATTTGGTGGGCGCGGTCATGCGCGGCATCGATATGTTCGATTGCGTGATGCCCACCCGATCGGGGCGTACGGCCCAGGCCTTCACCACCTTCGGTGCGCTCAATCTCCGCAACGCGAAGCACGCCGATGATCCGCGACCGCTCGACGAGACCATCGATTGCCCCGCCAGCCGCAATTACAGCCGCGCCTACTATCATCACCTCATTCGCAGCGAGGAGATTCTAGGGCTGATGCTGCTGTCGTGGCACAATGTCGCCTACTACCAGCACCTCATGAAGGGACTGCGTGACGCCATCCGCACCGGGACGCTTCGGGCCTTCGCCGACAAATTCGCCCGCGATCAAGCCGCCGGCGAAGACGCAGAAGACGCCGCCTGATCGCGAGCAAATCCGCGCCCACGCGCGCGGGTTGGGCTTCGACGTGGTGCGCTTTGCGCGCGCCGAAGCGCGAGACAGCGTGCAAAACGATCTGCGCGATTTTCTGGCAAGCGGCCTGCACGGCGACATGCAGTGGATGGCGGCCAATGCCGACCGCCGTGCCGACCCCAAAGTCCTTTGGCCCGAGGTCAAGACGGCCATCATGGTGGGCCTAAATTACGGCCCCTCCGCCGAGGACCTGGCGGCGAGACCGCCGGAGGCCGGCGTCATCAGCGTTTACGCGCGCAACAACGATTATCACGACGTCATCAAGAAGAAGTTACGTGCGCTTGCCATCTGGATTTCGGAAAACACCGGCGCGGATGTGAAGCTGTTTGTCGATACCGCGCCTGTGATGGAAAAACCGCTCGCGATGGCGGCGGGAATCGGCTGGCAAGGCAAACATACAAATCTGGTCTCGCGGGCGTTCGGATCATGGCTGTTCCTGGGCGAGGTGCTGACGACGCTGGAACTGGAGCCCGACGCGTCCGAGACGAATCACTGCGGCGCGTGCACGCGGTGCCTTGACGCTTGTCCTGCCGGCGCTTTTGCCGGTCCTTATAAGATCGATGCGCGGCGCTGCGTGTCCTATCTCACGATCGAGAACAAAGGACCTATTCCGCGCGACCTGCGCGCGGCCATGGGCAACCGAATCTACGGATGCGACGATTGTCTCGCGGTCTGCCCGTGGAACAAGTTCGCGCAGGCCTCACGCGAAGCGGCGTTCCACCCGCGCGCCGAACTCACGGCGCCGAAGCTGGCGGAACTGGTGACGCTCGATGATGCGGGGTTCCGCGCCCTGTTCTCGAAATCGCCGATCAAGCGGATCGGCCGCGCGCGGTTCATCAGAAATGTACTGATTGCTATTGGCAATAGCGGGGAGGCGGCGCTGGCGCGTGCGGCACAAGAACGGCTGCGCGATGAGTCGCCCTTGGTGCGCGGCGCCGCAGTGTGGGCGCTTTCTCGCCTCTCGCCCGCGCTTTTCGAACGGCTGCGCGCCGAATATGCGCGGGACGAGGCCGACGGTGGCGTGCGCGCGGAGTGGGCAGCCGGAACATGAGCGGACCCGGGTTTCGAAGGCCGCGCTACGGCTGAACCGCGAGCGCGCGGGCCAACTGGCTCAGGGCTTCCTGGTGGCGCTGGTTCGAGATGCTGGCAAAGTTGCGTGCGAGTTCCAGGCACATGCGCTGGCGCGGGTTCATCGCGTCGTCTTCGCTGCCGTCCAGGCCTTCGAAGAAATAGGTGATCGGCACGTTCAGGACGCGGGTGATTTCGTACAGGCGTCCCGCCGAGATCCGGTTGATGCCACGTTCGTACTTGTGCGCCTGCTGGTAGGTGACGCCGATCATGTCGGCCATCTGCTGTTGGGAGAGCCCCAACATGATCCGCCGCTCACGGATTCGCGCTCCGACATGACGATCGATAGCGCTCGCACGATTAGCAGGAGTTGTCTTTACGTTGCCGCCGTCCATTTTTACGCGTCCCAACCTAAGATGCAGTTCTAGAAGGGGTTTTTAGCCCCCACGTGGTCGTTGGAGCGTCATTATCACCAGCTCCAGTACTGCCGATTGTAAAAAACGCGTTAGGCGAACACCCGTAGTTTCTTGTGAAAAATTGTTAGAACACGTTATGCGATTGTTAAAAACGCAGGGGTTTTGTTACGAACCCAGACCTTTCTACTCCCGGTCCTTAACCAGCTTCGCGATCTGGGCCTGCATTTCGTTCAACTGAGCCTTCAGTTCGTCGATGTTCTCGCCCTTTGGCTTCTCTTCGCTCGCGGCGGGTTTGGCCGCGCCGGGCGTTTGACCGAACGGGTTCAGCATCTTCATCGCGTTTTCGAAGAGAGCCATGTTCTGGCGGCCCATTTGCTCAAGCTGCTCCATCGGGAAGATGCCGCGGAACGCTTCAGTCATCGCCTTGCGCATGTCGGCCTCGTTCTTCGAGAAGGCTTCCATGCTGTGCTCGAGGTAGCGCGGCAGCAGGCCGCCCAGCGAGTCCCCGTAAAAGCCAATGATCTGGCGAAGGAACTTGATGGGCAGCAGGTTCTGGCCTTTGGCTTCCTGCTCGACAATGATTTGGGTGAGGACGGAGCGGGTGATGTCCTCGCCGGTGCGCGCGTCGGTCACCACGAATTCCGTACCGCCTTTGATCATTTCGGCGAGGTGGTCCAACGTCACGTACGTCGACGTCGCCGTGTTATAAAGTCTACGGTTCGCGTACTTTTTGATGACAACCGGCGCTCCCGGCGTCTCGTTCTGCTCAGCCATGGCGACCCTATCCCCTTAGAAATGCTATATTGCTTTGCACAATAGCACAGAGTCCTAGCGCCAAAACAACCCGGGAAACGCCCGTTTGACCAAAGAAAACCCATCACAGCCCGACTTCGATGCATTGGCGAAAAGGTACCTGGACCTGTGGCAGGAGCAGATCGCCAAATTGGCCCAGAACCCCGCCAAAATGAGCGAGGCCGCCGCGGCCTGGTCGCAGCTGGCCTCTACCGCCATGACGGGCGCGGCTTCCGCCCGCACCTCCACTCCAAATCCAGCACCGGCGTCCTCTCATGAAAGCGCATCCTCCCCGCACCGGCCCTCGACCGCTGCCTCTGCACATGGCGATGGAGGGGTGGATCTTGTCGAGCTCCTTCGCAAACTTGATGAGCTCGAGCAGCGCGTCGCCGTTCTTGAACGCCAGTCTCCCCCTGCCGGATCTGGAAAACGAACCGGCGCGGCGCGTAGCGGCGGAAGCGGCAGGACTAAGTCCCGCAGCGCTTAGCGGGCCCTGGCAGACCCATCTCGATCCTGTCCGCTTTCTCGACGCCCTGACGAGGGAATCCGCAGCGCGCATGAGCCGCTTCGCGGAAGGAATACGCGCCTATCAAATTCATCCGCACCGCCGCGCGCTGGAGGCGCTTCCCGAAGTATGGAAGCGCGGCGCGGCAACTTTGCGCGCAGCTGGCGACGAGGGGCCGGCGGTTCTCTTTGTGCCTTCGCTCGTGAACCGCGCCTATATCCTCGATCTCGCCGCCGACCGCAGTGTGATGCGTGCGTGCGCCGGGAAGGGGCTGAGAGCGTTCCTCCTCGACTGGGGCGATCCGTCGGCGGCGGAACTCGCGTTCACGCTCACCGACTACATGGAAGGTGTGCTGCTCCCGGCTTTGGAAGAGATTGCCGCGCGTACGGACCGTCCGGTGCGCCTTGCCGGCTATTGCATGGGCGGAACGCTTGCGGCCGCCGCCGCTGTTCTGCGCCCGGATCTGATCGACCGACTGGTGTTGCTTGCCGCGCCCTGGGATTTCCACACCGAGGGTGAGGCGGCGCGCGCGCTGATGAAAGCCATGGAAGTCCCCCTCGCGATGATGATCGATGCGGAGGGACAGGCGTCCGTCGACCTTCTTCAGGCGTTGTTCGCATCCCTCGATCCGACGCTCACCGGCCGCAAGTTTCGCGGGTTCGCGGCGTTGGATCCGGGATCCGACGAGGCGCACCGTTTCGTGGAACTGGAGGATTGGCTCAATGAGGGCGTTCCCCTGGCCGGTCCCGTCATGAAGGAGGTCCTCTCCGATTGGTACGGCGCAAACGCACCCGCCCGCGGCGCTTGGCGTGTGTCCGGCATTGCCATCGAGCCCGCGCGGATCAGAACGCGGACGCTCGCGCTGATACCGGGGCAGGATCGCATCGTTCCGCCGCAATCGGCCCGCGCCCTGGCCGCGGCGATCCCCGGCGCGGTCGTGCGCGATGTGCCCTTCGGGCATATTGGGATGATTGCCGGACGCTCGTCGCCCCAGCGCGTCTACGAACCCCTGATCGCTTGGTTGAAGTCGCCGGACTAAGCGTCAGGAAGCGCCGCGATGCGCGCGTGGCTGAGGTGCCAGAAACGTGCGCCCAGCAGCGCCGTCGCGGCCATCAGTCCGACAGCGAGACCCCACCAGATGCTGCTGGGACCCGCATCAAGCGCAAACGCCAACGCCCACGCGACCGGGAAGCCGATCCCCCAATAGCTGAAGGCCGCCATGACCATGGGAACGCGCGTGTCTTTGTATCCGCGTAAAGTCCCGGCGGCGATCACTTGGGCCCCGTCGAAAACCTGGAACACGGCGCCCACCGCCAGAAGTTTTATCACCAGCGCGATGACATCCGCGTCCGCCGGGTTCAATGGATCGAGGTTGAACAATAATGCCAGTGGCCGGGGCAGCGCGAGGAAAACGGCCGCCGCTAGGATCATGAAACCGATGCCCAGGACAAAAGCGACAAACCCTGCTCGTTGGGCGGCGTGGGGCGATCCCGCCCCCAGGTGAAAGCCGACACGCACGTTCACCGCTTGTGAGACCGCAAACGGGACCATGAAGGTTGTCGAAGCAATCGCGATTGCCACCTGATGCGCGGCAAGGGCGGTATTGCCGAGAACGCCCATCATCAGTCCGCTGGCGGCAAAAAGCGCGAGTTCCACCGCGACCGTCGCTGCGATCGGCCATCCCATCTGGAACAGCTCGCGCACAATGGTCCAGTCGATTTTGCCTATGAATAGATAAGTGCGCATCGTGCGTTGTGAGCGAATCACCAAGGCGGTCGCGCAGGCCATCACCCACAGCGCGATTGTGCTGGCCGTGGCCGAGCCCAAGTACCCCATGTTCGGGAAGCCCCAGGCGCCATGCAGTAAGCCGTAGTTGAGGACGCCATTGAGCGCCACGGCGGCAATAGTCACGGCCATGACCACGTGCGGACGATCGATGGCTGCGAGATAAGTCCGCTGCGTGCCCAGAAGGAGGCTCGCGGGCACCGCCAGCAGCAGGATCCTCTCATATTGCCCGACGTCGTGGGCCAACTGACCGGGTTCGCCGATCAGCAGCAGCAGCGGCTCCAGGAAGGCGAGCAGGAGCATCACCGGGACCGAGGCGAATAGCGCGAGCACGGTTCCCGCCCGAAAGATCGGGGACACCTGTTCATAGGCGCCGCCGCCACGGGCGTGCGCCACAAGGACGCCCACACCGGTCATCGCCGCCTGCATGATGGCGGTCGTGGTGAAGAAGAGGCCCGCGCCGAGCCCCCCGGCGGCAAGCGCGTCGCGCCCGAGGCTGCCCAACAGGATTGTGTCCGTGAGACCCATGCCCATTTGGGCAACAGCCGCCGCGGCCAGCGGCATCGCCAGCCTCAAGGTCGCGGACATTTCCTGTCCGAAGGTCAGCCGAGAAGCGGTGGAGGTCATGGCGAACGCCTGCAAGGCAGGCGGGGATACGGGAGGGTCCCGGCGAAGTCAATAATGCCGGGGCGGCGGCTTTACCGACTCCAGCGTGAAAGTCGGCGCCTGGTAACGGGCGATCTTCTCGTCTCGTCCTCATGAATTTTTCCCTCGTTTGGAGGGCAGGGGGGTTTCGGCCTTTGCCGCTGATCCCTATTATCAACCGACAACAAACACGGGGACATAAATTCATGACTGCGCGCGTGGCTGTGGTGACCGGCGGAACCCGGGGCATCGGTAAGGCAATCTCGGTTGCGCTCTCGAAGGCGGGCTACCGCGTGGCCGCGAACTATGGCGGCGACGACAATGCCGCCAAGGCTTTCAATACCGAGACGGGAATCCCGGTCTATAAATTCGATGTCAGTGACTTCGAATCCTGCAAAACCGGCGTCGCGCAGATCGTAAAGGATCTCGGCCCGATCGATATCCTGATCAACAACGCGGGCATTACGCGCGACGGCACGCTTCATAAGATGGATCCCAAGCAGTGGCAGTCGGTGATCGACACCAACCTCGGCTCCTGCTTCAACATGTGCCGCTTGGTGATCGACAGCATGCGCGAGCGTTCCTTCGGACGCATCGTCAACGTCGGCTCGATCAACGGGCAGGCGGGCCAATACGGTCAGGTGAACTATGCCGCCGCGAAATCGGGAATCCACGGATTTACCAAAGCCCTCGCACAGGAAGGTGCGGCGAAAGGCATTACCGTCAACGCGATTGCCCCGGGCTATGTCGATACCGACATGGTGCGCGCCGTTCCGCCGGCGGTCCTTGAAAAGATCATCGCGCGGATCCCGGTGGGCCGCCTCGGCCGCGCCGAGGATATCGCCCGCTCGGTCATGTTCCTGATCGCCGACGATGCCGACTTCATCACTGGGTCCACGATTTCCGTGAACGGCGGTCAGCACATGTACTAGTCGGCGTATTCGCCGCTGAGGACATGCCGGTCCCGATTCACGACACGACCCAACTTCTCTACTTCTTCACGCTCCTGGGCGTGGGCGTGTTCGCGTGCAGCGGCGCGCTTGCGGCTGGACGGCGCAACCTCGATCCGATCGGGGTCGCCGTCCTTGCCATCGTCACGGCCACCGGCGGCGGCACGATCCGCGATTTGTTGTTGGACCGCCCGGTGTTCTGGATCGTCGATTCAACCCATATTGTGGTTTGTCTCGGCGCCGCGGCCGCGACCTGGGTGTGGGTTCGCTTTTTTACCCCGCCCGACCGGGCGCTGCAGCTTGCCGACGCCCTTGGGCTGGCGATGTTTGCAATCGCCGGCGCGCAGATCGCCGAGGAACGCGGCCAATCCGGCCTCATCATCGTTTTGATGGGCGCCATCACCGGAAGCGCGGGGGGCTTGTTGCGCGATGTGCTCAGCGCGGAGGTGCCGCTCGTCTTTCGCAAGTCGGAACTCTACGTCACCGCCTGCATTGCCGGGCTGATCGCGTATGTGTCGCTGCGCTATTTCGGTTTCCAAACCGGTCCGGCCGGCAGCGTTGGCGCCGCGGTCATTCTCACCCTGCGCCTGGCTTCGATCCGCTGGAACATCACGCTCCCGACCATGAAGATCGGACCGAACGCGGATTAGAACACGTCCTTCCTGCGCCGTACTTCGGCAAACACGTCCACCGGATCCCGTCCCGCCATTCCAATCGCCGCCGCGAGCTCAGGCACATCGGCACGGAGGAACGGGTTCGCCGCCTGTTCCTCGGCCAGCACCGAGGGCACCGAAGGTTTTCCGGCCGCGCGCAAAGCCTTCACGTCCTCCTCCCGCTTCCGCAAGGCGGCGTTGTTCGGTTCCACGGTCACTGCGAACCGGATATTGCTCTCGGTATATTCATGGGCGCAGTAAATGCGAGTGGAGGACGGCAGCGCCCGAAGCCGCTTCAGACTCGTCCACATCTGCTGCGGCGTTCCCTCGAAGAGGCGGCCGCAGCCGATCGAGAACATTGTATCGCCGCAGAAAAGCGCGTCGCTGTCTTTGAACCAGTAGGCGATATGGCCGCGGGTGTGGCCCGGCACAAAGAAGACTTCGGCCGATTCGTTGCCGAGGGTGTAGGTCTCGCCGTCCTTCACTTGTACGTCCATCCCGGGAATGCGGTCCGGGTCCGCCGCGGGTCCGACGATGACGCAGCCCGTGGCCTCTTTGATCTCCATATTTCCGCCCACATGGTCGGGATGATGGTGGGTGTTGAGGATATGCGTGATCTTCCAGCCCAGGCGGTTGGCTTCCGCGAGCACGGGCTCCGAGACGGCCGGATCGACCACCGCCACGACGCCGCTTGCCGGCTCGCGCACGAGGTAGATGAAATTGTCCGAAAGTACGGGAATCTGGCGAATATCGAGCATGAGCGACCTCAACGTAACAGCGCGGTTAAAAACGCACGCGCCGCGAATATGGGACGTTTGGGGGTCATACGCCACACCGTTGAAAAATTCCCCACCTTTCGACAACGAAACGTGCCGCCCGTGCGTTGGATGTGTTATCGAAGGAAATCGCGCGGGGGACTCCGCGATAATGGGACTCCGTGCCGATCCGCCCCTTAAGGTCTGGATTCGCCGTGAGTCTGTTTAAACCGCTGTCACGCCGGCTATTGCTGCCGGCCCTCGTCGCCCTCGTCGCGCTGGCCGCATCCGCCGCGCTCTATGCGCAGGAGATGAAGGTGATGCGGATCGGCGCCGGACCGACCGGCGCCACCGATTTTCCCTTCGGCGGTCTTGTCGCCAACGCGATTTCCAACCCGCCGGGCTCGCGCGAATGCGATCGCGGCGGAAGCTGCGGCGTTCCCGGGTTGATCGCCGTCGCGCAAACCACGATCGATCCAGCCGAAAATCTCCGGGCCGTCAGCCGCGGCGATCTCGAGCTTGCCTTGTCGCAAGCCGACACCCTCTCCTGGGCCTATCGCGGTACGTCGGCGTTTCAGGGCCAGGAACCCATGCGCAACCTGCGCATGATCGCGCGCCTTTACCCGTCCAACGTCCATATCGTCGTAAAGAAGGGCTCGCCCATCAAGGCGGTCACGGATCTCAAGGGAAAGAAGGTCGCCATTGGCGGCGAAGCGTCCGCCACCGCGGGCACGGCTAAGCTGATTCTCTCGGCCTACGGCGTGAAGTGGGACAGCGTCCAGATGCGCACCTACGATTTCGCCGCGATCACGGGCGCGCTGGAGAAGGGCGAAGTCGACGCCTTCTTCATGGTCAGCGGAGCACCCGTGCTGGCGCTCGAGGATCTTGCGAGCCGCACACCGATTTCATTTGTCCCGATCGATGGACCGATTGCCGAGAAGCTTCCGAAGATATTCCCCTATTACAGCCAAGGGGTGATTCCCGCGAAGACCTACGGCGATCACCCGGCGATTCCAACGCTTGATGTTGGATCGGTGCTTGTCGGTCGTGACAGCATGAGCCCGGATCTCGCCTACGGCATCGTTCGCGCTATCTGGCACGAGCGCAATGCGCCGCTGTTCCAAAAAGGCCATCCGCGCGGAAAGCTCATGGACCGCGCGCTTGCGGCGCGGGACATTGGCGTCCCGGTGCAACGGGGCGCGGACAAATACTATGTCGAGAACGGCCTGATGGATCCCGCGGCAGCCCAGGCCAACCCGCCGGCGGTGACCCCCGACAAACCCGCGGCGCCTGCGCGCAAGGCGTTGCTGCAATGGCCCTTCGCGAACGAGCACTCTTAGATTTCGCCAGGTTTGTGATCCGGGGCCGATCTGATAGCCTCGCGCCATGAAAACACAAATCCTCTCGCTTCTCGCCGAGGCCGGTTCCCCGGCCGTTCCGTTGACCGCTGTGGCGGCCGATTCCTACGAAACCTGGAGCGCCACACAGCCCGAGCGGGTCCGGGCGTGGCTGTCGTCCACCGGTTTCAAGCCTGACTCGGGGGCGATCGCCGCCATCCCCGATGACAGCGGCCGCGTGGCAGGCGTCGTGCTCGGACTGGGCCGCGGTGACGATCCTTGGGTGACGGGCGGGCTCGCCAAGTCGCTTCCCAAGGGCACTTACGCTTTGGCCGAGACTGTCGGCGCCGCGCCTGCCAATTTTCCGTCCTGGGCGGCTCTTGCATGGATGCTCGGCGGTTATTCCTTTGCGCGCTACAAGTCGGAACCCGCGACCGAACGCGCCAAGCTTGTTTGGCCCGATGGCGCCGACCGAGCCTATGTCACTTTCGCGGCCGAAGCTGCGAGCCTTACCCGCGATCTCGTGAACACGCCTGCGGCAGATATGCTGCCGCATCATCTTGAACAGGTGGGCCGCGATCTCGCGAGCGCGCACGATGCCTCGTTCACGGTCACTACCGGCGATGAACTGTTGCGGGCCAACTACCCCATGATCCATGCGGTCGGGCGCGCAAGCTCGAGTGCGCCGCGCATCTTCGATATCAAGTGGGGCCGGGCGTCAGCGCCCAAGGTGACATTGGTCGGCAAGGGTGTGTGCTTTGACACCGGCGGGCTCGATTTGAAACCCGCCAGCGCCATGGCTCTGATGAAGAAGGACATGGGGGGCGCCGCGACCGTACTGGGTCTAGCCCACATGATCATGTCGGCGAAATTGCCGGTGCGTCTGCGCGTGCTGATTCCGGCGGTCGAGAACGCGGTGTCCGGCAATGCGTTCCGGCCGGGCGATGTGCTCTCCACGCGCAAGGGAACGACGGTGGAGATCGGCAATACCGACGCCGAAGGCCGCCTTGTTCTCGGCGACGCGTTGACTGAAGCCGTCGGCGAGAACCCGGCGCTTTTGATCGATTGCGCGACTCTGACGGGTGCGGCGCGGACCGCGCTCGGTCCCGAACTGCCGGCCATGTTCACGGACGACGAAGAACTTGCGTCCGACCTTGCGCAGGCCTCGCGGACCGCGGCCGACCCGCTCTGGCGGCTCCCGCTCTGGAAACCATACCGGAAGATGATCGACAGCAAAGTGGCCGACATTAACAACGCCGGGGATTCGCCTTTCGCGGGCGCGATCACCGCGGCGCTGTTCCTCAAGGAGTTCGTCACGCCCAAGGAGGGGACATCCCCGCCCTGGGTCCACATCGACAGCTACGCATGGAACTCCGGCGAGCGGCCGGGCCGTCCTGCGGGCGGCGAAGCGCTGGCGCAGCGCGCGCTGTTCGCTGTCATCGCGGCTCGGTTCGGCGGCTGATGGCTATCACCCAAATCGAGTACGCGCTCATCCGCAAGTTCCGAGAAGTCGGTTTACTTAAGCCGGGTGGCGCGCTCATTGAGTTCGGCCAATCGAACTGGTACGGCGACGTCCCACTTGAGCAGCTCACCACCGATCTCGAAACTTTCTCGGCGCCTGAAAAGCGCGCGGCACTGCGGGCGCGTCTAGCAGAGACGGTAGCTGCAAGATCGCCCGAGATGCTGTTCGATATTGCGACAATTTTTTACGAATGTTTTCTCGATCCATCTCGCTACGCCGCCATTGACTACGGTGGAACGAAAGTCGCTCAAAAGCACGACCTTAATGTTCCGTTGCCCGACATCGGAAAATTCGACGTGGCCATAGATTTTGGGACGGGAGAGCATATCTTCAACATTAAGACGTTCTTCGAAAACATCCATAATGTCACTGCCCCGGGCGGAACGATGATTCACGGCCTGCCGTGGCATGGTTTTGTCGATCACGGCTTCTATAACTTCCAGCCTACCCTTTTCTTCGATATCGCGGCCGCAAACGGCTATCGCGTGCTGAATATTTCTTGCGGCGCAATCAATCCGCCGCAGGTCCACTCTCTCAACACCCGTGAAGCCTGTGTCGAATATGCGAAATCCGGGCAGATTCCCCAGAATGCCATTCTCGTGGTGACTTACCAAAAAGGTCACACCGAGCAGGCGTTCCGGGTGCCGATCCAGGGGTACTATGCGGGCACCCTGAGCCAGGCGTTGCAAGAGGACTGGCGCACGATGCGTTGAGGACGGTCTTCTCTGCCACGAAAAAAGGAAAAGGGCGCAAGGTGCAAACCTTGCGCCCTTTGTCTTTGGGGAATCCCGTTAGGCTTTCAGCTTCGCGGCCACATCGTGGGTGACCGGGACGTCGAGCCGGGTGAGCATTTCCCTGGGCACGATCTGCCAGAAATTGCGCACTTCGCGGTCCCAGTTGACGAGCAGTTCTTCGGCCCAGGGCGAGCTCGTTTCTTTGTGATGTTCCTTAACGAGGTTCCGCAGCATCGTTTCGTAATGCCCGACTTCGATCCGCTGATAGATGATGCTGTCGCCGTTGACGCGGTGTTCGAACAGCTTCTCGCGGTCGTAAACGAACGCCATGCCGCCCGTCATGCCGGCGCCGAAATTCGCGCCGACCTTGCCCAGGATTACGGCGACCCCGCCCGTCATATACTCGCAGGCATTAGAGCCGCAGCCTTCGATGACGGTGATGGCGCCCGAATTGCGAACGGCGAAGCGTTCGCCCGCCTGGCCCGCCGCGAACAGCTTGCCCGACGTGGCGCCGTAGAGGCAGGTGTTGCCGATGATCGTGTTGTCGGCCCAGCGGAACGTCGCCGCGGTCGTGGGACGCAGTACGATCGTCGCGCCGGATAGACCTTTGCCGACATAGTCGTTCGAATCGCCCCACACCTCGATCTTCAAGCCCTGGACGCCGAAGGCGCCGAGAGACTGCCCGCAGGAGCCGCGCAGGCGCACGGTCAGATGCCCGGACTGAAGGCCGGTCATGCCGTACTTGGTGACGATCATGTGGCTGATCTTTGTACCCACCGCGCGCTGAACGTTCCGTACGTTGTAGGTCAGCTGCATTTTTTCGCCGTCTTCCAACAGCGGCTTGGCGTCGGCAATGATCTGTTCGTCCAGGGTCCCTGGAACCTCGTTGCGCCCCTTTGTCATGTTGCGCGTCGGCAATCCGCCCGAATCCGGCTGCACCAGCAGCGGATTGAGATCGAGGTCGTCGAGGTGTGCCGCGCCGCGGCTGACCTGATGCAGCAGGTCCGTGCGGCCGATGATCTCGTTCAGGCTCTTCACGCCCAGGCTGGCAAGAATGTCGCGTACTTCTTCTGCCAGGAAGCTGAACAGGTTCACGACCTTTTCCGGCGTGCCGGTGAACTTCTTGCGAAGTTCCGGATTCTGCGTGCACACGCCCACCGGGCACGTATTGGAGTGACACTGACGCACCATGATGCAGCCCATGGCGATGAGCGAGGCGGTTCCGACGCCGAATTCTTCCGCGCCCATCATGGCCGCGATCACGACGTCGCGGCCCGTCTTGATCCCACCGTCCGTGCGCAGCACCACCCGGTGCCGGAGACGGTTGAGCGTCAGCACCTGGTGGACTTCCGTCAGACCCATTTCCCATGGCAGACCAGCGAATTTGATCGACGTCTGCGGGCTGGCGCCCGTACCGCCCGAGTGACCGGACACGAGGATCACGTCGGCATTTGCTTTCGCCACACCGGCGGCGATCGTGCCGATGCCGCTGCGGGCCACAAGTTTCACGCACACGCGCGCCTTCGGATTGATCTGCTTCAGGTCGTAGATCAGCTGCGCCAGATCCTCGATCGAATAGATATCGTGGTGCGGCGGCGGGGAAATCAGCATCACCCCCGGCGTTGCGTGACGCAGCTGCGCGATCTCCACGGTCACTTTGAAGCCGGGCAACTGTCCGCCTTCACCGGGCTTTGCGCCTTGCGCCACCTTGATTTCGATTTCGCGGCACTGATTCAGATACTCCGCGGTCACGCCGAAACGGCCCGAGGCGATTTGCTTGATGGCCGAGTTGGCGTTGTCGCCGTTTGGCGCCGGCTTGTAGCGCGACCGGACTTCACCGCCTTCGCCGGAGTCGGACTTCGCGCCAATCCGGTTCATGGCGATATTCAGGGTCCCATGCGCTTCCGGACCTAGGGCGCCCAGCGACATCCCCGGAGTGACGAACCGCTTTCTGATTTCCGTGGTCGATTCCACGAACTCCGCGCCGATCGGCTTATTGACCGGACGGAAGTCCAGCAGGTCGCGCAGATGCAGCGGCGGCAGTTTGCGCACGCCTTCCGAATATTTCTGGTAGGTGACGTAGGCGTCCCGCTCCACCGCTTGCTGCAGGATGTGAATCAGGCGGCCGTCGTGGCCATGCCCTTCACCCGAGCGCGCGCGATAGCGGTAGAATCCGCCGACGGGCAGGGTCAGTACGTTGCCGCGGAAAGCCTTCTGATGCTGTTCGAGCACCTTCTTCTGAATCCCCGCAAGCCCGAGACCGGAAATGCGCGAGCTCATGCCCGGGAAGAACTCCGCCACAAGGGAGCGCGAGAGGCCGATCGCCTCGAAATTATAGCCGCCGCGATAGGAGCTGATGACCGAGATCCCCATCTTGGACATGATCTTCAACAGGCCGTCGCCGATCGCCTTCTGATAGCGCTTCAGCGCGTCTTCCAGCGACATCTCGCCAAAAAGCCCGCGGCGATGACGGTCCGCCACCGCTTCCTCAGCGAGATAGGCATTGATGGTCGTCGAGCCGACGCCGATTAGGACCGCGAAGTAGTGCACGTCCAATGCTTCACCGGAGCGCACGTTCACCGACGTAAATGTGCGCAGCTTCTGGCGGATGAGGTGCGTGTGGACGCTGCCGGCCGCCAGGATCATCGGCAGGGCGGCGCGCGTTTCGCTCGCGTTCTCGTCGGACAGAATGATGTGGCGCTTGCCCGCGCGCACAGCTTCCTCGGCCTCGTTTTGAATGCGCTGGATAGCCACGCGCATCGCGTTCTCGCCGCCGTTCACGTCGAACGTGCAGTCGATATCGCCCGCGGTATCGTCCATGTATTTGCGCATGGCCTGAAACTGCGCCGTCGTCAGCATCGGGCTCGAGAGCTGAAGCAGGTCGCATTGGTCCGGCGCTTCGTCCAGGATGTTTCCCAGGTTGCCGAGCCGCGTGTTTAGGGTCATCACCCGCGTTTCGCGCAAGGAATCGATCGGCGGATTGGTCACCTGGCTGAAGTTCTGCCGGAAGAAGTGATGCAGACCGCGATAGTTGTCCGAAAGCACGGCGAGGGGGCTGTCGTCGCCCATCGAACCGATCGCTTCTTTGCCGTCCTGCGCCATCGGATGGAGAATCAGCTCCATATCCTCGAGCGTCTGACCATAAGCGTATTGGCGGCGCAGCAGGTCTTCGCGTGAGAGCAGCGACTTCGCGGCCTTGTTGGACTTGATGATCGAATCGAGGTGCGTGGTGTTCTTGATCCACTGGCCCCACGGCTGCTTCGACGCCAGCGAGTCCTTCAATTCCTTGTCGTGGTAGAACTTCCCTTCCTGAAGATCGATACCGATCATCTGGCCGGGACCGACGCGGCCCTTTTCCACCACATCGGCGTTGTTGATGCGCACCATGCCCGTCTCCGAGCCGACGATCAGCAGGCCGTCCCTGGTGATGGTGTAGCGCATGGGGCGCAGACCGTTACGGTCCATATAACCAAGGACCCAACGGCCGTCGGTCGCGCACATCGCACCTGGTCCGTCCCACGGCTCCATGACGGCATTACAATAGCCGAACAGATCGCGGTGGTTTTCCGGCATCACGGCATTCTGGCTGATGCTTTCAGGTACAAGCAGGCAGCGGGCCATCGGTGCGCTGCGGCCGGCACGGCATAACAGTTCGAACACGTTATCCAGCGTCGCCGAGTCCGACCCGCCGGGCTGGATGATCGGCTTCAGGTCTTCGATCTGCGGCCCGAATCCCGGATGATGAAGGCGGCATTCGTGCGCCTTCATCCAATTGACGTTGCCCAGCAGCGTGTTGATCTCGCCGTTGTGCGCCAGCATGCGGAACGGCTGGGCGAGATGCCAAGTCGGGAACGTATTGGTCGAATAACGTTGGTGATAGATCGCGAACGAGGACACGAAGCGCGCATCGACCAGATCCGGATAGAACGCGGTTAGCTGCTCGGCCAGGAACATGCCCTTGTAGATGATCGAGCGCGACGACAGCGAGCAGATGTAGAAGCTGTTGATGTGCTCCTCCATCACCCGCTTCTCGATACGGCGGCGCACCAAATAGAGGTTGCGCTCAAGATCATCGCCGGCGAGGCCGCGGCGGTTGGCGATCATGATCTGCTCGATCTCAGGGCGGGTTGCGTTCGCTTTTTCGCCGATGATCGAGATGTCCACCGGCACTTGCCGCCAGCCATAGATGTAATAGCCGGCATTGAGCATCTCACTCTCGACGATCGTGCGGCAGACCTCCTGCGCGCCCAGGTCCGACTTCGGCAGAAACACCATGCCCACGCAAAGGGTCTCGTTTTCCGGCATCACGTGGCCGGTCCGGCTCACATGCTCTCGGAAGAACGCCTGCGGGATTTCTAGATGGATGCCGGCGCCATCGCCGGTCTTGCCGTCGGCGTCGACGGCGCCGCGGTGGAACAGCACCTTCAAGCATTCGATGGCCGATTCGACGACGTCGCGGCGCGGTTTGCCGTCAATCGACGCGACCATGCCGACGCCGCAGGAATCCTTTTCGTCCTCAGGATTGTAAGCGTGGGCCGCTGTCAGTTTCGCGACGTTGGCTTGGTAGTTCCGTACGAAATCTTCGCCGTTCTCTTGATAGGGATCGCGGGACATGTCGTTCATCTTAGGACGCCTTGCGCAATTCGTTGAGCGCCGCGGAGCGGACGCCTTGCAGGTGCTGATGGATGCTGGCCGCAGCGTCGCGGCCGTCCCGGATCGCCCAAACCACGAGCGATGCGCCGCGCACGATGTCACCGGCGGCGAAGACTCCGTCCATGGTCGTCATTGCTGTGCGGAAATCTGTCTTCAGCGTGCCCCAGCGCGTCAAACCCAACCCGGGTTCGCCGAACATGGCCGGAAGGTCTTCTGGATCGAAGCCAAGGGCCTCAATGACGATGTCGGCGGGGGCGACGAACTGGCTGCCTTCGATCTCTTCCGGCTTCGCGCGGCCGGACGCATCCGGGGTGCCGAGGCGCATGCGCACAGCACGCACGCCGGTAGCATTGTTGTCGGCGTCATGCAGCACCGCTTCCGGAGCGCTGAGCCAAAGGAATTCGACGCCCTCTTCGATGGCGTTCGAAACTTCGCGCTGCGAGCCCGGCATATTATCGCGATCGCGGCGGTAGAGGCACTTCACCGACTTCGCGCCCTGGCGAATCGCCGTACGGACGCAGTCCATCGCGGTGTCGCCGCCGCCGATGACGACCACATTCTTGCCCTGCGCGTTCAGCTTACCACTGTCGAAGTCCGGCACCGTGTCGCCCAGGTCCTTGCGGTTCGACGCCGTGAGGTAGGTCATTGCGGGGAACACGCCATTTGCGCCGACTCCCGGAACGCCCAACGCGCGCGCCTTGTAGACCCCCGTCGCCACCAGGATCGAGCTATGCTTCTTGCGCAGCTCTGCGAAGCTGATGTCGGTGCCGATATTTACATTCAGCACGAACTTTACGCCGGACTGTTCCAGCAGCTTGGCACGGCGCTCGACCACGTACTTCTCCAGCTTGAAGCCGGGAATGCCGTAAATGAGCAGGCCGCCGGCGCGGTCATAACGGTCATAGACTGTGACCTGGTAGCCTAGCTTGCGCAGTTCTTCGGCCGCCGCCATGCCGCCCGGACCCGCGCCTATGATCCCCACCGATTGCTCCAGTTCCTTTTCCGGCTTTACCGGCTTCACCCAGCCGCGCTCCCAAGCGGTATCGGTGATGTATTTTTCGACCGCCCCGATGGTCACGGAGCCGTGCTTGGATTGCTCGAGCACGCAGGAGCCCTCGCACAGGCGGTCCTGTGGGCAAATGCGGCCGCAGACCTCCGGCATGTTGTTGGTGGACGAGGAGACGGCATACGCTTCTTCGAGCCGCCCTTCCGCGACCAGCTTCAGCCAGTCGGGGATATTGTTCTGCACCGGGCAGTGAACTTGGCAGAACGGAATGCCGCACTGCTCGCACCGCGACGACTGGTCCGCCGCCTCGGGCTCGGCCCATTTCTCATAGATCTCGTTGAAGTCTTTTTTCCGCGTCTCCGCCGCGCGCTTCGATGGCATCGCCTGACCCAAACTGAGGAACTGCAGCATTGACCGCGTCATTGCGGGTTTCCTTTGCATCTTGAGAAGCGACCGGGGGGCGCCGCCCGCAGGCGGCGCGACCAAATCACGAGTTGTCTCGGAGCGAAGACCCGGGCCGATGCGGCCGGGTTTCGGCGGACCATAGGGTCCAAATCCCGGGGGCGCCACGAGATTCTTCATTTTAAGTCAGTAATGCTGTCCTAAATTAATTCGAGATCGTACCGCGGCGGAATCGATGGCTAATGAACCTCGGGAGATGAGATAAAATAGTAAACATGTGATGACGAATTACGGCTGCAGGCGGTGCTATGGTTGCGATTCAGTTAGTGATATAAAGGGCTTGCGGCTTAGGGGGTGTTTCGCAGGTGGTCGGAATTGCACAACTGATAGTAGTTGTGGTGCTGGGGGCCGCACACGTTGCTCCCCTTGGCGGCGCTGCCCACCGTTTCCTGATTGAGACGTTCACCGGCTGGCCTGCGCTCGGTGCTCTCGCCGTTTTGGCCCTCAGCGTCGGCGTTCTGCTGTCGATGATGGCGTTCTTCTGGAGCGATCTCTGGGATATGGCGGTCGGCCTCATTCGCGCCGCGAAGGGCAAGCGCGATCCCGGCGCCCGCCTCGCAACGCAGCTCCTCATCGCGACGATCCCGGTCGCCGCCATTGTCTTCGCGCTCCCTTTTATGGACTTCCGGTTTCCGGCTTACACGCCAACCATCATCGGCTGGTCCACCCTCATCGGCGGCGCTTTTCTCTTTGTCCTCGACCGCATGAGCATGACCATCAAGCGCCTCGAACACGCCTCGTTCGTCGACATGATCGTCGTCGCGCTCGCGCAGGTCATCGCCTACCTGGTGCCCGGCGTAAGCCGGGCCGGCATTACCATGACATTCGCGCGCGCCCTCGGCTATGAACGGGCCGATGCGGCGCGGTTTTCATTGCTTCTCGGCATGCCTGCACTCGCCGGTTCATGTCTTTTGCAGGTTCTAGCGCTGATAAAATCCGGCGAGCTCATGTGGCAGCCGTGGCTTCTCGGCGTCGGCGGCGCGTCGTTTTTGGCGGGCCTGATCACGCTGGCCATAATGATGGCATGGCTCAGGCGTCACAGCTTCGCGCCGTTCGCGATCTACCGCGTGCTACTCGGCGCGGCGATTCTCGTGATTGTGTGGCAAACGCCCGTATAAGCGAGCGCGACGCGTCGGCTAACCGTTGCGCGCTTGAAGCCGCAGACGTTTGGTCTGCTGGATCGGGCGGAACCGCTTCAGATAGGTCGGCACCACCACTTCAGCCGCCGTCGGAGCAATCCCGAAGGCCTCCAATCCCGGCAACACGCCGCTGGCAACATTGCCAAGACGCAGCAACTTTACCTGGTCCGGGGTGAGGAACGGCGCGCCGAGGGATACCGGCGGAATCTTCTCGATCAAGTTCCGTACGACATTGAAAATCCGCGCGGGGATATCGCCTGCGATATACGGCAATCCGATGATGGGACGGCGGCGCATCGTTTCGCGGTTCACGATTTCAAGGATGCCGCGCATGTCGTAAACGCGCGGGCCGACGAGCTCGTACGTCTTTCCAAGATGACGCGGGTCGTTTACGGCAGCGCTGATCGCCGCAACGACGTCGCCCACATACACGGGCTGGAATTTCGAGCCGCCGCCGCCGGGCGTATTGGGGATGGCGTCGGTGAAGTAGGGCAGCACCGGAAGCTTCTGCGCCATGGCGCCGAAGCGATTGAAGAACCCGTCTTCAGCTCCAAAAACCACGGACGGACGCATGATGGTGGCGGAGGGGAACGCGACGGCGACGGCGCGCTCGCCGGCGGCCTTGCTGCGGGCGTAGGCCGAAGGGGAGTTCGCATGCGCGCCGAGAGCCGATACATGAACCAGGCGGCGCACACCGGCGGCCATGGCGGCGCGCGCGATGATCTCGGCGCCTTTCTCATGCATGGCCTCGAACGTACGCTTCTTGGATTCGTAAAGGATACCGACCAGGCTCACGACCGCGTCGGCGCCTTGCACGGCGGCAGCCACGCTATTGGGGTCGGTGATCGAGGTCGGGACCAGTGAGATTTGGCCGAGATCGCCGGACGGCTTAAGGAACAGCGCCTTACGGATATCGCGCACGGCGACGCGGACGCGCCAGCCTTGGGCAGCGAGATGACGCACCAAATGGCTGCCGATGAAGCCGGAGCCGCCGAAAATCGTAATGAGCCTGTCTGCCATATCCCTACTCGCGGATTGTAACCATGCCTGGTCCGGAGAGCCTTTCAGTGACATAGAACAGCAAGGGAGGCAACCGCTCCGCACGCCGCCGGTTGCGGGGACTGGCTTCCCCCAACCTCCCACGATTCCACGGAAAATCACCTTTTCGGAAAAGCGCTTGCCGGTGTCCCTCCTTGCATTGACAAGGGCCAGGGGTCCCTGTATCCGTCACGCCCTGTTCACTGCCCCGGCCGCTCGACAACGTGGGCGCCGGCATAAAAATGCCCAGGTGGTGGAATTGGTAGACGCGCTGGCTTCAGGTGCCAGTGCCAGCAATGGCGTGGAGGTTCGAGTCCTCTCCTGGGCACCATCTTCTGAGAACGCCTGTCATCCCGGCGGATCCCGGACGATCAATAAGGACGGCACCCGTGACGAACTACCTGCATCGCGGGGATCTTCCCGCAAACGTCACCTTTAAAGACAGTATTGCCGTCGACAGCGAGACGATGGGTTTGCGCATCGATCGCGACCGGCTGTGCCTCGTGCAGCTTTCGGGCGGCGACGGTCATGCCCACCTTGTACAGATCGTTCCTGGGCAAAAAGCCGAACGCCTTGCGGCGGTCCTTGCCGATCCGAAGCTCCTGAAGATTTTTCACTTCGCCCGCTTCGATCTCGCGATGATCGCCAAGCATCTCGGTGTGCGATGCGCGCCGGTCTATTGCACGCGCACCGCCTCGCGCTTGGTCCGCACGAATACCGACAAACATGGCCTGAAGGACTTGTGCAAGGAACTGCTTGGCATCGAAATCTCCAAGCAGCAGCAGTCTTCCGACTGGGGCGCCGACACGTTGACCAGCGAGCAAATCGACTATGCCGCGGCGGATGTCCTGCACCTCCACCGCCTCAAGGCCGAGATGGATCGTCTGCTCGCGCGCGAGAACCGCGCCCACTTGGCCAGGGCCTGTTTCGACTTCCTCCCCGACCGTGCCGCGCTCGATGTGGCGGGTTGGGCCGACGAGGATATCTTCGCCCACTAAGCGCGGGCTCCATTCCCCCGCCGCCGTATAGGCCCTTGCAACAATCGTGCCGTTGACCCTCGCGAAGGCCCGGGCGATACTTTCCTACGTCCTTGCAAAGGGTTCTTTGACAACGGCGGCCGCCGGGCCCACATGCAGCCACATTGCAACGTTATGGGGGCGCCGGCTTAGTCAGCAGGCGATTTCGGCGAATGGCAGCTACATTACCTCAGGCATCAGCTCCGGCCTCCTCCCAGGCCGCCGACCTCGCGTCGGCCCGCCGGGTTCTGGACCATGCCCGCATGGGCCTTGAGGCGCTCGGACAAAACCTGGGCGAAGCCTTCTGCGCCGGCATCGATGTCCTGTCCAAGGTCACGGGCCGCGTCATCGTCTCGGGTGTGGGTAAAAGCGGCCATGTCGGGCGCAAGATCGCCGCGACCTTGGCGTCGACCGGTACGCCCGCCTTCTTTGTTCACGCCGGGGAAGCCAGCCACGGCGACATGGGCATGATCGCGCCCGGCGACGCCGTCATCGCGATTTCCAATTCGGGCGAGGCGGGCGAACTGCGCGATGTTGTGGCCTATACGCGCCGCTTCGGCATTCCCCTCATCGCCATCACCAGCCGTGCGCAATCGACCTTGGCGCAGGGCGCCGATGTCGTGCTGACCCTGCCGCCCGTCGGGGAGGCGTGCGCCATCGTCGAAGCGCCTACCACCTCGACCACACTCACGCTGGCGCTCGGCGATGCCCTCGCGGTGGCGCTGCTGGAGCGGCGCGGGTTCACGCCCGACGACTACAAGATTTTCCATCCCGGCGGTCATCTCGGGCGCAAGCTCTACAAGGTTGAAGACCTGATGCATGGCGTGGATGAACTTCCGCTTGTCGCGCCCGATGCGCCGATGTCGGAGGTCGTGCTGGTGATGACGCAAAAGACCTTTGGCGTTGCCGGCGTGATCGACGCCCAAGGCCACTTGATTGGGATCGTCACGGACGGCGACTTGCGGCGGCACATTGCCGGCAACCTGTTCAGTCTCACGGCGGCCGATGTGATGACGCGCACGCCGAAGTTTGCTGCGCGCAACATCCTCGCAGCCGAAGCGCTGCGGCGCATGAATGAATGGAAGATCACGTCCGTTTTCGTGGTGGACGACTATAAGCCCGTTGGCATCTTGCGCATGCATGATGTCCTGAGAGCGGGCGTGGCATGACCGAAGCCAACCGCGAGCCGGAACGTTTTTCGACCTGGACGCCCCGCGAAGCTTCCGTCGCTCAATCGGTGGCGCAGTACAGCCGTTTTGTCGGGTTGATGAAAATCGCGCTCCCGTCGCTCGCCGGGTTCTTGCTTCTGCTGGTCATCCTGCTTCCCCAGCTGCGCCGCGACGCCGATCGGTACCGCATCGATACTGAAGTCAGCGATGCGGGGGGCAGCGACGGCCTGAGCATGAGTAACGCGCGCTATTTCGGCACCGATGATGAAGGCCAGCCTTACTCCGTCATGGCCAGCGGGGTACGCCAGCGCCCCGACAATCAAGACACGATCGAGCTGAACGCGCCCTCGGCTGAAATCAGCCTGAAGGACGGCAAATCGCTCTCCGCCAAGGCCGACGCGGGCCTCTATAACCGCGGCGGCCAGAAACTCGATTTGTCCGGCAACGTGGATGTGGGGGAAGCGAACGGCTACCGCTTCAAAACCGGATCCGCTCTCGTCAATCTCGATGCCGGAACCGCAAGCGGCAAGGAACCGGTCACCGGTGAAGGGCCGTTGGGTACGCTCGAAGCCCAAGACGGGTTCACGCTTACCGACCGCGGACGGAATGTACAATTCAATGGAAAGTCACGGCTTGTGCTGAACAGTAAGGCCACCGCGAAGGCCGATAAACCGGCGGACGAGAAACCGGCGGGAGCGAAACGATGAGAGCCCGCCACCTCCTTCTCGCCGCCTTGTGCGCGGGATTCGCGGCGCCCGCCGCCGCCCAATCGCTCTCGTTCCTTCCGAAGAACTCCGATCAACCGATCGTGGTCGATGCCGAGCGCGGCATCGAAGTGCAGCAGGACAACAAGCGTGTCATCGCGCGCGGCAACGCCAAGGCGACGCAAGGCGAAGTGAGCATCGTCGGCGACGAGCTGATTGCCTATTACCGCACCGGAGATGGCGGCGGCGAGGAAGTTTACCGCGTCTTCGCGGTCGGCAACGTCACCATGCGCTCCGCCGAAGAGACCGCGACCGGGACCTCGGCGGTGTACGATTTCGACAAGGGCGTCCTTGTGCTCGAGGGCAATCAAGTCCGCCTTGCCAACGCCGACGGCACGGTCAGCGCACAGAAGGCTCTGCAATATTGGGCCAGCGAACGCGTCGCCGTGGCCGAAGGCAATGCGGTCGCCGAGGACAGCGAGAAGCGGCGCGTCTACGCCGACAAGCTGGTGGCGTTCTTCCGCGACGAACCGGCAGCGAGCGCAAAAGGCGTCGCCGCCGCGGCGCGCGGGCGCGGCGACATCACCTACATGCAAGGCTTTGGGAACGTGCGCGTGGAAACGCCGCGCGAAACGGCGCGGGGTGAACGGGCGACATACAATGTTCAAACCGGGGTCGTGACCCTCGACGGCAACGTCAAGCTCACGCAGGACAAGAATATCCTCAGCGGCGGCTTCGCCGTCGTCAACGTCAAGGGCGGACGTAGTGCGGTGTACGGAAGCGCGAAGGAAGCCGGACTTGCCGGTACGCGCGAGAATACCCGCGTCAGCGCCTTGATCGCGCCCAGTTCGCGCCCGCCCGAGCCGGCCACCACCGTGAAAGCTAAACCATGACGCCCGACACGGCGCCCACGCGCATCACCAGTACGTCCAACGACAGCGGCGTCCCCGGCTCGGGGATTGCTGTTCGCGGTCTGGCCAAGACATTCAAAAGCCGCCCCGTCCTTCGTGACGTGAACCTCAGCGTTCAGCGCGGCGAAGCCGTCGGCCTTCTCGGCCCCAACGGCGCCGGAAAAACCACATCGTTCTACTGCGTCACCGGCCTCATCACGCCGGACAAGGGGCGGATCTATCTCGACGGTCAGGACATCACGCCGCTGCCGATGTACCGCCGCGCGCGTCTCGGGATCGGTTACCTCCCGCAGGAAGCCTCGATCTTCCGGGGGATGTCGGTCGAGGGGAACATCCGCGCCGTCGCCGAAGTTGTTGAGCGCGACAAGGCCGCACAGGACGCGCTGGTCGAAGCGCTGCTGAGGGAATTCTCGATTGAGCACTTGCGCCGCAGTCCGGCCCTCGCATTGTCGGGCGGCGAACGCCGCCGCTGTGAAATTGCCCGCGCGCTGGCCTCGCGTCCCAGCTTCATCCTGCTGGATGAACCGCTCGCCGGCATCGATCCCATCGCGGTCGGTGAAATCCGCGAGATGGTTTCGCACCTCAAGGACCGCGGTCTCGGCGTGCTGATCACGGACCACAACGTTCGCGAAACGCTCGATATCATCGACCGCGCCTACATCCTGCATGAAGGCACGGTTTTGATGGAGGGGCGTCCCTCGGAGATCGTCGCGCACGAAGGCGTGCGACGCGTCTACCTCGGAGAGCGTTTCAGTCTGTAAGGCGGGGTGACGTAACGACATGGCGCTCTCGCCGCGGCTAGACCTCAGACAGACGCAAAGTCTCGTTATAACGCCGCAGCTCCAGCAGGCGATCAAGCTGCTGCAGCTGTCGTCGCTGGAGTTGGCCGAATATATCGAGCAGGAGCTCGAGTCCAATCCGCTGCTCGAGACGGAGGACGGCGCCGAGCTCGCTGCGCTGGAGGAAAGCGCCGGCAACGCCGACGATCGCGGCGACGACAATTTGTCGGTCGTCGACTCGCTGGACGGTCAAAGCGAAGCGCCCCTCGATGTCGAAGCGGCGGTGGAAGATAACGAGCCGGGCCTCGGCGATGACATGCGTACGCCCATGGATACGGCGAACGCCGAGAACTGGGGCGCGAGCGGCGGCGACGGCGAGCGGCCGGACCTCGAGGCTATGGTTGCCGATGTGCCGGACCTGCGCAGTCACCTTGTCCAGCAACTCAATTTCGCGTTCGGCGATGCCAAGGATCGCTTCGT
The DNA here is from genome assembly GCA_041905525.1 of Rhodospirillaceae bacterium. Lineage (GTDB taxonomy): Bacteria > Pseudomonadota > Alphaproteobacteria > Rhodospirillales > Rhodospirillaceae > SHVO01. The sequence continues at coordinate 340,545 of JAYRKY010000001.1, forward strand.
CGGTCTCTACTTGATCGACCAGCTGGACGAAAGCGGCTACTTGCGCCTGTCCACCGAGGACGCCGCCGCGCAGCTCGGCGTGCCGCCGGAAACCATCGCGCGCCTTCTATCCAAGATGCAGCGCTTCGATCCCACCGGGATCTTTGCGCGCGATCTTAAGGAATGCCTGCGCCTGCAGCTCGAGGATCGAGACCGCTACGACCCCGCCATGGCGACGTTCGTCGAGAACCTCGAACTCCTGGCCGCCCGCGACCTCAAAAAGCTGCAATCGGTCTGCGGCGTCTCGGTTGAGGATTTGCACGACATGATCGCCGAGGTGCGCGCGCTCGATCCGAAGCCCGCGTTACGCTTCGAACGGACCACGAGTAATACTGTCATTCCGGATGTGATCATGTCGCCCCGCCCGGACGGCGGCTGGCGGGTCGAGCTGAACGCGGACACGCTTCCGCGCGTCCTTGTGAACCGCAAATACATGGCCGATATCACGCGCGCCTCGGCCAGCAAGGCCGACAAGGCGTTCCTGACAGAAAAACTCCAGTCCGCGAACTGGCTCGTGAAGGCGCTGCATCAGCGCGCCGAGACCATCCTCAAGGTCGCGAGCGAACTGGTGACGCAGCAGGAAGAGTTCTTCCGCCATGGGGTGACGCATCTGCGCCCCTTGATCCTGCGCGACGTCGCCGAGGTCATCGAGATGCACGAAAGCACCGTCAGCCGCGTGACGACCAACAAATATATGGCCACGCCCCGCGGGATCTTCGAGCTGAAGTATTTCTTTACGCAAAGCCTGCCGTCCGCCAGCGGCGCGGAAGCGCATTCGGCTGAAGCAGTCCGCCACCGCATTAAGGTGCTGATCGACGGGGAAGCGGCCGGCGATGTGCTGTCCGACGACAGGATTGTCGAGATCCTGCGGGCGGACGGCGTTGAGGTCGCCCGCCGCACGGTCGCCAAGTATCGGGATTCGCTCAATATTCCCTCTTCGGTGCAACGCCGGCGCGATAAATCCCTCGGCATATCCCTGCGTTAACCATTGCCCCCATGTAAGGCGGACCATTCTTGACTTGGCCCGGAGCGGGCGCATATCTTCCGCGACTTTTTTGGGCCGCCCAGGGGGTTGGCTGGCGGCCGCGCTGAAATGGGAAGCGCAAAGGCGTCCTAGGGTTCTGTGAAGCCCGGCATAAGAAAGACAAGAACAAAACTAGAGCAAGTCCGTTCGTCCCCGTCGTATGGCGACTTTGATCGTTTGAACTCTCGCACCTCGCCGGACGGCGTATGCGGGCGTGATGTAAAGGCGTGTTATGGAAATTAGAGATTTGCTTCAGCCAGAGGCCGTGGTCGCCGATTTAAAGGCGCCCAACAAGAAGCAGTTGCTTCAGGAACTGGCCCGGCACGCCGCCAAGATCACCGGCGTCAACGACCGCAAAATCTTCGAAACCTTGCTCGAGCGCGAGCGCCTTGGCTCTACGGGCGTCGGCAACGGCATTGCGATCCCGCACGGAAAGCTCGCCGACTTTAAGCGCCTCTATGGCGTCTTTGCGCGTCTCGATCGTCCCATCGATTTTGATTCGATCGACGAACAGCCGATCGATTTGGTGTTTCTGCTTCTCGCGCCTGAGGGCGCAGGCGCCGATCACCTCAAGGCGCTCGCCCGCGTCTCGCGTCTGCTGCGCGATTCCTCCATGTGCGACAAGCTGCGCGGCGCCGAGACCGCCGACGGCTTGTATATGGTGCTGACCCAGTCCGAAGCGCAGGCGGCTTAAACCGCTTCCGCGTCCGCGCCGCCTCGGGTACCCTTTTTGCGGAAAGCGGGGCGCCTCATGATCAAACTCGTTACTGTCCTTGCCGCGATGCTGATCGCTTCGTCCGCGGGCGCGCAGAGCGCTCCCAAGGCGGCCGACCCGCTGCAGGAAATCTGCACCGGATTCCTCGCGCAGAGCGGCGCGGGTATCGCCGGCGATCAACAAAAATTGTGCTCCTGTCTTGTCAGCGAGACGCAACGCCAGCTGACGCGGCAGGAGATGGAAATCTATAACAAGGCGACCACCAGTGGGGCCGCCCCGCCGCCCGCGATCATGAATAAGGTGATGAACGTCGCGACGCTCTGCCTGACGCAGGCGCGTTGATCACTGACGGCCGAGGCGGAAGGCGAGGGTGAATTTGAAGCCCGACGCCGAGATCGGCCGGCCGTTGGCGTCCAGCATGGGCGTGAATCGCCACTCTTTAAAACTCTCCAGCGCCGCCTGATCGAACACGCGCGCCGGTGTCGACGTCGCCACGCGGGCGTCGGTCACGGCGCCCGTTGCGTCCAGGCTGTAGGCGATTTCGACGTCGCCCTCGATTTTCTGCTGGTACAGCGAAGGTGGATAATTTGTGGGCGTGCGATAAACGGGCTGCGGATCCTTGCCGCGGCGCATTTCGATCCCGCGGGAGACCTCGACGGCTTGGTCGGTCGCCGTCAATGTATCCCCAGACTCTTCGGCCAGCTTGATCAGGAGCGTGCGCCGGGGTTGCAATTTCTTCTCATCCTGGCCGGCCGCTGCGCGCATCGCGATCTCTTGCTTCATGGCCGAGATCGCGCCGCGCGTGTTGCCCGACGCAAGTGTGTTCTCCGAAATCGCCTGCACGAAATAAAGTGTGTCCGGCGCCTTGTCCCCGAGGGCCTCGCGCGCAACGGCCAGTCCCTTCTGCGACAACTCCACGCCTTTTTTGAAATTCTTCGCGCCGTACGCGGCTTGCACTTGGCTGCGCAGTTCTTTGACCTCGCGTTTTCCGTCGTCACAGGCTGAGAGAGCGGCACACAGCGCGAGCGCCGCGGCGAACGCGCGTGCGGCATTGCGAAAGGCGGTGTGTGTCGGCGTTGGCATTTGTAACTGCGGTTATAGAGGGGGCGCAGCATAGGATTGTCGCCGCGAGTTCCATATTTTTGGTTAATTTCTCCTCCGAATTAGTACACTTCGCGTTCCTGGGGAGGAAACGTGATGCTGCTGACCGGTCAGATGATGGACCGCCCGCTTCTGGTCCTGCCGCTGCTGCGCTACGCCGCCGTTCATCATGGCGATACGACGGTGGTCTCGCTCGGCGTGGACGGAGCGATGCACCGGACAACCTACGCTGAGACCTACGCGCGCGTGCAGCGCCTGGCGCACGCGCTGGTGCGCCTTGGCATTCGACCGGGGGATCGCGTCGCGACCCTGGCCCTCAACACCTGGCGCCACCTCGATCTCTACTTCGCCGTCGCCGGGATTGGCGCCGTCTGCCACACCGTGAATCCGCGCCTGCCCGCCGACCAGCTCTGCTATCTGCTCAGCCACGCCGAAGACCGCCTGTTGTTCTTCGACACCTGCTTCAGCGAGCATGCGGCCGCGCTGGTCGCCGGTGTGCCGACCCTGGAGCGGGTCATAGCGCTCAGCGATGAGGCGCACGCGCCGCGCGACGCGCGGTTCGGCGATCTCCTCGTTTACGACACCATGATCGGCCGCGAGGGCCTAGATTTCCCTTGGCCCGAGTTCGATGAAAATACCGGCGCGGGTCTCTGTTACACTTCGGGCACGACAGGTTTGCCGAAAGGCGTTCTGTACAGTCACCGGTCTCTCGTTCTGCACTCCTACGCCGCCGCCGCCAGCGGGGTCGCCAGCGCCGACGACGTGATGATGCCGGTGGTGCCCATGTTTCATGTCAACGCCTGGGGCATCCCGCACGCTGCGCCGCTCATCGGCGCGCCGCTTGTGTTTGGCGGGCCGGCGTTCGATGGGCCGCGGCTGTTCAACCTCATGGACGCCGAAGGCGTCACATCGGCGCTCGGCGTGCCGACGGTGTGGCAAGGCCTTGTCGCCGAAATGCGCGCGCGGGGCCGGCGTCCACAGGCCCTGCGCCGCCTGGTTGTCGGCGGCGCCGCCGTGTCAGAGGCGATGATCCGGGCCTTCGAGGACGATTTCGGAGTCGAGGTCTGTCACGCCTGGGGCATGACCGAGACGACGCCGCTCGGGGTGGTCAATCGTCCGAAGGGGCGGTTCAAGACAGCCCCGCGCGACATCCAGGTCCGCCAGAAACTGAAACAAGGGGTGGGCGTCTACGGGGTGGATCTTCGTATCGCCGACGACGAGGGCCGGGTTCTGCCCCACGACGGCGTCGCGCAAGGACATATCCAGGTGCGCGGACCCTGGATCATAAAGTCCTACTTCAAGGAGGATCACTCGCCCCTGACGCCGGATGGCTGGTTTGACACGGGGGACATTGGAACCATCGACCCCGACGGTTACATGGAGATCACGGACCGGGCGAAGGATGTCATCAAGTCCGGCGGCGAGTGGATTAGTTCGTCGATGCTGGAAAACGCGGCCCTCGGCCACCCTCAGGTTGCCCAGGCCGCGGTCATCGGTGTGCCGCACGCAAGGTGGCTGGAGCGGCCGCTTTTGATTTGTGTGCCGAAGGGTGAGCCGCCGACGCTGGAGCAGGTCAACGCCTACCTCTCGACTCGCCTGCCCAAATGGTGGCTGCCGGACGCCCTGGAGTGCGTCGAGGCCCTGCCCATCGGTCCCACGGGCAAAATCCTCAAAACCAAGCTGCGCGAACGCTTCAAGGACATCCGCTTAGGGTAACAAACCAAAAACCCGTTTTGCGGGTTGTTAATTAATTTGTTACACCCTTTCCTAAGGGAGCCGTCCGCGGGGGATGGGGACCCGCGAGCCGCCAGACGGCGCAGCAGAAAGTAGGCGCATCTCGGTGCGCCGGTGCGTCGGCTGATACCGTAGGTTATGGGAGCCCACTCCTGAAAGGGTGGGTTCGAGGGACGACCAGAATGGCATTCCTTGGCCGCGCTTCTTTTGAAGTGCAGGTGTATCGAGAAGGTCGGTGGGCCATCAGCGAGGTGCTGCCCAGCGAGGAAACTGCGCGCCGTAAAGCGCAGGAGCTTCTTCTGCAGAAGACGTGCGCCGGCGTGCGCATTGTGAAGGAGACCAAGTTCTCCGAATCCAACATCCGCGAGTCCGAGATCTTCAAGCAGATGAAGGAGGTCGAGGAGGACGAGGACTTCACCGTCACGCCGGTGGAAGAGGCCCCGCTCTGCGAGCAGGTGACCGACTTCTATCAAACGGCCGCACGCAACACGATGGCGCGCCTGTTCTCGAAGTACCTCGAGAAGCACGAGATGACGCCGCTCGAGCTGCTTCACAGCCACAAAAATCTCAAGCGCATGCTGAACCTCGACAGCATGGTGCCGTCCGCCGTCGATAAGATCGCCACGCTGCACACGCGCGCTACCGGCGGCGATGCCCGCAAGCGCCGTGACGTGATCTACGAAGCTGTCGATCGCATCTCCGCGCGCGCCCGCGAGGCGGATTCCAAACAGCTTCCCGAACTCAAGAATTCGACGCTCGACGAACTGCTGGCGAATATCGACGCCAAGTTCCAGGACAAGGAAGAGCGGGCCTATATGGCCAACGTCGCCTTCGTGCGCACGTCGATCAATTGGCAGGGCTGGCTGGGCAAGATGACCCAGCTTCTGCCGATGGCGAAGACGCAGAAGGATGAGCGCGCCCGCGCCATGATCGACGAGATGATGGCCGATATCTTCGTCGCCAAGACCGTCGTCAAGGACGTGATCGGGGTGTCCAAGCACCTCGGCGATGCGGTCATGCGTATGCTCGACCTCATAGAAGGCAAGTGCAAACCGACGAAGTTTGCGGCCGAAGAGTTGGTCGAACTCCTGAACTCCCTTTTTGTGGCGGACCTGTTGCCCCGCTCGAAGGCGGTTCTGTTCGAGCGCATCGAGCGTGACCTGGGCAGCCCCGTGCGCCTGACCAACAGCGAGGATCCTTCCGCCGATAAAGCGTTTTTCGAGGAGCTGCTGAAGCGGGCGATCACCGACCGCGGCGTTCTCGGCGGCCGCTACATGGCCTTCGGCCTGACCGAACGCTGGGCGCGTCTCAGCAACTTCGGCGGCGCCGGCGGCTTGAAGAAGGCCATGGAGGGCGTGCGCGATAAGCTGACCTCGGGCAAACAGAAGTTCCTCTTCCTGCTCGCCATGTTCGATCCGAACGCCGACGCCGAATCGCGCGGCGCGATCGAGGCGCAGATCCGCAACCTCGCCGCCACCTTGAACACCGTGCAGAAAATCGCGCCGGAAGCGCGCACGGAAAAGGCGCGTCTGCAGGAAGCGGCGGCGATTCAGCGGCTCGTTCTGGATTCCAAACTCAATCCCGCGCTGCGCGACCCTATCGCCAACAAGTTCGATGAAATCGTGTCCGACTACATCATCTCGGCGGGCGTGATTCAGCGTCTGGACGATTCCCGTCTGCCGTTCCGCGAGCGCGCGACACGCCTTGTCACCTTCTGCGCCTCGGGTGTGTTGACCATCGGCCGCGCGACCACCATCGCGCGCGATACCGTCGTCAGCTATCTCCGCCGCAAGGACTTCATCGCCGAATACACCGCCGATCTTCCCGATGCGGCGGAAAAGGAAAAGGCGATTAAGGAGTTCTACGTTCTGCTGGCGCGCACCGGCTTCGACGTTCGGGGCTAAACCGCGCGGAACGTTCCGTGGGCGAAATGCGCCGCGAGGGTGTGCATCACATCGAAATCCGCCGCTACCGCGAACGCAGCCGCCACGGCGTCGCCGAGCGTGGCGCCCCCCGACACCGCCTCAATCAGCGTGGCATCGGCAAGGCTCGTCGCGCGCGCCACCACCGCGCCGCCGGGGCGCGTCAGGACCACGTGTTCAGCAGCGTTGAAATCGATCGCTGGAATATCCGCGTCCTCCACCTCGGGCTGATTGACGCTCCAGATACGATAGATCGGAAACGGCGAGCTGATGAGGCGCGCCGCCGGGTGCACGCGCAGCCGCAGCGCACTCAGCGCCTGCGCGTCCGAGGTATCCAGGCCCGCCGCGTCCAGGAGCGGCGCATCCTCGGCCAGAAATGAATCCTGGCGCGCCCACTCCAAGCGCGCGACGTCGGGCAGATAGGGAAGGCCGGACGCAATCGGTTGCCCCGCCACGTAACTCGGAAAATCCTTGCCGTAGAGAGCCAACAAAGGATGACGCGGCGGATGAGCCGCGATGTAGCTTTGCGACAGCGCCTGGAACGCCGCCACGCCGACAATGCGCGCGACGACGGGAAAAGCGTTCAGCAAGGTTTGCTCAAGCCCGACGGCAATGGTTGCGCGGTGAATGGAAAGACGCGGCGCGGTTCCCGGCGTCAGGCGGGCCGCCATATCGGCGAGCGCGCCTGCGTCGCCGCGCAGCGCCTCGTGAAATGCGCGCTGAAAATCGAGCAGGCTGGTCATCGCGAAAGCACGCGCTGGGCGCGGTCCATCTCTGCCGTCAGGACCGCGAGCGAAGGCACTTCGCTGTCCCACTCGATCAACGTGGCGCGCGGGCCGATCAGGCCGATGGTGAACTCGTACAGAGTCCACACGTCGTCGGCGACGGGACGGCTATGGCTGTCGACGAGCACGCCGGAATGCTCGGCGCTCGGGCTGAACCCCGCCAGGTGAATCTCCTCCACCATCTGCGGCGGGATCCGCGCGAGGTAGTCCCTCGCTTCGAATCCCAGATTCACTGCGCTCACATACACATTATTCACGTCGAGCAGGAGCCCGCATCCGGTGCGCGCCACCAGGCGTTTCAGGAACTCCGGCTCATCCATGGTCGACCCCGTGAAGCCGACGTAACGTGAAGGGTTCTCGATCAGCATGCGCCGGTCGAACGCATCCTGGGCCTGCGCGATATTGCGCGCGACGATGTCGAGCGTCTCCTCGGTGTAGGGCAGGGGCAGAAGGTCATTGAGATGAACCCCGTCCACCGCGCTCCAGGACAGGTGATCCGAGACAAACGCCGGTTTAAGGCGCGCAACCAGGTCTCCCACGCGTGCGAGATGCGCCGGGTCCAACCCTTGCGCCGATCCCAGCGACAACGCCACGCTGTGGCAGCTGATGGGATAGCGCGCGGCGACGGCCTCCAGCATCGTCAGGCGGGGGCCGCCGTCGCACAGAAAGTTTTCCGCGTGGATTTCGAACCACGGCGCCGTGCGGGACGCGCCCGGCGATTCCGCCGCGATCAGAGGAAGATGCGCCGACCTCAGGCCGAGGCCGCACGCGCGGCCGAGGTTCACTTCTTCTTATCGGTCTTCGCGCCGGCGGCCGGAGGCTTGCCGATGCCGTCGAAGGCTTCGAGCTTACCGCCCATCTTCATACAGGTGCCGCCTTCGACAAGGACCCATTCCTTGCCGCTATAATCGACAGTCGAGAGACCGCCGCAGCCATGGCTGCCGTCGGCGGCCGCGCAGCCGTTCTCACCGGCGACCGCCACGCCGAAGCACTTTTCCTTGCCTTTGCTGGCGTCCGCGCCGGCCGCTGGCGCGATCTGGCCAGCAAGGGCCACGGCGCCGGCAATGGCGGCAGCGAGAGTCGTCTTATCCATTTGGCAGTCTCCTGGGGAACAACGCGTCTTTATTAGATGATACAAACTGGTCTAAACCCGCAAGGAATCACAGCTGTGTGAAAGATCGCCGCCCACAGCTTTGTTATCCGAACGCTCAAGCCGGTTGCAATAATTGTAACATTCGGTGAATTGACCGTCTGCGGCCTAAGAGTGAAGAGAACCTCACATGAGCACAGCCGCGCCCGTTTCCGAGCCTTTGACGCTTCGTCCGACGCCCAGCGACTCACACGGCCTCCGCCGCCGTCTCGCCGACTTCCAAACCTTGGCGGACGCGCTCGACTATGCCGCGCAGGGCGAAACCGGGATGAACTTCTATTCCGCTCGGGGCGTGCTCGAAACCGTCCTCCCTTATAAGACGCTGCGCGACCGCGCAGAGGATCTCGGCCGCCGCTTGGTCGGCATGGGCATTGCGCCCGGCGACCGTATCGCGCTGCTCGCCGCCACACATCCCGACTTCCTCGCGATGTTCTTCGCCTGCCAGTACGCGGGCGCGATCCCCGTGCCGATGCCCTTGCCGACGGCGTTTGGCCGGCGCGAGGCGTATATAGAGCAGATCAAGGGGCAACTCCGCTCTTCGGGCGCGCGCATGGCCGTCGGTCCTGCTGAGTTCCTGCCCTTGGTGGAGGAGGCGGCTTCCGGCTTCGCGCTGATGTTGATCGGCACGGCCGATACCGTTTTTGGCCGCGCGGCACCATCGGCCATCCTGCCCAAGGCCAAGACCGAACAGCTTTCGTATATCCAATACAGCTCCGGCTCGACGCGCTTTCCCACCGGCGTGATGGTCACGCACGCGAGCCTGATGGCCAACTGCCGCGCCATGACGCGCTATGGCGTCCGCAATGGCGAAGGCGACCGCGGCACCTCCTGGCTGCCGTTCTTCCACGACATGGGTCTGGTCGGCTTCATGCTCGGCGCGCTCACCAGCCAAACCTCCATGGACTATCTGCCCACCGAGGATTTTGCGCGCCGTCCGCTCACCTGGCTGAAGCTGCTCAGCGACAACGGCGGAACGGTCTCCTACGCCCCGTCGTTCGGCTATGAACTTTGCGCGCGCCGCGTCTCGACGATGGCGGAAGGCGCGCTCGGCTACGACCTGTCCAAATGGCGCGTGGCCGGCATCGGCGGCGAGATGATCAAGCCCAACGTCATGCAGGCCTTTGCCGAAGCGTTCCGTCCCTACGGATTCTCGGAAAAGGCGTTCTGCGCCAGCTACGGTCTGGCCGAATGCGTGCTCGCCGTCAGCTTCGCCGACGCGGGCACGGGTATGCTCCTCGATCACGTCGAGAAGGAAGCCCTTGAAGCCCACCGCGCCGTGCCGGCCCCGGCCGGGTCTGCCGACGCCCGCACCTTTGTTTCGTGCGGCAAGGTTCTGCCCGAGCATCGCGGCGAGATCCGCGATGAAAACGGAAACGTGCTGGGCGATCGCCAGGTCGGCCGCTTATTCGTGCAAGGACCCAGCGTCATGCAGGGCTATTTCAACGACGAAGAAGCCACCCAGGCGGCGCTCATCGATGGCTGGCTCGATACCGGCGATCTCGCCTACTGGATCGGCGAGGAACTGGTGATCGTCGGCCGCGCCAAGGACATGATGATCATCAACGGCCGCAACGTATGGCCGCAGGATATCGAGTGGACCGTCGAGCATCTCGACGGTCTGCGCTCCGGCGACAGCGCGGCCATCATCCTTCCCAATGCGGACGGCAGCGACCGCCCGACTGTGCTCGTGCAGTGCCGCGCCTCCAGCCCGGAAGACCGTCAGAAGTTGCACGCCGAGGTCCGCGCCAAGGTGCAGGACGCCGTGGGCATCCTGTGCGATGTCGTGCTGGTCCCCGCGCGCAGCCTGCCCAAGACGACCTCGGGCAAGCTCGCCCGCGGCCGCGCCAAGAAAATGTTCGAAGCCGGCGAGATCGCGCCGATCGACGTGAGCGCGCCCATTGCCTCGTGACCAGCACACCGCGGGGCCTGTCGTCGCGGTGACGGGCGCCACCGGCTTTATCGGCCGGCATGTGGTGAGAGCGTTGGTCGAGGCGGGATACACGGTACGCGCTCTGGCGCGCCGCCTCCCCACCGATCAATTCGAGGACGACAGCATCTCATGGGTGCTCGGGAGCCTCGCCGACAGCGCCGCCCTCAAGTCCCTCGTGAAAGGCGCGGTGGCGGTCGTGCACGGCGCCGGAGCCATCCGCGCGCCGAACCGCGACGCCTTTTTCGCCGTCAACGCCGATGCCACCCGACGCCTCGCGGAAATCGCCGCCGCCGAAGCCACGCCGCCGCGCTTTGTGCACCTGTCGTCGCTGGCGGCGCGCGAGCCGCGGCTGTCGCCTTATGCGGCCAGCAAGCGCGCCGGCGAGCAGGTCCTGCGCGGCTTGCGCGATAAACTTCCGACCGTCGTTCTGCGCCCGCCGGCCGTCTACGGCCCCGGCGACCTCGAAACCCTTCGCATCTTTCAAATGGCCGCCCGGGGTTACGTCCTGCGGCCGATGGTCGACCGCGCCCGCATGTCCCTGGTCCATGGCGCCGATGTCGCCGCCGCCGTGGTCGCCGCCCTCAAGGTGGAGGCTTTGCCCGACCAGCCCGTTGAATTCGACGACGGCCGGACCGGGGGTTACACCTGGGAGGAGATTGCCGAAGCCGCCGGGCGGGCGGTCGAGACCACCCCCCGCCTGATCGCCGTCCCCGCGCCGGTCCTGTACGCGGTCGGGGCGGTGGCCAGCTTGGCCTCCACGGTCGTGGGGAAGGCGTCCGTCCTTTCCTGGAGCAAGGTGCCCGAAATCCTTCACCCCGACTGGGCCGCCCAGCCCACTGAACTTATAGGATATATTCCGGAGTGGAATATCGACCTGGGGTTTAAAGATACCGTCAATTGGTACGCCTCACGGGGGCTGTTAACAAAGTAACGGTGAGATTGATTTGTCACCGACCCCTTGTTCCCGCACAACTTTTCGCACCTGCGAAGGTTTTTTGAACAAGACGCTCACGGAAGCATTTCCGGCGAAGTGGATACCGGTTCGCCGCCGAAATGCGACCAGACCAAAAGTAAGAGCGCTGGGAAACAACGGTCATGAACGCCTCTGCCGAGCCATCGCCTGACACCCTGGCGACCCTGGTGAAGATCCTGGCGGGGTTCAACAAGACCGGGACCGAGCTAAAGCCTGAAACGCGATTTACCGAGGACCTGAACTTCGACTCGCTGGTCGTCATGGAGTTCGTCGCCGTCGTTGAAGACGAATTCGATATCTCGGTGCCGCTCAACATCCTTCCGGATGTGGCCACCGTGAAAGACCTGGCGCTGGCGATCGAAAAGATTCTCAAAGACGACGGACGTTAAACGTTCGCGTCGCTCGATTGTAAAGGGGACGTATATGGCTGACTTGTTTGACCGCTGGGCGCCGTTGATGGCGCAGCGCGATGCCCTCTTCGGAGACGGCATCAATCCGTTCAATGTCGTGATGGATGAAGTTTTGTCGCAGACGGAAGCCATGATCGGCGGCCGTCACACCATCCTCGTCGGCACCAATAATTATCTCGGCCTGACCTTCCAGCCGGAAGCGCTCAAGGCCGCGCATGAAGCGCTCGATGCCTGCGGCACCGGCACCACCGGCAGCCGCATGGCGAACGGCACCTACTACGGCCACAAGGAACTCGAAGCCGCGCTGTGCGATTTCTTCGGCAAGTCGCACGCCATGGTGTTCTCCACCGGCTTCCTGGCCAACATGGGCATCCTGTCGACGCTGATGGGCCCGGAGGATTTCATCCTGATGGACGCCGACTGCCACGCCTCGATCTATGACGGTGTGCGCGGCTCCTCCGCCCAGGTCATCCGCTTCAAGCACAACGACGCCGCCGATCTCGATAAGCGTCTGGCCCGCCTTGCCGACAAGCCCGGCAACAAGCTGATCGTCGTGGAAGGCATCTACTCGATGCTCGGCGACAAGGCGCCGATGGCCGAATACGTCGCGGTGAAGAAGAAGTACGAAAACGTCTACCTGCTCTCTGACGAAGCGCACTCCATGGGCGTGTGCGGCCGCTACGGCCGCGGCGTTCCCGAAGAGGCGGGCGTTGAAGACGATGTCGATTTCATCGTCGGCACGTTCTCGAAGTCGGTCGGGACCGTGGGCGGCTTCTGCGTCTCCAACCATCCGAAGTTCGACACGCTGCGTCTCGTGACGCGCGCGTACATCTTCACGGCCTCGCTGCCCCCGTCGGTGGTCGCGTCCGCGATCGTCAATCTCGAGATCATCAAGAACGGCGGCGCGCTGCGCAAGCGCATCGCCCGTAACTCGGAACAGCTGCACGGCGGCCTGTCGGCTCTCGGCCTCAAGATCGCCTCCGACGTCAGCCCCGTCGTCGCGGTCGTGGCGCCGGATCCCGTCACCGCCATCGCCTTCTGGCGCGGCCTGATCGAAGCGGGCGTTTATGTGAACCTCGCTCTGCCGCCCGCCACGCCGTTCGGCTACTGCCTGCTGCGCGCCAGCATCTGCGCGGCGCATGCCGAAGAGCAGCTCGACCGCGTCATCGCCATCTTCGGCGAAGTCGCCTCGAAGCTCGGTTTGCTCGATACATCGGTTCAGAAGATCGCGGCGCGCGCTTAGTTCAAGCCGCCGCGCTTTCGGACCTTGAAGAACAGGCGGACTCCCGTGATGAGCGGGGTCCGCTTTTCTTTTTCGCTCAGCTCGATCTTCACGCCCGAGTGGCGCTCGATCTTCGCCACCGCATAGTCGAGCCCGCCGTTGAAGGTGAAGGCCGCCTTGATCAGCCGCGCGGCGTTCAAGGTCTTCCCCGCGATGCGGCGCAGGCGCCAGGTCGCCAGCGCCTTGTCGCGCGCCGTCTCGTCGCTGGGCGCGGGGTACAAGCCGCCCTGCGCATCGCGCCCGTCCCCGAACAGCGCGGCGGTCACCGCTTCGTAGCGCGCGAGGTCGCGCTCGATCAGTTCGACGCTCTTCCCGGCGCTCTCCGGTCGCAGTTCGGCCGCGTAGGTTTCGCGGAAAGCCCGCACCCACAAATCGCGCGCCGTGAAGGGCTGATTGAATAGCGCCGCTGTGCGAACCGCCGTCGTCGTTACGGCGTTGGCCAGTGCATCGACAATGCGCCGCTCCATCTCGCCGTTGCGGGCATAGAGAATGGCGGACGGCTGGGCAAATCGCGCCCACAGCGCTGAGGTAAAGGCGTCGGGTCCGGTCCCGCGCAGGAACTGGTCGGCGCGAATCACCGCCACTTTCGCCCGCAGTTTCCGGTCCTCGTAGGCCATCTCGTGGTAATAGACGTTGGGCGGCAGAACCCGGGCGCCGAGGGCGCTGATGGGGTTGCCCAGCGCCGGCTGTAGCCGATCGACGATCACATAGAAATCGAGGATCAGGCCGGCGTCGGTTTGCGCGCGCAGACAGGAGCCGTAAAAGACCACCGCCGCCGTGGCGTCGCCATAGCGCGCGCGCAATTCGTCGGCGAAGGCTTTCGCCGCCGGGAATACCGGCGCCGCGCATTCCCTCGCGATGAGATCGGACAGAGCGCTCATGTCGGTAGGCGGATGAAGCGCAAGGTGTCGCCGGAGCCCAGGACGAGCTCGCGTTCCGCGCTGGCCTCGTACATTTCCCCGTCGATGGTATAGGCGCCGGTGAAGGTTAGGCAAAGATCCGTGGTCCGGCCCACCGTGCGGCCCTTGCCGGGACGCAAGCGCCGCCGCAGCACGTCGGGCAGCGCGCGCAGGATCGCCAAGGGCGAATGATCGACGGTTGCGTAGATCAGTTCGCCGTCGCCGGACTGGGGTTGCGGACGCAGGCCGAGAATCAGACGGTCCAGCGTCGTCGCGACGAAAACGAAAAACTTTCCGCCCGGAAGCGCCGTGTTGTTGCGCGAAAGTGCGATGGGCTTGGCTTCGCCGGTCGCCACCAGGCTGCGCCACAGAAGAAGCGACATCGCCGCCGTGTGGCTCGCGGCGTTCGGCATATTAAGCGGATAGATGTGACGGCGGCAGAACAGGATTCCTTCCACGATATCCGCCGCGCCGAAGAAGGCGCCGTAGCGCGCGGGCGCGTCGCCGTCGCGCACACTCAACACCGCGCGCGGCTGTGCATGCGCTTCGAGCGTGCCCGCGCGGTGGTGCGCCAGCACCGCCTTCAGGGCGTCGGGCGCCTCGCCGGTGAGGCTCCACGCCGCCGCGGTCATGTTGGTCTTGCCGCCGGGCAGCAGCGCCACCGCGGGCGGCTCTCGGTAGGGGCTCTGATTGAGCAGCGCGCCGAACACCAGACCCGCCGTGCCGTCGCCGCCGTTGACCACCAGCGTGCGTGCGCCCGCGTCCGCGCAGGCCTTCAGCGCGTCCGGGAGGCGCGCAATATCCTCGATCGCGACATGAAGAACGCCCGGCTCGCCCGACAGAAGGGGATCGATCCACTTCTCCGCGCGGCGGTTGCGTGTGCTCAGACGATTGGTGATGACTGCAAGTGTCACGAGGGTCCGTTGTCGCGGAAAGATCTATCGGGTGCGCGCGGGCTGTCACAATGAGAAAGCGGATGTCACGGCCGGCGCTGAAAGCCTGGCATCGAACCGCGCGCCGATGCCTGCATTGTCGCCGCAAATTAGTTATTTGATTGAAAAAAGTCGATATTTTATACTTATTAACGCCCTCTCGTTCGGCCGCGTGGCCGGCAATACCTGGCCAGCGGCTATGAAAGCCATCGACCGTTACGTCCTGCGCAACATCGTGCCGACCGTGGTGATCATCCTGTTCATCGCGTTCGTCATCCTGTGCATGGAACGATTGATGCGCCTCTTGGACATCGCGGTCGGCAACGGGGTTTCCACCCTCGTCGTCTTCCGCATGCTGTTTAATCTCATTCCCTACTACATCGGACTTGCGCTCCCGGTGGCCTTGTTCCTCGGCGTCTTGCTCGCCTTCCGCAAACTGTCGCTCCAGTCGGAGTTGGACGCCATCAATTCCTGCGGCATCGGCGTGGACCGCATCATCCGCCCCGCCATCGGACTGGCCGCGGTGATGATGCTCTTCAATCTGATCCTCGCCGGCTATCTCAATCCCTACGGCCGCTATGCGTTGCGTGTCATCGAGTTCGACATCACCTCGGGCGTGATCCAACAGGGCATCGGCGAGGGGATCTTCATGAACCTCCCCAACGGCTACACGCTGCGGGTCGAACAATCCCGCGGCGCCGGCCGCGATCTGTACGGCGTCTTCGCTCACCGCGAGGCCGAAGACGGGCGCATCATCACCATGACCGCGAAGCGTGGACAGCTCCTGACGAGTGTCCAGGACGGCATCGTCTCGCTGCGCTTGTACGACGTCACACGGTCCGAATGGGATCCGGCCGGCAAGGCGACGGGCACGCTGCAGACCGGCGTCTTTGATTGGCCGCTCAACCTCGCCGAACTCGCCCAGTTCCGCAAACGCGGCGGCGACGAGCGCGAGCTGACCTTGTTCGAATTGATGCGCGGCGAATTTCAGAACGTGCGCGAAGGGCGCACCGGGAATAAAGCCGTGCAAAACCCACCGGCCGACATGCGCCCCGAGCGCGTGCTCTCGCCGTCGTCCGTGTCCTCCGAATTGCACGGACGCCTCGTCTTTTCCCTCTCGATGCTGTTTCTCCCGATCCTCGCCGCGCCGCTGGGCATCATGACCCGGCGCGCCAGCCGGTCCTTCGGTCTGATCCTCGGCATCTTCCTGTTGGTCAGCTATCAAAAGGTGCTCGAGTTCACCGAAGCCTACACCGGCGCGACAGGCATGCCCTCGTGGCCGGCGCTCTGGGGCATCTTCGTGCTCTTTGTGATCGGCACGACCTATCTTTTCATCGCGACCTTCCGCCGCTCGGGCACACCGCCGGTGCAGCGCATGGAAGCGCATTGGAGCGATTTCATCGGCAAACTCGTGGCGCCGTTCCGACCCAAGCGCAAACCGGCCTAGCGGGTTGATCATGATTCTCTCGCGCTACCTCATTAAGTCGTTCGTCGTGCGCTTCCTCGCGCTGCTGTTCGGGCTCGTCATCTTCCTGCAGACGCTCGATCTTCTGGCCCAGGCCAACACCGTGCTTGAAGGCGGCGGGCCGCCGGCCGCGTCGCTGTTTCGTTATGTCCTGCTGCGGATGCCCTCGCTGATCGAAACCGTCGCGCCGTTGGCGGCGCTGCTCGGCGCCTTGACGGCCTTTGCCGTGCTGGCGACGAACAGCGAGATCATCGCCATGCGCGCCGCCGGCCGCTCGGTGCTCAGTCTTGTCGGCGGTCTTTCCGCCGTCGGTCTCACCTTCGCCCTGATGTTGTTTGCCTTCTCCGACCGCGTCGTCGTCAAAGCCAACACCGAACTCGAGCAGTGGCGCGACAACGGCTACAAGACCGTGGTCGAGGAACCCGTCACCGGCCAGAACAGCTGGCTGACCGAAGGCAACACCATGATCCGCCTCGGCAAGATCCAGCGGGGCGGCGAGGTCCTCAGCGATGTGCGCGTGTTCCGCCTGGGCGATAACGCCGAAGTCGTCGACATCATCGGCATCCGCCTCGCTATCTGGGAAAACGGCAAATGGACGGTGTTCGAGCCGCGTCGCATCGGCGGCACGGTGCCGCCCGAAACCCCGGTCGCGTGGGATACCAACATGCGCCCCGAGCATTTCGCCCGCTTCGCCAACCAGGCGCCCAATCAACTGTCTCTCAAGGCCCTCCAGGAATATGTGGGCGAGAACGCCATGGGCTCCCGCCCGGGTTATTTCTACTCCACCTGGATCCAGCAGAAGATCGCCGGCCCCATCGCCCTGGCCTTGATGCCCTTGCTCGCCGGCATCGCCGCCTTCGCCCATCACCGGCAGGGTAGTTCGGTCATGGCCGTGGTGTGGGGCATCACCTTCGGGTTCATGTTCATCGTCATAGACAACATCCTCCTGGCCATGGGCCAGTTCGGCTCCCTTCCGCCTGCCGTCGCCGCATGGCTGCCCATCGCGCTTTTCGCAACCGTGGGGTTCTGGATCGTGTTTAACTTCGAAAATACAGGCGCCCGGACCTGATCTTAACGGTCTAAGACCTTCAAAACGGCGGGGTCTAAGGGTATAAAGCGCCTCGTTTTCTTAAGGTTGGGCGGCTTTTTGAGCACACCGGCATTCAAGATCGGCTTTTGGACCGACAAGGAATTCCACCTTGATCGCATGAACCTGCGCGAGCTCACGGTCGCCTATTTCCAATATTACGCCATCGTCGCCTACATCGCGGTCGCGCTGGTCAGCGCCGGGCTTGCGCTGTCCGCGGTCCTCGAAGGGCGCGCGCCCCTTCTCGGCGTGCTGGCCTCGGTGGTCGTCGCCTTCTTCCTGTATCCGGTGGTGTGGTACGTGCTGCATCGCTACGTCCTGCACAGCAAGCATATGTGGCGCTCGCCGCTCACCGCTGGTGTGTGGAAGCGGATCCACTACGATCACCACAGCGATCCCAATAATCTGAAAGTCCTGTTCGGCGCGCTCTACACCACGCTGCCGACGGTGGCGCTCGCCACCATGCCGGTCGGCTATCTCCTCGCCGGCTGGCCGGGCGCGCTCGCCGCGCTGTGCGGCGGCGTCGTTCAAACCTGCGTCTACGAATTCTTCCACTGCATTCAACACCTCGGCTATCAGCCGAAGTGGCAGTGGGTGCGCAAGATGAAGAAATTCCACATGGCGCATCACTTCCACAACGAGAACGGCAACTACGGCATCACGAACCTGTGGTGGGACCGCCGCCTCGGCACCTTCTATGAAGGCGCCAAGGACATGCCGCGTTCGCCGACCGTCTTCAACCTCGGTTACACGGAAGAGGTCGCGAAGACTTATCCGTACGTGGCCCGCATGACGCCGAATTGGCCTTACAACACCAATCCGACCCATCGTAAGCGCGAAGCGAGCTCGGCCGCCGCCGCCAACTGACCTGCAGGGCAGGGGGCCCGGCCCATGTCTCACACAAACGTGTCTCACGCAAACGAGTCTCAATCTTCCTCCTTTGCGCTGCGCCGCGTCGCGGGCAGTCGCGACCTCGGCCGGTTCCTCGAGGTCCCCCATCACACCCAGGGCCACGATCCGCACTGGGTCGCGCCGCTCGATTTCATGGAGCGGATGCGCTTCAACGAGCGCAAGAATCCCTGGTTCGGGCATGGCGAGGCCGCCTACTGGATCGCCGAGCGCGGCGGCAAGCCGGTCGGCCGCATCTCGGCCCAGGTCGACAAGACGCATATCGAGCTGCGCAAGGACGACACCGGATTTTTCGGTTTTTTCGAGTGCATCGACGATCAGGCCGTCGCCGATGCGCTGTTTGCCGCCGCGGGCCAGTGGCTCAAGGATCGCGGCATGCGCCGCTGTCTCGGCCCCTTCAGCTTCAACATCAATGAAGAGTCCGGCCTGCTTGTGGACGGCTTCAACTGTCCGCCCCGCATGGTGATGGGCCACGCCCAGCCCTACTACGGCGGGCTTGTCGAGAAGGCGGGCTTCACCAAGACCATCGACATGCTGGCGTATCTGACGCCGATGGATACCGGCTTGCCGTTCAAGCAGATCAAATGGCTCAACCGCGCGCTCGAGCGCGACAAGCGCCTGGCCGTGCGCGCCCTCGACACCAGCCGGTTCGAGGAAGAGATCGCCACCATCGTGCGCATCTTCAATGCCGCCTGGGCGGACAATTGGGGATTCATTCCGCTCACCGACGCGGACGTCGCCTACATGGCGTCCGAAATGAAGCCGCTGCTCGTGCCCGAACTGGTCGCTTTCGCCACCATCGACGGCGAGCCGAAGGCCATGTGCGTGGCCTTGCCCGACCTCAACGAATTGATCCGCGACTTGCGCGGCCGCCTGTGGCCCACCGGATGGGCCAAGCTGGCCTGGCGCCTGCTCACCCGCCGGTCCTTCGCCGCCGGCACGCGCGTGCCCTTCATGGGCGTGCTGCCCGAGTTCAAGAACAAGCCCATGGGCTCTGTGCTCGCGCTGCTCACTGTCGGGCGTGTACGCGACATGTCGCTCAAGTTGCGCATGCCGGTGTGCGAGATGAGCTGGGTGCTGGAAAACAACACGCAAACCCGCCACTCGATCGAGGACATCGGCGGGCGCGTCTATAAAACCTACCGCATGTACGAGAAGCCGCTCGTGTAACAGCCCTTGATTGCGGGCCCGGGCCAACCTACCTGAGACTGATGTTGGGACTTCTGTTCCGTTTGGCTGCGCTTGCGGCCGCCCTGATCGGGGCCGTGCTGCTTTTCGTCTACGCGGCCGTGGTCGCGCTCTTCTTCATTCCTGTCGTCCTCGCCCTCTTGTGGATCCTGCGCAAACGCGGTGTCGTCCGCTGGACCACCGTCAGCATGAGCGGTGCGCAATATGGCCCCCGCCGCCCCGCGCCTCCCGACGCCCCGCCGGTGATCGATCACGATCCCAACGACATCACGCTGGAGCGCAAGCCTTAGCGATGGCGCCGGGATACGAACGAACCCGGTGCTCGAAGAACCTCCAGGATGCTCCTGGGCTTCCATCACTTCGGGCCCGAACTCCCTACTTCACCATTTAAAAGACAGAGACACGAAGGCGTATCTTGGCGCGACCCACAGGAGCGCTTCTCTAGAAGGCCCACGTCGTCGGGCGTCCTTGCGAGGCCCGTTGTAAGCGTCATGCGGCGCGAAGATGCACAATGTGGCGTGCCGTAGGTGATGAAGTGGGCACATATGGAGGGTGCTATTGCCACTTCATCGCCGTCAGCCGATTAGCAGCTGAGCTCATATTGCTTGTCAGAAAGTGCTGCGCCACAGGGCTATCCCGGCATATCGAACAATCTCTTGCTTATGAGAAGCTCTTCCATCCAGAGCCAATGATCGTTTGTCGCAATGCGCCATCGCTTCGACAATCGACTCGTGGGTCAGTCAGCAGACACTTGAGCACTTGCAGCACACTCATGACCGGGAATTCGAGACAAGGAAGTATAGTAGCCAAGTGCTACTCCCGCGCGGATATGGCTCAAAATTGTATACTACTAGAAATTGTAATATACGGTTAGGCATCTATTACGAGGGCCCATGGCTGCGAGGTATTTCCGCAATTCCGGAATCGAAGAACTCGAAAGGCTTTCCTCCGAATCGCCGCACGATTTGTTGCTGGCGAAGCGGATATTGGACGAGCTCGCGTATCGAACGACGTCGCGGTCGCAAGCTCTGAAAGTAAAGTTAGAGGCGCGGATGAAATCCGGGGGGCCGTCTAAGCCGGAAGCACCACCAAAGGATTCAGCACCGAGGATCGCGACGCCAGCACTTGCAAAAGCAGGTGAGCTTAAGCGTGAAATAGAGGCTGAAGAAGAAAACTGCAGGACGGAAACACAGAAAGAAGCAGCTATGAGCGAGCCGAGGATTTCAGCCGCGCAGCAACCGGACGCGGCAAACCATCATGCAAAAGCCAAGGAACAAGCGCTGCCAACTGCCAACCAACCAGCGTCTCCTAAGCCCGAGCTAACTCCGGAGCAAAAAGGCGTTACGCAGCTCATCGACTATGTGCGCGTGTTGCTCGAATTGAGCGATAAGCCAGTCTGGTCGCTCGGAAGCTACGGCAGTGTCGTCATTCATGAAGAAACGTTGCGAAATCGTATAGGCATTCATCACGATCTTTTTGATGGTGACGGTCTCATATATCTCAAGATTGACCGTCTCCGTCGCGTTGATCCCCCGGAGCCGAAGCCAATTGCAAAAGATTGGCTGACTATTGCCCGCGATCCATTCAGCGAACCCGTCGTACAAACGCTGCGCACAGCGGTTATGACGGGTGCGGACGCGGAGCAGCACATAGCCAAGGGATTGGTCGATGCGGACGACGTAACCAAAACTCTCAAGCCGAAGCCGGGCGAAGATTTACGCGATGTAGTGTTGCGACTCGACCGCTTTCCAGAGGCTAAAGCGGCTATCGACACCTATCTTAATGAAACATGGCCCCAGTGGGCACATGAAGAACGGCCCCGGCGCGAAACGATCAATCTCTATGACCGGCTCTTTAGTGTTCAACAAGCAATCAAAATTGAAGGCTCTGACAAGCCTCTAGAAGTGGTTTGGGGCATCGGCGTTGCCCGATGGAAGGTGCCGCCCAATGAGTTGGATCACCCGCTCATAGAGCAACTGGTTGAGCTTGAGTTAGATGATGCTGGCGCAATTCTCGTTAGACCGCGCAGTGTTGATCCGATTGCGGCTTTGAAGCCATTTGCCGCCATGGAAAATCCTGGGACCGATTTAGTGGCACGTTACTTCCGCGAACACTTTGCAAAGCTGCCGCCTGAGAAAGAGTTATCGCCGTACGATAATGAATCCTTCACCCCGATATTGCGTTACGCCTGCGCACAATTTGATCGTGCTGGACGCTATCATCCTGACACGTCGAAGCCAGACGATAGAAAAGTACCAGCCGCCGGGGCAAATTTGTTAGTCACGGATACATGGGTGCTTTATGCGCGGCCGCGTTCCGAGAACTTCTTCATCACGGATTTGGAACGTCTGCGTGAGGCAGTTGAAAAAGCCGACAAGTTGCCCGGTCCTTCAATCGCTCTGGTTTCTGAGCCGTCAGACGAAGTTACCTACAGTATCGGCGGTCGCTTCAGCATGGGCGGAGGAGCGGGAACGATCTCCGCTGGCGGTGAAAGCGAAAGAGCAGGAAGTGTTCAGCAGTTCTTTTTCCCCAAACCGTTCAATGATGAGCAAATCGCAATTGTCGAGCGGTTGGAAAGTGATGACGTTGAAGGAGTGGTCGTTCAGGGTCCGCCCGGAACAGGTAAGACACACACCATAGCTAACATCATCTGCCATTATCTAGCGACGGGCCGCCGTGTACTCGTAACTTCAAAAAGCGAAGGCGCGCTCACGGTGCTGAGAGACCAGATTCCGGAAGGGGTCAGAGACCTCGCTATAAGCCTTCTGACCTCCGAGCGAGAGGGGCTCAAGCAACTAGAAGCGACCGTCAATATATTGGCATCCAAGATTGCTTCACTTGATACGCGCGCTACGGAACGGGACATAGCCGACAGTGAAAAGCGTGTCTCAGAACTCAATCGCCGCATCAAGGTGATCGACGCCGAATTGCGCGGCTTTGCTGAGAAACACCTTAGCCGTATTGGCGGGGGCGAGAATGTAGATGGGATTTTGCCAATCGAGCTGGCCGAAAAGATCATAAAAGAAAGAGACCAGTATGCATGGTTTCCGGATCGGCCCGAGCTTTCAGAAAACCACAAACCGAAGTTCAGCAATGCAGATATTGCGACCCTTCGAACGGCCCGCAAAAAAGTGTGCGCTGATTTATCCTATCTCGGCGTCAATTTGCCGAGCGTATCCGACCTTCCAGACGCAGCGAATTTAGCCGCAATACATCAAGACCTGGCGAATGCAGCTCGCATAGAACGAGCGCGCCAACCGGACTCGCCAGTAATGTCATCGCTTGAATCCGACCTTATAGCCCGCGCCGAAGCATTGCTTGGTGCTGTGGAGGCTATCCTTGCGGTGCATGAAAAATGTGAGGCCGCACCCTGGCTTGCCAATCTCTATGCGATATGGCGAAGGACCGGACTAGACGCTGAGGCAGTAAGAGCGCTGGCGCAGCTTATAAGCGCAATTAGTGACCCGGTGCGTCGTCGGACCAAGATTGCCGCCTATGCAGTAGCTGTTCCCGATCAAGCGCATGTCGTCGGCGACCTTCGCGAAGCCATTTCGCGAGCGGCTTCGGGGCAAAGACCTTTTGGGATAATCCCAATCGGAAAGAGCGATGCTCGTTCGGCCTTCGCCGAAATCCGAATTTTGGACCAAGTGCCAGCAAACGAAAATGAGTGGAAGCGTGTCCAGGAAGTTGTTCAATGGCGAGGGGAGATTGCGACCGCCGTTGTTCAATGGCGGGCGCTTACTCCTGAATACTCACTTCCCGAAATACCCGAGCGGCTTGAAGATGCGGCGCGAGCGCTTCACACACTGCTGGAGCAATCTGACTTAGTTGCTGAGGCCGTAAGGAAGCACCTTCCGTTGATGCAGGCGGAAGTCCCAAAGCTATTTCCTTTTGGCTTGAATGCAACGGAAATTGCGGCCAATGCAGACCATGCAAGGCGCGCAGTCGAAGCAATCAGAAGTGAGGTGTCACGTCACCGACTTGCCAGCTCTCGCGCCAATCTCGCCGTTGCTATCGAGAAATTGAAAGCGTCTAAGGGTGAGCATTCGCGAACCTTGGAAACGTTTTTGCTGACTACAGTTGGTAATCCCGACATTTCGGTAAACGAAGTGGTCGATATTTGGACTAGCCATTTGTCTGAGTTAGAGCGGTTGCGGGCTCTTCGCCCGGTGTTGGATTCAATAGCGCGTGTGGCACTCTCAATTTCAGAGTCAGGAGCCCCACAATGGGCCCGCCAATTGCTCACTCAGCCAGTGATCGGTGTTGACGATGCCTTGACACCGGAAGATTGGCATAACGCTTGGACGTGGGCACAAGCAGCATCGCATTTGCGGTCGATTGATGGTCGACGCAGACTCACAGAGCTGGACGAACAACGCCGTCAGTCCGACGAGGAGATGATGCGTAGGTTTCACGACGTCGTGACACTCCGGACGTTGTTGACCTTGCGTGCGCGTATCACAAAGAAAGTGGATGCAGCTCTACAGATGTTTCTTACCGCCATCCGTAAGATTGGCAAAGGCACAGGCAAAAGCGCCTCGCGTCTTAGAAGAGATGCGCGGGAAGCAATGGAATCTTCCTACGCTGCTGTGCCCTGCTGGATTATGCCATCCTGGCGCATATCAGAAAGCCTACCGCCCACGCTCGCATCGTTCGATTTAGTAATTATCGACGAAGCATCGCAGTCGGACATTGGGGTGTTGCCAGCTCTGTTGCGGGCAAAAAAGGTTTTGATAGTTGGGGACGATAAGCAGGTTAGCCCGACAGCGGCATTCATTGAGGAAACGAAGTTGCGTTCTTTGAGAATGCACTACCTTGATGCTCAGCCATTTGGAGCGCTGTTGCTCCCCGGTAACTCACTCTACGAATTGGCGCTCGCTTGTTATCCAGGTAGACGGATTATGCTTCGCGAGCATTTCCGCTGCGTCGAGCCGATTATTCGATTCAGCTTCCAATTCTATACAGAGGAAATCGTGCCGGTTCGCGTTCCAAAGGCATCGGAACGCCTCTCGCCACCATTGATTGACGTGTATCTGCCTGAAGGCCGTAAGGACAAATCGAACCGTAATATTGAGGAAGCGAAGGCTATCGTTGACGAGGTTGAGAAGATTGTCGCTGATCCGCTGATGAGGCATCGCAGCATCGGCATTATTTCTCTTATTGGTGCGAAGCAGGCTCAGCTAATTCAGATGATGTTGCTCGAACGGATTGGTGAAGATGCCTATGTGCGCCATGACATCGCTTGTGGCGATTCAGCCGTATTCCAAGGCAAAGAGCGCGACATTATTCTCCTGAGCATGGTGGAATGCGCTGCCACTTGCACCTCAAAAACGGCGTTACCTTTCCAACAGAGATTCAACGTAGCGCTCTCCCGAGCAAGGGATCGTCAGTATCTGTTCCGTTCAGTAAAAGAGGAGAATCTTAAGCCTGACGACCTGAAGGCGAAGGTTCTGCGTCACTTTAGAAATCCGATGGAAGGGAGGTGCGCGCCATCGACCGACCTTATGGCGCTTTGCGATTCAGGATTTGAACGCGACGTATTGTGCCGCCTTCTTGCTCTTGGGTATCGCGTTCACCCGCAAGTAAAAGTCGGGCCGTACTCAATTGATCTTGTTGTGGAAGGCGAAGACGACCGGCGTTTGGCTATTGAGCTGGACGGTGACCAATACCACGGGCCTGAGCGTTGGGCTGAGGACTTGGCGCGACAACGGGTAATGGAACGTGTTGGCTGGCGATTTTGGCGTTGTTGGGGCTCAAGTTTTCGGCTCGATCCTGACGCCTGTATGGACGATCTAGTACGCAGCCTGAAATCTTTGCAGATCGAGCCAATTGGAGCTACTGACGGGCCGACGATTTGGACGGAATTCCGGGTTCACGAAGCGCAGAAGTCCGAGGCGCAGCAGCCGGTTTCGGGCGCAGTTATTGTAACTGACGTTACCGACATCACAGAAGCCAAGACTGAGCTTGGCAACATGATCGAGATAGGCGACCGCGTGCAGATTCAACACAGCGGTGATTCGCGTGTCCGCGTCGTGACTCTCACGGCAAACCAGCATGACCCTGATGCCGGATTAATTTCGGTGGGACATCCTTCAGGCAAAGCTCTGCTTGGCGCAGAGGAAGAGGATGAAATTGAGTTCGAGTTAGATAAGAAACTGCACCGCTGGATGATCGTGAAAATTGAGAAGGCACCGCTAGGCAAAGCGGCGTAATTTGCGCGCCGCTGGCTAATGCCATAGGCGATGACGGTGCGAATCCATCGCGTACATCGACAAACTGATCGCCCCCGTCACAGTAACACGGGGGGCTAGAAAACATGCTCCCCAGCCTCCCTTGGAACTCCCACCCCAGCTAGCCCCGCTTCTTCGCGGGGCTTTGTGCCAGCAAACCAGAACAAAATCTCCCTATGAACGAGGGCATACAGGGGAGCAAGTCAGCGGGGGCAAAGCGGCAGCCATAAACTCGAATTTTGCGACCGGCACGCGCGCTCGCGTGAAGGATAAGATTAGGAATTACCATCCACCGCCGGCGAATTCCCAGTTGCGACTATCTAACGGCAGGTATACGCCACTGGCTGGCCAGCGCCGTAGGAATCTGGAGTACATCTGTAGCGCTCGCGAGAAGCTGGTGAGACAACGATTGTACGCGGCGCCGTAGCACCGTACGCTGTTCCCATCGCGTATCCCGTGATGAATGCTTCTGCGAACTGACCCACCAAATGCCAAATAGGTCTTAGATCGAGCGCCTTCGTAGGTGCATATCCGTAGCCGGGAATGGGCCTTCCCTCGTTGAGAACCGGCACGAAGTTTAGTTGGACATAATTGACGTTTGCGATGACTGTGCAAGAGCCGGTGTCCGCCTTGCACTGCTTCCACGCCGCGGTGGTATGCGGAAGACCGAGGCCAGAGCGAAACTCTTCCCAATAGCAGTGAACTTGCCCACGAGCGTCTACGCCGCCCACCAATACCTTTGAGTCGGATGTGCTCGCCCTATACAGAGGCATGATTTCGGGGTCGGCTAAACAGGATTCTAGTTCGGGCGCGCCACTCGTTGCACATGACGCGAGGAGAAACGCTAGGCTTAGGGCGACAATTCGATTCATTCGGTACCCCCCCACTGGACAGGTCATTTTCCCAGGCGCTCATGCGATGGACAAGAATATGGGCGCCGCCTAACTGGCGTCGTTTCGCCAGCGCCCCACGCGGTTTTCCCAGTCACGGCGGTCCTGTTCGTCTCGAAATTCAATCCATCTTCCGGTTCGAAAGACCGCGTTGGGCTTATCCTGCCACCGTCGAAAGTTCCGGAGGAGTGCATCGAAGGCGCTCAGGACAAGCCCGAGCACAAGCAGCCCGCCGATGATGGCTATTGCCCAACCAAGGAAACCGGAGACGGCAGATCCCCCGAACAACAAGCAGGCTGCGATGATTGCCAGAAAGAAGTTCGACATGTTGGCCCCGGCCAACCTTCCCACATTCGAAGTGAAAAACCTATCACTCGGCAAAGTGCAGGCTAGCACCGCCAATACCGTACGTTTGCCGTACGCGCGTCCAAATCCTCGCCCGCAATTCTCTATGATATTGAAATAAATGGCGTGCCATAGGGGATTCGAACTCCTGGCACAGGGTCATTCCGGTCCCGCACGGCCCTACCGCGCATAGTGCCCCGCCGACTCCATCGAACCACATTTCCCATTTTTCGTGTCATTAAATTTGTACGGCCGGGCAATATCGCTCGACCAAAAATCGCGCCGTGGCGCATTGTTGTGCGAGGCGCACCCGTCATTGGAGTCGCCCAAAGCAGGTCTTTGACATTGTAAATCGTGACTCTCAGCGCGCGGCTGCCGCCTGCCGCCGCGCGTTCTGCCTCCTGTTCACGCCTCTGCGGTCCGCCGGCATCGCCCTCTGCCGCGTAACTGCCGCGTGAAGGACGCGCCCTAAACCCTCGATGTGACGCAGATTTAAATTCTCTGCCGCGTACTGCCGCGTGCGAAGAAATGCCGCCAAGGCCCTGAGACACGCGGCATTTTTTCCATTCTGCCGCGCTTTGCCGCGTGCCGCGTAAAACGTGTCAAGTGAATCGGACACTCTCGAAAAGCCGGCGACGGAAAGGGCCGGGGCCTCGTGACCGCGGGAGGCGGCGGCAGCATCCACCTTTGGCGTCAGGCCTTTTCCACTTCAATCGTAGTGTGGCTCAAGCCGGGGATGTGGGCTAGGCGCGCCTTGTAATGCATCGCCGACTGGGGCGCCCGTGCGATTACGGTCAGCACCGCCGCCAGCTGCCCCGGCCCGATCCGCCAGATATGCAGGTCGGCAACGCGGGCGTCGCCCTCTGCTTCAATCGCCTTCCGCACGGCCACCGCCGTGCCTCCGGTCGGGGTGGCGTCCACCAGAACGCGCCCCGTCGCGCGCATCAACGTCCACGCCCAACGGGCAATGATGACCGCTCCCAGCACGCCCATGGCCGGGTCCATCCAGTTCAAACCCCAGATCAATCCGGCGATCAGCGCGACAATCGCGAAGACCGAGGTCAGCGCGTCGGCCAGCACATGCGCGTAAGCCGCTTCATGATTGTGGTCGCGGCGGTGGGCGTGCTGTTCGGCGTGCGCACCGTCGCCATGGTCGTGGGCGTGACCGTGCTCATGGTTATGCGCGTGGTCGCCCGAATGGTTGTGCTCATGGTCGTGCCCATGGTCGTGCTCATGGTCGGGCCCCCCATGCCCATGGTGATGATCGCCCTTCAACAGCCACGCGCTCACGAGATTGACGGCCAGACCCACCACCGCCACCACGATGGACTCGGTGAAGGCGATCGGAATGGGATTGGCCAGGCGTTGAAGGGATTCAATCGCCATCAGCAGCGCGACCACGCCGAGCAGGATGGCACTGGTGAATGCCGCAAGGTCGCCGATCTTTCCTGTGCCGAAGGTAAAGGTGGCGTTGGTCGAATGACGGCGCGCATAGGCATAGGCGAACACCGCCACCGCCAGGACGGCGGCGTGGGTCGACATATGCCAGCCGTCCGCAAGCAGAGCCATGGAGCCGAAAATCGACCCCGCTGCGATTTCGGCCACCATCATGACAAGGGTCAGGATCAGCACCAGCCGCGTGCGGCCGGCGTTGCGGCTCTGGTCCGCAACGACAAGGCGGTGAGGTTCCCGGCAGGGGTGAGAATCGTCTTTCATGGCGCCTGTAACATCACTCCGGCGATATAAGCGCGCCGCCCCAGGTTTCCCAGCCTGCGCGCGCTTTCAATTTAACAGCGTCTCGCCCATCATAGCCGCATGAACAAAGCTTTGAAAATTGAGCGCCGCCCGTCGGTCTGCCCCCACGATTGCCCCTCCGCCTGTTCCCTTGATGTCGAGGTGCTTGAGGGCAAACGCATCGGCCGGGTGCATGGGGCCGAGAGCAATACCTACACGGCCGGCGTCATCTGCGCGAAGGTCGCGCGTTACGCCGAACGCATCCATCACCCGGACCGTCTCCTCTTTCCCAGCAAACGGGTGGGGCCCAAGGGCTCCGGTCAGTTCGAGCGCATCTCATGGGACGAGGCGATGAACATCGTCGCCTCCAGGTTCTTGGAGGCCGAACGCGATTTTGGATCTCAATCCGTGTGGCCTTACTACTACGCCGGCACCATGGGCTACGTCATGCGCGACGGCATCAACCGTCTGCGCCATGTCAAGCGCTACTCCGGACAGTATTCCACCATCTGCACCGCCAGCGCCTACGCCGGCTTTGTCGCCGGCGCCGGCAAACTCGCGGGCCCCGATCCGCGCGAAATGGGCGTCTCGGACTGCATCGTGATCTGGGGCACGAACCCTGTTCATACCCAGGTCAATGTCATGACCCACGTCGCCCGTGCGCGCAAGGAACGCGGCGCCAAGCTCGTGGTCGTCGATATTTATATGAACCCGACCATGAAGCAGGCCGACCTGGCCCTGCTGCTGAAACCGGGAACGGATGGCGCGCTCGCCTGCGCGGTAATGCATGTGCTGTTTCGCGATGGTTATGCCGATTGGGATTACCTCAATCGCTACACCGATCACCCCAAGGACCTGGAGCGGCACCTCCAGACGCGCGGCCCCGCCTGGGCCTCCGCGATCACCGGTCTCTCGGTCGAGGAGATAGAGGCCTTCGCCCGGATCGTGGGCGAGAACAAGCGCACCTACTTCCGCCTCGGCTATGGTTTTGCCCGCCAGCGCAACGGCGCGGTGAACATGCACGCGGCCTCCTGCATCGCCGCCGTCACCGGCGCGTGGCAGTATGAAGGCGGCGGCGCCTTCCACATCAACACGGCCATCTATCATTGGAACAAACATCTGATCGAAGGCCACGACACTATTGATACGGCGGTGCGCCGCCTCGATCAGTCGCAAATCGGGCGCGTTCTCACCGGCGATCCCGAAGCCCTCTACCATGGGCCGCCGGTGAAGGCTCTGCTCGTGCAGAACACAAATCCGGTCACCGTCGCGCCGGAGCAGGACCTTGTGAAAAAGGGCTTCGCCCGCGACGACCTGTTCGTCTGCGTGCACGAGCAGTTCATGACCGAGACGGCGCGAATGGCGGACATCGTCCTGCCGGCCACCATGTTCATGGAGCACGACGATCTCTACTCCGGCGGCGGGCATCAATATTTCCAGATGGGGCCGAAGCTTGTCGATGCGCCGGGCGAGTGCCGGTCAAATCATGATGTCATTTGCGATCTGGCCAGGCGCCTCGGCGCGCATCACCGCGGATTCAACATGACCCCGCGCGAAATCATCGACGAGACATTGAAGATCTCCGGCTGGCCCGGTCTCGATGTGCTCGAGCGCGAGAAGCATGTCGATGCGCAGCCAAGCTTCGAAGAGGCGCACTATCTCAACGGTTTCGCCTATCCTGACGGCAAGTTCCACTTCAAGCCCGATTGGACGAAGGTTCCCTCCGCCAACAACGGCGCCATGGGTCCGTGGCGCGAGTTGCCGGCATTTCCGGATCATTGGGGCGTGATCGAAAACGCCACCGTGGATCACCCGTTCCGTCTTGCCACCAGCCCGTCGCGCAATTTCCTGAATACGACCTTCACGGAAACACCGACGTCGCAGAGCAAGGAGAGGCGTCCCGAGGTGATGCTTCACCCGGATGACGCCGCGCCGCTCGGGATCGCCGACGGCGACCTTGTGCGCCTCCACAACACCCGCGGCGAAGTGCTGATCCATGCCCGCATCTTCGACGGCGTGCGCCGGGGCGTGCTGATTGCGGAATCCATCTGGCCGAACGCCGCCCATGTCGGCGGCAAGGGCATCAACACGCTGACCGGCGCCGATCAGATCGCGCCCTTCGGCGGCGCGGCGTTTCATGACAATCGAGTCGCCATCGAAAAGGCGGCGCCGGATGCCGTCCGGCCGTAGTATCGTTGAAGACGGAAAGGGAGGCCCCAGATGCGCAAGCGCATGATGCATAAGCTGACGACGCACAAGCTGACCATGGCGTTCGCCGCGCTTCTGGTGGTGCTGACGGGCGGAGCCTTCGCCGCCGACGATGGTTACCGCAACACGCCGCTCACCCTCGAGGGGATCGGCAAGTCCTACATGGGCCGCGATATCCCTTACCTGATGGGCCACGAAGCGGCCGACTGGCTCGAGCGGCGCGAGCGCGCCGAGGAGGAAGGCACTGGCCGCCTCATTCCCATGTTGAAGCTGAAGCCCACCGACGTGGTCGCCGACATCGGCGCCGGCACCGGCTATTTTACTTTCAGGCTGGCAAGGGAAGTGCCCGAGGGCAAAGTGTACGCGGTCGATGTCCAGCCCGAGATGCTCGACCGCATCCGCGCGCGCATCAAGTCGAACAAGATCTCCAACATCGAGCCTGTGCACGGAAGCATTGCCTCGCCGCGCCTGCCGTCGAACACGGTTGATCTCATTCTTCTCGTCGACGCGTATCACGAATTCGCGCTGCCGCGCGAAATGGGCGCGGCCATGGTGTGGTCGCTGAAGCCGGGCGGACGCATCGCTCTCGTCGAATATCGCGGCGAAGATCCCAACGTGCCGATCAAGGCGCTTCACAAGATGACCGTGGAGCAGGCCCGCAAAGAATTCGAGCCGCTTGGCCTAAAGTTCGTCAGCGTGAACAGCAGCACGCTGCCGTGGCAGCATCTGATGATCTTCGAAAAGCCCCGGCCGGAGTAAGGGCCGGAATGAGTGCGAGAGCTTAGGCTGTGGGCTGCTGCGGCTGCCCGGGCTGCGGCATCGGCGTGGGCTGCGTCGGCTGGATTTCCGGGTAGGGCTGACGCTCCGGCTGAGTGTCGGGACGCGGTTCCGCCGGCGGCCTTACCTCATCGGGCACAGAACGCTTCGGGTCAATCTCGGGCTGTGTCGGTTGCGGGTTCGTTTCCGGTTGTTCCCGCGGCCGCTCTTTCTCGTCAGGCGTTTCGTTGGCCATGCGTGTCCTTGAATGACTGTGTGTGAGACCTGTTGAGTCTCATCCAACGAGAACTTTGCAGCTGAAGTTCCGTAACAGCCGCGTTTTGCGAGCCTCGCCCTTTCATTTCCTCACCGGCGGCAAGGTTTAGCCATCATCGCGGCGTATCTAGACATCGTGGGGGCGCAACGCTGACGAGGTGCACCATGACGATGCTCTCCAAACTCGCCCTAGGGGCCGCCGTTCTCGCAATTGCGGCGACGAATGCCGCCTGCGCAGCGTCAACGCCGCCCGCCTGCGACCCGGTCTCTTCGCCAACCGCCTGCGCGCCGCCGCCGTCCGCGAAAGCGGTGCCGGAGGAGCCCCCGACAAAAGCGCCTCCGGCCATCCCGACGAACGATCCGAGCGTCTTCAAGCCGCCGCCGACCGGAGATGCGGAGATTGTCGAACCGCCGCCGCCCAGCGCATCGCGCACGCCCGTCATCAAGCCGCCGGTGAATCCGCCGCCGAATCCCGCCCCCGCGCCGCCGTCGCCGGACAGCATTAAGCCGCGTCCGATCGGCGGACCGGCCTCGTCCAAATAGGCGCGGAATTGACAGGCTCCAGGTCGAGGTTTACGACCTAAGACAGCGAAGGTGCCGTGGTGCGCAACACTGCGGCTAATAGGGAATACCGGTGTAAGGCCGGAACTGCCCCCGCAACTGTAAGCGGCGAGCAGCCCGCTCAAGAGGCCACTGAGTCCTTGCAAGGGGATTTGGGAAGGCGAGCAGGCCGCGACGACCCGCAAGTCAGGAGACCTGCCCTCGCTAGCGTCACCTTGCCGTTGGACGGGGCAATTCCAGCGGTGCGGCCAATCTGATCGCGGTGACGCGCGTAATGCAACCGCGACGGATTGGGCCCGCCTCACGCGCAAACCCCAACTCGTCATCGTCACAAGAAGTCTCCGCGGCATCAACAGTGCCCGCGGTCGACGCTATGGGGGTTTATATATGCCGCGACACGTCGCCAACCGTTGGCTTTCCGTCTTGCTCTCTTCCACGATTCTCGCCGCCGCGCCCGCCGTCCATGCGGCCGTGCAGGCGGCCGATCTGTCGGGCCTTGATGAAATCGTCGTCACCGCCAGCCGCACGCTTGTTCCGCTCAAGACCGTCGGCAGCGCCATCGATATTCTCACCGCCGAGGACATCGCCCAGCGCCCCCGTTTCGAGGTGTCGGATCTTCTGCGTGAAGTTCCCGGCGTCGCCGTCAACCGCTCGGGCCAGCGCGGCGCGCAAACCCAGGTCCGGCTGCGCGGTGGTGAGGGCAATCATACGCTCGTGCTCATCAACGGGATCGAAGTGGGCGATCCCATGACCGCCGATGAATTCGATTTCGGCAACCTGCTCACCGACGATGTCGACCGCATCGAAGTTTTACGCGGGCCGCAAAGCGCGCTCTATGGAAGCCAGGCCATCGGCGGCGTGATCAACATCATCACGCGCGAGGGCCACGGACCCCTGGAGGGGACATTGCGTGCGCAGGGCGGCTCGTTCGGCACCTACCATGTGAACGGCGCCGCGGCGGCGGGGGGCGAGGGCTATAGTCTCGGCGCGTCCGTCTCCTGGCTCGACACCGACGGCATCTCGCAGGCGGCGCGGGGCGCGGAGAAGGACGGACACCAGAACCTCAACTTGAACGCCAGCGGGCGCTTCGCGCCCAATGAGATCTTCGATCTCGCCCTCGCGGCGCGCTACACCCAAGCCTATGGCGAGGAGGATATTCAGGACTTCGCGAACTTCGGCGGCCCAACCTACGGCGCCGCGATCGATTCCGATAATGCGCACCGCACCAAGACCGGCTACGGCCGCATCGCGGGCCGCTTCTCCCTGTTGGAAGGCGTATGGGACCATACCTTGGCCGCCACGCTCACCGATGTGCGCAAGCGCAACTTCGACCGCAAGGCGTTCTCGTTCGGTGCCGTCGGCCGGCGCGTTAATCTCTCCTATCAAACCAATCTTTTCATCGGAGACGACGGCGATACGGTCCGCCACACCGTCACCGGCTATGTCCAATACAAGGACGAGACCTTCGAAAATCAGAGCGCCTTTCCCGGCCCGCAGAATCAGCGCCGTTCCACCAAGGACATCGGATATGTCGCCGAGTATCGCGCCGCCGTGGCCGATCAGCTGTTCCTGTCCGGCGCGGTGCGGCGCGACGATCATGACCTGTTCCGCAGCGCCACCACCTATCGCGCAGCGGCCGCATGGCAAGTGCCCGCGACCGGCCTCAAACTTCGCGCAAGCTACGGTACGGGGTTCGCGAAGCCCGGTTTCTTCGAGCTGTTCGGGTTCGATCCCACAAGCTTCGTTGGCAATCCCAACCTGAAACCGGAAAGCTCGCGCGGTTGGGATGCAGGGGCGGACTATGCGGTTGGGGATGTTGCTCTTGTGTCTGTCACCTACTACGACGCCGACTTCCGCGACGAGATCGTCAACGACTTCAGCGTGTTTCCCTTCACGGTGCGCAATGCCCGCGGCAAAAGCACGCGGCAGGGTATGGAGCTTTCGGGACACTACACCCCGGTCGAAAGTGTTACCCTCGCGGTGAGTTACGGCTACACCGATTCCAAGGACGAATTCGGAGCGCAGGAAGTCCGGCGGCCGAAGCATGTCGGCAGCGTCTCGGCGTCCTATCGCTTCCTCAACGATCGTGCCTCTGTCGGCCTCAGCGCGGACTATAACGGGCCCATGACGGATGTGGTGTTCGTGCCGTCGATCCCGTCCGGCGTTGCCCGTCTCCCCGGCTTCACGCTGGTTACGGTGTCCGGATCATACGATCTCACCGACACGCTTCAGGTCTTCGGGCGTGTTGAGAACGCGCTCGATCGCCGGTATCAGGAAGTCTACACCTATGGCACGCTCGGCCTCGGGGCTTATGCCGGCGTGCGATTGCGCTTTGGCGGTGTGTAAAGACATGGACGCGCGCCGATGATCCGCTTGCGGACAGGTTTTGTCGCCCTCGCGCTCGCGTTCCTCGCGGGCGTAAGCGGCGCGCAAGCCGCGCCGCAGCGCATCGTGTCCATGAACCTCTGCACCGATCAAATGGCCTTGTTGCTGGTGGGGCCGGAGCGCATCGCCTCCATCAGTTTTCTCGGCGCCGACCCGGCGGAGTCGCCGCTCGCCGGTCTCGCCGCCGGTCTTCCGATCAATCACGGCCTCGCCGAGGAGGTCATCGCCGCAAAACCCGATTTGGTTCTCGCCGGCCGATATACGACCGGCTTCGCCAAGGCGATGTTGAAGCGCCTTGGTTATCCCGTGATCGAAATCGAGAGCCCGGAGACCATTGCCGGCATCCACGCGACGATGATTGAACTCGGTGCGGCGCTGGGGGTCCCCGACCGCGCCGCCGCGCTCCTCGCTGAGATGGACCGGCGTCTTGCGGCAGTGGCCGCGCCCGCGGGCACATTCGGCTCGGCGATCATCTTCGACGCGAATGGATTCACGGTCGGCCGGCCGGGCCTTGCCGACGAAGTCATGTCGCTCACGGGCCTGGTCAATAAAGCGCCGGATCTCGGCATCGGCGCCTACGGCCAAGTGCCGCTGGAAACCATGCTCGCCATCAAACCCGACCGGATCATTTATCTGATCTACCGGCCAGGTGTACCGTCGATCGCCAGTGCGACGATGGAACACCCGGCGCTGAAATCGGGATTGGGCACGCGAAAGACGCTCTCAATTCCCGGACGGCTGCTTACGTGCGGAACACCCATGGTCGCCGAGGCTGCGGAGCGTCTCGCGGCGTCGCTGGAATCTTCGCCATGACGCTGCAAGCCTCCGCCAAGACCGCCGCAGGCGCGTTCCGCGAACGTCCCTACGCATTTGTCGTCGGAAGCCTCACCGCTCTTGTGGTGGTGCTGGCGGTAGTCTCCGTCATCACGGGCCGCGGCGAGATCACCGGCGGGCTTGGCGATCTCATCAGTCTGTGGAACCGCGACGCGGAAACGGCGTGGCTGATCCTCTCGCAAGTCCGCGTGCCGCGCACGCTGCTCGCCCTTCTCGTGGGGGCGTCCCTTGGGCTTTCGGGCGCGGTGCTTCAGGGACTCTTGCGGAACCCGCTGGCCGAGCCTGCACTGCTCGGCGCTTCCAGCTCCGCCGCGCTCGGCGCCGTCGCGGTCTTCTACTTCGGAGCGGGCGGGCTGTCGTATCTCCTGCCGGTCGGCGGCATGGCCGGAACCCTGATTGCCACCGCGCTGCTCATTCTTCTGGGAGGGCGGGCGCAAGACACGCTGACGCTAGTGCTGGCGGGCGTGGCCATCAATGCCCTGACGGCGGCGCTCACATCCCTCGCGCTCAATTTCGCGCCGAGCCCCTACGCGGCAATGGAAATCGTGTTCTGGATTCTCGGCTCCTTCGCCGACCGGTCGCTTGATCACGTCTTCATGGCCTTGCCCGCGATGGTCATAGGCTGGGCGCTTCTGTTTTCGGTAGCGCGGGCGCTCGACGCGATGACTCTTGGCGAGGACACCGCCGAGACCCTGGGCTTCGACATGCGCAAGATCAAATTGCGCGCCATCCTCGGAACCGCCTTTTGTGTCGGCGCCGCCGTTGCGGTCACCGGGGTTATCAGTTTCGTCGGCCTCGTCGTGCCGCACCTTGTGCGCCCGCTGGTTGGCTATCGTCCGGGCCGCCTCTTGCTCCCCAGCATGATCGGCGGCGCTGCACTAATGCTTGCCGCCGATATCGGTGTGCGCATGATCTCCACCGCGCTGGAGTTGAAGGTCGGCGTCATCACCGCCATCATCGGCGCGCCGTTCTTCCTCCACCTTCTCGTCGTCCTGCGGCGGTCGCGGCCATGAGCGTGTCACCCGCCCTCACACTGTCGCTCCGCGATGTCGCCGTGCGCTACGGCGCCCGCGACATCTTGAATGCCGTCACGCTCGACTTCGCGCCCGGAGCGCTGGTCGGTTTGATCGGACCCAACGGCGCAGGGAAAACGACTCTGCTGCGTGCCTGCGCCGGTCTTGTGGCACCCGCCGCCGGGGAAATACTCCTACAGGGACAGCGTATCGACGCCTGGGACAAACGGGCCCGCGCGCGCGCGGTGGGTTATCTGGCTCAGGAAAAATCGGCCCTTTGGCCGATCGCGGCGGCCCGGCTCGTCGCGCTCGGGCGCTTGCCGCATCTCGGTCCATGGGATGCGCCGTCGCCCGCCGATGCGGCCGAGGTCGAACGGGCCATGACCGCGACGGATGTCCTGCACCTCGCCGAGCGCCCGATCACCGAGCTCTCGGGCGGCGAATTGACGCGCGTGCTGATCGCGCGCCTTCTCGCCGGGGCGCCGTCGGTGCTGCTGGCCGACGAACCGGTGTCCGGTCTCGATCCGGCGCACGCGATGCAGGTGTTGGAGATCTTTCGCGCCCTCGCGCGTGCGGGACGCACCGTCGTCGTCGTGCTCCACGACCTCGCGCTCGCCTCCAGATTTTGCGACCGCCTCGTTCTCTTGAGCGAGGGCGCCGTGGTGGCCGATGGCGCGCCGCCCGACGTTCTCGCACCCGAACCGCTTGCGCGCTACTACGGCATTTCGGCCGATGTCATCACCGAAAACGGAACCCGCGTCATCGTTCCACGCGGACGTGCCTAATCCACGCGCCCCGGCCTAGCCGCGCCACACTTGCCAGACATGCGCGCCCCAGCGCGCCGGTTCACCGCGCTCCAAATGCGCGCGGATATCGGCCAGGATCTCTGCGGTTTGCGCGACGGAGGGGCTGGGGCGATTGAAGAACTTGTTCCCATCGGCGATCGCGACGCGCCCCTCGCGCACGGCGCGCAAGTCTTTCCACACGTCACGCGCCGCCAAGGCCGGCATGTCGGCCACGCTGCGCTCTACATCGAAGCCGCAGGGTGCGACGACGATCACGTCCGGGTCGGAGGCGGCGATGTCTTCGAGCGAGACGTAAGGCGAGGGGCCGCCGCCCTCCGCAAGCAATGATGTGCCACCGACCGCGTCGATGAGTTCGGGAATCCAATGACCCGCCGTCATCACCGGGTCAATCCACTCGATGCAGGCGATCTTCACCGGCGGAGCCTGTTGGCGCGCCGCCGAGATCCGCGCTTTCAGGTCGCGCACGAGATTCCTCGCGGCGCCTTCGACACCGAGCGCCGCGCCGACCCGGGCGATGTCCGACCAGATATCGGCAAGGCAGTTCGGACGCAGTGAAACGATTTGCACGGGCCGCCCCACCCAGTCGCAGACGGCGGCCTCCACATCCTTAAGGCTTGCGGCGCAGACCTCGCATTGATCTTGGGTCAGGATCACGTCCGGCGCGAGGGCGCGGAGGCGCTCTTGATCGACGCGGTAGACCGCGAGGCCATCGCGCACCAAGGATTTAACGGCGGCATCGATGCCGGCGCTCGCGAGGCTCAGGTCGAACTGCGCAGCGGTGAGGGCGGGGAGGTCCGCCACGTCGGCCGGTGAGTCGCACTCGTGACTGCGGCCGACCAGGGAGCCCCGCAGGCCAAGGGCGCACACGATCTCCGTCGCGCTGGCGATTAGGGAGACAATACGCATGCCGTCGACTAAGGCCCGCCGGCCGGCACAAGAAGGTCGTTGGGGAAGCGGATCGTCGCCGTCGTGCCCGCGCCGACCAAGCTCTCGATGCGGAGTTCGCCGCCCAGAAGATCCATGTAGCGTTTGCAGATCGACAGCCCGAGGCCGGTGCCTTTGCCGAGGTGCGACACGGCCGGATTACCTTGCAGGAAAGGCTCTCCCAGTCGCTTCAGCAAGGTCGGTTCAATGCCCGGCCCGTTGTCCCGTACCGAAATATCCATCCAGTGGCCGGGTCTATAGGTGGCCCACAAGGCGATCTCGGACTCCGGCGGCGAGAATTTGATGGCGTTGGACAACAGATTGATCAGCACCTGCCGGATGAAACGTTCGTCGCCCGATACGGAGGGTAGATTCGCCGGGGCTTCCACAGCGATGCGCAGCGCACGCTGGGTCGCAAGCCCTTGGACGAACGACGCCGCGGCCGACATCGCCGCGCGCATATCGATGGTGTCCTGATGCAAGGGCTGCACACCGGACTCGATCTTAGCCATGTCCAGGATGTCGTTCACGATATTGAGCAGATGCTCGCCCGAGCGATGGATGTGATCCGCATAGGATGTGTAGGCGGCCGAGACGCCGTCGCCGAGCACCTTGTTCCGGATGATCTCCGAGAAGCCCATGATGGCGTTGAGCGGGGTGCGGAATTCGTGGCTCATATGCGCCAGGAAACGGCTCTTGGCTTCGTTCGCTTCTTCCGCCGCGGCCTTGGCCTGACGCAGCGCATTCTCGTTTTTCTGCGAGTGGGCCAACTGGCGCAGGATAATCACCGTGAACGATCCCATCGCCAGGATGATCGCCGCAACCGCGAAGGCGATCTGGTTGCGGGTCTGGCGCCAGCTGGCGAGGTAGTCCCGGGCATCCAGCGTGACCGCGATGGAGGCCGGAACATCGGCGATGGGGATCTGCAACGTGATGTGATCGGTGTTGCCGACCTTCGCATCCCCCGTTCCACCGCTGACGATCGGTACGTTGGGAGAGGCGGCGATCAGGCGGCCGTCGTCCGTCCACATCGTCACGTGTCCGAAAGCGCCGACGTCCAGCGACGTGAAGAAGCGAGAGAAATAGCGCGTATTAATGAGCGCCGTTATGTAACCGGTCGCGGCGCCGTTCTTGTCCACGGTCGCCAGCGCCAGCGGCAAGCTCCATTCGCCTTGGAACTCGGTCACCGGGGTTACATTCTGGTACAGCGGCCCGAAGTATCGGTCGTCGCCTGCCTTCTTCAAGTCCTTCAGCGGCATGTCACGGTATTTGTCGATCGAGATCGGATAACTGCGCGCGCTGACAAGGCCGGTGAACGCAGCATCGAAAACGGTGAACACATAGACGCCGGGCGTCTGCTTCAGGCGCTTTGCCAGAAGTTCATGGAGCGAACGGTCGTCGAATCCGCCGTGATCCAGATTATGGGCATAGATCTCACCAATGCCTTCGAGCACGCGGTAAGTTTCGACAAAGGTGCGCGAGGCGTGGGCCTGGGCGGCGTTGGCGGTGCTGCGCGCGGTGCGCGCGGCGTTATCCAGAGCCGCGTTGTACTGCGCCGCCAGATAGTAGATTGCGGTGCCCACCATGATCACCGCGAAGCTCACGACCAGCACAATCGTCGCCAGCCGCAGGCGCTGCAGGGAAGGGCCGTTCTTCTTGAAAAGGCGGTTCACGACGCCGGGCCGCGGGGGCCGCGGTTTAGGGCGCGCGTCATCGAAGAGCGCCGGTCTCCCGGTGTGCAACCGTATGCGATCGCCACTGTCTCCCCCTCGCGCGAGGACGGTTCCGCGTTCTAGGACGCGGCTTGTTCCGCCGGTTTCGCGCTGTACTTGGTAATCGCGGCTTTCAGCGCTTTGAACAGCGCTTGGCCCATCTCGCCGCCGTCCCCTTCGATCTTCTCGCGCAGAACGGCGCGCATGGTGTCGATGTGCGCCTTTACGATTTCGAGGTTCGCGTCGTCATGCCGGCACGGCGGCTTTGTCAGCTCGTACAGTGACTTTCCGAAGACCGTAATGAGCGGATAGCCGAACGTACCACCCTGACCGCGCAGTTCGTGCGCGATCAGATTGATCTCTTCGAAATTCTGCGCGCGCTCGCCCGAGATTTGTTTGGCTTCCGCCACCTGGCGCGACAGGCGATCCAGGAATTGCTTCGCCCAGTCGAGGAATCCCTCGGCTTCGCGCTTCAACTGCTGTTCCGCCGCGGCCAGCACATCTTCCGGCAGCACGAAGGGCTGACGCTGCGCGTTCGAGCCCATTTTCTGTTTCAGATAGTTCGGCAGCTTGAACAGCCACACGTCGGACGGCGCGGAGGGCTTCTCCACCTTGTCTTTCGAATAGACGATGGTGGCGTGGGATTCGTCCGGCTTGCGGCGTTCCATCTTCGGCGGCGGGTTTTTTGAGCGGCGCCGGCACGGGCCGAAGTAGGTCTGCGTCGTCACATACTGGCGTGGATTGTCGATGATGCGCTGCAGGACCTTGTAGATGTTCTCGACCGAGAACGGCTTGGCCATGAAATCGGTGACCCCGCGGTCGCGCGAGATTTCCACGTTTCCGCGATCGGCCGCGCCCGAGAGCATGATGAACGGCATGAACCGGTTGGGCGACGCTTTGTCGTCTCGCAGCCACTGCAGCAGGTTGACCCCGCTGACCGGCGACATGATCAGGTCGGAGATGACGATGTCGATCGGTTCCACCGCACTGGCAAAGCCCTTGGTCGTCAACTTCAGGTAATCAACGGCCTCTTTGCCGTTCTTGCAGCGCTGAACGCGCGTAAAACCCATCCGCTTCAGGCTGTTGATAAGGATATCGAGCATGTACTCGTTATCCTCCACCACCATGACGGAGATGCGGTCTTGACCCAGATTTTTATCGTCTTTGTTGATCATCGGGTCCTGTCCCGGAATGCGCCGGGATTGCGCCATATGCTCTTGGAATAATTGAGAACTACCTGAGGGACACAAACCACTCAAGGTATAGTTAGACGAGGTCCGGCCAGCCCGCCGGACTCTCAACCTAGACTATATAAAACTTTTTCCTTCCGGAGGGTTAAGAGCCGATGCAGGCGGCGTAGGTCACGGGGTCCACATTGGCCCCCGAAAGGACCACGGCGGTCACCCGTCCCCGGGTGTCGTGGGCCCCGGACAGGACGGCCGCCAGGGCGGTCGCCCCGCTGGGCTCGACGACCAGTTTCAGGGCCCGAAAGGCGAATTTCATGGCTTCCTTGACCTCGTCGTCCGTCACCCCGTAACCGCCTTTCAGCTGGTGGCCGTTCACCGCCCATGTCAGCCGGCCCGGGGTCGGCGCCAGCAAGGCGTCGCACAGCGCGTGGGACAGGTTTTCGTTTTTCTGCGGCTCCCCGGCGATGACCGAACGCCGGTGGTCGTCGTAGGCGGCCGGTTCGGCGCTATAGACCGCAATCTCGGGAAACACGTGTTTCAGGGCCAGTCCCGTGCCCGCGATCAGTCCGCCGCCGCTGGCCGGGGCGATCACGGCATCCACCGATAGTCCCAAGGCTTTCGCTTGGTCGGCGATTTCGGCCCCGACGGTGCCCTGACCCGCCATCACGTGGGGATCGTCGTAGGGTGGCACAATCACGGCGCCGCGATCGGCGGCGATCTTCTGCCCGATTTCTTCGCGGCTTTCGCGCACCCGGTCGTACAGCACGACCTCCGCGCCGTACCCGCGTGTCGCCGCCACTTTGATCGCAGGCGCGTCGGCGGGCATTACGATGGTTGTGCGAATGCCCAGGATCTCACCCGCGTGCGCGAGGCCCTGCGCATGGTTGCCCGACGACCAGGCGACAGCGCCGGCACGCCGCTCCTTGGCATTCAACTGTGCCAAGCGGTTGTACGCGCCGCGGAACTTGAACGAGCCGGTGCGTTGAAGAGTCTCCGCCTTTATCAGCACGGTGCCGCCGGATCTGCGGTCAAGTTCAGCGGAGCTTAACAATGGTGTCACAAAAGCTTGCCCTGCGAGACGTACTCTGGCGGCCGCAATGTCCGCCGCCGTTGGCAATGTCGCATTCATGCTTTATCAGCCTCCCCCTCGCTCACCGGTTCGAGCGTCTCAAAGTAACTTGTTCTTGTTTGGATCTTCAATGACGTCCCCGCCGCC
The DNA here is from genome assembly GCA_041905525.1 of Rhodospirillaceae bacterium. Taxonomy (GTDB): domain Bacteria; phylum Pseudomonadota; class Alphaproteobacteria; order Rhodospirillales; family Rhodospirillaceae; genus SHVO01. Next base: position 383,167 of record JAYRKY010000001.1, read on the forward strand.
GGCCGCCCGCGAGCGCCTTGCGTCCCGCGTCCTTTTCCTCGGCGTGCCGCTGCTGTTCGCCCTCGCGGCGATCATTCTTCCACAGGACAATAATTGGGATCTGCGGAACTACCATTGGTACAACGCTTACGCCTTCCTGCACGGGCGCATGGGGTTCGACCTCGCGCCCGCGCAGACGCCGACCTATTACAACCCGCTGCTGGACGTTCCCTTCTTTCTCGCCGCGCAGGTCCTGCCGGCGCGGCTGCTGTCGTTCCTGCTCGGGCTGATCCAGGGCTGCAACTTCATTCCGCTGTTTCTTCTCGCGCGCCGCACACTGAGTCTGTCCGAAGGTCTCACGGCCGTTGCGGCGGCCGCGGGCATCGCGCTCGTCGGCCTCGTCGGCGCCGGTCATATCGGGCTGATCGGCACGACCTTCTACGACAACGTCCTCAGTCTCTTCGTATTGAGCGCCATGCTGATGGTCGTCAGTGCGCCGGGGCTGCTCACATCAGGCCCCATGAAGCGGGCGCTGATGCATGTGTTCTGGGCGGGCGGCCTGGTCGGTCTCGCGGTCGGTCTCAAGCTCCCCAGTCAGGTGTTTGCCGTCGGCGTCTGTTTTGGATTGCTCTTCATCCCCGGCGCCTTTCTGCGGCGGTTGTGGCTCTCGTTCGTATGCGGTCTTGGCATCATCGCCGGCTTTGCGGTCACCGGCGGATGGTGGATCGTGCGGATGTGGAGCGAATTCGCCAATCCGCTGTTCCCCTATATGAACCATATCTTCCGCTCGCCCTGGGCGCTGGAACTGAACTATCGCGACATCCGCTTCTTGCCCAAGAGTCTCGGCGAGGCGCTGACGTTTCCATTCCGCTTCGCGGTGGATAGCAAGATCGCCAGCGAAATCTCCTTCACCGATTGGCGCATCGCGGTGGCCGTGATCGTGCTTCTCGCCACAGCGGGGCTCGTGATGATCGGCGCCCGCCGCCGTGACGCCGCGGCGAACCCTTTCGCCGTGCGCTATCTCGCCGCCGTGTCGGCGCTGGCGTACGCGGTGTGGCTCGCGATCTTCGCCATCTATCGCTACATCATGCCGCTCGAGATGCTTGCGCCCCTTCTCATTGCTGCCGGTGTCGCGTTGTGGCCGGCCTCGCCCCGGCTTCGCGCCGGACTCACCATCGCATTGCTTCTGCTCGTGACCGTGACGACGCGCACCCATGAGAACTGGACACGCAAGCCCTGGGCGCCCGGCCTCGGGGGCGCCTTCGTCGCGGTGTCGCCGCCGCCGCTCGACGATCCCCGCAACACCATCGTGCTGATGACCGGACTCGCCCCGACCGCCTTCGTGATTCCGGCGTTCCCGCCGGAAGTGCCTTTCCTGCGGCCTGTCAGCTACCTGGCGGGCCCGGACCAGAACACCCGTTTCATCCAAACCATCCGCGATAGGTTGGCCGCCCACACCGGTCCCGTGCTGGTCCTGCAGCCCTCATGGGATCACGAAACCGCGGAGAAATTCCTTCCGCTTCTGGGTCTGATCCCCGACCACGGGGCCTGCCGCAAAATTCCCAACAACCTCGATGAAACCCTCGAGCTCTGTCCCGCCCGGCCGCGGCCATGACCGGCGCAGGCGCCGGACGCGCCGAAAGCACTGCATTTGCGTGCCGCAAAATGCTATCTGAACGCCACAGGAATATGCCTTTGAAAATCGCAGTCCTTATCCCCTGCTACAATGAAGAGGCCGCCATTGCCGCGGTCGTGCGGGATTTTCGCGCGGCGCTGCCGGACGCGGCGATCTACGTTTACGACAACAACTCGAAAGACCGCACCGTCGAGGTCGCCGCGGCGGCCGGTGCGATCGTCCGGCGCGAGCCGTTGCAGGGCAAGGGCAATGTAGTACGCCGCATGTTCGCCGATATCGACGCGGACGCCTATGTGATGGTGGACGGCGACGATACCTATCACGCGCCCAGCGCGCCGCTCCTCATCGCCAAGCTGGTCGACGAACAGCTCGACATGGTCAACGCGCAACGCATCTCCACCGCCGACGCGGCCTATCGCCGCGGCCACGTGCTCGGCAATCGTCTGCTCACGGGTCTGGTCGGGGGTGTCTTCGGCAAACGCACCGATGACATGTTGTCGGGCTACCGCGTCTTTTCGCGGCGGTTCGTGAAGACGTTCCCCGCGCTCGCCGGCGGTTTCGAGATCGAAACCGAGCTTACGGTCCATGCGCTGGAAATGCGCATGCCTTTCGCCGAAGTGCCGACGCCCTATAAGGAGCGTCCGCCCGGTTCGGTCAGCAAGCTCTCCACGTATAAAGACGGCCTGCGCATCCTCTTCATGATCGGCAAGCTGGTGAAGGAGGAGCGTCCGATGCAGGCGTTCTCCATCGCTGCCTTCGTTCTCGCGCTCGCATCGCTGGTGCTCGCGATCCCCGTCATTCTCACCTACATCGAGACGGGACTGGTGCCGCGCTTGCCGACGGCGGTTCTCGCGGCGGCGCTCATGATCCTTTCGTTCCTCGCGCTCACCTGCGGTTTGATCCTCGATTCCGTCACGCGCGCGCGGCGCGAGGCGAAGCGTCTCGCTTATCTCATGCTCCCCGCGCCCGGGGCCGCCGGGACTCCATGACACGCGCGTCGCAGGCCGCGCCGCGCGAGTTTCTTCGCGTCGTGATGGTTGGCGCCGCCGGCTTTTTTGTCGATGCCGGAGCTCTGATGGTTGCGACGACCGCGCTGGGTCTCGGCCTGTACAGCGGGCGCGTGTTTTCCTACCTCTGCGCCGCTACCTTCACCTGGATCCTCAATCGCCGTTTCACCTTCGCGAAGACAGATGAGGTCGCCGTCATCCAATGGCTGCGCTTCCTCGGCGCCAACGCCTTGGGCGGCGCCGTGAACTACGGCGTCTACGCCGTGCTCGTCACCTTCAGCGCGGTCGCCGCCGCCACTCCGGTTCTAGGTGTCGCGGCCGGCTCTGCCGCCGGCCTGATCTTCAATTTCATGGTCAGCAAATACTGGGTCTTTCGCCGTACTTCGTAAGTCCCTTCGCGCATCACATTTTCAGAAGCCGTGGAACCCGGCTCCGCGCCGTCTCGTTATGCAACCCGTGAGGTTCGCATGATGCGATACATTTTTCTGGCCGCCGTTCTGCCTCTTGCTGCCTGCGGCTACAGCACCGAGGAATATGCGCTTAACCGCAGCGCCCTTGCGCCGGGTGTCGGTGTGGTCGGTGGACCCGTGAAAGACATCAACCCCGTCAGCGGTGAAGTCGTCGGCAACGGGATCGGCGCGGGGTCGGGAATGCCCGCGCGCTCGCTCATCAATCCCGCGCACGACCGCTACGACGCGCTGCGGCCTTTCCGGCGCTAAGGCTCGAAGCGGTGATCGCGCCGCAATCTCGACATAACTCCGCATCAGGAGCGCCACACTGTCTGCGTTTGGTCTCTGCGTTAGATCGAAGTTCCGTTTTTGGAGGCTCACATGACCACTTCCGTAATCAAGACCGCCGCGCTCGCCTCGCTTGTTGCGCTTGCGCTCACCGGCTGCGGCGAGACGCGCGGTGATCGCGCGCTATCGGGCGGCGCAATTGGCGCCGGCGCAGGCGCTGTCGGCGGCGCGATCCTTGGCTACAACCCGCTGACCGGTGCGTTGATCGGCGGCGCGGCGGGCGCCGTGGGTGGCGCGGTCACGAAGAATCGTGAGTGCGACGATATCAACGACCGCCCGACGGGCCGCTGTTAGTCCGCACGCGATTGCGAGCGCGCGCGACAATCGCCGCGTGCTCGCCTTCGCCGCGTATGCGGAATTACCTTTTTCACGCCATCCTTTCGCCGCACCGTCTTGGTGTGATGTCTCCCTGGAAATGTTGTTAAGGAGATATCACATGGCATGGCGTGCGCTTCTGACGACCTCTTTGGCGGCTGCGCTGGTCGCGGCGGCGGCTGGTTCGGCGCAGGCTGCGCCTCCCGCCCACGCCGCAGTGACGTCGCCTGCGGCCCACTTCACGCTCGTGGATCATCGCGATGGCCGGGGGCGCGGCGACCGCGGCTATGATCGCCATGGACGCGGCGGCGGAAATCATTACGGGCGTCATGGATATCGCCCCGATTATCGTCCCGCCTACAGGCCTTACTATCCGCGCTACCGCGCGCCGCGCTACGTCTACGCACCGCCCGCTTACTACTATCCCTACGACGATTATTATTACGGCTATCCGTCCGGCGGATATTTCAGTTTCTCGTCGCCCAATCTGGGATTCTCCCTCGGCTATTGAGCGAACAGTCTGACGACGAAAGGGGACACCTGATCGCTATCGGTGTCCCTTTCCCTTTTTTCGTCATGACGTTGTCATCGCAGCCGCCACGCGCAACGCGCGTGCGGAACCAAGGTCATCAGCCACGCGTTGGTGTAGCAGGCGAGGGAGCTTGCATGTGAACGCCCTGTCGAACAATCGGCGCGCAGAAGCGCGCATGATCGCGAGGTGGGGATTGAGCGTTGGTTTCACGAGGTCACGAATGCGTTCTCGCGCCTTTTCCTATGGGGCCATGACGGCGCTCGCCGTTCTGTCACTTGGCGCCCTGTCGCTCACCGGTTCGAGCGATCCGTTTTCCGACGCCGCCGCCGCCTCGGCCCCACCGCCAAGGTACATCGAGATGACCGCCGTGAGCGCGCCTGAGTTCCCGCGCTACATGGCGCCCTCGTACGAAGTGGCCGAGGGCGCGCGTCTGTTTGGTTATCAGCGATGCGCCGAATGCCACTCCGATGTCGGTGTCGTGCTCGGACCAGGGAACGGCAACATCGACACCATCGCCACCGCGATCCGCGACGGACGACCCGGCGGCATGCCCGCCTACAGCGGCAAACTCACCGACCCGCAAATCTGGCAAATCGCCGCCTTCGTCCAAGGCCTCGACTCCCGTCCCGACGGCGCGACGGTGAAAAGCGGGATCGATCTGACCGCCGCGCAGTAGGCAGGGGACGGGCCACGCGGTATCGCCCGATTGAAGATATCCCTCTGGGCGATTTGAAGTCCCGGGCCCCGCAATATAATTTCACAACGACACGTTTCACGCGATCAGTGTCAGGCTTAACGCTTGTCCTGAGGGAATAACTATTGTGAACGGAGTGGAAAATCAGCACCTTCGGGGGGTGCATGCGCTGCGTGTGCAGAGTTTAGGAATATCGCGTTGGTTGAGGGCCGCAGAACTGGTGCTCCAAAATGGATGCTTTAAGACGTGAGGCGGACTGTGGTCTGCGCAATGCGCGCGAAGCTGCCGCCCAGCCCAGCTCTTTTGCAAATGCTCGGACCCTCGCAGATGTGTTCGAACCGAAAGACAATAACTTCGACGCGATAAGGCTATTTGCGGCCCTATTGGTTCTATTCAGCCATTGCTACCCGCTCACGGGCACCCCAAAGGAGCCGATTGCGGCTTACCTCGGCGCGTATGACACGGGAGGAGGCTGGGGTGTGGCGATTTTCTTCGTCATCAGCGGTTTCCTCGTCACGCGATCGGTGCTCGATCGTCCGACGAGCGTCTACCTCCGCTCAAGGGCGCTGCGGATCCTCCCTGCGCTTATTTTCGTGACGCTGTTTGAGGTTCTGGTGATCGGTCCGCTATTCACCAGTTTATCGATGAGGGAGTTCTTCACCCACAGCACCACGATCGCCCACCTCAAAAACGTGTCGGTCTTTTGGCTCGAACAATCTCTACCGGGCACGTTCGCCTTCAACCCCGCGAAGGAGCAAGTGAACGGATCGATATGGACGCTGCCCATCGAGTCTGCGTTCTATCTCATTCTCCCCATACTCGGGGCTCTGACGCTCCTTTGTCGTGGGCGAATCTTGATCGTTCTGGGTTTGATGGGGGCCTGGCTCGCTTACGGCGTACTTCAGCTCGGCTGGCATTGGGGCAACCAAGGCCCGTGGATTTTTTCCGGCGGACCCGCATTCACCGTAATAAAGGAAGCCGTGTTCTTCTTAAGCGGAAGCTGCTTGTGGGTGTACCGCGACCGCGTGCCAATGAGCGGCGGCCTCGCGGTTTGCTGCCTCCTGCTGCTGGTCGTCTTCGCTTGGTTTGAATTCCGATTCGTCGCGATGGCGATTGCACTGCCGTATCTTGTGATTTACGCGGCGACGGCCCTGCCGCTTCGCTTTCCGCTCTATAGTAAGATCGGCGACTTCTCCTACGGCGCCTATCTATTTGCCTTTCCCATCCAGCAGGCGGTGATCGCGCTTCATGGCGGCGTCATCGCGCCCGTCACGCTCGCCCTGATCTCGGCCCCCGTGACGCTCGGATTTGCAGCGTTATCTTGGTACTTGGTGGAGCGGCCGGCCTTGGCCATCAGGTACGGGCGATAAAGCTATCTTCGCCAGCACTTCCGCGAACAGGGGAAGACAGTAGCGGTAAGGGAGATATCGGTTCGACGTGGACGATGCGGTAACGCCGACCGCTGGGGAGGACACGCCATCAAAACAAAAGCCCGCCTTTCGGCGGGCTTTTGTTTTGATGGTGGAGCTGGACGGAATCGAACCGACGACCTCTACAATGCCATCTCGCCCGAATAAGATTCCTTGTCGTTCCTCAGCGTTCACTTAGGCCTATAAATAAAGGGTTATCGTTGACGCCTGCTTCCGCGAGTGTCATCAAAATTCCGTCGAATTCCTGCCGCGTGCTTCCGCTGTGCTTCCGCAGGAAATTCACTGTAGAGGTCAGAGCCCTCTCCAAAACGAAATTTGTAAAGACGGAAAAATGGCGAACATCACAAAAAGGACGATCGACGCGCTTGCTCCGGAAGGGCGCGATTATTTCGTTTGGGATGACGAAATGCCGGGCTTCGGTATGCGCGTCTTCGCGTCCGGTAAGAAGTGCTACGTGGTGCAGTATCGCAAGGATGGACGTACGCGGCGAATGTCGCTGGGTCTTCACGGCAGGTTGACGCCCGACGAAGCGCGCAAACTGGCAAAGTCTTATTTGGGCGATGTAGCCAAAGGTCATAACCCCGCCGAGGAGCGCGCGAGCGTTCGGCGCGACCCCACGGTGGGCGAATTGTGCGACCTTTATCTGAAGGAGGGTCGCGCGGCGAAGCCGACCAAAAAGGAATCAAGTTGGAAGACTGACGAAAGCAATATCGTCCGCCACATTCGCCCACTGTTGGGTTCCCGTAAATTGCGATCGCTGACCCGTGCGGATGTTCAGCGGTTCCAGGCCGATGTCACCATGGGCAAAACCGCAAAGGACGAAAAGACGGGCTTCCGGGGCCGCGCGATCGTGAAGGGTGGGCCGGGTACTGCGGCGCGCGCGACCTCTATCCTGGGCGCGATGCTAACCTTCGCTGTAGATCGCTCGCTCATCCCTTTTAATCCTGCGCGCGGCGTCAAACTTCATCCCACGAACCGGCGCGAGCGGTTCTTGTCGACGGACGAATTGAAACGCTTGGGTGAGGCGCTGGACGCCGCCGAGACGCCCGAGGTGCCCGCGCCATCAGTGGAGGCGATCCGCGCCGCCGACGCCGCGCCCGCCGTGGCGGCGATCCGGCTCTTGATCCTGACCGGCTGCCGCAAATCCGAGATCGTCACGTTGCAATGGAGTTTCATTGACTGGGAACGGGGTCTGTTGCGCCTACCTGAAAGTAAGACCGGGGCGAAGGTGGTCCCGCTCGGGAAGCCCGCCTTGGACCTTTTAGCGAGCGTGCCGCGCGAGATCGGCGACCTGTACGTATTTCCGTCGCCGCGCCGAGACGGGCATGTGGTGGGCCTGCAAAAGGTCTGGGAACGGGTGCGCGAAACGGCGGGTCTTGAAGATGTCAGATTGCACGATCTCCGCCATAGCTTCGCGTCCGTAGCAGTCTCGGGCGGCCATAGCCTCTACATGGTTGGAAGGATTCTCGGCCATAAGCAGGCCCGCACAACCGAGATTTATGCCCATCTGGCCGCCGACCCCGTAAAGACGGTCGCCGATCAGACCTCAAGCCTGATCGCCTCCCTCATGTCCGGGCAGCGCGGTGACCCGGTTGCGAAATCGGCCCCCGCGCTTCCGCAGGCGGCGGAATAACGGGCCCTCGCCTTGAAAGAAGTACGGCAATGACATACCATGAGGATGAACTAACCGGGCCGGTGACGGTTGTGGAATTGCCGACGTTCGCCCGGGATGTCGACCGGCTTTGGTCGGAGGACGAGCGCGCCGATTTCACCGACTTTATCGCCCGCCATCCGGAATCCGGCGCCCTCGTCCCCGGAACCGGCGGCTTCCGGAAGGTGAGGTGGGTGGCGCAAGGACGGGGGAAGCGCGGTGGTACACGGGTGATCTACTTCTTTCACCAGTATGACCGCCCGCTGTATCTGACGGCTATCTACGCTAAGGGGGAGAAAGACAATCTCAGCCCGGCGGAACGGAATGAGTTGCGGTCCATCGCCGCTGCGATGAAGCGCATGTGAAGGAGATAGACCTATGGCCAGCAAGTTGCTTCAAGGTGCGCGGGAAATGCTCGCCTATGCCAAAGGCGATACTAAAGGCGCGCGCGTGACGGTGGTTCACGTTCCTAACGTGAAAGCCATCCGAAAGAACCTCGCCATGACTCAAAAGGAATTCGCCCAGGCATTCCACCTGCCGTTGGGGACAGTGCGCGAGTGGGAAATTGGCCGCCGCGTCCCCGATCAGGCCGCCCAGGTGCTTTTGTCGGTCATCGCGGCCAAGCCGAAGTTGGTGCAACAGGTCGTCGCCAAAACCCGCCAAGCGGCCTGAAGCCCGCCGCACCTATACGTGCGGCGCTCCGGATTTTCCGGATAAACCGGCCGGAAAATCCGGTTGCTCCAGCGCATCGGCACTTACCTATACGTAGGCTACAGGGTAGCGTTTAACGCTGCGTTTTTCGCCACCTGTCACCTATCCGTACATACGTAGGTAAGAGCGCCTTCGCACCATGCCCGATCTTCCCGCGCGCCCAGGCGATTTTCACAGCCTCTTTCAGGCTGTCTTCCGCCTTTACCAAAACCCCGCGTCATGGGAAGCGACCGCCGCGATCGAGAAGGGGATTCAGGGCTATGCGGCGATCTCGCTCATCAATCATGTGGGCTTCGGAAACTTCCCCTTCACCGAAGAAGATTTCGCCTTGGTTGCTGCGGGCCAGCCGGACCGGGTTCCCCTTGCAGCGAAGATGCGTGAGACGCACTACGGTCTCGTCACCGCAGGCCATGTCTTGGTTTATACCCTGCGCCTCGCCAAACACATGCCGCGCCTTGCTAGCGCCGCGACCGCGATGCGGATTTTGGAGCAGCTTTACATGACTTCGGAATACAGATGGCCGGCGTCTCCCACCTCGATCAAAACCGCTTGGCGTAAGTACCGGCCTGTCGCTCCCTTCTTCGCGGCAGCGAGCTTCATGCCCGATGAGTACACAAGCTTGATGCATATTTTCCCCACCGCGATCGACAGCCTGAACGAAGACGCGGCCTACATAAAAACAGATCCGGCGTTTGCGGCGAAAGTCATGGCTGACAAGGACGGCGTCGCCGCGCGTCTGGATCAGGCGGAGCGGCTAACCCTTCCGCGCTACTTTGCCTACGCGGAAGCGTTGCGGCGGGCCGGTGAGGCGCATTTTGCGACCGGGCAGGATGTGCATGGCAATAGCTTGCTTGATCCTGAATTATCCTGGCGTGTGCCCGAAGGTTTCACATTGCCGAAAGTTACTCTCGATCTTGACCCGCTTTCGGACGAGGAACTCCGGGCGGCGGGCGTCAAGTAGGTCAAATCCGTTTTGACCATGGGCGCGGTCAAACCCGACTCGGCTCAATGTTGCGGGCCGCCGAGCTTCGGCAAAATTCCTCCATCGCCGTTTGAGAAAATGGAGGAAACACATGGCGTCTCACGTCTCGACCAAGCTTCGCGCCCCTCAAGCCGCCGCCTACGTTGGCTTGTCCCCGTCCACACTGGCCAAGATGCGTCTACGCGGCGACGGTCCGGTCTATTCCAAGGCCGGTCCTCGCGTCGTGATCTACGAGAAGGCCGATCTGGAAGCATGGCTGGACGCCAAGAAGCGGCGTTCCACGTCGCAAGCGTGATCGGTGACCTTAGGCCGACCGATGGCCGACTTCGGAACCATCCCAAAGGGAAAGGGCTTCGGCCTTGTGCCGACCTTTCCTTTTCGGCTGCCGGACGTGAAATCCGGCCCCAAGGCGCTCTATGCCAGCCTGTGCTCCAACGCGAGTCCCAAGGGGATCGTCTGGCGCTCGCTGGCGAAGCTGGCGCAGGAATTCAAGGCGTCCAAGCGTCAGGTTCAACGCTGGGTCAATGACCTGGAACAGGCGGGCCTTCTTGTCCGCATGGGCTGGGAAGGTAAATCCATCCGCTTCCTTGTGATCCGCGACGAAACAGGCCGACAGTGGGCCAAGGCGCAATTCGTCAAGAACGCGCTCGAACGCCGCGCGATCGCAATACCGCACGCGAAGGCGGGCAGTGAGATGCGCTGGCAAATGCCCGCGACACCTTTGTCGTCCGAACCGGACACGGATGTCCTCGTCGGCGCGACACCCATGTCGCCTAAACATAACCTTCCGAACAAGACCACTTTAACAGGGAGGAAGGCTCGCCAAGAGGGAGCGGGCGGGCCGAGCGGCGCATCACGCGATCGAGTGTGGGGGATGAAACGGCTGGAACAAAGTCAACGGGGCGAGGACGTGCAAAACGCCATCAACGCGCTTGGCGCGCGGTTGGGCTGGGATGTGCTGTTTGCGATGACGCCGGACGCCATCGCGGCGGACCTGCTGCGGCTGATGGACGTGCGATTGACCCTCGCCGAGGTGCGCGCCTTCCTCAATCCGGGCGGTGTACCGGAGAGTCCGGCCGAATAATCCGGATTTTCTAGCCCGATCGTCGGGTTTTCGGCCTGTTCCGGGCTGGCATTGAATCCGCGCCCGCGAAGGCCGTAAGGTGCGGCGGAACGCGGGGGCGCTTCGGGCGACCGGAGGCCGAACCGGCGAAAAATGGGGGCCGCGCGGCATGAACGCCGTTGAAATTGAAGAAGCCATCTCAGCGCTTGCCGAACAGCCGTTCGATCGGGCGGAATTTCCCTACGCCTTCCTTGAAGCCTTCGGAAACAAGGAAACGACCCTGCGCCGCCTGCGCAGCGGCGCGAATAACAAATCCGATCTCGGCGGCGTTCTCCAAACCAACAACATCCATATCGTCGTCTGTGACACGGGCGAGGTGTCCAAGACCCTGACCGCGCTGAAAGCCAGCCCTGCGACCGCAAGGGCAAAAGCGCACTTCATCCTGGCGACCGACGGCGACGCCTTTGAAGCCGAGGATATGGTGTCCGGCGAAACCGTCGCCTGTTCCTATGCCGAGTTTCCGGACCACTTTGGTTTTTTCCTGCCGTTGGCGGGCATCACAACCGTCAAACAGGTGCGCGAAAGTTCCTTCGACATCCGCGCCACTAGCCGCCTTAACCGGCTCTATGTGCAGCTTTTGAAAGACAATCCCGATTGGGATACGGGCGCGCGCCGTCACGATATGAATCATTTCATGGCGCGGCTCATCTTTTCCTTCTTTGCCGAGGACACCGACATTTTCCATGGCGCGCGCCTATTCACCGGCACGATCGAACAGATGAGCGCAAGCGATTCGGCAAACACTCATGAGGTGATCGCCGAACTATTCCGCGCCATGAACACCAAGATCGCCGATCGCGAGGCTGCGAGCGTGCCGCGCTGGGCGAACGGCTTTCCCTACGTCAACGGCGGCTTGTTCTCGGGCAGTTTGGATGTACCGCGTTTCAGCCGCATCGCCCGGTCATACCTCTTGCATATCGGCAATCTGGACTGGACCAAGATCAACCCCGACATCTTCGGCTCGATGATCCAGGCCGTCGCCGACGACGAGGAGCGGGGCGCGCTGGGGATGCACTACACCAGCGTTCCCAACATCCTGAAGGTGCTCAATCCGCTATTCCTGGATGATCTGCGTGAGAAGCTGGTCGAGGCGGGCGACAATCCCCGCAAACTTCTTAATCTCCGGGGACGCATTGCTCGCATCCGCGTCTTCGATCCCGCTTGCGGTAGCGGTAATTTCCTGGTCATCGCGTACAAGCAGATGCGCGAGATCGAGGCCGAGATCAATGTACGGCGCGGTGAAGCCGGACGAGCATCTGATATTCCACTCACAAATTTTCGCGGCATCGAATTACGCGATTTTCCCGCCGAGATTGCCCGCCTCGCGCTCATTATTGCCGAGTTTCAGTGCGACGTGCTTTACCGTGGACAGAAGTTGGCGCTAGCTGAGTTCTTGCCGTTGGACTCGATGAACTGGATTACGTGCGGCAATGCCTTACGGCTCGACTGGCTGAGTGTTTGCCCGCCGACAGGTGCGGGGGTGAAATTACACGGCGACGACTTGTTCAGCACACCGTTAGATCAAGCGCAAATCGACTTCAATAATGTAGGTGGCGAAACCTACGTATGCGGCAATCCGCCTTATAGCGGTCAATCTGAAATGAGCGATCGAGAAAAGGAAGATTTGGCCGCTGTCTTTGGTGCAACCGGCATCCCGTGGAAATCGCTGGATTACGTGCTGGGATGGTTTCAGAAAGCGTTGGAATATTGCTCTGATCGAACGTCGAGCTGCGCGTTCGTGGCGACGAACTCTATATGTCAAGGCCAACAGGTTCCGGCCTTCTGGCCACCGCATTTCCAATCCGGAGCGAGGATTCATTTCGCCAGGACATCTTTCAAATGGCGAAACCTTGCGAGAAGTAACGCCGGGGTCACAGTTGTAGTGGTGGGGCTCTCTTTCGTTCTTCAGAAAGCTAGGCTTTACGTGGAAGATGGCACCCAGACTCCATTCGAAAGGAGGGTAAATTTCATCGGGCCTTACCTAATTCCAGACACAGCAACAGTCGTTCATAAAGTCAGCGATCCAATCAATGGGCTCCCCGGGATGGATTACGGCAGTAAACCAGCTGATGGTGGCGGCCTGATCTTAAGTCTCAGTGAGTACCGGGAGATTACCGATGCGGCTACTAAGAAGTTTGTGAAGCCTTATCTTGGTAGCGACGAATACATCGACGGTAAACTTCGATACTGTTTGTGGATCACGACTCCTTATGCAGACGAGGCGCTACGCTGCCCTTACATTCGCGAAAGAATCGAACGAGTGCGCGATTTTCGTTCAAACAGCACAAAAGCCAAAACACGGGAGCAAGCGGCGACCTCATACATGTTCGCTGAAGTACGCCACGGCAAAGCCGCTGCCTCCACTATTCCCCTGATCATTCCGATTCATACAAGTGAAAATCGCTCGGCTTTACCGGTCGGTGCGCTCGAGGCGGGCGCCGTAGTTTCGAACGCGGCGTTTGGACTCTACGATGCGCCACTATGGAACATGGCACTAATTGCATCTCGTCTGCATCTTGTCTGGATTGCTACTGTTTGTGGCAAACTCGAAACGCGATATCGCTATTCCAACACGCTCGGCTGGAACACCTTTCCCGTACCGTCATTCACCGAGAAAAACAAAGCCGACCTCACGCGCTGCGCTGAGGACATATTGCTCGCCCGGGAAGCGCATTTTCCTGCAACGATCGCCGACCTCTATGATCCTGAAAAAATGCCCGCCGACTTGCGCGCCGCTCATGAGCGCAATGACGAAACGCTTGAACGCATCTACATCGGCCGCCGTTTCAAGAACGACACCGAGCGCTTGGAAAAGCTGTTCGAGCTTTATGCCAAAATGACGACCACGCTCGATGGTGGTAAGGGCCGCGCCAACAAGGGTGCGAGCCGAAAAAAGAAAGTGGAGGCTAGCGCGTGACGGGCACGACTAAATACGTTCCTTCTGTTTCCGTCTCCTACGCCCGCAACGGAGCATCGGCCAAAGCGAACGCCCTTGGTATGCGGCCTATGCAAGAGCGCGCCTATCAACGGCGCGGCGAGCAATATCTCCTGATCAAATCACCGCCCGCCTCGGGCAAAAGCCGCGCGCTAATGTTTGTCGCGCTGGACAAGCTAGCGAACCAGGGCTTGAAGCAAGCCATCATCGTAGTGCCCGAAAAGTCGATCGGCGCGAGTTTCAATGACGAACCGCTGACCAAATTCGGTTTCTGGGCGGACTGGACGGTCGCGCCCAAGTGGAACCTTTGCAACGCGCCTGGCGAGGACGGCGGCAAGGTCAATTCGGTCAAAGCGTTCCTAGAGAGTGGCGACAAGGTACTGGTTTGCACACACGCCACCTTCCGCTTCGCCGTCGATCGGTTCGGGATTGAAGCCTTTGACGATCGCCTGATCGCGGTCGACGAGTTTCATCACGTTTCAGCGAACCCAGACAACAAGCTGGGTATGCATTTGGGCCAATTCATCGCCCGCGATCGCGTGCATATCGTGGCGATGACGGGTTCTTACTTCCGCGGAGATGCGGAGGCTGTGTTGGCTTCCCATGACGAAGCCAAATTCGAGAGTGTTACCTACACGTACTATGAACAATTGAATGGCTACCAATTCTTGAAGCAGCTCGACATTGGCTACTTCTTTTATTCGGGCGTTTACACGAACGATCTATTGGCCGTGTTGGACCCGGCAGAAAAAACCATTGTCCATATTCCCAACGTCAACGCGCGCGAAAGCACGAAAGACAAGATTAGGGAGGTGGAGCATATCATCGAGGCGCTGGGCGAGTGGCAAGGGTCCGACTCTACGACCGGCTTTCAGTTGGTCAAAACGGCGGGCGGTCGTGTCTTGCGGATCGCGGACCTTGTCGACGATGACCCGGCCAAGCGCGATCGCGTCTCGGGCGCGCTAAAAGACCCCGCGCAGAAGAACAACCGCGATCATGTCGATATCATCATCGCGCTGGGCATGGCGAAAGAGGGGTTCGACTGGATTTGGTGCGAGCACGCCTTGACGATCGGTTACCGTGCCAGCCTGACCGAAATCGTCCAAATCATCGGCCGAGCTACGCGCGATGCGCCCGGCAAAACGCGGGCGCGTTTCACGAATCTTATCGCCGAACCGGACGCCTCGGCGGAAGCCGTCACCGACGCCGTAAACGACACCTTGAAAGCGATCGCGGCCAGCTTGCTCATGGAGCAGGTTTTGGCCCCGCGCTTCAATTTCACCCCCAAGAACCCGCAAAGCGGCCCGATCGAGGGCTTCGACTATGGGGAGAGCGGTTACAACCCCGATAAGGCCAATGTCGGCTTTAACGAAGAAACCGGGCAGTTCCAGATCGAGATCAAGGGACTTGCGGAACCCAAGAGCAAGGAAGCCGCGCGCATCTGCCGCGAGGACTTGAACGAGGTGATCGCCACCTTCGTCCAGGACAAGACTACGATCGAGCGCGGTTTGTTCGATGAGGAAATGGTGCCGCAGGAACTCACCCAGGTTCGCCTGGGCAAGATCATCAAGGACAAATACCCCGAACTGGATGAGGGCGATCAAGAAGCCGTGCGGCAGCATGCCATCGCGGCGCTGAATCTAACTCAACAGGCGAAAAAGATCATTCTGGGCGGTGACGGGAGCGAACCAAGCGCTAATACGGCACTGATCGAGGGCGTTCGCAAGTTCGCGATGGATGTGCGCGAATTGGATATCGACCTCATCGACCAGATCAATCCGTTTGGCGAGGCTTACGCCATCCTGGCCAAGACCATGAGCGAGGAAAGCTTGAAGCAGGTCGCTGCGGCGATCGCGGCCAAGCGAACGAGTTTGACGCCGGACGAAGCCAAAGACCTGGCCGTGCGGGCCTCTCGCTTCAAGAAGGAACGCGGACGGCTGCCGTCCATAAGTTCTACCGACGCCTGGGAAAAGCGCCTCGCGGAAGGTGCGGCGGCCTTCGTGCGGTTCAAGGATGAAGGCCGCTATGAGCGATCTTGATCTTGATGAACTTCGCGCTGAACTGGACGAATTCGCCCAGCCCGAGAAGAAGGGCGGACGCTCGCCGCGCGAGGAACGCATCATCGCGGGTTTCGAGGATATCCAACGGTTTGTGGATGAGCATGGCCACGCGCCGCGGCATGGCGAGGACCGCGACATCTTCGAGCGCCTCTACGCCGTGCGGCTTGATCGCCTGCGGGCGTTGGATGAGTGCCGGACCCTGCTAGCGCCGCTCGATCAGCAACGCTTGCTCGCCGGGGCTGCTGGGAACCCTGACGACCCCGTTGCGACGATCGATGTCGACGAACTGGCCGCCGAACTTGCCGGGGCGGCGGGCGCGGCGGATGTCACAGAACTTCGGCATGTGCGTTCCAGCGCCGAAAAGCGCGCCGCCGAGGAAGTCGCCAGCCGCGCAAAGTGCGAGGACTTCGATGCGTTCCGAGACTTATTTAGCCAGGTCCAGAACGATCTCGATTCCGGCTTTCGCCAAACCCGGCCGTTTGAACTGAAGGCGGACATCAAACCGGGTACATGGTTCATCGTGGGCGGCCAGAAGGCTTATGTCGCCGAGATGGGCGAGGTTTTCACGAACCCGCAGGGACGTACCGACGCCCGGCTGCGCGTGATTTTCGACAACGGGACCGAAAGCAATATGCTGATGCGCTCGCTTCAACGCGCCTTAAACGCGGACGAAGCGGGCCGCCGGATTACAGACCCCGTTGCGGGGCCGTTGTTCGCCGATCGGCAAACGGACGACGACTATGCGAGCGGTACAATCTACGTCCTACGGAGCAAATCTGACTTGCCGTTGGTCGCGGCCAATCGCGACCTTGTTCATAAGATCGGCGTGACCAATCTGAATGTCAGTCAGCGAATCGCGGGGGCGAGGCTGCAACCCACGTTCTTGATGGCCGACGTGGAAATCGTGGCGACATATGAATTGTTCAACGTCAATCGCACGAAGCTGGAAAACCTCATCCATCGGATTTTCGATCCGGCTCGGCTGGATATCGAGATAAAGGATAGGTTCGGAAACCCCGTGGTGCCGCGCGAGTGGTTCCTTGTGCCGCGCTTCGCGATCGACGAAGCCGTCGACCGGATCAAGGACGGGACCATCACCGACTACATCTACGATCCGAAACAGGCGCGGCTTATTCTGCGCGCGGGGAAATAATCTGGAAGTGGCGGGCAAGACGCCCCGCGCATGACAGACATTTCACGCGCCGCCTTTACGCTGCTTCCGCAG
The DNA here is from genome assembly GCA_041905525.1 of Rhodospirillaceae bacterium. GTDB lineage: Bacteria > Pseudomonadota > Alphaproteobacteria > Rhodospirillales > Rhodospirillaceae > SHVO01. The sequence continues at coordinate 400,244 of JAYRKY010000001.1, forward strand.
TGCTTCCGCAAACAAAAAAGGACTCAGCGATTTCTCGCTAAGTCCTTGTTTTGATGGTGGAGCTGGACGGAATCGAACCGACGACCTCTACAATGCCATCGTAGCGCTCTCCCAACTGAGCTACAGCCCCATGCCCATCAAGCATTTCCTGCTGACGCAGGAACCGCGCGAAGTCTTTTTTGGGTTACCCCCGCGCGGGGTCTCGTGAAGTCCGCGGAAATTAAGAAGTCGTCCGCGTCACGGCAAGCTAAATATTCTCCACGAGAAGAATTACTTACTCGTCCTTCTCGACTTCGACTTCCACGTCGTCGTCATCCTCGCCCAGATCCGAGGTATCCTCGATCACATCTTCATCTTCATCGTCGGCGTCATCGGCGACGATATCCTCGTCATCCGGCGCGGCCTTCGGCGGAGCTTTATGAGCGGCGGCGGCTTTCTCACGGTCCTCGGCGGACGGACGGCGCGACGCCTTGAAGATCACCGGGCGCGCGTTCGCGGTTCCGCACTTCGGGCAGATGCCCGGCTGCTTATTGAGGTCGTAGAAGCGTGCACCGCAGCTCTCGCAGGTCAGCTTCATTCCCAAATCGACTTTCGCCACGCCTCGTCCTCCGTTCGCGGTTTCCCGTCTTCCCTCGCACACAAACGCCGGTGAGCGGCGGTGGTTCGCGGGGCAGGGGCATTTGCCATGCCCATAGCCCCGCGTCAAACCGAAAAAACCTTGTTCTCCAGGGGCCGGGGCAGTGCGGGCGTCCGGCACGAGGGCGCCGACCCCGATAGCCAGGGCCGGGCCGGAATGGTAATGACCCCGCCATCATGCACAGCTCCGCCGCGCCCCTGAAAGCCACCTCCGCCAAGGCGAAACCGCTGTCCGGCGTCCTCACGGTGCCCGGCGACAAGTCGATCTCGCACCGCGCACTTATGTTCGGGGCGCTGGCGGTGGGCGAAACCTCGATCAGCGGCCTCCTGACCGGCGAGGACGTGCTGCGGACCGCCGCGGCGATGCGCGCCCTGGGCGCCGACGTCCGGCAGAACGGGGCCGACTGGTCGGTACACGGGCGCGGGGTCGGGGGACTGCGCGAGCCGGCCGATGTCCTGGATATGGGGAACTCGGGAACAGCGGCCCGCCTGATCGCCGGCCTCTTATCCGCTTATCCTTTCACCAGTTTTTTGACCGGAGACGCCTCTCTGCGTGGCCGCCCCATGGACCGGGTGATCAAGCCGCTCGGCCAGACCGGCGCCCGTTTTGTCTCGCGCGCCGGCGGTAAGCTCCCCATGGCGATCACCGGATCGAGCCTAGCGGGTCCACTCTCTTATGTGTCACCCATCGCGTCAGCCCAGGTGAAGTCGGCCGTGCTTCTGGCCGGTCTCCATGCGCCGGGCGTAACCACCGTGACCGAACCGGCGCCCAGCCGCGATCACACCGAGCGCATGCTGCGCTATTTCGGGGCTCACGTGGCGACCAGCCAGGCGGCCGACGGCGCCTACACGGTCAAGCTGACGGGCCGGCCCGAGCTGAGCGGACGCCGGGTGGTTGTGCCGGCCGACCCGTCTTCGGCCGCGTTTCCGGCCGTCGCGGCGATCCTGGTTCCGGGCTCGTCCATCACCATCACGAATGTGGGGATGAACCCGCTGCGCACCGGCCTCTTCACGACGCTTCAGGAGATGGGGGCGGATATTCGAATCGTGAATCCGCGCGAGGAGGCGGGCGAGCCCGTCGCCGACCTTGCCGTAAAACACTCACGTCTTCATGGCGTTACGGTGCCCGCAGCGCGCGCACCGTCGATGATCGACGAGTACCCTATCCTTGCGATCGCCGCGGCGTTCGCCGCCGGTGAAACCCGGATGGAAGGTTTGGCCGAACTCAAGGTCAAGGAGAGCGACCGCCTCGCCGCGATGGCGAGCGGCCTTCAAGCCTGCGGCATTACGGCGCGAGCTGAGGCCGATACTCTAAGTGTAGTCGGCGCTACCTCTTGCCCCGGCAGCGCTTCGCCGATCGCCGTAAACCTCGACCACCGAATCGCGATGTCGTTCCTGGTCCTGGGCATGGCCGCGGAGGGCGCCGTGACCGTGGACGACGCCACCGCCATCGCCACCAGTTTCCCGGGCTTCTTATCCCTGATGAATGGCCTGGGGGCCGACATGCACGAGGTCTCCTGATGTGGATAATTATATCTGATATAATTATGGAGGCGCGCCGATGATTATCGCCATCGATGGCCCCGCGGCCTCGGGGAAGGGCACCATGGCCCGGCGCATCGCCAAGGAAATCGGCGTTCCCTACCTCGATACAGGCTCTCTCTACCGGGCCGTGGGGGTCTTCACCCTGCGCCGCGGCGGCGATCCGGCGAACGAAGCCGACGCGGTGGCTGCGGCTAACGAATTGAATATAAACGATTTCAGCCCTGAGGATCTGCGCGCGGAAGCGGCGGGGAACGCCGCGTCGAAGGTCGCCGCCATTCCGGGCGTGCGCGCGGCCCTGCTGGCGTATCAGCGCACCTTCGCCGCAAAGCCGGCCGGGGCCGTGCTCGACGGCCGGGATATCGGTACGGTGGTTTGCCCCGACGCCGACGCGAAGATCTTCGTCACCGCCAGCCTGGAGGTTCGGGTTCAGCGCCGGATCAAAGAGTTGCGGGAAAAGGGCGAATCCGTTAATGAGCAGCGCGTCTGGGACGACATGGTGGCCCGCGACGAGCGCGATTCCAATCGCGGTGTCGCTCCCCTGAAGCCCGCGGACGACGCGTTCGTGCTTGATACCTCATCGATGAACGCTGATGAGGCCTTTGCACAAGCGAAGGCTTTTATCGTTTCAAAGAAGAAGACTTAAAGCGCGTGATCCGGAAAAGTCGGCTTTCCGGTTTTCCTAATCAGATCATGCGCCTGACAAAAAAAATAAAGGCCCGCGTACCTCGGGATGGTCCCGAAGCGCGGTCATGACCACGAAGACCTCCGGAACCAACCGGTGGCCTGGATCAAAAAGACGACGAAAGGACTTTTGATGGCTCAAGCCCAAGCGGCGATGAAGGAAGATTTTGCCGCCCTTCTCGATGAATCCTTCAAGAAAAGTGCAAGCATTGAAGGCAGCGTGCTCAAAGGCAGCGTTGTACGTATCGACGACGACTTCGTGCTCGTCGACGTCGGCCTGAAATCCGAAGGCCGTATCCCACTCAAAGAATTCGCCCGTGGCGGCCGCGACATCGAGCTCTCGCCCGGTGACCGCATCGACGTTTACGTCGAACGCTACGAAGACCGCGACGGTCTCATCATGCTCTCGCGCGACAAGGCGCGCCGCGAAGAAGCGTGGAACGTTCTGGAAGAGCAGTACACGAAGAACACCCGCGTCGAAGGCATCATCTTCGGCCGCGTGAAGGGCGGCTTCACGGTCGACCTGAACGGCGCCGTGGCGTTCCTTCCGGGCTCGCAGGTCGACATCCGCCCCGTGCGCGACATCACCCCGCTGATGGGCTCGCCGCAGGCGTTCCAGATCCTGAAGATGGACCGCGCGCGCGGTAACATCGTCGTTTCGCGCCGTGCGGTCATGGAAGAGACCCGTGCCCACGAGCGTTCGAAGCTGATGGAAGACCTGAAAGAAGGTCAGGTGCTCGACGGCGTCGTGAAGAACATCACCGATTACGGCGCGTTCGTCGATCTCGGCGGCGTCGATGGTCTTCTGCACGTCACTGACATCTCGTGGAAGCGCGTCAATCACCCGTCCGAGGCGCTCTCGGTCGGCCAGCAGCTCAAGGTGCAGGTCATCCGCTTCAACCCGGAAACCCAGCGCATTTCGCTCGGCATGAAGCAGCTCGAAGCCGATCCGTGGGAAGGCGTCGCCGCCAAGTACCCGGTGGGTGCGAAGTTCACCGGCCGTGTCACCAACATCACGGACTACGGCGCGTTTGTTGAACTCGAAGCCGGCGTCGAAGGTCTCGTCCACGTCTCCGAAATGAGCTGGACGAAGAAGAACATCCATCCAGGCAAGATCGTCTCCACTTCGCAGGAAGTGGAAGTGATGGTGCTCGACGTGGATCAGGAAAAGCGCCGCATCTCCCTCGGCCTCAAGCAGTGCCTGAACAATCCTTGGATCGCGTTCAAGGACAAGTATCCGGTCGGCGCGACGGTCGAAGGCGAAGTCAAGAACATCACCGAATTCGGTCTGTTCGTTGGCCTCGACGGCGAAATCGACGGCATGGTGCACCTCTCGGACATCTCCTACGCCACCGAAGGCGAAGCGGCCCTCAAGGAATTCAACAAGGGCCAAATCGTGAAGGCGAAGGTTCTCGATGTCGACGTCGAGAAGGAACGCATCTCGCTCGGCATCAAGCAGCTGGGTGAAGATCCGTATGCCGCCGCCGCCGGCGATCTCAAGAAGGGCCAGGTCGTCACCTGCGTCGTGAAGTCGATCACCGACAACGGTATCGAAGTCACCGTGAACGACAACCTTCAGGGCTTCATCAAGCGTAACGAACTCGCCAAGGAACGCTCCGAGCAGCGTCCGGACCGTTTCGCGGTCGGCGAGAAGGTCGACGCGCGCATCATTCAGATCGATCCGAAGAGCCACAAGCTCACGCTGTCGATCAAGGCGCGCGAAGTCGAGGAAGAGAAGCAGGCGATGGCCGAATTCGGCTCGGCCGACTCGGGTGCGTCGCTCGGCGACATCCTGGGCGCTGCTCTGAAGAAGAAGCAGGAAAGCGCGAAGAAGGACGACGAGGCTTAAAACTCACTTCCTGCCGTCACAGGAAACGTTTTAGGGCGTCGTTTTCGTTCGCGTCCCTTACCAAGAAGAGCCCGCCAGCCTCGCTGGCGGGCTTTTTCTTTGCCCTACAACCAGAAATTATATCAGAGATATTTTCTGGGACGGTGCTCCCGCGAGCCCTTCCGAAAAAGCCTGTCTTTAGAGTGGCTTATCCTTGACTTCGGACCGGCAGGCCCCCATCCTCTCTTCACCTATAGTCCTTAGGGGGCTGGAGAGGCGCATGACCAAATCCGAACTGATCGCTCAGATTGCGGCGCGCAACCCACATCTGTATCAGCGCGACGTCGAGCGCATCGTGACGTCGATTTTCGATGAAATCTCAAAGGCCTTGGGCCGCGGAGATCGCGTCGAGCTGCGCGGCTTCGGCGCCTTCTCGGTCAAACACCGCGATTCTCGCGTCGGCCGGAATCCGCGCACCGGCGCGTCGGTGTCGGTCGCCGAAAAGGCGGTGCCGTACTTCAAGACCGGCAAGCAGCTTCGCGACCAGCTGAACGTCTGAGCCGCCGTCAGCCGGCCTCAGCCTGTCCTTGCGCATTCTCAACACCATCTTTGCGATCCTCGTCGCCGTTCTGGTGGTTCTGTTCGCCGTCTCCAACCGCGCGCCCGTCGTTGTGGAGATCTGGCCGTTCCCGTATCAGCTCGAACTCGGCCTCTATGCGCTGATCCTTCTGGCGGTGTTCATCGGCTTCCTTGTGGGGCTGATCACATCGTGGCTGGCGGCCGGCAAGCGTCGCCGCGAGCTCCGCGCGCTGCGTAAGGAAAACCGCGATCTGCAGGCCAGCCTTGCGCGCGCCACGGCCCTGTCGGCGGCCAAAGACCTTCCCCGCTAAATCCACGGCTGTGGTAGAACCCCCGCACCCAACGACCCAGGCTCCGATCTGATGACCACCAAACTCCGTAACCCGGTCTTCTGCGCCATCGACACCACCGAAGTGTCTGTTGCCACCAGCCTTGCCGCCAAGGTCGGCGACTGCGTCGGCGGGTTGAAACTGGGCCTCGAATTTTTCACCGCGAACGGCGTGAAGGGCGTTCAGCAGGTGCAGAAGGCCTCCGGCTTGCCGATCTTCCTGGATCAGAAGTTCCACGACATCCCGAATACGGTGGCAGGCGCGGTGCGCGCCGCGTGCCAACTCGGCATCGCGATGCTCACCATCCACACCTCGGGCGGCCGCGCGATGATGGAAGCGGCGGCGAAGGCAGCGACCGACGCCGCCTATGAATTTCCGAAGCCGCGCCCGATGATCATCGGCGTCACCGTGCTCACCAGCATGGACGGCGCGGATCTGGCCGCCACGGGCGTCGGCAGCACGGTGAGCGATCAGGTCCGCCGCCTCGCGGACCTCGCCAAAACCTCCGGCCTCGATGGCATCGTGTGCTCTCCGCTGGAAGCGGAAATGCTGCGCGCGGACCTTGGGCCGGGTTTCAAGCTGGTGACGCCTGGCGTGCGTCCCGTGTGGTCCGCGGCGAACGATCAGAAGCGTTTCATGAGCCCGGCCGACGCGTTGAAAGCCGGCGCCGATTATCTCGTCATCGGCCGCCCGATCACGGCGGCGGAAGATCCGGCCGCCGCTGCGACGCGTATCGCCGCGGAAATCGCGCCCTTCGTTCCCGCCTCCGTCTAAGCCGCGGCATGAAGTTCAGCGTCAAGATTTGCGGACTCAAGGACGCGCGCAGCGTCGCCGCCGCCGTTGAAGGCGGCGCGGCCGTTGCGGGTTTCGTCTTCTTTCGCCGTTCGCCCCGCTTCGTCACCGCGGAAACGGCGGGTGTGCTCATCAATGAGATTCCGCGCAGCGTCACGTCCGTCGGTCTTTTCGTGAACCCGACCGACGCCGAACTCGACACGGTGCTCTCGCATGCGCGCCTCGGCATGATCCAGTTGCATGGCGCGGAAACGCCGGCGCGCGTCGACAAGGTCCGGCTTCTCTCCGGCTTGCCGGTCATCAAGGCGGTCGGCGTCGCGACTGCGCGGGATGTGCTGGCGGCGAAGATCTACGAGGACCATGCCGACTGGCTTCTATTTGACGCCAAGCCGCCCAAGGAGGCCACACGGCCGGGCGGCAACGCGCTCGCGTTCGACTGGCCGCTCTTGAAGACCTACGCCGGCAAGACGCCGTGGATGCTGGCGGGTGGTTTGACCCGGGCCAACGTGGCGGCCGCGGTGAAGAGTTCCGGCGCCCGGGCGGTGGACGTCTCCTCCGGGGTCGAATCCTCGCCCGGGGTCAAAAGCCCCGCCAAAATCAGAGCCTTCCTGAAGGCCGCGCGCGCCGCCGCCGGGCGAAAATAGGGCCGGTTATGGACTTTGTATGCCCGGTGGATCGGGGGTATAAAGCGCCCCCCGCAGGCATTTTATGGCGGCGTCGCTTTTAAACGGTGAGCTGAGACCGACCGTGGCAAAGACCCTTAACTCCTACAGAACCGGCGCGGACGAGAATGGGCACTTCGGCCTGTTCGGCGGCCGCTATGTGGCGGAAACCCTGATGCCCCTCATCCTCGAGGTGGAACAAGCTTATAACGCCTGCCGCGCCGACCCGAGCTTCGCGGCCCAACTCAGCGACCTCAACGCGCATTACGCCGGGCGCCCGAGCCCGCTCTATTTCGCCGAGCGCCTGACCGCTCATCTCGGCGGCGCGAAAATCTATTTCAAACGCGAAGAGCTTAACCACACCGGGTCGCACAAGATCAACAATTGCGTCGGCCAGATCCTGGTCGCCATGCGCATGGGCAAGAAGCGCATCATCGCCGAGACGGGCGCGGGCCAACACGGCGTCGCGACGGCGACCGTCTGCGCGCGCTTCGGCCTGCAATGCGTGATCTACATGGGCGCGAAAGACATCGAGCGCCAGAAGCCAAACGTCTTCCGCATGAAAATGCTCGGTGCGGAAGTTCGCGCGGTCGACAAGGGCGGCGCGACCCTCAAGGACGCGATGAACGAAGCGCTGCGCGACTGGGTCGCGAACGTGGCCGATACCTATTATCTCATCGGCACCGCCGCCGGGCCGCACCCATACCCGACCATGGTCCGCGACTTCCAGGCGGTCATCGGCGACGAAGTGCGCGCTCAGCTCCACGAGCGCGAAGGGCGCCTTCCAGACTCCCTGGTCGCCTCCGTCGGCGGCGGTTCCAACGCCATTGGTCTTTTCCATCCGTTCCTTGACGATGCCGACGTGAATATCTTCGGTGTCGAAGCGGCCGGACGCGGCATCTCGACCGGCGAACACGCGGCCTCGATCTCGGGTGGTTCGCCCGGCGTGCTGCACGGGAATCGCACCTATCTCCTGCAGGACGAGGGCGGTCAGATCCAAGACGCCCATTCAATCTCCGCCGGACTCGATTATCCCGGCATCGGCCCCGAACACGCATGGCTGCACTTCCAAGGCCGCGTGCAATATGTGCCCGCGACGGACTCCGAGGCGCTCGAAGCGTTCCAGCTTTGCTCGAAACTGGAAGGAATCTTGCCGGCGCTTGAGTGCGCGCACGCTTTGGCCTTCGTGTCGCGCGCCGCGCCCACGTTCCCATCGGACCATCTGATGGTGATGAATATGTCGGGACGCGGAGACAAGGACGTATTCACCGTCGCCCACGCGCTGGGAGAGTCCTTGTGAGCGCCGACACCAAGACACCGGATGACCGCATCGCCGCCCGCTTTGCTCTCCTGAAGAAGAAAAAGCGTCCCGGGCTCGTGACCTTCGTCACGGCGAACGATCCGACGCCCGACGTCTTCCGCGAGATCCTCGAAGGTATGCCCTCCGCGGGCGCGGACCTGATCGAGATCGGTGTGCCGTTCTCGGACCCGATGGCCGATGGGCCGGCGATCCAGCTGTCGAGCCAGCGCGCACTGAAGCACGGCACCAAGATCGCCGACGTTCTGGCCGCCGTGAAATCGTTCCGCGAAACAGAGATCGATACCCCCATCATCCTGATGGGCTACTACAACCCGATCTACCATTACGGCGCGCAGGAGTTTGCGCAGGATGCGGCGGCGGCCGGCGTTGACGGCGTGATCGTCGTAGACCTTCCGCCCGAGGAAGCCGGAGAGCTGACGGTCCATCTGCGCGCCAACAACGTCCATATGATCTTCCTGACGGCGCCGACTTCTTCCGATCAGCGCTTGCCCGCGATTCTCAAAGAAGCCTCCGGGTTCGTTTACTATGTCTCGATCACCGGCGTGACCGGCACGGCTACCGCGAGTGAAAGCGCGGTGAAGGATGCGGTCGCGAGACTACGCAAGCATACCGACCTGCCCATTGCCGTCGGCTTCGGGATCCGCACCCCGGAGCAGGCGCGCGCCATCGCGGCGCATGCGGATGCCGCGGTGGTCGGATCGGCGATCGTCGACATCATCGCCAAAGGCGTCGAGGCGGGTGGCGCTGCGGACCGCCGTCTGTCCGTTAAGGTCTTGGAATTTGTGAAGAGCCTTGCCAGTGGCATCCACGGCGCCTGGCCCTAGCCCATATGGCGGTTAGGGCGGGGGCCCGCCTTGTGCTATGCTCCATCGGATTTTACTGAGGATTTCTCCATGAACTGGTTGACGAATTTCGTCCGGCCGAAAATCCAGAAGCTGCGCACCAAAAAGGGTGGCGCCGCCGCCGCGGTGAAGGACATCCCCGACAATCTTTGGCTTCAGTGCACAAAGTGCGGCGAGATGATGTTCCACCGCGAGCTGGAGAAGAACCTCCGCGTCTGTACGCATTGCGGCCACCATCTGCGGATGCCGGTGCGCGACCGTCTGCGCATGCTGTTCGACAACGCGGCGTGGACCGAGATCGAATTGCAGCCGGTCACCGTCGATCCGCTCAAATTCAAGGATCGCAAGCGCTACGCCGAACGCCTGAAGGAAGCCCAGGCCAAGACCGGTCTCAAGGACGCGGTTGTGGTCGGGCACGGCACCATGGGCGGCCTCGGCGTCGTCATCGCGGCATTTGAGTTCGATTTCATGGGCGGATCCATGGGCGCCGCGGTGGGCGAAGCCATCGTCGCGGCCGCCGAACTGGCCGTGCTGCAGGAAGCCCCGCTCATCGTCATCCCGTCCTCGGGCGGCGCGCGCATGCAGGAAGGGATTCTGTCCCTGATGCAGATGGCGCGCACGACCGTCGCGGTGAACAAGGTGCGCGAGAAGGGACTGCCCTACATCGTCATCCTCACCGATCCCACGACCGGCGGGGTGACGGCGTCCTTTGCGATGCTCGGCGATATCGCTGTGGCCGAACCCGGCGCGATCATCGGTTTTGCCGGCGCCCGTGTGATCGAACAGACGATTCGCGAAAAGCTGCCGGAAGGCTTCCAGCGCTCCGAGTACTTGATGGAGCACGGCATGGTTGACCTCGTTGTGCCGCGTCACGAACTGCGCGCCCAGCTGGTCCAGTTGCTCGGCCTTCTGCTGCATACCAATCCGGCCGCGGATGTCGTCAATCTTCCACCCAGCGCCCGGCGCAAGAAGCGGCGCGAGGACGAGGGCGGCCGTTACGCGCCCCCGGATCCGACCGTGCCGGACGCCGACCACTATGAGTCGGATACGCCGCTGGCGGAATAGCGCCCGATGGATGCCGCCGCGCAAGTCGATGCCGCGCTCGAGCGGCTGACGCATCTATTCCCGAAGCTCATCGATCTTTCCCTCGACCGGATGCACCGCCTGCTTGCCGATCTCGGCAATCCGCAGCAACGCATGCCGCCGGTCATCCATGTCGCGGGCACAAATGGCAAAGGCTCGACGGTCGCCACGATGCGCGCGGTGCTTGAAGCCGCCGGCTACAAAGTCCATGTCTACACGTCGCCGCACCTCGTTCGCTTCGCCGAGCGGATCCGTCTTTGCGGGGATCTGATCGACGAGGCGCTGCTGCTGGCCCTGCTCGAGAAGGTCGAGGAGGTAAATGCGGGGCGCCCCATCACGTTCTTCGAGGTCACGACGGCGGTCGCGTTCATGGCTTTCGCGCGCATTCCCGCCGATGTCACCCTGCTCGAGGTCGGTCTTGGCGGGCGTTTCGACGCCACCAACGTGGTCGACAAGCCGCTGGTGACCGCGCTCGCCTCGATCTCGATGGACCATATGCAATATCTCGGCGACACCGTGGCGGCGATTGCCGGCGAAAAGGCCGCGATCATGAAGCCCGGCGTGCCGTGCGTGAGCGTAGCCCAGCCTCCAGACGCTCTCGCGGTGATCGAGAGCCATGCGCGCGCGACCGGCGCATCGCTCAAGCTTCAGAACCGAGACTGGCGCGTTTCCAGCCCGCGTGAAGGCTCGCTCCTGTTTGAAGGCGAGGACGGACTCCAATGGTCGGCGCCGTCGCCTACGCTGCCGGGACGGCATCAGTACGACAACGCGGGCCTCGCGCTGGCCGCGCTGGCGCAGACACGCCTTCCCATTCCGCCCTTCGCGATCAAAAGCGGCTTTCGGAATATCGAGTGGCCCGCCCGGGCGCAGCATTTGAAGAAGGGGCCGCTTGTCGGGGCGCTTCCGGTGGGATGGGAATTGTGGCTGGATGGCGGACACAACGCCGGCGCGGGCGAGGTGGTCGCCGCGCTCGCCGAAGAGCGGTGGTCCGATTCGCCCTTGCACCTCATCTGCGGCATGCTGTCGACGAAAGCGGCCGTGGACTACCTGCGGCCACTCAGCCGCCGGGCCGCCAGTTTCACCGCCGTGCCCATCGCCAACGACATGGCGTACGCGCCCGCCGACCTCGCCCAGGCCGCCCTCGCGGCCGGGTTCGCCGCGCCCGCGACCGCCGCGTCTCCCGCGCAGGCGCTCCAGGCCATCACGGCAGGCGGCGGAACACGCGCGCGGGTGCTGATCTGCGGCTCCCTATATCTCGCCGGTGAAGTACTGCGCGAAAACCGGTAGCCGGCCTAGGGGCGCTTTCGGACTTAGAGGCGCACGAAGAACGCGATCGTGACTGTGGTGCTGATGAAAACGATCAGCGCGCGCAGATACTTCGGGTTGAGTTTGCGTCCGTAGTGGGCCCCGAAGTAGCCGCCGATGATGGCGAAGACCATCATGAATAGGGTTTGTTTCCATACCACGTTGCCGGTCGCGACGAACACGAACACCGACACGCCGTTGATGAAGCCCGCCATCATCGCCTTCATCGCGTTCATCGCGTTGAGGTTGGTCAGGCCGAACAGGCTGTAGACGGCCAGCATGACGATGCCCATGGCCCCCCCGAAATAGCCGCCGTAGATCCCGACGCAGAATTGCAGGATCAGGAGCGTCGTGGGGCCGATGTGGAAACGCTCGCGCAGCTTGGGAATGAATTTGGGGCCGAAGGCGAAGACCAGGGTGGCCGCTAGCAGAAGCCACGGCACCAGTGCGTCGAAGGTCGTCTCGGGTGTGGAGACCAGGAGGATGGCGCCGATCACACCGCCCACCAGACTGACCGCCACCATCGCCTTGAACGAGAGATTTTCGACGCTCTGGAAGTCGCGCCGGTAGGCCCAGGCGCTCGCGAAGGAGGCGGGCACCAGCGCCACGGCATTCGAGGCGTTGGCGATCACCGAAGGGACGCCGGTAAAGACCAGCGCCGGGAAGGTGATGAAGGTGCCGCCGCCGGCAAGAGCGTTCATGACGCCCGCGATGAAGGCCGCGCCCGCGAGCAACAGGTATTCGGTTCCCATCAGCCCTCCTACGGCATAACGCAAGGGGTCGCAAACTCTTTGACTGGCCTCGCGATTTATTGACAATGACCGCTTCGGGCCCCTGGGGAGAGGCGTGGCGGTCGAGCCCGCTCGGGGGGCGTTAGACTGGGGGGTATCGATGACGACGGCTCAATCGCTTCCGGACGAGCCGCACGAGAAGAATTTGCGCCGCGCGGTGATCGCCAGCACCATCGGCACCGCCATCGAATGGTACGACTTCTTCCTCTACGGCATCGCGGCCGGTCTCATCCTGCCGAAACTTTTCTTCCCGCAGACCGACCCGTTCTCGGCCACCATCGGATCGTTAATTACTTTCGCCGTGGGCTTCGTCGCCCGACCCGTGGGCGCGGCCATCTTCGGTCACTACGGCGATCGCATCGGCCGTAAGGCCAGCCTGGTCGCCACTCTCATGTTGATGGGGGTGGCCACTTTCGCTGTCGCCCTTGTGCCGACCTACGACAGCATCGGGATCTGGGGCGCGGTGCTGCTCGCCCTGTTGCGCATCATTCAGGGGATTGGCGTAGGCGGCGAGTGGGGCGGCGCGGTTCTCATGTCCATGGAATGGACGCGCACGAACAAGCACCGCGGCTTCGCGGCGTCATGGCCGCAGTTTGGCGTTCCGCTGGGACTTGCTCTCGCCAATCTGGTGGTGCTTGGCGTCAGCTATGCGACCGGCCCCGACTTCGAGACCTATGGTTGGCGCATCCCATTCTTTCTGTCGCTTCTCCTTGTTGGTGTCGGCATGTATATCCGACTCGGCGTGGTCGAAACGCCGACCTTCCGCAAGCTGCAGGAAACCAATCAGATCGCCGAAGCGCCGATGCTCGAGGTGATAAAGCGTCACCCGAAGGAGATTTTGCTCTCTGCGCTGGCCCGCACCGGCGAGAACGCGTCCTTCTACATCTTCACGACCTTCATTCTCGCCTATGGCACGCAGTTCCTAAAATACGATCGGAACGTGCTGCTCGAAGCCCTCGTCGTGGGCGCGCTTTTCGGGTTCATTTGGATTCCGCTCGCCGGGTGGCTGTCGGACCGCATCGGCCGCCGGCGCATGTATCTCAGCGGCGTCGTCGCCACGGCTTTCTTCGCCTTCGCCTACTTCTGGCTCCTCGGTCTCTCGTCCGGGGCCGTTTTCCTCGCGATTGCGGCTTCGCTCTTGGTGCACAGCATGATGTATGGCCCCCAGGCGGCGTTGATCGCCGAAAGCTTCACGGGGCGCCTGCGCTATTCCGGCGCGTCCATCGGCTACCAGCTCACCGCCATTGTGGCCGGCGGGCCGGCTCCCATCGTGGCCGCCTATCTGTTGCGGGAAACCGGGACGGCCTACTCCATTGCCGGGTACGTTGCGGTGTGTTGTGTCATCAGCGTGATCGCCACGCTGATGCTGAAGGACCGCACCGGCCAGGACATTGATTCGGAGAAGGAGTATCGCTGATGACCGATGCCGCCATTCCCCAACTGTCCGATGCCGAGCATCGGAAACAGCTAAACCGCGCCGTGGTCGCCAGCGCCATCGGCAGTACCATCGAGTGGTACGATTTCTTCCTCTATTCCACGGTCACCGGCCTCGTCTTCGGAAAGCTGTTCTTTCCTCAGTCGGAACCGCTCGTTGCGACGCTGCAAGCCTTCTCCGTGTATTTCGTCGGCTTCCTGTCCCGGCCGCTCGGCGCCGCGATCTTCGGCCACTATGGCGATCGCATCGGCCGCAAGGGCACCTTGGTCGCAACGCTTCTGTTGATGGGCCTCGCGACCTTCGCGGTTGGATTGGTGCCCACGCACGAGAGCATCGGGATCTGGGGCGCGGTCATTCTGACGGTTCTGCGCTTTATTCAGGGCATCGGCGTCGGCGGCGAATGGGGCGGCGCGGTCCTTCTTGCGATGGAATGGGCCAAGAGCGACAAGCACCGCGGCTTCATCACGTCATGGCCGCAGTGGGGCGTGCCGATGGGCGTCTTCACGGCCAACCTCGCCGTTCTCTCCTTCAGTGCCATTTCCGCCGATGCGTTCTTCGACTGGGGATGGCGCGTGCCGTTCCTGATCAGCATCCTGCTCGTCGGCGTGGGCCTCTATATCCGCCTCGGTATTCTTGAAACCCCGACCTTCCGCAAGCTCGCCGCCGAAAACAAGATCGAGCGCCAACCTTTCATTCAGGCGGTGAAGGAACACCCCCGCGAAATCCTTCTGTCCGCATTCGCGCGCACAGGCCAGCAGGCGCCGTTCTATATTTTCACCGCGTTCATCTTTTCTTACGGTACGGCCCAGCTGGGAATGGATCGCGACTTCCTGCTGCAGGCCGTAATGGTGTGCGCGGGCCTTTCCTGTTTCACCATTCCTCTCTTCGGCTGGCTGTCGGACCGATGGGGGCGCAAGCGGACATACCTGATCGGCTGCGTGGTCAACGCGATCTTTGGGTTCCTCTATTTCGCCGCGCTCGACACGCAGATTCCGGCGTGGGCCTTCTTCGCCATCGCCGTCTCGCTGATCCCTCACGACATCATGTTCGGGCCGCAGGCCGCCCTCATCGCCGAAAGCTTCAAGGGGCGTCTGCGCTATTCGGGATCGTCCATGGGGTATCAGCTGGCCTCGGTTTTCGCCGGCGGTCCGGCCCCGCTCATCGCCACGGCGCTGCTGGCCCAATATAAGACGGGCTATGCCATCGCGTTCTATATGGCGATTTGCTGCGCCATCAGCTTCGTCGCGACGCTGATGATGACAGACCGGACGAACAAGGCTCTCATGGAAGATTAGGCGGGGTTCTTCTCGACGGCGTTGAATTCGCACGACCGGCTGGCGGGACCTTTGTCGGCAAGCTTCACGAATGTGAGCTTGCTGACGCGTTCGCACCGGTAATAGCCGCCGAAGCGCCAGCTGCCCTGACACTCACGAATGATCGCGTGGGGCTGGCCCAGGACCTCCGTCACCGCCGACCATTCGCTGGAGATCTTTTCGCTTCCCTTCAACAAGTCGCGCAGTTCCTTCGCGTTCGTCTCGAACGGAAGGTCCGATTTTGGACCGGGATGAAAGCGGTAACGGTCCTCGAAGGAAATGAGGCCCGGCGGTGTGTCGAACAGCTTTTTCAGGCCGGCGCTGTCGACCTTCCATGTTTCCATCAGCCGCGACGTCCGGTCGCCCCGATACCGCTGCAGATAGAGAATCGTATAGGCGGCCGAAGGCATCGCCGGACCGAGCGCCACCTCGGTATAGCCATACTGATCGCTGGCGACAGGTTTGAACTTCAGCGCGTCGGGACGCGGGCACGCGGCTTCATCGAATGCGCGGCACGGCGGTTCGGTTGATATCGCCTCCTTCGCGGCCTCGCACAGCGCCGCGTCCGCGGCATAGGTGAGGGCGAGTGGCGGGACCTGGATTTCGTCTTCGGCCGCGTGCGCGGTGGCGCACGTAAGGACGGTGGCAAGGCCGAGGGCAAAAAGCAGGTGAGTCCGCCGTGTCATCGCGAGGGTCTTTCCTTTCCCCGCGTTCAGCCTTCCACGCTGATCACGCCGATCTCGGCAAACTTGTCGAGCATCGTGCTCTCAATGGCGGCGAAACGCTCCTTCAGCAAATCCTCTGTCTGCTGCGGCGTCAATGTTTTATTGCCGACCACCATATCTCCGGCGTCGCTGGCCAAAACCTTCAGCGCGGTCTTCACCGTGGCCTCGCGGCCCTTGTCGCAGCGTGCCAGCAAAAGGATCGCGTCGATATTACTGACTTCCACACCGGTGCCGGCATAAGGCGCGGCCAGGGCGATCTTGGGCGCGGTCATGCATAGTTCCTTAATCATGCCGCGGTTGATGGCCGGCATCGACAAGCGGGCGCCCCGGGGCACTTTCACGGCCTGGGTCGGGGCGGGGAACGAATGCACCTGCCCGCCGGCGGCGAGCAGGCGCGCGGCTTCGAACCGCGTCCAGGGCGACAGACCGGCGAGAGCGGGTGATGCGTCCATGTCCCGGATCGACAGCGCTCTTTCCGCGATCAGCTTCAGCATCCCGGCGAACGGCTCGTTTTCATAGCTGAGCTGCAGATCTCCGAACGCCACGGTCCGGTCAATTTTGGACAAGGGCTCGATCGTACCGAACGTCTGATCTTGATTGACGGCGAGCCACTCTTCTTCGCTTTTCAGGGGCTCGCCCTTGATCCACACATCGCGGCGGAAGGTCTCGTTGCGAATGAAGTCCCTTTTCGCCTCGAGCTCGGCGCGCGTCTTCACCGACCGGAACTCGTCCTGCAGCGCGTGCGGTACGGCGAGGTCCACCATGTTGAGGAACAAGCGCGCACATCCGGCGAAGCGGAAGCCGCGTGCTTCCATCATCGCCCGCAATTCGGCGAAGTAGAAGGCGCGCAGGTGCTCATTGAAATACTCGTGCGCCATATAGCGCAGATCCAACCGTTCGAGTTCCTCGACCGCTTCCGCCAGCGCCGGGTTGTCGCGGAAATATTTGACCTTCGCGTTCTTCAGTTTCTTCAGCCAGTCGAGCCCGGTCTGCGCGCGCTCCAGCGAGTTCTGGCCGTCGCGCGATAGCGAATAGACCATGTTGCGCATCGGCAGTTTCGCCGCCCAGCCGGGCATGGCGTTCGTGCCCGTGAGTAGCAATCCGCCGGGCTTCAACCGCCGGGCCGCATCGTCGAGCAGCGCGTTGCGCGTCGGATCGTCGATCCACGACAGCACGCCATGCATCACCGCGAAGTCGAGCGGCGGAATCTCATCGGCCGTGAGGTCGTTGAAACTTTTTTGGATGAAGGTGGTGTTGGAGAGTCCGCCGCGCAGCGACAGGAGCTCCGCCATGCGCGTATGCGCCGGCAGGAAATCGACCCCGTAGAATTTCGCGTCGGGGAAACAGCCCGCGAGCACGTTCGCGGTGATCCCGTTGCCGCAGCCGTAGTCGCACCACGTGAAGGCGCCGTCCAGCGGGCGGGGGCGGTAACCGTTCGAGGCCGCAATCAGGTTCATATGGGCAGGCGCATGATCGCCGTAGAACTCGGCCACATAGGCCGTGTCGGTCACATAGCCGCCGGTCGTCGATGTCATAAGCCCCTCTTCGCGGTCGTTTTAACGGGGGCCTGCCCTGAACGGCAAAAGGGCCCCAGCCGGTTGTCGGCTGAGGCCCTTAATTTTTCGCCAAAAATGCGGCCTTTTCGATCAAATCAGGCCAAAAATCACGATCAGAGCGACTGCTGGATCCATTCCTTCAACTTGCTTTCCGGCAGGGCGCCGACCTTGGTCGCCGCCACTTGGCCGTTTTTGAAGATCATCAGGGTCGGGATGCCGCGCACGCCGAACTGTGTCGGGGTGTTCGGATTGTTGTCGATATTGATCTTGGTGAAGGTCAGTTTGTCCGACAGTTCCTTGTCCAGTTTCTCCAGCGAGGGGGCGATCTGCTTGCAGGGGCCGCACCATTCCGCCCAGAAATCGACCAGGACTGGCCCTTCGGCCTTCAGCACGTCGGTTTCAAAGGAGCTATCGGAAACGTCTTTCATTCGGGGAATTCCTTGATTGGGGCCGGGGATTTGGGCCAGGGCCCGCAGGGAGGGGATGGGCGAATCTAGGGAGGGGGGCCCCGGGCGTCAAGGCAGGGCGCTAGGCCCGAATCCGCTAGCTGCGCCAGCGCAGTATCACAGGCGCGAGAGGGTTGCGCGCGGCCCGGCCTTCGGCCTGGGCGGTCAGAAACTCCCGTTTCAAGCGAAAGTACCAGCGCGTTTGAGTGTCTGCGTCCTGGATCAGCATCGTCGAGGGATTGAACGCGAGGCCCTCCTGCATCGCCATCACTGCTTGCCGGTCCTGCTCAAGGAAGCGCTTCGCCAGCCCCCGCACCACGGGACGCAGGAACGATCCGCCCGGCACGTCCCAATACATCACGTGATGTACTTCGGTACGTTCGGCGGTGATCGGCGTGCATGCGGTCAGGCCGCAGTAATTGTATTTTTGCGTTTGCGCATGCTCGATGCGCGTCGCCGGGATGCGATAGCTGATGTCGGTCTCCGGCGCGCCGCCCAGGAAGAGGCGATAAGCCCGCGAATTGCGCGATGCCGTATGGCGGTCCATACGCCAGCCTAGGCCTTCGTGTTCGGGAAGCGGCGAGAACGCTTTTTGCTTTTCGTAGATGCTGTGTTCGCCGCGCCAATAGGCGGAGCGGTGCACAAAAGCGCCGTGCGCCGGATCCATCAGCCCCGACACCGCCACGTCGATGTTGCAGTCGAAGATGGAGGATTCATGCAATTGGAAACGCGCGCCCACCGCCGGCACCGCGGGCACCGGGGGAAGGGCGTCTTTGTTCTTCCCGATATAGATCCAGACATTCCCATCCCGCTCGACGACGCGGTACGCCGCGGTGCGGATATCGCACGCCTGCGGCTTCTGGTCGGCGAGTTGCGAAGGGATCGTGGTGCACTGGCCATCGGTACGAAAGCGCCAGCCGTGGTAGGGGCACTGCACCTCGCGGCCGTCGAACGCGCCCCTCGACAGCAATGTCCCACGGTGCGGGCAGGTGTCGCGCAACGCAAAAACGTTTCCGTCCGCGTCGCGGCCCAACAGAATCGGCTCTCCCAGGATCGTGCGGTGGACGGTTGCGCGGGGTTTCAGGGCATGGGCGGGCAGGGCGTAGTACCAGCACTCGCGCAACAGCACGCCGTCGACATTGCGCGACTGATCGGTGACGTCCGGGGTTTGCGGCGTGGCCGTATTCATGCCCTAGATTAGGCCCGAACCGGCAAGCAGGTCATCCATTTGCTGCGCCGGCAGTTCCAGGATGAAAGGCCCGTCGGTCCACAGCAGCAGACAGTGAACAGTGTGGCGCGGATAAATCGCCTGCAACGCCCTGCGATAGGCGGCCATCTGATAGACATAGGCCCTGTCGACATTCACGGCCTCCTGCGGCGGCGGCCGGTTGGTCTTGTAGTCAACGATCCATACCTCGTCGTCGGTGACGGCGAGGCGGTCCACTTGCCCGGACAGAGCGAAGCGTCCCAGGAGTCCCGTGACCGGCACTTCCGCCCGCGATGTTTCCGGCGCAAATAGGGGCACAAAGTCCGGTGTCTCCAGCACGGCCATGGTTTCGTCCACGAGGGCGGCGCGCTCGTCGGCGGTGAGTTCCCACGACGGCTGCGCCACGAAAGCTTCGGCCGCCTTACGGCGCTTCGCCGCCGGCAAGTCCGGCAGCCGCTGCAACAGGCGGTGGATGATGATCCCACGCTGGAAACGTGTGCGCGTATCGTTGAGCGGCGAATTTACCGGAGGATCGTCCATGGCGACGCGAGAGGGGGCGAGAGGACGCGGCGGCACCGCTTCGGGCGGGGCGTCCTCGCGCGACCACGAGGGCAGCGGCGCTGCCGTCAGAACCTGCGCCCCCTTGGTCTCTTCCCTTGCCGGTTTTTCCTGACGGCAGCTCAAGCGCAGAACATCCGCGCTCGGCAGCGTGCCATCGCCCGCAAGGAAGTCGTCGGTGACCGTCACGGCCATGGAGGCGGACAGTCCGGCTTTGATCAGGTCGTACCAGCTGGCGCTGCTGGTGGAGGCTTTCTTGTTCTTCCACCCACACACATAGAGGCGGTCTTCCGCGCGCGTCATTGCCACGTAGAGGAGGCGCCGGTACTCGCGGTCCTGAGCCGCGGCGAGGCCTTCGCGCACGCGCCGCGTCACCGGGTCCACCTCGGGCGCCGCCGCGCACCACAGCATCAGCGGCTTCTCGTCTCCGGTCCACAGCAGGCGATCTTGAAATGTCGGCGCTTGCATGGTGTCCGGAAGGAAGACGATGGGCGCCTGCAAGCCCTTGGCGCCATGAACCGTGATCACGCGCACCGCATCCGTGCCGCCGCTGTCGAGATCGCGCTTGATCTCCGCGTCGCCCGCGGAAAGCCAATGCAAGAACCCCTGGAGCGACGGCGCGTGGTCGTCCTGGTAGTCCAGGGCCAGAGACATGAATTCGTCGATCGGATCTTCGGCGTCGAGACCGAGGCGGGCAAGCAGTTTCCTGCGCCCGTCGCAGGCGACAAGAATATGGCCGTAAAGTTCGGCGGGCGTCAGATAATCAGTTTTGGCCAGAAGGTCGGCCAGCACGCCGTGAGCTTGTCCGAGCGAGGAGTTGCTGCCGGCATGGAGAGACAGCACGTCCCACAGGCGCTTCTCGCCGCGCCCATGCGCCAGCGTGAAAAGCTCCTCTTCGTGCAGCCCCACCAGAGGGCCCTTCAGGACCGTGGCGAGGGTGAGGTCGTCCTCCGGCAGCAGGAGGAACTGTCCCAGCGCCATCAGGTCCATCACCGCCATCTGGTCGGTGAGCACCATGCGGTCCACGCCCGCGACGGCGACTTTCAGCGTTTTTAAATGGCGCACGAGATCTTCGACGAAGCCGGTGCGACGGCGCACGAGCACCATGATGTCGCCGGCCCGGATCGGGCGGCCCTGGGATTCCAGCAGCTCCCCGGACGTCACCATGCGATGGATGCGTTTGGCAACGAGTGCGGCGAGGCGGGCGGGCGGTGAGTCCCCGCGCTTGCGTTCCACCGGCGGCATCCACGGCGGAGCCTCGTCAGTTGCTTCCGGTTCCACCGGCGCCCACATCTCGACCAGCCCGGCGCTCAACTGCCGCGCCGGTAGGTGCGAGATATCCTCGTCCTCGCGCGCGACGCCGTCCCGAGCGCCAGGCTGACGGAAAACGTGATCCACCGCATCCAGAACCGCCGCCACGGAGCGGAACGAGACGTATAGCACCTGCTTGTCCCACGATTGCTCCGCGCTCTGCACGCGGCCCGCGATGACACGCTCCATGCGATCGAACTCGTCAGGCGCGGCGCCCTGGAAACCGTAGATTGATTGTTTGCGGTCGCCGACCGCGAACACGGTGCGCGGCGCTTGCGCCACCTGTTCGTGCGCGCCTTCTCCGGCGAAGAATTCGCGGGTGAGAGCGTCGACAATGGCCCACTGGTCCGGATTCGTATCCTGCGCCTCGTCGATCAGGATGTGATCGAGGCCGCCGTCCAGTTTGTAGAGCACCCACGCCGCGGCGCCATCGCGCTCCACCAGCCGCCGCGCGGTTTGGATCAGGTCGTCGTAGTCGAGAAGCCCGCGCCGCTCTTTCTCCTCGGTATAGATATCCAGCATGCGCGCGCCCAGGCGCAACAAGGCTTCGGTGTTGGCGGCCACGCGCGCGGCCTTGCACATCATCCGCACTTCGCGCACGCGCTGGGCTTCGGCTTCCAGCACTGCAAGGATGTCGGGCATGGCCGCGATGACGCCCTTGGTCGCAAGCCGCTCACGCAGTTCGTCTTCCTTGGTCAGTAGGGCGCCGGCATAGGCATCAAAACCCGCAATTCTTGTCTCCGCAGTCGACAGCCACGCACGCAATGCCGCGGCGCGCTTCTTGTCTGCCGCGGAGCCGCCATCGAGGGCGCCGCAACATCTTTTGAGCGCGCTCACATCGAACGCCGTGTCTTTGCACGCCGCGGTCAGGAGGGAGAGCTCAGTCGCATCCTCAGGCAGTCCCAGTTTACGCCGCAGCGCTTTCGCCACATTGTCCAACCCGTCATGGGCCTCGAACATGCGAGCGAGCTTGGTCCGGCACCCGGCCAGTGAATCCATCAGGTCGGCGAAATACGACTCATGGACACGCGCCGTGATCAGTTTCAGCGCTTCCGCGAGTGGCTCGTCGTCGCCCCGGTGCGAGTGGGCGATGCAGAGTTCCTGTGCCGCCGCCAAGGCTTCACGCGCGTCGCGCTCGTCCATCACCGTGAAGTGCGGAGTAACACCCGCTTCCAGCGGGAACCGCTTGAGCAAGGATTGGCAGAATCCGTGAATGGTGGAGATCGAAAGCCCGCCGGGTGCGTCCAGCACCTGGGCGAATAGACGCCGCGCACGATCTATGAGCAGCCGGTCGGGCTTCTCCGGATGAAGGGCGGCCAGCTGCTCCCACAGCGTCGCCTCGTCCATGGTCACCCAGGACGCGAGCCGGTCATTGATGCGGTTGCTCATCTCGGCCGCGGCCGCCTTGGTGAAGGTGAGGCAAAGAATTTTGTGCGGCGGCGTACCGCTTAACAGCAGCGCCAGCACGCGGTCGGTGAGTACCTTGGTTTTGCCGGAGCCCGCGGACGCGCTCACCCACACGCTTTTTGCGGGATGGGCCGCGCTCCTTTGTGTGCGCTCGGCGATGGCGATGGGCGAGGCGTCGTTCATGCGTCCTCCTCGCCGGCCGAAATCCACTCTTTCACGCGCGCGAGATGCAAGTAGTCGCTATAAGCGGGTGCGGTCTCTGGATTGGGGCGCGCTTCGTAAGGCGTCCCGGGATCGTCGAAGGTGGCGATCAATTTCGCGAGGCCCTCATGCGCATTTTTCGCCAGCTCGGCGGGATCGCCTTTGACGGCGTCCGCGTCGCCGCCGTCTTTGCGACCATGCAGGTGCCAAAACGAGATCTCGTCCACGGGCGCGCGGGGGATTCCCTGGAACGCACCCGCCAAAGCCATGGCGGCTTCCAACGGCAGCTGGGGGGAAAAGCCGGCCTGAACCATTCGGGGGCTCGGAACGGAGCCGGTCTTATAGTCGATGATGACGAGCCCGTTCGAGGTCTCATCGATGCGGTCGGCCTTGGCGGTGAGGGTAAAGACTCCTCCCGGACCCGCGATCTCCAGCCGCCCCCCGCGTTCCACATGCGCGCGTTTCAGCACATCGCGCCGGGTGCGCTCGTGTGTGACAAACCATGCGGCAATGCGCTCGAAGCGGGGCCACCAGAACGCCATCACCGCGGGACGCACGGTCCCCGTATCGAATAGCCGCCGGCCGATCTTGCACAGCATCGCCTCGGCATCGTCCGGCAAGGGCCCGGAAGGGTAGGCGGTGATGAAATCTTGCAGCGCTTTGTGAGTCAGCGAGCCGTAGTCTGCGAGGCTTGCGTCTTGGTCGAGGTCGGGCAACGCTTCCAGGCCGAGGATACATTTGGCGTAGATGCCGTAAGGGTCGCGCATCCAAGTCTCGATTTGCGTCACCGATAGCTTGCGCGGGCGCGCCGCCACCGGCGGCCGCGGTGCGGGCGGTTTGGCCGCGGTGAACTGCGCCGGATGCGAAAGCTCCTTGGCCCACGCAAGCCACGGCGCGTTCGCCGCGCGCCAAGTCTCACGCAGGCCCGCGGCCTTGATCACCTGCTCGAGGCGCATCAGCCAGCGGGACGGCACGGTGGGTGTGCCCTCGGACTTGACCGCGCGGGTCATCACCACGCGCGGCGCGCACAGGGCTTGCGCGACATCATGCGCCGCCAGCCCGACGCGCCGCTCGGGCGACGGCAGTCCAAAGTCCTGACGCATCGGTCGGCTCATCCACGGGTCCGCCGGTGCATCGCCCGGCCACGTCCCCTCGTTGAGGCCCGACAAAATCAAAACGTCGAAGCGCTGGAGGCGGGCTTCGAGCGGACCGAGAATGGCGAGCCGCGGATGTCTGCCAAACTTGGGGCGCACCACTTGCCCGGTGAGCAAGGCATTGAGGACGGCGGGATAGTGCCGCGGATCGAACCGCGGTACCGCGCTTCCGTAGTGCGCCAGCTCAGCCGCGAACGCGGCCAGCGCTTCGCCTGCATCACCGGCCCAAAGGCGCAGCGCACCGGGCTTCTCGGGCGTTTCGGCGAAAGCCTCGGCGGCTTCCATGTGGGCATTCAGAACTTCGTCGAGCGCCACGTCGGCCTTTTGCATCACGGCGGTAAATCCGGCGAAGCAGGACTCCAGGCGCGCGATCCAGCCCAAGATCTCACGCTCGAAATGTTTGGCGTTGGCCGCCAACGCTTTCAGGCTCTCCAATCCTGCCGCCGGCCGGGGTCCTCGCAGGACGAACCGCTCGGCGGCACGCGTCGCGCTCCGGAACACGACGTCATCGAGACCTGCCGCCGCCAGGGGATGTTTGCACGCCGCCAGCGTGGGCACGGGTGCGAATTCGCCCGCGACCATTTCCGCCGTGAGCCGTAGGAACGTCCCGACCGGTGTGCGGTCAAGGCTGCGGCCGGCGGAATCATCGATGTCGATTTTCCAGCGCTTGAGCTCGGCGGTGACACGCTCCGCCAAACGCCGGTCCGGCGTCACTAGCGCGCAGGTAAGCTCCGGCGTCTCCAATGCTTCGCGCATAATGAAGGAAACGACTTCGGCTTCCTCGCGCGCCCCAGGGCAGTCGACGCGTGCCATCCCGGCAATCGCGCCTTCACCGATGGACGGTAGCGCCCGCCACCCCTCCGTGGTCGCCGCGGGGCGCATCGCTTCGCTGATGAGGCGCTCGCGCACGGTCTCCGGACTTTGCGTTCCCGGCCACGGCCGCACGTCTTCGCGGGCGAGACCAAGGCGCGCCAACAGTTCCTTCATGCCATACTGCGGATGCGTTTCGTCGAGGGCACCCCATCCTTCCTCATCCAGCGTCTGGTCGAGGCCCGGTAAGACGACACAACCTTCCGGCATGCGCGCGATCGCCAGCAGCAAGTCCGCCGTTGCCGGTACGCTCCCTGTGGAGCCGGCGGCGATCACGGGTCCGGGCGGCTGCGCTGTCCATGCGGCCGCCTGCGCCGCGAACACCTTGTTCCGGTGCGTCACCGGGTCGACCGTTCCGTCCGCCGCCAGCACGTCCGGCCACAGGCGCGTCACGATCTCCAGAAATGCAAGCGTCTCTTTCCAGTGCTCGGCGTAATTGTCCGGTACCAGCGTTTTCAAACGCGCGAAGTCCAGCTGCTCCGTTTGAACCTGATCAATCAAGCGCGCGAGTTCGGTCGCCAACTGCAGCGCCTCTTCAAGATGCGGCGTACGCCCGGCGACGCGGCGCGACTGGATCAAGCGCGCGAGGAAGAGCTGGCGTTTGAGCGGCGCGATGGCGGGAGGAATCGCTTCAAGGGTGTCGGCCGCGGCGAACCCGCTGAAGAGAGCATCCTCTTCGTCCAGGTCGTTCAGCGGCATCATCCGCGGCAGCAGCACCGGGGTGCCACCGCTCAATCTCAAGAAGGCTTCGCGCAGGGAGCGGCAGGCGCGTCGGGTCGGCAGCAATACGGTGATTCGCGTCAATGCCAACGGGTCGTCGCCGGCTTCGGCGAGGATGCCGCGCGCCAGGACATCCACGAAGGCGAAACGCGCCGGTATCGTGAACACGGCGGGCCCCGGTCCCGCCGACATGCGCCAGCTCTCCCGTCTCTTGTCCGTCACGATGCCGTTCGCTGCTCCTGCGCGAGAAGAGTTTCGGTTTCCCCGACCGCCTCGGGAGTTCCCACATGGTACCAGCGCCCATCATGAACCACGGCGCGCATGCGGTCGGCGGCGATCGCGGCGTTCCACACTTTATTCAGAGAGAACGGCTCCGCCTTCAGGTCGGCGAGCGCACGCGGGTGAATGATGAACATCCCTGCATAGACATAAGGAGCTTCCGCCGCGGCGCCTCGCCGCGTGAGGCGGCCATCGTCTGCCACGAAAAAGTCTCCGGCCCCATCGAAGCCATAGGCGCTCGCGCGCGGATGCACCAGCATCAGCACATCAAGCGCGTCCGTCCAGGCCGCCGCCAAACGCTCCGCCGCGGGAGTGCCGCCGGCGATGATGGCGTCGCAGTTGCACACAAAAAAGGGAGCATCGCCCAAGAGCGGTAAGGCCTTCACCACGCCGCCTCCCGTATCGAGCAATTGGTGAGTCTCGTCGGAAATGGAGATGCGCGGGTGCGTACGGCCGGCAAGGTGCTTGACCAACAGCGGCGCCAGGTAATGCACATTGACTACCGCTTCGTTCACACCTGCGTCGTCCAAACTGTCCAGAGTCCAGTCGATCAGGCACTTCCCGCCCACGCGCACCATCGGCTTCGGGATGACGTCCGTGATCGGCCGCATACGGCTTCCCAGGCCCGCCGCCAGCAACATCGCCGCCCGGGGCATCATGCGGCGAGAGTCCGCAGAGCTGGAGGATAGTGCGTGTCGAACCACACCTTCAATTCGGCGAGCGCCGGGTGAGACAGGCACGCGTCCATGTAGCGCCATAGGCGCGGCATGTGGACCAGATAGTGCGGCTTACTGTCGCGCAGCTTCAACCGCGCGAAGGTCCCGATCACCCGCGTATGCCGCTGCGCCGCCATCACCGCCCAAGAGAGGTCGAAGTCCTCCGGGCGCACGGCGGGAAAGGCGGCGAGGTAACGCGCCTTCATCTGCGCCACCAGCCCCGGTTCAATATCGCGGCGCGCATCTTCCAGAAGCGACATCAGGTCGTAGGTCACCGGGCCGGCCACCGCGTCCTGGAAATCCAGGATGCCGCAAGCGTTGACGCCCGTGCGTCCGGGGATGAGCATCAGGTTGTCGATATGGAAGTCGAATAGCACGAGGGAGATCGGCGCTTTCCAGGCCCGTGGAAGTATTTTCGCCCAGATCTCGCCGAAGGCACGTTCCACGTGTGGCGACAGGGGTGGGGCGCCTACCAGTTGCCTATACCAGCTGTTGATCCGGCTGACCTCCTCGATCAGGCGCGGCATTCCGTAGGCGCTCACGCCGTCCGGCACCGCGTCCTTGGGCGACAGGCGATGCAGGGCGATAAGCGCGTCGATCGCCAGGGCATAGAGTTCCTGCTCATTATGCCCACGCGCCAGCAGGCGCGTGTACGTATCGTCGCCAAGGTCCTCCAGCAGCAACAGACCGGCGCCGTGATCCTCGGCGTAAATCTGGGGCACCCCGAAGCCATGTTTGTAGAGGTGCTTGGCGATGCGCACGAACGGACGCACGTCTTCGTGCGGCGGCGGCGCGTCCATCAGCACCGCGGGGCCATCCGCGCCCTTCAGACGGTCGTACTTGCGGAACGAGGCGTCCCCCGCCAAGCGGCCACGCTCTGCTTCGTGCCAATCGTGTTCACGCAGGAACGCCGCGATCACCTGTTCACGGTTCTCAGACATGCTTCATTCCGGCAATCCGGTCCTTCCATGAGGCGCCGCCATGCAAGCGCGCGCTTCGGGCTTGGTGCTCCGTCCCAGAGCTCAACATCACATCCAAGCGGTTGCGCGGCAATAGCGCGCCCAGGCGCTTCGGCCACTCCACAAGGCTGATCCCGCCGCCCAAGGCTTCATCCCACCCAAGTTCAAGCACGTCCTCGACTTGCGTCAGACGGTACAGATCGAAGTGCCATATTGGCGCGACGCCCGCATCATAGACTTGGACAAGCGTGAAAGTGGGACTCACGACATCCTCGTCGGCCTGCGTCAGCGCCGTCACGAAACCGCGGGCCAGCGTCGTCTTGCCCGCGCCCAGCGGGCCATTCAATGCAAGAATGTCTCCGGGCCGCGCCAACCGTGCAAGCGCCGCACCCAGCGCCACGGTATCGCGCTCGGTGGGGAGTTGAATTTCGGCCAGAAGCGCCAAATCGCTCATGAGTCTCAGGACTGCGCCGCGCGCACGGACTTTCCGCCCGCGGGGAGGTGGACTGTAATCACTGTGTCGGCGCCGTCGGCGCGCGTGGTGAGACGTCCGCCGTGCAGGTCGGCGATGCGCTGGGCCAGATGGATGCTCAAAGCCGGCGAGCGCCCGTCGTGCGGGGCGGCATAGCGGATCGCGAATACCACATGGGCGGACTCGCGCGGACCTTCGCGGGTCACGACCACCGCGACGACATCGCCCAGCGTCGTTTTCAGCGCTGCGATCACGAGGTGATACAGCGTCTGCTTGATGCGCGCGCCGTCGCCGACCATCCAGCCGGCGTCGGCGGCGCAGTCGACGACCAGCTTCTTGGCCCGCCGCTTGAAGCTTTCGTGGGTTGCGACGGCGACGCGGTCGGTGAGGGCGCGCACGTCGAAGGAGTCGAGGTGCAGGGTCTGCTGGCCGGCGTCGATGCCGGACAGATCACGCATGTCCTCCACCAGGATCTTAAACACCCGCGCGCGTGAGGGGTCATTGTCGGCCGCTTGGGCCGTCGCTTCCAATTCCACCAGGAAGTTGCTCATGAAGTCGGACCGCAACTTGTCGGTGGCCGCGAGCGCTTCGGCGCGGCTGCGCAACTGCTGTGCCACGCGTTCGGGCGCCGACACGTCGTTGTAGCAGAACAGGGCGCCACCGTCGGGCAACGGCACGGAAATGAACTCCAGAACCGAACCGTCGCGGCGCACCACGCGTCCTTGCTGCGTGACGCGCTGGCGTTCGGCGTCGAGCGCCGCCAGCATAACCGCGCGGTGGCGGCTCCAGATCGTCTCATCGTCGAAGAAGTCGCGGAAGGCGTCGATCACCGCATTCATCACCGGACCTTCGCGCAAGGCTTCGACGCTGATGTTCCACAATTCGGCAAAGGCCGGGTTGGCGAGGCGCAGCTGGCCTTCGGCGCCGAACACCGCCACCGCTTCCTGCAGGTTGTCGATGGTCTCGCGCTGCACCGCGATCAGGGTGTTGTAGGAACGTTCGAGGGCGAGCCGGTCAGTGATATCTTCGTAGGTGGTGAGCAAACCGCCCATGGGATGCGGTGCGATCACCCGGCGCAGGGTGCCGCCGCCCGGCAGGTGCAGCACATCTTCCGTGGGCTCAATCAGCGAGTTGAAGCGGGCGAGTTCTTTGTCCTTATAGGCGGGGAAGTCGGCGACCTCGGGCAAGCGCCGCTCGCCGCGCAGCGTGTCGAGCACCGTCGCATAGGAAGGACCGTCCAGCAGCCAACCCGGGCTCAGATCCCACAGCGCGGCGAAGGCGGTATTGAAAAAGATCAGGCGCGTGTCGGGTCCGAAGATCGCGATCGCGGTGCCCAGGCGCTCGAGCACGTCGGCATGCGCCGCGGCTTCGCGCTTAAGGCGCACTTCCAGTTCTTCTTGGCGCGTGATGTCGTAGGCCAGTCCGGCCGTGAGGCGGCCGCTGCCGTCCGAGAACAGTGGCGCATTGGACTCGCCGTTCTCGTCGCGCGGCGCCGACGCTTCGCTGTCGACGGGCGTTTCCGTCACTTCCATGAGGCGGCGGCTGCCCTCGATTACCATGTGGAACGGCGTGCGGCGGGTTTCGCCCGAGGCGCGGGCCGCGGCGGCGAGCGCGCGGGCTTCGCGGACGGCCACACGCGGGGCAAGCTCACGCCCGCGCGCCACCACGTCCTGCGCATCCTTGCCGTCGACGGCTTTGACATAGGCGGTGTTGCAGTAAATGAGCGACAGGTCGTCGTCGCGCAGCCAAACCGGCTCGGCGATTCCGTTCAGCGCGGCCTTGAGGAGGGCGCACTCGCGCTTGAGGGCTTCGCTTTCCGAGGTGAGGGTGTCGACCGCGGCTGCGCCTTCGGTCACATCGCTCATCCACACCACGTCCGCCATGGTGCGGTCGTCGGCGTCGGTGGCGCGCACGCCCCGGGCCTGGATGCGCCGGCCGGTGGCGGTGTGCGCGAGATCGATCTGGAAGCCGTCGCCGCCATTGCGCAGCCCCTGGATCGCCTGACGTAGGCGGTCCTGCGACGGTTTATCGAATCCCTCCAGCACATCGTCGAAGCCGGCTTCCATGCCGCGGAACAGATCCAGCAGCACGGCGAGCCTGCGCGAGCAGTAGCCCGTTTCCTTGAACCGCGGCAGCGACCGCGCGTCCTGATCCTCGCCCGCAATAGGTTGATGGAACCAGGCGAAATACCCTTCCGGCGCGGTTTCGAGCGCCGCCTGGACCGCCGCCTGCCCATAGCGGGCGCGACCCGCGCTGTTCTCGGCGTCTTTCCAGTATTTATGCTGACGCCAAAGCGCAAAGAGGGCCGGCGGCACCAGCACGATGACCGCGATCAGACCGACTAATACCGGTGGCGTTAAGAACTCAAGCGTCCCGGCCGGCACCCAACCCCCCACTACGACACCGCAGGAAGATACCGCCGGAACGGGCGGCTGTCGCCCCTGGGCGAGACCTCTCGCGCATTTCGTAAAGACCAAGGGCGCGACCAGGTCTTACGCCCGGTCACGCCCTTGCAAACATCTCCAGCCCGGAGCTGGTCCGGCGAGGATCGACTTTAGTAGCGATAGGTTTCCGGCTTGTACGGACCCTGCTGGTTAACGCCGATGTAGCTGGCCTGCTTTGCGGACAGTTTGGTCAGCTTCGCGCCGACCTTGGCCAGGTGAAGTTCGGCGACCTTCTCGTCCAGGTGCTTGGGCAGCACGTAGACTTTCTTGTCGTACTTGGCGTTGTTGGTCCACAGCTCGATCTGCGCCAGCACCTGGTTGGAGAACGAGGCGCTCATCACGAAGCTCGGGTGGCCAGTGGCGCAGCCCAGGTTCACCAGGCGGCCTTCGGCCAGCAGGATAATCCGCTTGCCGTCCGGGAACTCCACTTCGTCCACCTGCGGCTTCACGTTGTGCCATTTGTAGTTGCGCAACGCTTCGGTCTGAATCTCGGTATCGAAGTGACCGATGTTGCAGACGATGGCGCGGTCCTTCATGGCGCGCATGTGGTCGACGGTGATGACGTCCAGGTTTCCCGTGGCCGTCACGAAGATGTCGGCCTTCGGCGCGGCGTCTTCCATGGTCACAACTTCATAGCCTTCCATCGCGGCCTGCAGGGCGTTGATCGGATCGATCTCGGACACCATCACGCGGCAGCCGGCGCTACGCAGCGACGCGGCCGAACCCTTACCGACGTCGCCGAAGCCGGCGACCATCGCGACCTTGCCGGCCATCATCACGTCGGTGGCGCGGCGGATGCCGTCCACCAGCGATTCACGGCAGCCGTAGATGTTGTCGAACTTCGACTTGGTGACGCTGTCGTTCACATTGATCGCCGGGAAGTGCAGGCGGCCGTCCTTGGCCATCTGGTACAGGCGATGCACGCCCGTGGTCGTTTCTTCCGAGACGCCGCGGATATTCGCCAGCACCTTCGCGTACCAGCCCGGCTGTTCCTTGTTGCGCTTCGCGATGGCGGCGAACAACACGGTTTCTTCTTCGTTCGTCGGATTGGCGATCAGCTTCGGGTTCTTCTCCGCTTCCGTGCCCAGCACGATCAGCAGGGTGGCGTCGCCGCCATCATCCAGGATCATGTTCGGTGTGCCGCCGTCGGCCCACTCGAAGATCTTGTGGGTGTAGTCCCAATATTCTTCCAGTGTCTCGCCCTTCACGGCGAACACCGGCGTCATCTTCGCCGCGATCGCGGCCGCGGCCTGATCTTGGGTCGAGAAGATGTTGCACGACGCCCAGCGCACGTCGGCGCCCAGGTGCTTCAAGGTTTCGATCAGCACGGCCGTCTGGATGGTCATGTGCAGAGAGCCGGCAATGCGCGCGCCCTTCAGCGGTTGCTTCGGGCCAAACTCGCTGCGCAGAGCCATCAGGCCCGGCATTTCGGTTTCCGCGATGGCGATTTCTTTGCGGCCCCAATCGGCGAGGCCAATGTCTTTCACCCGGAAGTCACTGAAATTCATAGATTTTCTCCTGTGTCCGGGATCGCCGGCGTGAGGTGTGGATAAGGCCGCGCCATATACCAGTCGCCGTGCATTGCGGCAACTCAGGCTTATTTAGCGGGTTTTTAGAGCAATCAGCCGGTTAAACGGCCTGACTTAAGGTATCGACCAGTTCCTTCAGGCGCGTGGTGTCGGATTCCGCCGTCATGCGGCGGACTTGGCCGCTGATGGAGGCCAGATTCAGCTCCAGGATGCGCTTCTTCACCCGCGGCAGGCTGGCGGGGTTCATGGACAGCTCCGTGATTCCGAAGCCCAGTAGGATCGGCGTCATGCGTGCGTCGCCCGCCATCTCGCCGCAGACCGAAACCGGAATCCGCGCCGCCGAAGCCGCCTCCGCCGTGAACTGGATGAGGCGGAGCACCGCCGGGTGGAGCGGGTTGTAGAGATACGCGACCTGCTCGTCGGTGCGGTCGATGGCCAGTGTGTACTGGGTCAGGTCATTGGTCCCGAGCGCAAAGAAGTCCGACTCCTGGGCCAGAGCGTCGGCCGCGAGAGCCGCGCCAGGGATTTCGATCATGATGCCCAGCGGCGGCAGCGGATCGGCGATCCGCACGCCCTTGCGCTTCAAGGCCGCGGCCACGCGCACCAGAATCCCGCGCACCTGCTTGATTTCGTCCACCGTGCAGACCATCGGCAACAGAATGCGTACCGGCCCGAGCGCGCTCGCGCGCAGAATCGCCGACAGTTGGGTCATCAATAGTTTGCGCCGCTTCAGCGAAAAGCGGATCGCGCGCAGCCCCAGCGCCGGGTTCGGACCCGGCTCCAGCCCGACCGCTTCACCCAGTTTGTCGGCGCCGACATCGAGGGTCCGGACGGTGACGGGCCGGCCGCCCATTTTTTTCACGACTTGCGACAGTTCCTCGAACTGCTCTTCCTCGCTCGGCAGGGCTTCACGGTTCATGAACATGAATTCGCTGCGGAACAGGCCGATGCCTTCCGCGCCCGCGGCGAGCACGCCAGGAATTTCGTTGGGCAGTTCGATGTTGGCGTGCAGGTGCACGCGGAAGCCGTCGCGCGTGACCGCCGCAACGGTCTTCAGCTTCTTCAGCGAATGCTGCGAGCGCAGGAACGCGGCACGTCGCTTTCTGTACTTCGACAACGTCGCCGCGCCGGGCTTGATGATGACGCGCCCTGCCGTGCCGTCGATGATGATTTCGTCGCCGTTCTCGGCCCCTTCGAGAAGCTCCGGCGGAGCGACCACGGCGGGCAGGCCCAGGCTGCGCGCGACGATCGCGGTGTGGCTTTCCACTCCGCCCAGGATGGTGGCGAGACCGGCGACACGCTTGGGGTCGAGAAGCGCGGTATCGGCCGGGGACAGTTCGTCGGCGACAATCACCGCGTTGACGGGCAGGTCGTCCAGCCCGGTCTCGATATCCTTGCCGCCCAGGCTTTCAACCAGGCGGCGCCCCACTTCGCGAATGTCGGCGATGCGCGCCGACAGATATTGATCGTCCATGGCGGCGAAGGCCTCAGCCATCAGGCCGATTTCCTTCATCACCGCCGCTTCGGCGTTGATCCGATCGGTAGCGATACGCTTTTGCACTCCGCGCACCAGGCGCGATCCGCTCAGCATTTGCTGGTAGGCCTCCAGCAGATATCCCACTTCCTCGCCCGCCGCGCCGGCCATGCGCTTGGCGCGCGCCTGCAGCGCCTCGATGCGGCTCGCCGCTTCTGCGGCCGCCTCCAGCACCCGGTGCTGTTCCGCGCGCACGCGCGCCGCCGGAATGCGGCGCTCGCGCACCTGCACCACCGCGTGTGAGTCATGCCGGTGCACCACGCCGAGTGCGACGCCGGGACCAACGGCGACGCCTTCATACATGCGCTCGCCGCGCGCCGGAGATGCGGACTCTTTGGCCGGTCTATTCTTCATCGAATTTGTTGGCGACCAAGGTTGTCAGCGCGTCCATCGCCTGGCTCGCGTCCGGTCCGCTGGTCCGGATTTCGATCGAACACCCGATGGCTGCGGCAAGCATCATCAAACCCATGATGGATCGGCCGGAGACATTGTTCTCGCCGCGTACGACGCGGATCTCGGCCTCAAACTGTCCCGCCGTTTTGCAGAACTTCGCGGCGGCGCGCGCGTGCAATCCCTTCGTATTACGGATCTCCACGATGCGCGTAAGGTCGCTCATTCCGATTGACGTCCTAGAGAGTTGCGAAAAGCCTGGGCCGCGGCCCTAGACCGACTTCTTGCGCGGACCTTCC
Source organism: Rhodospirillaceae bacterium (assembly GCA_041905525.1). Taxonomy (GTDB): domain Bacteria; phylum Pseudomonadota; class Alphaproteobacteria; order Rhodospirillales; family Rhodospirillaceae; genus SHVO01. The sequence continues at coordinate 434,163 of JAYRKY010000001.1, forward strand.
TGCGCGAGGAGCGAGGAAGCCACGTTGATGTACTTGCGTCCGGCGTCCTGCGCCTGGGCGACCGCCGTCTGCAGCGGTTCCGTGGCGCGCACCGAGGCCAGCTTGATCAGCATCGGCAGATTGACGCCGGCGATCACCTCGACCGGGGCCGTATCCATGATCGAGATCGCGAGGTTCGAGGGCGTTCCGCCGAACATGTCCGTCAGCACCACCACGCCAGAGCCGGCATTGGTGGTTTCGACGGCCTTCATGATGTCGGCGCGGCGCCGCTCCATATCGTCTTCCGGTCCGATGCACACGGTTGCGACCTGCGACTGCGGGCCGACCACATGTTCCATCGCGGCAACGAGTTCGAGAGCCAGACGCCCGTGCGTGACGAGCACCAATCCGATCAGCGGTTTCGAAACTGGCATGGAAGTCAGACGCGTATCCTTGAGCTTCAGCGGTGCCGGCTTGAGCCAGGGGCGGCGGGCGTTTGCACGCTGGGCCGGCGGGGCTTAAGGGCGGCGCAGCTTAGCCAATCGCGGTGCGGGAAGCGACACCTAGTTGCAGTGCCGCAAACGGAGCCGCTAGGTGGGTGGCGGCGCTGTTACGCTACCTGTGGGCGTGGGCGCCGCAGGGCCGGCATGGATATCGCGGTGGCGGGCTTCACTGGAAACCCCGCGGTCGGTAAGCCAGGCTTTCAATCGCTCCACCATATATACGGAGCGGTGTTGCCCTCCCGTGCAGCCAATCGCAATCGTCAGGTAACTCTTCCCTTCCGCTTCGTAGAGGGGAAGCAACGGCTCAAGTAACGCGGTGAGCCGCGCAAGGAACGGCGACAGCGCGGGGTCTTCCTCGATGTAGGCGCCGACCGCGCGGTCGAGGCCCGTCTTTGGCTTCAACTCGGTCACGTAGTGCGGGTTCTTCAAGAATCGCACGTCGAACACGAGGTCCGCGTCACGCGGCAAGCCGTGCCGATATCCGAACGATGTCAGGAAAATGCGAAGCGGTCTTTTGCCGGGCCCGCCGAATTGACCCAGCAGAATGCGCTTCAGGTCCGCAGGAGCCATGCGCGAAGTGTCGATCACCAGGTCCGCCTGGCCCCGCAACGAGGACAGCAGCCGCCGTTCGGTTTCGATGGCGACCGCCACCGGCAGATCGTCGGCCAACGGGTGGGGGCGGCGCGATTCCGTATAGCGCTGCTGCAGCACCTCGGTGTCGCTGTCCAGGAAGACCAGATCGATCGACAGCGTTTCGTCGTTTCGCAGGGCCGAGATGCGCATCATAAGTCCGGGGCCGTCGAAATCGCGCGTGCGCACATCGACGCCGATCGCCACCGGTCCGTGGTCGTGGCCCGCGGCGAAGGAGCCCAGCAGAGCCAGCGGCAGGTTGTCGACAGTTTCGAAGCCGGCATCCTCCAGCGCACGCAGGGCGAGACTCTTGCCCGCGCCCGACATGCCGGTGACGATCACCACCTTCAAGGGCGCGCGTCTTGCGACGTCGGGCTTTTTCTGGTCTGCGCCGGTCATGTGCGATTTTCCATTCGCGGGGTCTTCAACGTCGCGACCGCCATGCGCACCTTCGCGTCGGCGGACGCCTCGGTGGGATCGACTTGCATCCACGGCACGCTGACGCCATTCAGATCTTCCGCGGTCTTCTCGGGCAGCCGTTCGATCTCGGACGCGCGCGCCAGATCCACAATCAATCCCAGGCGGGCGGACGGGCGACTTCCAATCTCCACGATTCCCAGGCCGCGCACTTCCATGCGCCCCGCGATGGTCGAGGGGGCCGACAGTACGACCGCGCCGCTCTCGCTTCTCACCTCGCAGGAGTCGTCCGCGACCAGCTGCGCACCCCGATCGATCAGGCGCAGCGCCAGGTCTGATTTTCCCGCACCGGAAGGACCTCTGATCAGCACGCCGGTATCTCCGATGCTCACGCAGGTTCCGTGGATCACCATGCCGCGAGGGTGGAGGGGCGGGCCATCCCTGTCAATCACCGGCGGCAATGTGATAAGCCTTTCTTCCGCTTCTCCTTCGCCGCCTCACAAGTCCGCCGCACGCCCGTGCTTCAGCAGATCTTCACCATCATCGCGCCTGTCCTGGTCATGGCCGCCATCGGTTATGCATGGGTTCGCTTGCGCATGCCTTTCGACAACAACACCATCACCGACATCATCCTAAATGTCGGCTCGCCGTGCCTTCTATTCTCGACCCTCCTGACCCGCAGACCGGAGCCGGGCGCGCTCGCCGAAATCGCGGTTGTGGGGCTCAGCATGCTCGCCTGCGTCGGTATCATCGCGGCGGCCGGCCTGAAGCTCGCGCGGCTGGACCTGCGCACCTACTGGCCGGCCCTGGTCTTCCCTAATTCCGGCAACATGGGGCTACCGCTATGTCTGCTCGCCTTCGGCGAGACGGGACTGTCGCTGGCCATCGCTTTCTTTTGCGCCATGACCATCGTCCAGTTCACGGTCGGGCAGGGCGTTGCGTCCGGGCACATGCACCCGACGATCCTGCTGCGCAATCCGATCCTCTGGAGCATTACGGTGGCGCTGCTGTGCTTGTTCGCCGATGTCACGCCGCCTGAATGGCTCATGAATACGACCGACACCCTGGGACACATGGTCATTCCCTTGATGCTCATGTCTCTCGGCACGTCTCTTGCGCGTCTGCGTATCGTCACGTTCACACGCAGCTTTGTGCTCTCGCTTTTGCGTCTCTCGATGGGTTTCGGTGTGGCCCTCGCGCTTGTCACCGCCTTTGGACTGCAGGGTCCCGTGCGCGGTGTCGTGTTAATCCAGTCGTCGATGCCGACGGCGGTCTTCTCGTATCTCTTCGCCCTGCGTTACGGCGGCAAACATGAGGAAGTCGGGGCCATGGTCGTCATCTCGACGCTGGCGGCCTTCCTGCTCCTGCCGTTCTTGATGGGATTTGTGCTGGCGGGCTGATGCCGGCCGGTGATTCCCGTTACATTTGCATTGCACCCGCCCTTTCCCGAGCCGTGGAATCGGCTAAAGTGCGGCCCTCGGTGCGCCGCGCGGTGCGCGGGGGCGGGTGTCCGCCCGGAGCATGCTTGATTACACCAGCCTGGAGGGAGGCACTCATGCGACATCTGAATTTCACAGCCGCCATCGCCATCGCCGCGGCGTTAGGGCTCGCGGCGCCGGCGTCGGCGCAGAACCTCGTTTTCGAAGGCGGACGAGTCATCGTCGGCGACGGGAGCGCTCCGATCGAGAATGCGACCGTCGTGGTCGAGAACGGCAAGATCACCCAGGTCGGCCCCGCCGCCAGCGTCAAGGCGCCCGCCGGCGCGACCCGCGTCGACGTCAAGGGCAAGACCATCATGCCGACCCTCATCGACACTCACGTTCACCTCAGCCAAACAAAGGACGGCATCGACACCGACATGAAGCGGCGCGCCTACTTCGGCGTCAGCGCCGCGATGAGCCTTGGCGTCGATAACACCGAACCCCCGTACCAGTATCGAGCCGCGCAGCCTGCCGCGTCGCCGCGCTACTTCTTCGCCGGCCGCGGCATCACCCGCCCGGAACCCGGCCGCGGCGGTGAAGCCTATTGGATCGATACCGCCGCCGATGGTCTGAAGGCGGTGGATGAGCAGGCGGCCAAGAAGGTCGACATCATCAAAATCTGGGTCGACGACCGCGACGAGAAATACAAGAAGCTCACGCCCGAACTCTATGGACCGATCATCGAGCAGGCCCACAAAAAGGGTCTGCGTGTCACCGCTCACATCTTCGACGTGGTCGACGCAAAAGGGCTGCTGAAGGCCAATGTCGACGCCTTCGCGCATCTGCCGCGCGACACGGACGTGGACGATGAGTTCATGACGCTCCTGAAGGCGAAAAAGGACTTCGTGCAGAATCCCAACATGGGCGCGCGCGGTGCCGTGGCGGATGTTTCGTGGCTCAAAACCGCTCTCCCGGCCGCCGAATACGCCAAGGTCGAGGAAGGGAACAAAGCCAATCCCCAGGTCGCAACCGCTCACGCGATCCAAGCCCGCAATCTCAAGAAGATCGCGGATGCCGGCACCATCATTGTCATGGGCACCGACGGCAACACGCCTTACGCGCCGCACTTCGAAATGGAAGACATGGCGCTCGCCGGTCTCTCCAACATGAAGGTGGTCGTTTCCGCCACGGGCGACGCCGCGAAATTCCTGCGCATTCCGGACTCGGGCACGATCGCCGTCGGCAAGACCGCCGATCTTCTGGTGCTCGACGCCAATCCGCTCGAGGACATCAAGAACACCCGCAAGATCAACGCGGTTTATCTGAAAGGCGTTGCGGTTGACCGGAAGGCTTACCCGTAAAACCTCAGACACTCTTTGACGATCGAGGCGCCGCGCGGATAATTCCGCGCGGCGTTTTATTTGCGGGCCGGCGCGCAGCGGGGCCCGTGGTGTCGTCAGGGTTTGATGGACGCTCATGAGTGAAGAACCGAGGACGCCGCCAAAGCTGGGATTGACGGGGGAAGAGGCCGCGCGGCGTCTCGCGAGCGACGGCCCCAATGAGTTGCCCGCGGCGGGGCGCCGAACTCGCCTTCGCATTGTCGCAGACGTTCTGAAGGAGCCGATGCTTCTGCTGCTGCTGGCCGGCGGCGCGATCTACCTCGTTCTGGGCAGTCTGCATGAAGCAATCCTGCTGTTGGTCTTTGCGTCGTTATCGGTGACCATCACCGTGGTGCAGGAGACACGCACCGAGCGCGTTCTCGAGACCCTGCGCGATCTTACCAGTCCACGCGCGCTTGTCGTGCGTGGCGGCGAGCGCCACCGCGTCGCCGGCCGCGAGGTCGTGCGCGGCGATCTCATCGTGCTGGGGGAGGGGGATCGCGTCCCGGCGGACGCTCTCCTTGTGGAAGCGCATGATTTACTGACGGATGAATCGCTGCTGACGGGAGAGTCGGTGCCGGTCCGCAAGATCGTACAGGCGGACCCTGCAGCCGCGATGCGCCCGGGTGGGGACGATGTGCCTTATGTTTTCTCCGGATCGCTGGTCGTGCGGGGGCAAGCGCTCGCAGAGGTGACCGCGACCGGACCGCGCAGCGAGATCGGCCGCATCGGTCAGGCCATCCGCGATGTGACGACGGAGCCGCCGCGCCTCCAAAAGCAGCTCACCCGCATCGTGCGTCTCTTCGGGGCGGTCGGGGCGTCGGTGGCACTGCTCGTGCTCGTTCTGTCGGGACTTCTCCGCGGCTCGTGGCTTGATGGCCTTCTTGCCGGGATTGCGGTGGGAATGTCGATGCTGCCCGAAGAGTTCCCCGTGGTCTTGACGGTCTTTCTCGCCATGGGCGCCTGGCGGATTTCGCAAGCTCGCGTCCTCACCCGGCGTGCAGCCGCCATCGAGACCCTTGGATCGGCGACCGTGCTGTGCACCGACAAGACCGGCACGCTCACGCTGAACCGCATGACGATCGCCGAATTGAGGGGGCGCGATGGCACCGCCCATCGCGTCGGGTCCGCGCCAATGCCATCGGCGCCGCGCGAGGTGCTTCTCACCGGGACGCTCGCCAGTGCTGTCGAGCCTCATGATCCTATGGAAAAGGCGTTTCATGACCTGCTGACCGCGCAGACGCCTTCCGTCTCGGGGGGAGAACACGGATCCTTGATCCACACCTACGGGCTTCGTCCGGACATGCTGGCCATGTCGAACGTCTGGGACAGGGGCGGACATCTCTTCGTGGCGGCTAAGGGCGCCCCGGAGGCCATCGCCGGACTCTGCCGCCTCGATGCGGCGGCGCGGGACGCCATGCGGCGCCAGATCGACGACATGGCGGGGCGCGGCATGCGCGTCCTGGGCGTCGCGCGGGCGCAGTTCGCCGGCGCGGAGTTGCCGAAGTCGCAGGGAGACTTCGCCTTCGAATATCTCGGACTGGTAGGCCTCGCCGATCCTTTGCGTCCAGGCGTGGCCGAGGCGGTGCGGCAATGCCGCTCCGCGGGGATCAGGGTCGTGATGATCACCGGCGACTATCCGGCGACGGCGCAAGCCATCGCCGCCCAGGCCGGCATCGAGGCCCAGGCCGTTCTGTCCGGCGAAGCGTTGGCGGAACTGGACGACGCCGCGCTCGCGGACCGGATCAAGTCGGTCAGCGTCTTTGCCCGGATCATGCCGACGCAGAAATTGCGACTGGTGGATGCGCTCAAGAAGGACGGCGAGGTGGTCGCGATGACCGGCGACGGCGTGAATGATGCGCCGTCCCTGAAATCCGCGCACATCGGCATCGCTATGGGTGGGCGGGGTACCGACGTCGCCCGCGAAGCCTCGTCGATTGTCCTGCTGGACGACGACTTCGCCTCGATGGTCACCGCCATTCGCCTGGGACGCCGCATCTACGACAATCTGCGTAAGACCATGGGCTTTATCTTCGCCGTCCATGTGCCCATCGCGGGGATGGCGCTTCTTCCGCTGATCGCGGGCTTTCCGCTGCTACTCGGGCCGGTCCACATCGCCTTCCTCGAGATGATCATCGATCCGGTGTGTTCACTCGTGTTCGAGGCCGAGGAGGAAGAAGAGAACGTCATGCGCCGGCCGCCGCGCGATCCCGAAGAGCCATTGTTCTCAGCGCGCATGGTCGGCTGGGGAATCGTGCAGGGCCTAGTGGTGCTGGGGCTGGTTGGTACGATCTATGTCGCCGGGCTCAGCCGGGATATGCCGGAGGCCGAGGTGCGCGCGCTGGCATTTTTCTCGCTTGTCATGTCTTTCGTGGGACTGATCTTTGTGAACCGGTCCTTCGACGCTTCGGTCTTTCGCGCGCTCCGTAAGCGGAACCGCATGCTGGCAATTGTCCTCCTGATCGTTCTCGCGGTGCTCGCTCTCGCGCTGGTCGTGCCCTTCGTGCGCGATCTTTTCAGCTTCGGCCCGCTGCATATGCACGATGCCGCCATTGTCGCGGGATCGGGAGTGCTGGTCGTGGTGGTGCTCGATGCGATCAAGCTGGCGTTCTTGAAAACAAAATCGCCTGCTGCTTAGACCGGCGTTCGGCAGGAGGTCAGTTTTCCTCCGAGCGCTTCCGCCCATGGATCATGGCCGCGGGCAGGTTTTCCTTGTGGGCGATGCTGGCCAGCACGACCCCGCCGACGTGGAGGATGACGAGCACCAGACACACGTTGGCGAACGTCTCGTGGATCTCCTCCCATGCCTCGACGATCGGGCTCTCATTCTCGCCTTCGTCCTCGCCCGCGCGCGACGTCCGGGGGCTGGTGTTCTCCGCCTGGGTAATGAAGGAACTGAGCGGTCCATGGCCCTTGCTCAACGCCAGGAGAGACATGCCGGAGGCTGTTGTCAGCGTCAGCGTCGCCAGGAGCGCGATGACCATGGCGCCGCCCGCAGGGCTATGGCCGATATAGCGCTTCGCGCGGAAGGATAGTTCCTCGCGCAAATACGAGAGCACGCGGCCCAATGGAAACACGAAGTCAGAGAAGCGCGCATACCGCGGTCCGATAAATCCCCACACGATGCGCAAGGCAACGAGTGCGGCGATGACGTAGCCCGCCCAGGTATGAAGGGTGAGCGGCTCGCCTTCGGAAATGTAGGCCACCGCAAACCCTGCGACGACGCTCCAATGGAACACGCGCACGAAAACATCCCAAACAATCTCTGTCTTTCCGTTCGGTAAGGGCTGCATGGAAAACTCGTGATCTAAAGCCTCATTAATCATTCACGGCTGTGCGGCGGCATTGACGGGCATCAATGCTACGATGCGCGAAGTCTCGCTTCTCTGGTAGAGTCCATGACGGTAGCGACGGGAGCGAGGGCGGCCATCGGGGTGCCTCGGCAAAGTCGCTCGCAAGAGATGAGGATGGGTGCAGATGCTGAAGCGCATTTTGGTGCCGGTCGAAGTCTGGGACGCCAGCACGTCGATCCAAGTACTGGCGAGCGCGGCGATGATCGCCCGCGCTTCTGGAGCCTCCATCGTCGCCCTGACAGTCCTGCCCGATAGCGAAGCGATCCAAAGATACAAGTTCACGACCCAGACCTTTGACCAGGCCGTTGCGGTCGTGAAGGGCGAGCTTGAGGGCCTTGTGCGCCGTCACATCCCTGCCGAGATCCCTTGGCGTGCCGCGGTCATCCGCGGCGACATCTACCGCAAAATCCTGGAAGCGGCGGAGGAAGAGCAAGCCGACCTCATCGTGATGGCGGCGCACAGCCACCACCTTGGCGATTTCCTGATCGGGTCCAACGCGGAACGGGTCACCCGCCACGCCCGCTGCTCGGTCTATCTTGTGCGCCGCCACCTCCTATCCGTCGCGTCAACCTGAGGTCGCATGCTATCCGCGCGTGAATAGCGTATGGACTCACTACGCAGGTCGCCGAGGCGCGCAAAGGCAATCACAAGGCGGTTGTCATCCTTAAGCTTCGGTCGCATAAGGGCTCTACCCTCTGATACGACGGCGTGAGCAACGCTTCGAAGCCGCCGAGCCTGCGGCGAACCTCTCGTTGTTCGTGTTCCCGGGCCTTGCGCCCGCGTGACGCCGGCCGGCAGCCGCGCAAACAGAAAGGCTAGGTTCGATGCAAAATCCTACGACGGTCGAACGCACATCCGACCGTGAACTGGTCGTCACGCGGGTTTTCGCCGCGGCGCCGGACCTTGTCTTCAAAGCCTGGGCGACACCAGATCTCCTCATGCGCTGGTGGGCGCCGAAGTCCTTCGGGATTTCGTTCATCTCATGCGAGGCCGATGTCCGGGCCGGTGGCGCCTATCGGTTCGTCTTCGGCCATCCCGCCGCCGAACAGCCGATGGCGTTCTTCGGCCGCTACCTCGAGGTCGTGCCACCGCACCGTCTGGTATGGACCAACGAGGAAAGCGAGGACGGGGCCATCAGCACGGTGACGTTCGCGCCGCAGAATGGCAAAACGCTCGTGACACTGCACGACCTCTATCCCAGCAAGGAGGCGCTCGACCGCGCGATTGAATCGGGAAGTACCGGCGGCTGCGCCGAACAATTCGCGCAATTGGACACTTTGATCGGGTAGACCGGCGGCGCGAGACGTCCCGCCCTAGTGCCCCACAGCGGTCTCGGCAGCCTTCGAATCCCGCAGCATCAGCGCGAGCAATCCGCCGGCGAAGGTGAGCGCGGCGCCCACGCCAAACGCGACTTGATAGCCGCCATGAAGGGCCACCTCCGGGCCGGCGCCAGCCGCGGTGAGCGCTATCGAGCGCGCGGCGGCGAGACTTGCGAGGATGGCCAATCCCAGCGCTCCGCCCATCATAAAGGACGTATTGACGACGCCCGAGGCCAGGCCGGAGTCCTCCGGCTTCACGTCGTTCATGGCGGCCAGCAGGATCGGGTTGAACGCGACGCCCGCACCGATGCCAAGCAGCAGCATGCCCGGCAGGACATGGCGCACAAAGTCACCCTCCGCCGGGGCTAGTGCAAACGCCGTCAACCCGGCGGCGGCGATCAGAAGACCCACGGACAGCGGCCGGCGAATGCCGAACCGGTTCACGACCTTGGCTGAGAGCTTGTAGGAGAAGGCACCCATGATGATGTTGGAGGGAAGGAACGCGAGCCCGACGTGCATGGGGCTGTAGCCGAGCACCGATTGCATATACAGGGCGGAGAGGAAAAACCACGCGAACATTCCCGCCGCCCACAGGACCCCGATGATGTTGGAGACGGAGACGTTGCGCGACGCGAACAGGTGCAGCGGCATGAGCGGCGCTGTGACCTTGGCCTCGATCACGAGAAACGCCGCGAATAGTGCGGCGCTTGCTCCAAGCATCGAGAGGGTCGGAACGGATGTCCACCCCGCCGCGTTACCGCCGATGATGGCGTAGATCGCCAGCAGCAACGCCGCGGTAATCGTGATCGCACCGCCCACGTCCAGCTTGGCGTCGGAGGGTGCCGCTGTATCCGGCGGAAGGAGGCGTGCCGCCGCCGCGAAAACCGCTGCCCCGATGGGAAGGTTGATCAGGAAGATCCAGTGCCAGTCGAAGGCGTCGGTCAGAATCCCGCCCAGCAGCACGCCTACACTCCCGCCCGCCGCCATCACGAAACCAAAGTATCCCATCGCGCGCACCCGCTCGCCGGAGTCCGGGAACAGGTTGGTGATCAGCGAGAGCGCCACCGCCGATACCACCGCGCCGCCCAGACCCTGAACCGCCCGCGCAGTGACGAGCATGACCGTGGAGGTGGCGAGCCCACAGGCCAGCGATGCCGCGGTGAATACACATAGGCCGATCAGGAACAACCGGCGCTGGCCGTATAGATCGGCCAGGCGACCGCCCAGGAGAAGAAAGCCGCCGAAGGTGAGGAGATAGGCGTTCACCACCCAGGCAAGCGACGCTTCGCTAAAGCCCAGAGCAACGCGGATGCTGGGCAGGGCCACGTTCACGACGGTGCTGTCGAGCACGATCATGAGATCGCCCAGACACAAGACGATAAAGGCAAGCCAGCGGCGGTCCATCTGAGTCCAGTGGAAGAGAGGGGTGGAGACGTGAGGCGGCGGAGGTCGGTCGCGCAACGCATCTGCCATATCAGAAGATCATTGGATCTATAAGCCGCTTCTCGCGATCCGCCGGTGGGGGGGGGATTGGTGCGGTGTGGGCAATGGGACATCCATCCTCCCTACGATATGAAATTGCGTATCCATGTCACGCGTGCACGCCAGACCCGCCAACTCGCGCTAACGCTGTCCCGGCGAACCGGGTAATAAAGGCCTCCCAGTTCAAACCGGCGTCATCGTGAACTCTCGCACTCTTCCCCTTTCGCATATGCTGCTCATGCTCGCGGTGGTCGCGGTGTGGGGCACGAACTTCGTTGTCATCAAGACGACGCTCAACCATCTGCCGCCGCTGTTGTTCGCCTGCTTGCGCTTTATCTTCGTGTTCTTCCCGGCCGCCCTGTTCATCAAGCGCCCGACCGTTCCGTGGAAACAGCTCGCGGCGTATAGCTTGCTCATCAGCGTGGGCCAGTTCGGCCTTCTCTACATCGCTGTCCAGAAGCATATCTCTCCGGGCCTTGCCTCTCTCGTGGTCCAAATGCAGGTGTTCTTCACCATCGGGCTGTCGATCTATTTCAGCGGGGAGCGTGTGCGTCCCTTCCAATGGTTGGCGTTGCTGGTGGCCGTCGGTGGCGTGGCGGTAATCGCGGTTTTCACGGACGGCAGCGCCACGATGCTGGGCCTCGGCCTCGTCTTGCTAGCGGGCCTGAGCTGGGCCGGTGGCAACACGGTCGCGCGCCATGCCGGCAAGGTCGACATGTTGTCCTATGTGGTCTGGGCCAGCGCCTTCGCCATACCGCCGCTGATCGTGCTGTCGCTGCTCTATGATGGGCTGCCCGCCATCGAACAAGGTCTTGCTTCGGCGGACCTTCTGACGTGGCTGGGCGTGCTCTGGCAAAGCGCCGGAAACACGTTGTTTGGCTATACCGCCTGGGGCTGGCTACTGGCGCGGCATCCGGCCGCGACGATCGCTCCGGCCTCGTTGCTCGTGCCGGTCTTCGGCATTGGGGCCTCGGTTGCACTGCTGGGTGAAAGCCTGCCGCTGTGGAAGATCGCCGCCTGCGCCTTGATTATCGCCGGACTCGCGTTCAACACCTTGTGGCCGCGAATCTTCACAGCAAAGACGCTCGTGAACCCGTAAGATCGGCGCTATGTCCGATCATCCTGTGCCGCCGGCGGGAAAAAATCCCGCCCCGGTCCTTACCGTCTTTGCTGTCTTCCTGAAACTGGGCCTCACGTCCTTCGGTGGACCCGTGGCCCATCTCGGCTACTTCAACCACGAATTCGTCGTGCGGCGGAAATGGCTGAGCGCCGCGGCTTATGCGGAAATCGTTGCGCTTTGCCAGTTTCTTCCCGGCCCCGCCAGCAGCCAGACAGGGATGATGATCGGGCTGAGCCGGGCGGGCCTCCCCGGCGCACTCGCCGCATGGCTGGGATTCACCCTGCCGTCCGCGGTGCTCTTGGCCGCTTTTGCGTTCGGGGCGGCGAGCTTTGGCACTCTCGGGGACACCGCATGGCTGCACGGACTCAAGATCGCGGCCGTGGCCATCGTCGCCCAGGCGCTCATCGCCATGTCGCGCAGCTTGTGCCCGGATGTTCCACGGGCCGCGTTTGCCGTTTTGGCGGCGGCGGTCGCGCTCCTGATCCCGACAGCCCCCGGGCAACTTGGCGCCATCACGCTGGGAGGGCTCTTGGGTGGCTTGATTCTAAAACCGGCGGCGGCCGACGACCTGCCGCATCTGCCGACGGCGGCGCCGAAGTTCGTGTCGCTCGGGGCGCTGATTCTGTTTTTCACGCTGCTCGTCGCTTTGCCGCTTGCGGCGGTGAGCGGCGATCTCTTCACGCGTCTCTTCGACAGCTTCTACCGCGCGGGCGCCTTGGTGTTCGGCGGTGGCCACGTCGTGTTGCCGCTGCTGCAGCGGGAAGTCATTCCGCCTGGCTTGATCGACCCTCAAATGTTCATCGCCGGATACGGCGCCGCCCAGGCGGTCCCCGGCCCGCTGTTTACCTTCGCCGCATTCCTCGGCGCGGCGATCGCGGGCAGCTGGGGCGCCGTGCTCTGCACCCTTGCGATCTTCCTACCGTCGTTCCTCCTGATCATCGGCGTGCTGCCATTTTGGAGCGCCATCAGACGGCATGCGATTGCGCGCGCCGCGCTGCAAGGGGTCAACGCGGCGGTGGTCGGCCTGCTGGCGGCGGCGTTCGCGGCGTTGATCTTGCCGGCTGCGATAAGCGGTGCGGTCGATGCGGCGATCGCCGTCATCCTCCTCGGGCTACTTGTCCTCTTGCGCGCGCCGTCTTGGCTTGTGGTCGCGCTCGGCGCAGCGGCGGCGTCCGCGACCGCCTTCCTCTGACGCCTGGCGCGGGGCGCAAAGCGAGCTTTCCCCCGCGGCGTTACCGGCTGGGCGGGGTGCTCGTCTGCTCGGCGGCTTCTGCGACCGGTTCTGATCCCGCGAGCGTCGACGCCGCGGTCTCCGGCTGCGCCACGGGCGCGGCCTCGGCCGGCTTGTCCATCAGCACTTGGGACAAGGGCATTTGCAGCGTCACCGCGTTCAGCACCCGCTCTTCAAACGGTTCGGGGCGAAGGGCCGGTGGCGGTTCTTCAGCGGCCACGATCTTCACGTCGTCAGATTTGGGCTGCACCGTGACGCCCGGCGGCAGCGAGAGCACGACCTCCACCTTCACCGGCTCGGCCTTGGCTTCTTTCTTCTCGTCTTTCTTTTCCTCGGCGGGCGCGGCGGCCGTCTTCGGCTCTTGCGGCACGGAATAGTCGGGCACAACGCGGGCCTGCGGACCCATGATCACCAGCACGCGTTGCGCGAGGGCGAGCGGCGCGGCCTCGCGTTGTGTCACCGAGAGCATATCACCATTGTCCTTGCGGATGATGTATTCCCAGCCCGTCGTGTCGCGGGCCGCGTGTTCCAGCGCATTGCCAAGCATACCGCCCACGGTCGTTCCACCGACGGCGACCAACGCCGAGTTCGCATACTCAGCGCCCAGCACGCCGCCAACGGCGCCGCCAGTGACGGTGCCGACGCTGCCGTTCGCGCTGATCTTCACTTCGCGGTAGCCGATGATGGTGCCTTGCTCGACCTTATTCGCGAGCTGCACGGCGTTGCTGGAGTAGGTGTTCGGTGAGAACGTATTGCTCGCGCACCCGCTCAGCGTGAGAAGGCATACACCCGCCAGCGGCAAGAACTTCAAAACACGCATCGGTGTATCCCCCTTTCGTCATCGGACTTCGCGAACTCTCATTACGCCACCGTTCCAACGGACAGCGACGTTAAAAAGCATCAATGATGCGCCGCGCGCGAAACCTGGAAAGCAATGGCTGCATGACCCGGACTCTGCACCTCGCCTCAGCCATCCTTCGTAATGCCGCGGCAAGGCGACAATCGGGCGAAAAACAACCAAGTATGGCGAAAGTGTGCCGCATCGCGCTGGAGCGCGAAGGCGGTCTCGTGCGGGAGGTGGTTAACTAGTTGCCGGTTGTCGCGGCTTGGTCTGAGAAGACCAGCGTGTAGGTCGAAAGCATCCGGATCACGCCCTCGGTGATGTGCTTCGAGGACAGCGTCACACCGGTGATGTTCTCGATGTCGCCCTTCAGCCGCAGCTCGCCGTCCTTCTTGCCTTTGAACTGTGCGCGCCATTCCGGCAGGCGGACCTTGGAGTACAGCTCCCAGCACTCCATGACCTCAAGTCCCTTTACCTCGCCTTTGGGGCTGAGGGCGAGGGCGTAGTAAACCGTGTCGTCTTTGCCGAGCACGTGGTCGACGAAGAACCAGTCGCCGTTCGACGCGCGCCAGGCGCGCACTTTCCGGTCGCGCAGCTCGATACCGCTGAATTCACGGATGTCGCGCATCTGCTTGTCGGTCAGCAGGCGAAAGTCCTCGGTGAATGTCGTCCCCTTGGGAAACAGCAAGGCCTGCGCCTGCTCGGCGGTCAGGTACTGCGCCCCGGCGACCGCCGGCTGGACGGCCCCGACGGTGGCGACGATCGCCGCGGGGAAAAGGAGAAGCTTGCTACGCATGGGTTGAACCTATCACAGCCCGGTCCGGCCGCTCATCAATAACCTGTTAGGCGCTGGTCGGTCAGGCCCCTTTGGCCTTTGATTTCGACAGCCAATGAAAGAAGAACGCGGCGATCGACACGAGGCCCAAGACCCAGTGGATGATCGACGTGGTGCCCTTCCAGTCCTCATTGATCATGTAGATGTAATAGAGGGCGTAGCCCGTCAGGGTCAGCACGAAGAAGAATCCGGCCAGGATGCCCCCGGACCAGCGGCGCCAGTTGGCGTTCCAGCCCCTGAGGATATGCACACCCCACAGCAATCCGAGAATCCCGACGGCGAAGAACGAAACGCCTGCGTGCAGGACCTTCCACCAGGGTTCCAGAGGGTGGGTCTCAGGTCCGAAGCGGCCTTCGGTGGCCATGAAGTAGTGAAAGATCAACCATAGTACGCCCGTGATCCAGGTCAGGAAGGACACGCCATAAACTGTCCAGCGGCGGGTCCGCGGCAACTTCAATGGGCCGCGATCAGCTCTCTCGCTCATGTACCGAAAAATCCCCCTTACGCGCCTAACGTCACCCACCCGGCGCTTGGCGCATAGAAATAGGCGATTGCGCCGAAATGGCCAAGGATTGGTTGGGCGTCATCGCCGGCGGCCAGGACGACCTTGGTGAGGGCGTCGGCGGTCAGGCAATCGGGGGCCGCAACCGAAACGAATGTATCCGCGCCGACGCTTCGGCCGTCGCGTCCGACGTGCGGCCCCACCAACGCGCCGTCAAAGCGCTTGAGATGCTCGCGCCCGCTGCTGCTTGCGAGCGCCCCGTCCTCAAGTTCGATGACCGGCACAACGTCCATTTCGATGGCGGTGCGCAGCCGCACGGGCTCGGCGCGCGGACCGGCGAGGCGTAGATCGCCGCCGGCATTCACGCAAACTTGAACCTCGCGCGGCGGAGCCATCGCGGTGAGTGCGGCGTCGACGGCATAACCCTTCGCGATACCTCCCAGGTCGATCCACAGCGGCTTTTTGAAGCGCACGCGCGCCTCGTCCTCCAACACGATGTCGCGCCAAGTGCCATCCGCAGCAGGGGCGGGGGCGGCCTCCGGCCGAGGCAGAAACCCCCAGGTCACCAGCCGGGCGCCCGCGGCGATGTCGAAAAGTCCCTCGCTCTGTGCCGATATCTCCAAAGCTCGCTGCAGGACGTCAAAAGTTCGCGCATCGACGCTCACCGCTTCGCGCCCCGCGTCGCGGTTGAGGCGGCTGACGTCGCTTGCGCTTTCATGGAAGCTCATCAGGCGATGGATCTCGGCTACCGCCGCGAATCCGCGGTCGATCGCCGCGTGTGCGGCGTCCGCCTCCAGACCCTCCACGCGAATCTCCACAAGCGTTCCAAGCAGCGGTTTCGCACGGGTGTGTTTCTCGTGAAGCATCGGGATAGAATATGGTGCTGCCGCTGGGAAGTCATGGGTCAACGACGATGTATCAACCTGCGCATTTCACCGAAACGCGCCTCGATGTGAAACACGATCTCATCCGGGCGCATCCGTTCGGACTGCTTGTCTCGGTGGACGGGGCGCTGCCGGTGGCGAACGCAATCCCTTTTGCGTTGGATGCGGGCGCGTCTCCGTTGGGTGTTCTGCGCGGGCACGTGGCCCGCGCCAACCCGCAATGGCAGACGTTGAAGGCGGCGCCGGACGCATTGGTCGTGTTTCAAGGTCCGCAAACCTACGTCACGCCGTCCTGGTATCAGACCAAGCGAGACACGGGCAAAGCCGTTCCGACGTGGAATTATATCATGGTCCAGGTACGCGGGCGGATGCGTGTCGTCGAGGATAAGGCGTGGTTGCACGCGCAAGTCAGTGCCCTCACCGAAATCCATGAATCGCCGCGATCCGAGCCATGGGCCGTGTCCGACGCGCCCGCCGCCTATATGAAGGCGATGCTCAAGGCTATCGTCGGTCTTGAGCTGGAGATCGCAGCCATCGATGGGAAGTGGAAGGTCAGTCAGAACCGCTCGCGCGCCGATGTGGACGGCGTCATCGCCGGTCTTGAGGATGAGAAGCGGTGGGAGGCTGCCGAAATCGCCCGGCATGCGCGCGAGCGCCGTCCCGACTAAAGGGTCGTCACTCGTCCAGTTTCGTCTGATCGAGCCTGTGCGCGGCAAGATCCTTCGTTTTGGCGTCGTGCTCTTTCTCGGCCTTGGTGCGGCCGAACTTGGCGCGGTTCTCCGCCGCTTTGTCGGCGGCCTCGTTGCGC
Organism: Rhodospirillaceae bacterium; assembly: GCA_041905525.1. Lineage (GTDB taxonomy): Bacteria > Pseudomonadota > Alphaproteobacteria > Rhodospirillales > Rhodospirillaceae > SHVO01. The sequence goes on from JAYRKY010000001.1 coordinate 450,867, forward strand.
GCCTTTTGCTTGCGCGCTTGGCGCAGATTGATGATCTCCGCCATCAGTGCGCTGCCGGGAGTAACACCACGAAGCGCGCGCCTTTGACGCTGCCGTCCTCGCCGACGATGTTTTCCGCGTAAATCTGCCCGCGGTGACCTTCGACGATGGTCTTGGAGATCGAAAGGCCTAAGCCGGAGTGCGTGCCGAACTTCTCGCCTTCCGGCCGCTCAGAGTAGAAACGCCCGAAAATCGCCGCTTCCTTGCCGGCGGGAATACCGGGACCCTGGTCTTCCACCGTCACGATCACATAGCGGCCCTGGCGTCCGGCGCGGATCGCGATCGTGCCCTGCGGCGGGCTGAAGGACACAGCGTTTCCGATCAGATTGCGGAAGACCTGGCCGATGCGGCTTTCGAGTCCGAAAACCACCAGTTCACCTTTCTGCGCCGGATCTTCGACCACCTGGACACGCGGCGCGTCCGGATTGTCGTTGGCGTTTTGAACCTCCGAGAGCGCCTGGACCAGCGGCTTGATCTTCACGGGCGACATTTCGGCGCGCGACATTTCGGCATCAAGCCGCGAGGCATCCGAAATTTCCGAGATCAAACGGTCGAGCCGCGCCACGTCGTCCATGATGATCGACATCAGCCGTTTTTGCTGCTCGGGATCCTTCACCCGACCGACAGTCTCCACGGCGCTGCGCAGGCTGGTGAGGGGGTTCTTGATCTCGTGCGCGACGTCGGCGGCGAAATGCTCCGTCGCATCCATGCGGCGCCACAGGGATTCGGTCATGTCGCGCAAGGCTTCAGACAACTCGCCGATCTCGTCGTTGCGCTTGGAAAGATCGGGGATCGTGTGCTGGCGGTTCTTCGAATCGCGCACACGTTTCGCCGAAGTCGCAAGGCGCCGCACCGGCCGGGCGATGGTGCCGGCGAGGAAAAGCGATGTCAGTACGGTGAGCGCCAAGACCCAGGCGAACATGCCCAGGATGGAGCCGCGCACCGCGAACATGCGCTTGTCCACATTGCTCCCGTCGCGCGAAACCAGGAGTGCGCCGACGATCTGTTTGTAGAACTGCACCGGCACGGCGACCGACAGCACCTTTTGCCCGTCGGTGCGCAAGCGCACGGAATTTCCCGCTTCACCGGCTTGCAGGGCGTTCATCACTTCCTTGATGTCCGGCCCGTTGGCGCGCATCTGGTCGTTGTAGGGCTCGAGCGTGCGGTCGACGGTCAGACGGCCGATAGTTTTGTCGTAGAGCGAATGCATGAAGCGGACGAGCGCGCTGCTCTCCACCGGCGGCAGATCCTGAACCTGCACTTCGCCGCCGGGGCCCTGCAACAGGCGCGAGTCCGCCAGCAGCTTGCCGTCGCGGTCAAAGAGCTGGGCGCGAAGACGGGCGATGTTGCCTTGCCGGCGCAGCAACTGGCGCGCCGGGTCCGGATCGATCACGCGCATCGCGCCTTCCGGCGTAAACAGCGGTATCGCGTCGGTATCGGCAATGATCACTGCGCCTTCGCCGATCGACGCCGCCATCAGCTCTCCTTGCGTCCGCAGGGCGTCCAGTTCGGCGGCGATCAGCGTGTCCTCGTACTGGTCGAGGAACAACAGGCCCAACACCAACAGCACCGGCGCGGTGAGATTGACCGCGAGAATGCGCAAGGTCAGCGGCGAGAAGATCCGGCGCAAGCGTCCGCGTTTACCCATCGCCTCCGGCGAATTGGCATCGGATCGCACGCGTAGATCGTCTAGGCGAAATTCGCCGCCGTTCGGATTCACGGCCGAAAACTCCCGCTTCTCTCCGGCCGTGCCGCGCGTGGTTTACTCGCTGTCCTGCGAAGCGGCGGCCGGGCTGCTCGTCTCGTTATATTTGTAGCCGACGCCGTACAAGGTTTCGATATGCCCGAATTCCTTGTCCACTTCGCGGAATTTCTTGCGCAGACGCTTGATGTGACTGTCGATGGTGCGGTCGTCCACGTAAATGTGCTCGCCGTAGGCCGCGTCGATCAGCTGGTCTCGGCTCTTGACGTGGCCGGGACGCTGGGCGAGCGCCTGGATGATCAGAAACTCGGTGACGGTGAGATTCACCGCCGCGCCCTTCCAGAGGCACAGGTGCTGGGCGGGATCGAGCACCAGTTCGCCGCGCTTCAGCGATGTCGCCGACACGCCGGGCTGATCCATCTGCTTCTGCGCTTCCAGGCGGCGGAACACGGCGCGCACGCGTTCGATCAGCAGGCGCTGTGAGAATGGCTTCTTGATGTAATCGTCCGCGCCCATGCGCAGGCCCAGAAGCTCGTCCACCTCGTCGTCTTTCGATGTCAGGAAGATGACCGGCAGCTGGCTTTTCTCACGCAGCTTCTGCAAGAGCTCGATGCCGTCCATGCGCGGCATCTTGATGTCTAGGATGGCGAGATCGGGCGGCTCGGCGGTGATGCCGCGCAAGGCCTCGGCGCCGTCCCTGTACTGGGTGACGCCGAAACCTTCGGCCTCCAGCACCATGGACACGGATGTCAGGATGTTACGGTCGTCGTCGACCAGGGCGATGCGGTAAGCCACGAAACCTCACTTTTCACTGGGATCACGCGTCCTAACGCTTGTGATGGCCCCCAGGTTCTCCACCGTCTAAATATCACGCGCGTATTATGGCGAAAATATCGCGCAGGTATGTCCGGAGCAGGGCCTTTGCACTTCTTACGGGGTTAGGAACGCTGCCCAAGCCGGGCAAGTTCGGCCTTGGCGGCCACGAATTCGGTGTGGCGGGTCATTCCGGTCGCCAGAGCCGCATTGAACAGTTTCTGGGCTTGGCGGGCGTCCTTGGACAAAAGGGCGGCTTGCCCGAGGAAATAATAGGCTTCGCAGGCGCGCCCCTTCGCTTCCGACGAATCGCGCGCCGCCGCCGTCAGCAGTTGATCCCCCGAAATGCGGCCCAGGAAGTAGTGGAGCAGGGGCGCCGGCCAGCTGTCGGCGGTGAGGGTGTCGGCGGTGGCTTTCAGGAGTTCGGTCGCCTTATGTCCCGCGCGCGCTTCAGCCACGAACCGCCACACGGTCATCTCGGGCGGCGCGTCCGGCAGATCCATGGCGATGGCGAAATCCCGCGCCGCCGCGGCGAAGTCGCCCTTCATCATCCGGACGTAGCCCCGGTTGGCTAACGGCTGCGCGGCGTCGGAGGTGCGGTCGACAATCGCCGTGAGGTCGTCCTCGGCGCCGGTGAAATCCCCGGTGAACTGGCGCGCGATGGCGCGGGCCATCAGCGCGTCCTGGTCCCCCGGACGGCGGCGCAAAACGGCCGTGAAATCCTGAATGGCGGCTTCGGCATTCCCATTTTGCAGGCGTGCGTTTCCGCGCAGGAAGGTTGCCGACAGATCGCCCGGCCGCGCATCGAGGAGAAGGGTGAAGTCAGCGACGGCGGCGCCGTACGCGCCGCTTTGCAGTTCAGCCACGCCGCGGCTTTCCAGCGCGGCGATATCCTTGGGGTCCAGCCGCAAGGCGCGGGTGAAGTCGGCGATGGCGCCGTCGTAATTCTGAAGCTGGCCGTAAGCGGTGCCGCGTCCGCGTAGCGCCATGCCGTTCGAACCGTCGACCGCCAGCGCGGCCGTGAATGAGACGATGGACTCTTGGCCCTTACCGGCGCGAAGGAATGCATAGCCGAGCACCGTATGCGCCTCGGCATCCTTGGGGTCGAGCGCGGTCGCCTGCTCCAACTCCGCGATGGCTTTTTGCGCATCGCCGCGTTCGAGGAAGTAGTTCCCGCGCGCTTTGAACGGGCCGGGGTCTTTCGGATTGAACCGCCGCGCTTCGCCGAGGTCGGCGATGCCCGCGTCCATGCGGCCGCGGCGCATGCGGACCGCGCCGCGCCGCGTGTAGGCTTCACCGGTGACCGTGCTTTTGCCCAACGGGTCGGCGGCAATCGCGGCGCTGTAATCCGCCTCGGCCGCCGTAAGGTCGCCCGCGTCTTCCTTCAGCTTGCCCCGCGCTAGCCGCGCGACGGCATCCTGCGGCGTGAGGGCAAGGGCGGCGTCGAAATCGGCCATGGCCTTTTTAGAGTCGCCGGCCGTCACATAGGCTTGGCCCCGGGTGATCAGGGCGAGCGAGCGGGTATCGGTCGCGAGTCCCGGGCGTTCCAGAGCGGCTGTGCAATTGGCGATGCGCTCGACGGTGTCGGCCTTCGCCGCAAAGCAGGCGAGAGTCGTATCCTGGGCGCCGGCGGGCGTGGCCACGCCCAACACAGCACTGGCCGCGAGTGCGATTTTCACCCTGCGCGCGTTCATACCACCCTTTACCAACATCGGCGCCCGCTTCTGCGGGACGCCTCTTCCTGCCCCACGGGTGGGGCGGAATCATGGCCGTCTTACCAGCCCACGGTAACGGGGACGTAAATGGTTCGAAGTCGTTAGTGGGCTTCCGCCCAGTTATGGCCGGTGCCGACGTCAACGGTCAACGGCACCGAAAGGTGCGCGGCCTCCTCCATCACTTTCTTGATGAGGGGCTTTGCCGTGTCCAGTTCCCCGTCCGGAACCTCGAACACCAGTTCGTCATGGACCTGGAGCAGCATGTCGGTTTCGAGTCCGGCCGCCATCAGCGCCCCCGGTAGGCGGATCATGGCGCGTTTAATGATATCCGCCGCGCCGCCCTGGATCGGCGCATTGATCGCCGCACGCTCCGAGAAGCCGCGCATGTTGGGGTTCTTGTCGTTGATGCCCGGCGTGAAGATTTTACGGCCGAACAGAGTGGTGACGAAACCCTGGCGGCGCGCTTGGGCCTTGGTCACTTCCATATACTCGCGGATCTCGGGGAACTTGGCGAAGTAGGAGTCGATATAGCTCTGTGCCTCGCCGCGCGGGATGCCGAGCTGGCGGGCGAGACCGAAACCCGAAATGCCGTAAATAATGCCGAAGTTGATGGCCTTGGCGCTGCGGCGCACCATCGGATCCATGCCCTCGATTGGCACGTTGAACATTTCCGAAGCGGTCGCGGCGTGAATGTCCTCGCCGTTCTTGAACGCCAGCTTCAAGCGCTTCACGTCGGCCACATGCGCCACCAGCCGCAGTTCGATCTGGCTATAGTCCGCCGAAAGCAGCGTGTGGCCTTTCGGCGCGACGAACGCTTTGCGGATCTTGCGGCCGTCCTCGGTGCGGATCGGGATGTTCTGAAGATTCGGGTCGACCGAGGATAGGCGTCCCGTCGAAGCGATGGTTTGCGCGAAACAGGTGTGAACGCGCTTTGTTGCTGGATTGATCACCTTGGCGAGCGCATCTGTGTAGGTGCTCTTCAGTTTCGAGAGCTGTCGCCAGTCAAGCACGCGCGCCGGAAGGTCGTGACCCTGCGCCGCCAACTCTTCGAGCACGTCGGCATCGGTGCCATAGGCGCCGGTCTTGGTCTTCTTTCCGCCGGGCAGGCTCATGCGCTCGAACAGGATCTCGCCGAGCTGTTTGGGCGAAGCGATGTTGAACGGCTCGCCGGCCAGCTTGTGAATTTCGGTTTCCAGCTCCGCCATGCGCTTGGCGAAATCCTTGGACAGGTCCCCCAGCACCACGGGGTCCACCAGGATCCCTTTGCGTTCCATCTCGCGCAGCACCGGGATCAACGGCCGATCCATGGTCTCGTAGACTGAAACGAGATGATCGCCCACAAGGCGTGGCTTCAGCTTGGCATAGAGGCGCCGCGTGACGTCGGCGTCCTCGGCGGCGTAGGCGGTGGCCTTGTCGAGCGGCACCCGATCAAAGGTGATCTGGTTCTTGCCGCTGCCGCATACCTCTTCGAACGTGATGGTCTTGTGATTGAGGTGCCGCTCCACGGCGTCGTCCATGCCGTGCCGCACCTGCGGGCTGGCTTCGAGCACGTAGCACATCACCATGGTGTCATCGACCGGCGCGACATTGATGCCCTCGCGCGAGAGGATGTGCATGTCGAATTTGATATTGTGTCCGATTTTCAGGATGCTCGGATCTTCCAGGATCGGCTTCAAAATCCGCACCGCCTCGGCGACGGGAATCTGCGCCGGCGCGTCGGTCGCGCTGGCGTCGAGGTCGAGGGTTCCTTGTGCCTTGGTCCCTACGTGGCGCAGCGGGATGTAGGCGCCACTGCCCACCTCGATCGAGAGCGAGACGCCCACCAGCTTCGCCTGCATGGGGTCGAGACCGTCCGTCTCCGTGTCCACCGCCAGCCAGCCGCTGGCTTGCGCGCGCCGTGCCCAGGCTTCCAGCGCCGCGGCGGTTTGGATCGTCTCGTAGGTAGAGCGGTCCACGGCGCCCGACTGGTCGGGCATGTGCATCGGCGCGGAAGTCATGGTCGGACCGCGCGGGCTTTCGTCCCCACGCTCGCCGACGCGCTTTTGGAAATCGATCGCCGCCTGTTCCTTGACGCCATCCGAGGCGATCTTGGCGGCCACGCGCGGGATCAGGCTTTTGAAGCCCATATCCATCACGAAGCGCAGCAACGCCTCGGCATCCGGTTGCTTCCAGTGCAGGTCGGCAAGGCCCACCTCGACCGGCACCTGGTCCTGGAGGGTAACCAGCTGCTTCGACAGCAGCGCGAGTTCCGCATGGGTCTCGAGGTTTTCGCGCCGCTTGGGCTGCTTGATCTCGGCTGCACTCTTCAGAAGCGTTTCGACATCGCCGTACTTCAAGATCAGTTCGGCCGCGGTCTTGATGCCGATGCCGGGAACCCCCGGGATGTTGTCGCTGGAATCGCCCGCCAGGGCCTGCACTTCCACGACCTTGTCCGGCCCGACGCCGAATTTCTCCTGCACTTGCTCCGGTCCGATGTCGCGGTTCTTGATCGGATCACGCATCGTGACGCCCGGCTTGATCAACTGCATCAGGTCCTTGTCGGCCGAGATGATGCACACGTCGATGTTCTGGGCGCGGGCGAGGCGGGCGTAGGTGGCGATCAGGTCGTCCGCCTCGAAGCCCTCCATCTCCACGCACGGGATATTGAAGGCGCGCGTGGCGTCGCGGATCAGGGCAAACTGCGGTTTCAGTTCCTCCGGCGGTTCGGGCCGGTGCGCCTTGTAGAGTTCGTAGATCTTATTGCGGAAGGTCGCGCGCTTGGCATCGAACACCACCGCGATCAATTCGTCGGAGCCGTGTTCACGCAGATCATCCAGCAGCTTGAGGAGCATGCTGGAGTAGCCGTAGACCGCGTTGACCGGCGTTCCATCCGCCCGCGTCATCGGGGGCAGCGCGTGGAACGCGCGGAAGATGTAGCCGGAGCCGTCGATAAGATAGAGGCGCTTAGGGGTCATGGACGTGGCCCGGAAAAGTGTGAAACGGTTTCCCGATAAGGCCGCGGCCGATCGAAAAAGCCGGATTAATGCCCGTGATGGGCGTCGGCGCCTTCTTTGAGCACGTAGCGGCGGCCACAGTACGGGCAGTCGATTTCGCCTTCCTGCGGCTTGATGCGCAGGAATACACGCGGATGTCCCAGCGCGCCGCCGCCGCCGTCGCAGGCAACCGCGGGCGATTCGACGTGGATGGTTTCGGTGGGTTCGGCCATGGCGTAGGTTCCGGTTCGCGCAAATGAGGACGGACTATGTGTTTAGGCGGTCCGGCCAGCCCTTTCAAGGCTCCCCAAAACGCACTATTTATCGGTTCCTATGACCCATTCTTCCGCAACCCTCCCGGATCTCGCCGTCGAAATCACGGGACTCAACAAGACCTATAAGTCGCGCAAGGGCACCAAGACCGCCCTCACGGACTTTTCCTTGCAGGTGCCGCGTGGGTCGTTCTTCGGGTTGCTGGGGCCGAACGGCGCGGGCAAATCCACCATGATCAATATCATGGCGGGCCTGGTGGCCAAGTCGTCGGGTAAGGTGAAGATCTGGGACTACGATATCGACAAGGACGAACGCCACGCGCGCCTTGCCATCGGCATCGTACCGCAGGAATTGAATCTCGATCCGTTCTTCACCCCGCGCGAACTTCTGGAAGTGCAGGCGGGTCTTTACGGCGTGCCCAAGAACGAGCGCCGCACCGATGAGATCCTTGAGGTTGTCGGCCTTGCCGATAAGGCCAACGCCTACGCCCGCGCATTGTCCGGCGGGATGCGCCGTCGCCTCCTCATTGCCAAGGCGTTGGTGCACACGCCGCCGGTGATCGTGCTCGATGAACCCACAGCGGGCGTCGATGTCGGGTTGCGGCAGCATCTGTGGAAACACATGCGCCAACTCAATGCGATCGGCACCACGATCTTGCTCACCACGCATTACCTTGAGGAAGCCGAGGAACTGTGCGACCGCATCGCTATCATCGACCATGGCCGGCTGGTGGCGTGCGATACCAAGCGCAACCTCCTGCGTCAGCTCGACAACAAGTCCGTGACCTTCACCCTGTCCGAGCCGATCTCCGAGGTGCCCGAGGCCTTGAAGAAGCTGGGCGCGACCCAGCCGTCGCCGATCGAAATCCACATCGCCTATCGTCCCAGCTCCAACGCCATGCGCGAGATTCTGGACGTCGCCCGCGCCTGCGCGCTGCCGATTGCCGACATGCGCACCGAGGAAGTGGAACTCGAGGACATCTTCCTGCAATTGACGGCCCGCGCGCCGGGCGAGGCCGCAGAGGTCTGACCGATGCCGCGGCGTTTTTTTGTTCTCGTCGCCGCGCTCCTGCTCGTTGCCGCCTGCGCGCCGCAAGTCGCGCCGAGCGGCGCCGCAGCGGCGCCGGTAGCGCTGTCCGAAAGCGTCTTCAACACCGCCGATGGGCTCCAGCTTCCCGTGCGCCGCTGGCTTCCCGCGGACAACGCGCCCCAAGCCGTCGTGCTCGCGCTGCACGGCTTCAACGACTACAGCAAGGCCTTCGACAAGGTGCCGGACGCGCCAGGCGTGGGCCCGACTCTCGCGGCGGCCGGAATCGCCGTGTACGCCTACGATCAACGCGGCTTCGGTCGCGCGCCGAACGCGGGCCTGTGGGCCGGGCGTGACGCAATGGTCGGGGATTTCAAGGATTTTATCGCTCTTTTGCGGAAGACCTATCCCGGTGTGCCGGTCTACGCGCTGGGGGAAAGCATGGGCGGCGCCGTGGCGATCGCGGGCCTGGCCGACTCTCCGCCCGGATTTGTGGACGGGGCGATCCTCGCCGCGCCGGCCGTCTGGGCGCGCTCCACGATGCCCATCGCCTACCGCATGGCGTTGTGGGTGGGTGTGCGGATCATGCCCGGTTTCCGACCGTCCGGGCGAGGGCTGGGCTATCAGGCCAGCGACAATATTGAGATGCTGCGCGACAACGGGCGCGATCCGCTGTTCATCAAGGAAACGCGCATCGATTCCATCTATGGGCTTTCCAACCTGATGGACGAAGCGCTGGCGCGCATCGCCGAAGTGCCCGCGCGCACGCTCTATCTCTACGGCGCGAAGGACCAGATTATTCCCAAAGCGCCGACGCAAGAGGCGCTGATGGCCATGGCCGGCGCAAACCGCCGCCCGCAGGTCGCCTACTACCCCAACGGGTGGCACATCCTGCTGCGTGACAAGCAGGCCGAGCTCGTGCTCAAGGACGTTATCGCCTTCATCACCCAACCGAACACGCCATTACCTTCGGGCGCGGACGATCAGGCGATCCTGCGTCTCGAGAAGGCTGCGCGCTAAAGCCGCTGCGCGCCAATTTCCATATAAACCGGCGCTTTTGCGCGATTTGCACCCGCCCGCGCGATGCCTTATGTTCCGCCTCATGCGTGCCCGTAGCTCAGCTGGATAGAGCGTCGCCCTCCGGAGGCGAAGGTCAGGGGTTCGAATCCCTTCGGGCACGCCAACTTCTAACGCCGTCCGAATCTCCGATTACCCGGGCCATAGCGCTTACTTGAAGGCCTAAATCGTAGCACAAATCGTATCACGATGGCTCTAAACCAAGTTCGAACGCTCAAAGAAACAATTCGCGCAACGTTGCCGTTCCGCCGGCCCATATTTGAATGGCCTTCTTTTGCGGTCGCTTGGGTTAATGGGGTCTTCGACCAGCTCGGGAAACTAGTTCGAGTTCAAACGTCAGACTTTGAGAGCGGTGCTCCGAGCAACTTCGGAGCTACGTATGTTGCTTACCGCCTTTTTGGCGGTCAACACCGCATCACAGTCTATCCAGACCGCATGGAGATAGATTTTCCAGGATTGGTCGTAGCGGATGGACCGTTAGTCGGCCAAATTCTGACAGCCTTCCACGATCTGATTTTTGCGGTGGAGGGGGTATCGATTCCCTACCTTCAGGTCACAAATCATTGCTTCTTAGGTTGCCAGGACTTTTCCGCAACAGAATACCTTAAGCGATTCTCCATCCAGTCGATCGAAAGCTCCCTGGGACCGATTGTAGAATACCAGCCTTCCGTTCGTTTTAATTGCGCATCGGTTTCTGAAGGTTGGCACGGTCTCGTGACATTGGAAAAATCGAGTTCCGACCCCAATGGCTTATTCTTATCGATGGATTTAACGCTGCTACAGCTGGAAGCGCATAAGACCTACCAGGAAAAAGCCACTGCACTAAATAAGGCGATTGTGACAATCACCGCTGCAATGGATTTGAAGATCCATGACGAGTGAGCCCAACTCATTCCCACTCGGGTCGAATGTTCACTCCTTGGAGGCGGCGCGTCTTCAGCAGGATATAAATCGAGTATTCGCACAACACCGCGAATATCCACAGGCGCTACTGGGTGAGCTTCGTGAAACGTCATTGTTGGCAGCCGCTGGTGGTAGCGTGGGCATCGGCATAGCTTCGAGCCCTTTGCCTCGAAGCAAGCCTGATTTAATTGATGGCTTTGCGAAGCTGGCCGATCGGTGGGAGTTAAATCAGAACCAACAGCTGACGTTGCTGGGCTTGGCGGACAATCCGGCGCTAGGCCGCATCATTATCGCGGGAACAATCGAACCCCCGTTCAGAGATATCCAAGATCGCGTTGCGTTGTTGCTTGGCATTAGTATTTCGTTGGGCGAGATGTATGACGACGACCGGGACGCCGAATTGAAATGGTTGCATACGCCTTTCGACGGCCTTGGTAGGTCCACACCAATGGACCTAATACTAAAGGGGCCAATGGTGCAGTTGGTGGAGGTCCACAATTTCCTCCGTTTCCTCCGAAGCCTCTAACGCCTGCAACGTTCCGCGCCGGTCTGCGCGGGTCCTTTGTTCGCGCCTCGTATCCGGCTCTTTTGCTTTTGATAAACGTTGTTCTTCTCGAGGTCTAAGCGTCGGAGATCGAGCGGCTCTTATTGCGCGGCTAACGTTGCTAGGTTCAGAGATTGAAGCGCGAGATTGGTTGGTGGGTTCCTTCTCACGATTGGCACCTCAACGGTACAACGACGCCAGCTTTGGTGTGCTCTATACCGCTTTGGATATTGCGACATGCCGTGCAGAGGTCGGACATTACGTCCTTACAGATCCTGGCTTGCGGGCTTCCGCGATGATTAAGCCGCTGCGATATACACATTTTGTAGTGAGCTTCGAGGGCGTGATTGGCGACCTTAGGACGAACTCCGTAATCCAGTCGAAGCTTGTCAGTAATGACCATACTTTCTGCCGGTCAGTTGGAGCAGTCGCGCGATCCGTCGGCTTTGATGCACTGCAAGTACCTTCGGCTCGTCACCTAACTGGAACTTGCTTTCCAATATTTACCAAAAGCACCGTTAAGGAAGCGACCCCCACCGATTGGTACACCGTAGGCTTCGACCCTGGCGTGACATGGAGTTCCGTGGCCGCCCCCTAACCTGGCGGCTGAAGAGACTGAAAATGCGGCCAAGGATTATATGGTATCCCGTCCTGCCATTCGCTTCAGGCCCGACGCGAGCGATCGGCTAATCTATTTGAATGCCTCGAAGCAGGGGAATGGGGTCTATCCCAATCGCTCCGGCTACGGTCAGAAATTCAATAACGTCCAACCTACGCTCCGCCTGCTCATATTTGGCGACGAAGGATTGGGGTCGCTTAAGACGTTTTGCCAACTCCGCTTGCGTTAATTTCTGCGCTTTGCGTGCGTCGCGAAGCATGGCGATTAGCTTTTTATAACGCGCGCTATGCGTCGATTTTCTCATTCGGAGACCCGAAGTTGGGGTCCCCAAATAGAATCTCGCCTACCGCAATATCCCAAAATAGGATACTTATTCCGCCTTGGTCATTGGAGATCGGCCCATTCGTCCGGTTCGCAAACGCAAAAGCTTTGATCCGGCCGCTGGGTTCGGCTGCGTAGCCCTGGGATGTTTTGGGCTGCTAGTACTGTTTAGCCTCTATTTCATTTTCCTCGGAGCATGGTCCGTCATGTCGTCCCCAATAGGGGTGATTGCGGGCATCGTCATTATCGCTTTGGCAGGCCCTTTCTTGATTCCTTTCTTGAGCCGCGAAGCAATCTTCTCCCTCATTGTTGTGTTTGCCGCGCTGGCCTGCGCTAGGCTCGCGATGATGGTGTATCCCACCGTCACTTGGTCTCAAGCGGGGCCAGTAGCTCTTTTTCTCGCCTTTCTTACGGCTGGCTGGTTACGGGCCGATGAGGAGCCGAGCTAAAGCCGATAACGGCAATAACCACCAGGAGATTGCTGCCGCAAAAGGTACTGAAATGGCAGTTAGCCACTTCCAAAATCCGGGAGATCGTATGATCTCCAAAACGATAGTTTCAAGAAAGCTCGACCCACTGCCGCTCTGCATCTTTCAGCCCCATGTCTTAGGCGCACTCCGCCGTTGACTGCCAAACAGCGTGCGCCTTCACACGTTGCTTATGCATGCCCTATCACGACCGGAGCAGTCGCCAGTCGTGTTGTCTTACTGATTCCCCTGAGGTGTTGCAGACCTAAACAGGCTCTTATTGCTGAGCCATTTCTCCCGGAAAGCAACTCCAACACGATACATTAAAAGCCGGTGGAATCAAAGTAGCGCTGCTACTAACTTTCCTAACGTCGCTGGCCCGCCGTGGTTCGCATCTTATGGGTTAAAAAAGCCCCGCCACAGTTAAGCAGCGGGGCTCATAGCAATCACATCCTTAGTCGAACAAGGGCGGCTAAACGGGCCAACTCGCTGTCTTCTCCCTCCACATATCGAGCGGTAATTGGAAAGCGGCGGCACTCTGTTAAGAGTTGGCGCCACAAGTCCTCATACTTCACGTTAGTTCTGGCGTTAGATTTCCAAGAGCGACTTCGCCACTCACTATTCGCTAGGTAAATGCCGTTAACGAGATTGCGGTAATTGGTTCGCAGCTCAACGGCGTCCTGCACGCTGCAATTTTCTAGCACTGACACGCAGCCACGAAGAATAGCTTGCTGCTGTGTGCAGTCTTGGAATGCTCCGCCGTAGTCTTGCACTGTATCTCCTGTGATTTTGCTAGAGGCCCAGGCTGCTCTCCAACAACCATTACGTCTTCGCTGTGCGGCGACTATGTGAACTACCGTCATGCTGCGATGCCCCGGCGAGGGGGGTGCAAAACGGAGCGTAAGGCATCATGGTGAGTGGCATCTTCATAGCCAGCGCGACGACGTGCCACTGGGCCTAAACTGTGACTCACACCCAAGCGCTTGAAGAGCACCGTCCCTTGTACGCCTCGGTGCTCGATGCCTAACAAGTCGCCCAGATTTCTCGTCACACCATCGACCTCAAGCGTGGCGCGATGATCCATGCCCTTCAGCATGTACCTACAAGTTCCGGCACGCTGAGTGGCTGTCCACATGTACTTGGGACGCTGCTCTCCCTGATCCTGGGCGATCTCCAGAATCCTGCGATTTTGCTCAAAGCCAGGGATAAATCTCTCCAGCTTGGCTTGTAAAAAGGGAAAGACAGAAAATGGGATGTGAATGGAAATGTGGGTGTGAAGACCCAGTCGCCTGCCGTTTTCAATGCACCAAATGAAGGCGGGCCTTATTCCTCTCCTTCTCAGCCACCTGCCTAGCTCCCTTAATGTTGAGCCTTGGCACTTGAGTAAGGAAGAGGGATCAAAACCCCTAATGCACTCCCAACTAATCGTAGCTTGCGCCGTTAGAGGGAGACGTTGCTGCTCGCTGAAAGCCAGCGCATTAATCGCGTTATATAAAGATTTAGTGCTAATGCACTCGAAATTGGTTTTACCCATAATGAAGATTCCAGAATTTCTCCCTCCCTGAGAATTGGGAAAAGGAGAATGGTTAAGCTCTAATACTGAAACGCTATGCCGACGGTGCACTTAAGGCCGTCGTTCCTGCATACACGCACAGAATCGGTGCCAGAGTTTTGGACCACCGAAACCTGATTAGAGTAGTTAGTGCGCTGCTGTTTATCTGGGCATGTTTCCTCCATGCATTTGCTGTTGCCTGTCGCTAAGTTCTCCGCTGAGGAAAGCTGCGGTGCTTGCCTCGCTAAATCCAACACGCGTCTAATCCTCAGTACGCGGTCCAATTAGTAGTTAGCGCTCGAATGCCCCGGTAATCAGCCCGCTGCTATTGGTCGGGGTACTTAGCGACTTTAAAAACCTAAAATTCCATCACGTGGGTACATACATACCCCGATAGGGGGGCATGGCCCTTGCCCACCCCGCGTTCTAAATGCCCCAAGGATTGAATTAGGCGGCCGTGGGAAGCGTTTTCGCCGGGGACCCGTCACCAGCCCTTAGGTGCGACAGATCGAGACCCCAGAACGTAATCTTTTGCATTGCTTCAGCGAGGACTTCAAATGGGTACCCAGTCCCATAGGCATCGGTTACCGAACCGCCTGAATGCCCCACCAAGGCCTGGATAATCTCTTTCCCAATACGCGCGGCCCGCGCTGCATCCGTAAACGTATGTCTCAGCGAATGGAAAGTTAGTTTCGAAGACGGGTAGCGGGCGGACTTGATTAGGCGAGCGAAGAATTTGCCCAGGGCGTCATCTGATTGATCCCGGAAGATAAGGGTGTTGGCCGGTGTGGCCCGAATGAACTCGAGTAGTCCGAGTTCTATTAGCATCGGATGCACCGGGACTAATCGTATGCCGTTGTCTGTCTTTGCTTCCGTGATGTCGAATGCATACGAACCGTCAAAGCGTAGCAGGCGCTCTGGCGTTAGCCCAAAAATCTCGCCGCGCCGCATTCCAGTGAACAGGGCGACTATAGGGACCCAGAACCGCGTGCCACGATCTCTAAACTTGCCGGGTTTGTCCCAATGGCAACCATCGCAACCTGTGTAGAAGGGTTGCCTAAACAGAACTTCTAAGTCGGTTTTCGAGAAAGTATCGCGTTTGTCCCTTGGCTTTACCGGGTCCTTAACGGCCATTTTTGTAGCGGGGTTGTCTGCGCAATAGGCGAGGTCAGAACCGTATCGGAAGAAGTGCGATAGGGTGCCGAGATATGCATTTACGGAGGCAGGACCTAGCAGTTTGCCCTTCTCGGAGACGGGGAGGGTGGCAAGCGCACAAAGATCCATGCTCGCAAAGCGACGGGCCTTGAGGAAGTCCCGAGGGAGCTGAGTCAGTATGTCCCGATATTCTCGGACTCGCGCACGCGAAATGTCTGAGACCGCCGTGTTGCTACCGAAGTAACGTTCAGCAATGCGAAGATGTTCTTTGTATTTGAGCGCGCTTCGTTCCTTTAAGCCTGGGGATTTCTCCCGGATAAAGCGCTCGACTAGCTTAGCGAATGAAATGCTATCCGATGCGATAGATCGGGCCGTAACGGACGCGGTGGAACGGTCATAACCCTGCCCTGGCCCTGAAACCTGACCGTTCCTTTCTGTTTCTTCGCTTGCAAACAGGGGGTCAGAGAGGCGCCAAGAGCCCGGACGATCTAGGCCATTGGCGAAAAGGTGACGTTGGTAAAGAGAATCTTCTTTGACCGCGCGCGATAGATAGTGCGCAAACAAATTCCACTCTTCGGAATCCGGTTCGAGATGATGGCCGTAGGTACTAAGGATGCCGGGAATGCTGCTCTGGACGTAAGAGCAGTCATTCACCCGAATCTCTTCATCGAGCTGCTTTGCAACCCCGCCCAGGTGAAGGGCCATCTCCAGCATATCGCGCCGTGTGAACCCGCCCATAGATTTGGGCGTTATAGAGGCAAAACTCCGACGCGCCTCCTTTAGCGAATCTTCTAGATAGCGTCGGGCTAATGCAAAGCATGCATCGTCCGACAAATGCGGGCATGAACCACACATGTTGAGCGCTCCAAAATAAATTGATTTTATGAGGCCCAACCGGTGTTCGGCTTCTATGCGAATGCCGGTCTTGAGACTAACAACTATCTCGGCACGTCTCAGAGCGACCTTCCATTGGTCGCCGACGTACAGGCGTGCGTAGTAAATACCACAGCTTTTCCGCTTCTGGAGATTGCGAGGCAGATTTTTTTTAGCAATTCGTAGCACTGATCGTACTCCCGGGTTGCGGCCCAGAGGACAATCGTAGAAAATTCAAGGCGTTAGAAATTTTTGGCGTCGGCTCCCTTCGGGCACGCCATTCCCGTGCAAAACTGCGAACTGCATCGGGAGCCGCTGAAGCGCCTCGGGCGATAGCGGCAGCCAGCAAATCTTTTGAGCCGCTGATGCGGATTTCCTCGCCTTTGAATTCCACGTTATCGACCAGCAGACGCAAGTAGGCTTGGCGGAATCTCGCGTCCGCGCCGTTCCACAGATCGCGGATGCCCTTTGCAAACGCTTCGATCTTCTGAGGGCCAGCCCACCCGGTCGGGATTTCCAGGCGGCGCGAGAGTGCCGCCATTTGGCGTTCAATATCGTCCCTGCGCGACTTGAGCCGTTGTAGAGGCTCCCGCAAGTCCCTGTCATCGGCCCCCAGCACCCCTGTTGCGACCAAGCGCATGAGATTGGCGATTTCAGCATTTAGGCCCTTTAGCTCGCGGGTTAGAGCCACCTTACGCCCTGTTTCGTCCTCACGACCGGCCTTTTTCGACTTGCGAAGCTCTCCAAGAAGCTTCGCAAGGTGAGCTGGTTGCAGGATGGTTTCCAGTAGCGCACCGCTTACAAGCTCATCCGCGCCCGCCATAGGTACGCGCTGGCCTTTGCAGGCCGTCACGCCGACGCGATTGCGCGTTGAACACATGTAGTAGGTGTACCGCCCGCCCTTGCCGGTGCCTTTGACCATGGCCGCGCCACACGAGCCACACCGCGCCAGCCCGGTGAGCAGCACCGGTGTATTGACGACGCGCGGCGGTGTGGACCGAGGATTGCGGGCTGATAGCGTTTTCTGAACGCGAGAGAACTCAGCCTCGGACACGATCACCGGACAGGTGACGACAATATGCTCACTCTCCGGCTTGGCTCTGCGCGTCTTGCTGTCGGTGAGATTGTAAACATACCGGCCCACGTAAGCCGACCGGCGCAACATTTCATCCACGAACTTGACGTTAAACTTTCCGCCGTTGCGAAGCCGGTAGCCCTTGCCGTTCAGATATTCCACGGTGGACTTAATACCGAGCGGGCCGGTCTTTCCGTCGCCTTCCAGGTAGAGTTTGAACACCAGCCGGACGATTTCGGCTTCTTGGGGATCGATCTCCATTCCCATCTTGCGCTTGTCCGCGCGCCGCTCGCGCTCAACCGTGCGATAGCCGAAGGGAACCTTGCCATTCACGAAGCCCTGACGCGCGTTCTCGAGCATACCGCGCAAGGCGTTTTCGCCGTTCATGTCGCTGATGTACTCGTGAGCCGCCAGCGCGTTGGTACGTCCGAACCTTCCAGCCGCGCCCTTGCCGAAGTTTTCCGTCATCGATTCCACATCGACGCCGAGACGTTCGAGCTTTGCCGCATACATCAATGATTGTTCGACGCTGCGGAAGAAGCGTGACCAGTTATAGACGACGACCTTGATGAAGCGCGGCGGCTTCTCGGATACGGCCGCAATCATGCGCTGGAACTCGGGCCGCCGGTCGGTTCGCCCACTGATGCCCGCATCAATGAAAGTGTCCACCACGAACCATTTACGCTGCGCGCAGTAGTCCCGTAGTGCGCGCTCCTGCTCCGGTATGGATAGGCCGCGCTCGGCCTGCCGGTCGGTGGAGACGCGGAGATAAAGGCAGACGCTAGTCATTGCTCATCCTCGTTATCGTTCACGGCGATTCGAGCGACAAGATCGCTCAGGAAGGCCCGTATCAAAGCGACCTCGGCAGGTAGCACTGGCAGCGCTTCGGGAAGGTTCGTTACGATGGTCACCCGAGGCCCCCGAGCTTGCGGGGGATGACTTTCTGTATCGCTCTCGGCCATCGCTACCACTTGCCCAAAGCGTGACGGCGCACGCGGTCTTGAATGTCCGCTTGCCAGATTGCCGGATCGTATTCGCGGTCGATGATAAGCAGACGCAGCGACTTGAGGGTTTCATTGAAGTCGGGAACCGTGCCATCCCCGTAGGCGATAGCATCGAGCGCCCCAAGTCCCTTGAGTGCCCCGTATAAATATTTGGCGTGCTCGCGCCGCCGCCACAGAAGCGAGCTTTTCGAGCAGATCGCCCGAACTAAACCCTCTTGCGGGTGAGACGCTATCGCCGCTCTTAGCGTGCGCCAGAGGGCATGTAGCGGCCAGCGTGAGCGGTTCAAATCGCCGTTCGGAGTCCGCAACGTGGTATGGCTTGCGGCCAACTCTCTGAGCAGATCGTATTGGAGGTCGAGAAGCGAATTGACGGATCCGATCCCGTGCTCTTTTAGGACTTCCTTGCGCGCCTGGAACTCGACGCGCCAGACCTGGCTGTCGCGCCCCCACACTTGGAACATCCAGACCTTATCGCTCTGCGCCGCGATTTCCGTGACCTTGTCGTAAATGCGCACGACCAGGTCGCCTTTGCCGATCTGAAATCCAGTAACGGCATCGCCATCAGCCCAGCGACCTTTGAGTCGCCCGCGCGAGACTATGTTTGCAACGTCGAAGTCGATAGCGGGGATGTGGAAATCGAAAGCCCAATCGGCGCGAGAGACCACGTTTTGCCGGGTGACTGTGAGGCCTTGCGAGCCCGCCCAGCGCATGAAACGCAGATGCAATGCGCTGGGACCATCTCGCCAGAGCGCCTCGCTAAAGAATTGCACGTAGCAGCAGGGTTGAAGATGCTCGGCAAGGCGGACTTCAAAGTCCTTATTCGACAGTACGTAGCTGTACGGCTTCTTGCCGTATGGCAGCAGCCAGAAGGACTCTGTTCCAAGGGTGATTTCCTCACCCGCTCCGAACCGCCGCTGCCGTAGTTGTTCGCGGCGGAAAGCTAGCCCCTCCCAGTCGATCCGAGAGTTTACGGTTTCGAAATAGTAGCCGACATAGAGGCTATCCAGGCCGTGAGCCAACAGCGCCCCGGCGGGCTTTGGAGCCTCAAACTTCCCCAGCCCCTCGCAGATCAGCGCGCCGGCGGCGGCGCGGCGGGCGCCGCCGCCGCTGCCCGCCGCCGGCGCTGAATCCTTTGCACCGCCGCGTCCGTTGATCTCTCCAAACATTCGCCGAAGCCCATGATGTTGGTTCATGAGCCGCAACGTGGCATATTACTGGTGGGGATTCAATCCGCATCTGATGCGGATTAGATAATCACTTTAGCCGAAACTGCGGGCTGCGTATATCTTCCTCCGTCTCGCCACGCACGACGGCCCAGAAATTCGTTAGATGTTCTTTGGCCTTGAGCAACAGGTGGTATGCGATGGAGCGCCGCGCAGATGGGCCTTCATCCTCAAGAACCTCTTGGAATTTAATTCCTAAATGGTCCTCGTACTTCTTCATGGATTTGCGATCATGCATCAAATACAGAGGCTTCCAGCCGGTAGCTCGCCCGACGAATAGTACTCCGATCGCACGCTCTATCTCGCGAATGTCTCCCTTGAATTCCTTAAGGGCCTTGTGGCTGATCGCTAGAAACTGCTCATCTGTAAGCTCTTTTCGCGCCATGCCTATTCCTTACGCACATTTGGGTGGCGATCCTAAGCGGGCAATAAGTGTCCGTCCAGTCCGCACTATCGGGTGTTCTGTATTTTGAGCCCCCCGTGTTACTAAGTTTGGGGGCGGTTCACCTTTATCTCGTCATCTATTGAGCCCCTCTGCAGGACATTTCTACCGCGAGTAGAACGCAGTAAGCGCGGCGACCTAACGTAGCGGTCGATTATGGCCGTAGCTCCGCAATATCTGCACTCGTTGGGCTGCGCATTCGCAATGTTCAGGATCAGGATCAAGCCAGCCTTTCAACCTCGCGCTCGCTCCATCGGCCAAATATACTTCGTTCGGGGAATCAAGAGCGGGGAAATGGCAGACAGGGTATCCTGGGGTTACCGAGTACTATTGGTGGATGACGAGCCGTTCATCCGCGCCCTGACCGCGCGCCTGCTCGCCGAACTGGGCTGCACAGATATTGTCGAAGCCGGTAATGGCCGGGAAGCGCTGGCGGCACTCGAGCTTCCCAATTCCAAAATTGATCTCATCCTCTGCGATCTTTCTATGCCCGACATGGATGGCGTGGAAATCGTGCGCCATTTGGCCGGGCGTGGCGAGACTGCGTCACTGGCGTTCCTGTCGGGGGCCGACTCCGGAATGCTGCGTGCCGCAGAGGCGTTGGCGCGGGCCTATCGTCTCAATGTCCTGGGAAGCGTGCCGAAGCCGGCGACGCCGGCCGCCCTTCGCGACGTTCTCGAACATATCTCGGCGGAAGCACCGCCACGAGCGCATCGCGAAAAGCCGAGTGTCTCCGTGGACACTCTGGCAGAGGCAATCGACGCCGGCGAGATCGTGCTGGCATATCAACCGAAGGTGAATATCACCACAGGCGCCGTAGATAGCGTGGAGGCCCTTGTACGATGGGCGCATCCCACGCATGGGCTGCTTTCGCCCGACGTATTCGTCCCATTAGCGGAATCATCTGGCCTCATCGGCCCCATGACGGAAGCCGTTGTCGCGCGCGGTTTCGAGCAGCTCGCCGCATTCCGCGCGGAAGGCTTCACGGCACACATGGGCATCAATCTCTCGCCCTCGATGCTGTCGGACGTCGCACTGCCCGAGCGCTTCGCGCGCATGGCCGGCGAGCTGGGATTGCCGCCGGAGTCCATCGTGTTCGAGATCACCGAGACGGGCGTCGCCGAGGAGGAGCGGATCTACCTCGAGATCGTTACGCGGCTGCACATGAAAGGATTCGATCTGTCTATCGATGACTTCGGCACGGGTCACTCGTCGCTACAGAAACTGGAGGCATTGCCGTTCACCGAACTAAAGGTGGACCGCCAGTTCGTACACGGAGCCCACGGGAGCGGGGCCAAGCGCGCCATCCTCGAGGCCTCCCTCGGGCTTGCGCGGGCGCTAGGTATGAAGACGGTAGCCGAGGGTGTCGAACACAAAGAAGACTTGGAGTTGCTGAAGGATCTTAAGTGCGACGTAGTGCAAGGGTTCTATTTCTCGCGGCCCCTCGCACCGGACGACGTGCTCGGGTTCACGGCGCGGGTATAAGCAGGCGCGTCTGAAAGGGACTGCCATGAGTAGATTTGCCGACCGCTGGAACAGGCTCTCGGTGCGCCTGCCCGCTATGATCGCGCTATTCGCCGCGCTCACGGGCGCGGTTGCGGGTGCAATCTCCTACTTCGTCGCCGAACGGGGCCTCGTGAATATCGCCAAAGAGCGCATGGAGCTGGTGCGCAACGAACGCGCGCGCGCGGTTGCTGCCTATATCGAGAACCAACGCATTGGGCTAGCAACGCTGGCGATGCGGCCGGGTCTGGGCGACGAGATCCTAGACTTCTCCAACGAACTCATGAAGCTCAGCGAAACCGAACGCGCCGCCCTGATCGCTGCCTATACCACCGACAATCCTTATCCCCCAGATTCCCGTTCGGCCCTTCCGGCCGCCGCCGATGCGACGGGGTATTCCGCGAAGCACAGGACGTACCACGAGCAACTCCAGCGGCTCCGGCAGATTAAGGAGCTAGACGACATCCTGCTGATCGATATGAATGGCAATGTCGTCTACAGCGTCATTAAGGAAGCCGACTTCGGAACTAACTTCCTCTCCGGACCTTATAAGGATTATGTGGCGGCGAGAGTCTTCCGCCGCGCGCTCGTCGCCAAACCGCCTTGGGAGCAAGCATTCGCCGACATGGAAGTCTATCCGCCGTCCGGACGCCCGGCCCTGTTCATGGGCCAGGCGGTGCGCGACGGCGCGGGAGCGCCGGCCGGCGTGCTCATGTTCCAGCTCGACAACGCCAAGCTCCGCGACAACGCCAACCACGTCCAAGATCTGGGCGAGACCGGAGAGGTCTATCTCGTCGGGCCCGACGGGTCGCGGCGTTCGCAGTCGCGTTTCGCGGGCGACGGACTCCTGGCGGAGAAGGTAGCAACGCAAGCCGTGACGCGGTCTGTCGCCGGATTCTCGGAAAGCGCGGAGGCCCTAGACTACAAGGGCGACGAGGTGATCAACGCTTACGGTCCGGTCGAGCTATTGGGCGTAAGGTGGGGAATCATATCCAACATGAGTCGCGGGGAAGCGTTGGCGCCGCTGCCGCCGATGGTTTTAGCGACCGGATCTGGGGTGCTCGCGGCAACGGCGCTCATCGCTCTTATGGGGTATGCGACGGCGCGGCGCATCAGCCGCCCCCTGGAGGCGTCCTTACGGGTTATGGACAAGCTCAGTAAGGGGGATCACGATGTCGAGATTGCCGATGGAAACGGCATCGCCGAGACGCGGCAAATCTCAGGCGCCCTGCGCGTCTTCCATTCAAACCTTGCAAAGACGCGCCGTCTTCAAGGCGAGCTAGAAACTGCGCTCGCCGAAGCTCGGGTGGAGCGCGCTCGCGCCGAAGCCATTCTTGGCGGCGCCCCCGATCCGATCTTTGTAGTGCGGTCTGATAGCGTGATCGACTTCGTGAATCCGCAGGTGCAGCGCGTGCTGGGCTACGCCCCCGACGAACTGATCGGAGAGCGCATCGAAAAGTTGATCCCTCAGCGGTTCACCGCCGGCCATCGCGACCATGTCCGGGGCTTCATCGAGACCGGGGTGCTGCGTCAGATGGGTGCTGGGCAAGAGTTGTTCGCCGTCGCCAAGGACGGCCGCGAAATTCCGGTGGAGATCGCCCTCAGTCCGATCCGCGTCGGCGAGAAGCCGGTGGTGGTTGCCCAACTTCGTGACATCACGGCGCGCAAACAAGCGGCGGCGGAACTGCGCGAAAGCCAGCAACTGCTGTCGGGCGTGATCCAGAACAGCAAGGCCGTGATCTTCGTCAAGCGCCAGGGGCGCTACATTCTGGTCAATAAGGCCTGGGAGGAGATGTCCGGGATCTCGGCCGAGGACGCGCGCAACAAGTCCGACCTCGAAGTCTTCGACGAGGAGAGCGCGCGCAAGATCATGGCGAACGACGCTGCCGTCATCGCCGCGCGTGCGCCGTCCGAATACGAGGAGCCGGTCATCGTGAGAGGTCGGCGAATCGTCTATTTTTCGCTGAAGTTCCCATTCTTCAACGAGAAAGGCGAAGTCGACGGTCTATGCGGAATGTCGACGGACATCACGGCGCGTTCGGACGCGGAAGAGGCGGTCAAGGCGGCGAAAGACCAAGCCGAGAAAGCGGCGCAGGACCTGATGTCGGTGATGCAGGGGCAGCGAACTATCCTCGACAGTTTGGCGGTATCGGTGACCGTAACGAGCCTCGACGGAAAGATCGTCTACGTGAATCCCAAGGCGGCGGAGATCATGAATGCCGACCGGGAAAGCCTAATCGGCGTCGATGCTTCGACCCTCTATGAAAATCCGGCAGTGCGCAGCGAATTGAAGACCCTGATCCAGCGCAACGGCTACGTACGCGATTTCGAGGTAATGATGAAGGCGAAGAACGGGGACAGTGTTTGCCTTTTGACGTCGCTAACGCCCATCACCTTCGAAGGTCAACCAGCGATTCTCGCCAATCATTACGACATCACCGGCCGGAAGGCGGCGGAAAGGATGATCCAGGAAGCTCGCGATGCGGCCGAGGCGGCGACGAAGGCCAAGAGCAATTTCCTCGCTTCCATGAGTCACGAGATTCGCACGCCGATGAATGGCATCACCGGGATGGCTGACCTGCTGGCGCAGACCGAACTCAATGACGAGCAGAGGCACATGGTGCGGACGATCCGCGAGTCCGGAAACTCGCTGATCACGGTCATCAACGACATTCTTGACTTCTCCAAGATCGAAGCCGGGAAGCTGGATCTCGAGAGCGTCACTATGTCCATCACAGACGCCGTCGAGGGCGTGGCTGCGACGCTGACCCCGAACGCCGTGAAGAAGGGTGTGTCGATCCATGTTTTCGCCGATCCGAATCTGCCGTCCCATGTGCACGGTGACCCGACACGCCTTCGCCAAATACTATTCAATCTAGGGGGCAACGCGGTCAAATTCTCCGATGGGAAGGACGTGCAGATCCGCGCGGGCCTCGTTGGCCGGTCCGACGTGGGCAAGGCCTGGGTTCGCTTCGCGGTCATCGACCAGGGCATCGGTATTTCGGCCGAAAACCAGGCAAAGCTATTCCAGGCGTTCAGCCAGGCAGAGTCGTCCACTACGCGCCGCTTTGGGGGCACCGGACTGGGGCTCGCGATCTGCAAACGGCTGGTCGACATGATGAACGGGCGAATTGGGGTCGACAGCCGCGAAGGCATGGGATCGACTTTCTGGGTGGAACTACCGTTCGCCGAGGCTGCGGACGTCAAATCGGGCCAGAAGGAGCGTGATCTGCACGGACTCTCTGTGCTGCTTGTGGGCGGCGAACCGCTGCGGCGGAACGCGATAGAAGCGTATATCCGCCATAGCGGGGGTGAGGTGAGAACCGTGCCCGATACGGATGCAGCGACAGCGGCGGTGAAGAAATCCGGTGCAAAATTCGATTCGGCGATGATCGACCTTGGTCTCGACGCGGACCGTCAGGATGCGGCGGTGGCGAAGTTGCGAAAGAGTCTAGGCAAGGAAACCCCGATCATCGTTCTGCAGGACTACCAGAACCGCGGCGCGCGCATCGCCGCCAAGGATGTGGTGACTGTCGACGCCAATCCGCTGATCCGCTATCGCATCGTCTCGGCGGTGGCGGTCGCGGCGGGGCGCGCGAGCCCGCAAATCAAGCCCGACGCGGACATGACCTCGCTCGCGCCCATCAAGGCGCCGACAGTGGATGAGGCGCTGGCGGCGGGCCAGCTTATCCTGCTGGCCGAGGACAACATCACAAATCAGGACGTGATAAGGCGGCAGTTGAAACTGCTGGGATACACCTGTGAGCTCGCGGACAACGGCAAGGAGGCGCTCAAGGCCCTCAAGACCGGGCGTTACGCGCTGCTACTGACCGATTGCCACATGCCGGAGATGGACGGATACGAGCTCACGGGTACGATCCGCGAGATGGAGCAGGGGACCGGGAAACGCTTCCCGATCGTTGCCGTCACGGCCAACGCGCTGCAGGGTGAAGCGGAGCGCTGCATCGCCGCGGGCATGGACGATTATATTTCCAAGCCCATCGCGATGCCGGCTCTGGCGGCGGCCCTGAAGAAATGGATGCCGCCGCCGAAAGGCGGTGCTCTCGCGGCGCAGGCCATCGCCGAGCCGGCGAGGACTTCTTCCCCGACGGACAGCGGAGCCGGTGTGATCGACGATCGCGCGATAAAGGACATATTCGGCGACGATCCGGCGACCTTCAGAGAGATCCTGACGTCCTTCGTCGATCCGTCGCGAGACATCATCTTTGATATTCTCGCGGCCCACGACAAGCGCGCGGCGGGCGCGGTGAAAGACGCGGCCCACAAGCTGAAATCGTCCGCCCGCAGTATTGGCGCGGACGCGCTTGCGGACATTTGTGTCGCTCTGGAAGCTGCCGGAAAGGCGGGTGACTGGAAAGCCGTGGATGCACTTGCGCCGAAGGCGAAGGATGAGTTCGAGCGGGTCGCGACCTACATAGCCAAGCTTTAGCAGCCGAGGAGACGGTCATGGAGAAATTGCCTGACTATTCGTCGAAGCGCTTTCTAATCGTCGACGACGAACAGTTCATGATCGGGTTGATCGAACGCATGCTCAGGGAGTGCAAGGCCAGTGTGATCATGAAGGCCAATGACGGCGGGGCTGCCCTGCGCGCGATCAAGGACAATTTCACGCAGGTGGACTGCATTCTCGCGGACTACAACATGCGGCCGCTGAACGGCTTGCAGTTGCTGCAAGGCGTGCGCATGGGTGTCAATCCGAAAATCCCGCGCGAGCAAGCCTTTATCATGTTGACCGGGCACGGCGAGACCGATGTGGTCAAGACCGCGATCGCCCTCGACGTGAACGGCTATGTCGTGAAACCGGTGGCACTCGAGAAGCTGGTCGATACGATCGAGAAGGTCTTGAAGAAGCCGCTGGAGCCCAAAGACCCCGAGTACTACCGCAACGTCAGGGTGCCGAAGGTCTCAAGCATGGGTGACGAACCGGCTGCGAAGGTCAAATCCTGGACTGTCATGGGGACAAGACCCTTCCGCAGTGAAGCGGACATTAAACGCAAGATTGAAGCGATGAAGAGCGAAACGGTCAGCATCGCGACGACCGAGGAGGTCAAGATCAAGAACAAGCGCGAATGCGCGATCAACGAGCTACTGGAAGGACAGATCCTGGCGGAGGATATCGAGGCGGAGGAGGGTGTCGTGCTTCTGCGGCGCGGCACCCTACTGTCTAAGACCATGATCTCCCGCTTGCGCGAGCTGGCCGCCGAAACCAACCCTAATCAGGCGGTAATGATCGGTGATCTGCACACTTGAGGGTTAACACACAGCCGCCTGACGAAGGATATCGCCTCCTTCCCCCTCGAAATGGCAATGCACCATTCGTGCCCATTTTCGTCCCCTTCGGTACGTTATTTATTCGGTAGAACTTACACCGGTCCAAGAGTTCTCATTTCCACCCCAGTTGGCACCCCCTTTCGCAAGCCATTGAGATATCTTGGATTGCCCGACACCACTGGAAATGAAGCTGCGAACCTCACCACCGATGGGCACCGACGCTAAAACAGTGACCGTGGATTTCGTCGCAAGAGGCGAGCACGCGATGGAATACAAAATGGTGCTAGTTGAAGAAGGCCCTTGGAAAGATTCCGTAGAAATGAATTTAGCCCGGATTCAAGACCGGCTTTACGGCTGCGTAGACGCTGCCCTCGACGGCCAACTCGCCGCGCAGTTTCCCGAGGCCCTCGGAAAAACGGTTGTCATTTCCATCGACTGCTATGACGTTCCGGTCGGCGACGTTCGTGAGTTCTTCGAGCGATTCTCGAAGGGTATCTTTCAGACCGAAGATTACGCGGCGGCGCTGAAGGCCTCCCAATTTGTCACCGATGTTAGGTTCGAGATCGGTTTCGGCTCCATGCGCCCGTTCCAATGATCTGCGTCCAATGGCAGTTCGCATCTTCATCACCCACGGCACGCCCATTCCGTAATGAAGATGGGCACCGCGAACTTGGTCTTAGGCTGGAAATGGGACGGCAGCGAATTCTGGCGGTCGCGATAAGCTGGCGAAAGCTGGCATGACAGTAAAGCGAAGATGATCTCTACCAAGTTCGCAAGGTCACTGAATAGAGTACGGTTGGCTCCACCTGTGAGCGACCGCGATATATCTTGGCAGATTAAGGCCCGACGGTCTTTTCTCGTTGTTCTGATCGTCGCAATGCTCGGTTTGTTAGCATTAACCGGACGACCGGCATGGAGCGAACACCGCCACGTTGGCCTAGGACTGGCAATCATTTTTGCCGCCGCTATGTACGGCCAATATTACTGTCATGCCGTCCGCCTAAATGTCCATTTGACGACATTAACCTACATATGCGGCGCTGCCTTCTTTGTGCACGCGCTATGGAGCGCCGACATCTTGTCGGGAGGTGCTGGGCACCTCCAAATTGCCAGCTTCTTCCTAATGTCGTCGGCGCTCTTCCTCTTGTTCGTAAGCGCCTATCTCCCGCTGGAAAAGCATGTGGCGTATGGCGCAACGAGCGCCGCCGTGTGGGCGGGTGCTATCCTCGCCTACTGGCTCTACGCCAAGTCGATGGGTCTGGCAGACCCGCTTACCGAACGAGGCGCAATTCTAATCACCATTGGCTTAGTCTTTGTCAGCGCTGATCAATGGAGTTGGTTCCGCTTCGTTCTAAATTCGAGGCCAGATCGAGCGGGCTTGGAACGAGCGCAGGTGGCGCACCTCGGCGGCGTTCTGTTATTGCTCATCGCATTGCAAGTTGCCGACTTGGTGGCTGCAATTTTCTTCGGTTCTTGAGAGTTACGCCGCCCTCAACCGGATCTGCCAACGGTTCGCAGCTTCATCACCTACGGCACGCCATTCTCACTTCGTCCAGCGGTTCGCCGCATCGCGCACGCTCTGCTCGGGGTCGTTGCGCAGCTTTTCCAATTGAGTTTCTGAGATACGCCGCTGCAAGGCGGCGGTGGCGCGTACTTTCGCGCTGGGATCGTTGACGAGACGTTCGAAAGCTTCGTCCGGAAGTCCGTCCGTCCACGCCACGATGTCGCGTACCCTGTCGCTCTTGTCAGCGGCCAGCTGCGTCAAAATCTCCGGCGGCAGTTTGCGATTGAAGGCGAGGTAAAAGCGCACTTGGTCATCCGGATCCTCGGTCAGCTTGAGCGCGATGTCGGCGGCCAGCGTGTCGTTTGACGCCACGGCCATGCGCCAATAGGGATCCGAATGGGCGACAAACTCGGTCAACAGATCGGGCGGGCAAAGCGGATTGCTCAGGAACGCATAAGCCTCGCTGCGTTCGGCCGCGCCGGAACGGATCTTCTGGGTCAGCGCCGCGACCTCTACGCTGGTCAGCGCCGGATCGCGTGCGTGCTGTTCAAGCGCCGTGATGCGCATCCGGGTGACATCCCCTTCCACGATATAAACCGTCGCAGCGGCAAGCAGCACCGGAAGAGCCCAAGCTTTTATATCTTTGGCGCCGCGGGCCCGGGCCGCGAGGAATGTGCGGCCGGCATAGGTGGCAAGCAGCAGCAGCACGATCGCCTTCGCCGGGACATAGCCCATGGCGATGCTTGCGCCCGTCCATGCGCCGTCGTCCATCATCTGACTGAACGCGATATACCCGGTGATCAGAACCCATCCGCCCGCCGCCAGTCCAAGTACGAGAGGCAGAGGCGCCCATGGCGGCGTGGTGCGCCAGGGCCGCGTGATTGCGGCGCCGATTCCCAAGACCACGGCGATCCATACCGCCAATATGACAAGAGCCGTCATCGATACATCCAGCGTTGGAACAGGTCTGTGATAGAGGTGCCCAAGATGCTAATGGAACGTCGAAAGTGGTGCCAGGGTGGACGGAACCCGGGCGGTGTCGGGAGGGCGTGTTGACCGCGGGCTACGGGAATCCAGGGAAGCGCCAATCCTGGGCCGACGCCGCGACCGCGTCTGTCTTCGCCATCCTCGCGCTCATCATCATCTTCACCTTCCAAGACTACGGCATCTCCTGGGACGAGGAACTGCATGTCCCCTACGGCCACAAGCTACTAGCCTTCTACACCAGCGGCTTTGCGGACCGGTCGGCGTTCTCCTTCATCAATCTCTATCAGTACGGCGGGTTCTTCGACTTGGTCAGCGCTCTCGCCGCGCTGATCTCCCCGTTCGGTGAATATGAAACACGCCACCTGATCGGGGGTGTTTTCTTTCTCGCCGGGCTTTTTGGCGCGTGGAGATTGGCCACATTGCTGGCCGGTGCGGGGGCGGGCTTCCTCACGGTCGTGTGTCTTGCCACTACCCCGCTTCTTTACGGCCACAGCTTCATCAATCCCAAGGATGCGCCGCTCGCGTGGTTGGGCGTGTGGGTGGCCTATTACGTTTGCCGGATTTTGGGCGAGCAAAGTGCGACGTGGCGATCCATCGTCGGGCTGGGCGTCAGCTTGGGCCTCGCCTTGGGGATGCGCATCATCGCTTTCGCTTTCATCGGCCAGATTGCATCGATCGTTGGCGCGCTCGCCCTAGGCCTCTTGCTGACGCAGCGATTCCCGGAGGCCGCTGCGAAGACGTGGCGCGCGGCGAAACCCTTCCTGCTGGCACTGCCGATTGCGTTGGTGGTGATGGGCATTGTCTGGCCCTGGTCGGTACAGGCGCCGGGCAATATCCTTTCGGTCTTCACCGATTCCGCCAATCTCTATTGGCACCCGGATATGCTGTGGGCGGGGCGGATCATCAATTCCGCGGACCTGCCGGCGAGCTATCTTATCGTGCTTCTCGCGGTGCAAATGTCCGAGGTTGTGCTGCTCGGCATCCTCTTGGTCACCGCACGCATGCTGATGGGCGCGCGCGCTGGGCGCGCCGCGACGCTCACCGAACCCCGCACCCTGCAATATCTTTACCTCGGACTCACGGTTATCGTGCCACTTGGTGCGTTCGCACTGCTGACGCCCAGCACCTACAACGGCGTGCGGCATTTCCTGTTCGTTGTGCCGCAGCTTGTGATGCTCGCCGCCCTCAGCCTCGCATGGGCGCTGACGGAACTCGCACGGCGGACGCATGCCGTTGCTCTCGTCTTCGCAGGCGTTCTCGCGCTTGGCCTGATCCATCAGGTCGTCGTGATGGTGCGCGTACATCCCTATCAATATCTCGCGTTCAATAGTCTCACGGGTGGGCTGTCCGGCGCAGCGGAGCGGTTCGAACTCGATTACTGGGGCGTCACCTATAAAGAAGCGACGGCGGGCCTTGCGGCGTATGTCCTCGACGCGCGGGCCGCGGGACGGATTGGACCGGAGAAATCGCTCTTGTTCGTGTGCGGCGCCAATACCTCGGCGGGCTATTATCTCCCCGATACCCTGGACATCACCGACGATCTCACCAAAGCGGACTTCTATATGGGCGCAGATCCTACCAACCCGCGCTGCCGCGTTCGCCCCGAAGGGCGCGCCATCGTTGAAGTCAAACGCGATGGTGCCGTGCTCAGTTACGTCCTCGGCCTCAAGGCGGGCCCATGAGCGCGGCCGACTTCGGCGCAGCACGCAAGCTTTACCAGCATGAGGCGGCCGGGACGCGGGCCTTTGTGTTCGCGCGGCATATGCTTGCGCCGCTGGCCTCCATCGCGGCGCGCGTGCCCGCCGGCGGCGCGGTGCTCGACGTGGGCTGCGGCCATGGGCTTTTCAGTTTAGCGCTCGCCGCCGCCGACCCGGGCCGGCGTATTGTCGGGATCGATCCATCGCCAGCGAAGATCTCCGTGGCATTGCGTGCGGGGCGTGGATTTCCCGCCGTCACCTTTCGCGAAGGACTGGTGCAGGACATCGCTGGCGAATGCTTCGAGACGGTCGTGGTCCTCGATGTCCTTTATCTGTTGCCCGATCCCCTCAAACGAAGCCTTCTCGCGGCGTGCCGTAAGTTGGTGGCGCCGAACGGCGTGTTCCTCCTCAAGACGAACGATACCCATCCGGCGTGGAAGTATGCGGTCGCGCGCACGCAGGAGAGAATCATGACCGGGGTCGGCTTAACGCTCGGTACGGGCGAGCTACACTTCCGGTCTTGTGCGGAGAACGCGGCGCTGTTGCGCGAGGCGGGCTTCTCGGCCGAGATCCATCATCTCGCGCACTGGACGCCCTATCCTCACACACTGTTTGTGGCGCGCCCGGTTTAAGAGCGCCGCAAGCGTTTCACGATCACCGGCAGAAGCGCCAAGGCGGCAAGGCCGAGCAGGCCGCCGATGACGGTGGGTTCGCGTGCCGCCGCCAAGGGATCATGCGCGCCCACTTCCAGGGCGTCGCCAATGCCGGCGCCCAGGGTGGAGTAGACGACGGTCACGGGGATGAGGCCCAACACCGTCGCGGCGATGAAGGTGCGCAGGCGCACGCCGAGAAACGCCACAGCCAGTGTGACAAGAAAAAAGGGCAGCACCGGCGTCAGGCGCAGGGCGAGAAGATAGCTGAAGGCGTTCGCGTGGAAGCCTGCTTCCAGTTTGCGGATGGCAGGCGCGGCCCGTGTCCGCAGGGATTCAGTCAAGATGTAGCGCGCGGCGAGGACGACCACTGTGCCCCCGGCGCTCGCCGAAACCACCACGATGGCGGCGCCCAGCAACGGACCGAACAGGTAGCCCGAGGCGACGGTAAGCAGGCCCCACCCCGGAATGCTGAGCGCGATGCCCGCAAAGTAGAGGCCGGCGAAGGCCAGCACCGCGGCCGTGCGATGGGCGGCGACGAACTGTGTCAGCTCGGCGCGATGGGCGGCCAGTGCGTCGAGGCTGACGTAGTCGGTCACGCCTGCCGCCAGCGAGAGGACCACGACAGCTGGGATAGCGGCCAACAGCGCGAGCCGCGATCGGGACAAACGTTTTGCTTCTGCCGATTGCTCGGACTCGGTCATGACGGCGACGGGCTTCGCGGGAAAAGAGCGCGGAGTATACACACGCGCCCCCCACGGCTATAGAGTTCAGAGTACTCAGTCTCCTCGAGTTCTCATGGACAATCTCGCGCATACGTTGGCGGGCGCCGCGCTCGGCCAGGCCGGCCTCAAGAAAAAGACCGGCCTCGGCATGGCGACGCTGATGATCGCAGCGAACCTGCCGGACATCGACGGTGTCACGATGTTCATGGAGCGCGGCAGCCTTTATTTCAGGCGCGGGTGGACGCACGGTCCGATCGCACTTGTCCTCCTGCCTCTTCTGCTGGCCGGCGCGATGGTGGCTTTCGATCGCTGGCAAGAACGCAGGGGCGCGAGGCCGGCGGCGCGGGCCCCGGTAACCTTTCGGGGCCTACTATTGCTGGCTTACATCGGCGTGCTGTCGCACCCGATCATGGATTTCCTGAACACTTACGGCATCAGGTGCCTGATGCCCTTTTCCGAGCGCTGGTTTTACGGCGACACGCTTTTCATCATCGATCTCTGGCTATGGGCGGCGCTGGCGATGGGCGTGTGGCTCTCGCGACGCGCCGAGCGCGCCTCCGGCGTCGCATCGCCGCGTCCGGCGCTTGTCGCGCTTGGAGTAGTCACGGCGTATGTGAGCGCCATGGGCGCGGCCGGGCTATGGGTGGAACGCTACACCGCGCGCGAAGTCGAACGGCAAGGCTTGGGGACGCCACAGACTGTCGTGGCCAGTCCTGTGCTGGTGAACCCGTTCCGCCGCGATGTGGTTTTCGACCTGGGCGCGCGGTATGGCTTCGGCGCCTTCCAGTGGAGCCCGGGGCCCGCGCTGACGCTGGATCCCGAACTCGTGCCGACGCATATGGACGATCCGGCGGTGGCCCGCGCGGCCGCGCAGGACATTCGTATTTCCGACTTTCTCTATTGGTCGCGCCTCCCGTTCGCCGAGGTGACGCGGGACCATGATCGCATCGTGGTGACGGTGGGCGATGCCCGTTACAATCGGCGTCCGGGTGAGGGGCGTTTTTTGGTACGGACCACGTTGCCAGACGCACCGTGACTTTTTACGATCCGGCTTCACATTCGCCGCAGGGAGTTTATTGATGATCCGTTCCGCCTTCGCCGCTCTCGCCATCGCCGCCGCGATTATTCCCGGTGTGGCGCCGGTCGTCCTCGCCGCCGACACGCCCTCGGCTCCAGGCGCGCAGGTTTACATCATCGCCCCGAAGAATGGCGACACCGTCTCGGCGCCGGTGCGCGTACAGTTCGGCTTGAAGGGCATGGGCGTCGCTCCGGCCGGCACCGAGGTCGAGGGCACCGGGCACCACCACCTGATCATCGACAAAGAACCGCCGCCGCTGAACGCCTACCTGCCGATCGACGACCCGCAGGTGATGCACTTCGGCAAGGGCCAGACCGAAGTGGAACTGAAGCTCGCCCCCGGCAAGCACACGCTCCAACTCGTGTTCGCCGACAAAGACCACAAGCCCCATGTGCCGCCCGTCGTGTCGGAGAAGATCACGATTACGGTGAAGTAGCGACGTCTTGACCTAATAGTAAAGCGCGGGCCGGCACACCCAGTTGCGGCGGAAGACGCGGACAGCGCAACGGCGACTGCTCAAATATCTAATCATTTCCGCCTTTTATAGGTGAAGGCGGTGGCCGTGGGCGCGCTTGCCAGCCCCTGTGTATGCGTATAGTTTTGCCGGAGACGGTTTGCGGGAAATCGGGCTGTCTAAGCGTGACGACGTGCGACCTTTTTGGGGGGTGTCGCGGCCGACCTGAGCGGCGCTGCGACCTTGGGCTTCTATAATGAGCGTGCTCTATA
This sequence comes from Rhodospirillaceae bacterium, assembly GCA_041905525.1. Lineage (GTDB taxonomy): Bacteria > Pseudomonadota > Alphaproteobacteria > Rhodospirillales > Rhodospirillaceae > SHVO01. The sequence goes on from JAYRKY010000001.1 coordinate 484,824, forward strand.
AGGCCTTGCAGAAGGCCGAGAAAGAAAACGAGCTGCGCCAGTCGGCTACGTCGGACTCCAATTTTGATCCTCAGCGGCTGGCGGCCTCCGGTGCCCTGAAATTCGCCGGTGGGCGCGGGCAGGCGATGAACCGCTTCGTCATGGGCGGTGTCGGCCTCGTGGCGATCGCGGTTGGCGTTGCCTTTGTATTATTTCAGGATGATCTAACGGGATCCGGTCCTCCCGCTGCACCAGGTGTCCCCCCTAGCGTCACTGCCGCCCCCCCGGAGGCGGTTGTTGCCCAAGCGGAGCAGCCGCAGGTGCTTCCCAGTGCGCCCGAGTCAAGTCCGCCGACGGCGTCTCGTTCTCAGTCTGAAGGCACCGAATCTCCCGCGGCTCCGGCGACCGGTGCTTCAGCCGGAGACGACACTGCAGCCGGAAAAGGTGTGGTGGCCGAAGCCTCACCGGAAAAGACGGAAGCTTTAGCCGAAGCTGCTTCAGGCTCGGACACCGGTACCGGTGAAAAGCAGGCTGTCTCGACCGCGCGCCAGACTTCTGCGCCAGCCAAAGTCACCGCGCGTCCGACGATGCAACGTCCAGAGCCGATGCCCGCGATTGCGCCAAATTCACCGGCGCGAATGTTGAGCCCGCCAATTTCAGTGAATCGCACAGAGTTTGAATTAGGCGTGGGCAATCAGGTCCAGGTTCGTCAAGTCGCGGACAGCGCTCGCAACAAAGCGTCCGCGGGATATGACGCCCTGGTACGCGGCTCTTATGACGCTGCGCTCGCTTTCTATGACGATGCCCTTAAGGAAGAGCCCAACAGCGTGTTGGCCGTGCTCGGTCGGGCGACCTCGCTCCAGAAGCTAGGCCGCGGAGCAGAGGCTCAAGCTGCCTACGACCAAGTACTCAAGATGGATCCCGCCAACCGTGAAGCGTTGACCAATCTGACGTCGATCCTCGCGGAGCGCTCGCCCCAGGAAGCGATCAGCCGCCTCGTTGAGCTTGAGCGCGAGTACCCAGCCTTCAGTCCAATCAAGGCGCAGTTGGGATTGATTTACGCGAAAACCGGGTCCATGCAACAAGCCTTGGATTATCTTGGCCGGGCCGTAGCGCTCGCGCCCGAGACTGTCATGTACCACTATAATCTTGCTCTGGTTTTGGATCACCTTGGCCGCAAGGAACAAGCGGTCGCGAGCTATGATCGCGTTTTGTCGTCGATTGCCGGAGGACGCGGCCCGGCGGAGCTTTCGGCCAGCGATATCGAACGGCGCGTTCAGTTCCTGCGCGCGCGCTAGAGTGCGGGGGGAGGCGTTATGCCATACCTCGCACACTTCGGTCTTCGCGAGCACCCGTTCACGCTGACCCCGAATACCAATCAATATTATCCGACGGAAAAGCACACCGAGATCATCCAGTCGATCCAGTTCGGGATCGCCCGCAACACGGGAATCTTGAAGGTCGTGGGGGATGTCGGCACTGGCAAGACAATGCTCTGTCGCTTGCTGCTTCGAAAGCTCGTCGGCTCGAACGATGCGGTCGCCTACCTCAATGCGCCTCAGGTGGACCCCGAGAGCATTGTCACCCTTGTCTGCGCGGAGTTCGGAATAGAAACCGGCTCCCGTTCGCAGATGCTGCAGGGCCTCAACACGTTTCTACTTGAACAGCATGCGCTGGGACGAAATGCCGTACTGATCGTCGACGAAGCCCAGGCGCTGGGAGCGTCCGGCCTGGAGGCGGTTCGATTGCTTTCAAATCTGGAGACCGAGCGCAGCAAGCTTCTGCAAATCGTACTCTTCGGGCAGTCGGAACTCGACGACCTCTTGCAGCAACCTAACTTGCGTCAAGTGAACCAGCGCATAGGGTTTTCTTTCAACACCGGCCCATTGAACATTGCAGAAGCCACGCAATATATCACGCATCGTGTGCGAACGAGTCGTGTTGATGGGATCGATTTTCCGATCTTCTCCGAACGGGCGATGCAAGCGCTAGCCGAAGCCGCCAATTTCGTGCCGCGCGTCATAAATATTCTCGCCGATAAATCGCTCCTGGTCGCATACGGTGACGGTGCAATTCAGGTCACGGACAAACATGTCCACACCGCGGTTGCAGACACCCCGCAACTCGCAAAGGCCAAAGGCCGCAAGCGCCTCGCCTTCCCGCTTAAATTTGGTTTGGTTGCCGCTCCCGCGGTCGCGGCTGCACTCTTAATCTACTTTAGTCCGCCTCTGCGTGAATGGGCGCGCGATACGTGGCATGCGGCGCGTGAGAAATTTAGCGAGGGACGAGGGGCAATCCCGCAAGGATCAAAAGTGGCGGATAGATTGGCGCCGGAGCCGAGCCAGGACTCTCAGCCGGCAAAGTAGATGCCAGTCTCTTTGCATTTTGTACCAACGCCGGTTTTTATCGCCTTCATAGGCGTCCTAGGGTTGATCTTCGGCAGCTTTGTCACAGCGCTTTCCTTCCGTCTTCCGCGGGGCATCAGCACTGCGAAGGGCCGGTCGGTCTGCCCTTCTTGTGGCACAACTTTGGCCGCAGGCGATCTTATCCCGGTCTTCTCCTGGCTCCGTTCGCGCGGCCGCTGTCGAACTTGCGCGGCGCTTATTCCCTGGCGCTATCCCGCAATAGAAGCACTCACCGCCGCCTTGTTCGTGAGCGCGGCGATCTGGGAGCGAGACCCGGCGCGCCTTCTGCTGTTGCTGGCGACCGCTCCAGTTCTCATGACCTTGGCGGTGGTGGATATCGAGCATTTCCGCCTGCCGAATATCCTCCTCGTGTGGTTGGTCCCGCTCGCGGTCGGTATTTGTTACGTCGATGGCGCTGATCTTCGGCAGGCGGTTGCAGTAGGCGTGGCCGTGTTTGCCTTCGGTCTTGCGCTCGATGCCTTCGGGCGCCAATTTCTGGGACAGGGGCTTGGGATGGGAGATGCCAAGCTTATGGGGATCATGGCGGTGGCCCTGCCGCTCGAACCATTGCTGCTAACGCTCGCCGCGGCGGGGGGGCTGGGCGTCCTCATCGGTTGGGGGCTGCGGCGCCGGTCGAAACAGCCAGCCTCGGCCCCGTTTGGTCCTGCCCTTCTTAGCGCTTATTGGATTGCCCTGCTGATTTCTTGAAGCGCTGCCAGAAGTTTAGGCACTACCCTGCACCCCTTGGTTTGGGGATGCGGCTCGTGCTAACACTACGGTTGGGCCTGGACGTCGTCTGCACTCGCTTTGCGGGCAGGGCGATCAGGAGCTGCGTGTCGGTTCCGAAATAAGGGGGCGTGCCGCAGCTGGCGTTTGCTAGGGGGACTTAGAGATGATGGGCACCGGCATTCTTACGGCTACGGCTGCAGCAAGACGACTGCGCACCGGGGTCGCTCTCGTGGCGGTTTGCGCGATGTTGAGTTCCTGCGCCAGCGGGATTGCCTACAACGATTTCGACGAAGCCGGCGGAATTCCGAAGAAGGACTACGAGAACCTACTCGGAAGGCGTCCGCCCGCGCCGCAAGCTGGCGCTGCCGCTTCCGCCGAACCCCCGATCCCGAACTTCCAATCCGTCATTGCGGCTCCGGCCGCCCCCGAACTTGCGGATACCCGCAGGGTCTCCGTCTCGGTAACGGAAGCGACACCGGTCCGCGACATTCTCATTGAACTGACGCGTAAGGCGAACGTCGATCTTGAGATGGATCCGCGTATTTCCGGCGGGATCATTCTGACCGCGACGGATCGCCCGTTCATCGATGTCATCGATCGGATCGCCGATCTCGCGGAGCTCCGCTACACCTTCCAGCGCAACACGCTAAAGATCGAGCTCGATGATCCGTTCATGGAGCAATACCAGATTGACGCGCTGAATGTGCAGCGTACGGCCTCGAGTTCCGCTTCGTCCTCGACCGACGCCAACAGCGCTAGCCAGGTGTTGGGCGGCGGCGGCGGCGGCGGCGGCCAGAACAAATCCGAGACGTCCGTAACGTCCAGTTCTCGGTCCAATTTCTGGGGCGATATCAGCACCAATATCAGTGAAATCCTCGATAACATTCAGTCGCGGCGCCCGACGCAAATTGCAGACGGGTCGGCGGCGTTTGTTCCAGATGTAGCCGCCCCTTCATCTCCGGCCGCTCCTGCGCCTCCTGCGGCGGCGCCGGCATCGGGCGCTGCGGCAGCTGCCGGTGGCGGCGCACCAGCAGGCGGCATTTTGGGCGCGGCTGCGGCCCTGACTCAGGGCCGTCAGGCACAATTGGACGCCAACCTTGCGATGGATAAGGCCGCCATACCGCCTGTTGGCGCCACAGCCGCAGCCGCCGCACCGGCACCAACGGTCCGGAACTCGACCTTTAGTGTGAACGCGCAGTCCGGCATCATCACCGTCTTCGCAACGCAACGGCAACATAAAGCCGTCGCCAGCTATCTCCGCAGCATCCGCGACTCGATCATGCAGCAGGTGTTGATCGAAGCGAAGATCATCGAGGTGACGTTGGATGATCAGCATCGCACGGGAATCGACTGGACAGCTCTTCTCGGGCCCAACAACGACCTCGTTGTTACCTCGAATTTCAATCGTTCGGTCGTGCCGCCAACCTTCGCGGACCCCACGATCAGCGCCGCCTGGTCGAATGGGGACGGAGACCTGAGCATCGCAGCCCAACTCGTCAAACAGTTTGGGACTGTCCGCACGCTGTCCAGCCCACGGCTCACTGTCATTAACAATCAGGTGGCGATGCTTAAGGTGGCCCGCAATCAAGTCTTCTTCGACTTGCAGGTCCAGGAAGAAACCAATCAAGTTTCCAACATCCGGCGGATCACGGTCGACAGCGAAATCAAGACCGTACCGGTGGGTATCATCATCAGCGTTCAGCCGGCCGTAAATCCTGTCACGCGCCAGATCAATCTAAGCCTACGTCCTTCGATCACACGTATTACTGGCTTTGTGGATGATCCCGGCGTGGCGCTGCAGGTCTCCAGCATCAACCGCGACAATCCGAATCCGGTCAATGTGACCTCGCAGATTCCGATCATTGAGACACGCGAGGTGGACTCGGTCGTCACCCTGCAATCCGGCCAGACCATCGTGATGGGTGGCCTCATGCAGGAAGAATCGCGCACCCAGCGTGAAGGTCTGCCCGGCGCGATGGACCTGCCGTTGGTCGGACAGGCCGTTTCTCAGAACATCAAGGAAAACAGCGTCACCGAACTCGTCATATTCATTCGCGCGACGGTTGCGAACGGTCCTGGGACGATCCATGACGAAGATATTCGCCTCTATAAGCGCTTTGCGCCGGATCCTCGCCCCATCGTCTTCTAAGGCTCTGTGTGAAACCCACCATCAAGTATGTGGTGCTGACAGCGCTGCGCGATCGCCTGCTGACGTCCTTGCTGATTGTCCTGTTGATGGCGTTCGGCATTGCGGCCTTTATGGGTAGCACCGCCGTGGCGGAGAGCCGTGAGATGACGGCGGTCTATGCCGCCGGCGCTTCGCGGGTGATCCTCGTGCTCGGCCTTACGGTGTTTGTCGCCTTTCACGTCGAAAAACTCCATGAGAGTCGCGAAATCGAAGCCCTGCTGTCCCGGGCGATCTCGCGCGAGACTTTAGTCTTCTCCTACTGGGTAGGTGTTGCGGCGGTGGCGGTTCTCATCGTTGGAGTTCTTTCAGCCGCCGTCATCTACATTAGCCCCTCGCGCGTCGGCGCCATGTTCTGGTGCGCCACGCTGCTGATGGAATCTCTTATCATCATCGCCTTCGCGCTCGCGTCCGCCTTAATCATGGAGCGGGCGATCCCTGCGATCTTCGCCACCTGCGCCTTTTATGCGCTTGGCCGGCTCGTTGGTTTCTTTCTTAGTATCGCGGTGCACGGTCGCCAGTCAGGTGGCAACTCTGTTGCAAACCCGATCTTCGAAGGCATTGCACTGATGATACCGCGCTTGGACCTGATGGGGCAAACCCGCTGGATCGTCTACGGTCTCGATCAAGCCGCTCTTTCAATAATCCTGCCGGTGCAGTGTCTCGTCTACTCGGCCTTGCTTTTGTTGACGGCTATGTTCGATCTCCGTCGTAAGCATTTTTGATCAATGAGGCGAATTCTCACGCCCGCCTTAATCGTTGCGGCCGGACTCCAGTTCGTATTGGCCTTTCATTTTCGCGAATTAGAAATCCCTCGCGATATCATCCCGCCGCCGCCAACGTCTGATGCCTTGAGAGCCCAGGCCTTTGGCGATGAGCAATTTCTTTACCGGCAACTGGCGCACGATCTGCAAAATTTCGGCGACACCGGAGGGCGCGTAACCGCGATGAAGGATTACGATCCTGATCGGGTAGTGGGCTGGCTGGGTGCCTTGGACACGCTAGACCCGGATGCCGGTTATCACCTTTTCCTGACAGTGCGCTACTTCGCCCAAACGCCAAATCCCGCTGCACTGAGGCGGCTGGTCAACTATATCGAAGAACGCGCTGACCAGAACCCCGAGCGACATGCAATATGGGCCGCCGATGCAATCTACATCGCTCAAGTTCGGCTCCATGATCTGAAACTCGCCACTGAGGTCGGGGCCGTCATCGACAGGCACAATCCCAGGAATGTCCCACTCATCATTCGACAGCTTCCTGCATACCTTTATGAAAAAGGGCTTCGGTTTGCTGAGGCTGGCGAGGCTATGGAGCGCGTCCGTCTCTCGTGGGGTGGATATGCGACCCGAGAGGAGATGGCTTATATGGAGGCCTACACCGAACAGATGAAGATTTGGGCGAGCCAGCCCCCAGAACCCGGAGCTCCATATCCTCGAGAACTGCGTCCGCCTCGGCCGCGCGGGTAAATCTCGTTGCTCCTGCCCGAAGGCGCAGTACAACGCAATCTCGAGTTGGTCGTTCGCAAGCTAAGGTCAGGAAAGTTAAGTGCTTTCCGCTTCTTAGAACGTTTCGAAACTTTACAATCTTTATAGAACTCGCGGCCGGCCTATGCTACCTACAATTAGGAATCGGCTGCTTGGGACGCCCCGAGGGCCAGGTTCGGAACGAGCCATGCATTGGGGGTTGAAATGTCTAACTGTCAGTTGAAGAGCAGCGGGGCCCAGAAGGGCTTCACGCTGATCGAAATGTCCATCGTCCTGGTGATCATCGGCTTGATCATCGGCGGTATCCTGAAGGGTCAGGAAATCATCGACGCCAGCCGCCAGAAGAATTTCATTTCGCAGGTGGACGCACTCCGCTCCGCTGTGAATACCTTCGCAGATAAGTACAATGGCATTCCCGGCGACTACGATCGCGCCATCGCGCGCATTAACGCCCAAACGGCGAATGGTACGGGCGACGGCATCGTCGGTACCGCCAACACAACGATGGCGAACATGCTTGCCCAGGTTGGTGTCGGTGCCACGGCCGCTGCCGGTACCGCGACAGCGGCTGGTGAGCCACAGCTCTTCTTTTGTCACTTAGCTCAAGCCGGACTGATCGGTGGAGCCTCTGGTGATTGTGCTACGGCTGCGTCGTTCTTCGGTTCAGGCAGCCCATTGCCGGCACTTCCGTACTCTCAGAGCGGTATGACCGTCGCTTATGGCCTTGCTGAAACCGCTGATGGGAATAATGACCGTGTCGCGCTGTGGGGGCGTGTCCACCGCGGCGCCGCCGCCGCCGTCGCGGCCGGTACGTCCGGTGTTCTCTCTGGCAGAACAATGGCGCAGATCGACTTTAAATATGACGACGGACTGCCTGGCCTCGGCAATATTCGTTCGGCGTTTGCCGGCACGAGCGCCCAGTGCCCGATCGCGACTGCCGCCTCCGCCTATGTTGCGACCGGTGAAGTTCCAGATTGCGTCGCCTTGATCGAGTTAGTGCAGTAACTATCCTGGACGGCAAGGCTGAGGCCTCGCTTCGAGGTTGAATATGGGGCGCCTAGGCGCCCCATATTTTTTTGTGGCGCGTCATGATTCTCTCTGCTGAGCAACGCAATCAACGCGGCATGACGGTGATCGAATTGGTGATCGCCGTTGTCGTGCTCGGCGCGATTTTCTTGTTCACCTTGCGCGGTACAACGGTCGTAATGTCCATGCGCGCCATCGCGGTTGGTCACCAGCTTCAGGATCTTCAGACTCGCGTCCTTGCCTATCAGTCGCGGTTTGGTGAATTGCCCGGCGATGATCCGGCAGCGGCGGCGCGCTTCAACCTGCCGCCCGCTGTCGCGCTCATCGGGGGACGCGGCGTGTCGACGGCGGGCAATGGCCGGATTGATGGCCGACTTGACGATAACGTCGCGGCCAATGCCGAGAATTTCATGGCGTGGCGTCACATGCGGGCGGCGGCCATCGTTGAAGGCGATGCCGATCTGGCGGGAGCATCTGCCCGGCCGGAGAATCCCTTCGGCGGTATCTACGGGTTCGATGAGAACAACCTGGGCTTTGAAAAGGGGGCTCTGTGCGGCACGCGCATTCCCGGAGCAGCGGCCTTCGACATCGACAAGCGTCTCGACGACGGGGTCATCAACCAGGGTTCAGTACGGGCAACGTCGCGCTTCTCGCCGGAGGAGTTCAATCACTTCGATGACGCTGATTCGCAAGCCTACGATGTTGAAAAAGAATACATAATCTGTGTTCCCGTCCTGCCGTAAACCCTCGCGTTTCATGGGGGTGTCGGCTAAACTCCCAGCAGTAAAAATGCGAGGGGACGGGGGTCTCTCATGGATGGGGATAAAGGCGCAAAGCCGGCGCCGACCGCACGTATCGGCGACCTTCTGGTCGAACGCGGCCTGATCTCCAAGGATCAGTTGGAAGTTGCGTTCCAGGAAAAAGCAAAATCAAACAAACTGCTCGGTGAGTTGCTCGTTGAGTTGGGCTTTATCACCGAACAGGCCCTTTCGGCGGTCCTTGCCGAGAGCTCGGGTTATCAACGTTTCGTCCCAGGCGCTACTGTCGTCGAGGCCGAGGCCCTGGCTCTGCTCCCGAAAGAGGCGGCGCAGCGATATCGCGCCTTCCCGGTTTCGTTTGACGGCAAACTTCTCCGCCTCGCGATGGCGGACATCTACGACGTTCTTGCCATCGATAAGGTCAAGCGCTTCTTCCCCGCTGGGACGAATGTACAGCCCCTCGTTTGTTCCGATACCGAAGTCCAGAAGGCGATCGACCAGTACTACGGGCATGAGCTTTCCATCGAAGGAATTCTGAAGGAACTCGAATCCCTTGAGTCCGGCGAGGACGAGGAAACGGAATACGTCGAACAGACCGAAGGTGGTTACCTCCATCCGCTCGTTCGTCTCGTAAATGCGCTTCTGCTCGACGCCATCAAGACAGGCGCCTCGGATGTGCACTTCGAGCCCGAAGGCAACTTCCTGCGGCTGCGTTACCGCATCGACGGTGAAATGACGCAGATCCGTACTCTACACAAACGGCACTGGGCGGCAGCTTGTCACCGAATCAAGCTGATGGGCGGCATGAATATTGCTGATCGTCTCAATCCGCAGGATGGACGTTTCACGCTCGAGATCGGGAATCGCAAAGTCGATTTCCGCGCTTCGTCGCTGCCAACCATTCACGGCGAGAACGTCGTTCTGCGTATTCTGGATAAGTCCCAGGCCTTGGTGACGATCGACAAGTTGGGCTACACGCCCCACAACTTCGGTCTCATCAAACGCATGGTGCAGAAGCCGGAAGGCATTATCATCGTGACTGGCCCCACCGGCTCGGGCAAAACCACAACCCTTTACGCCATCATGGCGTACATCAATTCTCTCGACGTCAATATCATGACGCTCGAGGATCCAGTCGAATACGAGCTTGCGCTGATCCGTCAGGCCCAGGTACGTGAAGGATCGTCGCTCAGTTTCTCGGAAGGGATCCGCACGCTGTTGCGTCAGGACCCGGACATCATCCTCGTCGGGGAAGTCCGCGATAGCGGCACCGCGACGATGGCGCTCCGCGCGGCGATGACCGGTCACCAAGTTTACACGACACTTCATACAAACGACGCCGCAGGCTGCATCCCGCGTTTGCTGGACTTGGGCTTAAAACCAAACCTCATGGCGGGGAACGTCATTGGGATCATCGCTCAGCGCCTCGTGCGTAAACTGTGCGACGACTGCAAGGAAATGAAGCAGGCCACACCTGAAGAGTGTGAACTGCTAGCCGTCGACCCCACAAATCCGCCGATGATCGCGCATCCGAAGGGCTGCGATAACTGCCGCAAGACGGGGTATAGAGGACGCATAGCTGCCTCGGAGATTTTGCCATTCAATGAAGAGGTTGACTCGCTGATTATCAGCGATGCGCCCCTCTCCGAAGTAAAGCGCGCCGCGCGCGGCGCAGGTTTTGTGCCGATGGTTGAGGACGCGACGACGAAGGTCCTCGAAGGCAAGACTAGCCTGAAGGCAGCTATGAACGTGGTGGACTTCACAGGCCGTCTCAAGGTGAACGCCTAAGATGCCGCAATACGCTTACCGCGCATTGAACGACGCCGGGCGGACGGTTCGCGGCAAGTTGAACGCGAACAACGAGACCGACCTGTACCAGCAACTCGAGCAGATCGGCTTGATGCTGCTGGATAGTAAGCCGATCAAGCAGAGTGTGCTTACTACGGGAATGGCGCGTGGCATCAGCGCGCGCGAGAAGATTCAATTCTTTGTCCACCTGGAGCAATTGCAGGCAGCGGGAGTGCCGCTCATCGACTCGCTGACCGATGTGCGCGACTCAACGGACGTGCCGCGGGTGCGCGATATGACCGCAACTATCTTGAATGACGTCAGCGGCGGCACGCCACTCTCGGAAGCATTTTCGAAACACCCGAAAGTGTTTGGTGATTTGTACTCGGCGCTCGTTGCCGCGGGGGAAGAGAGCGGTAAGTTGACCGAGTCCTTCCGCCACCTCGCGAAGCACGTGCGGTGGGAAGATGCGATCATGCAGAAGATCAAGAAGGCGTCGCGTTATCCGTTGATCGTGCTTGTACTGATTACGGGTATGCTCATGTTCATGATGGGATTCGTCGTGCCGGGCATCGTGGAATTCCTTCTTTCGACGGGCAAAGCGTTGCCCCCGGTGACCGTGGCCCTCATTGCAACCTCTGACTTTATTGTGAACTATTGGTGGGTGCTGCTTTTGACGCCGGTCGCTGTCATAGGCGGCATTTACGCGCTGATGGCCTCCTCAGAAGCGATGCGATACGCGATTTCCTGCCTTTTGCTTCGTGTGCCCGTGTTCGGGCCGTTGGTGACAAAACTCGCCATTTCTCGGTTTTCCCATTTCTTCGCGGTGATGTTCCAGAGCGGTGTGCCGATTCTGCAGTGCCTGGAGACCGCGCAGCGTGTGGTCACGAACCGGTGTCTGGAAGAGTCCATGAAGACCGTTCGCCAGCAGGTCCAAAATGGCGAGCCGTTGTCGCTCGCCATGCGCAACTCGGGGCAGTTCCCCAGCCTTGTTTGCCGCATGGTTAAAATCGGCGAGGACAGCGGGAACCTTGGGGGCGTGATGGATAACGTGACCGGTTTCTATGATAAAGACGTCGACGAGGCCATCGACGGCATGATCGGGATGATCGAGCCGGCCATGACCGTAGTGTCGGGCGTGATCATGGGCTGGATTGTCATCGGGGTCATGGGCCCCATCTACGATAGTATCTCCAGCTTGAGCTGAGTGGGGCCATGGCAAAAGGCGAATTCGTTCTCAGCATTGGTGACGACAATGTCGTCCTCACGCGCTTCCTAGGCGGCAAGGTGGAGAACGCGTGGCTCGGCTCGCCTGACCCGGCCATGGCGCAAGAGGAACTGGGTGAGGCGCTCGCAACCGATCCGAAGGCGCGTATCTCCGTCATCTTCGATACCCTCGATCAATCCTTCAAAGAAGAAGAATTGCCGAAGGTGAGTGTTCTCGATCGCCGAAAGGTCCTGGCCCGCCACATCAACATGGCCTTCCCAGGCCAAAACCTGCGAGGGGCGCGTCTTGTCACGCAGACCCCCAAGAAAACACTCGTCTATGAATTGGCCTCGGTTCCCCTTGATGGACGCGTGCCAGGTTGGATCGATTTTGTTCAGAGCTTGCCCAATGAAAAGGGCGGCTACTTTACCCTCGCCGGCGAAAATGCCGATATCACGCGCGCCCTAGCGCCGAAAGATGCGGTTGCACCGGAAGGCGGCGGTAATCATTGGCGTCATTTTATCGGAATCAACGTGACGGGTGGACTCCGGCAGATCATTGAGAAAAATGATCGCCTTAGTTTGACGCGCTTGACGCAGGCGCCTCCAGCCGAGACGCCGCCGGATGAGTTTGCCGACATGATCATCCGCGACTTCAAGGCGACCATTACATACATCCGGCGCTTGGGCTACCAGGTCGGCGAACCGCTCGATGTCGTCGTAATCACGTCAGGCGCCAACAAGAATGCCTTGGAGGAAATAACGTGGGACGGGGCACGATCGGTCACCGTCTACACGCCGCATGAAGCCGGGCTGATGCTCGGCCTCGGGTCTCTCGGTCGTGAAGACCAAGCCTACTGCGACGTTCTACACGCCGCGTGGTTTTCCTCCAAAGGCAAGCCGACTTTGCCTCTCACGCGATCTCTCGCGTTGGGAGACACCAAGGACGACCTGCGCGAAATCTCTTATCTTGCCGCGCCGTATGCCGCCGCCGTCGCGGTAGCTGCTGTTGTCGGATGGGGCGCTTGGACCGGGTACGAACTTTACGACTATTCAGGCCGAAATGAACTTGCTCAGCGACAACTTGCCCAGCTGACCGCTCAGCTTCAGGAAAAAAACAGCAAGTTAAGTGGCTTTCCATATACCGCTGGCCAAGTCCGTAACGTGTTGGAGGTCGAAGGTTCGCTCGACGCCGGCAAGACCGACCTGGGACCCATATTCAAGAAAGTGGCATCCTCACTGGATGGCGATGCGGTCGTCCTGAGCATACAAATCACCAACGGCTTGGTGGTGAGAACGGCTCCAAATTCACCGAAGCCCCCACCTCTCGCGGCCGATATCAAACTGCGATTGGATAGTGTCATCGCTACGGCCGACGAGGCCGTACAAACCACGCGAAGATTGCAGCAACGGTTGGCGGCGAATTTCGCGCCTGACTTCAAGGTCACGCTCACGAGAGAACCCGTAGCGGCCCAGGCAAAAGAGACCCTCTCCGGCGGGGTGGGCGCTAATGATTCGGAGGTTAACGTTTCTGAAGTCACGGCGGAGCAGTTCTTTGCCGATTTCCGGGTTGAAAAGGCTGCGCCATGAAGCGGATTCTCTCTCTCATCCCGCGCAATGTTCTCGTCTCGATCTTCGTTCTTCTAGGGTCCGCGCTTGCGTTCTTGATCTTGCTCTTGACGCTCGCGACCGCCAGAGACGATGCAATCGCTCAGAACACCCAATTGAATGCGCAGGTCCAGCAAACCATTGCCGCGATAAGCACTGCGGAGAACGATAGTGCGTATGTGGCCGAAAATGGGGCAACTTATGAGGCCCTCCTGAAAAGTGATCGTCTCATTCCTCATACGCGGCGGACAGCGATCGTACGCATGCAGGAGGCGGCGCGAAACCACGGGCTAAGTGCGGTGCAGTGGACCTTCAATGCTGTCGCTGATTCAGCGCCGGGCGCGGCGCTGGCGCAGCCGAAGACGGCCGCCTATCGCCTTTCCGTGGAAGAGATCGGCTTGAAGGTCGGTGCGCCGTTCGACGGACCGATCTATTCATTTGTTGCTGATATCACAAATGCATTTCCCGGCTCGATCGTCGTTGAGGCTCTCTCCCTAGCGCGCGCGCCAGGCCTTACTGACGCTGCACTGCGATCGGTTAGCGCCGGCCGAGACTCGGGGCTTGTGGCCGGCGAATTGAAGCTCATCTGGCGAACGGCGCAGGCGCAAGAGTCGGAGGAGAAGAGCAAATGAGGCCCGCCATCGCGCTGTTCGTCTCCGCTGCTGCAGCACTGATCATATCATCTACACTGGCGGCCCAGGTCGAAAAGGCTTCCGCCCCGACGGCTCCGGCGACATCTGACGTGCCTGATACCCTGATGTTTACGATCGATGAGCTCAACGAGATACAGGGGCGGATCGGTATGGGCGAAGAAGAGGTCCAAGGCGCGGGAACGCGGCGCGCACCGATCGAAGACGCTACTCTATATCTTTCGACTATCCTTTATTACGGTCCAGACGATTGGACCGCATGGATCAACGATGTGCCGATCGGCCCTCGTCAGGAGATTAAGTCGTTCGAAGTGACGGGCATCACGCCAAGCTATGTTGAACTGCTTGTTCCGTTAAGTGCGCAAGGCATGAGGCCGGTTCGTTTGTCGCCAAATCAGACTTTCATCGCAAAGTCGGGCGCCGTCGTGGAAGGCAAATGGAAATAGTAGCTGAGGCGCCGCACCCTCTTGAAGTTATCGACGTATCGACGGGTTACGGCAAGAAGCAGGTCCTCACCTCAGTTTCCTTCGCCGTGGAACCTTCCGAGGTTTTTGGCTTGATCGGCTTGAATGGGGCCGGAAAGACCACGCTTATTCGCTCCATACTTGGACTTCGCGCGGCAAAGGGGCGTATCTCCATTTTCTCGGAGCCCGCTTCCGCACATCAGGCTAGGCGCCACCTCATTTATCTGCCCGAGAAATTCCAGCCATCCTCGCAGTTACTCGGCTGGGAGTATTTGTCGATACTGCTTTCCTATTTTGGTCAGAAGCTCGACCGGGAGCGCGGCCGCAGCATTGCATCGGCACTTGACCTCGACCCCTCTGCACTCGATCGCCGCGTTAGGACCTACTCGAAAGGGATGGGACAGAAGCTGGGTTTGGTTGGCACCTTCCTGGTGCAGACGCCCCTCATGATTCTTGATGAACCGATGAGCGGATTGGATCCGCGTGCGCGCGCACTCCTGAAGGATCGACTCATTCAAACCAAGCGCGAGGGGCGATCAATATTTTTCAGCTCGCATATTCTTTCGGATATCGCTGAAATCTGTGACCGCATCGGTGTCCTGCACGGCGGCCGAATCATATTTCTCGGTCGACCCGATGCGTTGGTGACGAGGCACAACGCCTCATCTCTTGAGCGCGCTTTCCTCGCTGCGATCGACGATGTTGACCGAGCTTAGCCCTATCCGAGTTGTAGTTTAGACGTATCCATGTCCTTGAGACCGCCCTTGCCGGTTCCCGAGATCTGATCCTGCTTGATCTTGATCTTCAGGTCGCCGGCGTTGTCCGCCTCGGCCAAGGCAGTCTCTTCGCTGATTTGTCCGGCCTTGAACAAGGCGAGCAGCGCGCCGTCGAATGTTTGCATGCCGAGGTGCTGATTTTCATCCATGATCTTTTTGATGTCCTTTACATCACCGCGGGCAATCAGATCTTTGATGTAGCCTTGGTTCAACATGATTTCGATCGCCGCAGTGCGACCGCCGCCAATTTTCGGAACCAGTCGTTGCGAAATGATCCCGCGCAGGTTGAGCGAAAGGTTCAGCAGGATTTGGTGATGCATCTCATTTGGGAACATGTTCACAACACGCTCAATCGCCTGGTTGGCATTGTTGGCGTGTAATGTCGCCATCGCGAGGTGACCGGTCTCGGCGATATTGAGGGCATGTTCCATCGTCTTCATATCGCGAATTTCCCCGATAAGGATCAAATCGGGGTGTTGGCGCAGCGTATTCTTGAGGGCGGCATCGAAGGAATCGGTGTCAACGCCGACCTCGCGCTGCGTCACGATGCACTTTTTATGTTCGTGGACGAATTCCACGGGGTCTTCGATTGTTATGATATGGCCCGGAGCGCTTTCATTCCGGTGACCAATCATCGCGGCAAGAGATGTCGATTTGCCCGATCCCGTACCACCAACCATGAAGATCAGGCCGCGTTTCTCCATCACCATGTCGCCCAAAAGCGTTGGCAGTTTCAAATCCGCAAGTGAAGGAATTTTTGAGCGGATGATGCGGGCTACCAGACCCGGCATCCCGCGCTGCTTGAAAAGATTTAGACGGAAACGGCCAACACCCTCCATGACGGTTGCCATGTTGAACTCGCCGGTCGTCTCGAATTCCTTGTACTGCTTCTCACCCATGAAAGACTTTATGATGCGGGTGATCTCGTCCGTCGTCAGAGGCTTGTCGCGCAGGTTCTTGAACCCGGTATCGCCCCGCCATGCCGGCGGAGCATCGACGGTCACGTACAGATCCGATCCACCAGGACCGGCCAATTCCTTGAGCCAGCCTTCGAACTCGGCGTCCATTGCCATGGGAATACTCCGTGCGTTGCCCGGACCAGCCGCGGGCCCGTGTTTGGTCTGAAGTTAGAAAATCGAGCGCGATTTGCCGGCAGCGGGCTGTGCGGCCGCTTGTGGCGCCGGCTGTGGGGCCGCAGGCTTTGCCGGACTCGCCCCTTGATCCGAAGGCCCCGCGCTATCGCTGAGCTTGTTCATCATCGCCGATACCTCGCCGGGCTCGACCACGCCGGAGTCCACCAGCTTCCGCATAGCGTCTTCCATCGTCTGCATACCGTACCGCTGCCCCACCTGAATCATTGAGTAAATCTGGGGCACCTTGTTTTCACGGATGAGATTGCGGACAGCGGATGTGCCCACCAGAATTTCGTGTGCAGCGGCACGGCCTCCGCCTTTTCGCTTGAGCAGCACCTGACTTATGACCGCCTGTAGCGACCCGGCAATCATGGCACGTACCATCTCCTTCTCGCCGGCAGGGAAGACGTCGATGATGCGGTCTACGGTCTTAGCTGCTGAACTCGTATGGAGAGTGCCCATTACAAGGTGTCCTGTCTCCGCTGCGGTCAAAGCCAGCGATATTGTCTCGTGGTCACGCATTTCGCCAACGAGGATGACGTCTGGGTCTTCGCGCAGCGCGCTCTTAAGAGCGCGCGAAAACGACTTTGTATGCCGACCGACTTCGCGATGGTTGATCAGCGCGCGTTTTTTGCCGTGGACGAATTCGACGGGGTCCTCAACGGTGAGGATATGGGTATCCATTGTTTCGTTCATGTAATTGATCATCGCGGCGAGCGTCGTCGACTTCCCCGATCCCGTAGGGCCCGTGACGAGAACCAAGCCGCGCTCGAATTCCGCGAACTGCTTGAAGATGTCGGGAGCGTTCAATTGTTCAAGCGAGGGAATTTTGGTCGGAATTTCGCGGAACGCAGCCGCTGGACCCGTTGTCGTGGTGTAAGCATTCACGCGAAAGCGCGACTCCGTGCCGAACGCGACCGCAAAGTCGATTTCCTTTTCCTTTTCGTACTCGGCGCGTTGTTCCTCGGTCATTACCGAGTAAAGCATATCCTTTACGACATCCGCGGCTAAGTCCCCGGTCTTGATGGGACGTAGACTCCCGTCGATCCTCACCATTGGTTCTTTGCCACCAACGAGGTGCAAGTCGGAGGACTTGTTTTTCTGCGCAAAGGATAGAAGTTCCGTGATGTCCATTTTGTCCCCCGGTGAAGTCGCTAATCGTGAGATTAAAGGCGCGCGCGTAGAAATTTCACGCGGTCGCGTACGCTGTCGAGTGAGACATCAACCAAAGAAGGTTGGCGCTGAAATAGGCTCAGAAACTGTTCATAAAACTGAACTGCCGCCGCGGGCCGGTTCAACTTATCCGCAAGTACGCCAGCATTTAGTTGATACGTCGGCACGCCTGGGGCGCGGTGCGCGGCGTCGGATGCGTAACTGAAAGCTGCGTTCGTGTCGCCCTGGGTGGTCGCGATTTCGGCGAGGGCTGCATAGAGGTCGGGTTCAGAAACGCCGGCCTTCAGGATTGACTCGAGAGCATCTCTCGCACTCGCAGGGTCTTTCGCACTTGCCTTATGAATCGCCTTTGCGAGAATATTTTGATTGCTCGGCTCTATTGCGAGATAACGCGCGTACGCCTGCATGGCCTCCGTCTCACGGCCCAATTCCTCATAACTCATTGCCACGCCGAGAAGGCCGATCCGGTCTTTCGGGTTGGCGTCGACGATTGCTTGGTACTTATCCAAAGCCGCGTCATATTTTCCGGCGGCAAAATCCCTGATCGCGCGGTGATAGGGTGTGTCGGTGTCCTCGGCCATGACCGCGCTCATGACCACGCGGCGTGCCTCGCTATTCCACAGAGCTAGCACTCTTTCACGGTACTGCTCTCGCCGACCGTCTTCGGCGGAATGATATCGCTCGACCGCTTTAGGCCATGTGCCTTGTAGTCCGTGGAGTTCGCTTAGGAACTTGGCGCCATAGGCAACGTTTGTCGCAGGATCGAAAGCGTCCTCGATCGTTTGGAATGCATCTGGGTGGTAGCGCAGGTTGATTTGCATACAGCCTACGTCGATCGACCGCTGGCCGCTGTCGAGTAGCTTTCGGACTGCGGCGACCGCTTCGTCTTTCGTTTCGAAAAACTGCCCCCGGCCGCCTACGTTGATTGTCCAAGGCCACGCGACTAGGCTGTTGTTTTCTCCGACAGGACGGCCTGCTTCAGCCATTGAGACGGCTGTTAGGAGGCCGGACGGAATTCGCAGACCTCGTTCATAGGTTTGCAGGTACCGTAAGCATTGCAGTTCGTTGGAAATATCCTCGTCCTGCGCCACTGCGTTGCTTGTACCAAAAACGGCGAGCAGAGAAACGAGACAAAAAGCGAGTCTGTTGAGATTCATAAATCGCATCATTGCTCGCCTATGGATTTCCGCAGGAGCCGGAACCGCACTTCTGGATGAGCACCGGCTTTGAGCGCCAGCGTACAATGTCGTCGTAGTAGGCGGTATTTTCGACCGTTCGGATATCGTCTTGAATGAAGTTAGTAGAGCTTGTTACGGCATTTCGACCTTGCGGGTCGGTGTTCGCCGAACCGTGTGGATCCGCTTGGAGGTTTCCGGTGCTCGCCGCATAGGCGAACGCTCGATCCGGTCCGTGGCTAACAAGAACGTAGGCTGCGGCAGTGGTAACGGCAGATCCGGCCGGCGCATTCAAATCGCTCACCAGCAGGGTTCCCAGTGGTGAGTAATCAGACCCATTGCGGTCCATGTTTCCATTGGTTGCTAGCCCGTTGGTAATTGCGTATGTGATTCGCATTCCCCAGGCATCGGTTGCATCCGCCTCAGGCAACCCGAGGGTGACCCAAGGAACGACGCCACGCGCATTGGTGCATGCCCCGGTTGAGCAACCATTGGCATCGAGAGGTTGCGGGAGTGCTTGTCCGACGTTGGCACCGCCCGTCGCCGTTGTTGCCGTAGCCGGGCAGGGCAAGCAGTTATGTTGAATTGAATAGACCAGCAGTGCGTCCTCGATGGCGTCCAACTTTGACTTCGTGTCGGACACTCGACTGCCTTGAAGAACTGGTGAGAGGGTCAAGAGCCCCCCCGACAGGATCAACCCAATCACCACCAGCACGATGGCCATTTCGATGAGGGTGAACCCTCTCGCCATGGCGCGCCAAAAGCTCATGAAAAACCCCTCCGCGAGCCGGGGGCGCCGGTTCGCTCTATCCCCTGTGCCGCCCTTGCCGGGCAGCCCAACCTAAAGTACCTGATCCGCGGTTTCCGCGCACGCTTTAAGAGACCCCGCAGGCGGCTCCCAGTTATCCACAACCTGAGCAGGGCAATCAACATTTATCATTATTCGACAATGGGTTATCATTCGTCCCATGTGGATCGACATCATCGACCTGCGCGAGTTTTACGCCAGCCCCATGGGCCGGGCCGTGCGACGGCTGATTGGCGAGCGGCTGCGCACCCTGTGGCCGGCTCAAACCGGCGGTCTCGCCACCGGTCAGCGCATGTTGGGCCTCGGCTTCGCCACGCCCTTCCTTCCCCTGTTCGACGGTGAGGCCAGCCACATCGTCGCCGCGATGCCGGCCGGGCAGGGCGTCATGTCCTGGCCCGAGGCGGCGGCCAACCGGGTCACCCTTGCGGACGAACAGTCCCTTCCATTCCCCGACCGCTGCTTCGACCGCCTCATCCTCGTTCATTGCGTGGAGGGTAGCCCGGCGTTGCGGCCCATGATGCGCGAGTGTTGGCGCGTGCTGGCCGACGGCGGGCGGCTGATCGTCGTGGTGGCCAATCGCCGCAGCCTGTGGTCGCGCGCCGAGGCCTCGCCTTTCGCGCAAGGACGCCCCTATTCGATGAGTCAGATCACCCGCCTGTTGCGCGACAACATGTTCGTGCCGCTGCAGACCGCGACCGCGCTCTTCGCGCCACCCGTCGGCTGGCGGTTGTTTGGGCGGTTCGCCTCCAGCCTGGAAAAGCTGGGGACACGCTGGTTCCCAACCCTTGGCGGTGCGCTTGTGGTGGAAGCCGAGAAGCAGCTCTACGCGCCGCTCAACGCTACTCCCGCGCCCAGCGGCGCCCGCATGCCGGCACGTGTGCCGGTGAAGGCTGCCGGCAACGTTAGGCGCGCGTAAGCACGAATAGTGCCTGCTCGCTCAGAAGATTGGCCTTGCTTGCGGTGGCGTGGAAACCCTGGCGCCTGCCCTGGCTGTCCAGCGCAAAGCTCTGTTCGATTTTGATGTTCATCGTGCGCGCGAGGTCGATGAAGTCGGCGATCGTGCACAAATGAATATTCGGCGTGTCGAACCAGGGGTTCGCCAGCACGCCCGTCACCGGCATGCGTCCGCTGAACAGCAGGGACAGTCGCACGCGCCAGTATCCGAAATTGGGAAACGACACGATCGCGCGCGTGCCGATCCGCAGCAGTTCCTCCAGCACGATGCGCGGATTGTGCGTTGCCTGCAGCGTTTGGCTCAGCACCACATAGTCGAACGCCCCCGTGGGATAATCGGCGAGGTCGGTTTCCAGGTCGCCTTGAATCACCGGCAAACCCTGGCTGACCGCCGCGCGCACCTTGCTCATCGCAAGCTCCAGTCCGCGTCCGTCCACCTGTTTGAAGATCTTGAGATAAGCCAGCAATGCGCCGTCGCCGCAGCCGACGTCCAAGAGGCGGCTCTTCGGCACAACCAGATCCGCAACATGCTGCAGATCGACGCGGATATTCTGCGGCGTGCTCATCGTTTCATCGGCCGATAGGCGATGCCGCGGGCTTCCGCGCAGCCGGAGAGAAAGCCTTCCAAGGTTTGGTGGAATTCCGGTTCGTCCAGCAGAAACGCGTCGTGACCCTGGTTCGATGCCACTTCGACGAAGCTGACGTTTGCCGCCACGGCGTTCAGCGCGTGAACGATCGTCTTGCTCTCATCGGTCGGATACAGCCAGTCCGAAGTGAATGAAATGAGACAGAAACGCACCGGCGTGCCCCGAAAGGCTTCCGCAAGAATACCGCCGCTTTCCGCCTGCAGGTCGAAGTAATCGAGCGCGCGTGTGATGTAGAGGTAGGAATTCGCATCGAAGCGTTCGACGAAGGTCGAGCCTTGGTGACGCAGATAACTCTCCACCTGGAAGTCGGCATCGAACCCGTATGTCAGCGCGTCGCGGTTCTGCAGGCGGCGGCCGAATTTATTGTGCAGCGCTACTTCCGAAAGATAGGTGATATGCGCGGCCATGCGCGCCACCGCGAGACCGCGCTTGGGCTTCTTGCCTTCCACCAGATAGTTGCCGTGGGCCCAATCCGGGTCGGCCATGATGGCCTGGCGTCCCACCTCGTGAAAGGCGATGTTCTGGGCCGAATGGCGGTACGATCCTGCGATTGGAATAGCCGAAAACACCCGGTGCGGAAACCGAACGGCCCACTCCAGCGCCTGCATGGCGCCCATCGAACCGCCCAGCACGCAGAACACGCTTTCGATGCCGAGGTGATCCAGCAGGCGCGCCTGGGCTTGCACCATGTCGCGGATCGTGATCACGGGGAAGGTCAGGCCCCACGGCTGTCCGGTGGCGGGATTGATCTCCTTCGGGCCCGTGGAGCCCATGCATCCACCCAGCACATTCGAGCAGACGACGAAGAATTTGTCGGTGTCGATGACTTTGCCCGGGCCCACCAGATCGATCCACCATCCCGGGTTCTTGGTGATGGGGTGTGTACTGGCGACAAAATGATCGCCGGTCAGTGCATGGCACACCATGACGCAGTTGGTGCGCTCCGCGTTCAAGGTGCCGTAGGTCTCATAGGCGATGGTGACCGCCGACAACGTCACCCCCGACTGTAGCGTCAAGGGTTCCGCGAGCGTCAAAGTCTTGCCGCCGCTGGGCGCGGCGTCAGGCTGGCGTTGCGGGGCAGTATCCGGGGTCATGCGCGGCAACTCACCGTCAAGCGGCCAATAAGTCAACGTTTTCTTTGATTTTGGCAGGGTGGCCCACTATAGGGTGAACCAGCGTTACGAGGCTCGCTCTAACCCCCTTTTCCCCACACGAGAGGCGCCCATGGCGTTGCCGCAACCACGACCCGGGATCATGGATATCGCCATCTACGAACCGGGCAAGTCCCAGGTCGAAGGCGCGAAGCGGGTCATCAAGCTGTCCTCGAACGAAGCCGCCCTTGGGCCCAGCCCCAAGGCGGTCGCGGCGCTGGCCGCATCGCTGGAGGACTCGCATCGTTATCCGGCGGGCGATTCCGGCGAAATCCGCGCGGCGCTCGGCGCTGCCCATGGTCTCGACCCGGCGCGCATCATCTGCGGCGCGGGATCGGACGAGCTGCTCGGTCTCGTGATGCGCGGATTTGCCGGCGTCGGCGATGAGATCATCCACACCGCCCATGGCTTCGCCATGTACAACATCTACGCCAAAGGCGTGGGCGCGACCCCGGTCGTGGCGCCGGAGAAAGACCTCGCCACCGATGTTGACGCCATCCTGTCCCGCGTCACGGCCAAAACCCGCATTGTGTTCGTCGCCAACCCCAACAACCCCACGGGTACCTATGTTACGGGCGCCGAAATTCGCCGCCTGCGTGCGGGTTTGCGTGAGGATATCGTCCTTGTGTGCGACGACGCGTACGCCGAATTTGTCGATGCGCCCGATTACGAATCCGGTTTTGGCCTCGCCGGCGAGACAGAAAACACCATCGCCTTGCGCACGTTCTCCAAAATCTATGGTCTCGCCTCGGTGCGTCTCGGGTGGGGCTTCGCCGCCAAGAACATCATTGGCGTCATGGAGCGTATCCGTTCGCCCTTCAATGTGTCGCGTCCCGCGCAGATCGCGGGTCTCGCCGCGCTTGCGGACCGCGCGCATGTGGCGCGCACCAAGGCCCATACCAAAAAATGGCACGATATCTGCCTGCAGCGCCTGCGCGGCCTGGGGCTCAATGTCCGTGAATCTCACGGCAACTTCCTCCTGCCAGAGTTTCCGCTCGCGCCGGGGAAGACGGCTGCCGCATGCGATGCGTTCCTCCAACAGAACGGCATCATCATTCGCCGGGTCGACGGCTACGGCTTGCCCAACCACCTTCGGGTCACGATCGGCGACGAGGAGGAGATGACAGCCTTCCTCGACGTCATGACTGCATTCATGGAACGCGCGTAATGGCCAAGGCGCGCAAGCCAAAGCCCTTGTTCGCGCGGGCGTGCTTCATCGGCATCGGTCTGATCGGCTCGTCGGTCGCGCGCGCCATGCGCCGCGGCGGTCTCGCCGGCGCCTACGTCGCTGGTGACAAGAACCCCAAACACGTCAAGGCCGCGGTCAAATTGGGTGTGGTCGACGAAGCGACAACCGATCTCGCCAAGGCCGTCGCCGGCGCGGATTTAATCGTCTTGGCGACGCCGGTCGGCACCAACGGCGAAATAGCCAGGCTCATCGCGCCGCATCTGAAGAAGGGCGCGATCGTCACAGACGTTGGCTCGGTGAAGCGCATGGTGATCGACGCCGTCGCGCCGCACATTCCCAAAGACGTTCACTTCGTTCCGGCGCACCCGATCGCGGGGACCGAGCATTCCGGGCCTGAAGCCGGCTTCGCCGAGCTTTTCGAGAATCGCTGGTCGATCATCACGCCGCCAAAACGCACGTCGGCCAAAGCCGTCGCGAAGATCGCCGAGCTCTGGCGCAAGATGGGCGCGAAGGTCGATACAATGGACCCGGATCACCACGACATGGTGCTCGCGATCACCTCGCACCTGCCGCACCTTATCGCCTACACCATCGTCGGTACCGCCACCGATCTTTCGGGCGATCTCAAGCAGGAAGTGATCAAATACTCCGCCTCGGGCTTCCGCGATTTCACCCGTATCGCCGCGTCGGATCCCATCATGTGGCGTGACGTGTTCCTCAATAACCGCGAGGCTGTGCTTGAAATCCTGCAGCGCTTCACCGAGGACCTGACCGCCATGCAGCGCGCAATCCGGAAAGGTGACGGCGCGACGCTGGAGGACCACTTCACGCGCACGCGCGCTATCCGCCGCAGCATCATCGACGCCAAGCAGGCCTAGGAGTCACCATGCCGGAACTTCATCTTGTCATCGGCAACAAGGCCTATTCGTCCTGGTCGCTCCGCCCGTGGATCGCGATGAAGGCTCAAGGCCTCGCGTTTCGGGAAACCGTCATCGCGCTGCAACAGCCAGACACGGCCGCCCAGATCAAAAAGTACTCCGCCGCGGCCAAGGTGCCGGTTCTGATCCACGGTGCCGTCACCGTATGGGAGTCGCTCGCGATCCTCGATTATTTGGCCGATACGTTTCCGGACATGGCGTGGTGGCCCAAAGACCCGCCGGCCCGGGCGCAGGCCCGTTCGGTCTCGGCGGAGATGCACGCCGGGTTTTCGAACCTCCGCAATCACATGACGATGAATGTCCGCCAGTCCGTGCCGAACAAGAGCCGCCCCGAGGGCGTCAACGCCGACATCGTGCGGATCGACGCGCTGTGGAAAGAATGCCGCGGGCGTTTTGGCGGCGAAACAGGCCCGTATCTTTTCGGCGCCTTCTCAAACGCCGACGCCATGTATGCGCCGGTGGTGACGCGTTTCAAGACCTACGGCGTCATTCCGACGCTTGATCCTATTTGCCGTGCCTATTGCGACGCAATCCTCGCTCACCCAGCCATGCGCGACTGGTACGCGGCG
Organism: Rhodospirillaceae bacterium; assembly: GCA_041905525.1. GTDB lineage: Bacteria > Pseudomonadota > Alphaproteobacteria > Rhodospirillales > Rhodospirillaceae > SHVO01. The sequence continues at coordinate 509,622 of JAYRKY010000001.1, forward strand.
GCGCAGGCCGAGACGTGGGTGGTGCAAAGCTACGAGACCCAGACCCTCGCCTAGGGCACCTTCGCCTTATCGCTCCAAATGACCTCCGGCATGGCCATCAAAGTCACCGGACCGGCCTGAAGTTTGCGCTCCTGAATCGTAATGGGCAGCGAAAGCTCCGGCTCGCCCGTGGCGGAGGGCCTCGCAAGCATCCCCAATGCTGTTTTCGCGAGGTGGGCTTCACTCTCCTGCACATATCCCTTCGACTGTAGGGCCGCGATCAGATCGGCGAACCCTTGCAACGTGAGCGTTGCAGCGCCTTCCGGCTGTAGAGCCGTATCGAGTGCAAAAGTTCCGCTGCCGGTCGCGCGCACGGGCGGCCAATCCAGACGAAAAGAACGGACCTCCACGGCTCCGCCGCTATCGCGCCAAGCCTCCAGTGCAGGTTTCAACGGGCCTGACGGCAATGCGCCCGTGACATCGATGGCCAGTTCCACCTCTCGGATCGTTGCGTTCAGTGCTGGCATCGGTGCGGCCAGCCCAAGTCCATCTATTCTCAAGCTGATGTGTCCGCTGCGCATCGCGAAACCGAGTTCCACATTCCCAAGGCTCATATGAGGCTCCGAGGATGCGGCGCCCGTGACTGTCGTATCGGCCAGATTTAGCGTGAATGAATCGAGGGATTGATCGGCCGCGAAGCCAAATCGTGCCGTCCCGCGCCCGACAATGAGTGTCACGCCCGCCCCGGCATCGGACAGAAGACCGGTGATCTGTTGTACCCCGCTGAGGTCGATCGACGGCGTGGTTGGCGCGCCAACATTCAGTCTGAAGACAATGGGCGCGGCATGCCAACGCCAACCGCCGTGGGCGGCCGGGGCGTCCACGGTCATTTCGGCGCTCTTGAGGCCGAAGAACCAGGGGAAGCCGACGAAGGCCGGTTCGCTGCGTGCGATCTGGTACCCCTGCGCCGTCAAGTCCGCTTCCAGTGCGCTCGCGCGGGCGCGCAGCCAGAAGGCCGCGCCAAGCCAAGCCGCGCCGTAAAGCAGGACGAGCGCGACGATGAGAACGAGAATTCTTTTGATCATGACCTTGGGCGGGAATGGGAAGCCTTGCAGGCTACAACTTCCGCGGCGCCTGTTTGGCCTTCAAATTCAGGAAAACAATTTCGATCAGCACCCAAAACCCGGCGAGGCCGAGGACAAACAGGGCGACGTCGCGCGCCGAGCGCACCGTAATGCCCCCCAGCGCCATGAGGATGAAACACCCGATGGCGAATGCAAAGGCACGAAACGCGGTGAGCATTTGACGTTTCACGTCCACCCCCTAATGGCGTGCGCGCTGGATGGGCGCGAGTGGAATTATTTTGCCTCGTCTGCCGAGCGCGATCAAGAAACCCGCGGCTCCAAAAGGCGAGAGCCCCACCCGTACTTCAACGAGTGAGGCTCTCAGCGACCGGATCAGCGGGGGTGTGGGGTGAGGGATCCGATCGTTAGTTCGTGTTCGATGAGCGGATATCACCAAGCGAATGAGGCAGATGAATGGCGCGATTGTGGCGCGGTTTCATCGTCTGTGGCAGCGCAACTGACGCGCGCGAAGTGCGCTCCAATGGTTGTGGATTTGAAGAATCAGTGACCGTGAAGGTAAGGCGGGAAAACCTGCTTCGGGGTTGCGGGCACGCGTTCCTCGCCCAGCGAACGCGAATCGCCGCGGCGATGAAAAAAGACCGCCGCCGCAAAAAGCGCGGGTCCGAGCAACGCGAAACCGAGCGTCAGCACGAAGGTGATGACGCTGGATTTAAGGCCCTGCGCCGCGTCGACTTGGTCCAACAGGGTCTGCGCCCCGCTGTAGGTGAGGGCCAGGGCGAACAGCACCGAGAGGATAAACAAAATGCGTTTCATTCCCTTATCCTAGAGGCCGCTTTTGACCCCCATGGGGCAAGGTTGGGGCAAGACCGAGGCGCGGGCGTCCTGCTAAACTCGCGTCATGATTGACCTCGCCATCGCCGCTTTCGTTAAATTTATCGTCATCATCGACCCTGTCGGCGTCGTGCCATTTTTCATGAGTCATACCGCCCATCTGGATGCCGCGGGGCGCCGCGCCACCGCGCTCAAGAGCATCACCATCGCCGGTGTCATTCTTTTGATCTTCACTTTGATCGGCGAGCCATTGCTTCACTATCTCGGGGTGTCGGTGGCGGCATTTCGCATCGCAGGCGGCGTTCTTTTGCTCCTCCTGGCGGTGGACATGGTTCTCGTGAAGGAAAGCGGAATCCGCGCGACAACGCAGAAGGAAGAAGAAGAAGCCACCCATCGCCCTGACGTCGCGGTATTTCCCTTGGCCGTGCCGCTCATCGCGGGGCCCGGGGCAATCACCTCGGTGATCATGCAGCAGGCCCAGAATGCCGACTCGTTAGTTGCCCGCGGCGTAGTCGTGGCCGTCATGATCGTGGTGCTGCTGATCACGGGGCTCGCCTTCCTGCTCTCGGGCCGGATCATGAAAATCCTGGGGGTCACCGGTATCAACGTCATGACCCGCGTCCTGGGGATCATTCTTGCCGCCCTCGCGGTCAGCAACATCCTTGAAGGCTTTCGCGCCAGTTTTCCCGCGCTGGGCGGTTGAGCGGCGGGGTTTACCTGCTGTACGCGGGGGCGCGCCCCGTGGCACAACTAGGCGTCTGTCCGTGCCGAACACTCCTCGCCAATGACCTCCTTCACCGAATTCCTGAAGACACGCGCAAGCGGGCGCGCCGTGGCGGCGGCCGTCATCTTCGCGGTGCTGATCGTCATAGTGCAGCAATGGGTCCTGGTTCCCCACTTTCAATCGGTCACGACGTTCAAGCCGTTCGACGTGCAGTTTCCGCTGACGCGCTACTCGCTCGCGATCCAACTGGGCGCATATGAGAAGACTGCAGCTCCCGCTTATTTCCCCTTCTTCGCGGTCGACCTGCTTCTCGCCTTCGTCAGCGCGGGCACCTTGATGCTGCTGTGGGCGTGGCTCTTGCGCCGTCCCACCCGCCTCTCAATGTTCCTGGAACGGGGCGGCATCATCTTCGTACCGCTCCACACCCTGATCTGCGATATCGCTGAGAATATCGCTTTCGCCCGCCTGATCGGCGGTCTCCCCAGCGAGAGCTTTGCCAGCACCGTGGAGTTTGCGGTGAGCGTTCACGCCGTGCGCGGGGCGCTTCTCGACGTTCAGGCCATTTTGACCGTACTGTTCGTTATTCTTTTTGGACTGGGAGCCGGCAAGGGAAAGCCCGCAGGCTCGCTCCAGGGGGAGACGGCGGTTCATGGCGAATAACCCGGCCTTATGGAATTACATCCATATCGCGCTCTTCATCCTGTGGGTCGTTGCGGAAGTCGGGGTCTTCGTCTGCACCGCCGCGGTGAAGAATACGAAGCTCGCATATGAGGCGCGGGGCCGGTTCGTCAAACTCGCCCGCAAGATCGACTTCGTTCCGCGGATCTGCTTTGCCTTGATCCTTCCTGTAGGCATCGAACTGACGGGAGCGATCAACGTCTATCCGCTCTCGCCCGATTTGCGCATCCTGTTCTGGTGTGGTGCGGCGCTCTGGCTGACTCTGATCGTGGCTTCCGCCCGCAATGAAGGTTCCCCGGTGGGCACGCTGCTTGGTTATCTCGAGATTGCCTTCCAGGCTCTTGCGGGCGCCGGCTTTGTCGTTTACGGGCTGAACTCTTTGGCGACGGGTTCCCCGATCGATGAGCCCTGGTTTGCCGCGAAACTGGCGATGTTCGGCCTCGCGTTCTGGACCGTCATCGCGATTAACATCAGCTTCCGGCCGTTTTACGCGCCGTTCGAGGAAATCGGGGAAGAGGGGCCGACCCCGGATCGGGAAGAGGACGTGGCGCGCGCCGTCAATCACTCGCTTTTCTACATGAGCGTTCTGTATGGCCTCATTGCGGCCATCGCATTGCTCGGACGGATGAAGCCGCCCTTTTAGGCGATGCCGCGCCGTGCTATCGGCTTGGCCATGACACTCACGCTTCAGCGCATTACCGACCGTTCGGCCATGGTGGCCGTGATCGGGCTTGGGTATGTGGGCCTTCCGCTGGCACGCGCCTTCGCCGAGAAAGGGTTCCGCACGCTCGCGCTCGACATCGATCCGGCCAAGATCGAGAAACTGGCGGCGGGGCGCTCCTATATCGACCGCATTCCGGACCACGTGGTGGCCGGTCTCGTGAAGGCCAATACGCTGCTGCCTTCTGCCGACTACACGCGGCTGGCGGAGGCGGATGCGATCCTCATTTGCGTCCCAACGCCGCTCACGCGCCAGCGCGAGCCGGATATGAGCTATGTGGTCAAGACCACCGAAAGCGTTGCTGCGCACCTGACGCGCGGTCAGCTCGTTGTGCTGGAGTCTACCACCTATCCCGGCACCACCAACGAGCTCGTCCGCCCAATCCTCGAGAAGGGCGGCCTCAAGAGCGGCGCGGACTTCTTTCTCGCCTTCTCGCCGGAGCGCGAAGACCCCGGCAATCCGAATTTCAGCGTGGCGAACACGGCAAAGGTCGTTGGCGCCGATGGCGATGCGGCGTTGGAACTGGCCGCGGCGCTTTACGGAACGATCGTGCCGAAAATCGTGCCGGTCGCGAACACCGCCACCGCCGAGGCCGTGAAGCTGACCGAGAATATTTTCCGTGCCGTGAATATCGCGCTCGTGAATGAACTCAAGGTCGTCTTCGACGCCATGGGCATCGATGTATGGGATGTCATCGAAGCGGCCAAGACGAAGCCCTTCGGTTATATGCCGTTCTATCCGGGCCCGGGGCTCGGCGGGCACTGTATTCCAATCGACCCCTTCTATCTGTCGTGGAAGGCGCGCGAGTTCGATGTCACCACCCGCTTCATCGAGCTCGCGGGCGAAATCAACACGGCCATGCCGCACCTTGTGATCGAGCGTTTGGCGAAGGCGCTGGACGCCCGGTTCGCGCGGGGGATCAGGGGGGCGCGGGTCCTGCTGCTGGGCCTCGCCTACAAGAAGAACGTCGACGATACGCGCGAGAGTCCGGCTTTGCGCCTGATCGAGCTTCTCGAGGAGCGCGGCGCCGCGGTCGACTACCACGACCCGCACGTGCCGAAGATTCCACCAACGCGTCACTATGGCCCCATCGCGGGCCGCGCCTCGGTTCCTCTGAGTGGCCCGACGATCGCGGACTATGACGCGGTGGTGATCGTGACGGACCACGACGCGGTCGATTACGCGGCCGTGGCCCGGGCGGCCAAGCTGATTGTCGATACCCGGAACGCGCTACGCGCCGTGCCGGACCGCGCGAATATCGTGAAGGCATAAGGCCCTACACATTTCTGTGAAGGCGCGGGCCGTCACGGCCAAATTCAGCGTTGTTACACCTGGTGTAAGTCGTTAGTATCGCGAGGAAATTCGGGGTGACGCGGGGATGTGGACTTCGCGCCGAGTGGTGTGAGTTGTGGCGGCAGCGCTCAAGTTTGGACGCAATTGCAGCACAATTGTCTCCGACATTGACCCTGTGCCGTGGCGGGTACGCAAACTTTTTCAATGGGAGGAACGGACGCTATGACTGAATTCAATTTTACCCGGCGTAAACTGCTCGCGCGCGGCGCGACGCTTCCGCTGGCCGGACTTGCGGTGTTGGGCGCTTCGCGTGTCGCGTCCGCCGCCGATGCCGTCTGCGCCGATCCGGCCAAGATGGATAGCGGCCAGGTGAGCATCCGCGAATCGCTGAACTACGTCGAAGCTTCGAAGGACCCGTCGAAGGTGTGTGGTGGCTGCGGTTTCCTGCATGACGTCAAAGGCAACTGCGGCAACTGCATGATCTTCAATGGCCCGGCGAACATCCACGGCCATTGCGACTCATGGGGCCCGAAAGCCTAACGTTCGCGGCACTTCTCCAAGACGGCGGCGCCCAAAGCGCCGCCGTTTTTGTTTGGGCGCCTAGATCAGCCCGCGCGCCTTCAGTTCGTCTTTCAGATAGGCGTAATAAATCGGCGCGGCAATAAGACCCGGCACGCCGAACCACGCTTCCATCACCAGCATCGCCGCCAGCAATTCCCACGCGCGGGCCTTGATGCGGGTACCGATGATCCGCGCATTCACGAAATATTCCAGTTTGTGAATAACGACCAGGAACGCCAGCGAGCCGGCGGCGACAAGGGGTCCCACGCTCAGGCTCACGATCACGATCACCGTGTTCGAGATCAGATTCCCCAATACCGGCAGCAGGCCCGCGATGAATGTCACCGCGATCATGGTTTTCAACAACGGGAGTTGCACGCCGAGGAGCGGCAATACGACCGCGAGGTAGATCGAGGTCAGGAAGGTGTTCAGCGCCGAAATGCGGATCTGCGAAAAGACGATATTGCGGAAGGCATTGCTGAGGAACTCGCAGCGGTCCTCAAGCGCTCGCGCCAAGGGACCCAGTGAGGGGTTCTGCGTGCCGCTATAAAAGGCTACCAAGCCGCCGACGATCATCCCGATCACGATATGAAATGCGATGCGGCCAGCGTTCTGACTGAACTGTCCCAGTTGACCGGCATTCTCCCGCAGCCATTTGGCCCCGGCCGCCTCGATATCGCCGACATTGGACGGCAGGTACTGTTGCGCCCACGTCGGCAGGTATTCGCGCGACGTGCCAACGATTTCGGCCATCCGGTGCATCAATTCGACAAAGCTGTCGGGACCGGTGACCAGGTCGATGATCTCGAGAACGCCCAGTCCGACCGCAAGGCTCACGATCAGCAGAGGCACCGCCAGCGCAACGGTGCGCCCGGCGTCGTGGTTCAGGCCCATCCGATAGAAGAGGGGCGAGATCAGCTGCACGACATGGAAGATCAACAACCCCGGCAAAAGCGCGGCCAACATGCCGATCTGCAAGACGGCATAGAGCCCGGCCGCGACGATGATGAGTGAGGCAATCTCGATCTTAGATGTTTCTGACATTATGGCCCGCATCCCCCGGGGCAAGAACCTAGCCAACCCACCGCTTTTCGCAAACGACTATCTGGCGAAAGGTGCTTCCGTTTACACGGCGGTTACGGCTAAGAACCTGTTACCCTGGGAGCCGCGATGACCGCCAATACCTTTACCGCCCACAATATCCGCTTCGCCGACGGCAGCGAGACCCTGCCGGGCTATGTCGGGGGGCTCGTGGCTGACACGCATTGGTGCCTAGGCGCCAAGCGGCTCTTGCAGCTGATCTACCGCGGCGATTTCGCGGGTAAACGAATTGCCGACCTGGGATGCCTCGAGGGCGGTTATACCCTCGAGTTTGCGCGCATGGGCATGGACGCGTTCGGATTGGAAGTGCGCCAGTCCAACTACGACAACTGTCTCGAGGTGAAACGCCGCGCCGGCCTCCCGAACTTGGACTTTGCCAAGGACGATTGTTGGAACATCGCCAAATACGGACCGTTCGACGTCATCTTCTGTTGCGGTTTGCTCTACCATCTCGACCGCCCGGGCGAGTTCATCCGGCTTATGGGACAGCAAGCGCGCGACGCCGTGATCATCAATACACACTTCGCCCCGCACGATTGGTATCCCATGACGGCCTTCAAGGATGTGATGGGCCCCCTCGAAAAGCATGAGGGCGTCCCCGGCCGCTGGTACCACGAACATAACGGCGGCACCGTCGATCAGCTCGAGCAGATGAAATGGGCCTCCTGGACCAATCAGCGCAGCTTCTGGCCGACGAAGGAGGCGCTGCTCCAATTGCTCCAGGATGCGGGGTTCGACCTCGTGCTCGAGCAGTACGACATCGTCGGCGATATCCACGACACGCTCATGGACCCTGAGAACATCAGGCACCACCGGGGCGTCTACGTGGGGATCCGCACCAAGCGTTAGTGCTCCGCGGCCGCCATGGCCGGCTGGCTGGGCGTCGCGGCACCGCGTTTGGGAAGCCGCAACAGCAGGATCAACGGCATCACGATAACGATGGCGTAGGCCATGACGCGGTAATCGTTGAGGTATGAGATCATCATGGCCTGGCGCGTGAGTTCGCCGTTGAGGTGGGCGATACCGGACGCGGCTCCGATCGACCAGCCGGCCTCAGGAATCAGCGCCTGAAGCGGCCGGCTGAACGGCGTGATGTGCTCGGCGAGGCTCGCGTGGTTGATCTGCGTGTTCTGGGCCACAAGCGCGATCATCACGGAAATCCCCACGCTCGACCCCATATTGCGGGTCAGGCTGAAGAACGCCGCCGCTTCTGTCCGTAATTGCGGCGGCAGGGTCATGTAGGTGATCATCGACAGCGGCGGGAACAGGAAGCCGATGCCGACCCCCTGCAGCACGCCGGTGGCGATCATTTCGAAGCCCGAAACGTCGACGGTCCAGGTGGACATATGCCACAGGGCCGCGGCGGTGAGCGTCAGCCCGAAGAACATGATCAGGCGAGGGTCGAGCTTGGTGACGATGCGCCCGACGAACGCCATCGCAAACATGGTGCCGATCCCGCGCGGCATCAGCACAAAGCCCGTATCGATCACCGAGTAGTGCATCAGATTCTGCAGCATCAGCGGCATTAGGGTCATCGTGGCGAACAGGGTGACGCCGAAGGCCGCTCCGATCACCATGCTGACGCTGTAGTTGAGATCGCGGAAAAGTCCCAGCGTGATGAAGGGTCTATCCGTGGTCAGCACATGCGCGATGAAGGCGTAGAAGGCGAGCCCGGCGATCACCGCCTCAAGAATGATTTCATAGGACTGAAACCAATCCTGAGTCTCGCCGCGGTCGAGCATCAACTGAAACGAGGTGAGCGCGATCGCCAGCAGACTGAACCCGAGAAAATCGAAATAGGTTTTCTTGTTGGGCGGTGTGTCCGGCAGCAGCGCAATGACGCTGAGTGTGCTGATCACACCCAGCGGCGCGTTGATGAAGAAGATCCAGCGCCAGTTATAATATTCGGTCAGATATCCGCCGAGCGTCGGACCCAGGATCGGGCCAAGCATCACCCCCATGCCCCAAATGGCCATGGCGGGACCTTGTTTCTCGCGCGGGAATACGTCCAGCATGATGGACTGCGACAGGGGCAGGAGACCCGCCCCGAACAGGCCTTGTGCGACCCGGAACAGGATCATCTCCGGCAATGTCTGTGCGATACCGCACAACATCGAGGCGGCGGTGAATCCCACGATCGAGGCGATAAGCAGGTTCTTCGATCCGAACCGCGACGCTAAGAATCCCGTCAGCGACATGCCGATCGCCGAAGCGATCATGTAAGACGTAAGAACCCAGCTGATCTGGTCCTGCGCCGCACTCATGCTGCTCTGCATATGAGGCAGGGCGACGTTGGCGATGGTGGCATCCAACGTCTGCATGATCATCGCCAGGGTTACGACGACAACCAGGGCCGAACGGCGGCCCGGGTGCGCGTTGAAATACTCGTACATCTGCGCCATGGCGCTTCAGTCCCGTGTTCAAAAAGGGCCTAGGGAGCGCCCGTGCCGTCGCTGGCGTGCGCCCCGAACCACTGCGCCGCGCGGCGTGTGCCCGTATCAACTTCGGCGACAACACTCATGCCCGCGCGCAAGGTCGGACCCGTCGCGGGATCGTCGAAGCTGATCCGAACAGGGATGCGCTGAACTACCTTCACCCAGTTCCCGCTCGAGTTCTGCGCCGGAAGCACCGAGAACTCGGCGCCGGTCGCCTGGCTGATACTGGCAACCTTGCCGTGGAATTTGCGCCCCGGATACGTATCCACCTCGATGTCGACCGGTTGGCCGGGCTTCATCTGTGTCAGATCCGTTTCCTTGAAGTTTGCTTCCACCCACACCCCGGAGGTCGACACCAAGGACATGATCGGCGCGCCCGTCCGGGCGAAGTCTCCCACTTTCGGGACCTGACTCACGATCCCGTCGAAAGGCGCAACCAAGGTGGCGCGTTCGACAAAGAGTTGCGCGCTTTCGCGGCCGACCAACGCCTGCTGATAGGAGGAATGATCTTCCGGGCGGACGTCGGGGTTTCCCTCAAGCTGTGCCAGGATTTCGGCCTTCTCCTGCTGCAGCAGGCGCAGGTTGCGGCGCGCGGATTCAAGATCGTGCTGCGCCTGATCGAGTTTTGCGGTCGCGACGAAGTTCGATTTCGCAAGCTGGGATTGCCGCTGAAATTCGCGTTCGGCGAACTTCACGTTGGTCTGCATCAGCGCGATCGATTCTTCCTTCTGGCGATAGCGGGCTTTCGCGCTCTCGACGGATGCGACGGCCGCCCGCATCTGCGCTTCGGCGCCGGCGAGACCAACCTTGTAATTCGTCGCATCGATGGTCAGGAGCGGCTGGCCCTTGGTGACCTTTTGATTGTCCGTGACCATGACCTGGAGCACGTTGCCCGAGATTTCCGGAGACAACGACGCGATGTCGGCCTTCACATAGGCGTTGTCGGTGGAGACGTAGCGGCCGCCGGCGAGATAGAGCCCGCCGCCGATGAAAATGACGGCAAGGGGGATCACGACCAGGAGCAATCGCCGCAGACCGGATTTCTTCTCCGGCGCAGGGCTCATGGGGGCGGGTGCGGTGGTGTTAGGAGCGGCATTCATGGTCGTGGGTCCTAGGCGACGCTTACGGTGGTGTCGTGTTTATCGAGATTGGCGCGCATGCGTTTCAGAATGTCGGAAGTAAGCGCAAGTTCGTCTCCGGAAAGTCCGGCGATGGCGGTGGCGCGAAACTCGTCGAGAATCTCGCTGAGTTTGGCGATGACGGGACGCGCATTCGCGGTGAGATACACTTCCGTGGCGCGCCGATCGCTCGGCGATGGGCGGCGCTCGATCAGGTCCTGTTCGGCAAGCCGGTCCAAGGCCCGTGTCAGGGAAATGGGCTGCACCTCGAGAAGATTTGCGAGGCTGGTCTGGGTCAAACCTTCGTTGCGCGATAAATGCCAAAGCGCGCGCCATTGCTCTTGGGTGAAACCCAGACTGCGGGTGGCCCGGCTCAGATACTGGCGCATGGTTCGCGAGAGTTCATAGACGTCCATGACGACCGGGAAGTTTTTAGACGCGCTCATGCCCTGCGCTCCGAGAGGGAATCGGGGAATACCTAGCGGCGCTTATATTAGCTCTTTAATATTATATGCTATGTATATAATTGCAGAGCAGGTTTGCGGATTGTTGGGTCTCGGCTGACGCAAAGGAACCCTCTGACTTTGCTTGCTTTTTCTCGTATCCTGGCGGTATCGCAGGGAGGGCTCGCAATGGCCAACCGCAAACAGACACCGTCCAAAAAGTCCAAAACCGCTTCACAAGCACCGCGACGGACATCTATTCCGCCGCGTATCCGGGTCGGGATCGGCGGCTGGACCTACGAGCCCTGGCGCGGCCTGTTTTACCCGGCGGGTCTCTCCCAAAAGAAGGAACTCGAGTTCGCGAGCCGGGCCCTGACGTCGATCGAGATCAACGGCACCTACTATTCGTCTTTCAAGCCCGCCACCTGGGCGAAGTGGCGTGAAGAAACGCCCGACGGGTTTGTCTTCTCGGTAAAGGCGTCGCGCTTCTGTACCAACCGCCGGGTGCTCGCCGACGGCGCCGAATCCATTGGGCGCTTCCTGACGCAGGGGCTGACGGAACTTGGAGATCGTCTCGGACCGATCAACTGGCAATTCATGGCGACGAAAAAGTTCGATCCGGCCGACTTCGAAGGCTTCCTCGAACTCCTGCCGCCCGAGATCGGCGGTCTCCGGCTCCGCCATGCCCTTGAAGTGCGCAACCCGACCTTCCGGGACCCGCGCTTCTTTGACCTTGCCCGCAAGTATAAGGCCGCGATCGTCTTCGCCGACGACGACGAGTTCCCCGAGATCGACGAGCCTACGGCGGACTTCACCTACGCGCGTCTGATGCGTACGAAGCCCAACATAAAGTCCGGATATAAGCCGTCCGAGTTGGACGCTTGGGCCGCACGCGCGAAGACGTGGGCCAAGCGCGGCGATACCTATGTGTACTTCATCTCGGGGGCAAAGGAGCGCGCCCCCGCCGCCGCCCAGGCGCTGATCTCCCGGGTGGGCGAGCCATGACGCGCGCGCCCGTCCTTTTCATCGGCCACGGCTCGCCGATGAACGCTCTCGCGGACAACGACTACACCCGCACGCTTGGGGATCTGGGGCGCCGGCTCGGCCGCCCGCGCGCGGTGCTCTGCGTGTCGGCCCATTGGATGACGGAAGGCACGTGGCTCACGCATCAGGCAAAGCCGCGCACGATCCATGACTTCTACGGATTCCCCAAGCCGCTGTTCGATGTGCAGTATCCGGCGCCCGGCGATCCGGCGCTCGCCGAAGACATCAAGCGAATGATCACCGATATCGGCATCCACCTCGATGACGAGCAATGGGGCTTCGACCATGGCGCATGGTCAGTCCTCCGCCACATTTTCCCGGCGGCCGACGTGCCGGTGCTTCAGCTCAGCCTGCATATGGAGCGCGACGACCGCTTCCATTACGTCGCCGGCCGGAGCCTCGCGAAAGCGCGCGACCTCGGTGTCGTCATTCTCGGGAGCGGCAATATCGTCCATAACCTCCGACTCCTGAAGTGGGACGAAAGCGCCGCCGCCTATCCGTGGGCCGGCGAATTCGATGGCTGGGTAGCGGATAAACTGGCTGCCCGGGACGACGCCGCGCTCGTGGGGCAGGCCCGCGCCTCCGAGGCGGGACGCTTGTCGATCCCAACACCCGAACATTGGTATCCGTTCCTGTATGCGCTCGGCGCTGCGGACCCGAGCGAGCGCGCTGAAACGATCTTCGACGGCATACAGAATGCTTCCATTTCCATGAGAAGCGTCGGCTTTGGCTTATAACGCGCCGACCGCGGCTGCGACCGCGAGGTACCGTCCGACCTTGGCGATGCTCACAAGGATCAGGAAGACCGGCAGCGGCTCGCGCATCACGCCGGCGACAACCGTGATCGGATCGCCGATGAATGGGGCCCATGACAAGAGCAGCGACCATTTGCCGTAGCGCCGGTACCAGCCCTGAGCCCGCCCCAACGTCGCCTCGGATGCGGGGAACCAACGCCGGTCTTTGAACCGTTCGACGCCCCGGCCCAGCCCCCAGTTCACCACTGCCCCCAGCACATTCCCGATGCTCGCCACCGCGATCAGCGCGGCGGCCGGCTGATTGGCGGCAATGAGCAGCGCTGCCAAGGCTGCCTCCGATTGAGCGGGGAAGATCGTCGCCGCGATAAAGGCTGCGGCAAAGAGGGCGGCGTAAGCCGCGAGATCTGTCACGAATGTCGCCTTTCTTTACGGCCTCTGTCGGCCGCGGGTCCGTAAGGTCCTGTGCAACCAAGTTTTGTCGACTTGGTACAGAAGTTGCAAAGCCTGGTTTCGCTCGCGGGAAAAGCGCAACCACATCTCACCATGCACAAACCCTATCGCGTCTGCTTCTTCGACCGTGAAGCTGGTCCGGCCGTTGCGGTGCTCCTCCTTCATTTCCCCTCCGACGCGCCGGCCATCGAAGCGGCCGAACAACTCCTTGCCGTCAGTACGTTGTCCAGGGTCGAGGTTTGGCAGGGGGCGCGCAAGGTCTACGAAACCCAGGCGGCCATCCCGTCTTGCAACGGCCAGAGGGGGCGTGTAGACAGCGACCCATGTTGACCGTCACCGCCCGTGCGCCGAGCTTGCATAGCCACCGCCATCATCACGCGATGAGCGGGCAGTAACGCATTTTCTAATCAAGTTGCGAAACCAGGCCCCACCGACGAAACGGGGCCTTTTTCATGTCTCCTTTCGCCGACGGCCGTCTGAAAGGAGTTCTCCATGCTACGCGGAACCAAGGTCATGATGGGCGATGAAGCCCGTCGGTACGTCGATACAATCTCCGTCCTGCGGAGGGTGGTTCACCGAGGCCGGCTATTCTGAAATTATCCTTCCCGCGATTTGGGAATCGGGCACGTTCCTCGGCAAAATCGGCCCCGACAAGGAAGCCCAGATGTGGACCTTCCGCGACCGCGGCAATCGCGCGGTCTGCCTTGTGCCCGAGGCCACCGGGATGGTGCAGGAACTTTGGAACAATGGCTGGGCGGCCACCATGCCCAAACCTGCCCGCCTGTTCTACGTGGCCCGCTGCTATCGCTATGAGCGTCCGCAGGCCGGGAGGTATCGGGAGTTCACGCAGTTCGGAATTGAAGCCCTCGGGCCCAGCGTGAGCCGCGAGGAGGTCGTATCGCTGATGAAGGCGTGCTTGGAAGAGCTCGGCATCCCCTACACGTTCAAGGACAAGGTTCGCCGGGGGCTGCGCTATTACATCGATGCCGGCTTCGAAACCGAATGCGCGGCGTTGGGTGCGGTGCGTCAGCTGGGTGGCGGGGGGCGGTATACGGAAGGGATCGGCTGGGCCTTCGGCGTTGAGCGCCTGTTGCTCGCGCAGGCTATTCGCAGCGGCAATCGCCTTGCTGCGGCGGGTAAGACAGACTAAATCCCTTGAGACTTCGCACGGTGGTAAAGGGGCATGGATAATGCACCGGTTGGTTCTGGTTACTCTGCTTGCCTGTGCGATGAGCACCCCTGTGGCCGCCGCCGAGGATCCTGCGCCGTCTTCGTTGTCGACTCACGATCCGACATGCCCTGAAGGGTACACCGGGCCGAGCGTGTTGGTGCGTGTGACGGGTTTCAAAGACCGGTCCGGCCAGCTTCGGGTCGAGATCTATCCCGATGCTCCCGGCGACTTCTTGTCCCCCGGCCGCGCCTTGCGGGCCGCAGGGAAGGTCTTCCTGCGCATCGATATCCCCACCCCCCAGCAGGGCGATGGCGAGGTCTGCGTGCCGCTCCCCCATGCAGGAGGCTATGCGGGTGCGGTTCTCCACGACCGCAACGGCGACGGGAAGCTGAACCCCTTTAGCGACGGTTACGGATTCCCCAACAATCCGCGCCTCGGGTACAGCAAGCCGGAAGCAAGCGAAGCGGCCTTCGCCGTGGCGGACGGCCGTACGGTCGTCGAAGTGGTACTGAACTATTGGACCGGGCTGTCGGCCCGGCCTCTGCGTCAGAAGTAAGAGACCTTGCGGTGTCCTCCAGACACGACAAAGCCCGCGAAGTGACGGCTCCGCGGGCTTTGGAATTCGTATCGGGGACTGGCTAAAAGCCGAGCACGCCCTGCGGCTTTACTTCGGCGACCGCATCGGCTGCGCCTTGCGCAACTTGCTTGGCCATCGCCACCGCTTTGTTGATCTTTTTCGCGACGCGCTTCGCGGCGCGCTTTACGACTTTCTTCACGCTCGGAGCGGCCTTCTTCGCGGTCTTCTTTTTCACGGCCTTCTTCACCGCTTTCTTCGCCGGCTTCGCCGCGCCCTTACGGGCGGGTTTCGCCGCGACTTTTTTTGCCGCCTTCTTCGCTTTCTTCTTAGCTGCCATTGTCCCCTCCTAATGGTTGTGGCTTCGAGTGGCCCACACGCTAAACCGATTCCGCGTCGAAAGGCTACACGTTTCAGTGCCGCTTGCTAAAGTTCGTCGAAACGATCCCGGCGATGATCAATAGGAACCCCGACAGGCGGAGAAGGTAGGCGTTCGCCTGTTCTTCCCGCAGGGTGATCTCGAACCCCAGGATGGCCTGGTTGGCTGCAAAGAGCATGAAAGCCAGCGCAAACATCAACAGAAGGCGTTGTTTGGTGCGGCCGTAGAAGCGGAAGAAAAAGCCCGCCGCCACCAGGTTTCCGGCCGTCAAAATCCCGTAAAGAAAATGCTCCATCATGGTCCGCGCCCCTAATCCGCTTCCCAGATGAAGCCGTAAAGCAGGATGCTGATGGCCACGAGGGAGGTCAATTGTCGCCACAGCAGCAGGTTGATCTCCTCAGGCAGGACCACGAGGTCGATGAACAGAAGAAGGTTGTTGAGGGCGAGGCCGACGAAACAGATCGCACTCCAGAGCAGAAGTTTCACCCCCGTCCTGGCGTATCCCCGCGCCAACAGCAGCAGGCAAATGAGACTGGTGACGGCGCAGAGCAGATAGATCGCGGATTGAAAGGTCATGGGGGTGGCTGCATCAGTCCTTTTTGAGCCGGAAAGCGTCGACGAATGAATGGATCTTCTCGTTGGGCGTGGAGACGACCGCTTTGATGATGGCCAAGGGGCGCTCGGCATAGAGGCGCGTCAGTTCACTCGCGAGCCGGTCGGCTTCGCCCCCGGCGCGGTAGGTATAGGTTCCGCTGGGATCGGCCGTGACAAGCTCCTGGCGGGTAAACGTCGCAAGAATCTCTTCCACCAGGAAAGTCGAGGCACGCAGGCGGTCGTTCAAAGCCGTCACCGACCAAGCCTTGTCCGGCTCGCTTTTCAGCAGGACGAGCAGGTCCAACGCCCACACGCTCTTGATGGTCGTGCGGACGAAGGGAGCAAGATGCTCAGGAATCATCGGACGAGCGGTCCGCGGTGGTGGTCGAACAGACTCATCTTGTATTGTCGATCCAATCTTCCGGCGGGGAATGGGCGAGCAGCCGCGCACGGTCTGCCGCGAGTCGCGCATGATGGCCTCACGCGGCCTTGATTGGAAACAATTTTTGTCGCCTCTTGATTTGTTAGCGTGCAACAGCGTCCTATGATGCCGCGATCTCGTGCAACGCGTGAAAACTCCGGCTCCGTTTCTCACAGTGACCAATCCATTTTCATTTTTCCAGCGCGCTGGCCGCCTACTGTCCTTCGCCGAGAGTGAATCGGTTGTCCATCTCGGCAACGCGTCCGCCGCGGACTTTGGCGCGACGATCAAGATGATCAGCTGGAACATGTTTAAGGCGCGTCGCAAAGGTTGCATGCCCGACCTCACCAGCATGAGCGCCGGCGTCGAACTGGTGTTGCTCCAGGAAGCGGTGCTGCACGGAGGCATCGCGCAACCGTTTCACCTCGCCAGTGGGCTGGAATGGATCATGGCCGAGAACATCGGTGTCGGCGCGGGCGTCACGACCGGTCCGAAGACGGGCAGCCGCGTGCCGTCGATGACGCGCCGCGTCGTGAAGTCGCCGGATCGCGAGCCCTTGGTGGCGACACCGAAGACGTTTCTGGTCACCAGCTATCCTTTCGCGGGGCAAACCCTTCTCGTTCTCAACGTCCATGCCATCAATCTTGTCTCGACCGCAAAGTTCGCGCGCCAGATCGAACAGATCATAGGGCCGGTGAACGACCACAAAGGGCCCTGTATCGTCGCAGGCGATTTCAACACCTGGAACGAATCGCGGTGGCACCTCTTGCACCGGGCGATGGGTGACCTCGGGCTGACACGAGTGCCCGCCGCGGCGCCGCAATGGCGTCACTTCAACCAGGTGCTCGACCATGTCTTTTACCGGGACCTCAAGCTGGTGAATTCCCGGGCCCTCGTGAACGTCAGAAGTTCCGACCACGTACCGCTCTGGGCCGAATTTGCGGCGGTCACCTAACGGTCGAGAAAGTCGCGGACGGCCTCCGGCGCGAGCGCGCCGCTCTCCAAGGACAATATGGGCTGGCTGAGCAGTCCGCTCGGCGACGCGGCGCCGATCAGGACAATCTTTCGTACGACACCGGTTTGCTGGCGGGCCATTTCCACCGCGACGTCGCCGGCCTCCGCGATAGCCAGGACGTCGATCACACCCAAGCCGAGGTCGGCAATAAGTTCAAACATGGCCTCCGCGATCGTGGCGGCGTCGTTGCCCGCACGCAAACTGTCGGACATTCCGGTGCCGGGCAGGTCGGGCGCGATCACCGTCCAGTCGGCACCCATGCCGAACATGAAGGAGTCCAAGGACGCACCGGAAGACGGGTGAAGCGCCAGAAGCGGACTGCGGGCTCCCGGCGGGCCGGACCGGCGGTAATGAATCTGGATGTCGCCCGCCCAGGCATAAGCGCGGTGAACTTTCGCGGCGATGTCGTACGCGCGGGCCATGATCTGCTCCCCAACAAGATTTCAGTATGCGCCGGTCTGTTCCGAACGTCATCCACGGACTATTGTGGAGGCTGCGGCGCGGGGACTTCGAAAAGGGGCTTTTCATGAAGCGGAATCAAAATTGGGCAGGCGCTTTGGCGGTCCTGATGCTGGCGGGCTGCGGCCCCAGCGGTGACGAAGAGAAGACACTCAATCTCTATATCTGGTCCGACTACCTCGCGCCGGACACGCTCGAGAGTTTCACCAAGAAGACCGGCATTGCTGTGAACATGGACGTCTTTGATTCCTCCGAACTCCTGGAGGCGAAGATGCTCGCGGGCGGATCCGGGTACGACGTCGTGGTGCCCAACGGTCCTGTCCTCGCGCGGTTCATCAAGGCCGGAATCGTCAGGCCCCTCGATAAGGCGAAGCTGCCCAATCTAGCCAATGCCGACCCCACCATTACCAGCCGCGCGGCGGCGTCCGATCCCGACAACACACATGGACTCGTATACATGTGGGGCACTTCGGGAATTGGCTACAACGTCGCGAAGGTCAAAGAAGTGCTCGGCGACGACGCGCCGATCGACAGCTGGAAGCTGATCCTCGACCCTGCCTATGCGTCGAAACTCGCGGCATGCGGGGTTTACGTGTTTGACTCGCCCGCCGATGTTTTCGAACTCACGCTCGCCTATCAAGGCAAGGACCCGCATTCGGCCGTTCCCGACGATTACGCGGGTGCAGCCGCGGCTTGGCAGGCGGTGCGCCCTTACATCGCTAAGTTCCATAACTCCGAATATATCTCGGCGCTGGCCAACGGAGATATCTGCGTCGCGATGGGATATTCCGGCGACATCTTCCAGGCGGCCAACCGCGCGAAGGAAGCCGGCAAGGGCGTCGAAGTCGCCTATAGTATCCCGAAGGAAGGGGCTGTGATGTGGTTCGACTTCCTGGCTGTCCCGAAGGACGCGCCGCATCCCAATGCCGCGCACGCCTTCCTCAATTACATTCTCGAGCCCGAGGTGATTGCGGCGATCAGCAATGAAGTCTACTACGCCAACGCCAATGCCAAGGCGTCGCCCTTCGTCTCGAAGGAAATTCTCGAGGACAAAAATGTATATCCGCCGCCTGATATGATGGAGCGCCTGTTCCCGGAAACGGCGCCGTCACCGGAGATTGAAGCGCTCCGCACGCGGTTGTGGAACGGCGTGAAGACCGGAAGCTAATGACCCCGGTCATCCGGCTCGAGAATGTCGCGAAATCATTTGGCGGCGTGAGTGCGGTTGGCGGCGTATCGCTCGATGTCGCCGCCAACGAATGCGTGGCCCTCCTAGGGCCCTCGGGATGCGGCAAAACGAGCCTTTTGCGATTGATTGCCGGGCTCGAGAAGGCCGATGCCGGAGTGATCATGATTGACGGCTCGGATATGACGGCGACGCCGCCCTACGGGCGCCCCGTCAACATGATGTTCCAGTCTTATGCATTGTTCCCGCACATGAGCGTCGCGGACAACGTCGCCTTCGGGCTGAAGCAGGACCGGATTCCCACGGCCGAGATTCAAAGCCGGGTGAAGGAAGCTCTCTCCGCCGTCGAAATGGACTCCTTTCTCCATCGCAAGCCGCACCAGTTGTCCGGTGGCCAGCGTCAGCGGGTCGCGCTCGCAAGATGTATCGCCAAGCGGCCGAAGGCGCTTCTCCTCGATGAACCCATGGCGGCGCTCGATAAACATTTACGCGAGCGCACGCAACTAGAGCTGCTGGCGCTCCGTCGCCGTCTCGGCATCAGTTTCGTCGTCGTGACCCACGATCAAGACGAAGCGATGACCATGGCAGATCGAATTGCCGTCATGGACAAGGGGCGGATCCTGCAGGTCGATACGCCGCGCGTCCTTTATGAGCGTCCTGCGACGCAAGCCGTCGCGCGCTTCTTTGGCGATATCAATTTGTGGCCCTCGGGCCTCGCGGTGCGGCCGGAGCGGATCGTGCTGTCACGCACGTCCGGCCGGATCGAAGGCGTCGTGACCGACATCATCTATCGCGGGAACGCCACCAGCTATCTGGTGAGAACGTCCGAGATGGATGTGCGTGTGCTGCGGGCCGCAGAGTCCGACGACACCTCTATCGCCAAAGGCGAGCGGGTCTACCTGGACTGGCCGGAAGAGGCGGCCCGGATGATCGCCTCGTGACCGCCGCGGCCAAAGGTACGGTCTGGGCGGTTTGGCTGTGGATCGTCCTCGCGCTGCTCCTGCCTTTCGCCATCGTGCTGAAGATCAGCTTCGCCACGTCGCAGCTCGGGGTGCCGCCGTATGGCGCCCCCGTCACGGGTGCGAATTACGCATCGCTCTTGAACGACGGCCTCTACGCGAAGGCCTACGTCAGCTCACTGAAGGTCGCGTTCATTTCGACGGCGCTCACGTTGTTTTTGGGCTACCCGATGGCCTATGCGATCGCCCGCGCGCCGGAACGATGGCGGCAGTTCCTTTTGGTGTTGGTCATCCTCCCGTTCTGGACCTCGTTTCTGATTCGCATTTACGCCTGGATCGGGCTCCTGCGGCCCACCGGGCTCATCAATCAAGTCCTTGAGGCATTGGGCCTCATTGCCGCGCCCCTGCGGCTGTTGAATACCGATGGGGCCGTCTATCTCGGCATCGTCTATGCCTATCTCCCCTTCATGGTGCTGCCTCTTTATGCCCGCCTGGAAAAACTCGATCCCGCCCTACTTGAAGCCGCCGCCGATCTTGGCGCAAAGCCTTGGCGTACGTTTCTCAACATCACGCTTCCCTTGTCTCTGCCGGGCGTGATCGCCGGATCGCTTTTGGTTTTCATTCCTGCCGTCGGCGAGTTTGTGATCCCTGAGCTTCTCGGGGGACCCGATACGCTGATGATCGGCAAAGTCCTGTGGACGGAGTTTTTCACGAATCGGAACTGGCCGATGAGCGCGGCTGTCGCCGTTGTTTTGCTCGCGGTGCTTGTCGCGCCCATCATGTGGTTCCAGGCGGCGGAGAAAGGGGACGCACGGCCATGACCGCGCGAATCATTCTTGGCGTCGGCTTGATGTTTCTTTACCTGCCGCTCCTGGTGGTGATGGGCTACTCATTCAATGCCTCCCGCCTTGTCACCGTCTGGACCGGCTTTTCGACGCAATGGTACGGCGAGTTATTTGCCGACCGGCAGATTCTGCGTGCGGCGGGCGTGAGCCTCGCGGTCGCACTGGTCTCCGCGAGCCTCGCGACCGTGCTCGGAACCGCCGCCGGCTACAGCCTCGCGCGCTTTGGTCCATTTCGCGGCCGATCGATTTTCGCCGGAAGTCTCGCGATGCCTCTGGTGATGCCGGAAGTCATCACCGGCCTCGCCTTGTTGCTGCTGTTCGTGGCGGCGCAGAGTGTGATGCCATGGCTGCCGGGGCGGGGTGTTGCGACCCTTGTCCTCGCCCACGCCAGCCTCACGATGGCGTATGTCGCCGTCATCGTGCAGGCGCGTGTCGCCGGCATGGGGCGCGATCTGGAGGAGGCGGCCGCGGACCTCGGGGCCCGGCCGGGCGCGGTTTTTCGGCATGTGACCCTGCCCATGATCGCGCCGGCGCTCGTTGCGGGGTGGCTGCTGGCTTTTGTCCTCTCGCTCGACGATCTGGTCATTGCCAGCTTTGTCTCCGGCCCCCAATCGACCACCCTGCCGATGGTCGTGTTTTCAAGCGTGCGGCTGGGGGTCAGCCCCAAGATCAATGCCCTGGCGACAATCCTCATCGTGGTGACATTTGTGCTGTTGGCCACCGCGGCTGCGCTTACGCGCACGCGAGGAAGAGCGGCGCCCGGCGCTCCGCCGGGCCCAAAATAAAACGCCCTGCTTGGGGCAGGGCGCTTTCGAAATTCTTTTTTGCTCGTTCTGAACCGTGTCGTCTCGTTCCCTCCTATCGCTTCCCGTCGATCGAAACTTCCCCGCGTTCGATCTTTACGGTCGCATTCCCTTTCACTTCGACTGATGTCGTCGCAGCGAGGACGACGCAGTCGGTACAAATATTCGCGATACTCTGGCCGGCGCCAACTTTGATCGTCTCGCTCTTGCCGTCGCTGTGATTCACCGTGACCTCGCGTGGCATCCGGTCGCGGTTGCGCAGATCGACGGCGTGAGCCGGAACTGCGCCGAAGACCGTTGCCGCCAAGAGCACACCCCACTTGAGTTGAACGCGCCGCACCCTCACCGGCTTCGTCTCGCTCGCTTTAGATCCCTCAGTTTGCAGTGCAATATTTTCCATGGCTCAAAAATCCAATCAAACGAATTTAAGCACCGGGTATGTTCAAAAATTTCGATAGATGGGTTGGGCGGATGCCCCCGGATGTTGCCCAACAAATCTCTACTAAGTCTTTGCAAAACATTTAATTTACACATCTCCCACGCCGACTTTTACGCGGAGTCGCCTCATGACCATTCTTCTCCATGAACTGGCCCTCGATCGAGGCATTCTTTCGTCGCCGTACTGCTGGATGGTGCGGTTCGCTTTAGCTCATAAGGGTCTCGACTATCGGACCGCGACCACAAGTTTTACCGGCATCTCGTCGATCGCCGGTGGCGGTCAGAAGATGGTTCCCGTCATCGAGGACGGCGCCAAGGTCATAGGCGACAGTTGGGCAATCGCCGAATACTTGGAAGGGGCGTACGCGGACCGGCCGTCTCTGTTCGGGGACGCTCAGGGCAGAAGTTACGCGCGCTTTGTCCTCGCTACGTTCGGCGCGCATGTCATGCGCGCCGCGATGCGCGTCGTGATGGGCGAGGTCTTCAAGAAGGTTCAGCCTGAAGACCGCGCTTATTACGAGGCGAGCCGAAGCCAGCGGATCGGTATGTCGATCGAGGAGTTCACCTCCGCCCCGATTGCCGAGCGCCTTGCGGGTTTGCGCGCCGCGCTGGAACCCGTGCGCGCGGTGGTCAAGGACCAGAAGTTCCTTGCGGGTGAGACTCCGATGTATGCCGATTATATCGCCGCGGGGATTCTGCTGTGGGCGCGCGCGGCTTCGCCGGAACGGGTGCTTGAGAAGGATGATCCCATCGTTCCATGGTTTGAGCGCATGGTCGGGCTGTATCCAAGAATTGCGGGCGAGAGCACGCGCACCTGGGACGGTCCTTGAAAAAATTTCTCGCGGCGGTTTATCGCAGCACGCCGGTATGGGTGACGCGTGTGCTGCTGCGGCATGCGAATCCCACTTTCAGCATGGGCGCCGCCGGCGTGTTCTTCGCGGCGGACGGAACCGTCCTCGTTCAGCGTCATGTCTACCGGCACCAGTATCCTTGGGGACTGCCGTCGGGGTTCCTCAACGCGGGTGAATCACCGGAAGCCGGAGCGCTGCGGGAATTGAGGGAAGAGGTGGGCCTCGTTGGCCAGGCGCACGGCGTGATCGGCATCTACCACATCCATCCACGGCACCTCGAATTCGCGGTCCAGGGCACGGTTGACCGTACCCAACCGCCCCGCCTCAGCCACGAAATTTTCGAGCTCGCCTTCGTCGCGCCCGACGCATTGCCCGAGGCGATGCCGCCGGATCAGAAAGCCATGGTGAGGCGTGCCGCCGGTAAAAACCTTGCTTTGCGCTCGGGCGTCGATTAGGTAGCCCCGCATGGCAACAATCAATGTAACAACCCGCGCCGGGAAGGCGATCGCGCTCGAGGGTAAGGTCGGACACACCCTCATGGAGAACCTGCGCGACAACGACCTCGATGTCGAAGCGGCGTGCGGCGGCTCATGCTCCTGCGCCACCTGCCACGTGTTCATTGATGATGCGTGGCTCGACAAACTGCCGAAACGCGAAGACGACGAGTCCGAACTGGTCGAGCAGACGACGTTCTACAAAGGCCGCAATTCGCGGCTCTCCTGCCAGATCAAATTCACCGAAGCCCTCGACGGGATTTCGCTGACCGTCGCGCCGGCCGAATAAATCGGCCTACTCGCCGCGCCAGCGGCGGTGCATCCATAACCATTGCTCGGGCCGCTCGCGGATCCAGTCCTCAAGCTTGCCGTTGATTTGGGTGAGCGCGTTCAGAATGTCGGCGTCGTGATTGTCCGTCGGCGTGAAATGCCACGGCTTTTCGATACTCACCTTGAAGTGCGCGCCTCCACGACGGATGACGCGGATGGGAAACACCGGACAGCCCAGGCGCAGCGCGAAACTCGCGATGGCCGGCGCGGTGGCAGCGGCGCGGCCGAAGAACGGCACATCGACGCCCGAGCTCAGCTTCTGATCCACCAGCATGACCACATGGCCGCCGTGTTTCAGGTCGCTCAGCACGATACGCGCGCCGGCCGGACCTTTCGGTGCAAGGCCCGCCACGCCGCGCAAGCGCACTTCGGCGATCATTTCATCGACCAGCGGGTTGTTCGCCTTGCGATAAACGGCGGTGATCGGTTTGGTATGCAGGCGCAAGGCGTCGAAGATCAGCTCCCAGTTGCCGAGGTGGCCGGTCATGAGCAGGGCCGGCTTGCCCTCGCGCGCCAGCCGCGCGAGTTCCTCATGGCCCTCGATTTCAACACGGCCCTCCAGCTTCGGGATGACCGCGTACTCCATCATCGTGCGGCCGAAATTGTCCCATGCGCCGTTCAATATCGCCGCTCGTGACGCCGCGTCGCGTTCGGGCAACGAACGCTCAAGGTTGTGCGCGGCAATCTTATGCGCGCGGGTCAAGGGACCGACCGTGCGGCCCAGCCATGCGCCGAAGCCCGATACCGCGTCCACCGAGAAAAGCCCCAGCACTGCGAGCATCGTGCGCGCCGCGGCCGCCTCGAGGCGGTAGCGGATCGGATGTTTTAATGGGGTCGACGGATCGGACATTATGGGCGACTTATAGTGCGTTTTTCGGGAGTTGGTAACGTGCGCCTGTTGCAAGTGCTCGCCGGCGGTCTGCACGGCGGCGCAGAGCGCTTCTACGAGGATCTGGTGGTCGGCCTGACGAAGGCCGGCGTCGACCAGGCGTGCGCGATCCGGCCGTTCCCCTTGCGCGCGGCGCGCCTGTCGGCGGCGGGGTGCCGGGTCAGCCAGTTCATGTTCGGCGGGTTCTTCGATCTGTCGACGCGATTCCGGCTCGCGAAGCTGGCGAAGCTGGAATCACCCGATGTCGTCGTTGGGTGGATGAACCGCGCCTGTGCCATTCTTCCGGAAGGATCGTGGGTGAATGTCGGGCGCCTCGGGGGCTACTACAGCCTCAAGTACTATCGGCGCTGTCATCACCTTGTCTGCAATACGCCCGACATCCGCGGCTATGTCGTGCGCGAGGGATGGCCGGCCGCCCGCGCGCATTACATTCCGAATTTCACTCCGGTCGAAGAGGGGCCTGCGGCGGACCGCGCCGCGCTCGCCACGCCCGCCGATGCCAAGGTGCTTCTAATATTGGCGCGCCTCCACAAGGTGAAGGGCATCGATATGGCGATCCGGGCATTGGTTTCCATTCCCGATGCGATTCTATGGATCGCGGGCGAAGGGGCGCTCGAGGACGAACTGCGTGAATTGGCCGAGCGCGAACGCGTTGTGCACAGGGTTCGATTTTTGGGCTGGAGGGACGACCGCTCCGCCCTCCTCAAAGCGGCCGACGTGTGTCTTGTTCCTTCGCGCTCCGAGCCGTTCGGAAACGTTGTCGTCAACGCCTGGGCCCACGGTGTGCCGCTGGTCGCGGCGGCGAGCCAGGGACCGGGGTACCTGGTTCACGAGGGCGAGGATGGCCTCAAGGTCCCGGTGGACGATGCCGCGGCGCTGGCCGGCGCGGTGAACCGGCTGCTGGGAGATGACGCCCTGGCCGGGAAACTCAGGGCCGGGGGCTTCGAACGGGTGCGCCGGGAGTTCTCCGAAGACGCGGTGGTTCAGCAATATATGGACCTTCTTTCCACCGTCAGGCGTTGATTTGCCGGGCTTTTAAAGACAGGGCATAGTGGCGCCCGCATGCAGGCACAGGCCAAAGCACAAGGCGGGACAACCCCGAACGCGGAGACCAAGCCGCAAGGCGAGGAGCGCGACCATCTCCTGCTGATCGCGGACATGACCCGCGAGTTCGCGGCCGCCAATGACTATAAAGCCGTCGCCCATACGACCCTGGAGCGCATCACCAAGTATATGAGCGCCGAGGCCGCATCGCTGTTTCTGCTCAGCGATTCCGGCGACGATCTTGTCTGCGTCGCCTGCTACGGCCCAGTCGATATCACCGGCCTCAATATCCCCGCCACCACCGGCGTCGTCGGCCGGAGCGTCATTTCGCGCAAAGGTCTCCTGGTGCGCGACGTGTCGCAGGACGGCGATTTCGGCGCAGCCGTAGACGCAAAAACCGGCTTCACCACGCGCTCGCTTCTGGTCGCGCCGCTCGCCATCGGCAAGGAATGTCTCGGCGCTATCGAGATCATCAACCGCACCGACGGGGATGGCCTCTTCAATGACGAGGATATGATCCTCCTCGAGACATTGGCGCGCGCCGCGGCGCTTGCGATCAACAACTTCCGCCTCACCCATAAGATCGTTCAGCAGGAGCGCGATCGCCACGAGCTCGAACTCGCGGCCGAAATCCAACGTGACCTTCTGCCCCAGTCTTCGACGCGCGATTTTCCCGTGCACGGTCTCAATATTCCGGCGCGTGCGGTTTCGGGCGATTTCTTCGACATCATCACCCTTCCCGATGGACGCATCTGGTTCAACGTGGCCGATGTCTCCGGCAAGGGCATGAACGCGGCCTTGCTCATGGCCAAGACCTCGAGCTTGTTCCGCTGTCTCGCCAAAAGCGCCGAAAATCCGGGCCAGCTTCTGTCGGCCATCAATAACGAGCTGTGTGAAACCAATTCGCACGGGATGTTCGTGACCATGGTCGGGGGGCTGTTCGACCCGGCGATCGGTATGGTCCGGCTGGCCAACGCGGGCCATGAGCCGCCGCTTTTGTTCGACGCCCGCACGGAACGGTTTACCTCGATTCCGGCGGACGCCCCGCCGCTCGGTATCGCGCCCGATATCGCCGGCGCCGAGGGGTTTCCGGTGCGCGAAATCTTCCTCGCCGGGGGCACCCTCTATGTCTTCACCGACGGGCTGACGGAAGCCACCACCTTCGGCGGCGGCATGCTGGGCATCGACGGCGTACGCGCCTTGATCCGCGACCACGCGGAACTTTCGCCCGACCTGCGGCTCAAGAATATCGCCGGGGCGGTCAAGCTGCCCGGCCAGTCGTTGCGCGACGACCTGACGCTGCTCGTGGCCGAAGATATGGCCATCGCTCCCATGGGGGCCAAACCGCCGGCCGCGTCGCTGGATATCCCGGCGGACGAACAAATCCTGCGCATTCGCGTTCCTGGACGTGCGGACCGCCTCAAGTTGATCCGCGCCGCAACGGAACAAGCCGCGAAATTCGTCGATGCCCCGGAAGCCTGGACCTTCGACCTTAAAATGGCCGTCGACGAAGCCTGCCAGAACATCGTGCGTCACGCTTACAAGAGCAGCCCCGATGCCGGCGATATCGTCATCGATTTTCGCCGCCGCGGCAGCGTGATGGAGGTGGACATCATGGATTTCGCCGAGGCAGTGGACCCTGAGACGATCAAGCCCCGTGACATCACCGAAGTCCGGCCCGGAGGGCTGGGTGTTCACCTGATCAAGTCCGTATGTGACGAGGCCAAATTCGCCGCGCCGCCGCCCGGAGTCGGCAACTTATTTAAATTGACCAAACGCCTCCCACCCAAGGTACAGTAGCGCCGGGGAAACGCAGTAAATGTCCTACGAAGTCAAAAACGTGAACGGCGCCGCCGTGGTGGCGCTTACCGGTGACGTTGATTTGCAGACGTCGCCGACCGTGCGCCAGAAGCTCCTTGAGAGCCTGGAACAGTACAAGCGCATCGTCGTCGATCTGTCGGCGGTGAACTACATCGATTCCTCCGGGGTGGCGTCGCTGGTCGAGGCGTTTCAGGTGTCCCGCAAGAAGGGCTGCACCTTCTCCCTCGCCAATGTGTCGTCGGCCGCCATGCGCGTTTTGTCGCTGGCCCGCCTCGATAAGGTGTTCACGATCCACCCGTCCGTCGAAGCGGCGCTCGCGCAGGGGTAAGCCATGTCCGAGGCGGGGGATCGCGCAATACCGACGAGGATTGCAGAGTCCCTCGACCGCATGGGCCGCGCCGCCGTCGGCGGCATCGCCGAAATCGGCCTCGGCGCCGCCATCCTCTGGCAAAGCCTCTATTGGATTGTGCTGGGGCGCCACCGCGAACAGCCGGTACGCATGGGCGCAACGTTCGAGCGCTGCATGGAGGTCGGGATCCGCGCGCTGCCGATCGTGACGATGATGTCGCTCACCATCGGCATCATGCTGGCCATTCAGGGTATCTACACGCTGCGGGTTTTCGGCGCCGAGGAACAGGTCACCATCGGGGTCGGCATTTCTGTCGTGCGTGAATTCGGGCCGCTCATCACCGGCATCCTCGTCGCGGGCCGCACGGGCTCCTCGCTGGCGGCGCGAATCGGCACCATGCGGATCAGCCAGGAGGTCGACGCACTGGAGGTCATGGGCATCAATCCGGTGCGTTTCCTGGTGGCGCCAGCGCTCATCGCCATGGTGGTTATGGTGCCGCTCCTGGCGCTGTGGGCGGACTTGATGATGCTGATCGGGGCCGGCTGGTATGTGTCGGTCGACATGGGCATGAGTTTCGCCGCCTATACTCAGCGGATCATCGACGTGGTGGAGATCGAGGACCTGATGCATGGCCTGTACAAGGCCATGCTGTTTTCGGTCCTGATCACTCTGGTGGGCGTCATCAATGGCGCCAACGTCAAGGGCGGCGCCGAGGGGGTTGGCCGCATGACCACCCGCTCGGTCGTGCTTTCCATTAGCGCCATCATCGTCACCGATATGATCTTCGCGTTCATCACGACCCGGTCATGAGCCACGCCGCCGAACAGCGCGACGACAGGCCGCGGCCCGATCTCACGGGCGCGCCCAACGTTATTGAAGTGAAGAAGCTCGTCACCCACTACGGGGCGCGCGAAATCCTGCACAAGATCGACTTCAGCGTCCGCGAGGGCGAGATCATGGTGATCATGGGCGGGTCCGGCTCGGGCAAGTCGACCTTGCTGAATACCTTGCTCGGTCTCCTGCGCCCCACCTCCGGTACGGTCCAGATCCTCGGCGAGGACCTCACCAAGATCTCCGATGTCCAGAGGACCTTGCTCCGGCGCAAGATCGGGGTCGCTTTCCAGGGCGGCGCCTTGTTCGGCTCCCTCAACGTGCTTGAGAACATCATGCTGCCGCTGCGCGAGCATACGAAGCTCGACGTCAACACCATGCGCATCATGGCGCGGCTAAAGATGCAGGTGGTCAACCTCGCCGGTTTCGAACATCTAAACCCGTCGGAACTTTCGGGCGGTATGATCAAGCGCGCCGCCTTCGCGCGGGCCGTGGTCATGGACCCCAAAATATTGTTTTGTGACGAACCATCCGCCGGCCTCGATCCGATCGTCGCCGCCGCCATCGATGAACTTATTCTGAACCTGCGCGACGCCATGGGGATGTCGGTGGTCGTGGTGACCCACGAGCTCGAAAGCGCCTTTCGCATCGCCGACCGGATCTGCGTCCTGGATAAGGGCGATATCCTGATGACAGGGACGGTGAATGAGATACGATCCAGCACGAACGAACGTATCCAGAACCTTCTGAACCGGCGCACCGAGACCGAGGTGCTCGATCCGGAGGAATATCTGAAACGCCTGACGGCGGCGAACGACTAGGGATCGCCGAGGGACCAAGATGCAAGACAGCCGGATCAACTATGTGGTGGTGGGCGCTTTCGTCACGGCGATGCTGGCGGCGTTCGTGCTCATCATTTCTGTGCTCGCCGGAAACACGGGCGATACCGACGAATATTATACCGTCTACGACAATGTCGGCGGCGTGAAACTCGGCACGCTGGTGTTCTACGAGGGTTACCAGATCGGCCAGGTCGACGAAGTGCAGCCGATGGGCGAGGGCGCACAGGTCCGCTTCAAGGTCATCATGGCCGTCCAGGAAGGCTGGAAAATTCCCAAGGACAGCATCGCCCGGGCGCAGGTCTCGGGCCTGCTCTCGGCCATCGCCATCGACATCCGCGGCGGCAAAAGCACGGAGATCCTGAGGCCCGGCGCCGAAATCGAAGGCGTCGAGGGCACCAATATCTTCGCGACGCTCGCCGATATCAGCTCCGAATTTAGCGACCTGTCCTCGAATTCTATCAAGCCCCTGATCGCCAGCCTCAACAAGTACGTCAACGAGTTCGGGGCGACGACGATGGATCACCTGCCGGCGCTGATGTCCAACCTCGAGAAGCTGAGTGCGACGCTTGAGCGCAGCTCGGCGATTGTCGAGAAGGATTTGCTGAAGCCGGAGAACCGCGAGCAGTTCGACGCCATCATCGCCAACATGGCGGTGGTCTCCAGCGACCTCAAGGAAACCAGCGCGCTCCTCAACAAATCGATCACCAACGTCAACGCCATGGTCGAGGGCAACCAGGGCAATGTGAACGAGGCGATGCGGAACCTGCGCTATACCCTCGATACCTTCTCGCGCTACGTCGACGATATCTCCCAGAATATCGACGCCACCGCCCGCAACATGAGCGAGTTCAGCCGCTCGATCCGCTCGAATCCCGGAGTCTTGCTGTCGGGCACCAAGGCGCCCGATCCGCCGCAAGGGGCGCCGAAATGAGCGCGACGATCATGTCCTTTGCCCTGAACCGGCGTCTCTTGATTGCGGGACTCCTAGCGAGCGCGCTGACAGCGTGCGCGGCGGACCCGCCGCCGCCCGAGACGTTCTACCGCCTCGGTGCGCCCGCGCCGGTGCAAGCCCTGGCCGGGGGACCTATCAAAGGCATTGTCGATGTCTCGCAAGTCCGCACCCAGGGTGTCGTGGGCGGCCGCGCCATCCTTTACCGCAACGCCCCGGATCAGGTGATCGCGTATCACTACCATGCGTGGCAGGAGCCGACGGGTGTGATGATGCAACGCGCCCTCGTCGACGCCCTGCGTTCGGCCCGTGCCTTCGAAACCGTCGCAACGCCCGAAATGCGGCTTGACCGAAACTATGAGCTGCAGGGCGACCTCCTGACCCTCGAGCATGTTCTGGCCGGGGGTGGCGGCAGCGTCGTGGTGGAGATTGAAATCACCCTGCGCCGGATCGCGGGAAATCAGCAGCTCCTGATGAAGACCTACCGCGCCGAGGAGCCTGCGGGTGCGGCCGTGGGATCGACCATTCCCGCGTTCACCCGCGCCGTGGACAAGATCACCGCGGCCCTTCTGGCCGACCTCTCCGCTCTGCCAAAATAGCCATAGAGCCTTGCAAAGTGTGGGTTTTGCGCGGGTTGCCGGGCTCCGGCCCCGCGCGTAGTATCCGCGCGTTCTTCAGAGGAGCCCTGTCTTTTGCGTTATGTGAGCACCCGCGGGCGCGCGCCCACGCTCGGTTTCGACGATGTCCTGTTGGCCGGCCTCGCCACCGACGGCGGTCTTTATGTGCCTGAAACCTGGCCGCAGTTTTCCGCCGCCGAATTTGCGTCCTTCGCGGGGCTCGACTATCCGCGCCTCGCCGCGCGCGTCATGGCGCCCTTCGTCAAAGGCTCCGTGATTGAGCATACCCTCGAGGACCTGACGCGCCGCGCCTACGCCTCCTTCACCCATACCGCGGTCGCGCCAATGATCCAGACCGCGGCCAACGAATGGCTGCTTGAGCTTTTCCACGGCCCCACGCTCGCCTTCAAGGATTTCGCCTTGCAGTGCGTGGGCCTGATGTTCGACGAGGTGCTGAAGGCGCGTGGGTCCCGCATCACCATCGTCGGGGCGACCTCCGGCGATACAGGGTCCGCCGCGATCGAGGCCACCAAGAACCGGGACGCTGTCGATATCTTCATCCTGCATCCCGCGGGCCGCACGTCCGAAGTCCAACGCCGGCAGATGACCACGGTCGATGCCAAGAACGTCCATAACGTCGCGGTCGAAGGCACCTTCGACGACTGCCAGAACATGGTGAAGGCTCTGTTCGCGGATACGACGTTCCGCGACGAATTGCACCTGTCCGCCGTGAACTCCATCAACTGGGCGCGAATCATGGCGCAGGTGGTGTACTACGTGTGGGCCGCCGTTCACGTCGGTGCGCCTCACCGTAAGGTGGCCTTCGCGGTCCCTACGGGCAACTTCGGGAATGTTTTCGCCGGGTATGTGGCCTTCAAGATGGGCCTGCCGGTGGAACGCTTTATCGTCGGTTCCAACGCCAACGACATCCTCACGCGCTATTTCGAGACCGGATCGATGACGGCGAACGGCGTCGTGCCGACGCTCAGTCCGTCAATGGACATCCAGATCTCTTCCAACTTCGAGCGGCTTTTGTTCGAAGCCGCCGGGCGCGACGGTGCGGCGGTCTCGCGCCACATGGACCAGTTCAAGCAGAGCGGCAGCTATACCGTCGATGCGAAAGCGCATGCGGCCATGTTGTCGCGCTTCTCCGGCTGCCGTCTCGATGATGCCGGTACGCTGGCCTTCATCGGCGCGGTCCATAAGGCGAGCGGTTATGTGCTCGATCCACACTCTGCGGTTGGTCTGTACGCCGCCCGTCAGGCGGGCCTCGATTCGGCCATCCCGCGCATCGCCCTGGCCACGGCCCATCCGGCTAAGTTCCCGGACGCCGTTGAAAAAGCAACAGGGACAAGACCTTCCATGCCGCCGGCCCTTGGCGATCTGTTCCACCGCCGCGAGCACTTTACAACGCTTCCAAATGACCTAGATCAGTTACGGCGATTGATCCGCGATCGCGTCTCCCGCTGATTTTCCTCCAGGTCCTTTAGGTTCGAATGTCCGTTCAGGTCACCACCCTTTCCAACGGTCTGCGTGTCGTCACGGATCGCATGTCCTCCGTCGAGACCGTGGCGGTGGGCGTTTGGGTCGCGGCCGGTACGCGCCATGAAACGGCGGACGTCAACGGCATCTCGCACCTGCTCGAACATATGGCCTTCAAGGGCACCGCGCGCCGGTCAGCCCAGGCGATCGCCGAGGAAATGGACAATGTCGGCGGGCAGCTTAATGCCTACACCAGCCGCGATCACACCGCCTACTTTGCAAAGGTGCTGAAGGAAAATCTCCCGCTCGCGGTCGATATCCTGTCCGACATTCTTTTGAACTCCACCATGGACCCGGAAGAACTGGCGCGCGAGCAGCATGTGGTGGTGCAGGAGATCTATCAGGCGGACGACACCCCGGACGACATCATCTTCGATCATCATCAGGCCACCGCGTTTCCCAACCAGCCGATGGGCTGGCCCGTGCTGGGCAAGGAACCGATCGTGCGTTCTATCACTTCGGAACGGCTCAAGGCCTACATGGCCGGCAACTATGCCGCCGACAGCATGGTGGTGTCGGCCGCCGGCAATGTGGATCACGACATTTTCGTCGCGCTGATCGAAAATGCCTTCGGGACGCTGCCCAAATCATCGGCCGTCAGCGAGGTGCCCAGCGTTTACAACGGCGGCGACTACCGCGAAAAACGCAAGCTCGAGCAGGTTCATCTCGTTCTCGGCTTTGGCGGCCTCGCATACGACGATGCCGATTTCTACAATCTCGGCGCGCTCTCGACGCTGCTGGGCGAGGGCATGTCCTCGCGTCTCTTTCAGGAAATCCGCGAAAAGCGCGGACTCGCCTACTCGGTGTATTCGTCGACTCAGTCGTTCTCCGACTGCGGTATCTTCTCGATCTACATGGGCACCGGCCGCGCCGACGTGCCCAAGCTGATCCCGGTGTTGTGCGAGGAAATCAAGAAGGTCCATGACGGCGTGACACAGGACGAAGTGAAGCGCGCCCGGGCGCAGATCAAGTCGGGCCTGCTCATGTCCCTCGAAAGTCCGTCCAGCCGCTGCGGCCAGCGCGCGCGTCAGATCATGATCTACGGCCATCCGCTTTCCACCGATGAGATTATTGCGAAAGTGGAAGCCGTCGACGCGGGCGGGATTACCCGCACGGCCGCGCGCATCTTCTCCAGCGCCCCGACGATGGCGGCGCTCGGGGAATTGAAAACACTCGAGAGTCTCGACGCGATTCGCGCCCGCCTAAATTGATGGCCGGCTAAACAAAAGGGCGGCCCTTTGGGGGCCGCCCAGATGTTTAGTTCGTCCAATCTTTACGCGTGTCCGACTTCCGTCGACAGACGATGCGGGGCGATACCAAGCCGCGCCAACGCCAGTTCCCACTTGTGATCGTATCCGTCGGAGAACAGGAGGCCTGAATCCGACGGCACGCACAGCCACGCATTGCGCTTAATCTCCTCGTCGAGCTGGTTTGGGCCCCAGCCTGAGTACCCAAGCGCCATGAGGTTCTGGTGCGGTCCGTACCCTTCGGCGATGTCCTTCAGGATCTCGGTCGTCGCCGACAAGGCTATGTCCTCGTTCACCACCACGGTTCCGGACTTTTGGTAGTCGGAGGAATGCAGCACGAAGCCGCG
This sequence comes from Rhodospirillaceae bacterium, assembly GCA_041905525.1. GTDB lineage: Bacteria > Pseudomonadota > Alphaproteobacteria > Rhodospirillales > Rhodospirillaceae > SHVO01. Next base: position 543,837 of record JAYRKY010000001.1, read on the forward strand.
CTGCACTTCGACCGGACCGCCGCGATGCACATGGATCTGCGAACAGTTGTTGGAGCGCGGCGTGATCTTCAGCTGTCCGAGGATGTCGGTGAAGCGCAGATCGTTCAGCGGCTTGTTGACGATCAAACCCATCGCGCCTTCGGCGGAGTGAGCGCAAACGTAAATCACAGTGCGGTGGAACCGGGGATCCGCCATCGTCGGCATGGCGACAAGCAGCTGGCCGGTCAGATAACCCGAGGTGGTCTGTAACATTGCTCTACCCATGGCATCCTCAAACTCAGACATCGTCTAACCTTCTAACGACAGAGATGGGGCCTCGGTTCGCATCCTCAAGCGACGTCAACATTTTACCTTATTTGGTGCGGTCTTTGTTCAGGAGAATTGTGAGCGGCGTGCAAATGACGCCTCATTAACCGCGGAATTTCTCCGCTTCCGCGCGCGCGAGCACATCGACCCGCTCGTTTTCGACATGACCGGCGTGGCCCTTGACCCACATCCAGGTCACATTGTGCCCCAATCTTGCCTCATCCAACACCTGCCAGAGGTCGGCGTTCTTCACGGGTTTTTTATCGGCGGTCTTCCACCCCTTCCGCTTCCACCCATGAATCCATTCGGTGATGCCTTTCTGGACGTACTGGCTGTCGGTGAACACGGTCACGGAACAATTGCGAGTCAAGGCTTTCAGACCCTGGATCACCGCCATCAGCTCCATGCGGTTATTCGTGGTCAGCGGCTCGCCACCCGCCAGTTCCTTCTCGGTGCCCCTATAACGCAACAGCGCGGCCCACCCGCCGGGCCCCGGGTTGCCCAGACACGCGCCATCGGTGAAGAGTTCGACTGCGGTCGACGCCGGTGCGTCCGGCATTTAACCCAACCCGTACTCGCCGACACTTTTCACCTGACGGTGAAAGTTCAGCTTCTGGAGATATTCGCGCGGGTCCTTGGGTTTCACGAGCGCCCCCGGCGGCGTGTTCACCCAGTCGTAAAGGCGCGTCAACATGAAGCGCAAAGCCGAGCCGCGCGCGAACAGTGGCAGCGTTTCCTTTTCAAGCTCGGACAGCGGCCGTACGGCTTCGTAAGCGGACAACATCCGCTTCGCCTTCGTGCTGTTCAGCTCGCCCGTCGGCTCGAAGCACCACGCGTTGAGGCAGATCGCCACGTCATAGGCCAGAAAGTCCGTGCAGGCGAAATAGAAGTCGATCAGCCCCGAGCATTTGCCGTCCAGGAAGAAAACATTGTCCGGGAAAAGATCCGCATGGATCACGCCCGACGGAAGATCCGGCGTCGCGCGCAGAACCGGCCAGGCCGCGCTCAGCACCTCGAGTTCGCTGCGCATCAGGCCCGGCAGGCTTGGGTCGAGTGTCGCGGCGGTCTCCTCGCTGATCTTGCCGACCAGGGTGCGCCAGCCTTCGACCGAGAGGTTGTTCGCGCGCACGCCGGGATACGACAGACCGGCGTTGTGCAGCTTCGCCATCGCGGTGCCCAGCTCCGCGCAGTGCTCCGGCGTGATCCGCCGGGGCCACATGCCGCGCAGAAAGCTGATGATGGCGCCGGGGCGTCCGGCGATCGTGCGCAAGGTCTGGCCGTCGCGGCCCTTGATCGGCACCGGGCAGGCGACGCAGCCCGCTTCGGCTAGATGCTCCATGAAGCCGAGAAAGAAGGGCAGGTCCTTCGGATCGACCCGCTTTTCATACAGCGTCAGGATGTAGGGCCCGCGCGTGGTCTCGATCAGGAAGTTCGAGTTTTCCACCCCTTCGGCGATGCCCTTGCAGCTCACGATCTCGCCGATGTCATAGGCGGCCGAGAGGGCGGCGAGGTCGTCGTCGGAAACTTCGGTATAAACAGCCATATTTCGTTCTAATGGCCCCGGACGCGGCGCTGCCGGGGCGGAAATCCCTTAAACCGGGGTCATAGAATCACAAAATCGATGAAAAAGCGCATCTTTTTAACGCGTTCCGCTTTGCCGGCTATGCATTCTCTGGCGCTTGCGTAAGGGGCCCCGGCGTGCAAATTTCGCGCACTTTTAAGGGTTAACGCCTTCCCGGACTGGCTCTGTATGAACATGTTCTCCGTCTCCCGCGTGCGCGTCCTCCTCCTGTCGGGAGCGGCTGTGGCTGTCCTCGGCGCCTGCACGCCGGACCGCACCATCCCGCCGTGCCCGAATGTGCGCGTGGACAGCGTCACCGCCAACCTCACGCAGTTCCGCGACGGCCCGGGCCGCGAAGTCAGCGACATCGCCTATCAGGCCGAAATCGTGAACTACAAGGGCACCTGCACCCAGGACCTCGACAAGAATAACGTCGAAGGCACCGCCGAGGTCGAAATGGAAATCGAGATGGCGATGGCCACCGGGCCCGCCGCGCCGAAGGGCGACGTGCCCCTCTATTACTTCGTCGCCATTCCGCAGCTGTACCCGGATCCCGCCGGGAAGAAGATTTTTGAAGTCCGCCGCACCAGCACGGGCGGCCCCTCGAAAGTCGAGCGCTGGACCGAACACGTGACCCTCACCTTACCGGTGACCAAGGCGCGCCCCTCCGCGGGATACGATATCTACGTGGGCTTCCAGCTCACCGATGCGCAGCTCGCGTTCAATCGCACCCGCGTGAAATAAGCCGCGCTTACCCGCAGCCTTCCACGTACTGCACCGGCTCGGCATTTCCGGATTGGATGCCGGCGATTTTGCCTTGCGCGGTGATGAAGCGCAGGGCGTATCGCTTATCCACGCTGTAAACCGTCAAATATTGCGCGCCGGGTGACGTGTCGTACTTGTGCGGCAGCACCTCGACCTGCGCGCCGTACACATCCCGCACCTTGGAAGCCGCATCGCCGAGGCCAACGCCCGTGTCGGTCTTCATCGTGCCCTCGCGCACGTCGAGGCGCTGCAGCGCGCCCCCCTCCAGCATGGCGTACACGCCGGGATAGGTCTGGGACGCGGCGAAGAAGCAGCCGTTCGGCTCGACGCCCTGGGGGAGTGTCAGCCCAAGCGACGTTTGCGCTTGCGCGAGCGGCATGCCGACGCGCGCCTGCCCCACGCCGTCCATGCGCAAAGCCGGCGGCTTGTCGCACGCGGCAAGGACAAGAAGAGCGAACAGCGCACTCGCCTTGACGAACTTATCCACAGGCGAGCGCCTATTTGGTAATACACGCGAAGATATCCACAACATTCGGTGGCTCCTAGGTTGACCCTGCCTTCCGAATCAGCCCACACTCCCGACACCTTATCCCCCCGTGGAAGAGACCGGTACCCACGACGCCGGCGCCGAAGGAGCAACCGCCCTCGGAAACTCTCAGGCAAAAGGACCGCGGGGGATTGGTACTCTGGAAAGTAGAACGCGGAGCATTGCGCCGCGGTCTCACCGAAGATGTAAGCCGTTGCGTTCGTCTGAACGCGAGATCCGGTGAATCTTTCAGGTTTTCCGACAGAGGGGGGCGCCGCGGCAGAAGGACTCTGAGTCCGTGATGGCCGCCGGCGTTGAACCTCTTTTTGGAGTACCGCGTGGCCGATCCCCATAGCTCTTCCAGCGCGCCGCTCAAGCATACCCCGCTTGAGGCCCTGCATCTGTCCCTGGGTGCCAAGATGGTCCCGTTCGCCGGCTACAACATGCCGGTGAACTATCCCATGGGCGTCCTGAAGGAGCATGTGCATACGCGCACCGAGGCGGGATTATTCGATGTGTCGCACATGGGGCAGGGCGAACTGTCGGGCGAAGGCGTCGACGCCGCGCTCGAAGCCCTGGTGCCGGGCGACTTGAAGGGGCTGAAGCCCGGTCATATCCGCTACACCGTTCTGCTGAACGACGCGGGCGGCATTCTCGACGATCTCATGGTCACGCGCCCCGCCGAACCCGGCAAGGAGCGCAGCCTCGTGCTCGTCGTCAACGCCGCGTGCAAGGATCAGGATTTCGCGCACATCGCCGCCAAGCTTGCGGGCAAGGCGACGTTGGTGCGCCACGAAGACGCCGCGCTGCTGGCGCTGCAAGGCCCCTCGGCGGCCAAGGTGCTGGCGCGCATCATTCCGGAAGCGGTTTCCATGGGCTTCATGACCAGCCGCACCGCCAGCTTCGAGGGCGTGCCGGTTCGCTTGTTCCGCTCGGGCTACACCGGCGAGGACGGCTATGAAATCTCCGTGCCCGCCGCCAAGGCCGAACAGGTCGCGCGCCGCCTTCTGAGCGAGCCGGGCGTGGCCGCGATCGGTCTCGGCGCCCGGGATTCGCTGCGTCTTGAAGCGGGCCTTTGTCTGTACGGCAGCGACATCGACACAACCACGACGCCGGTCGAGGCCGGCCTCTCTTGGGTGATCGGCAAGCGCCGGCGCGCCGAAGGCGGGTTCCCCGGCGCGGCCACGATTCTCGAGCAGCTGAAAGACGGCGCCGCCAAAACACGTGTCGGCATCAAGCCGCTCGGCAAGGCGCCGGCCCGCGCCCATACGGAAATCCAGGACGAAGCCGGAAACCGCATCGGCGAAATCACTTCTGGGGGTTTCGGGCCCACGGTGAACGCGCCGGTCGCGATGGGCTACGTCGCTTCAAAATTCGCCGCGAACGGCACCAAGGTGAGTCTCATCGTGCGTGGACAGGCCCTTCCGGCCGAAGTCGCGCCGCTGCCGTTCGCGCCGCATCGCTATTTCAAAGCCTAGAAAACGAAAGTTGAACGAGGGGAGAGCGTTATGAGTGTGCGTTTCACGAAAGACCACGAGTGGATCAAGGTCGACGGCAATGTCGGAACCGTTGGGATCACTCAATATGCCCAAGCGCAGCTCGGCGACATCGTGTTCGTCGAGGTGCCGGCCGCGGGGAAGGCCCTGAAGGCGGGCGGCGAGGCGGCGGTGGTTGAATCCGTGAAGGCGGCCAGCGAGGTCTACACGCCCGTCAGCGGCACCGTAAAGGAAGGCAACGGCGCGCTTCCCGATGCGCCGCAGACCGTGAACGAGGATCCGCAAGGCGCGGGCTGGTTCTTCAAGATCGAACTCTCGAACCCGGGCGAGCTCGACGGTCTCATGGACCAGGCGGCCTACGAGAAATACGTGGCGGATTTGGGCGCCTAGACCTTTGCCATCGCCCGGCGTCGCCGGGCGATCGCCGGGGGCAATGACAGTGAAATAGAGGATCGAAGCCGATGCGTTATCTCCCACTCTCAGACACCAACCGCCGCGACATGTTGGCCGCGATCGGCGCCGGATCCGTGGACGAGCTGTTCAAGGACCTTCCGAAAAAGGCGCTGGCCTCGGCGCGATTCGATCTTCCGAACACCATGAGCGAGATCGAGGTGGAACGCGCGCTCGGCGCGATGGCGGCGAAAAACATGAACTGCGCCGCCGCACCCGCGTTCCTGGGCTGCGGGAATTACCGCCATCATACGCCCGCGTCGCTCGACTACATCATCCAGCGCGGCGAATTCCTCACCGCGTACACACCCTACCAGCCGGAGATCAGCCAAGGCACGCTGCAGGCGATCTTCGAATTCCAGACCCAGGTCGCGCTCATCACCGGCATGGAGGTCGCCAATGCCTCCATGTACGACGGCGCCACCGCCTGCGCCGAAGCCGTGGCCATGGCCGCGCGCGTGACCAAACGCACGCAGGCCTTGGTCTCGGGCCGCGTGCATCCGCACTACCGCGACGTCACCAAGACGCAGATGAAATTCCTCGATGTGGATGTCGAATGCCTGGCGCCGGATCCGTATGGCGTCGAGGACCTCATCGGCCGCGTCACCCCGGACCTCGCGTGCGTTGTCGTCCAGACGCCCGGCTTTTTCGGTCATCTGTCGGACTACACCGTGCTCGCCGAAGCCTGCCACAAAGCCGGCGTTCTGCTGGTTGTGTGCGTCACCGAGCCCGTTTCGCTCGGACTCGTGAAATCCCCGGGTGCCATGGGCGCCGATATCGTCGTCGGTGAGGGACAAGCGCTGGCCGGACCCATGAGCTTTGGCGGCCCCGGTGTCGGTCTGTTCGCGACGCGCGAGAAGTACCTGCGCCAGATGCCCGGCCGTCTCTGCGGCGAGACCACCGACGAGGACGGCCGCCGCGGCTGGGTGCTCACCCTCTCCACCCGCGAGCAGCATATCCGCCGCGAGAAGGCGACCTCCAACATTTGCACCAACTCCGGTCTGATCGCGCTCGCGTTCTCCATTCATATGACGTTGCTCGGCGAAGCCGGCTTCAAGCGCCTGGCCGAACTCAACCATGCCACAGCTTGCGATCTCGCGGACAAACTCGAAGCCGTTAAAGGCGTGAAGCTTCTGCCCTCGGCCTTCTTCAACGAATTCGCCCTTGCGCTGCCGAAGCCGGCGGCCGGCGTCGTTGAGGATCTCGCCAAGAAAGGCGTGCTGGGCGGCGTGCCCGCGTCGCGCTTCTACCCGACCTATCCGGAACTCGCGAACCTGCTCATCGTCTGCGCCACCGAGACCAACAGCGCCGAGGATCAGGTCAAACTTGTGAAGGCGCTGACGGAGGTGCTGTCATGACGCTGCCGACAACCGCAAGCGGCCATAAGGGCCTCCAATTCGAACAGAACCTGATCTTCGAACAAGACACACCGGGCATGACGGCGGTCGACCTGCCGGCGATGCCGACCTCGAAACAGCGCCTCGGTGATGTGAAGCGCAGCGGGCCCATCGGACTGCCCGGTCTTTCGGAGCCGGAGGTCGTGCGCCATTACACGCGCCTGTCGCAGAAGAACTATGCGATCGATTCCGGCTTCTACCCGCTGGGCTCGTGCACCATGAAGCACAACCCGCGCCTCAACGAGAAAATGGCGCGCCTTCCGGGCTTCGCCGAGATCCACCCGTTCCAACCGGTTTCCACGGTCCAGGGCGCACTGGAGCTCATCGACACCACGGCCCGCTGGCTCACCGAGCTCACCGGCATGGCGGCGGTCGCGATGTCGCCGGCGGCTGGGGCGCACGGCGAATTCTGCGGTCTCATGTGCATCCACGCCGCCCACGATGCGAACGGCCAGTCGCAGCGCAAGGTCATCATCGTGCCGGAATCTGCTCACGGCACGAATCCGGCCACGGCGGCCCTTTGCGGCTACGCGGTCGAGGCCGTTCCGGCGAACGCGGAAGGCCGCGTCGATCTGGCGGCGCTGAAGGCGAAACTGGCCGAGCACGGCGATACGGTCGCGGCGGTGATGATCACCAATCCGAACACCTGCGGCCTGTTCGAGCGCGAGTGTATCGAGATCGCCGAAGCCGTGCATGCGGCGGGCGCTTACTTCTACATGGACGGCGCAAACTTCAATGCCATCGTCGGCCGCCTCAAGATCGCCGACCTCGGCGTCGACGCCATGCATATCAACCTGCACAAAACCTTCTCGACGCCGCACGGCGGCGGCGGACCGGGCGCCGGTCCGACGGTGTTGTCGGCTAAGCTCGCGCCCTTCGCGCCGGTGCCGATGGTGGTGAAGGCCGCCGAAGGCTACGCGGTCGAGGAGCACGCCGGCTTCGGCGCGGCCAAACAGGCCTTGGGCCGCATGAAGGGCTATCACGGCCAGTTCGGCGTGTTCGTGCGTGCGCTCAGCTACATGATGAGCATGGGCGCCGACGGCTTGAAGCAGGCTTCGGGCGACGCGGTGTTGAACGCCAACTATGTGATGGTGCGCCTCGCCGGCGAGCTCACGCCCGCCTTCCCGGGGCCCTGCATGCACGAATGTGTGTTCGACGATCGCTTCCTGAAGGGCACGGGCGTCACCACCCTCGATATCGCCAAGGCGCTGATCGATGAAGGCTTCCATCCGCCGACGATGTACTTCCCGCTGGTGGTGCACGGCGCGCTATTGATCGAGCCCACCGAGACGGAGAGCAAGGCGGCGTTGGATCAGTTTATCGGCTCGCTGTTGTCCCTCGCGCGCAAGGCCAAGGAAGGTTGCGCCGCGGAATTCCAGGCCGCTCCGCAGCTAAGCCCGCGCCGCCGCCTCGACGAAACCAAAGCCGCTCGCCGCCCGGTCCTCCGCTGGACCCCACCCGCCGCCGACAGCGCCAAGCAAGCTGCGGAGTAGGTCCGCGAACTCCCCTGCCTCTTCCCCCTCCCCTCAAAAGGGGAGGGCTGGGGAGGGGTCGGCAGCGCGCCGTTCTGTCATCACCCTGCTCGTCCGGGTGATCCAGATCTCACCCAGTCCGTCCCGCGCCCAACAAAAAAGCCCGCCGTTTTCGGCGGGCTTTTTCGTGTTCTATGTCCTAACGGCTTAGTGAAGCTTTCCAGCCAGTTCGCCGATCGCTTTCTCGGTCAGGGCGTCGCGCTTGGCGCCGTCGAGGCTCTTGGCGATTACCGCCTCCGCCGCCGCCAGGGCTGCGTCGACCGCCTGGTTGCGCACCTGCGCCAGCGCTTGGGCCTCGCTTTGGGCGATGCGTTCCAGGGCCTGCTCCTTGCGGCGGGCGAGGGCGTGTTCCAGGTCCTTCTCAGCCTGCACCTTCAGCCGCGCGGCTTCAGCCTTGGCCGAGGTGATGATCTTCTCGGCTTCGGCCATGGCGTCGCGCTGCTTGCGCTGGTACTCGGCGAGAAGCGCCTGGGCGTCTTCGCGCAGCTTGCGGGCTTCTTCGATCTGCGTGCGGATCTTGGCCGCCCGGGCATCGAGACCGGACGTGACGGCGGTGGAGACCTTCTTGAAGGTCAGAAGCACCACCAGCACGAAGGCCAGCGCAACCCAGAACTCGGGATTGGAGAACATCTTACTTGGTCTCCTTCAGCGCCGCGGTCACGGCGGCGTCCAAGTCCGCTTGAGACGGAGAAAGGCCGGCAAGCTTGGCCACCACATCCTTCGCCGTTTCCGCCGCGATGCCGCGCAAGGACGCAATCGCGTCCTCCTTGGCCTTGGCGATACGCGCTTCGGCGTCCGCGACCTGCTTTCCGACTTGCGCCGAAAGTTCGGCCGTGCGGGCGTCCGCGGTGGCTTTCGCTTCGTTGGTGACGGCGCGCATGTGGTCGCCCGCTTGTTCGCGGGCGGCCGCCATGGCCTTTTCATAGGCCGCGACCGCCTGATCGGTCTCGCCCTTCAGCGCCAGCGCCCGGTCCAGGTCGTCCTGGATGACACGGGCGCGCTGGTCGAGGACCTCGCCGATGCGAGGCACGGCGATCTTCGCAACAACCCAATAGAGGAGCGCGAAAGTCACCACCAGCCAGAAGATCTGGGAGCTAAAGGTGGAGGGATCGAACTGCGGCATGGCGCCTTAGCCTTTTCGTTAGGGGTCTCAGTCCCGCTCGATTAACCGAACAGGATGATGAGCGCGATCACGAGAGCGAACAGCGAGGTCGCTTCCGAGAGCGCGAAGCCCAGGAACGCCGGGGTGCGCAGGGTGTCGGCCATGGACGGGTTGCGGGCAACCGCGTTCATGTACTGCGCCCACACCTGACCGACGCCGATACCGCCGCCGAGCACGCCGATAGCCGCAAGGCCCGCGCCGATCATCTTCGCTGCTTCTGTTTCCATGGTGAGTTCCCCTTTCCGAGGTTAGTTGAAGTTGGTGATTGAAGTGATTTGGGTACGATAACGATTAGTGCAGGTTGATCGCGTCGTTCAGGTAGATGCACGCCAGCAGCGCGAACACATAGGCCTGAATGAGGGCGACCAGGATTTCGAGCAGGGTGACGCCGAACACGGCGAGGAACGGCACCCAGCCGAACGCAACGCCCAGCGCGATCACGAAACCCGCCAGCACTTTGAGGAGTACGTGGCCCGCCAGCATGTTCGCGAACAGTCGCAGGCTCATGCTGAACGGACGGATGAGGTACGAGAACACTTCCAGCGGCACCAGGATGAAGGCCATCCACAGCGGCGTGCCGGGCGGCAGGAACAGCGAGAAGAAGTGAAGGCCGTGGCGGGCGAAGCCGATGATCGTCACGGCGAAGAAGATGAAGAAGGCCAGCGCCGCCGTCACCGCGATGTGCGAGGTGAAGGTGAAGGCGTAAGGCATCAGGCCCAGGATGTTGCCGAACAGGATGAACAGGAACAGCGTGAAGATGAAGGGGAAGTACTTCATCCCTTCCTTGCCGGTGTTCGAGATCACCATGTCCTGCACGAAGCCGTACAGCAGCTCGGCGGTGGACTGCAGGCGGCCCGGCACCATCGTGCGAGCGCGTGTCGCGCCCCAGAACAGCAGCGCCGACAGGGCGATGGCGATGGTCATGAACAGGGCGGAATTGGTGTAGCTCAGATCGAGACGGCCGACCTGGATCGGAATCAACGGCTTGATGGTGAACTGTTCCATCGGGCCGTGCTGCTCGTGCGCCTCGGCGTGTTCGCCGCCGGCGTGTTCACCGGACATTTCGATGTTTTCTTCAGCCATCGTGTCGTCTTGCCCTTAACGCTCGTTCCGTCGCACCCGGCAGGCCGGGCTATTCATCGTCGTCGTCCCATGCGTTCGCCGGCGCCTGTGGCTGCTTCGGCTCAACGCCCGCGGCCTTGTCGGCCGCTTCTTTCTCTCTCACCGCGCGTCCCAGGCCGATCTTCTCATCCAGGCCCCGGCTCACGCGCAGCGTATTCATCACTCCGGCCGCGAACCCGATAGAGACAAACGCCAACGTGAAAATCGGCATCGTCTCCAGCCAGTTGTCGAGAAGAAGTCCGATCCCGACGCTCGCCAGCACGGAGGCCAAAAGCTCGATGCCAACGCGCATTCCGAGGCCGAGACCTTGTCTCTGGTTCGCCTGGCTCTGCTCCTTGGCGGCCTTCACCGCGCGCTCTTCGCGCACCACCGCAAGACGGGCCTCAACACTCTCCAGGCTTGGAGGGGTCTGGCTCGGCTTGTCGTCGCGGTCGGACATGGCTGAAGGGGTCCTATTGAAAAGGCGGGCACCGCCCGCCGCCACTCACAAAACGCCCCCGCCTCCGCCAACCGCCGCCGCTCTCCTCAACTCCCCGAAAGCCCCCGGAAATGTTGATAAAAACGGCTCTTGCAGCGCGATAAGCGCGCGGAACATATGGGGTGGGGTGGGGGGTGTCAAGGATATAGGTGGTGTACCTAACCCCTTGAATTTGCAGGGCTTAAACCGGCCGAAACCGGCCGATTATTTTAAGAACGCGGTTACCGCGCGCACGAATGTGTCGGGCCGTCTAGGCAGACCGGTGGCAGGCAAGGGAATTGAGATTGCTTTGACACTGGCAAGAGCCCTGCTGACCGGCCCGATGCTCCCGCCCCGAAGGAGGCCGACCGTCGCTATTTGATGTCGGCAGGATTGATTTCCTTGATGGTGTATCGCACCGGTGGAGGAGGTGGCGGAGGAGGTGGGGGGACGAGGCAGGACGGCCAGCCGGTGAACTCCATCGTGAACGCGACTTTGCCGACGGTATCGCCAAAGGCGCCGACATCGATAGCTATCTTTCGCAATCCGTCAGAGCGATTGCTCCCAGCGAACGACCACGTCATCTGCACTTGACGTGCGCCCTCGGCAATCGATGGGATCCATTCCTCGGAGTGCTGAAACGTCACGGTCTCGTCGATTTTATCGACTGACTGAATTGCTTCGCCTTCAATACTTTCAGTATATCGGGCGAGCCTCTCGAAGAACTCCTTTGTCTTTTCCCCTGCCGGCGTGTCGTTGATCGATACGGCGCCATGCACGCGACAGATGCCGGTTTTGGGTAAGTGGTTGACCTCAAGCGCCGGGAAGAACGGCGCGGCCTCGGGGATGCGGCACGTATAAGCATCGCCGATATATCGGTCGGCGCCGCCCGCTTCACATCCGAGATCGGAAAGGGGCGTATCTTTGGAAAATCCGAAGGGAGCCGCATGGGCGCCGGTCCAGGCTGTGGCGCAAAACCCAACGACTGCGACAAGACGAAGCATGGCAATCCTCCGAAGAGCAGTCCCGCGATGATAAATCGCGCCGGCAGTTACTGCAAAAACTGCGTCACCACATCCACGAACCCTATCGGGTTCTCCAGGTAAGGGAAGTATCCCGCGCCCAACATCATCCGGACCTGGGCGGCGCGCATGCGTTGTCCGATGGCCGCCGCCATCGCCTGGGTATAGTCGTGATCGTTCGACCCGATCAGTACCAGCGTCGGCGCATAGATCTCGCCCAGGCGCTGCGCGACATTCGCCGGGCGGCGCTGGAACGGGTGGGCGCCGAGATCGCCGGGGCTCGCGCGCACGATGGTTTCCAGTTTTTTCTGCGCCGCCGCGTCCCGGCTCGGGATGAACCAGGGATCGGCCTTCAGCGCGGCGACGATCTTGTCCATGTCGCCGGTGGCGATCACCTCATCGAGGGTGCGCAGGCGTCCCATGAACGCGTCCGTTACGGTGAAGCCGCTCACCGATGGCGCCACGAGCACCAGCTTGTCCACCGCTTCAGGTTGATCGAACACGAAATCGATGGCGATGCCCGCGCCGGCCGACGCGCCGATTAAATGGGCATGAGACAGGCCCGCCTCCTTCATCACGCCCAGCAGATCGTCCGTGGGAAAATGGCCGTGCACGGTCTGCGGCGATTTTCCGTAGCCGCGCCTGTCGTATCGCACCACGCGGAATTTTTCGCACAGGCCCGGCCAGACGCCGTCCCAGATGGCCGAATTCACCAGCCCGTCGTGCAGCAGCACCACGCCTTGCGCCTTCGAATCGCCGCACACCTCGTAGGAAATCCGCGCGCCGTTGATGGTGGCGACTTGCGCCTCCGCATGCGCGAGCGACGGCAGCAGAACCGCGATCAGCAGAAAGATGAACCGCACGTGTGTGCCTCCCCGGCCAACACGCGATTGTTCCACTCCCGCAGGCGGAAGAAAAGTTCCGAACCGCGCCCTCGGATGAATTGAAATACTTAAGTAATGCGGACCGCGCGCAAGACGGGCCGCGCGGGTGGCCTAAGTGATCGAGGACCCGCCGCCGTCCAGCATCGACAGGCGCTTTTCGTCGTAGAGTTCCTTGGCGATCCGCACGATTTCGGCATCGTATTTCTCGCCGGCGCACCGTGTCAGTTCGGCGAAGGCCTCGGACGCCCCGCGCGCCGCCCGGTAGGGGCGATGCAAGGTCATCGATTCCAGCACGTCGGCCACGGCGATGATGCGCGCCTCGGGGATGATGGCGTCGCCTTTCAGCCCTTGCGGATACCCGCTGCCGTCCAGGCGCTCGTGATGCTGGTAGGCCGCCAGCGCCACCACCGGCGGCAGGTCGACGTTCGCCAGCACGCGGTAGCCCGCCTCGGGATGTTCCTTGATCAGCGCGAATTCTGTTTTGGTCAGTTTTGTCGGCTTGTTGAGGATGTCGGTGGGGATCGAGATCTTGCCCAGATCATGCAGCTGCGCGGCCCAGTGCAGCCACTCCAGGCGTTCCGCGTTCCATCCCATCCGCGCGCCGATGGCGGTGCAGACGTCCGCGACGCGGTGTTGGTGCCGCGAGGTGTAGGGGTCGCGCAGATCGAGAACGTCGGACAGCGCGCTGATCACGCCGCCGACGATCTTCTTGTTGCGGTCAAGCTGCGCGGCCAGATCGTTCCGCGCATTGATGATCTCCGTGATGTCCGAGGCCAGCACCGCCACGGTGCGCCGCCCGTTGAAGTCGATGCTATGCGAGGTGATGCGCACCTTGATTTCGGTGCCGTCTTTCTTGAGATGACGCCACACCGCCGCATCGCGGAACCCATTGGGCCGGTCCGCAATTTCCGCGTCCAGGCGCGGCACGTCTTCCGCGGGGCGGATATCGCGGATCGTCATCGCCAGGAACTCGGCTTCGGAATAGCCGTAGTAGCGCACGGCGGCTTCGTTGACGTCGAGAAACCGGAACGTCTCAAGGTCGTAAATCCACATCGGCGTCGGATTGGCCTCGAACAGTTCGCGGAAGCGCTTTTCCTCGCGCGCCAGCGTCAACGTGGCTTCCTTCTCGGCCGTGATGTCGGTGACGCTGCCCCAATACATCGGCTCGCGGAATTCGGGCGACTGCAGCATCTGCACATCGTCGCGCACCCAGATCATGCGTCCGTCGCTGCGGTAAATCCGGTATTCGTACACCGTGGGCAAACGATCCAACTGGATGCTGGCGAACGCGTCATGGACGCGCGTCAGGTCATCGGGATGGATCGAATTGATCCACAGCTGCGGATCGGCAATCCATTCTTCGCGGGTGTAGCCCAGCACCCGTTCAATGGCGGCGTTGATGAAAACGGTCGAGCCGTCCGCATCGGCGCGGGCGATGTAAACCACGTTCGGCAGCCGGTCGAGCAGGGTGGCGAAGGAGATATTCCGTAAGACGTACATTCAGCCTCATTCTGCGCCCTCGCGGGCGCGTGTGCGGGTCAAGTTCCGGGGGTACGGGAAAACCAGGCGGCGAATGCAGGGCCGCGTACACGGCAAGGTGCGCGAACGCCCCGCCCGGCGAAATTCGTAAAGTTACGTATTCCGCCTGGGGCGCGCAGCCCGGTTCGCGCAAAGGAAAACCGCACGCCCGGCGTTAGCCCAGCGTGCGGTTGATGTTGTCTTGGAAGGAGAATTTACGCCGCGACCGGCGTCTCCACCATGTCGGCTGCCGCCTTCAGGTCCACCGACACCAGGCGTGAGACCCCGCGCTCGGCCATGGTCACGCCGAACAGGCGGTCCATGCGCGCCATGGTCATACGGTGGTGGGTCACCACCAGCACGCGGGTCTCTGTGATCTTGATGATCTCCGACAGCAAAGTGCAGAAGCGGTCGACGTTGGCGTCGTCCAGCGGCGCGTCCGCTTCGTCCAGCACGCAGATCGGCGCCGGGTTGGTCATGAACACCGCGAATAGAAGCGCGATGGCGGTCAGGGTCTGCTCGCCCCCGCTCATGAGGCCGAGGTTGCCGAGGCGCTTGCCGGGCGGGCTGGCCATGATTTCGAGGCCGGCTTCCAGCGGATCTTCGGCTTCGGTGAGTTCCAGATGCGCGCGGCCGCCTCCGAACAGCTTGGTGAACAGGTTGCGGAAGTGGCCGTCGACTTCCTTGAAGGCCTTCGAGAGCCGGTCGCGGCCTTCCTTGTTGAGGGTCGCGATGCCTTCACGCAGACGCGCGATGGCCTGAACGAGATCGTCGCGCTCGGTGACCAGGCCCTGAATCTGCGCGGTAAGCTCTTCGCTTTCCTGCTCGGCGCGCAGATTGATGGCGCCGAGATTGTCGCGCTCCGAGATCAGGCGCTGCAGGCGCTTCTCACCTTGCTCCAGGGTCGGCGCTTCTTCGCCTTCCTCGAGCTTGGTGTGATTGCGCACCTCTTCCGGCTCGCAATTGATCTTTTCGCGGATGGTGGCGTCCACCACTTCCAGCGTCTGCTCGCCCTGCAGCACCGAGCCTTCGCGGCGCACGCGTTCTTCGCGCGCGGCCGAAAGTGCGTGTTCGGCGTCCTTCAACGTCCGGTCCGCGGCGGCGAGGGCGGTTTCGCCCACCTGCAGCGCGTCGGCGGCTTCGCGGCGCTGCGCTTCGGCCACCTGCAACTGGTCCATCAGCGCGTTGCGCTGTTCGGCGATCTCTTCCGGGCGGGCCGCCAGCACGGCGAGTTCCTCTTCCTCCGCCGCGAGACGTTCACGCAGCGCCTGATCCTGCTCGATGCCCTGGTTCTTGCGCGCCGTCCACGACGCGGTTTCGGATTCCAGCACCTGCAGACGGCGGGCGCGTTCCTCGGCCTGGCGGGCCAGGCTGTCGTACTGCGCGCGCGCCTCCATCAACTCCTGGCGCAGCTGGCCGAGGCCCGAGGCTTTCGCTTCGGCTTCGGCGCGAAGCTCGGCGCCGTCGCCGAGTTCGGCCAGGCGTTCCTGCGCGCCGGCCACATGGGCAGCGGCTTCTTCCTGTTCGGCGGCAAGCTGCGCGCGGTTTTCTTCGAGGGCGTTGATGCGGTTCTGAACCGCGGCGGCCTTTTGACGCAACTCACCCAGCGAATCGCGCGCCTTGTTGCGCACGTCTTCGGCGCCGCGCACGGCTTGGCGCGTGCTCTGCTCCAGGCTCTGCGCCGTTCCGATCGCGTCCTTGGATTGCGCGGCGACGGCTTCGGCTTCCGCCAGCACCGCGCTCGAGCCTTCCATGGCGTCGGTGAGTTCCTTCAGGCGATTGCGCTGGCGCAGGCGCGTGGCGGCGGCGGACGGCGCACCGGCGGCGGCGACGAAACCGTCCCAACGGAACAGATCGCCCGCGGCAGTCACCAGGCGCTGACCCGGCTTCAGGTCGCCTTGCAGCAGCGCGCCGATCTCGGCGTCGTCAACAATGCCGACTTGCGACAGGCGGCGGGCAAGACGGGTGCCCGCTTTCACGACGTCGGCGAGCGAACGCACGCCGCTCGGCAGCGGATGGTTTTCCGAGAAGGCCGGCAGCTCCATCCAGCGCATGGGCGAGGTGTCGTCGCCGGCGGCGGACAGGTCGTCGCCCAACGCGGCGCCCAGCGCGGCCTCGAAGCCGGGCTCGACCGCGACGCTGTCGATGATCGGGCTCCAATCGCCGGTGGTCTGCGGCTCGGCCAGCAGGTCTTCCAGCGCCGACGCTTCGGCCTGCAGCTTGCTGTGCTCGGCGCTGCGCGCCAGCAGCGCATTGCGCGCCGCTTCATAGGCGGCCTGCGTTTCCGAGCGTTGACGCTCGGCGTCTTCCCACGCCGCGCGCGCTTCGGCCAGCGCGTTTTCCGCTTCGGCGTAACGCGCTTCCTCGGCTTCGATCTGCTCGGCCGGAAGCGCTTGCGCCTGCGCGGTTTCCAAAAGCTGCATCACGTCCGCCAGGCGGCGCTCGGCGCGCTGACGGCGCATCTCGCCTTCATTCAGCTGCTGGCGGGCCGCGGCGCGCGCGACATCGGCCTCGGACAGGCGCTTCTGGAGGAGGGTGAGTTCCTCTTCCACGACTTCCACCGCCTTGGCGGCGTTGACGAGAGCAACCCGCGTCGTCTCGCGCTCTTCTTCCTGCGCGGCGATCGCTTCGTTGATCTCTTGTTGCTCATCGGAGATGCGGGTGAGGGCTGCATCGGCATCGGCCAGGCGCGCGGCTTCGCGGTTCAAGTCTTCCTTGATATGCGCGATGCGCATCTCGGCCGCTTCGCGCGCGCGGGCGATGCGCGCCAGTTCTTCATCCAGCTTGTCGCGCGTGATGACCAGGTGCTGCAAACGAGCGGCCGCTTCCGCTTCGGTGCGGCGCAGGGCCGGCATCGCGCTCGCCGCTTCCGCCTGCACGGTGGCGGCGTGCGCGGCTAGGCCCGTCAGCTCGTTCACCTGCGATTCGGTTTCCGCCAGGCCTTCGCGCGCCTTGGCGAGATGGGTGATCGCTTCTTCGCGCTTGATCGTCAGAACCAACGCTTCGGCCGTGCGGATGCTGTCCGAAATGGTGCGGTAGCGCGCCGCCTGGCGCGCCTGCTTCTTCAGGCCTTCCAGCTGCGCTTCCAGGGCCTGAATGACGTCGTTGAGACGCGCGAGGTTGGTTTCCGCAGCCTTCAGGCGCAGTTCCGCTTCGTGTCGGCGGGTGTGAAGACCGGTGATACCCGCGGCTTCTTCCAGCAGGTGACGGCGCTGCGCCGGCTTGCCTTGAATGATCTGCCCGATACGTCCTTGGCTCACGATGGCGGTGGAGCGGGCGCCGGTGGCGATGTCGGCGAACAGAAGCTGCACGTCCTTGGCGCGGACTTCGCGGCCGTTGACGCGGTAGTTGGAGCCTTTCTCGCGCTCGATGCGGCGGGTGACTTCAAGCTCGTCGGCTTCGTTGAATTGCGATGTGGCGCGGCGCTGGCTGTTGTCCAGCTGAAGCGCGACCTCGGCGATGTTGCGCGCGGGTCTGTCGCGCGTGCCGCCGAAGATCACCTCGTCCATGTCGCCGCCGCGCATCTGCTTGGCGCTGGTCTCGCCCATCACCCACTTCAGGGCCTCGACGAGATTGGATTTACCGCAGCCGTTGGGGCCCACGATCCCGGTCAGACCGGGCTCGATCTGAAGCTCGGTGGCGTCGACGAATGACTTGAAACCGGAAAGCCGGAGTTTAGTGAACGTGACCAAGATCGCCCCTCTTGAAACATCCGCGCCCCGCGCGCGGCCCTAAGTCTAAATCAGTGTCGTCCCCGAGCCTTGTCCCGGAGATCCAGGGCCGTGGACACCATCGGTGTTTCCGGCCCTGGACCCCCGGATCAAGTCCGGGATGATGGCGCTAGCGCGCCATCACTTCGCGTCGGCGATGGCCTTGTCGATGACTTTCGCCATCGCTTCGAACGGCTGCGCGCCTTCCAGCTTTTCTTCATTGATGAAGAAGGTCGGCGTGGACTGCACTTTGTATTGGCTGCTCGCCGTTTCCTGCACTTCGCGGATCTTGTTCATGATGCCTTCGTTCTTGAGGCACGCATCGACCGCGGCGCTGTCCATGCCGGCCAGCTGCGCGTAGCCCTTCAGGGGCTCCAGCGGGCTCGGCGAGCGGACCCACTCGGCCTGATTCTTGAACATCAGATCGATCAGCACCTTGCCCTTATCGCCGGGCGCGCAGCGCGCGAGCAGCGCGCCGCCGGCGGCGAGGCCGTCCAAGGGGAAGTCGCGGTACACAAACCGGATCTTGCCGGTGTCGATGTAGGCCTTCTTGAGCTCCGGATAGATCTCGTCCTGGAAGTGCTTACAGTGGCCGCAGGTCAGCGAGGCGTACTCGATGACGGTGACCTTCGACTTCGGATTACCCTGAATAAACTCCCGGTAGACGACCTCGCCGGCCTTGGCCGGAGCAGCCGCCGAGGCGGCGGGCTTGGAGTCGGCGGCCGACGCCGCGACTCCGGCGCCGCCGATCACACCGCCCAAGGACAGGGCAGCGAGCATCAGGGCGATAGAACGTGAAACGGTCACTTTAGACCTCCCTCACAACATGATGGGGTTGAATACCAATAACGACACTATTTGTGGAGAATTTAAGACCCACAGCCCTAAGCCCAAGGACCATCGCTCTTTTTTACAAACCATCCACAGCGTCTCGGACGGGGGACGAACGGGGCCGCCCAGAGACTCGGGATTTTACCCTAAATAATGCGGCGGCTCGGGGGCAGGATTTTCGGGCGCGTTTCTACCTGCGGCGGCAGGGTGTTACACGATTTTGCGAAAGAACCGGGTGAGGCGCCCGCGCCCGGCAGGCGCTAGTCCTGCTTCCGGCCCTCAGGACGCCCCGGGGCCTGGGCCAAAAGGGCCTTCAGCGAGGCGTCGTCCAGTTCGATCATCTCCTGGATCTGGCAGCGCTCGGGAATGCCGGGCCCGTTGTCCACGATCACGGAGTCCAGGGTGCACAGACGCCGCGAAGAACCCGAGCGCGAGAAAAAGCCGATGCCGGTGGCGAAGCGCAGGCCCTGGCACGGCGGCATCAGCTGCACGTGGTAGGACTGCGTGCGCGAGGCCCACAGGATCAGGTTCGTATTGTTGATGGGCGTCCAGTCGTACAGGCGTGCGAAGAAAATGCACTGCGCCGGTGGCTGATTTTTGGTGATGGCTTCCGGGGTCAGGGAGTCCTGGGCCAGCGACGCGCCGGACAGCCCGCCCGTCATGAGCGCGGCCACTGCTGCTGCGTAAAGCGTTGTCGAAACCCGTCGCATCTTACGTTTATCCCGCACGCGCTTTTCTGCGCGGTGAATCGGGCGAATGTAGGGCAACGCCGCCCGCTCCGCGCGCAAGTCCGGTTACAATGCGCTGATTCAGAAGGATTAAACAAGCGGGCCCGGGGGACAGTGCCCCCGCGGCCTTCAGCGGGACTCAGAACGAATAAACGAGGAACGTCTGGAACGTGACCTGATTGGCCGAACCGCGCTGACGCACCAGCGGGCTGTCGGCGGCGCCGCCGATCAAGCGCTTGTAGCCGACGTTGGACACGACCGCCCACTGCGAGGCGAAGACGTAGTTCGCGTTCACTTCCACGCCGACATCCTTGAACCCGGCGCCCGGATCATAGACAGGCAGACCCGATGCAGCCGACTGGGCCGCGTTCACGCCGAAGAACGAACGCATGTAATTGCCGGTCGCCCAGGTCGAGGTGGCGTTCACGCCCAGCGCCACCGGCGCGGCTTGGAAAATCGTGTATGCGGCATCCAGGCGCAGGGTGCCGCCGCCGTGACCGTCGATGATGTCGTGGCGCGCGCGGGCCCGCAGGCGCATCGGGCCTTGGGTGTAGGCGATGAAAGCGCCCAGTTCCATGCTGGTGCCGACGTTCCCCAGGCCGCGCAGATCCGGGCTGCGATCTTCGTCGCGCCCGAAGTCGATCGACACCGTCGGGCCGACGCGCAGGTTGCCGCCCGCGACATTGCCGCCGTCCGCGTTGAACAGCTTGTTGAAGGCGATCAAGCGCACTTCGTTATTGTTCACTTCCACCAGATTACGCCACCGCAACGACACCGCCGGAATGACGCTGATGTCGTATTTGTCGTCGCCTTCGTAGTGGGGCGAGATCGACGGGCCGAGGCCGAGGCGGATATTCGTGATGTCCTGAGGCAGAAGATCGATCGCCGATTGCAGCGTGTCCGTCATGCCCGTCGCGAAGTCGTTCAGATTGAAGCTCTGCGCCCTGGCCGGTGCCGCGGCGAACAGCGCGCCCATGAGAACCGCGAGGCTGGCGCGCAAGGTGGTCTTGGTCATCTGATATCCCTATCCCTCTAAATCCGTGCCACTAACGCCTGGTACGGGTTCGCAGTTCCACCGTCGCGCGCAGTTTTGCCAGCGCATCCTCTAGGGTTTTCGGCGCTTCCGCCGGTTGGATCTCCGGCGCCGCGGGTCGGCGTTTCGGCAACGGGCCCTGCGCCACCTGCAGTGAGGCGACCGCGCCGTACCCCATGAAGCCGTTGACGCGCGCCAGGATCGTCGGCGTCTTCAAATGCAAAAGCGTCGCCGCCGCGCCGTTGGCGATGCGCAAATGCAGCACCGCGCCCGCATTCTTGCCGCGCGGAAATTTGATCTCGATGGGGCAGGCGTAGGCCGCCAGCTCCGCACCCACGATGGTCGGCCAATGGGTCAGGATCTCGGCGGCGGCAAATCCGCGTTTGCCCAGCGCGGGCTTCGCCGCGCGCGCCGACAGATTGGCGATGTTCACGAACCCGCGCGCGATGCGCGGCGGCGGCTCCAGCGGGGCGGCGTCGGGGGTCTTGCGGGCGGACATCCTGTGAGGATGGTCCAGCCGCGCAGGCGCAGCAAGGCAGTTGAACGCGCGCCCGCCTCATTTCATGGTGCGGCTCATGGTTTCCTCCCGTTCTGTCACCCGAAAGACGCAAGTCCGCGGCGGCGCGCAGGCCGACCCGGCCGATTTGCTCGCCTGGTACGACCGCCACCGGCGGCGCTTACCCTGGCGTGCGCTGCCCGGCGTCCCGGCCGATCCCTATGCGGTCTGGCTGTCGGAGATCATGCTCCAGCAAACCACCGTGACGGCCGTGAAGCCTTACTTCGAAACCTTCCTCGCGCGCTGGCCGACGGTCTCTGATCTGGCCGCGGCGAAGGTCGAAGACGTCATGACGGCGTGGGCGGGGCTCGGCTACTACGCGCGGGCACGCAATCTTTACAAGTGCGCCCAGGTGGTGGCGTCGGACCACGGCGGTGTTTTTCCCGACACCGAAGAAGGGCTGCGCGCGCTGCCCGGGATCGGGCCTTATACCGCGGCCGCCATCGCCTCCATTGCCTTCGACCTCCGCGCCGTCGTCGTTGACGGAAATGTCGAGCGTGTGATGGCGCGCCTCTTCGCGGTCACCGAACCTCTGCCGAAAAGCAAACCTACACTCGTCGGGCATGCGGCCGCCCTGACGCCGGACACGCGCCCCGGCGACTACGCGCAAGCCGTCATGGATCTCGGCGCCACGGTGTGCACGCCGAAATCCCCAGCCTGCGTGATCTGTCCCTGGTCGGCGCCCTGTCTCGCGCGCGCCAAGGGCATTCAGGAACAGCTTCCCGCCAAACTGAAAAAAGCCGAGACCCCCACGCGCTACGGCGTCGCCTTTTGGATGGTGCGCAAGGATGGCGCGGTTCTCTTGCGGCGCAGGGAAGCGAAGGGCCTTCTTGGCGGCATGACGGAGGTGCCCTCCACCGCGTGGCGCGCCGCCAAGTGGACCGCCGCCGATGCCAGCGCCGAACTTCCGTTCGCGAAAGGTTGGCGCACGCTGCCGGGCCGCGTGTCGCATACCTTCACGCACTTTCATCTCGAACTCACCGTGATGGCCGCCGATCTCACCGACGCGCAGGCAAAAAAACTCGGCGCCGGAGCCCTCTGGACCCCCCTCGACCGCCTCGCCGCCGCCGGCCTCCCCAGCGTCATGTCCAAAATCGCAAAGCACGCGCTGAAGCATCTCGAATGATTTCCCCCATCGTCACCCTGGGCGCAGCCCAGGGTCCAGGGTTCCGAGCGGTGCCGCCCCTAAGGCTCGCGATATCTTCGTACAGATCCGGCCAAGTCGGATTCGAGGTTTCGATGCGTACGATCTTTTCGCGGCGGCGCCAGAACATCATCGCTTTCTCTCGCTTGATGGCGCTTTCCGGGTCATCGAACTGCTCAAAATGGACAAGGGTGTGCACCCCGTAGCGCCGCGGATGACGAAAGCGATGGTCTGCACACCCCCGATTCCCTTTCAGCGCGTGGCGCGATAGTCTCGCGGATTATTTGTGGGGGAAGAGATGCCCGATACCGGAACGCCGGGGCCTAAGACCGATCTGACTGAAGCCGCGCTGCAGTACCACCGCGAGCCGACACCTGGAAAATTATCGGTCGTCGCCAAGAAGCCGCTGGCCAACCAGCGCGACCTCGCGCTTGCCTATTCGCCCGGCGTTGCCGCGGCGTGCGATGTGATCGTCCAGGATCCGCGCGAGGTGGACACCGTCACCGGCCGCGCCAATCTCGTCGGCGTCATCACCAACGGCACCGCGGTGCTCGGCCTCGGCGCCATCGGTCCGCTGGCGGCCAAGCCGGTGATGGAAGGCAAGGCCGTCCTTTTCAAGAAGTTCGCCAACATCGACGTGTTCGATATCGAGATCGCCGAGAAAGATCCGATGAAGCTGGTGGACATCATCGCCAGCCTCGAGCCCACCTTCGGCGCGATCAATCTCGAGGACATCAAGGCGCCCGACTGCTTCATCGTCGAGCGCGAGCTGCGCAAGCGCATGAAGATCCCCGTGTTCCACGACGACCAGCACGGCACCGCCATCGTCGTCGCGGCCGCGGTGCTGAACGGCCTTTCGCTGCTCGGCAAGGACATCTCGAAGGTGAAGCTTGTGTCCACGGGCGGCGGCGCGGCCGGCATCGCCTGTCTCAATCAACTCGTCGATCTGGGTCTCAAGCGCGAGAACGTCATCCTCTCGGACCACAAGGGCGTGGTCTACAAGGGCCGCACCGAGGAGATGACGGAGGAAAAGCGCGCCTACGCGGCGGAAACCAACACGCGCACGCTCGCCGAGGCCATCATCGGAGCCGATGTGTTCCTGGGGCTGTCTGCGCCGAAAGTGCTGACGCCGGAGATGGTGAAGTCGATGGCCAAGGGGCCGTTCATTCTCGCGCTCGCCAATCCGGAACCGGAAATAATGCCGGCCTTGGCGCGGGACGCGGCGCCGGATGCGATCATCGCCACGGGGCGGTCCGACTATCCGAACCAGGTGAATAACGTTCTCTGTTTCCCGTACATCTTCCGCGGCGCGCTCGACGTGGGCGCGACGACCATCAATGATCAGATGAAGATAGCCTGCGTGCAGGCGATTGCGCAGCTCGCGCGCGGCGCGTCCAGCGACGTCGTCTCCGCCGCTTACGGCGGCGATCAGTTGCGGTTCGGTCCGGACTACCTGATCCCGAAGCCCTTCGACCCGCGCCTTGTGTCCGAGATCGCGCCCGCGGTCGCCAGGGCGGCGATGGAATCGGGCGTCGCGACGCGTCCCATCGCCGACCTCGACGCCTATAAGGAGCGTCTTGAGCAGTTCGTCTATCGCTCTGCTTTCGTCATGAAGCCGGTGTTCGACAAGGCGCGCGCCAATCCCAAGCGTGTGGCGTTCGCGGAAGGCGAGGACGAGCGCACGTTGTTCGCCGCCAAGCAGCTCATCGACGACGGGATCGCCAAGCCGATCCTGATCGGACGCCCCGGCGTGATTTCGCACCGCGCCCGCAAGCTCGGCCTCGGCATCATTCCCGGCAAAGACTTCGAGATCTGCAACCAGGAAGACGATCCGCGCTTCGGCGATTATTGGCGCCACTATCACGGCCTGATGGAGCGCAAGGGCGTCGCCCCCGATACCGCACGCACCATCGTGCGCACCAACGGTACCGTGATCGCCGCCCTGATGGTCGCGCGCGGCGACGCCGACGCCATGATCTGCGGCACCTACGGCGAATATCAATGGCACCTGCGCTATCTCACCGACATCTTCGGGATGGCGAAGGACGTGCACAAGACCACCGCGCTCAGCCTTCTCATTCTCGACGACGGCCCGGTCTTTTTCTGCGACACCTACGTCGCCGAAGATCCGGATGCGGAAGACATCGCCGATCTCACCTTGCGCGCCGCGCAGAAGGTCAGCGACTTCGGCATCGCGCCCAAAGTCGCGCTGATTGCGGCCTCCAACTTCGGCGCACGTCCCACCGCGGCCTCGCGCAAGATGAAGCGCGCGCTGAAGCTGATCCTCGCCGAGAAGCCCGATCTGGAGGTGGAAGGCGAGATGCAGGCCAATGTCGCCTTGAACGAGGAACTGCGCCTGCGCATCTTCCCCAACTCGCGCCTCAAGGGCCGCGCCAACCTTCTGGTGCTGCCGACACTTGAAGCGGCCAACAGCGGCTTCAATCTGGTGCGGACGCTGGCGCACGGCCTGCATGTCGGCCCGATCCTGCTCGGCATCGCCAAACCCGCGCATATCACGACCAACTCGGTGACGGCGCGCGGCCTCGTCAACCTCGCCGCGCTCGCGGTGCTCGACGCGCAGGTGGCCGGGGAGTGATTTCCCCGAACACAGGTCTCGTTCGCGCGCTCCGCGCCCTTGGGCGGGTGTGCGCCGCGCTTGTCGTTTTTATCGCGGCCGCGTCGGCGCAAACCCTGAACCGGGCCGGGCGGGGCGAGCCCGGCTCGCTCGATCCGCATAAAGCCAACAGTCAATACGAACAGGCCTTGGTGCTCGATCTGTTCGAAGGCCTGCTCGCCTTCGATGCGAACGGCCGGCCCGTGCCCGGCATCGCGGACTCTTGGGCGGTATCGCCCGATGCCCGGCGGTATGTCTTTAATCTGCGCCCTGGTCTTGTGTGGTCCGACGGCACGCCGCTGACGCCGGAGCAGGTCGTCGCCTCTTTCCGCCGTCTGCTCGATCCGAAGACCGCCGCGCCCGCTGCGGCGCAGATGTACGTCATCAAGAATGCGCGCGCTGTGAACACCGGCAAGATGGAGCCGTCCGCCCTCGGTGTGACGGCGGCGGCGGGCACCGTGGCGATCAAACTAGAGGCGCCGGTTGCCTATCTGCCCTCCTTGCTCGCGGCCGCGTTCGCCGTGGTCGTGCCGCCGCAAGCTTTTGCCAATCCCGACGGCTGGACGCGCCCTGGCATCCTGGTTGGCAATGGCGCCTTCACGCTGAAGGAGTGGGAACCGCAAAGCCATATCACCCTGGTGAAGAACACGCACTTCCGCGACGCCGCCAACGTGAAGCTCGCCAGCGTCGTCTATCACCCGGCGGGCGATACCAGCGCGGCCCTTGCGCGCTACCGCGCCGGCGACTTCGACATGGTGATGGAATTCCCTTCGGCCCAGACCGACCAACTCATCCGCGAGATGAAAACCGAGGCGAAGCTCACCCCGTCGCTGCTGACCTACTATCTCGCCCTTAACACACGCGATCCGAAGCTCGGCGATCGCCGCGTGCGCCGCGCCCTCTCTCTCGCCATCGACCGCGATACCTTGGTCGGAAAAGTCGTCCGCGGCGGCGCGCTGCCCGCGCCCACCTTCGTGCCTCCTGCAACCGCGAACTACACGCCGCCGGTGCTCGATCTCGATGCCGCGCCTTATGAAACCCGGCTTTCGGAGGCTCAGCATCTGTTGGCGGAAGCCGGATACGGACCCGAGAAACCGCTGCGTCTCAGTTATTCCCACTCGGCCAATCAAGAGCTGCGCCGTATCGCCGTCGTCATCGCCGCCATGTGGAAGCGTGCGGGGGTCGAGGTGTCGCTTCTCAACACGGAAGGACGCGTTCATTTCTCGAACTTGCGCCAAGGGGTCTTCGAGGTGGCGTTCGTCGCCTGGCTCGCGGACTTCAACGATGCGGCCAACTTCCTCTCGGTGCTCGAGTCCAGCAGCACGGCGTCCAACTACGCCAAATACGATAGCCCGTCGTACGACGCGTTGTTGCGGCAGGCCGCGCAGACCGCGGATCTCGGCGACCGCGCGAAGGTGTTGAGAGACGCCGAGGCGGTGATGCTCACCGACCAACCGATCATTCCGCTTTATTATGGGGCGACCCGCAATCTCGTCTCGCGCCGGGTCAGCGGATGGCACGGGAACGCCACCGATGTGCACCTCAGCCGCTATCTCAGCCTCGACACCGTACCTCGGTAGACTAAGCCTCGGCCTCCTTGCCCTCTTCGGCCGAGGCCTCGGCGGCCAGCGGCTTCAGCGCGTAGAGAACGACGAGAAGCGGCGGCAAAATTGCGCCCGCCACACCCCAAACCAAGACGTTTCTGTTACGGGCGAGGGCCATGCGCCGCGCAAGCCACACGAAAACGACAATAGAGATAAGGGTCAGAAGCGGATAAAAGGCCGTCATATGGTCATACTCCGAACCGCCGCCTTAACTTACGTTCCAACTCGCCCCTCGGTTGCTGAGGGGGTGCGGCAAATGACTTACCCGTTGTTTTATTCCGAAGCGAGGGGCCTAATGCCCGCCGAGGACCCGCGGGGACGCGGGGTCGGGGGCCGCTACCGTCCATGAATACCTTGTTGTATCTGCCGCGCACCGTCCGGCACTGGTTTTCGGACGGGGTCTTGCGGCGTACCTTCAAGAACGCCGGCATGTTGCTGACCGGCCGCGCCACCAACGGCCTGCTCAGCCTCGCGACGCTCTCGCTCCTGGCTCATTCCCTCGGCGTCGACCGCTTCGGCGTCATCGTTCTCGTCCAGACCTATGTCCTGGTGCTTATCGCCTTCGCCACCTTCCAGTCGTGGCAGGCGGTGATCCGTTACGGCGCCATCTGCCTCGAGCGCAAAGACATCCCGGCTTTCCAATCGCTCATCAAATTCACCTTCATCCTGGACGTGGTGGGCGTCCTGTTCGGCTTCGCGCTCGGCTACGGCCTCGCGCCCATCGTCGGGCCTTATGTCGATTGGCCTCCGGAAGTCATCCATTACGCCCAGCTCTACAGTTTCCTAATCCTGTTCACGATGGTCGCAACGCCGATGGGTATTCTCCGTCTGTGCGACCGCTTCGATCTGCTCGCCTGGCAGACAGTGCTGACGCCGCTGCTCCGCCTCATCGGCTGCGCGCTGGTCGCGCTGGTCGACGGCCCGTTCTGGGGCTACCTCATGGCGTGGTTCGTAGCCGGCGCGGCGGGCGGGACGCTGCTCGTCTTTCTCGGCTGGCGCGAAGCGGTGCGCCAAGGATTCTTAAAGGGCTGGACCTGGTCGTTGAAGGGCATCACCAAGGGGCATCCGGGACTGTGGAAGTTCTCGATGGTCTCGACCTTGCACGCCTCCGTGCAGATGATTCCCTCGCAACTCTCCACGTTTATTGTCGGCTGGGTGGCCGCGCCCGCGGCGGCGGGCTTATTTAAGGTCGGCCGCGATGTGGCCACCGCACTGTCGAAGCCGGCCGAGCTTTTGAATCAGTCGATCTATCCCGAGTTTGCACGCCTGGGCAGCAAAGGAAGCTGGCACGATTTTGCCCGTCTCATTCTGCGCGGCGGGGCCATGGGCGGCGGGGCGGCCGTCGTGCTTCTCCTGATTGCCCTCGCCTTCGGCACGCAGTTCCTCACGCTGTTTTTCGGGCCGGAATTCGCCGGCGCTTATTGGCCGCTGGTCATGTTGATCGGCTCGGCTGGCCTCACCATCTGCGGCTTCCCGATGGATCCGGCGCTCTTCGCCATGGGACGCCCCGGCATCGCGCTCCGCATCGGCACGGTGGTGATCATCGTTCTCTATCTGCCGCTGCTTGTGGTGATGACTCAGCACTACGGCGCGATCGGCGCGGCGGGCGCTACCTTGCTCGCGGCGTTCATGACGCTCACGTCGATGAGCATTTTCACCGCCGCGCAACTGCGGCGTCAGGCGGCGATGACCGCGGCCGTCCAGGATGCTCAGGACGCCCAGGAAAAGTGCAAGGCCGCAGCGCCGGTCGAGCCGGTCGGGTCCTAGCCGCGCTCAGGCGCGGCCCCGCGTTTCGTGATCTTTGGCGGGTGCAGAATCGCCAGACGCGCCTTCGTCAGCGCCGCCGGATCGAGCTTCCAGTCGCGATATCCTTGCGCCACCACGGTGAAGTAACTCAGTTCGGGCGCGCGCTGGCGAGCGTTCGACGCGCTTGTAACAGCCGCATCGGTCATCACGT
Organism: Rhodospirillaceae bacterium; assembly: GCA_041905525.1. Lineage (GTDB taxonomy): Bacteria > Pseudomonadota > Alphaproteobacteria > Rhodospirillales > Rhodospirillaceae > SHVO01. The sequence continues at coordinate 572,212 of JAYRKY010000001.1, forward strand.
AGGCCATCGCTTCTTTCATCTCGCCGCCGATGTCCACCTTCACCGTGATCTTCCGGTAAAGGGCGGGCACGTCCTCGTAATCGTCCAGCGCGCGCTCGCATGCGGGGGTGATGTCGTACACGCCGCCCATGACACTTGCGGTTTCGTCGGGGGCCAAATCGATGAAATGGCGGAACACCAGTTTGTAACCGGCGAGGAGCGCGGTCCCCACGGGCTTTGCACGGGGCGCATGGCGCTTCATGTGCCGCAAATTCAGATTCGAGCCGTAGGCGAAGTAGAGCATGCGCCTTTTTAGGAAGCCGGGCGGCGAAAGAGAAGGCGCCGGCGTACCTCGCGCACCCAGGGAAAGAAAAAAGCGGCGGACCTGGTGATCGGTCCGCCGCTTAGGTGGCTGGGGTGAGTGTGGGGAGGGAGGATATGTGCCCCAGCGGATGGCGCGATCCTTGCGCCGCCACGTTAACGATTGGTGAATCTTCGTTAATGGACGCACGGGAAAAGAGTCATCCGGCCGCCCTACAGCCGGCAAAAAATATCTCTGATATAATTTCTGGGGTCGTAAGCCTTTGGCGCAAAAGAAAAGGCCCGGTCTTTCGACCGGGCCCGTGCTCCATTAGGTCCTCGCCGCTTATGCCGCGGCTTTGACGTCCAGCGGCAGTTCAAGCTGCGCTTCGTTGTCCTGTCTGCGCAGGATATTCATGCGAATCGCCATCAGTTCTTCCGCTTCGTTCAGCGCGCTGCTCGCGACGCCGACGCGCTGGGCGCGCAACAGCGCGGCATGCGTTTCGTCCGCGAGGAACGTCAGAAGAGCGTGGCGATCGGTCATTTCCTATTTTTCCTTTCCAGTGCGTCCGTTCGGGCGGCCGCTTCGTTGGCGCGGAAGATGCTGCAATGCACTCGTTTCGACAAACAAGGAGGTTTCATTTCAGCTCTGCGTTTCTTGCATGACAATTGCGGGGATAAGTCCGCGACGCGTCGCATGTATAGTTTCCCCTATGCGTCAATCATCTAAATCTTGTGGTTGGGTGGTTTTTGTCCGTTGACCCCTCCGGTCAAACGCATGCACCATATCTCGTAGCAAGGTTGCTCCTGGTCCACCGGATTTAGGAGCGCCGAGGGGAAATCAGAAACCGGAACGCGGCCAAGAGCGGTTCAACCGCTCCCTGCTCAAGGCAGTTAAGTCAGCTTTCTCAAAGACTTAACGCCAGGGCCCGGGTGACGATTCTCTGCCTCTCGGAAAAGCCATGCGATGGGGGCTTAGGTCGTACGAGGGGTAGTCTCATGAACGTTGCTGTCGAAGTCGCTTCTAAAGTTTCCGCCCACCAGTCCTCCATCCAACCGACGGGCCTCCCAGGGGGTCCGACTCCCGCCCCGAAATCCAGAGATGCAGCCGCCCTCGAGGTGGTGCCGTCGATCCGGATTGACCGGTCGCGCGACGCGCTGCTCACGGATTTCGGCAAGGCGACCTTGGAAGACCGCTACCTGCTTCCCGGCGAGTCCTACCAGGACATGTTCGCCCGCGTCGCGACGGCCTACTCAGACAACATCGAGCACGCCCAGCGAATCTACGATTACATCTCCAGGCTCTGGTTCATGCCGGCGACGCCGGTGCTTTCCAACGGCGGGGCCGGACGCGGCCTGCCCATCTCTTGCTTCCTCAACACGGTGAACGACAACCTCGACGGCATCGTCGGCACCTGGACCGAGAACGTATGGCTCGCCTCCAACGGCGGCGGCATCGGCACCTACTGGGGTAAAGTCCGCTCCATCGGCGAGAAGGTCCGTAACTGCGGCCAGACCTCCGGCATCATCCCGTTTGTGCGCGTCATGGACAGCCTGACCCTCGCGATCTCGCAAGGCTCGCTGCGCCGCGGCTCGGCGGCGGTGTACCTCGATGTGCATCACCCGGAAATCGAGGAGTTCCTCGAAATCCGCAAACCGTCGGGCGATTTCAACCGCAAGAGCCTGAACCTTCACCATGGCCTCAACATCACCGACGAGTTCATGGAGTGCGTGCGCAACGACACGCCGTTCGGCCTGCGTAGCCCGAAGACCGGCGAAATCCTGAAGACCGTCAACGCCCGCGAGCTGTGGCAGAAGATTCTCGAGACCCGCCTCAACACCGGCGAGCCGTATCTGATCTTCTCCGACACCGTGAATCGTCAGATGCCCAAGCATCAGCGCGATCTCGGCCTCAAGGTCACAACGTCGAACCTCTGCAGCGAAATCATGCTGCACACCGGACCCGACCATAAGGGCGTCGACCGCACCGCCGTGTGCTGCCTGTCTTCGCTCAATGTCGAGACCTGGGACGAGTGGCACACCGACGAGCAGTTCATCCCGGACGTCATGCGCTTCCTCGATAACGTCCTCCAGGACTTCATCGATCGCGCGCCGCCGTCCATGGAACGCGCGATCTATTCGGCCAAGCGCGAACGCTCGGTCGGCCTCGGCATCATGGGCTTCCACTCTTTCCTGCAGCAGAAGGGCATTCCCTTCGAAAGCGCGATGGCGAAGTCGTGGAACCTGAAGATGTTCAAGCACATCCGCCGTCACGCCGACGCGGCTTCGGTCGCGCTCGCCGAAGAACGTGGCCCGTGCCCGGATGCCGCCGAATCCGGCGTCATGGCCCGCTTCTCGCATAAGCTGGCGATCGCGCCGACCGCGTCGATCTCCATCATCTGCGGCGGCACGAGCCCGTGCGTCGAGCCGATTCCGGCCAACATCTACACCCACAAGACCCTTTCGGGCTCGTTCGCGGTGAAGAATCCCTACCTGACGAAGCTCCTGGCTTCGAAGGGTCTGGATAATCCGGCCACCTGGAACTCGATTCTCGAGCGTGAAGGCTCGGTGCAGCACCTGAATGGCCTGACCCAGGACGAGAAGGACGTCTATAAGACGGCGTTCGAGATCGACCAGCGCTGGGTCGTGGAATTCTCGGCCGACCGTTCGCCCTTCGTCTGCCAGGGCCAGTCCATCAACCTGTTCCTGCCGTCGGACATCGACAAGTGGGACCTGATGATGCTCCACTGGCGCGCCTGGGAAACCGGCGTGAAGAGCCTCTACTATCTGCGCTCGAAATCCGTGCAACGCGCGGCCTTTGCGGGCGTTGAAGCGGATAACACCCGCGCGTGGCCGGAAAAGGCGCTTTCGACCGGTCGCACCGACTACGAAGAATGTCTGGCCTGCCAGTAATCTGAACGAACCCTCGCCCCCTCTCTCCCCTAGGGGAGAGAGGCGCCGGTGAGGGGAGAAAAAGACGACGCTTCAGGGACTGCCCGCCATGAACATCATCGCTCCGAAGACTCTGCCCGGCCTCCTGACGCCCTCTCACGGCTATAAGCCGTTCCGCTATCCGTGGGCGCACGACTATTGGAAGCGCCAGCAGCAGATCCATTGGATGCCCGAGGAAGTTCCGCTCGGCGAGGACTGCAAGGATTGGGCGGCGAAGCTCAACGACAACGAACGCAATCTTCTGACGCAGATCTTCCGCTTCTTCACGCAGTCCGACGTGGAAGTGAACGATAACTACATGGAGCGCTACGCGCGCGTGTTCAAACCGACCGAGATCAAGATGATGCTCGCGTCGTTCTCGAACATGGAAACCATCCACATCGCCGCCTACGCGCTGCTGCTGGAAACCATCGGCATGCCGGAAGCCGAGTTCTCGGCCTTCATGCAGTACAAAGCGATGGCCGATAAGCACAGCTACATGCAGAAGTTCGGCGTGGACACCGATGCGGACATCGCCCGCACGCTGGCCATGTTCGGCGCCTTCACCGAAGGCCTGCAGCTGTTCGCGTCCTTCGCGATGCTGCTCAACTTCCCGCGCCAGAACAAGATGAAGGGCATGGGCCAGATTGTTTCCTGGTCGGTGCGCGACGAATCCCTGCACTGCGAAGCGATCATCAAACTGTTCCACACCTTCGCTCGCGAAACCAACACGCTCACCAAGAGCGTGAAGGACGATATCGCGGACTGCTGCAAAACCGTCGTCGGGCTCGAAGACGCCTTTATCGACCTCGCGTTCGACATGGGTCCGGTCAACGGCATGACGCCGGACGATATCAAGAGCTACATCCGGTATGTCGCAGATTGGCGCTTGGGCCAGCTTGGCCTGCAGCCCATCTACGAGATCAAGGAGCACCCGCTGCCGTGGCTCTCGCAGATCCTGAACGGTGTCGAGCACGCCAACTTCTTCGAAGCCCGTGCCACCGAATACTCTAAGGCCGCCACCCGTGGCGTCTGGCACGGCGCCGACGGCGTCTGGTCGCACTTCGACAAGATGATCGCCGCCCGCCAGAACAGCGGCGAGACGGTGGCTGCGGAGTGATTTTACGGCGACCCGCTGCCGGGCCGCCGTAAAATATGCGAAACTCCCGTCTCACGCAGAGAGAGGCGGGACATAACATGCTCATTAGAAACATCCTCATCGTCGCGGCGGTGCTTGCCGCCACATCGGCGTCGGCGCAGCGCCCGAGCGACAAATTCCCGCTGATCATCGGCCACCGCGGCGCCAGCGCCTATCTGCCGGATCACACCGTCGAGGCGTACGAACTCGCCGTCGCGCAGGGCGCCGACTACATCGAGGCGGACTTTGTCGCCTCGAAGGACGGATATCTCTTTGCCCGTCATGAACATGAATTGAGCCAGACCACGAATGTGGCCGACGTCTTCCCGGAGAAGAAAACCAACAAGGTGATCGACGGCAAGATTGTAGAGGGTTGGTTCAGCGAAGACTTTACGCATGATGAATTCAAGAAGCTGCGTGCGCGCCAGCCTTTGAAGTTCCGCGATCAGAGCCATAACGACAAATACGAGATCCCCACGCTGGCCGAAGTGCTGGCGCTGCGCGCCAGCCTGTCGCGCGAACACAAGCGCCGAATCGGATTCTTTCCCGAACTCAAACACGCCGACTACTACCGTGCCATGAACTTCCCGGTGGAGGGCTGGACGGTGCAGATCATGGAAGCCTGGGCGCTCGACCGCGCCGGCTCGCCGCTGATCACCCAGTCGTTCGATAAAAACAGCGTCGCCAAGCTGAACGAGATGATGCCCAACATCCCGGCGATACAGCTTCTGGAAGGCAAGTCCGATGTGTCGGACGCGGGCCTGGCCGCGATCAAAAAATACGCCGACGGCATTGGCGTGCCCAAGGAACTCATCGTCCCGGTGAAGAACGGTCAGGCCGGCAGGCCTACCGATCTCATTGCCCGCGCGCATAAGGCGGGCCTGACGGTGTACCCCTACACCTTCCGTCCGGAAAAACAGTATCTGCCCGCGAGTTACGGCGGCGATCCGGCCAAGGAATACTGCATCTTCGCCAGCCTCGGCGCCGACGGCATCTTTACCGATGCGCCTGATCAGGCGTTGAAAGCCTTCGTCGAATCTTGTCCAATGCCCCGGTAAGTCCTCTCCGGTCTCGCGTCATGGACATCGCCCTCGAAGTCGTCTGCCATGTCATTCACCGCGCCCGCGAGTTGGTCGCGGACCTCAGTCCCATTGACGATGAGCCCGGCAAACATTCCGTCGACGACACCGCCGACGATTTGCCCGAGGAGGATGGCGGCGGGCTCTCCGACTCTCCCGAATACGAGGAGTTGAAGGAGTACATCCAGAATCTTAACGAGGATGAGCAGATCGAATTGGTCGCGCTCACCTGGGTCGGCCGCGGCACCTACACCGCCGAGGATTGGGACGAAGCGCTCGACGTTGCGCGCGACGAGCACGCCAAGAACGCGGCCCGCTATCTCTTGGGCCAACCCCTCTTGGCTGATGAACTCGAGCAGGGCCTCGACGAGTTCGGCCTGTCCTGCGAGGACGTCGATACCTGACTCCGGGCCTTGGGCCAGCCCTAGACGCTAGATCAGCACGCTCAACACTTTATCGAAATCCGCATCGGCAGCGCGGCGCGGAAGCGGCGCAACGGTGATGCCGCCCGAGAACCTTGCGATGGTCGCGATGGTGTCTTTCAGCGGCACCGTGCTGTTCTCGGTTTCATTGACGATGATGCAGGCGACGTTCAGCTCGCGCCGCAGAACGACATCGAGGGCGGTCAGCGTGTGACTGATGGTGCCGAGATAGCTTCCGGCCACGAGGATCAGCGGCAGGCGCAGCGCCGCCATCCAATCCGCAACGGTCTCGCGCGCATTCATCGGCACCATCACACCGCCCACGCCCTCGATGAACACGGTCTCTTGAGTGGCCAGGGCCTCGCGGCAAAAGCCTTCCACGTCCTTCATATCGATCTCGCGGTCTTCGCGGGCCGCCGCCATGTCCGGCGACAGCGGTGCCGCGAATCGCCACGGCGAAATCCGATCCAAACTTGTCACCGGCAGATCCATGGCGTCCATCAGCGCGTACGGATCGCTGCTCTCCGGCGACAGCGGGTCGAACCCGCTGACCACCGGTTTAAGCGCCGTCACAGCGCGTCCCTTGCGGCGGCAGGCGCGCACCAGTCCTGCGGTCACATAGGTCTTTCCGATATCGGTGCCGGTGGCGGTGACAAAAAATGAAGGCATCAGGCGTGTCCCACATAAGGCGCGACGGCGTCGGCCAGCCGCTGGACGTCCTCGCTGGCATGATTGGCCGTGAACGCCACCCGGAGCCGCGCTGTATCTTTGGGCACTGTCGGCGGGCGGATGGCCACGACCAGAAATCCTTTGTCTTCCAGATCCTGCGACGCCTTGAGCGCCGTTTCGGCCGCGCCGATCAGAATTGGTACGATCGGGCTTTCCGCCTCGGGCAGATTGAGGGCGCGGGTGAAGGCGCGCGCGAGCGTCAGCGGCCGCGCCGTGTAGTCGGGGTTGGCCGAGATGAAATCGAGCGCGGCGATCGCGCCGGCCACCACACCCGGCGGTAACCCGGTCGAATAAACCAGCGACGCCGCTTTCGTTTTGACGAGATCGATCACCGGCTGCGAACCGCACAGATAGCCGCCGTATCCACCGATGGCTTTGGACAGCGTGCCCATCTGCAAGGGAACGTGCGCCGGTGCGCCGTGCGCAAAAGTCGATCCGCGCCCGCCCGCGAGTACACCAATGCCATGCGCGTCGTCCGAGAGCAGCCACGCATCGAACTCCTCCGCGAGCGCTGCGAGAGCGGGCAGGGGGGCAAGGTCCCCATCCATCGAAAAGACGCCGTCCGTTGCGATTAGCGCATGGCGGTGAGTACCGCGTTGCGCCTTTAGCACTGCGCGCGCATCGTCCAGATCGTTGTGGCGAAAGCTCGCGACCGTGGCGCCGCTCATTTCAGCGCCCGCCCAGATGCAGGAGTGCGCCAGTGCGTCCACCAGCACAAGGTCCGTCTTTCCGGCGAAGGTCGGAATGATGCCGATATTGGCGAGGTAGCCGGAGCCAAACACACAGGCCGCCGCCGTGCCCTTCAAGGCGGCGAGTTTCATTTCCAGGACGCCGAACAGCGGATGATTGCCTGTCACCAGCCGCGATGCCCCCGCCCCGACGCCGTACGCGCGGGTCGCCGCGATGGCCGCTTCTTTCACGGCGGGATGATGGGACAGGTTGAGATAGTCGTTGCACGAAAAGGACAACAGGCGCTTGCCGCCGCGCGTTACCCAAACCCCATCCTCGCGCGCAGTCTCCACCAGCCGGCGGCGCAGATGTTTATGCTCGAGCCGCGCCAGCTTTTCGGCGGCAAATGTGTCCAGGGCGGGCATGCACTTTATATATAGACAGACGAACGGGGGCGGCTTCCAACTTGACCTGGGCCGGGTGTAGCTTTACCCCCGAGCCCGATAAAGCCCTTAGTGAAGAGGCCTTCGCTTCATGTCTACACCGGTTGCCACGCTTTCGTCCTCCCCGGCGTCCCGCCCCGCCACGGCTGCAAAAGCCGTGCAATATCAATTGGGTGCCGTACGTCATGACTGGACGCGGGACGAAGTGAAGGCGATCTACGACCTGCCGTTCCCGGACCTGATGTTCCAGGCCCAGACCGTGCACCGCATTTACTTCGACCCGACCGAGGTCCAGATCTCGACCCTGCTCTCGATCAAGACCGGGGGCTGCCCGGAAGACTGCGGCTATTGCTCGCAAAGCGCCCACCATGAGACGGGTCTCAAGGCATCGAAACTCATGGAAGTGGAGAAGGTGCTGGCCGAGGCCCGCAAGGCCAAGGAATCAGGCGCCACCCGCTTCTGCATGGGCGCCGCCTGGCGCTCGCCGAAAGACCGCGATCTCGACACGGTGTGCGCCATGATCGAGGGGGTGAAGGCCCTGGGCATGGAATCCTGCGTCACGCTCGGCATGCTGTCGCCGCAGCAGGCTATCCGCCTCAAGCAGTCGGGCCTCGACTACTACAACCACAACGTCGACACCTCACCGGAGTACTACGATAAGATCATCACCACGCGCACCTTCGCCGACCGCCTCGACACGCTTGCGAACGTCCGCGAAGCCGGGATCAACGTGTGCTCCGGGGGTATCGTTGGCATGGGTGAAGGCGAAGAGGACCGCGTCGGCATGATCCATTCCCTCGCGAGCCTGCCTGCGCACCCGGAGAGCGTGCCGATCAATATGCTGATGCAGATCGAGGGCACGCCGCTCAAGAACGTGAAGAAGCTCGATCACATCGATTTCGTGCGCACGATTGCCACCGCGCGCATCACGATGCCGAAGTCCATGGTGCGCCTGTCGGCGGGCCGCGAGCATATGAACGACGAAGCACAGACTCTGTGTTTTCTCGCCGGCGCCAACTCCATCTTCTACGGCGAAAAATTGCTCACCACCGCCAACCCGGACCAGAACCATGATATGCAGCTTCTGGACCGGCTCGGCATGCAGCCGATGGCCTAAGTCCACGTGACGCGCCGGCCTCCCGCCTGGTTTGAGGCAGGTCTGCCGCACATCTGGGCGCCCTATACCCAAATGAAGACCGCCGCGCCGCCACTCGCGGTGGCGCGCACCGACGGTGTGCGCATGACCCTCGCCGACGGCCGCGAACTGGTGGACGGTATCGCCTCCTGGTGGACCGCGTGCCACGGTTACAACCATCCGCACATTCGCAGCGCGGTTACGCGTCAGCTCGAGGCCATGCCGCACGTTATGTTCGGTGGTCTCACGCACGAGCCGGCCTTGTCCCTCGCGCGCCGACTGGCGGCGCTCCTCCCCGGCGATCTCAACCGCGTGTTCTTTACGGACTCCGGGTCGGTCGCCGTCGAGGTGGCGCTCAAAATGGCCGTGCAATATTGGCTCAACAAAGGAACGCGCGGCCGCACGAAGTTTGTGGCCTTCAAGGGCGGCTATCACGGCGACACCACGGGCGCCATGGCGGTCAGCGATCCGGATGAAGGCATGCACAGGATGTTCGCGGGGCTGCTCCCCGAGCACCATGTGCAGGACCTCCCACGCGACGAAAGCACGGCGAAGGCTCTCGAAAGTTTTGTGGCCGCCCGCGCTGAGACGCTCGCCGGTCTCATTGTCGAACCGCTGGTGCAGGGCGCGGGCGGTATGATTTTTCACGAGCCGGCGGTACTGCAGAAACTGCGGCGCATCGCCGACAAATACGATCTTCTCCTGATCTGCGATGAGATCTTCACCGGCTTCGGACGCACCGGCAGCATGTTCGCAAGCGAATCCGCCGGGATCGTTCCGGATATTGTCTGCCTCTCGAAAGCCCTGACCGGTGGCACCATGGCGCTGGCGGCGACGGTTGCGCGCGATCATGTGTTCGACGCCTTTTGGTCGGACGATCCGCTGCATGCCCTCATGCACGGCCCGACGTTCATGGCCAACCCGTTGGCCTGCGCGGCGGCCAACGCCTCGCTCGATCTTTTCGAAGAAGAGCCAAGACTGGCGCAAGTCGCGGCGATTTCTGCGGCGCTGGCCGAGGGGCTGTCGCCCTGCCGCCGACTGCCGGACGTAAAGGATGTTCGCGTTCTCGGCGCCATCGGCGTCGTGGAACTGACACGCATCGCCGATATGAGGGCGTTGAAGGCGAAGCTTGTCGACGCCGGTGTGTGGGTCCGGCCCTTTGGGAATATCGTCTATCTCACCCCGGCCTTCACGATTTCGCCGGAAGATCTGGTGCGGCTCACAAGCGCCGTAGCGCGCGTCCTTACGCCTTGATCACGGTGCCGTAGGCGACGTGATAGGTCACGGTGATGCCGCGTTCGAATGTGCGCAGCAGCTTGCGCATGGCGCCTGGTGTCAGCGGCGCGCGGTCTGTATCCGGAACATGGGTCCCGATCTCCTTCCAATGCGCGAGGAAGGCGTGCGCGCTGGGATAGGTCCGCGCCACCGCTTCGGCCTCCAGGTCCACGTAGGCGCTCTTTGGAATCATACGCGCGAGTTCGCGAATGGTGGGATACCCACGGACGGCGGCGCGCATTCCCATCTGGCTGTGCGCCTCGCGCCACTCCGGAAAACTTTCGGCGGTGAGCGTGCTGAACGCCAAGGCGCCGCCGGGTGCCAGCAAATGGGTCAACTTGGATAGGGCTGCCGGCAAGTCCTCGAACCACTGGAACGCCAGGCTCGCGCAGATGAGATCGAATGAAGCATCCGCGAAGGGCGGATGTTCGCCGTCGAGCACGGCGTAGCGGGCCTGCGGTACAGGCGCGCCGCGGCGCGTGCGTTTCACCATGGCTTCCGAGAGATCGCTCAGCACCCAGCTCGCGCCGGTGAGGTCCGCGGCCAGGGCCTGGGAAAGAAAGCCGGTGCCGCAGCCGATCTCCAACACCCGCGGGCGCGGGGCGAGCGTTAGCGCGGCGATCCGTCGCGCCAGACGCGAGGCCACCTCGCGCTGCACGTCCGCCGCGCTGTGATAGGCGTCCGCGGCGGCGCCGAAGGCCCCGCGCAAGGCGCCCTTGAGGTTGGAAACACGCGTCAAAACGAACCACGCTCCGGCTTACAAAAGGCGGCCAAACCAGCGGTTTTGACCCGCCCTGTCAAGGGCCGCCGTGGCAAGGTAAGATACCACATGATGAGACACGCGCTGGAGTTCACGCCATGGCGATAAAGGCCGCTGTCCGCAAATCGCGCGGGCAAATTCCCGATACCATCTCGGCACTTAAGTCGTTTTTAGGCGACCGGTTATCGACTTCGCCGTCGATCCTTGAGCGCCACGGCAGCGACCTCTCCTATCACAAGCCCGCGCCGCCGGACGCCGTCGCCTTCGCGCGCTCGCTGGAAGAGGTCGTGCGCATTGTGAAGGTGTGCGCGGCCAACGGCACACCGATCATCCCCTATGGTACCGGCACCTCTTTGGAAGGCCACGTGATGGCCTCGGAAGGAGGAATCAGTCTCGATCTCATGCAGATGGATCGCATCCTCAAGGTGAACGCTGAGGATATGGATGCCGTGGTGGAGCCCGGTGTGACGCGCAAGGCGCTCAACGCACATATCCACGATACAGGCCTGTTTTTTCCGATCGATCCCGGCGCGGACGCCTCGCTCGGGGGGATGGCCGCGACCCGCGCTTCTGGCACCAATGCGGTGCGCTACGGCACCATGCGCGAGAATGTGCTCGCGCTTCAGGTTGTCACCGTGGACGGCAACGTCATCCGCACCGGCGGGCGGGCGCGTAAATCCTCCGCCGGTTACGATCTCACCCGCCTGTTCGTCGGCTCGGAAGGTACCCTGGGTGTCATCACGGAAGTCACGGTGCGTCTGCACGGCATTCCCGAGAAGATCGCCGCTGCGGTCTGCTCCTTCGACAGTCTGGCGGGTGCGGTCAACACCGTCATTCAGACCATTCAGTCGGGCATTCCCATCGCGCGGATCGAGCTGCTCGACGACATACAAATGAAGTGCGTCAACGATTACTCCAAGCTGACGTATCCCAATAAAGACACGCTGTTCATGGAGTTCCACGGCACCGAGGCCGGGGTGAAGGAACAGGCGGAGTTGGTCCAGGGCATCGCCGCGGAGAACGGCGGGGGCAATTTTTTCTGGACCGCGCAGACCGAGGATCGCGCCAAGCTGTGGCAGGCCCGCCATGATGTGGTGTGGTCGGTGAAGTCGGCGCGTCCTGGCTGGGATCTGTTCATCACCGACGTTTGCGTGCCGATCTCGCACCTGACCGACGTGATCGTGGCGACCAAGGCCGATATCGACCGCGAAGGTTTCCTCGCTCCGATCGTCGGCCATGTCGGCGACGGTAATTTCCATCTCGCGGTGGCTGTCGATCCCAAGGACCCATCCTATCTGGCCCGTGTCGAGGCCCTCAGCGACCGTATGGTCGAGCGTACCCTTGCGGCGGGCGGCACGTGCACCGGCGAGCATGGCGTCGGCCTCGGCAAAACCAAGTTCCTCGCCGCCGAACATGGTGGCGAGGCGGTCTCGGTCATGCACGCGATCAAGAAAGCGCTCGACCCCCACAACCTGATGAATCCCGGGAAGATCTTCCCTGACGCCTAAAGCGTTAACCCCGCCTCGCGCCTGCTTCCCGCCTGCCTCGCGTGGCGCGCGGGGTAACGATTTGGAAAGCAGTTGGAAATACTTTCCAATCGGGGCCGTGGCTTTGTGCGGTCCCGTCCGTTTGAGCTGGGGGCGGTGTGAAACGCATTATCGTAACCGGGGGCGCTGGTTTCATCGGCTCCCACCTGTGTGAGAAGCTGGTCGCGGCGGGACATGAAGTCCTGTGCGTGGACAACTTCTTCACCGGCCGTCGCCAAAACATCGTACCGCTTCTCAGCCAGCCCTACTTCGAGCTGGTGCGGCACGACGTGACCTTCCCGCTCTACGTCGAGACTGACGAAATCTACAATCTCGCGTGCCCGGCCTCGCCGGTGCACTACCAGTTCGATCCCGTGCAGACCACGAAGACCAGTGTGCACGGCGCCATCAATATGCTCGGCCTCGCCAAGCGTACGAAGGCCAAGATTTTCCAGGCCTCGACCAGCGAAGTGTACGGCGATCCGGCGGTCCATCCGCAAGTGGAAAGCTACTGGGGCAATGTGAATCCGATCGGCATTCGCGCCTGTTACGACGAAGGCAAACGCTGCGCCGAAACCTTGTTTTTTGACTATCACCGCCAGCATAAGCTGCGCATTAAAGTCGCGCGAATCTTTAACACCTATGGGCCGCGCATGCTGCCCAACGACGGCCGCGTGGTCTCGAACTTCATCGTTCAGGCGCTCAAGGGCGAGCCGATCACCATCTACGGCAAGGGCGATCAGACCCGGTCGTTTTGCTTTGTCAGCGATCTTGTCGAAGCCTTTGTGCGCCTGATGGACACCGGCGACGACATCACCGGCCCAATGAACCTCGGTAATCCGGTGGAATCGACCATCCTGGAGCTCGCCGAGAAGGTGATTGCACTCGCGAAATCGAAATCGACCATCGTTCACAAGCCGCTGCCGCAGGACGATCCCGTTCGCCGCCGGCCCGACATCTCGTTCGCAAAGTCCGCGCTCAAGTGGGAACCCAAGGTTCCGCTGGAAGAAGGACTCTTGCAGACCATCGCCTATTTCAAATCCGCCATCGACGCGTAAGGCCTCGCCATGAAAGCCGCAAAAACACCGCCGAAGAAGTTCACTCCGCCGACACCCGCGACCGCCACCGCGATCCCGGTCGCCACCACGGCAGCGCCGGGCAAGAACCGGGCGGAGCGCCGCGCCGACACTGCGGTCAAGCTGCCGCCTGCGATCCAGGAATTTGTGAACATCTTCAACGTCGGCCTCGATGCGCAGCGCGCGGGCAATCTTCCCCTCGCCGAAGCACAGTATCTCAAGGCCATGGCGCTCAATCCCAACGATGCCATGTTGTTGAATAATCTCGGCGTCTGTCTCTACGAACAGGGCAAAACGGAAGAAGCCATCGAGATCCACAAGAAGGCGATCAAACTCGATCCGACGCGGCCCATGGCCTACAACAACCTCGGCGTCGAATTGAACGCGCTCGAGCGTCACGAAGAAGCGCTTGCCGCTTTCAAGAAGGCGGTCGAGATCCAGCCGATCAACCCCAAGGCGATCAACAATTACGGCGATTCTCTTACGAAGTTGGGGCGCTTCGACGAAGGCTTGGCCATGCTCGACAAGTCGATCATGCAGGAGCCGGAGTATGTCGACGCACATAGCAACCGCGGCATGGCGCTGTGGGGCCTCGCACGTTTCGAGGAGGCCATCGAGTCCTTCCAGCGCGCATTATCCTTCAAGATCGATCACGCATCGGTGCGCAAGAATCTCGGCCTCGTGTCGCTGCTGATGCAGCGCTTCGGCACCGCCTGGGAAGACTACGAATGGCGTTGGCTTGCAGATAAATTAGTTCAACGCAGCAAGAAGATGCGCTGGTGCGGCGAAGACGTGAAGGGCAAGACCATGCTGGTCTGGTCCGAGCAGGGCCTCGGCGACGAGATCCTACACATGAGCATGGCCGAGGACCTCTTGAAGCGCGGCTGCAAGGTCGTGTGGGAGTGCGACTACCGGCTCGTCCCGTTGCTTGAGCGCACGCACCCGGAAATGAAGGTCGTGCCGCGCAAGGGAATCGCCCCGCCGTTGCCGGAGACCATGACGCCTGACATCACTGTCCAATCGCCGTCGGCCAGTCTCGGCCGGTTCCTGCGCAACGACATCTCGCAGTTCCCGAAGGGGCGCAAAAAATATCTCGCGGTGAACTGGCCGCGCGTGGCGCAACTGCGTGCCTCGTTGAACCTGAAGCCCGGCGAGAAGTTGGTCGGTGTCTCGTGGGTCAGTAAAAACAAATCCATCGGCAGCAACAAGACCATCGACCTCGATAAGTGGGTCGATATCTTGAGTGTGCCCGGCGTGCGGTTCGTCGATTTGCAATACGGCGATACCGCGGAGGAGCGCGAAAGACTCAAGCGCGAGCGCGGGCTCACGCTCCACCACCTCGAAGACCTCGACCTCACAAAAGACATCGACGGACTCGCCGCCTTGATTGCGGCGTGCGATCTAACGATCACGGTGTCGAACACCACCGCTCACGTCGCCGGCGCGGTCGGCGCCCCCGTGTGGGTGTTGCTGCCCGCCAAGCTCGGCAAGTTCTGGTACTGGGGCCACGAAGGCGAGCGCACCGTGTGGTACGACAGCCCGCGCATCATCCGCCAATCCCATACCGAGACCAACGATTGGGGGCCGACGTTACGCGAGACGACCACGCGACTCAGGAAGGCGCTCGGGCTTCCGCCGGCGAATTAACCTTTCGGTAACGGACCGGAAATCACAAACGCTATCAACAGGACACGGGATGCGGTTTCCGAGCGGCCGAACGCCTTGGTATAAACCTCACGGTTTGTCGGGTTTTTAACCTTTACAAACCATAAAAGACGCCATGAACCACATTCCTGATGTTCAGATGGCGCCGCATCTGACGGCGCTTCGATGCCTCTTCCTCGTGGCATTGCATCATGGCGTCCAGGTTCCGCCCGAAAAGCTTGCCGAGGCGGACGAGTCCGACATTGTCGGCTCCGTGCTCCGGCTGATGTCCGATCTCAGCATTTCCGCCAAGGTCCTGAAGAAGCGTTCATGGGAGGATCTGCTGTCGCTCGGCAGCGCGTTCCCCATCATGGCCGAGCAGAACACCGGCGGCTGGGTCATCGTTGCCAGCACGCTTCCCACCAACGACGGCGGCCATCAGGTCGCGGTGCTGAATCCCGTCAATGAAGCGACCGGCGTGCAGCTTCAACGCCGCGAGAAGTTCGAGGAGACGTGGACCGGCCGCCTCATCCTCTGCAAAAAGAAATTCAAGCTCGTCGATGAGACGCAGAAGTTCGGCTTGCTCTGGTTCATGCCGGAGATTCTCAAGCACGGAAAATACTTCCGCGATATCGCGATCGCCGCGGTCATGACCAGCTTGATTGCCTTCGCGACGCCGCTTCTGTTCCAGATCATGATCGACAAGGTCATTCCGCACCGCAGCTATCAAACGCTGCTTGCGGTGATCGTCGCGTTTGTGGTGGCCCTGATCTTCGACAGCGTCTTCCAGTATATGCGCCAATATCTCACCGTGTTCGCCACCAACAAGGTGGACGCCCGGCTGGCCTCGCGGACCTTCGCGCATCTGTTGCGCCTGCCCATGAACTTTTTCGAGAGCACGACCGCGGGCGTGCTGCTGCGACACATGCAGCAGACGGAAGGCATCCGCAACTTCCTCACCGGCCGCCTTTTCCAGACCATGCTCGATACATTCACCATGCCGATCATGCTGGTCGGCCTGTTCATGTACTCGGCTACTCTGACATTCGTGGTCCTGGCGTTCACACTTGCCATGGCGGCGGTCATCGCCGGCCTGCTTCCGCTGTACCGGCGTTATCTGGGCGAACTCTACAGCGCCGAAGGCGCGCGCCAGGCCGACCTCGTGGAAACGATCCATGGCATGCGCACGGTGAAGTCGCTGGCGCTTGAAACCCCGCGCCTGCGCTCGTGGGACAACAAGGTCGTCGCCTCCGTCCGCCGCCGCGCAGCGGTGGGTTACTTCGGCGCGGCCGCCGGTGTGTTCACCAACGGGCTGCAGCAGGTCATGCAGATGACCATTCTCGGCCTGGGCGCGTTTCAGGTCTTCGAAGGCAATATGAGCATGGGCGCCCTGGTGGCGTTCAACATGCTTTCTGGCCGCGTCACCGGCCCGCTTCTCCAGATTGTCTCGCTGGTGAATGAGTATCAGCAGACCGCGCTGTCCGTGAAAATGCTCGGCAAGGTCATGGACCATCCCGAGGAGCGCGATCCGAACTTCCGCGGGATCCGCCCGCTCATCACCGGCAAGCTCGAACTCTCCAACGTCACGTTCAAATACCCGAATACCGTCACACCGGCGCTCGACCGCGTATCGTTCACGGTGGAAGAGGGGCAATATATCGGCATCGTCGGACGGTCCGGTTCGGGCAAAACAACCATTACCCGGTTGATCCAGGGCATCCATACCGCGCAGGACGGATTGATTCGCCTGAACGGCACCGATATCCGTCACGTCGACCTGACCCACCTGCGCCGCTCGATCGGCGTGGTGCTCCAAGACAACATGCTGTTCCGCGGCTCCATCCGCGAGAATATCGCCGCCGGCAAACCGGATGCCTCGCTGCACGAGGTGATGGAGGCTGCGCGCCTCGCCGGCGCCGATGAATTCATCGACCGCCTCCCGCTCTCGTATGAAACGCTGGTCGAAGAAAGCGCCACCAATTTCTCCGGCGGCCAGCGCCAACGCATCGCCATCGCGCGCGCGCTGCTGATGCGTCCGCGCTTGCTGCTGTTCGATGAAGCCACCAGCGCGCTGGATCCTGAAAGCGAAGCCATCGTGCAGCGCAATCTCGCCCAGATTGCGCGCGGCCGCACCCTGATCGTTGTCTCGCACCGACTGTCGTCGCGGGTGAA
>JAYRKY010000033.1:0-39272 GCA_041905525.1 Rhodospirillaceae bacterium
CGAGCGCTGGAAGAACATGGACATGTACAAGCGCCTTCGCGAGAAATCGAAGGGCCGCGAAAAGTTCGTTTTGCACGATGGCCCGCCGTACGCGAACGGACATCTTCACATCGGTCACGCGCTCAACAAGATCCTCAAGGATACGATCACGCGCGCGCGCCAAATGACCGGCTACGATTCCAATTATGTGCCGGGCTGGGACTGTCACGGACTTCCCATCGAGTGGAAGATCGAGGAGCAGTACCGCGAGAAGGGCCTGAATAAAGACGATGTTCCCGTCGTCGAGTTCCGCAAACAGTGCCGCGACTTCGCCGCGAAGTGGATCGAGGTGCAGAAGGAAGAGTTCAAGCGCCTCGGCGTCATCGGCGACTGGGACAATCCTTACAAGACCATGGCTTTCGAAGCCGAGGGTCACATCGTTCGCGAGGTCGGCACGTTCCTCATGAACGGCGCGCTCTATCGCGGCTCCAAACCGGTGATGTGGTCGGTGGTGGAGAAGACCGCGCTCGCCGACGCCGAAGTCGAGTACGACGATCACACGTCGACGACGATCTGGGTGCGCTTCAAGGTCGTGAAAACGGAACTTGCGGCGATCAAGGACACATCCATCGTCATCTGGACCACGACCCCTTGGACCATGCCGGGCAACCGCGCCATCGCCTTTGGACCGGCGATGGATTACGTCGTCGTCGAAGTCAAAGGCGTGAGCGAAAAATCGCTGGCGCGGCTCGGTGAGCGGTTCGTGGTCAACGTCGATCTGCTCGCGGACGTGCTCAAGAGCGCAGGCGTCACCGACCATGCGCTGGGCGCGCGCTTCAAAGGCGCCGATCTTGAAGGAACGCTCTGCCACCATCCGCTGCACGGAAAGGGCTACGACTTCGAGGTTCCGTTGCTGCCGGGCGATCATGTGACGACCGAAGCGGGCACGGGCTTCGTGCACACCGCCCCAGGTCATGGTGAAGACGATTACTACCTCTGCCTCAAGTACAAGATCGCCGTGCCGGAGACGGTTGCGGGCGACGGAACCTACTACCCGCATGTGCCACTCTTCGCGGGCAAGCATGTGTTCAAGATCGATCCGGACATGCTCGCCACGCTTAAAGATGCGGGCGCGCTGCTGGCCAACGGGAAGTTGGTCCACAGCTATCCTCATTCGTGGCGCTCGAAGGCCCCCTTGATCTTCCGCAACACGCCGCAGTGGTTCATCTCCATGGAGGAGACCGAGCTGCGCAAGACGGCGCTGCAGGCCATCGCGGACACGACGTGGGTGCCAGCGCAAGGACGCAATCGCATCCAAAGCATGATCGAACAGCGGCCCGACTGGTGTATCTCGCGCCAGCGCCAGTGGGGCGTGCCGCTCGGCTTGTTCGTGCACAAGCAAACCCGTGAGGTGCTCAAAGACCAGGCGGTGATCGACCGCGTTTCCGAGGCCTTCATGAAGGAAGGCGGGGATGCGTGGCTGACGTCGCCGCCGGAGCGTTTCCTCGGCAACAAATACAAGGCCGAAGACTGGGAACAGGTCACCGACATCGTCGAGGTCTGGTTCGACTCCGGCTCAACGCACGCCTTCTGCCTCGAGCAGCGCCCGGACCTGAAATGGCCGGCCGACCTGTATCTCGAAGGTTCGGATCAGCATCGCGGCTGGTTCCACACCTCGTTGCTTGAATCGTGCGGTACGCGCGGACGGGCCCCGTTCGATGCCGTGCTGACGCACGGTTTCGTGCTCGACGAGAAGGGACGCAAGATGTCGAAGTCCTTGGGCAATGTCGTCGCCCCGCAGGACGTCATGGCTCAGTCCGGCGCCGACATCCTTCGTCTTTGGGTGGTCGCGTCCGACTATGCGCAGGATCTGTCCATCGGTCCGAATATCCTGAAGCAGATGAGCGATCTCTATCGCCGTCTTCGCAACACATTGCGCTATCTGCTAGGCAATCTCGCGGGATTCAGCGAGTCCGAGCGCGTGGACGCGGCGGATATGCCCGAGCTCGAGCGTTTTATCCTGCACCGGCTGTGCGAACTGGATCATCTGATCCGCGACGCCTGCGACAAGTACGACTTCCACGGATTGTTCAACGAGCTTCATAACTTCTGCGCCGTTGAGCTCTCGGCCTTCTACTTCGATATCCGAAAGGATGTTCTTTACTGCGACGCGCCCTCGTCGATGCGTCGCCGCGCCTGTCGCACGGTGCTCGATATCCTTTACGACTGTCTCGTGAAATGGCTCGCGCCGTTCATCTGTTTCACGGCCGAGGAAGCCTGGCTCGCGCGGTATCCGTCCGAAAACGGATCCGTGCATTTCGAGCAGTTCCCCAACCTGCCTGCCTACTGGCGCGATGACGGTCTAGCGCAGAAGTGGACCAAGGTTCGCGAACTGCGCCGCGCGATCACCGGCGCGCTCGAACTGGAACGCGCCGCCAAGAAGATCGGCGCGTCGCTTCAGGCCCACCCGAAGGTCTGGGCGCCGTCGGAACTGCTGGAGGTTGCGAAGGACCTGCCGATGGATGATATCTGCATCACCTCGGCCATCACGCTCCAATCCGGCGCGGCGCCCGGCGGCGCGCACAGCTCGCCGGAGGTTCCGGGTGTCGGTGTCGTCGTGGACCTGGCCGAAGGCGAGAAGTGCCAGCGGTGCTGGAAGGTCCTGCCGGATGTCGGCAAGCATAAGCACATCGGCGTCTGCGAGCGGTGCGACGCGGCCGTCGACGAAGTGAAGGCGGCCTAGCAGATGGCGAACACGAAGGCCGACACGACGGCGAACGCCACGGTCCCACGGGCCGGCCTCGCGTGCGCGGTGGTCGGCATGGTCGCCGACCAAGCGACGAAGTACTACATGGTGGAACGCGTGTTCCGTCCTGAAGGGGTCACCGAGACGCCGTTCACGAGCCCAGTGGTGATCGATATTCTGCCGGTGTTCCAGTTCCGCTTGTCCTGGAACGAAGGGATCAGCTTTTCGCTGTTCAACTCGGGGACCGATGCCGCGGTCGCCACGTTGCTCGCCGTGACCATCGCTATCACGATTGTGATGACGGTTTGGATGTGGCGCACGCCCCGGTCTTGGCTTCAGGTCGGTCTCGGCCTGATCGTCGGCGGGGCGCTCGGCAACATTATCGACCGCGCCAGCGTCGGGGCGGTGGCCGATTTTCTGCACGTTTACTGGCAGGACTGGCACTTTCCGACATTTAATATCGCCGATAGCTGCATCACGGTCGGCGCCATAATTGTGCTGCTTGACGCCTTGTTTGACCGCGACCACGATGGCAAACAAGAGCCCGCCAAGAGCGGCCCCTAATCAACGAGGACGACAATGCGTTACCTATCCATTGCTATCATGCTCGTGGCTGCCGTCAGCCTGACCGGCTGCGACAGAACGCGGCGCGCGCTCGGCCTCAATAAGACGGTTCCGGACGAGTTCGCTGTAGCGACCCCGGCCCCCCTGGCGATCCCGCCGGATTTCAATCTGCGTCCGCCCGCGCCCGGTTCGGAGCGCACGCCGGAAGCCACGCCGGCGGAACAGGGCCGCGCCGTGCTTCTCGGCCGCGCCCGTCTGCTCGACTACCAAAAGCGCGGCTTCTCGAACGGCGAAACGGCGATCCTTGGCGCCGCCGGAGCCGACGGCGTTCTCCCGGACATCCGCAACACGATCAACAAGGAAGTGTCGACCTTCGCGCCTGAAGAACGCGCGTTCTCCGATCGTCTGCTTTTCTGGCGCGATGGCGGCAGCGTTCCCGGTACCATTGTCGACCCGGCTGCGGAAATGAAGCGCCTGAGCCAGAACGCCGCGGAAGGCAAGAAGCCGAACGAGGGCGCGTCGGTGGTGATCCGCCGCGGCACGCGCGGGACACTCGGCATCTTCTAGGCTAACGTCCGACCCTGTTTTGAGACCTCAGACCGGCGCCGGTGGTTCCATCGGCGCCGGTTCTATTTCCGCATGCGCCTTGTAAGCGAAACCGAAGAGCGTGGCGGTTGCAAAGAGCCAGAGCAGGCTGGCCGGGCCTTGCGCGACGGCACGCACATAGGGAACGACCGTGGAGATCTCGGACCCGCGCGCCATGGCGATGAGGGCGCCGACGACCCAGGCGAGCAGTTCGGCGAGCGCGCCGAAGAGGACGATGGCCATCGTCACGACGATAAAAGCCCCGGTCAGCCGCCACGCGATATCCTTCGTCAGTTGCCACGCGATCTTGAAGCTCACAGGCGCATCGAGCGCCGCGAGCGCATACACCATCGACAGCCGCGTTGCGGAAACGATGAACCCGAGGGCGCCGGCGACGACGAGCGGAGCGACGACGACGCCCGCGGCAATATCTCCGGCCGCGGCGCGCACGCCGGCGCCAACGCCGCCGATGACCAGCACGGCGAGGAGGACACCGATGCCCAACACCAGCATCGCGAGGATTTGCCAGAGCAGCAGGCGTACCTCGAGGCGGGTGAAGGTGAACGGCGGACGGAGCGCCGCGTGCTCGCCGTAAACAACAGTGCGATACCACGACACCGACGGCGGCAGCAGGATGACGACTTGCAAGGCAAGCACCGTGAACATCGCCGCGGAGGGTTCAGTCTGGCTGACGCCGAAGAAGAGAAGCGACCATGCCGCGGCGATGCCGAGCAGCATTGGGATCAGGCCGTAACGCTCCATCAGGGACCGGTGGATCCAGCAGTACTCCAGCGAGTCCATCGCCGCTTGCCAAACCGGGAACTTCGATGACGGGGTGTCCTTGGGGCCGTTCACGTTACAAATCCCTTCGCGCCTGCGAGGCCCAAACATAGGTCTTCACGGCCTTGTTTTCTATCTTAGTTGTAACCCTGGATTTACGCCCGCGCGCGGGGCGGGCTATGGTTTCATTCCTTCCCGCTTGTCTCTCAGGGATCATCAATGCCGCGTATTATCGCTTCGCTCCTGGCCGCCGTCCTCTGTCTGGCGGCGCCAAATGCTCATGCCGAAGTTTACGGCGCCGAGACCTTTACCCTCGCCAACGGGATGCAGGTGGTGCTGATACCAAACCATCGCGCGCCGATCGTCAGCCACATGGTGTTCTACAAAGTCGGCTCGGCGGACGAGCCGCCGGGTAAGTCCGGCATCGCGCACTTCCTGGAGCATTTGCTGTTCAAGGGCACCCCGCGCTTTCCCGAAGGCGCCATGACGGACATCGTCGCTCGCAACGGCGGCGACCAGAACGCTTTCACGACCTCCGACTACACCGGCTACTTCCAAAACATCGCCGTCGACCGACTTCCGCTGATGATGGACATGGAAGCGGACCGCATGCGCAATCTCATCCTCGATAAAAAGGCCGTCGATACCGAACGCGAGGTCATCATCGAGGAGCGACGCATGCGCACCGACAACTCGCCCTCGGCCTTGCTCGGAGAACGCATGGCCGCGGCCCTGTGGATGACCAACACCTATGGGATCCCGGTGATCGGCTGGGAGCACGAGATGCGCGGATTGCAACTCGAAGACGCGCTGTCGTTCTACAAGGCGCACTACTCGCCGGAGAACGCCATTCTGGTGGTCGCGGGCGATATCACCATGGATAAGCTGCGCCCGCTGGCTGAGAAGTATTATGGAGCTGTCCCCAAGGCGGCCGCGCCGATCGTGCGTAAGCGCTCCACGTTCCTGTACCAAAAGGCCGACACGCGCGTGACCATGACCCATGAGCGGGTGACGCAACCCTCGTGGAGCCGGCAGATCATCGCACCGAGCTATAACGTCGGGGATCGCACCGATGTCCATGCGCTTGAGGTGTTCAGCCAGATTATCGGCGGCGGATCGACCACGAAGCTCTATCGCAAGCTGGTGATCGAACAGCAGGTGGCCGCGTCGTTCAGCGCCGGTTACGACACCGATTCCGTCTCCTACGGCAGCTTCTTCGTTTCCATGACGCCGAGCCCCGGCGTTTCCATCGCGCAGGCCGAGGCCGCGTATGAGAAAGCGCTGGCGGAATTGCTCGCCAACGGCATCACCGAAGCTGACGTGCAGCAAGCCAAGAACCGGTTCGCGGCCTCGCTGGCGTTCGTGAAGGACTCGCCGATGTCCGCGGCGCGCGGGGTCGGTACCTCGCTCGCCTCCGGCATCAGCCTGCAGGATATCGAATCCTGGCCCGACCAGGTGAATAAGGTGACTCTCGCCCAGGTGCAGGCCGCGGCCCGCCGTCTGTTCTCGGAAAACTCGTCGGTGACGGGAATTCTTCTGCCAGAGCCGAAGCAGGCCGGAGGGCCGACGCCATGAGAAAGTTCTTTGCCCTGATCATCGCCGCAGTCGTCTTTGCGGCGCCGGCCTACGCGATCACCGTTCGCGAGGTCAAAAGCCCGGGCGGTATCAAAGCCTATCTCGCCGAAGACCACACCGCGCCGATCGTCGCGATCACCTTCGGTTTTAAGGGCGGCTCCGCCATCGATCCGGAAGCCAAGCTGGGGCTGTCGACGATGGTGACGTCTCTGCTCGATGAAGGCGCGGGGCAACTCGATTCATTTGCCTTCCAGACCGAACTCGAGGACCGCGCCATTACGTTGCGCTTCAGCGCCGACCCCGACTACGTCACCGGCCAGATCGTCTCGACAACACCCAACGCGGCCAAAGCCTACGAACTTCTGCGGCTGGCGCTGACCCAGCCGCGCTTCGACCAGGAGCCCGTGGAGCGCGTCCGGCGGCAGATCCTGGTGGGCATCCAGTCGCGTCTGGAAAGTCCGGGGCGCATCGCCGGACAACGTCTGATGGAGGAGTTGTTCGGAAAGCATCCTTACGCCCTGGAAGACGAGGGCAAGCCGGAGACGATCAAAGGGATCACGGTCGATGACTTGCGCGGCTGGGTGAAGAGCCGCTTCGCGCGCGATCGTTTGCTCGTCAGCGCGTCCGGCGACATCACGGCCGCGCAGCTTCAGACTGTTCTCGATCAAGTCTTCGGGACGCTGCCGGCCACGACCGGGCTCAAGGCCGAAGTGCCCCCGGCGCCGATTGTCGGGACCGGCAAGATCATCCGCATCAACAAGAATCTGCCGCAGAGCGTGGTTTATATCGGTCAGAAAGGACTGATGCGGAACGATCCCGATTGGTATACCAGCCAGGTCGTCGACTACGTCTTCGGCGGCGGAAGCTTTGCCTCGCGCTTGATGAAGGAAGTGCGCGAAAAGCGAGGGCTGGCATACAGCGTCGGTACGAGCATCGCGCCCTATGCCGCCGGATCGATGATGATCGCTTCGGTCGGAACCCGGGCCGATCAGGCGGAAGAAAGCCTTAAAGTCATCCAGGCCGAGTGGCGCAAGATCCACGACGAGGGGCCGACGCAGGAGGAACTGAATGACGCCAAACAGTACCTTACCGGCGCTTTCCCACTGCGCTTCAGATCGACGGGCTCTGTCGCCGACATCCTGCTCGCCGTGCAACGCGACAATCTCGGGCTCGATTATCTCGATAAGCGCAACAGCTACATCGACTCGGTAACGCTCGATCAGGCGAAGGCCCTGGCCAAAAAACTCTACGACCCCGACAATCTCGTCGTCGTTGTTGTCGGCCCGGATCCGACGCTCGCGAAGCCCGGCGCGGGCACGCCTGCCGCCGGCGCACCCGCCAAAGCCAAAGCGAAACCGGCGCCGCTTTAGGCGCCGGAAAGCTTTACTTCGGCGCTTTTGCCGCAGTGGCCTCAATCTCGACCAGATAATAGGGCGCGGCCAGCGCCGCGACTTGGATGGTCGAACGCGTCACCAGGTTCTTATTGGACGCGGAGCCGAAATACATCTTGTAGGCTTCGTTCATGCCCGCGAAGTCCATCTTGCCGCCGAGCTTCGGGTCGCCGACGAGAAAGACCGTCATCTTCACGACGTCGGACATGGCATAACCTTTCTCGGCCAGCGCCGCCTTGATGCGTTCCATGACGGCGATGGTTTGTGTCTTGGTGTCGCCGAAAGCTTCGAAGCTATCGGTCTTGCCGGGGGTGATCGGCGTCGGTGTCAGTCCCGAGAGGAACAGGAGTTCGCTGCCGGCCGGAATGGTGGCCGACTGAAGGATCAGCGCATTGCCGGCGTTGGGCGTGCGGCTGATCTCGGCGGCGCCGGCGGCGGCCGGAAATGCCAGGGCTGCGGCGACAAGGCCGGCGGCGAGGCGGATGGAGGTGGTCATGTGGAGGTCCCCTTCGGATGTTTTTCCAGCGCCCAGTCTGCAAGCAGTGGCGGGCGCGCGCCACGGTCGAATTGCAGCCGCGGCGCGAATTCTAAGTCCCTGATTCTAAAACATTCCTTTTCACAAAGTTTGGCAGCCCCGGCCTGGGTTGGTATGGTGCGGGCTCTCCGCGAACCAGGATTGATCGTTACATGCCTTCTCCCTCCCTGACGGTTCTGCCGGCCTGGCAGGCGCTTCAGTCCCATGCCGCCACCCTCGGCGGCCAGCACATGCGCGATCTGTTCGCTGCGGATCCCGATCGCTTTGCGCGGCTCTCGATGTCGTTCGGCCCGGTCCGTGCCGACTATTCCAAAAACCGAATCACACTCGAGACCATGAGCTTGCTTGCGGAACTTGCGCGTGTGCGCGGGGTTGAGGCGGGACGGGCGGCGATGTTTGCCGGCGAGCGCATCAACACGACGGAAAACCGTGCCGTGCTTCATGTCGCCCTGCGCAATCGCGAAGAGCGACCCATGATGGTCGACGGGGCCGATGTCATGCCTGAGATCCGCGCCACACGCGCGCGCCTCAAGGCGTTCAGCGACGCCGTGCGAAAGGGCGAGTGGCGCGGCGCGACCGGTAAGATCCTCCGCCACATCGTCAATATAGGCATCGGCGGTTCGCATCTTGGCCCGATGTTCGTCGCCGACGCGCTCAAGTCATATCAGTCGCCCGAGATGACGGTCGCCTTCGTTTCCAACCCCGATCGCGCGCAGCTCGATGACGCGCTCGAGAAGATCGAGCCGTCGGAGACCTTGTTCATCATCTGCTCCAAGACCTTCACAACCGCCGAAACCACGGCAAATGCCGATGCCGCGCGCGCGTGGCTGACCGCGCGCCTGGGCGAGCCGGCGGTGGCCAAACATTTCGCCGCCGTCTCCACCAATGTCGAAGCGGCGAAGCGCTTCGGCATTCACCCCGACGCCGTGTTCCCGATGTGGGATTGGGTCGGCGGCCGGTACTCCGTGTGGTCGGCGATCGGGCTCTCGGTGATCCTCGCGTGCGGGTATGACGTGTTCGATCAATTCCTCGCGGGCGCCGAGGCCATGGACCGGCATTTCGAAACCGCCTCCCTCGAGCAAAATCTGCCCGTGATCCTCGCGCTCCTCGGCGTCTGGTACGCGGATTTTTTCGACGCCCCGGCGGTCGCGGTCCTGCCCTACGATCATCGCTTGAAGCTGTTCCCGTTCCACCTTCAGCAGCTCGACATGGAGAGCAACGGGAAGGGTGTCACGAAGGACGGGACGAAGGTCGAAACCAAGACAGGACCGATCGTCTTCGGCGGCGGCGGCTCGGATAGTCAGCATTCGTTCTTCCAACTTCTGCATCAAAGCCCGCGGTTGATCCCGTGCGACTTCATCATCGCGCTGAAGGGGGCCGACGGATCGGGGCCCAGCCGGGACCTCTTGATGGCCAATTGCCTGGCGCAGACGGAGGCCCTGATGAAGGGCCGCACGGCGCCTGACTTGGCCTCCACGCCCGAATCCCTGAGGCCGCACCGGGAGTTCACTGGGAACCGGCCGTCGAATACCCTGTTGCTCGACGAGCTTTCCCCCTACGTGCTGGGGATGCTCATGGCCCTTTACGAGCATAAGGTCTTCGTCCAGGGGTTGATTTGGGGGGTTAACTCTTTCGACCAGTGGGGGGTAGAATTGGGCAAGGAACTCGCGAAAAGCCTGATGCCGGCCCTCCTGGATACGCCCGCAGCGGCCGAGGAGGTCCTCAAGGCCCGCGACAGCTCGACTGCGGGCTTGGCGATGGCTTACCTGCAGGCGAAGACGCAACAGTGAAAGCGACTGCTTTGAAGGCGCACTCGTGACCATCCGTCTCCTGCCGCCGAACCTGGTCAATCAGATTGCGGCCGGCGAAGTTGTGGAGCGCCCGGCGTCGGCGCTGAAGGAACTCGTCGAGAATTCGATCGATGCGGGCGCGACACGGATCGATATCGTGCTCAACGACGGCGGCCGTTCGCTGATCGTTGTCACGGACAACGGCTGCGGCATGACTCCGCAGGAACTGATTGTCGCCGTCGACCGGCATGCGACATCGAAACTTCCCAGCGACGACCTGCTCGACATCAACTACCTCGGTTTTCGCGGCGAGGCGTTACCGGCGATCGGCTCGGTTGCGCGGTTGACCGTCACCAGCCGCACCGCAGGCGCGGACTCCGGCTGGTATGTGGTCGTGGCCGGCGGGCGCAAGGATGGGCCGGTCCCCGCGCCACATGCCGGCGGCACCCGCGTCGAAGTGCGGGACATTTTCTACGCGACGCCGGCGCGCCTCAAATTCCTGAAAGCGGCCCCGACGGAACTCAGCTACGCAGTGGATGCGATCGAACGCCTTGCGATGGCGCACCCCGACATCGCCTTCACGCTGACGGCGGACGGCAAGCAGCGGCTCAATCTGCCCGCCGGTCATATGCAAGGCGATCTGTTCGACGTCCATCTGGAGCGCATCGCGGCCGTGATCGGCAAGGAGTTCGGCGCGAACGCCGTTCCCGTGGCGGCGGAACGCGAAGAGATCAAGCTGTTCGGTTATATCGGCGTTCCGACGTTCAACCGCGGAAATGCGTTGGCGCAGTACCTGTTCGTCAACGGTCGGCCGGTGCGTGATCGGTTGTTGCATGGCGCCGTGCGCGCCGCCTATCAGGACTTCCTCGCGGCGAACCGCCACCCCTACGTGGTGCTGTTCCTGGAACTGCCGCAGCGCGATGTCGATGTGAACGTTCACCCCGCCAAGGCGGAAGTTCGTTTCCGCGACGCGGGCCTCGTGCGCGGCCTCATTGTCGGCGCCTTGAAGCATGCGCTGGCTGAGGCAGGCCACAAAGCCTCGACGACGGTCGCAAACGCAGCCTTGGGCTCGTTCCGGCCGGGAGACGGACGCGGATTTACCAGCAACGTCTTGTCGCAGAACGCCGCCCACATCGCCTACGCGATGCAGGCGCCCGACGACAATCAGGGCCTTGGCGAAAATGAGGCGCCGTCCTTGTTCGCGCTGGCCCCGTCCGCGCCGGATGCCACGCCGGTGCAGATCGTGGAGGCCGACTATCAATCGCATCCGCTGGGCGTGGCGCGCGCGCAGGTGCACGAGACCTACATCGTGGCCCAGACCGCCGACGGGATCGTGATTGTCGACCAGCACGCCGCCCATGAGCGGCTGGTGTACGAGCGCATGAAGGCGGCGCTCGCCAACGGCGGCATCAAGCGCCAGATGCTGTTGATCCCCGAGGTCATCGAAATGGACGAGCCGTCGGCCGCGCGGGTGTGCGCCCGGGCCGCCGAGTTCGCCGAACTCGGCCTAGTGGTCGAGCCTTTTGGAAACGGGGCTGTGGTCGTCCGCGAAGTTCCCGCGCTGCTCGGTGAAACCGATGTTCCGAGCCTTATCAAGGATCTGGCCGACGATCTCGCCTCGGTCGACGAGGCTTTATCGCTGAAAGACAAGCTGGGCGACGTGTGCGGGACCCTGGCCTGCCACAGCGCCGTCCGCTCGGGCCGCCGCCTCAACGGGCCCGAAATGAACGCACTTTTGCGGCAGATGGAAGTGACTCCGCATGCCGGCCAGTGCAATCATGGACGACCGACCTACGTGGAGCTTAAGCTCAAGGATATCGAGCGCCTGTTCGGGCGCCGCTAGGAGAATGGGGCGCGCCGGGGATGCTCGGGGAATTCTTTCGCTACATCACGACTTTTGCGCCCGAGCGCACGCGTAAGTTCGGCTATCTGAAGCGGCTGATCGCGCTGGAGTTTCGCGCCAAACGGTGCGAAGGCGCCTGGGCCGAGCATCAGCGCAACTGCAAGGCCTTCATCACCAAGGCGGCCGACCTGTGCGAGCATCAGAGGATCGCGGTGGTGCTGGGGTCCGGGCTTCTGCTGGAAGTTCCGCTGAAGGCGCTGTCCGACCGCTTCGAGAAGGTGTTCCTGGTCGATATCTTCCATATGCCCCAGGTCGTTGCGGAGGTGAAGAAGCACTTCAATGTGAAGACGCTGACGGGCGACATCACCGGTGTGTTCAAGGCGATGAAAGAGCGCCGCGCGCCGGGATCAAATCATCCCGCGCCGCCGCCGCTGATCCCGCATCTCAAGGACGCGGATTTGATTGTGTCGTGCAATTGCCTAACGCATCTCGCCGCGCCGTTCACCGCGCATTTCGAAAAAGAGCGGGGCTTCTCGGATCTCGATTCCGACAAGGTCGCGTACCAGATCATGGAACGCCACGCCAAAGCGATCGCCGAGGAGGCGACCGGGGTCGGCGTCATCATCACCGACACGGACCGGTTCGCCATGCAAGGCGATCACGTGGTGTCACGCGCGGATTTGCTGAAAGCGTTCAAGCTGCCGCCGACCGCCACGGTCGTACATAACGAGGAATGGGACTGGATGGCGGCGCCGCATCCGGAAGAGCATCCCACCCACGACTATATCCACACCGTCGTCGCTAAGGTCTATCAGCACAGTCTGACCGAAGAAGAAAAGAAGGCCGCGGAGGAAGCGGCGCTGCCGCCGAGCCTGGAAGACCAGGCGCCCGTGGAAGAAGCGCGAGATGCGCTGGCCGATATCGTCCCGGAGCGGATTTAGGCCGCTTTGCGCGGACGCCCTGGTTTACGCAGGCCGGCAACGGCCTCCAGACCGATGCCGCGATTGGTCGCCGCGCGCAATGTGTCGTCGAACTGCTGCGACGGCGCCTCGAAGAGGGCGCGATAGGCGGTGCGCC
The DNA here is from genome assembly GCA_041905525.1 of Rhodospirillaceae bacterium. Lineage (GTDB taxonomy): Bacteria > Pseudomonadota > Alphaproteobacteria > Rhodospirillales > Rhodospirillaceae > SHVO01. The sequence continues at coordinate 12,866 of JAYRKY010000033.1, forward strand.
GCGTCTCGGCATCGGCGCCCAGCCGCACGTAAATTTCGTGCGGCGTAATCAGTGCGTCCTCGCGTCCCAGCGCATTCGCTTTGTAGCTCGACCAACGATAAACGTCGGGGGACGGCGCAAGACCGGCGCGCACCGCATTCATTTCGATGTAGCGCGACGCCGCGAGGAAATGGTCGTCGCGCGCGATGGCGCACGAGCGATAGCGGCCCTCATAAAGGGTGCCGCTGCGGCCATGGGCGGCATTGAAGTAACGCGTATAGCGGATACCGATGGATTGCATCGCGCGGGACAGGGAGTCCTTGCCTTCAAGGGTCGCAAGGAGATGGAAGTGATTGGTCATCAGCACATAGGCGTGCACCGAGAGGCCATAGGTCTTCGCCGCCTCGGTCAGCCAGCCGAGAAACTGGGTACTGTCCTTGGCGCTTTCGAAGATCCGGCCTTTGTTGTTGCCCCGCTGGATGACGTGAACTGTCGTCCCGGGCGCATAACCCCTGAATCCCATCGGTAAATTATATCAGATATAATTTAGCCGGCCCACTGGTAGAAACTGACGGCGATGCGGCCCGCCGACCGCCGGTCGAGAAGGGTATAGCCGGGGGCCTCCGGCGGGACATCGCTTTCGTCCATTTCGACCGACACCAGGGCGCCGGGCTTTAGCCAGCCCTGACGGGCGAGACTGGCCATGGCCGGGTCGGGTAAGCCCTTTTCATAGGGCGGGTCGAGAAGGGCGATATCGTGGGCGACCGCGGCTTTGGGCAGATTGGTCGCATCCGCGGCGACGATACTCACCCGGTCCTCGGCGCCGAGCGCGGCGACATTCCGCCTAATGAGGGCGAGGGCCGACAGATCACGTTCGATGAAGGTCACATGCGCCGCGCCGCGCGAGAGGGCTTCAAGGCCCATCGCCCCGGTCCCCGCGAACACATCGGCGAGGCGCGCCCCCTCAAGAGAGATGCCGCTGCCCGCAGCGCCGTGCATAAGGCGGTTGAAAAGGGATTCGCGGACTCGGTCGGTCGTCGGGCGGATCGCTTCATCGGCGGGCGCTTCGATCATCCGCCCGCGCCAGACGCCGCCGATGATGCGCAGGCGGTGCGCTTTGGCGAGCGGCGCTCTTTTCTTCACCGGCGCTTCCGTTTGAGCGACAGACCCTTTGGCGCGGCCGCGCCGAGCTGCTGGCGCACGACGTGCCCGGGGACTTCTTCGACGCGGCCCGGCTCCAGCTTGCCGAGTTGGAACGGGCCGTAGGACACGCGGATCAGTCGCGTCACCGAGAGCCCGAGGAACGCCATTACCTTGCGGATTTCGCGGTTCTTGCCTTCGCTTAGCGATACGCTCACCCACACATTGCTTTTGGCGGGGCCCTTTGTCGGATCGGTCTCGCCGTCGAGGCTGGCGATGATCGGGCCGTAGCGAACGCCTTCGACCGTGACGCCATTTTTCAGACGATCAAGCATCTTCGAGTCGACGCGTCCATGCACGCGCACGCGGTAGCGCCGCATCCATCCCCGCGCCGGCAGCTCCAGCTCGCGGGCGAGGTCGCCGTCGTTGGTCAGCAGCAGCAGACCCTCGGAATTCAAGTCGAGGCGCCCGACGCTGACAACGCGCGGCATCTCGGGCGGCAGCGCATCGAATACGGTGGACCGGCCTTTTTCGTCCTTATGTGTCGTCACGAGGCCGGTCGGCTTGTGGAACCGCCACAGGCGCGCGCGGTCGGCGACCGGCAACGGTTCGCCGTCGACGCGCACGTCGTCGGCTTCGATGACGGTCCGTGCCGGCGTTTTCAACACTTCGCCGTTCACGGCGACGCGTCCGTCGGCGATCCATTTCTCGGCATCGCGGCGCGAACAGAGGCCCGCGCGCGCCATGACCTTGGCGATCCGTTCGCCCTTCTCGGCGGATTCGTGCTCTTTCTCGGCTTTCTTGCTCATGAGCGGCAAGCGTCGACGAAGGCTGCGAACAATTTCACGTCCGCCGGGCTGATGTGAAATTCCGGGTGCCACTGCACACCGATGCAGAACTTGCGGGTGGGATCTTCGACACCCTCGATCACCCCGTCCGGCGCGACCGCATCGACCATCAGCTCCTTCGGCATGCTCTTCACCGCCTGATGATGGGCGCTGTTCACAGGCAACTTGGTCTCACCCACGACACGGTGAAGGATGGTTCCTTCCTTGACGCTGACATCATGGCCCGGCTGATGGCGCGGGTTCGGCTGCTCGTGCGCCAGAGGGTTGGCGATTTCGTCCGGGATGTGCTGGATCAAGGTGCCGCCGAGCGCGACGGCGAGCAATTGCTGGCCGCCGCAAATTCCAAGGATCGGCTTGTTCGCCGCCAGCATGGCGCGCGTGATCGCGAGTTCGAAATCCGTCCGCCCTTCCTTCAACGTCACCTTCGGATGACGTTCCGCGGCCCCGAACAGCTTCGGGTCCACGTCGAAGTTCCCGCCCGAGACGACGATGCCGTCGATCATCGCGGCGTATTGGTCCACCAGACTGAGTTCGTGCGGCAGCACCACTGGGACTCCGCCGGCTTCGCGCACGGCCGAGCAATAATTCTGGCGCAGAGCGTACCAGGGATATTTGGAGTAGCCGCCCGGCTCTTCGCTGTCGGCGGTGATCCCGATGATGGGTTGTTTCACATGCTGATTCATGGGCTTCTCTTAGCATGAAGGCCGCGACGCCCGAAAGCATCGCGGCCTTGCGTTCTAGCGATTATCGAGCTGAGGCCGCACCGCCATTAGGCCGTCCCGCGTGATGCGGTAGGGACCCGAGGCCTGGGAGGCGATCAGACGGCGTTTCTTCAGGCGTTTAAAGACGCCCAAGGTGCAATCGACAAGGGACCAGCCCTCGCGATTGAAGCAGGTCGCTTTCACGATTTTGCCCTTGATGTCTTTCTCGACCTGAATGGATCCGCCTTGCGCCAGCGCATGCAACGTGCGCTGTTCGCCGCGTGATATATTCACGGGAGATGTCCTTGTTATGCCGCTGCGAGCCGCGGGGCCCTTGGGCCCGCGGCGGGTGTGCGACGACCTTCAAACGCGCCCTGCGATAGGGCGCGCGGTCATCAGCTAGGCGGCGACAATCTCGGACATAAACATCCAACACCTTTGGACAAGGAGGGCGGACGGATATCGCGCCGCGCGCGGCTCTGTCAAGTTTGGCGGGGAGGTGCCCGTTAGAGCAGATCGTCCAGATTGACCGGCGGCTGCGCCGGAGCATGCTGGTAGGCGGACGGTCCGCGCTTTTGTTTGGGGAGCCCGACCCCGGCGGTCTCGCCCTGCGAACGCATCATCGCGGCGGCGAAATCCTGGCCCTGGAATCCGGCCGGCGACATCAGGCTGTTGTAGGGATCCTGCTCGCCGTCCTCGTCTTCCAGCATCTGCATCGGACGCATGGCGATCATCTTCGCCATCTCCTGCATCACCATCATCTGGACCATCTTCTTGGTGATGTCGGGTTTCTGTTCGGAGACGCGCGTCGCGCCGGTCGCGACATGCTGGACCGCTGTCTGCACGCGCGGGGCCTGTGCGGGCGCGTCCGGGACCGAGTCCGCCGCTTCGGCGAAGCGATCGAGTTGCGTCGAGAAACGTTCGCGCACGATGTCCACAACCTCGGAGACGCTGCGCGGCTTTCCTTCCGGCGCATAGAAGATGGCGCGGTTTGCCTTGGCCGCGCCGGGCAATACGCTCGCCGCCGAAGCGCCAGGGTTTTCCTGCGCCGCGTTCAACATCATGGCGGCGCCGGAGGCGCCCAGGAAATGCGCGAGATAGAGATCGGCCGCATCGGGCAGGCGCCCAAGCGCACCTTCGAGGCTGGCGGCATTGTCTTGGGCATAGGCCGCCGCCATCAGGCCCGAGGCTTCGGGGTCTTCGCGCAAATCGAGGAGGCGTCGCTCGGCGGCCGCGTCCTTGACGACGACCTTGCCGTTATCGGTGACGCTGATCTTCTGCGCGAGATCGCCGTAGCCATACTGGCTGCCGTAGCGGTGCATCATGTCGAGCCACGTGCCGCGCGTGAATTGGAACAAGCCGGCGGCCGAGGAGGTCGCGGCCTGCGCTTCGGGGTTGAGGCTGCTTTCCTGGGCGGCCTTGGCTACCAGGAACTGGAAACTGACGCCGCTTTTCGCGGACGCGACCTTGAGGCCCGCCAGGGTGGAACGGTCCACGGCTTGGCCTGCAATCTTCACAAGGTTATTCAAAGCTTGGACCATGGGGCCCTGTCCGGATAAAGGTGTTCGGCGAGGATAGTTTCCAAATCCTTAGCAATCGTTAACAAGCGGGTAAGTCTTTGGATTCAAATAATTACATGAGCCTTGCCTACCAGGAGGCCGAAGCGGCCGGCGCCCGTGGCGAGGTGCCGATCGGCGCCGTGGTCGTCGGCCCAGCCGGGGACGTCCTGGGCGCCGCGGGCAACGAGGTGGAAGCGCGTCACGATCCGACAGCGCACGCCGAACTGCTGGCGATTCGCGCCGCCGCCGCGAAGGTGGGCGCGCCGCGCCTTCCGAACTGCGACCTGTACGTGACGCTGGAACCCTGCCCGATGTGCGCCACGGCCGCATCCTTCGCGCGGATCCGCCGCATCGTCTTCGGCGCCTATGATCCCAAGGGCGGGGGCGTCGAACACGGGGCCCGCGTTTTCAGCCAGCCCACCTGTCACCACGCGCCCGAAGTCGTGGGAGGCGTGGAGGCCAGCCGCGCCGAAGACCTGCTCAAAGGTTTCTTCGCCGCGCGCCGCTGACCGGTGCTAGGATCGCCGGCATGAAGAAAAGCCTGATCGTCCCAGCTCTGCTCTTCGCCCTCGCGGCGCCCGTGCATGCCGCCGAGCATGGCGGCGGCGGGGAGGGCGCGCCGGTGGGATACGGCGGGGCGAAGATTCAGCTGATGCCCATCATGGCGCCCTATCGCGCCGGAAAGGAACTCCGCTACCAGGTCCTCACGCTGCGGCTTGTGCTGGCGCCGAACCCGGAAACGGAGCGGCCCGCATGCTTCATGATTCCGATCCTGCACGAAAAGATTCTTCTGTATCTCCATAAGGCGAAGCTTCAGCAGGCGGATTTCTCAGGTCAGCGGCTGGATGTGCTGCGGGAAAAGTTGCTCGAGGTCGCGATCGCGAACACCGACAGGAGCTATTTCACCGCGGTGGAATTCTTGGACGACCAGTCGATGCTGCCGTCGCCCGGAGGCTCCAAGGCCTCCGCCACGTCGCTTGACCCGCGGTCGGCGACGCTTACCTCCCAGTGCAAATAAAGGACGAGCGGCCTACGCCTTCTCGCGGGCGACCGCGCGCCAGCCGATGTCGCGCCGGCAGAAACCACCCGGCCATTTGATCGCGTCCACCGCCTCGTAGGCCCGGCTTTGCGCGTCGCGGACGGTACGGCCGACCGCCGTCACCGCAAGCACGCGCCCGCCGCTCGCGACGATGACCTTTTCGCCGCCGCGCGATTCTTCCTTGGTGCCGGCGTGGAAAACCTTCACGCCCTCGAGCGCCCCGGCGCCGACCAGTCCGTCGATCACCGTGCCCTTTCGCGGCGTGCCGGGATATCCGTTGGCCGCCATGATCACGGTCAGCGCGACATTGTCGTACCAGCGGATGTCGAAGTTCGCGAGTTGGCCATCCGCCGTGGCGATCAAGGCGGGAAGCAGATCGGACTTCATGCGCATCATCAGCACCTCGCATTCGGGGTCGCCGAAGCGCGCATTGAATTCGATCACCTTGGGACCCTGATCGCCGATCATCAGCCCGACGAACAGCACGCCCGTGAAGGGCGTGCCTTCCTTCGCCATGCCGTCGACGGTCGGCACCACGATCTCCTTCATGATGCGGTCATGCATCGCGGCGTCGACCACCGGCGTGGGCGAATAAGCGCCCATCCCGCCGGTATTGGGACCGGTGTCTCCGTCGCCGACGGCCTTGTGGTCTTGCGCGGCGGCGAGCGGCAAGGCGGTTTTACCGTCGACCAGCACGAAGAAACTGGCTTCTTCGCCGTACAGGAACTCCTCCACCACGACTTCGTTTCCGGCCGCGCCAAAGGCGCGGTCCGTCATGATCGAGTCCACCGCGGCATCCGCTTCTTCTTTCGTCTGGCACAGGATCACGCCCTTGCCCGCGGCGAGACCGTCGGCCTTCACGACGATGGGCGCGCCCTTTTGGGCGATGAAGGCTTTCGCCGACGCGGCGTCCTTGAACCGGCCGTACGCGGCGGTGGGGATGTTGTATTTGGCGAGCAGGTCCTTGGTGAAACCTTTCGACCCTTCGAGCTGAGCCGCCGCCTTGGTGGGCCCGAAGGACTTGATTCCGGCCGCCGCGAGTCTGTCCACGAGGCCCGCGACGAGCGGCGCTTCGGGACCGACGACGACGAAGTCGATCTTCTCCCGCGCGGCGAGGCTGACGATCCCGTCGATATCCTCGGCGCCGACCGCGACGCAGGTTGCGATTTCCGCGATGCCCGGGTTCCCAGGCGCGCAGAAGAGCTTGCTGCACAAGGGCGAGGCGGAAATCTTCCAGCACAAGGCATGTTCGCGCCCGCCGCCGCCTACCACCAAAACTCGCATCATTCGCCCCGTTCCCTAGAGTGCGCGGTCCTGAAGGCGGATCTAAGGCTCAGATCCGCCGGGCCGCGGGACGTTTTAGGAACTTCAAATCGCAAAAGCCACACTGGATTCAGGTGAGTGGGTATCGGTATGATTCCAAAGTTCGTTTCGGCGCGCGCCGTGCGGGTCTAACCTGCGGGAAACACGATACCGGGACCATTCGAGAGCCATGAGCGACATGCCTTCCCTGCGCGAGCCCCCGGGCGCCGACCATAATGCGCCTGCCCTGACCGTCTCCCAGCTGTCCAACCAGCTCAAGCGCACGGTCGAGGACGCCTTCGGCTACGTGCGCGTGAAGGGCGAGATCTCCCAGCCAAAAGTGGCGGGGTCGGGCCATTGTTACCTGCGCCTGAAGGACGAAGACGCTTGCCTGGACGGGATCATCTGGCGCGGCGCCATGGCGAAGATGTCGATCCGGCCCGAGGAGGGTATGGAGGTCATCGCCACCGGCAAGCTGACCACTTACCCGGGACGGTCCAGCTACCAGATCATCATCGAGAGCCTCGAGCTTGCCGGCCAGGGCGCGCTGCTGAAGCTTCTGGAAGACCGCCGCAAGAAACTCGCCGCGGAAGGGCTCTTCGACGAAGGCCGCAAGAAGCCCTTACCGTTTCTGCCGGGCGTGATCGGTGTCGTCACCTCGCCGACCGGTGCGGTGATCCGCGATATCCTCCACCGGATTCGCGAGCGCTGCGGCTGCCATGTGATCGTGTGGCCGGTGCGCGTGCAGGGCGAAGGCGCGGCGGACGAAGTGACCGCGGCGATCAACGGGTTCAATGCGCTGCCGCATGACGGGACCATCCCGCGGCCGGATCTGATCATCGTGGCGCGCGGCGGCGGCAGCCTCGAGGACCTGTGGTCGTTCAATGAAGAGAATGTGGTGCGCGCCGCCGCGGCGTCGAAAATCCCGCTGATCTCTGCCATCGGCCACGAGACCGACTGGACGCTGATCGATTATGCCGCCGACCGCCGCGCGCCGACCCCCACAGGCGCCGCCGAGATGGCGGTGCCGGTACGTCTCGACCTTCTCGCCAATGTGCAGCAGCGCCACGGGCGTCTGGTGCAGGGCATCACGCGATTGCTGACCGAGCGCACGATCCATCTCGAAGGCCTGGTGCGGGGAATCCCGCGCCTCGATACCATCGTCGCGCAGAAGACGCAGGATCTGGACGTGTTGTCCGAGCGCCTTGCGCTGGGGCCGCGCAGCCTTCTGCAAACCAAAGGTCATGAACTCGCCGTCGTTTCGGCGAAACTCAACCTCGACCGTTTCGGGCGCGAGATCGCGCGGCATGTGGTCGAGGTCGAGAACTTGGTGCAACGCCTGGCGCGCGCCGGGATGCGCGGTTTCACCGACTGCGCGGCCAAGCTCGAAAACTTCGCTGGCCGGCTCGAAACCGCATCGCCGCTGCGCATGATCACCGATTGCGGCGCGAAGTTGGAATCGCTCGCGGCCCGGCTTGAGTCGATCTCGCCGATGCGGGTGCTGGAGCGCGGCTACGTGCTAGTGCGTAACGCGGACGGGATGCCTGTCACGGCGGCGGCCGGCGTGGCGGCCGGCACGTCGTTGCAGCTCCAGTTCCACGACGGACAAGTTGATGTGCGGGCGGAGGGCGGCGGTGCGAAGCCGCAAACCAGGCCAGCGCGCAAACCGGACCCCGGCCAGGGAACGCTTCTATGAGATTGCTCGCCGCCGCCGCGCTTTTGTTTGCCTCGCCCGCGCTAGCCCTCGACGTGACCCTTGGCGGAAAGATCGAACAGGGTGGCCTCGTCATCGGCGCTGCGCCGCCGGGGTCGGCCATCACCTTCGGCGAGCGCACCGTGCCGGTGGCCCCTGACGGCACTTTTTTGGTCGGCCTCGGGCGCGACGCGCCGAAGTCCGCAACTCTCACGATCAAGGGCCCTGGCGGCGAGACGGAGACGCGCGCGCTGAACATTGCGCCGCGCGACTGGAAGATCGACCGGGTCAACGGCGTGCCGCAGAACCTCGTCACGCCCGATCCTGCGACGGCGGCCCAAATCGCAGAAGACAGCAAACTGCTGCGCGCGGCGCGGGCCGTGCTGGAGACCCAGCCGTTCTATCGCACCGGACTCATCCGCCCGGCCGAGGGTCGCATTTCGGGCGTCTTCGGGAGCCAGCGCATTCTGAACGGCGAGCCGCGCGCGGCCCACGGCGGCCTCGACATCGCCGCGCCGACGGGGACCCCGATCAAAGCAGCGGCCGACGGCGTCGTGACGCTTGCAAATCCGGGCCTTGTGCTCTCGGGCGGCACGGTGCTCATCAATCACGGTTATGGATTGCAGACGAGCTACATCCATATGAGCCGCCTGGATGTGACGCCTGGCCAGCACGTCAAGCAGGGAGACGTGATCGGCGCCATTGGCGCGACGGGCCGCGTCACCGGGCCCCACCTGCATTTTTCCGTGCTGTGGTTCGATACCGGCCTCGACCCGGAGACTATTTTGGCGCTGATGCCCGCGAAGCCTTAGCGAGCGCTTTTTCAAGCAGGGCATCGAGCGCTTCCGGGCGCTCCCATTCCACGTCGACCGATAAAACATCCACCTGCTGGCGTTGATCGGGATCGAGGCGAACGGCGTCCTTCTCCGTCGTCACCGGAATCGCGCCGATCGAAAACGCCTCGTCCAGGATCGGCTGGATGTCGGCGGTGTTGAAGGCGTAGTGATCCTCGAAGGGATGGAAGGCCGACACCCGTGCGCCGATATCGCGCAGGGTGTGATAAAATTTCTCCGGATCGCCGATGCCGGCGAAAGCCACGACGCGCTGGCCGTGCAGACGCCCGCGTTCCGGACCCGGCACAAGGTGCGCCCATAACACAGGCAGGTGCTCGGCCAATTCCTTGGCGATGCCGCGCCGGTCCTCGCCCATTATGATGGCGGCGTCGGCGCGCGCGAGGCCGCTCGCGATGGGTTCGCGCAGGGGGCCGGCCGGAAACAGCCGTCTGTTGCCGAACCCGGTGCGGCCGTCGACAACGAGAAAGGTCATATCCTTGGCTAGGCTTGCGTGCTGATGACCATCGTCCATGACGAGAACGTCGGCGCCCGCCGCCGCCGCCGGGGCGGCCGCGGCGCCGCGCTCGCGCGACACCCACACCATGCCGCGGCGGGCGTGGAGCATCGCTTCATCGCCGACGTCGTCCACGGTGTGCAGCCGCGTGTCGACCTGCACAGGGCCCTTCAGGCTTCCGCCGTAGCCGCGCATGACGACGGCCGGAGTGCGTCCTTGCGCGGCGAGGCGCCGCACGATGGATCCGACCACGGGTGTCTTGCCGGTTCCGCCGGTCGTGAGATTGCCCACGCACAGGACCGGAACGCCCGCGCGGACCGACGGCGCGCGCAGGGCGCGGCGCGCGGTGATGCCGCCGATAATCTGGCCGACGGGTTCCAACAGCCGCGCGAGCGGATTGTCGCTTTGCCAAAATTCAGGCGCGCGCATGTGCACCATCCGCCGGCAGATCGGCGGCCAAAATCGGCGCATGGCCGACCAGGCGGTCGGCCTCGGCGCTCACGCGTGTCAGTTCCGCTTCCAGCTGGGCGCGCATCTCATCAGGACTGGCGTCCGCGGGCACGGTCATCGGCTCTCCCCACACCATCGCGCCTTCGCCAAAAGGCAGCGCGACGATCAAGCGATCCCAACTGTTGAGCACGATGCGGCGGCTCACGGACACCGCGGCCGGGATGATGGGAGCGCCCGAGAGGCGCGCGAGCGCAATGGCTCCGTCGGAGGCGCGCATGCGGGGACCGCGCGGGCCATCGGGCGTGATCCCGACGGAGACGCCTTTCTTGATCAGGCGCACCAGGGATCTCAGGGCTTCGCTGCCGCCGCGGGTCGAGGATCCGGCGACAGTCTCGATGCCGAAGTGCTTGACCGTACGTGCGATCAACTGCCCGTCCGGATGCGAGGAAATGAGCATGTGAAAGGGGCGCTCCGACGGCCAGCAGTAGGGCATCATGGCCAGGCGGTTATGCCAGAACGCCACGATCACGGGCCGCTCGCCGCGCCAAGCGCCGCGCGCGGCGTCTTCGCCCACGGTTTTCCATCGCGTCGTACGCCGCACCAGTCCGATATGCGCGGCCAAGGTCGCCCCGACCATCCGCTGGACGGCCGGTTTGCGCCCGACGCGTTTCAAAAGCTTGCCCAAAGAGGGATCCGTCTCGTGCTATTCTGTTGCTTAGACAATAGTGAGGCCGAGCGCCTCTCGCCACCCGGGAAAGATATGCCCTTCGTTCGTATTCTCTTTATGATCATCGCTGCGCTGCTTGTCGGCGTGGTCGGGCTCGCGGTTTTCCGCCCCGATCCCGCGGCGCCGCCGCCGCAGGCGGAGACGAACGCGCGGCCGGCCAGCCGCCCGGTTCCGGTGTCCGCCCCGCGCGATCCGCCTCAAATGATGTCACCCGCCGACGCGTCGAGCCCCGCGGAGATCACCGCGCGCGAGGCTGCGGAGGCACAACGCCGCCTTGAGCAAGAGCAGCAGGAACAGCCTATGATGACCCCCGACACGGCGCCGGTGGAAATGATGCCGCCGGACGTTTCCCGACCAGTGAAATAGAGACAGATGATGTCCGACGGCGACGACTATGTGTATGACGAAGCCACGGGCGAGTGGCGGCCCGCGAGCGAACTCGCGGCGGAACGCGCCAAAGCCGCCGAGGTGCGCGATGCCTCGGGCAATGTGCTGGCGGACGGAGATTCGGTCATCCTCATCAAGGATCTGAAGGTCAAAGGCGCCGGTCAGACCCTGAAGCAGGGCACCGTGATCAAGTCGATCAGGCTGACGGCCGATCCTGAAGAGATCGATTGCCGCCACGACACCATCAAGGGCCTCGTTCTGCGGACTGAATTCGTCCGCAAACGCTGAGGCGCTTTAAACTTGAACCGCGGCGCCGCCGGACGCGGGTTCGGGGCGCGGACCCATGTCCGAGAAGAACAGGCCCGGCGGGAAGGGACGCATGTTGCCGAGAAACTCGGCGGCGCTGGCCGCCCACGAATAGGTCTCCGCGTGCGCTCTGCAGGCGGCCGGAGAGCCTTTCAACGCTTCGCGCACGGCCACAGCAAGATCCGGATGCAAGCATCCGACCGAGCCATCCTTCACGACATCCACAGGTCCCGCGACGGGATACGCCGCGATCGGAACACCGCAGGCGAGGGCCTCGAGCAACACGAGGCCGAAGGTGTCGGTAAGGCTCGGAAAAACAAACACGTCGGCATCTGCGTAAAGACGGGCGAGGTCCTCGCCGTGCTTCGTGCCGACGAACATGACTTCGGGGTATTTGCGCGCAAGGCTGTCGCGCTGCGGGCCGTCACCGACGACAACCTTGCTGCGCGGTTCAGGCAATTCCAGAAACGCTTCGATGTTCTTTTCCACGGCCACCCGGCCGCAGTAGAGCGCGATGGGACGCGGGAGGCCGAGCAGGCCCTTGGTCCGTGGACGGAACAGCCGCGTGTCGACGCCGCGGCTCCAGCGCTTGATGTTGGAAAATCCCCTTCGGATGAGTTCGCGCTCGACCGTGGGCGTCGCCACCATCACCCCCGCGGACGGGCGATGGAACCAGCGCATCACGGCGTAGGTCCAAGCGGCGGGGATCGGCGAGCGTGCGGCGAGGTATTCCGGGAACTTGGTGTGATAGGCGGTTGTAAAGGGAATCCCCCGGCGAACGCAGTACCTTCGTGCGCTTAAGCCGAGGGGGCCTTCCGTGGCGACATGCACCACGCAGGGCCGCGAACTTTCGATAAGGTGCGCCATCTTGCGCCCAGGCAAAAGCGCGAGACGGATCTCAGGATAGGTGGGACACGGCACGCTCTTGAAGCGGTCCGGCGTAATCATCTCGATCTCGTGGCCCAGCATCGCAAGACTGTCGCGCAAGGCCGAGAGCGTGCGAACGACACCGTTTACTTGAGGATGCCAGGCGTCGCTGACGATAAGGATGCGCATCATGCGGCCTACCGCGCAGGCGCCAGGCCGCGTGCAAGCGCGGGCAGTTCGAGAGGGAGCGGCGGGAGGTCGCGTTCCACGTCCGGCGCATCTGCAGGAAGCGTACCGCGCACCTGGGCCCAGTCGATGATCTCCCACCGGCCGTCAAAATGCTCCGCGAGCGCGGTGCAGCTTTCGACCCAGTCCCCGTCGTTGAGGTAGGCGATGCCGTCGATGGTGCGAATCTCCGCGTGATGGATGTGGCCGCACACCACGCCGTCGGCGCCCCGCTCGCGCGCCATGCGCGCCATCGTCTCCTCGAAGTTCGAGATGAACTGGACGGCGTTTTTCACCTTGTGCTTCAGGTATTTCGACAAAGACCAGTAGGGGCGCCCGGTCACGCGGCGAACCCCGTTGTACCAGGTGTTCAAAACAAGAGCGGCGCCGTAGGCGTGATCGCCCAGCACCGCCAGCCACTTGGCGTATTTCATGACGCCGTCGCACTCGTCGCCGTGCATCACCAGAAAACGCTGACCGCCGGCGGTGACATGGAGATCGTTCTCCCGCACCTTGATCTGACCGAATTCGTGGTCGAGAAAATCGCGTCCGAAGGAATCGTGATTGCCGGGAATGAAGATGACCTCGGTGCCCTTGCGCGCCTTGCGCAGCAACTTTTGCACCACGTCATTGTGAGCCTGCGGCCAGTACCAGGTTTTCTTGAGCCGCCAGCCATCGATGATATCACCGACGAGATACAGCTTTTCGGATTCGGTGTGCTTGAGGAATTCGAGGAGAAATTCGGCTTTGCAGCCGCGGGTGCCCAAATGAATATCGGAGATGAACAGCGTACGGTACTTCAGCGGGGCTCCGGTCTCGCGCAATACATTCTCCTCAATATTCGTGCGCGCGCTTGATGTATGCGAGTGTCATTGCCCCGGCTAGGGGGCGGACCCTTGTCTTCGCGGACTCTTCACGGAGTTGAAACAGAACTGTCACTTTCTGCTAGAATCCGGCCAGGGAGATGCGGGTCCAGATGAAGAGCGAGGCGATTCAGGGCGGGGTGGCGGCGAAAGACCGTCATATACTTGCAATATTCAACCCGGCCGCCGGGCGGAATCGCCGCAGGAAATTCGAGCGCGTCGTCGGGCTTCTGCGCGCGGCCGGCTGCACCGTGACAGTTCGCGCCACGGCCGGACGCGGGGACGCCGAACGTATCGCGCGGGAAGCTGCCGACACGGGATGCGAAATGGTCGCAGCCGCCGGGGGCGACGGCACCATCAACGAAGTCGTAAATGGATTGGCGGGCACGGGGCTGGCGCTGGGGATCATTCCCCTGGGCACCGCCAATGTGGTCGCCGACGAAATCGGGCTCTCCAAGGACCCACCCGAGGTAGCCCGGACTCTTGCGCAGGGGCCACTGCGCCCGATCCGCGTGGGCCGCGCCAACGGCCGGCGGTTCGTGATGATGGCTGGTGTCGGATTTGACGCCAACGTCATCAGCCGTGTCTCGCTTGCGCTGAAGAAAGTGATCGGCCCCCTTGCGTATGTCTGGACGTCCGCCATGCAAGGCTTTCGCGACCCCTTCGCGCATTGCGCCGTCACCGTCGATGGGCAGGGCCGCAGCGCCGTCTCGGCTGTGGCCTGTAAAGGCCGGCGCTACGGCGGTCCGTTCATCGCCGCGCCGGACGCCAACCTGGCGGCCGATAGCTTTCAGGTGGTGCTGATGAAGGGACGCGGATGGTTCAGCGTCGCGCGTTACGGCGCGGCGCTCATCTTCGGAAAAGTCGCGATGTGGAGCGACGTCGAGATCATCGAAGGCCGCGATGTCGTCATCAGCGGCACGACCGGGCAGACCGTGCAGGCCGACGGCGACATCATCGCGGCATTGCCGGTGCGGATCGAGATCGACCCCGAGCCTTTGAGGGTCGCGTTTCCGCGCTGAAGATCAGGACGCCAACACGAAGCGCGTCACGTCGTCCGTCCAGCATTTCTCGAGCGTCTCGGCAGCGGTGTCCTCGTCAAGAGCCGCGAGCCGGAATTCAAGCTCGACCGGAATCCGTACCATCTCTCCACCGACCTTGAAGGGTTCCGCCAACGACGTTGCGATACGCCCGGCGGCCTTCTTGGCATCCTCCTCACCGGCGTAGTCCGTGAGAATTACGCCGTACTGGCTGTCGTGCAGGTGCGCCAGCACGTCGCTGCCGCGCACGCACCGGCGCATGCGCTGCGCCGCCTGGCGCATGACGCTGGGGATATCGTCCCGGGCGATCTTCATGACCGCCGCGGACAATGAGGCCAGGCTGAACACCATGATGGCAGTATTCTTGCCGTGGCGTTTTCTGCGGGCCTGCGCTTGCGCGGCGTGCTCAAGGAAGACACGGCGCGTGGGCAGGTTGGTCGTGAGGTCGTGCGAGGCGCTCACCTTCCCATAGTCTTGCAGCATTGTCGCCAAACGGTTGGCCAGGGTCCGCATCATATTACCGGCGATGGCGCTGTTTTCCTCGACCAGGCGCAGGAACACGTCGGACGCGATCACCACCATGCGGCTTGCGCTCCGGGCGCGGATGCTGGTCGTGCGCGGCACTTTCGACAGGAGCGCCATCTCGCCGAACACCTGGTTCGCGCCCAGCACGGCGAGCACCCGCGGCCCGCTGAGAGACTCCAGAACCACTTCCACCTCGCCCTCGATAATCACGTACGCGTTATCCCCGCGATCTCCCTGGCGGAAAACATATTGCCCCTCCTGGAACGTCGCGTGGTCGCTGGTGAATGCGAGCAGCTTCAGCTTCGACCGATCGATGCCGGCGAACATCGGAATGCGCTGGAAGATCGCGACGACATCGTTGAGGCCGACTTCCATATCTGCCGGGGCGCTTTCCCCCGGCGCATGCGCGGAAGCGCGTCCTTGCGCGGATACGATCTTGCCGCGTTCCATATGCACGACATGCTCGAATAACGCGGCGCGGCGATCTGTCGGCTCCACGAGAATAAGCGATTTCTCGGCGAAGGCGCCCTTGAGGCGGGCAAAGATCGGCTCTTGCTCGGACGGGTCGAGGCCCGCGAAAGCGTCATTTAGAATGAGGATATCCGGCCGCTTAAGGACCGCGCGCGCCAGCGCGAGCTTCTGCCGCTGCTGCACGGAAAGGCGCGCCGCGCCGACGCCGATGTCGAGGCCTAAGCCGGCGGCGACGACATCCGCGCGCAGCTCCAATTCGTCGAGGACCTCGGTGAGCAGCGTCCCGATGGCAGGCGCGCTGTCCGCGCGATCGGTGGCGATCTTACCGAAGATAAGGTTGTCGGCGATGCTGCTGGCGGCGTTGTAGGCCGTCGCATCGAAAAACTGCACGCCGCCGCGCAAATCGTCGGGGAGGGTGCGCGCGAAGACCTTGCGCGCATGCAAAAGCCGGCTTTGCATCTTGGCGTCGATCAGTCCGACATGATGCTGATTGACGATGAGTTTGAAGGGCAGCGAGAGGAGAAGGGCGCGCCCATCGGCGTCCAGGTTGGAAAGGCCCTGCGCATCGGCGCGGCGCAGGATGACTTCGAATTCGGGCAGCTCCTCGCCTTTGATGAAGCTGAACCGGTCGAAGAATTCGTGACCCGGCGGAAGATCGCGGAAGATATCAAGCATTGTGGCCGCGAGCTTTCGGCCGCGCTCAAGGAATTCATCGGTAAGGCCGACCTCCTCGATGACGCGAAGCATGACGGCGTTGCGGCCGAGATTCTCGAGCGCAAAATAAGGACCGACCGGCGTGCCGAACAGGATGTTCTCGGCCACGGACGCATTCTTGAGGTACTTGTCGGCGTCGAAGGGTTCGATCAATCCGCCGAGATTGTCCTTTTCGACGCGTGCCCTGAACGCCACGCGGGCTGCGACCAGGCGCTCGGCGAGATCCGGCTGGGCCGCCGGATCGATGGCGCGCCGGAGTCCCACCTCATAGACGTCGCGGTCCAATCCCACGATCCGGAGCACGTCGATGATGCGGGCGGCAAGATCCTGCGGCCCGGTGCATCCGGCCGCCGCATAGTCGATCCAATCGGCGTCCGGATCGTAGGCGGAGTTTCCCGCGCGGACGGCCTCCTTCAGTTCGGGGTCCTCGGCGTTCTTGGAAACGTTGGGACGATGCAACAGCGGATAGATGAGCGCCTCATGGAGCGTGCCCGCGTGGAAGTAGGTTTGCGGCCCCACGTATCCGATCTTTCGACCGGTCGCGCTGTCGGGCAACTCCGGAAGATTGAGATCCGCCGCAGCCAAACGTCCCGCCGACGGCAAGACCTGGCGGGCGAGCGCAAGCGCCAGTTCTTCGGCGCCGCTTCCGCCCCCGCCGACGATGATGGCATGCACGGGTAAGGGGAGGCTGAGTGTGACACCGTCAACCGCGCGCACACCATCGTCGGACTCAACGACAAGATTGGAGACCGATAAGGTTCCGGCGTCGAAAGCGGCCGGGGGTGCATCGGCGCTGAGCAGCGTGCGGTCGAGCAGGCCGGGTGGTTCGAAGAACTCCTTGAGCTGGTCGAACTTTACGCGGGCGTCGGCCGCCTTTTGATAATAGTCGATCAGATCCTTGTAGGGGGCGTACATATCCTTGTAGGCGGCCAGTACCGCCACCAGCGCGCCCAGTGAAATGTCGCCTTTGATGACGAGGTAGCCGCCGATCGACAGAAAGAAGAAGGGCGTCAGCTGCGAGAAGAAGGTGTTGAGGATATTGACGATGTAGCGGTTGGACGAAATCTCGACACGCGTCTTGAACACGCCGCCAAGACGTTTCGAGAAGTCCGCGAGTTCGTACTGCGAGGTGTCGTGACCGTGGATTTCCCCGACGCCGGCAACCACGTCGCCGACGCGCTGCGAGATCTGACGCACCGCGTTCACTTCGTCGCGCTGCAGCGTGTTGATCCGTTGTTGGAATTTCGGGATGAGGTACAGCTGCGCCGGCAGGAGTGAAATGGCGGCCAGCCCCATCATCCAATCCTGCATGAACATGAACAGCACGATCGTCAGCAACGTGCCGAGCGCCACGGCGGGGACCGCGAAAGCCTCGGCGATGAAGAAGCCCAGGGGCGAGGTTTCGGCCGTCACCATGGACACCACCTGTCCGCTGGAGGTGTTGCGAAACTCGCGCGGCGGGAAGCGCATGAGACGCTCGACAAGATCGAACCGCAAGCGGCGCAGCAAGCGGTCGCCGACGCGATACCTATAGGTCGAGGTCATGTATTTGAACGCGAGGTTCACCAGCACAAGGCCGAGGAATGCGCCGCACAGCACGAGGAGATAGGGAATCTGCTCGAGGCTATGGCCCATGATCTCTTTGGGAAATCCGCCATCGCCGCCGATGGCACGGTTCACAATCGTTTTCGGCAGATCAAAGGTGAAGTAGAGAACCGGAAGCGCGATCACCGATAACATAATCAGCGCGAGCTGATCGCGGGCGCTATATCGCCAGATGAAATGGAAAATGCCTTTATCCATGAACCCCAACAAGGGCGCGTCGTGCGCGCCTATCCCCAGAAACCCGGCGGCTTCAGCCGCTCTCCTGTCCATCGTACATCCGTCACAAGTGTGCAAACAAGTTGCGCGGGTGACGGGCTGGCTCCTACACTCGTGGTGCTAGGGCTGAGGGGATGCCGATTGATCAAGAACAGGAATTTGCCGCGCGCGCTGGCGCTGGTATGCGCGGTCTTTCTCGCGGGGTGCGCCCAACTCGGCCCCAATTATCTGGCGGCCGGCCGCCCGCTCTATAACGAGGCCGTTCAGGAGACCGATGCTCAACAACTGCTGTTGAATATCGTGCGCCAACGTTACAACGACCCCGTCCTTTTCCTTGACGTGACCAACATCACAAGCAAGGTCACCTTTACCGTCGGCGGAAATCTGCGCGCGAACGTTCCGTTGCCCGGCACGAGTTCGATTGCTCCCGAACTTGGACCGAAGATCGAAGATTCGCCGCTGATCTTCTACACGCCCAATAACGGCGAAAAGTTCGTGCGCCAAGTCCTGACGCCGCTGGACCTTCGCACCCTCACTCTGGTCTTACAGGCCGGTTGGAGCGTCGAGCGCGTCCTCCTGCTGGCGGGAGAATCCCTCGGCGGGATCCGAAATGCAGGGGCCGACTACCGCACCCTGGCTTCGTCACTGCGTGATCTTCAGCGCGCGGGGGATATGACCGTCGGTCTTGACGCGTCGTCACCGACATTGCTGCTGACATTTTCGTCGGGTGTGCGTGATCTTCCCGCCTATCAAACGGTCTGCAAGGCGCTGCGCGCGGCGTGCGGCGGCGAGCCGATCCAAATTCGCCATGGCCTCGGCGCCGCGGCCACGGGCAATGCGCCCGCGGGTCTTGCGACGCGCTCGTTATATTCCGCGCTCTTCTTCCTGGCGGATGGCGTGGACGTGCCGCCACGTGACGTCGCCGCGGCGAGATCCCGCACGCCAGCCGGCCCGGATGAAAGCCTGTTCCGCGTGCGAACTTCGGCGACGGAACCGCCCGATGCGGCCGTGAAAGTCCGCTACCGCAATGCGTGGTTCTATATCGCCGATACGGACGGGGACTCGAAAGTCACCTTCGCGCTTCTCAGCATGCTGCTGACGCTGCAAGCGGGGGATACGGCCAAGGTCGCGCCGCTCATCACCTTGCCGGCAAGCTAGAACTTCGCCTTAGGTCCCTGCGACAGTCATGCCGTCGATGCGCACTGTCGGGGCGTCGATCCCATAGCGCAATTCGAGGTCGCTCGCCGGCGTCAGTTGCTTGAACATCTCTTTCATATTGCCGGCTACCGTCACTTCGCTGACCGGATAGGCAAGCTGGCCGTTCTCGATCCAGAACCCCACCGCGCCGCGGCTGTAATCGCCGGTCACCATGTTCACGCCCTGGCCGACGAGGTCCGTCACGTAAAAGCCCTGCTTGATGTCGCTCATCAGGCCGGAGGGCGCGGAGGCTCCGGCCACGAGATACACATTGGTCGACGAGGGGCTCGGCGGGCCGCCGGGGCCGCGAGCGGCGTGGCCCGTGGGCGCCAGTTTCAACTGGCGGGCGGAACGCAGGTCCAAGATCCAGGACGTCAGCACACCGCGGTCGATCAAGTTGCGACGGCTATTGGGCAATCCTTCCGCATCGCACGGCTTCGAGCGAAGGCCGCGGTCGCGGTGCGGGTCCTCGACGATGGTGACGTGCGGCGCGAAGATCTCAGTGTTCATCGCATTCTTCAGAAATGTCGTGCCGCGCGCCACCGAGGCGCCGTTGATCGCCGACAGGAAGCTGCCGACGAGGCCGCGCGCAACACGCGGATCGAACACAATCGGAACCTTCTGGCTCGGTACCTTTCGCGCGCCCAGCTTCTTGACGACGCGGGCGCCCGCCGTTTGGCCGATGTCTTCCGGCTTTCGCAGGTCGGAGAAATAGACCGCGGAGCTGTAATCGTAATCGGTTTCCATGCCCTGGTCCGTGCCGGCCAGCACGGAGACGCTCAAGGACGATCCTGAGGAGGAATAGCTCCGTTGGAAACCGTTCGAGGCAACGATGGCGACGCTCGACTGTCCCCAAGACGCCGATGCGCCGTCGGAGTTGGTCACGCCGGCCACGGCACGGGCGGCCTCTTCGCAGGCTCGCGCCCGCTCGATCAAAGTGTCCGCGCTCACCTCAGTAGGGTCGCAGATGTCGAGCTTCGGGAGCGACTTGGCCAACTGATCCGGCGACGCCAAACCACAGAACTCGTCTTCCGGAACCGTCTTCGCCATCGCGACGGCGCGCTCGACGAGCTCTTTCAACGCTTCCTTCGAGCGATCTGCCGAGGACACGATCGCTTGGCGTTTGCCGACCAGCACCCGGAGACCGACGTCGCCGCCTTCGGAGCGCTCAAGCTGTTCCAGCTTTCCCAACCGATAGGTGATCGAGACCGAGGTGCCGTCCGCGACGATTGCATCCGCTTCATCGGCGCCGGCGCGGCGCGCGTCGGAGATCAGGTCGGACAGGAGATTGAGAAGATGATCATTTGCCATTTTGAGAAGGTCCGTTCGCCGGTCGAGGGGACGAAATCCTACGACTTGTACTGTGCGCGGGCCGATGCAGAAAGGTTTTTCGGCGGGCGTGCAATCGTGCAACACATCCGCGCAACACCTTGAGACGAGGGCGTTTCGCCAGCAGGCCGTCTGCCCGGAAGGCGCCGCAAGAGTTGAGCACGCGCCCCACCGCTTCGACCCGTTACGGAACGACTTGCCGCATGAAGGGTTAGAACCCCGTTCCCGTCACGGCTTCAGCAAGAGAGCCCGCGGGCGCGATTTTAGAAACTCTTGGAGGAACTTGCTTATGCATCGTCGCTCTCTCGCCGCCGCGGTTGCGGCCAGCGCATTTCTGTTCGCCGGCGCGGCTTTCGCCCAACAGACCTCGGTCGGCGTCTCAGCCGGTACACCCGGCCTTGGCCTCGAGCTTGGCTACGATCTCAATGAAACCTTCGGCCTGCGCGCCAACGGCAACTGGTTCAGCCTCTCGAAGGACGTGCAATCAAACGACGTGAATTACGACGGCAAGCTCAAGCTGTTCTCGATGGGCCTGCTCGGCGATTTCTACATGTTTGACTCGGGCTTTCGCCTCACCGGCGGCGCCTACTACAACAACAATCATGTGAACATCAACGCGACCCCGACCGGCACTGTGAACATCGGTGGCACATCGTACGCACCAGGACAGATCGGCACGCTGCGCGGTCGCGTGGACTACAACGAATTCACGCCCTACGCCGGCCTCGGTTACACCTCGAACCGCACGGAGCCCGGTCTCTCATTGGTCTTCGACGCGGGTGTGATGTTCCAGGGACGCCCTGACGTCACGCTGACAAGCACCGGACCGGGCGCCGGCTCACCGACATTCGCGGCCGACATCGAACGTGAACGACGTGAGATCGCCGACGATATCAAGTGGACACGGTTCTACCCCGCAGTGCGCGTTGGTCTCGCGTACCGCTTCTAGCCTGCCTTGAGACCTAAAGCGCCTTGATCTCCTGGAAACTTAGGCCCCGAGACGTCTCGGGGCCTTTTTTTCATGAGACTTTTTAGAGCCCTTGCGACGACGGCGACCGGTCGAGCGTCTTCAAGACCGCGTCGATACGGGTCTTCACATCTTTCACCGACACCGGCTTCACGAGATAGCCGTTGATTTGAAATTCCTTTGCGAAGGTGACCGTCTCGGGCTTCGCGTCGGCGGTGAGGAAGATGATCGGGATATTCTTGATCCAGTCGACTTTCGCCGTGCGGACCATCTTGAGAAACTGGCGGCCGTCGACCGGCTGCATGTGAACGTCGCAGAGCACAAGGGTCGGCCGGGTGCGCGCGAGTTCGGCAAGCCCCGCTCGCCCGTCCGCGGCATCGGTGATCGTGGGCACGCCGATCTGCCGCAAAATGCTCTTGATGCTGGAGCGGGTGGTCTGTTCGTCTTCGACGACAAGGACCGAAACACCTTTGTACGTATCGTCCACAGGAGGCATGGCCGGTTATTCCTTCACCAGCGGTTGGACCGCTTGCACGAGTTCCTCGACGGTCACGTCCAGCCCGCCCACGAACAAGCCCGCCGTGTCGGGATCGTTGTCGTCCAGGCAGTTTTGCACGTCGGCCGCCACTTGCCCGAGCCGGACCGCGCCAATGGAAGCGGCGGCTCCTTTGAGGGCATGGGCATGGTGGCGCGCCTCGGCCCAGTCCTCGGCCGCCATCGCGGCGGTGACGCCGTCGCTCATCCTGCGCGCGTCGCCCAGGAACTGGCCGAGCACGGCCCGCGTTTCGGCGGTCAATCCGCCGAAAGTTTCGGTGAACCGGCTCATGTCGAAGATCTGTGGGTCGATCTTGGCGTGTGTCGCCTGCTTGGCGGCCGAGACGGCCGAGCGCCGCAGCGCGGCCGCCTGGGGTAGCCACTTCTCGAGCGCGGCAGTCAGCGCCTTGGAGTCGATCGGCTTGGTTAAATAACCGTCCATGCCGGCCGCAAGGCATCTCTGTTCGGTTCCGGGTAACGCGTCGGCCGTCAGGGCGACGATCGGGATACGCCGTCCCGTGCCCGCTTCGCGCGCGCGGATCGCCGCGGTGAGGGCAAAACCGTCCATCTCGGGCATATGGAAGTCGGTGAGCACCAGACCGTAGCGCGGGTCCGCCTCGTAGCGGTCCAGAGCAACCTGGCCATTTTCCGCTATTTCGACGGCGTAGCCGCGCTGGGACAACATGCGCGCGATCACGATCTGGTTGGTGGCGTTATCTTCGGCAGCGAGGATCAACGCGCCGGCGCTGCGCGCTTCGTCGATGGGCGGCGGTGCGTATTGGGCGGCGTCGGCGGAGCTTGCCGATCGTTGGCCCAATTCGGCGCGCCCCATTGCCGCCGCGATCACATGTCCGATACGTGCGCGGCGAAGGGGGAGCGTAAGGGTGGCAAAGAAGCCGCTGCTTTCCGCTTCGCCGAGGGTGGAAACCAGTCCGCGGGGGGCCACAAGAACAAACTTCAAGCCCTCTGCGCTTTCCCGTTCGATCAGCGCGCGGCCAATTTCCAGTGCATGCGCGTCGCCGCCTTGCGCCGACAGGAAGACGGTGGACGATGTTTCACGCGAAAAGACGATATCGTCTCCGAAACTCAGCCAAGCCACCTCACTGACGCTGTGAGCTCGAAGAATAGTCGCCATGGCTTCGCGTGTGGGCCCCTCGAAGCCGACGAGGACAACTTTGGCGTCGCTGACGTCGATCGTAGCCGGCACATCCTCGCCGCTGAGATCGAAAGGCAGTTCGAACCAGAACGTCGATCCCACACCACTCTCCGATGAGACTCCGATACGCCCGTGCATCAGCTCGCAAAGACGCTGTGAGATAGACAGGCCCAATCCGGTGCCGCCGTATTTGCGCGAGGTTGATACATCCGCTTGGGCGAAGGCCTTAAACAGCCGGCCTTGCTGCTCGGGTGTCAGTCCAATTCCGGTATCGGTAATCGCAAAGCGAATAATCGGCCGCTCGGCGCTTGCGTCCTGCGCCAATCCGACGCGCACCGTCACGCTTCCCGTCTCAGTGAACTTCAACGCATTGCCGATGAGATTGAGCAGCACCTGCCGCACGCGGGCCGGATCGCCGGTGAGCATCGTCGGGCAGGCCGGGTCCGTGAGGGTCGCGAGTTCCAGGCCCTTGTCGTCGGCGCGCTGGCTCATGAGCTCGCCGGCGCTTTCCACCACTTCGATCAAGGAAAACGGCGTCTTCTCGATATCAAGCTTTCCCGCCTCGATTTTAGAGAAGTCGAGGATGTCGTTGATGATCGTCAGCAACGCCGATGCGGAACTGCGGATCACCGACGACATGCTGCGCTGGTCTTCGGAGAGGTCGGTCTGGTCGAGCATCTCGGCCATCGACATCACGCCGTTCATGGGCGTGCGGATTTCGTGGCTCATCATGGCGAGGAAGGACGACTTGGCGCGCGTCGCCTCCTCGGCCTGGTTCTTCGCCTCAACCAATTCGCCCGCCACACGGCGGCGCCATTCCAGGAACGCGAGCAGGGTGAGCACGACAAGGAATGCAATGATCTCGATGGCGGACCGGCTCAGCACCTGCGCCCACATTTCTGATTTCGGCGCCGTTGAGATGAGGGTCAAAGGCAGCGCCTGGATCATTTCGGAACTTATGATCTGCCCGTCGTTTTCGTACACGTGCGGCGCGGTGGTCGCTTCCGCCATCGCGCGGTCGATCATGACCGACGCGGGCAGGGTGACCTGCTGTTTTGAATCCGCGCGCTGGGAGTAGGCGATGACCGTCTTGTTCGCATCGACCAGATAGGCCTCGCCGAATTGGCGCGGGAAACGGGCGAGGATGCTGTCGAGCGTGCTCAAGGTGAAGTCGAGGGCGACGATCCCGGTAAAGCGGTCGCCGTCGTAGACCGGACGGCCCATCGTGATCATTAGGCCCTTGCCGAAGTCGTCGTCATAAATGTCGGTGTGATACGGCTCGCGCTTCGGGTTGTTTTCCGGCAATCCGCGCAGGAAGTATTGCTGCGTGTGGTCTTCGTCCTTGTAGGCCGCCTGCGTCGACGGCACCCACGGGTAGACATGTTCGAACCGGCTCAGGGACACATAATAGACCCAGGCCGCGTTCGGCAAATTCTGGATGATGCGCGTGAATGCCGAGCGCAAGGACAGCGCCACTTCCATCTCCTTTCGGAAATAGTCGTCGCGGCCCTTGAGTCCCCCGAATCCGGTGAGATTTCCGATCTCGTCCTTGCTGATCGACGGCGGGAGCTGATCGAGCGAGAACACGCCGTTCTGATCCGCCTTCACCGCTTCAAGCAGGACGGACGGCGGGGCGACCGGCGGGCGCACCGCGAGTTCGTTTTGCACGTGGTCTGCAGCAGCTCCACGTAGCTCTGCGCCGCCACCATCGACAAGGACAGCTGCGTCTGCACACTATCGAGCGCCGCGAGCCGCTCCTGCTGCAACTCGGCGCGCGCGGTTTCAAGCTTGGTGACCAGAAACCATCCGGCGGCGCTCATCGCCGCCGCATAGAAGGCGAGCAAGCCCGCCCGTCTTAGCCAGCTGTTCAAAACGAATACCCCTGCAACCCAAGCCCATCGTACGGATAGGCGAGGGGTGTGGGTAGGCACCCTAGGGTTGTTTGTCCCGCCTACTTCTTCGCGAGCCAGGGTGCGCGGGCCTCGGAGAACTGCGCCGACAGGAAATCTAAAAAGGCGGTGACCCGCACCGGCCGCGGCCCGCCCGGCGGGGTTACGAGATTCACGTGCACGAGAGGCGCCTCCCATTCCGGCAGACAGCGAACCAACTTGCCGCTCTTGAGTCCCTCCCAGGCGATGAAGTCCGGCTGGAGGGCGAGACCGAGACCGCCTTCCAGCGCGGCCTGGAGCGCGTCCCCATTGTTGGCGATCAGGGGCCCGGAAACCTTCACCGCTTCGCGGCGCCTGCCGCTTGCGGTCAGGTGCCAGACATCGCCTGTCGCGAGGTTGCTGTAGAGCAAACAGGCATGATCCGCGAGATCGCGCGGGCGCCGCGGCTCGCCGTATTTTTTGAAGTACGACACGGCGCCCACCACCGTCCGGCGCACGGGACATAACTTGCGCATCATGAGGCTTGAGTCGGCGAGGGACGAAATCCGGACGGCAACATCGATTCCGCCGGCGATGACATCCACCACGCTGTCATCCAGGTGAAGGTCGATCGTGATCTCGGGGTAGCGCTTGAAGAAGCTGGGCAGAAGGGGCGCGATCTGGGTCAAACCGAACGACATCGGCGCCGAGACCCGCACGACGCCCTTTGGCGCCGCAGAGCCTGAGGCGACCTGGGCTTCGGCGTCCTCGGCCTCGGAGAGGATGCGGCTCGCGCGGGCAACCAGACCCTCCCCGGCGGCGGTGAGAGTGATGCGCCGCGTGTTCCGGTGAAACAACCGCTCGCCAAGCCGCGTCTCCAGTCGCGCGACTATTTTTGAGACCGTTGCGTTGGAGAGATTGAGCTCAGCGGCCGCTGTCGCGAACGATCCCGCGGCCGCGACCTTTGCGAAAACCCCCCAGGCTTCGAGATCCGGTAGCGTCATGCGGCGATGACCTCAAAAAACGAAACAATGAAGTTCCATTATTTCCATTTATTGAGTCCGGAGCCAGCCTTATGTTTCCGCCATCACACCCACACCGGAGACGGAGGTTTCCATGATCGATGTACGTCCTTTCGCCCAACTCGGCGGCGCCAACCATGGCTGGCTGAAGGCGAAGCATCACTTTTCTTTCGCCAATTATTATGATCCCCAGCGAATGCACTGGGGCGACCTGCGGGTCTGGAACGACGACGAGATCGCGCCCCAGTCCGGCTTTCCCCCTCATCCCCATGAGAACATGGAGATCATCACCTACGTTCGCGACGGCGCGATCACGCACCAGGATTCCAT
>JAYRKY010000004.1:0-228891 GCA_041905525.1 Rhodospirillaceae bacterium
ATAAGCGACGGTGCTGGCGGAAAATCACTCGATCTAAACTTCGCCATAAGAGCGACCAGTTACTCGGTTTCCGGCTATGTCACGACATGGAAAGCCGGTGCGACTTACGAGCCGACAGATGAAGTTCGGTTTCGTCTGACACGCTCGCGGGATATCCGGGCCCCTAATCTGGCGGAACTCTATCAAGCCGGAACCACAAATATCAGAAGCATCAGAGATCCATTCAATGGCGGGGCAGCGACCCAGGCATATTTTACGACCACAGGAAATCTTGCCCTTGTGCCTGAGAAGGCTGACACGATCGGTGTTGGAATTATCGTTCAGCCCAAGCGCGTTCCGGGGCTACAAGCCTCGGCGGACTACTACAGCATTCGAATCAAAGACGCGATCGGAACCTTGAATGCGCAGACGCTTGTGGATCTCTGTTACCTCGGGAATCAAGTCTATTGCGGAGTCATCACGCGCGGCGTCTCGAACGGGGTCAATGTCATAAGTTCGATCCTAAATCGCCCGTTCAATTACGTCACACAGGAGGCGCGGGGTGTTGATCTTGAGACAAGCTACCGCCTCTCTCTGGCGACAATGAACGAGGCCTGGAATGGCGACCTGTACTTAAGGGTTCTCGCGACGCGTTATTTGCGAAATTACACTGACACCGGTGTGGTTGGAGATGATCCCACCGATAGCGTCGGCGATCACAGTGGAAGCGGGCCGCCGAAGTGGAGGTACGTCGGCTCCATCACCTACAGTTCACATCCTGTGGAAATTACGCTTACGGGGCGCGGCATCAGTTCCGGGTACCGCGATACCTCGTTCATCGAATGTGCCGCAAACTGTCCGACTTCGACGTTCAGTCGTCAGACGATCGACAATAATCACGTTGCCGGTGCGCTCTATCTCGACCTCGGCGCGACCTACAACGTGCCGTTCTCGCAGAACCTCGATGCTGACTTGTTCCTGAATATAAGGAACATCCAAAATAAAGACCCAGCTATGGTTGCTTACGGCAATACCGGCACGGATTTCACGCGCGGACCGTGGAACCCCACCTTGTATGATACACTGGGGCGCGTTTTTCGCGCCGGGATCCGTTGGCGTATGTGAACTCAGGTTCACCGCCCACGCCACAGGAGGGGCGCTCCTGCGATTGCATGTAGCCTTACAGGGATACCGAGGTAAAATCAGGACATATCGGAGCAGGGACTGGGACGAGATGGGTTACGCGCGTGTTGTCGGACTTTCAGTCCTGTTGCTGTTGGTCGTCGGTGTGATTGTGTGGGTCCGACAGGACCCGCCGCGCCGCGCGGTTCCGGCGGTGACACAAGCCTACGCGCCGCTCGCGCCGGAAAACGAAACCGCGATTCCCGCGGATGAAACATTTCGGCAGGAGTGCCTTGCGTCACTGCGCGCCGCCATCCCAGAAGATGCCTATACGGCGATGCTGTTCACGCGGTCAGAGAAATGGGGCATCGTCCTGCGAGCAGACTACACCCTTCCGGACCTTCACACGCCGAACGTCAATCGCGTGGTGTGCTCCCGGGGAAGCGACGGGAAGGTGCGCGTGAACGTCGCGTTCGGCCAGAAGGTCGCCCCGCTGGCGCCGGCCAAATAGCGAAGGATATTGATGTCGGCGTCCGGCCAAGCGATCCTACGCGCACCACCCCAGGAGGAGAGCATGAGAGCCGCGACCGCCAACGTTTCCGCGCCGCCCCAGACCGAAGCGGATCTGCGGCGCGACCTAGCAGCTTGCTACCGGATCTTCGACCATCTGGGCTGGGTCGAGCTGATCTACAATCATATTACCGTCAAGGTGCCCGGGCCTGAGCGGCACTTTCTGATCAACCCGTTTGGGCTCATGTATCGGGAAGTCACCGCGTCCAACCTCGTGAAAATCGACCTTGAAGGCCGAATTGTCGGCTCGTCCCGTTACCCGGTGAACCCGGCCGGCTTTACCGCGCACTCGGCGATTCACGAGGCGATACCGGAAGCCCTCTGCATCATGCACACCCATACGACCGCCGGCATGGCCGTTGCGTGCAAGAAGAGCGGTCTGACCATGACGAACTTTTATGCCGCGATGCTGCACGGAAAGGTCGCCTACCACGACTTTGAAGGGATCACCGTAAATCCCGACGAAAAGCCGCGCCTTGTCGCCAGCCTTGGGCGGAAACGGCACCTCATTCTGCGCAACCACGGACTCCTGTCGTGGGGTGAAACGATACCTGAAGCTTTCATGAATCTCTGGACCCTCAATCGCGCCTGCGAGATCCAGGTCGCCTCCAGCGCGATGCCTGGTGACGATCTTCAGATTCCACCTGAGGTCTGCGCCCAATCGGAGCGCGAAGCCCTGCACACCAAGCCTCAATATGGCGCCGGACGCGATGTCTTTGATGCGCTTTGCCGCATCGTCGATGCCAAAGACCCAAGCTATCGCAATTAGCCCCGCAGCCCATGAACACCATTCGCAGCGCCGCCGAATATGTGACGAACGCTCGTCTCGCACACCGCAAGCTCGGTGCGTTACCTTTGGATCTCCGTTTGGCAGACGAGGCGGCTGCCTATGCAGCCAATGATGCCGCGAGCGAAATCCTCAGCCGCACCTTCGGACCTGTGATCGGCTTCAAGATCGGCTGTACGACCGCCGTTATGCAGCGTTATCTCAACATCGATCATCCCTGTTGCGGCTATATGTTCCGTACGAGCCTAACTCCCAACGGAGCCACCGTCGCCAGGAAGGATTTCGTGCGGCCGGGCGCGGAATGCGAAATCGCCGTGACGCTGGCACAACCCCTGTTGGCCGAAGATGCGCCGTTTGATCTTAACCGCGTTCGCGCGGCGATCGGGACGCTTCATCCCGCGATCGAAATCGTGGACGAACGCTACGAAGATTGGCGCAGCCTTGGCGCCGAAACGATGATCGTCGATGACTTTTTCCATGCCGGTATCATTGTTGGACCGGCGGTCGACGGATGGCAGAATCTCGACCTTTCCGCCATCGCCGGCGTAGTGAAGGTGAACGGGGCCGAAGTCGCGCGCGGGCACGGAACAGATTTGCTGGGCAACCCCTTGAACGGCCTTGTGTGGCTCGCCAATCACTGCGCCGCACGCGGGAAGGATATGGCCGCGGGGACCATCATTTCGCTCGGCAGTTTCACGCCGGTCCAATGGCTTGCGCCCGGCGACCAGGCAGCAATCGAACTGGATGGTCTTGGACGTTTGGAGTTCAGCGTCGAGCGCTAACCGCTATTGGGGTTGCATGACCCACTCTTGAGATCTCTTGCCGCCGGCGTCCTCGATGCGCGCCACGAGCTTGCCCACCGCGTCCTTGCGATACGTGATCCGTTGCGGGAAGTCGTGCGAGAGGTTCTCGAACACCGCCTCTTTCGGCGTCAGCCGCACGAGTAGGAAGTCCACCGACTGGACGCCCTTGATGAAGGGCCGGTAGACAATGTTTTCCCCTTCCTCAAGGATCAAGCTGAACTCGAAAAATGTCGTCTTGCCCTGCTCGATCGTTTGGCTGGACCCTTGCAGCATTCCGGCCTTCGGGGCGGTGTAGCATTCGCGGTATTCGGTCGTGAGTCCGGGCGCTGTTTTCCAGCACCCGGACATAAAGGCCAAGTCCTTTAGGTCCGCGGCTATTGCGGGCCGAGCCATTACGACCGTCGCGAGGACGGCACCGAAAAGAATGCGCATCGCTGTTCCCCCTTTTTCGCTATCGCCAGGCACAAAAAAAGCCCCGGGGGATGACCCCGGGGCTTCTGACCTCATCACAGCCTTCGCTTATCGGCGCTCGGCCGCTTGTGTCGTCCGCACAGCGCCGGGCTGCGCCGGTGTCGCATCGGCGACCGGGCGGTCCGGGTGGACGATATAGACCTGCGCCATGTCGAGGGTAATGGCGCTCGAGATTGCGGTGTTCTTGCCGTTCGCATCCGGATAGGCATCCGCGTACTTCTTGACCTGCTGGTGGAATTCCGCCGCCTCGAGCTGCCCGTAGGACAGATGGTGCGTGGACCAGCTGGTCAGCCACTTATAGAGCGAATTGACGTCATAATAGCCCGCGATCAAGCCATTGGCGGCGCGCGGCGTCAGCTTCATCTGGAAGCGCATGTCGCGGATCTGCAGCGAGTAGGGCACGCCCGGGAAGATCTGCCACGGCCATTTGCCGTCTTTGGCTTCCGAGATCAGCACACCGCCTTCGATCTTGCCTTTGAACTTCTGGATGATCTTCGTGCCGTAATGCATGTCGACCCGTTGCGTACCGCCCGGCGCGACCTTTTCGCCGGTCGCATCGAGGAGCAGTGGATCGCGGCCGCGGTAGATCGTGACCGTCACGTCCGGGTCGTCGGACAGGCTGTCAACGTCGGTGATCTCGAGAAGGATCCGGTTGAAGCCGAATCCCGGGATCTGCTTGTTGGCGAAAAGCTGAAGCTGTCCTTCCGGCCCGCGGAACTGCGAATTGCAGCCGGTGACGTGGAAGAACGCGTTATCGATGCCTTTTTCGCCCGTCGGGCTGGTGAAGTCGTCCGGGTCGACTTTGCCGTCCAGGTTCAGGCCGTTCGCCGTGTTCCCGGTCACCGTGATATAGTCGAACTTGTTACCCGGAAGATCGTCCGGGTACATCTTGATCGCTTCGCGCGCCAGCTGGGTCTCGGCGACCGGGCCCAGATTCGGGAAGAGGGTTTTGAAGATTTCGCGCGGACCGTTCGGCGACAAGCCCTTCGGACATTCAGCTTTGCCATCCGGCGTTTGATACATCGTCCAGTGCAGTTCGGTCGTCACATAGCCGATGCGACGATCCTTGATGATGGACTCACCTTCCGCGGCCTGGGCCGACGTGCCGAGCGCAAGGGCCAGCAGAGAGCCGGCTCCCAGTAGCAGTTTGGACATACCCTTCATTTCTTCCTCCACACTCTCATTTCGTTTGGATAACGCTTAACCGCGCCGTCCGCCAAATTCTTCCCGGACATAGAACGCCCGGAATCCGTTTCGTTTGCCCTGCCATTCGCCCATGCCGTTACCTTCGATATCGCCCGGCTCCTTGTCGCCGGCGTAGGTATAGACGGGACGTCCGCGGTAAGCCCACACGCGCTGGGCGCCGGTCTGATTGGCCTGCGCCTCGCGGCCAGTCCTGGGGTCGACCCACACAACCGACCACAATTTGCTCGGAAGCTTCGGGTTTGCGGGGGCTTGGACGTAAGGCCACATTTTCAAGGCCCGCTCCCAGTTCCCGCCGCCGGCGATGGCAATCCGATACACTTGCGGACTGTCCATGGTGTCGCAGGAGAGCTGATCGAGGGAGTCGTCGTTGCAGGTATAGAAATAAATCGTCTTGCCGGTTCCATCGGCGAGGAGATCGCCGGTCAGCGAGCTCTGAACCGTGAATTCAGAAGGATGCGACGGCGTGACTTGCGTAAACACGTTGTGCCAGCCCGGCATATCGCCGCCGTTCAGGCTCTCGCGCTGTGTGTCCTCGGAGAAGGTGTAAACGGGCTTTTTGCGGAAGGCCCACTGACGTACGCCGGCCGCGCGCTGCACAATCGTCCATTCCCCTTGCGGCGAGGCCGAGGCGGGCGCCGTCACTGGAATCCAGGTCCGTGCGCAATCGCCCGTGCAGTTTGACTTATTGGCACCGTCGTTGTCCCACGCGTACACCGCGTAGCCCTTGTCGTTCACGACCATGCGGCCCTGGAGAGTCGTGACGACATTGAAGCCCGGCGGAACGTTGGGACGGGGGCCGACCGGCAGGCGCGCCGGTGCGTTCCCGCTACCGCCTTCCGGCAATGTGCCTGATCCGCCGTTCGTCTCGCCGGGCACCTTGTCGAGGATTGAGGTGTAGACGGGCAACTCGTCGTAGGCCCACTGTTTCTTGCCGTCGGGCCGCGTGATGATCGTCCAAAGACCCGCCGGCTTGGCATCGTCAGCGGCGAGGAACGGCGGCCAAGTCGCCGCGCACGAGAGGCGCTTATCCAGATCCGGCAGGTCCATCCCCGCAGGCCATGGACTCATCATGCCCGCGGTCTGTGTGGTGACTTTGTCCGTACAGGTCGACTTGCCTTTGCCGTCGCCCGAGTAACCCACGCGCATGGCTTTCTGTGGCCACACATAGAGCGTCATCCCGGTCGCGGTCGTAAACACGGGGCCCTCCAGATCGGTGTGCCGCACCTGCACGCCCGGGGGCATCGGCGCTTTCACATAGTCTTCGACGGCGCGCTGCTGGGCCCCCGCGGCCCCGGTAAACCCGGCGACCGCGAAGCTCGCAATCATACAAACTTTATAAAATCTCATCTCCCGTGACCTCGCCTTCACGTAACAACCGGCGGCAGCTACCGGCCGAATTCATCCCGAATAAAGAACGCGCGGAACCCGTTGCGCCAACCCTGCCACTCCCCGATCCCGTTGCCTTCGATGTCGCCCGGCTCCTTGTCGCCTGCGTAAGTGTAGACCGGCCGCTTCCGATAGGCCCACACACGCAACGCTCCCGGCGCATTGGCATCCGCCTGTCGGCCCGTTTTCGGATTTACCCACACAATCGACCACAGCTGATTGGCGGGCAGTTTCGCGTTTGCCGAGGCCTGAACGTATGGCCACATCTTCAGCGCGCGATCCCAGTTGCCGCCCCCCGCGATGGCAATGCGGTAAACCTGAGGGCTATCCATGAGGTCGCAGGACATTTGGTCCTGAGAGTCGTCGCCGCAGGTGTAGTGGTAGATCGTTTTCCCGTTCGCATCTGCGAGCACGTCACCGGCAAGGCTCATCTGCTCCGTAAGCTCGGCGGGATTGGGCGGCGCAAGCTGCGTGTAGACATTGTGCCAGCCCGGCACCTCCGAGCCCGCCAAGCTGGCGCGCCGCGTGTCTTCCGAGAACGTATAGACCGGCTTCTTGCGGAAAGCCCATTGGCGCACACCGGCGGCCCGCTGGACGATGGTCCAATCACCTTGGGGCTGCGCCGACGAGGGCGCCAGCACGGGAATCCAAACCCGCGCGCAGTCGCCGGTACAGTTCGACTTGTTTGGCCCGTCGTTGTCCCATGTATAGATGGAATTGCGCGCTTCGTTGACCACGAGGCGCCCCGCGCGGGTGGTAAGCACGTTGAAGCCCGGCGGAACGTTGGGGGGCGGGCCCACAACCTCGCGCTCAGCCGGTTCGTCGCCGCCGCGGCGGAATACAGTCCCGGCGCCATTTGTATCGCCCGGACGATCATCGAGGTCCGAAGTGTAGACCGGCTGTTTATTATAGGCCCACTGCTTCTTGCCGTCGTTCCGCTCGATGACGGTCCATTGTCCGATCGCCTTCGCGTCGGCCGGAGCAAGCAACGGCGGCCACGTCTGCGCGCAGGATTTACGGCTTTCGACTTCCGGCAAGTCCAGGCCGGCCGGCCAGGGACTCATCATGCCGGCGGTCTTCGTCGTGGGTTTGTCTTCGCAGACAGACTTTTCCTTCGGGTCGCCGGCGAAACCGATCCGCATGGCTTTCTGCGGCCAAATGTACAAGGTTTTGCCCTTGGCATCGGCAAACACAGGACCTTCCATCTCGCTGACGACGACTTGCACGCCCGCAGGCATCGGGACCTTTGCATAGTCCTCGACAAAGCGCTTCTCGGCGGCGCTTGCGGCGCCGCCGAGTGCGAGACTGGCGATCAGGGTAACGTTGAACAGTTTCATCGACGATCCTGATGGTTCGGCTAAACGACCATTTCGCCGATGACTTTGTTGGTCTGGTTCGACTGGTTACCCCAGGTCGGCATGTCGAGGCCGACCGCCTTCATGAGGGTGTAACCGAGGCGGCAGCCCGTCGTTCCCTGACCGTCGATATGCAGACCGGTCTTGAGCTTGCCGCCGGCGCGGCCGGCCGAGAACATCGGCAGCCCGTCGATGGAGTGGATCTTCGCGAAACTCTGATCGGTCGAGGCGTAGATCGCCATGTTGTCGAGCAGGGTGCCGTCGCCTTCCTTCACTTTCGCGAAGGCGCCGACGAAGTATGCCCAATTCTCGAAGGCCCGGCGAAGGAACCACGACACCATCGGCTGGTATCCCAGCTGCGGGTCGATCGGTTCTTCGTGGCTGGCCGTGTGGTGCGGCTTTTCGTAGTCCGGCTTCGTCGTGGAGGCGAACGACTTCGAGTACAGCATGTTGAACACACGCGTCTGGTCGCACGCCAGGGCCATGACCAGGATGTCCGTCATGGTCTGGTGACGCTTGTTCACCAATTCGAAGTCGACGCCCGTCGCGATGTCGCCGCGCAAGGGCTTTGGCGCCACGCAGGCTTCGCGCGGTTCCGGCTTAGTGAGCTGGCGCTCGAATTGCTTTTCGAGATCGCGCAGACCCGTGAAGTACTGATCGATTCGCTGCTTATCGTCGGCGCCGACGAGCTGCTCGAGTTTCTTGGTGTTGTCCATGACGCTCGAGATCACGCTCTGGCGGACCATGATCTTCGGATTCGGCTTGAACTCTTTCGCGTTCGGATCCTGGAAGTCCGGGCCGAATACCGTCGTGTACAGGCCGAGGGCGGAGCCTTCCGAGGTGTTGATCAGGCTGGC
This sequence comes from Rhodospirillaceae bacterium, assembly GCA_041905525.1. GTDB lineage: Bacteria > Pseudomonadota > Alphaproteobacteria > Rhodospirillales > Rhodospirillaceae > SHVO01. The sequence goes on from JAYRKY010000004.1 coordinate 8,537, forward strand.
GCTTTCGTAAGACTGCGTATCACGCGGATCGCCGGTTGCCGACATCGTCAGCATCGGGAAGCGCGTGGTGGTGCCGATCTTCTTCGCCACCGTGACGTCGATGGTTTCGTTCGGCTTGTCGTTGCCGGTCATGGGCGCGGCGCCGGAGCGCAGGATCACCCAGCCCGTTGTGTGGCACAGGTTCGGCGCGGCATCACGGAAACCGTTGAAGCCCGTGTACAGGTTGATGTGCTTCTGCACCGGCTTCAGTGATTCGATTTCTTCGGGAAGTTCCCAGCTGGCGCCGTACTGCTTCGGCTTGAAAATCTTTTCGCTCATGCCGAGGCCCCAGCCCCAAGTGCCGAACCGGATCGGCATCGGCGAGCCGTCGGCCAAGGCGTTGCCGTTGCCGTTGAGGAAGATGTCGAGCAGCGGCAGGCCGACGGAGACCGCCGAGCCAGCCAGCATGCCGCGCAGGACGCGGCGACGGGTGAGTGATTCCAGGAAAGTGTTCATCGTATCCTCCTCGTTAAATCAGTGAGCCGCAATCGCCGGCGCAGCGGCGGACGCGGTGGCTTTCGGAACCGTCGGGTCCTCGACGCGGATGAAGGCATCCGACAGGGCGATCGCGCGCATCAGCTCGGGCACGCGATACCCGTTGGCCGCGAACACCTTGGTCAAGGCATCGACTTGGTCGTTGGAGTCGTTGGTCAGCGGTCCGCCGGTGCCGTAGCTGTAGATACGGCGCACGAGGCAGCGCGGCACTGCCGGATGGTCATGCAGCGCCTTCGACAGGCCGGTGACATCCTTGAAGTTTACGCCGTCGAGCGTGCCGCTGGCGTCGATGGCGACGCCCTTTTCGTTGTCGCGGAACTGCCCGCCGCCATCAAAGTTCTCAAGCGCAAGACCCATGGGATCGGTGATCTTGTGGCAGCCGGCGCAGACCGGGTTCTGGAGATGGAAGTTGACGCGATCGCGCGCCGTGCGGAACGGCGACGTGGGGTCTTCCAGCGCCGAGAAATCTACGTTCGGCGGCGGGGCCGGGACCTTTTGGCACAGGAACAGTTCGCGAAGGGCTTTCCCGCGCAAAGTTGCGGAGCTGCGGGCCGGATGCGAGTGCACTGCCAGGAACGAGATGTGCGTCAGGATCCCCATGCGCGGGCTCGATTCCGGGAAGTCGTACGGCGTCCAACCCGGACGGGTCGGAACCTGATAAATGGCCGCGAGCGCCGGAGACATGAAGGTGTGCTTCGTGGTGAACAGGTCGCGGTAATCGCCGCGCCGCGTCACCAGATGGTCGGCCACGGTGCGGAGCGTCTGTTCGCGGGCATCCTTGAGAGCCGTGCCCGTCACGATCGGGTACACCGCGCCGTCCTTCGACAGGTTGTCGAAGTCGTCGAACGCGAACATGTCGTCGAAGAAAGCCCGCACGCCATTTTCGAGCTTCGGGCTGGCAAGCATCATTTCCACGGCTTTCGCCCGGCCCTTCGGCGTCAGAAGTTCCCCGCTCTCGGCCATCTTCAGCAGCGTATCGTCCGGCACGGTGTTCCAGAGGAAGAACGAAAGACGCGAGGCAACGCTATAGGCGTCGAGGCGCTTGTGGCCCGGACTCTTCGGATCGGCTTCCGCCACATCCGTGATCATCAGCACGTTCGGATCGACCAGCATGCCTTCCAGCACGCCCGCGAGACCGGCATAGAAATCCTTATTGTCGGTCGCGGCTTTCTTCGCCTTCGCGACATATTCATTCAGGAGGTCATTGCTGAGCGGGCGACGGTAAAGGAGACGCCCGGTCTGAGAGATAAACTTCATGGCGCATGCGTCGTCCGCCGCCGCCGGGTCTTTAGGCTTGCAGGGGACCAGCGAATCGCGGTGCGAAGGAATTTCCTGTTCGAGGTTGCCGTTGTCGACCACCTGCGCCGCGACCGCGGAGGCCGCGCGCTGCAACTTCATCATATCGCTGGATGTGACGCCGATTTTGGAGGCGGCAGACGAAACGAGGCCGTCGGTACGCGGCATCGGGCCAAGCGGTTTGCCCGGCTTAATGTCCGAACCGAAGACGTCGGCGATCACGTTCGCATACTGATTGGCGGTCATTAGCCGAACACGTGCGGCCGAAGTGGTGTCAGGCAGCGCAGACGCTTGCGCCGCAGGCGCTGCAGGCTTTGCATCACCCGCGGGCTGGGAACATGCGGCCAGCGCGAGCACGGCGGAGCCGGCGATACCCGCCAAAATCGAACGATGAGAGACGCGATCAAACAAACGCACTTCGTTTCCTCCCGGGATTGGACCAGCCCCAAAATCTCAGCCGGCTCCAGGCTCCCTCTATTCTAATGTGCGGACACCTCGTCCGCTCGGAAAATTGCGCCATTGCGGCGTATCTATTAATAACATGACCGGTCGGTCATCAATATGACTCTAAGGTAACTCTCTCGTGACTAAAGACGATTTTAGTCTGTTGTGAAGGCTATGCTTTTTGCCCTCAAGGTTCGCCCGCCCACCGCCGACTTCTTTGCAATTCCCAAAGCGACGCGAGATCCGGCTCAGCGCGAAACCCGATTGCTTTCGATTTTGGCCCCAAACGCGGATACTGAGGCAGTTCAATAGCGAGCGATCTTATTCTATGAACAGAAAAATAGTCGACTATTTACCAGGGAGAGGGAGCCTTTCGCAGGAGCTATGCATAGGGGCGTGATCAGGGATTCAGCGGCCACTCGATTTCAAACCTCTGCCAACGATGTCGCGAAGCTAAGGGGAATTGGGCGGCGCGCACCCTAACGGTTTGAGGCCCGCCAGCAGAAGGGCTCCGTCCAGCGGGTCTCCCAGGGCGACCGATAGGCGCCCGGTCGTGCGCTCACGCAACCACGGGCACATGCGGGCGGCGAGACCACCAGCCAGGCAACAGCGGGGCGCGCCGCGCGCAAAAATCGTTTCGATGAATCGTTCGACATGTAGGGCAGCACTTTCCACGATCGAACGCGCGATTTCGTCATCGGCCTCCGCGAAATCGAAGACGACAGGCGCGAACTCGGCATAGTCCTTGGGTGTTGCCTTATCCATCCAAGCTATCACGCGGGGTGTCTCGTGGTTGAAGCGCCCGGTGATGGCGGCGCTGAGCGGCGTCGGCTTGGTGCGGCCATCGAGCGCCCGCAGGGCGTGGCGCACCGCGGATAGTCCCAACGCGGCGCCGCTACCCTCATCGGAGATGGGAAAGCCGTACCCCCCGATTGTGAACGTGCCGCCTGGCGCTTTTACATAAGCGATGCTTCCAGTCCCGAGAATCAATGTGGCTCCTTCGCCGCCGCCATGTGCGCCGAGATTGGCGATGGCGGCGTCGGTTTCCCACCGCACGTCCGCAAAGGGCAAATCAAGTGCGTTCAGTCCTTCGCGAATCCCAGGGCGAGAAATACCGGCGATCCCAAACCCTGCTTTCGCACGCGAGAGATCGCCCGCGCCAAGCCCAGCGGCGGCGAAGGCGCCCGCGCAGGCTTCCATCAGGGTCGTGCGAAGCTTCTCCATGCCGATACGTGCGTTGGCCGGTCCTGCCTCCGCCGCGCCGAGAACCTCGCCGGCCGAATCGCAGAGACGCGCGCGGCAGTGACTGCCGCCCGCATCCACCCCCAAGAAAAGAACCGTCATCACTCTGTCCGCTGAGAAAGAGCGTGCCTCAAAACGCCGCCCGCCGCCGCTAACTGGGCGCGAGCGTCCTCGAGGCTCAGTCCGCGCGCGACAAGGACGGCGACGCGAATATCCCCATCCGATTGGATGAGCGCGGCCTTCGCCGCGTCGGCGCTTCCTCCGGCGATCGTGCGGACGATTTCGAGCGCGCGCTGAACCAGCTTCTTGTTGCTGGAGCGCATGGCAACCATCAGGTTGCCGTGCACGAGGCCGAGCCGCAACATGACGGCTGTCGAAAAAAGATTCAGTGCAATCTTCTGCGCGGTCCCAGCCTTCATGCGGGTGGACCCCGCGATAACTTCCTCGCCCGTGGGCAGCAGAACAGCATGCTCCGCGGCGCGAAGCAGCGGTGTATCGGCATTGCCCGCAATCCCAACGGTCAGAGCGCCGCTCGCGCGGGCTTGTTCAATCGCGGCCACGGTGAAGCGGGTCTGTCCCGACGCCGCCACGCCGATGACGACGTCGGCCGCCGACGTTGCGGCGTCGCGAATCAGTTTCTGCCCTTCGTCGGCGTTGTCTTCGGCGTCCTCGACGCTTGCGGTTATCGCTTGGGCGCCGCCAGCCAGAAGATACAGGAGACGGCCTTCCGGCCAATCATACGTCGGCCCCAACTCGACGCCGTCTTGAACCGCGATACGCCCGGACGTGCCCGCGCCCACATAGATCAAGCGCCCGGCGCCTCCGCTCAGGCGTTTCGCCGCGGCGTCCGCAGCGGCGGCGATGTCTCCGGTCGCCGCGCGTACTGCGGCGGCGGCCGAGAGCTGTCCCTCGAACATGGCTTCCACGGCTTCTTCCGTAGGCCACAGATCAAGCGTTGCGTAGCGCGCGCTGACAGTTTCCGTCTTGCTCATCGGGTCAGCCTCGCACGCCGCCAATCCACGTCGCAAGGACGTCCATGCCGTCCGGCGAGCATTGGTTCACGTGGACAAAATCGGCGGCAAGGCCCGGGGCGATGCGGCCGCGCCGGTCTCCCATCCCCAAGAACGCCGCGGGCGACGCGCTTGCCATCATAACGGCGTCCTTTGGGGCGACAGCCACGGCGCGCATCATATTTCGCACGGCGCCCGCCATATCGAGGTGGGCGCCAGCGAGCGTTCCGTCGGGCCCCGTCAGACGGCCTCCCGATTCTGTGATGGGTGTTTCGCCCAAAACAAAACGCGAGCGCGTCCAGCCCACCGTCGGCATGGCGTCGGTGACGAGAAAGAATTTTTCGATGGGCTTGGCCCGGAGCGCCACGGATATTGAGGCTGGATGGACATGATGCAGATCGGCGATCAATCCACACCAGCTGTTGGAATCGTTGAGGGCCGCGCCGACTACCCCCGGCTCGCGGCTGGTGAAAGCACTCATTGCGTTGAACAGGTGCGTAAAGCCCCGCAGTCCTTCGCCAAGCGCCGCTTGTATTTCGGAATAGGTTGCCGCGGTATGACCGGCGCAAACAATCGCACCTTTCTCGGTCAATTTTTGAATTGTCCCCGAAGATACGCATTCGGGTGCGAGCGTGATGATAGTTTTGCCCCGCCGCAGTCGGAGCAAGCGATCGATGTCCGGGTCTTCTAGTCGGCGTATGCGCGCCCGATCATGAATGCCGGCTTTCGAGGAATTGAGATACGGGCCTTCGAGATGTAGACCAAGCACGCCGGGAATGCCGCGTGCGATCGCCTTATCGACCGCGTCTATGCCTTGATCGACGACCGCAAGATCGTCGCTGATGAGCGTGGGGAAGAAACCGGTGGTGCCAAACCGCCGATGGGCCGCTGCGATGACGGCAATTCCTTCCACGCTCGGGGAGTCGTTGAAGAGCACCCCCGCTCCGCCATTGACCTGGCAGTCGATGAATCCGGGTAAAAGGTCGCCGCCTGCGAGGCGCGTAATCTCCACAGATCCCGGAATCGCGGTTTCGGGCAAAATGGCTTCGATGAGTCCGCCTTGGACAATCACGGCGTGACGCTCCAGGAACGCCGATCCTGCCAATATTCGCGCGCCTACAAACGCTGTGCGGATCATAGTGTCTTCGTAACTTTGTTTAGAAACGGCGGGTGGTCTGGGTCGATTCCCCTGACCTTCGCCAATTCTATCACGGCGCGGTAGAAGCACGGCAGCCAAGTGATCGGCCCGAGCGCTGGATTTATCTGGGGTAATACGGGGAGCGCGGCAATATTGTCGGCGGCGCCGTCGAATCCCGCGCATAGGATTCGAGCGCCGCGCTCCGCAAAACGTTTTGCAAGCGCGACTACTTCGGGCCGTGCATCGCCGGGCGGGGCGAGCATGATGGCCGGCAAGCCGTCACGGACAAGTGTGGCGGGTCCGTGCTCCACTTCAGCGGCGCTGAACGCCTCTGCATGCAAGGCGCACGTCTCTTTCAGCTTCAAAGCCACTTCTTGCGCCACCGCAAAGCCTGCGCCCCTGCTGACAACGAAGAGATTGCGAGCCTCACAAAGAGCAGGGATCAGAGGTGACCAGTCCAGTCTCTCGGCAGCTGCGAGGTCGTCCGCGAGAGCGTTCACTCCCGTCTCCAATGTTTCATCTTGCGACCAAGCGCGCGCGAGATCCGCAACGGCTGCAAAGCTGGCGATGCAAGATTTCGTTGCCGCCACGCTTTCTTCCACGCCCGCATGGAGTGGAATGATGACAGACGCGGTCGCCGCGAGAGGTGACGCGGTGTCGTTGACGATGGCAACGACGCGCGCGCCCGCGGAAGCGGCGGCTTCGGCGGTAGCGACGAGATCGGGACTTCGGCCGGACTGGGAGATTGCGATCACAAGGGCAGTGCTGAGATCGCTGGGCGGCGCCGCGGCAATCGAAACGACGGAGGGCGCCATCGAGCCGACCGGCACGCGCAGGTATTGTTCGATAAGGTACTTGCCGAAGAGCGCGGCGTGGTCGGAACTCCCGCGCGCGCATGTGAGGACCATGGCGGGTGGTTTTCGGCGCAGTACGGCGCCGAGCGCGGACATTTCGTCGCGATTGGACGCCAGCATCCGGCGGACGACATCAGCCGCCTGCGCCGCTTCCAATGCCATCAATGGCTTCTCGCTCGTTGCCAAATCGGGTACCCCTTGCGATGAGACCATCGCGATACGACGATCTTATCCGGGGAGTCCAAGTGGAAGCCACCGCTATGGCATCGGAGGGGCAGGAGCGCCTAGCGCCTGTGCGCCCGCGAATGATGGCGCTGTTCGGTCTCCTCGGCTTTTCGTCCGGTCTTCCTTTCCTGCTGTTTTCGGCGGTGCTTTTTTTGCGTTTATCGACAAACGGCGCATCGCTCGGCGTCGTGGCATTCTTCGCCTGGATCTCTCTCCTGCCGACGTTCAAATTTGCCTGGGCGCCGATGCTCGATCGATTGACCATTCCAGGATTCGGGCGGGCCTGGGGTCGATGGCGGAGTTGGATCCTTCTTTCGCAGCTGGGCGTCGTGGTTTCACTTGCGGGCCTTGGAGCCGCTTCTCCGGACCGAGACCTCGCGGTGACTGCGTTGTGGGCCCTACAACTCGCGTTCTGGGCAACGACACTTGAAGCCGCGGCCGATGGATGGCGCTGTGAAACAGCACAGGATCCCCAGTCCCAAGCGAGATTGGTTTCAGCCGTCCTCTGGGGCTACCGGTCCGCCATGGTTGCGGCCGGGAGTGCCGCCGTGATGTTGGCCGATCTGTGGGGTTGGGGCGCAGCGTACTTCGCTGTCGCCGCCGCAGCCTTCATCGCCTTTCCGTTGGTTCTGGCCACCTCTGCCGAAACAGCGGTTTCGCGAATTCATGCTCTGGGACTAGGCGTTCTCACGGCAAGCGGTCTCATCGCCGCAGGTCTCGCCGGGACTGCGATCGTGGGGCGCGGTGTGATGGCCGTAGCGGCGGCGCTCGAGATCACACCCGAGAGCAATGTCACGCGGGCCGTGCTTGTTCTCTGCGGACTCCCTTTCGTGATCATGATGTTGGCAATACCGCGCATCCATAGGATGCCGCCCGACAGCAAACTTCTGTCATCACCAGCGCTCGGCCCTTACATCGACTTTTTCCGCACCTTAGGCTTTAGCGCGATCGGCATCCTTGCGTTCGTTTCACTTTACCGAATGGGGGATGTTCTCGCCTTGACGCTCGCGAAGCCGCTTCTGTCTTCAGCCGGATATACGCTGACCCAAATCGGCTTTGCCGATGGCGCGCTCTCGCTCATCGCCAATATCGCCGGTGTTGCGGCGGGTGGATGGGCGATTGCACGACTGAATACGGGCGCCGCACTCGCGCTCGGAGCTTTTTTCGCCGCTTTGGGAAACGCGGCTTATGTGTGGCTTGTTCATCTACCGGCGGCCGACATCGTTCTATACACAACTGCCTTCGCCGATAATTTCGGCAATGGAATGGCCGCCGCGGTGCTGGTTGTTTACCTCTCACTTCTCGTGAATCCAAAGTATCCGGCGGCTCAATATGCCTTTCTTGCAGGGTTCGCTTTTCTCCTTCCGCGTCTTTTGGCCGGCGCCTCCGCTTCGATTCAGCGTGAGATCGGCTACGATGGCTTCTTTACCTTGTCAGCAGCATTGAGCTTGGCGAGCGTGATTCTCATTCCGCTCCTGCGGCGTGACGAAAAATCATGAAGGCCGCGATAGTCGTATTCGCGGGTCTTCTTGTGGGAGCTTCCAACGTTATGGCTGAGAGCACAAAAATTGAGGCCGGCATCGCGTCGGCGCGCCGTCTCGTCGAAGAGGCGGTGATGCAGGGTCAAGTTCCAGGGGCGGCGATGCTCGTCGCCGTCGACGGCAAAGTTTTGGCCGAGCACGCTTTCGGTTATGCGCAGATTAATGACTTCGAGATGCGCAGGCTGGCGGCGCCGCGCGCGATGCAAAAGTCCACCGTGTTCGATCTTGCATCCGTCACAAAGGTGATGGCCACAACCATGGCGATCATGATCTTGGTGGATCAGAAGAAGTTGGATCTCGACGAACCTGTGCACATGTACCTGCCGGAATTCCGGGGCGCAGAACTCGACCTGATCACCTCGCGGCACTTGCTGACCCATACAGCGGGTCTCGTTCAATGGACTCCCTTGTACTACCAAGCATCGAATAAGGCAGACGTTTACAAGGCAATCCGCGGTTTGCCGCTGCAGTGGCCGGTGGGTGAAGGGTTTCACTACAGCGACCTCGGTTTCATGATTCTGGGCACACTTGTCGAGCGCATTGCTGCAATGCCGCTCGACAAATTCCTCGATGAGGCCCTGTACCGGCCGCTCGGCCTTACCCACACAGGTTTCCTGCCGCGGGCCCGAGGGCTCACTGATTTCGCGGCGACGGAGGCCGGCAATGGTTATGAACGCCACATGATCTACGGCCCCAACTTTGGATACGGCTACAAGGGCGATCCGACGTCATGGGACGGTTGGCGTCGCTATGTGCTCGATGGGGAAGTGAACGACGGCAATGCGTGGTACGCCAATGGCGGCGTTGCCGGCCATGCAGGCCTTTTCTCGACGGCGGGCGAACTCAAAGTCCTGATGGACCTTTTGCTGGGCCGGGGAACCATTCAAGGGCGACGTTTCCTGAGTGCGCAGGTCGTCGATAGCTTTCTGGCGCCGAACGCCCATCTCGGCTGGCGCCAGCCTGAGGGTCTACCGCCGGGAGCCTTCGCGCATACCGGCTTTACGGGGACTTATGTGCTCGGGGTCCCGGAGGCGAAGCTTGCCTTTATCCTTCTGACGAATCGTCAGAACGCGGGAACCGACCCGAAGGGATTTTTCGCCGACCTTGGCCCGCTCCAGGAGGCGGCATCACGTGCGCTCCTGGAGGGATTCGCGCGTTAGGGTCTACCCGAAGAGTTTGATCGCCGTCTTGGCGACCTGTTCGCCCTGATATCGCGCCCCAGCCAATTCGGTGTCCGAAGGTTTGCGGGAGCCATCGCCGCCCGCGATTGTCGTGGCGCCATAGGGGGCGCCGCCGACGATCTCATCCATCTTCATCTGTCCTTGGAAGCTATAGGGCAGACCGACGATCACCATGCCGTAGTGCAGAAGATTGGTGATGATCGAAAAGAGGGTCATTTCATTGCCGCCGTGTTGGGTCGCGGTCGACGTGAACGCCCCACCAACCTTTCCATTCAGCGCGCCCTTGGCCCAGAGGCTTCCCGTCTGGTCCAGGAACGCCGCCATTTGGGACGCCATGCGGCCATATCGAGTTCCCACGCCAACGACGATGGCGTCGTAGTGCTCAAGATCGGCGACGTTCGCCACCTGGGCTTTCTGATCCAACTTGAAATGAGCCGACTTCGCGACGGCTTCCGGCACCGTTTCGGGAACGCGCTTAACACCCCCGGTCGCGCCCGCGGAGCGGGCGCCTTCCGCCACGGCTTCGGCCATCGTCTCGATGTGACCATAAGAGGAGTAGTAGAGGACGAGCACTTTGGCCATCTTGGCATTCCTTCAATAAGAGTGTTTGTGAACCACGCGAGCGAGTCACGCCGCGCTATATACGTCGTGTGCAGCCGATCAGATGACTGGGTGATCAATGCACGGGGGCACTAGTTCCGCCGAAACAACCCGATCAGCGTCCCTTTTCCGAGAATTTTTCCGGACATGGCGGTGCGGACCGCGGCTTCGGCCGCGGCCGGGGACTGAGCCACGGCCGGGACATCCAGCTTCGCGCTTAAAGCGTAGATTTCAAACGCATAGTGGTGGACGGGGCCCGAGGGCGCCGCGGCAGGGCCCCGGTACCACGGCCCCGAAGAACTGATCTGGCGTGTCCCGTCGGGTAGTTCTTCGAGTTCGGGCAGCTGTTCGGTGAGGGACCGCGCCTCCTTTGGAATGTTCCAGAGCAGCCAATAAAGGTGGCTATCCGCCCCTGTGATGGCGATGCCGTCAAGGTCGCGCATGACCAGGACAAAGCTTTCTGTTCCGTCGGGAACGCCGCTCCAGGCAAGTGGCGGCGAAACGTCGTCGCCCGGCTGGGCGTGTTTGGGCGGAATAGCCCCGCCATCTTTCCAGGCGCTCGTGGTCAGCACAATCGGCTGCGCCGGAGCGGGGCGACGCTGCTGGGCGGATGCGGACGTGGCAACGAGAAGGACGAGGGCGACTGTCCGGATGAACATGCTGCACCTACTTGTAGGAGGCGGGCTGCAACTTGCGCCACGCGTCGTAGCGCATCCGCAGGGTCGTCTCGGCATTGAGGTCCTCGCCCGGTTTAATCTGGTTGGGCCCGCGGTCAGGTCCAGGCTGAAGCACCGTCAGAAAGAGTGAGTAGTCGCCGTTGTTGATGGAATCACCGTTCTTGTCCTTGGGATCGGCCATCACGATCCAGGCAGCATGCGCAACGCGATTGCTGCACGCGATCGCGGGCTTGGAGCCATCGGTTGGGTAGGGCGGGCAGGTGCAACGCGCATCGCCGCCCGAGCCGTCGGCGGCATCCATGGCCGCCATCACGCGGTCGGTCAGTGCGCCTTGCGTCCTCACAAAGGCGGCGACCGCGTTTGGGACGACCTTGCCGGGGCGCATCGTGTTGGCTTGGACCGAGTAGAAAATTTCGGTGCCCGGCACCTGGCCCTGGATCACTTGCGCCACGTAGCCGTTATTCAAGCCGGTATGCGACGCCATACGGCCCTTCATATCGATGATGCCGAATTGGCGCTGCTGAAAGTCGGGGTCATCGCGGGCGATCTGATCCAGGATCGCGCGTGGTTCCGTTCCCTTCTTCAATTCCTCAAAGATGAACTTTTGATTTTTCAGCGTGCGGTCGGCGCCGGCTTGGCAGGCCGCGATACCGATCCCCGGAATAATGACGGACGTGACGTCACGATATTCGTGATCGGTCTTCACATCGACGCAACTGGCCGTCGCCATGGAAATCCGGCCGGTTGCTCGGTCGACCGCAACGATGGACCAGGTAGCCGACGCGGGCATCGCGCCGAGGGTGAGACTCGCGAGGGCGAGGGCCGGCAGAACGAACCGCCGCAACAACGGAGTCATGGTAAGTCCCCTTATAGAACCTTTGGTCGTGGGCTCCAGCCTCGCCCTCGCCTGACACTTTTTCAAGGGGTTACCTCCTTCTGAATCCCTCTTCCCATGACCGCGGGGGAGGTGCACGCTAAGCCCTTCCATCGGTCAACGACGTCCTGGGGAGAACACGATGACCACGAAGCTTTTCGTCGCCGCAAGCCTCATATCCGCGCTGCTTAGCACCAGCGCCCTCGCGCAATCGAAGGCGCGTCCCGGCTTGCCGATCGACGCGCTCGCCAAGACGGTCTGGATCGAAGAGTTCGACGTGTCGCCGGATGCAAGCCTGGTCGCGTACAAATCGGCGGAAGCGGGGACCTACGACATCTGGACGTCGCCGACGAATGGCGGGGCGCCGAAGCAACTGACGAAGATGCCTGGCCGGGAAATGAACCCGGAGTTCAGTCCGGATGGAAAGTGGATCGCGTTTGAAGCCGACTATCGCGGCGTAAATGTCCGCGACATCTACATCATTCCGTCGACCGGCGGGCAGGCCATCCGGGTCACGGACAGTCCGCTGAACGATGCCAATCCGATGTGGTCGCCGGACGGCAAGACCCTCTATTTCGTCACCGACATGTTCTGGGATTCGTCGATCGCCGCCTACGATCTCGCAAGCAAGAAAATCTCGCGTGTTGGTCCTGGAGGAGGCAATGCGAGCCTGTCGCCGGATGGAAAGACGTTCGTCTTCACGCGCAATCAAAAGCCGAACGACGATGACCAGAGTAACAACGATATCTACACGTTGCCGGTGTCGGGCGGCGAACCGAAGCTGATGACCCCGAACACCTTAAACGCACTCGACTCCGCGCCGTCGTGGTCGCCGGACTCGAAGACCATTGCCTTCATCTCGGACCGGAATGGCTACAACAATCTCGGTCTTATCGATGCGGCGACGGGTCAAGCCAAGATGCTTTTGACGGAGAATATCGAGGCCAGCGAGCCGCGCTGGTCGCCCGACGGAAAGTTCATCAGCTTCACGAAGAACCTGAACTACCAGTACCACATCTTCAAGATTCCGGCCGCCGGGGGGAAGGCCCAGCAGCTGACGACCCGGGGCGGGGTGAACGGTGGTTCTTCGGCGACAGGGCAAACGCGTGGCACGCATATGTGGAGTGCCAAGGGCGACGAGATTTTCTTCTATCACTCCGACCCGACGATGACGGGCGACGTATGGGCGATGAAGGCCGCCGGCGGAGCCGAGCGCCAGATCACCAATCATCAGGACCCGGCGATTCGCGACCCGAATCTGTTCGTGTGGCCCGAATTCATGGAGTACACGAGCTTCGATGGCCGAAAGGTCGCCGGTCTCGTCTATAAGCCTAAAGGCACAAAAGCGGGCGATAAGCTGCCGGCCCTGTTCTTCTTCCGCGCCAATTCGAACGGGCAACATCCCCAGCAGTGGCATCCCTACATCCAGTATTTCGTGAGCCGTGGATACCTGGTTTTCGCGCCTAACTTCCGTGGGTCGACAGGCCGCGGAAAGGAATACCGGCAGGCCGTATTCACCCGGGGCGGAGAAGACGACATTCACGACGCCTTCATCGGCATGGACATGCTGGCGGGGCAGGGCTGGGTGGATCCGAAGCGTGTGGGTGCGTTCGGTGGATCGACGGGCGGCTTCTTCACGACCGCCGCCGCGACAAAGGACCCGACGCGCCTGAAAGCCGGCGTGGTGTGGTACGGCGCCACCGACCTGGTGACGCTGTCGACCTATGCCAGCATGGAAGGTTGGAATAAGTTTTTGATCGGCAAAACGCCGATGGAGAATCCCGCCAACTATTACGGACGCTCGATTATCTATCACGCCGATCGCGTGAAGACGCCGCTGCTATTCCTGTACGCCCAAGGCGACAGCGCAGCGCGCTTCCAGCAGATCGAGCAGTATGGGATTCAAGCCGAGGTTCACGGCAACTGGTATGATTGGGTTGTTTATGCCGAGGAACCGCACGGCTGGTACCATTTCCGTCCAGATAGCACGAAGAAGATGCTGACATCGATGAGCGCGATGTTCGACAAGTTCGTTCTTGAGGACGCGAGCGCCCCCGATGTGAAGGCGATTGCGGCGGAGCAACGCAAAGGCACCCGCGTAATCCGCAATCCCAATATCGAGCTGTGGAATTCGCTGACCAACGGTAGGCCGCCCGCGACTGGCGATGCGGAGCAGCCGAACTAAGCTTCAGCACATTCCGGTGAGACCGACATCGCCCGCGTAAGCGGGCGTTGTCTTTTTCCGGGCTAGTAAAGAAGCCCGAAACCGACGATCGCGAGGTAGGCCCCAATCGCAAAAGCGACCAGGCCTGCGGCGATATACGCGGATGGCTTATTGATGATCGCAATGAGCTTCGCGAGCTGCTGGTCGGGTAATGCCAGGTACACAAGAGCTTCCGCGGCGATGATCCAACCAATCAGGGAGATGAGGGTAGACGGCAGTGTCTGCCAAAGCGTGTCATAGACGGCCAGCAGAAGTCCGCCGATTAACGCGAACGCCGAAAAGAGGATGCGTGTCAGGCGTTCCGGAACGATCACGGGGTAAACCGACAGTAGGTAGTGGCGGCGGGCGATGGCGATCACCCCGAGAAAAATCAGCGCGAGGCCCAATCCACGGGCCAGGACGAGCGTGAGGTTCATCAGCATTGCTCCGGTGCGACATCCAGAGTCGCAACCAGGTTTGACCGGGAAAAGTTCCAACCATGTGCTTCGCGGCAGTTGGCCTATAGCCGGAGAAAAGCAAGCTGTGGCAAGCGGTTCGGTGGGTTGCGCACCGCGTTCGCGCCCGTTGCGCCCTTTTGTTCAGGGTGGATGGGCAAATCCCTTGGATTCGTGCCACCATTTCCTCTTGGGGCTCTTCTTTTCAGGGGGACGAATATGAACAGGTTCAAGCATTTCGCGTTGGCCGCCTTGCTCGCCGGCACAGCGCTCTCAATGCCATTGGCTTCCGCCGAAGCAACGACGACGGGCCAGCGTGCTCAAGCGACGGAAGGCGTCGAATCCCGCGCCAAGCTCGTGCAGGAGATGGTCGACAGTATCTTCAGCTTCGCCGAACCGGGATTTCAGGAAGTCCGCACGTCCGCCTATATCACTGGGATTCTCGAGAAAGAAGGCTTCAAGGTCACGCGCGGCGTTGCCGGCATCCCCACGGCCTTTACAGCGACGTGGGGCGACGGGGGGCCTCTCATCGCCTTAGGGAGCGATATCGATGGGCTGCTGGGCCTGTCGCAGTATCCGGGCACCGCCCAGATCAAGCCGATGGTGGAAGGCGCTCCGGGTCATGGTGAAGGCCATAACTCCGGGATGCCGATGGTCGTCGCCGCGGCGTTGGCGGCGCGCGACGTCATGATCAAGAACAATATCAAAGCGCGGCTGATGATTTGGCCCGGCGTCGCGGAAGAGCTGCTGGCCACCAAAGCCTTCTACGTGAAGGAAGGACTTTTCAACGGCGTGGATGCCTCGATCTTCACACACGTCTCGTCCGATTTCAGCGTCGGCTGGGGCGACCTCGGGAACACCGGCTTGGTATCGGTGGAATACCGCTTCCATGGAAAGACGGCCCACGCGGCAGGTGCGCCATGGTTGGGGCGCAGTGCGCTGGACGGTGTTGAGCTCATGAACATTGCATGGAACATGCGGCGCGAGCATCTGCCGGTAACCCAGCGATCACACTACATCATCAGCAACGGCGGCGGCCAGCCCAACATCGTCCCGGGCGAAGCGGCGGTCTGGTATTACTTCCGCGAGCGGACCTTTAAACAGATCCAGGAACTTTACGACCTCGGAAACGAGATCTCGGAGGCTGCCGCGAAGGCCACCGGGACGACCGTGACACGCCAGGTTCTTGGCTACGCCGCGCCCAATTGGGGCAACCGGCCGCTCGCGGAGGCGGCGCATCAAAACATGGTTCGCGTCGGCATGCCGAAATGGACCGCCGAAGATCAGGCCTTCGCAAAACAAGTCCAAGAAGCCAACGGGTTCAAAATCCAGCCGTTGAAAACCGAAGTGGAAAAGATCTCGACGCCTGAAAGCCGCGGCCCGTCCAACGGCGGCGGCTCCGACGATATCGGCGACATCATGTGGACGGTGCCAACGATTACGATGCGGTATCCGGCAAACATACCCAATACCACTGCGCATCACGTCACCGCGGCGATGGCGATGACGACACCGATTGCGCATAAAGGCGCCCTTGCCGGCGCGCAGGCGCTGGCCCTGACGATTCTTGATATCGCGACGACGCCGTCGCTGGTCGCCAACGCAAAGGCCTACTTCACCGATGTCCAGACCAAGGACCAGAAGTACGCGCCGGTTCTTGTCGCAACCGACAAGCCGGCGGTGCATCTCAATAAGGAAATTATGACCTTGCTGCGGCCGCAGATGGAAAAGTTCTATTATGATCCCGGCAAGTACGGATCATACCTTGAGCAGCTCGGCATCAAATATCCGCCCGAGCCGGCCACAAAATAATTTCGGAAAACGAACGGCGCGCGCGGTCGACCGCGCGCGCCGATGCGGCTAGTTCTTGCGCTTGTCGACGACCACGGCGCCGTCTTTCATCACCCAGCGCACGTTGTTGACGATCACGCCGACATCTTTCAGTGGATCGCCTTCCACGGCGACGATATCGGCAAAATAGCCCGGCGCCACGGCGCCGATCTGCTTTTCCATGTTCATCATCCGGGCCGCCGTGGTTGTGGCGGACGCCAACGCCTGCGCCGGTGTCATCCCGGCTTTCACGAACCATTCGAGTTCGCGCGTGTTTTGCCCGAACATGTCGTAAATCGCGTCGGAGCCCATGACGATCTGTACGCCGGCCTTGAGGGCTTTACGCGTCGCCTCGAGATTCCGTTCGATATAATTGGTGAGATTCTCCTTCGCGCCGGGCTGATAACGGAATCGCTCGGCGTTGTCGTAGTAGTACCGATTGTGATCGATCGTCGGCACAAAGTAGATTTTTTTCTTGGCCATTTCGGCGATCGTCGCGTCATCGAGGTCGGCCCCGTGTTCGACGGAGTCCGCGCCGGCCCGCACCGCATCATGCACCCCGGTGGGGCCGTAGCTGTGGATGGCAATGCGCTTTCCCATCGCGTGGGCCACGTCCACGGCCGCCTTCATCTCGTCGTACGTGACGGTTTGGAAACCGGTGACATCCTCGCCGCTGCCGGTAGAACCGAAAATCTTGATCCAATCCGCGCCGGCCGCGATTTGCTGCCGTGCGGCGCGTGAGAACTCATCCGGACCGTTTCCTTCGCCGCACCCCAGTTGTGTTCCAGCTGGATTGTAGCGGCTGCGCGTTGCGCGCAGGCCGCACCCGACGACGTACATCCGCGGTCCCGTCCATCGCCCCATATTGACGAGGTCGCGCATGGAGATGTCCATGTAGTCCGAAGCGTTCATGTCGCGCACCGTGGTGACGCCCGCCTCGAGAGTCTTCATCAAGGCGTCTTGGCCCAACACCATGTTCACCGCATTCGATCGGCCGCCGCGGGCGAGGGGATCGGGGCCGTAGGTCAAATGTGTATGCGCGTCGATCAGCCCCGGTATACCGGTGTAGCGGGACAGATCGATCACCTCGGCGCCCGCGGGAGCCGCTCCGGTGGAGACGCTTGTGATCTTATTGTCTGTCACGACGACGGTGACGTTCTCCTGAACGCGCCCCGAACCGTCAACAAGCTTCCCAAACTTGATGGCCTTGGTCGCCGCCGTCGCCGGCGTTGCAATCAGCGCAAGCGCGACGAGGCCGACGAATGATCCCACTTTCAACATGGCTCGCTTCCTTTCCTCGTGCGGTTAAGCTTTGCCGATGCGCGGCGGCCCGCCTTTTGCGTTGTTGCCGAAGGCTTTGTCGAGAACGCGTGTGGAGTCCTCAGCGAGCGTGATGGCTTCGCTGATCAGGCCGAGAATTTTCATATTGTTGCGCATGACGTGGTGCGCTTCCGGGCGGGGATCATCAGCGATCTTGAGCGCACGCGTGAGCATGTCTTTGCGCACCAGCCCAAGGATGTCCTCAAGCTTGTAGCCGTCCGGCTTGTCTTCGGTAACGAGGAAGTGAGTCATGTAGCCCTCTATGGATCCAATCGGTCGATCCTAGAACGGAGGCAGGCCCAATGTCAGGGGCTCACGTTGTACTTTAGCTTAAACATTCCATAGATGTTGTCGGACCGATAGGGGCCGAAAGCCGGGCCGGGCATAAACCACCCGCCAAAGAACTCGAATTCTACCGCCGTGCGGTCGCGGTAGCCGACGACGAGATCGAGCGCATTTCCGGCGTTCCGGGAGGTCCCGTTGGGCTGCCGGTTAAGACGCGAGGCGATCAATCCGCCCCCTGGATGCGCGAGCTCGTAGTGATGGGCCACCACATCGATGGAACTGAGGGTTCCCGGCTTGAATCCCACGGCCGCCGTCGCCACGCCCAAATTGCTCAGCTCGGGGTTCAGCGATTCGCCGTAGTACTTGAAGCGGCTTACGCCGCCGTACTGATAGCGATTCTCTTGAATGCCGGATTGGCGAAATCGGCGATCCACCCCGTCGCCCGGGTTGCCGTCGCCGGACCCATAGGCGTAGCTCCCGACGAGGTGGAACTGAAAGGGGTCCAAAAACTTGTAGATCACCCCGGTGTCGAATGCGTAGGAGCGCATCGGGGTCGGCCCGCTTGTCCCGCGGAGCAAAATAGAATCGGCCCAATAGTCCACGTGCCCTGACGCGACCGTGCCGCGGGAACGCGCACCAAAGTAGGTTCGGTCCACGCTGTTGGGTTCCCCCATGCGATTCTGCAAGAGAATAAAGGCGCCGCCGCGCATGCCGTTTGGAAAACTATGCTCGAAGGTCGCTGCGTAATTGAGGCTGCGATGGTCGTCCGAGGGCTCGAAGAGGTTAGTGGGCAGAAGATCCCGGGCTGCTGCGACCACTTGAAAGAAGTCGGTGTCGGTCCGGTACTGAAGCTGGACGTTGTCGTTCATGTCGTCGGAACTTGCGAACAACCAGTTCCGCGGGTCGCTCATGCGCGAGCGTCCCACTGACACGATTGCGTTCTGGAACGGAATCCAACGGGCATAGAACTCGTCCAATTCCGCGAGAAGTTCGCGGTGCTCCGGCGTCGCGCCTTCTTTCACGGTCAAATCATGGTTGATTTTCGTGGCCGAAAAGAAGCGAAAGCTGCCCGGTACTTCGTAGAGGAAGGCGATTTTCACACCGGGTTTTATGTTCGCCGTATCGCCCGCCGCGGCGGAGTCGAGGTCCGCGTTGGACTGGGCGCGGCCTTCGAACTGACCGACGATCCCCATAAACCAGCGCTCGTTCAGGACGAATGGGGTCGGCGGGGGCGAGTCTGCATCGCGCGACGGCGGCGGGGCCGTGACGCCGGTCGTTTGTGCAAGCGCGCCGAAACTGGCGGTGAAAGCGGCGACAAGGGCGTAGAGACCACAGAAGAGTGGGCGGCGGAGCAAGAGCGTGATCTTCATAAAATAAGCGGGCCGTCCCCGGGGAGAAGTGCGACCGGCGTCCGGCAGCCGTGTCGGCCGCGCACAATCCCACGGCCCCTTCGCGAATTCCAGGGCTTCAGTTTAGCCATTGCCGAGCATGCGTTTTGGGCTCATCGCGCAGGCCCATCTGCCGCGCCGCAAGCGTTTCCGCAGGACAGACCGGTAAGAGGTACGGCGTTTCCGGCAGATTGAGCCCGGCGCGCGCCATCGCGAACGCGAGGCCTTCCAAGGCGAGAACAATCTTTCGTGCCACATCGGGTGCGACGAACCCCCACAAGATGCGGCGCGCCGCGAAAGCATTCCCATGCTGCAACAGCATCAGAAGCTGCAGCATTAGTTTATCGCCGCACCCGATCTGCGCGTTCGCAGCAGGGCCGATGGGCAGCCTGCCACCGCCGGCCGTGTTGATAAGTTGCACGGCCTTTTGGAACTGCAGCGCGTGGTCCTCCGCCAAACCGCCGGCTTTAAAGCCCGCGACGAGATCTTCAAATGTCTCACCGTCGGCGCGCGGGTCCTTCGCAATCAAACGTAAGCAGCAAAGGACGAACAACTCCGCGGTCCGCAGGGAACGGTGAACTTCGGCATTGGTGGACGACGACATGGACTCTTCCTTCCGCGTAAGAGCTGCGCAAACGGCCGGGCCGGAAGAATAGACCATGTTAATAACGATTCGCAATGCAGTTAATAATCATTCGCAAATAACCCCGGACACCTTGGTTTGGCTTTCGGTTTTACGGAGGTGCGCTAGCCACCACCCCTATATGCCGGGCTGCTTGAGGACGTTGACCGCGCTCAAGGTGCGCTTGGAACATCCAAAAATCGAAGGCGTTGATTTCGCATGGATTTCGAGCGGTCGCCGCGTGCGCGGGATACCCCAAGTAACCTCGCGTCTTTTCGGCTCCTGCGGGAGGATTGGCGAAACATCATCCGTTCCGTTTGGAAGGAAATCAAAGAGGACAATCTGTCGCTCGTTGCCGCCGGGGTCGGCTTTTACGCTCTATTGGCGATCTTTCCCGCCATCGGGGCCATCGTCTCTCTTTATGGCCTCGTCGCGGACCCCGAAACGATCCGTGAGCACCTCGGCTTTGTGCGTTCCGTACTCCCACGCGACGCCTATCGGCTGCTCGCCGACCAAGTCCGTGAACTCACTTCCGGGGAAGACGTGAAACTTGGGATTGGCTTTGCGGTCGGCGTGGCGCTTTCGCTCTGGAGTGCGTCCCGGGCGTTGATCGCGCTCGTGACGGCGCTCAACATCGCCTACGAGGAGGAGAAAGGTCGCGGCCTGATTCGGGTAAACCTGATCGCGGTGGCGTTCACGCTGGGAGCGGTTCTCGTGATGCTTGCGGCGATCGCAATTTTGGGAGGCTTGCCCGCGGCCGTCGAAAAGCTGGGTCTCCCCGGATGGCTCTCTTGGCTGGTGCTGTTGCTGCGCTGGCCTCCGCTGGCCGTCGTCGTCCTGGTTGGTCTCGCGCTTCTCTACCGGTTCGGACCGAGCCGCCCGCAGGCAAGGATGCAGTGGGTTACCCCTGGAGCGGTGTTGGCGATGATTTTCTGGCTCATCGCCGCCGTTGGCTTCTCGGGATATGTCTCAAATTTCGGAAAGTATAATGAGACGTTCGGGTCGTTGGCCGGCGGAATCATCCTATTGCTTTGGTTCTATGTCACCGCTTACGCGGTCTGTGTCGGCGCAGAGATTAACGCCGAACTAGAGTTTCGCGCGCGCGAAGGCGCCGCAGCGGCGGGTCGCGCAGAGTTTTCCACAGGTGATCAAGGACGCACCGGCGCGTAATTTCTCCGCAGCCCTGTAGCCGTGCCCTGTGCATAACTCACGTCCGGGAACTCAGCGTGACCGCGCCGCGCGGACAGATGAATCTGAAAATGAGGACGCATGAGCGGGCACGCCTGCAATCCATCGTCCATGCGCCGACAATCACTTTAGCCTTTAAAATCAGTGAAAAAACGACACTTACTGCGAAGCCCGCCGGCACGAATGTGCGTGAGCGACGCGTTGTAAACGGCGGGCGAGATCAAACAATTAACGCGGGGCGCGCTGCAGTTTGCACTGAAAGGCAAGGCGTATCGCGCACGCGACTTGTAAAAAATGTCGCAAAATATGCATTTTTCAGTGGTCCTCCCGCTTGCGTGGTTTCGGGACCTGCGTTAAGAGTGCAACCAAGACGGCGCTGTTATCCTTATAAATTGGGCGTCCGTCGGGGTTTGCCGATCAACAATTCAGGGGTGGAAAAATGGCCACATCGTCCGATAAGCCTGCGGTTGTCACGTTGAAGCATCTGGCGGCGACGCTCGCCGACAAGCATGAGCTTTCAAAGAAAGTTTCGGGTGAGATTCTGGGCGACCTCGTGGGTCTCCTCACGAAGCATCTCAAGAAGGGTGACAAGATCCGCATCGGCGGTTTCGGCGTCCTGCAGGTCCGTAAGCGTCCTGCGCGCATGGGCCGTAACCCGGCGACCGGCGAACAGATCAAGATTAAGGCCAGCAAGAAAGTCGCTTTCCGCGCTGCCAAAGAACTCAAGGAAGCCGTCTAGTACGGATTTCTTCGCGATGCGCGTCTTGTCCGAGCAATCGGGCAAGACGCGAGATCGCCATATAAAAGCCGGGCAACGCCCGGCTTTTTTGTTTTCCGGACGCAGGCTGAACCAGGCGCCCTTGAGGGCCGACACCTCCCGCCGCTCGCCGAAGTATGCCGCGCTCATCCAGCCCGCGCCGTAATCCCCGAGGTGATCGGAACCCTTTGGCAGGCGCCGCCGGCCAAGTTCAGAAGCGCCCCTCCTGAGGCGCCCGCTACGGCTCGCATTTTCCTGCAGTAAAGATCGACCTCCCGGTGGGACCGCCATCGGCTGCCTCCTCGTTGCGGAGAGGACGCTCAAGTGCAAACGAGCGTCGATGGCATACGCACTGTAAAAGAAATTGGCAGCCGTGCACGCGCTCGCGTCTGGCCTGGGACGCGCGCAATCCGTCCGGCACGCGCATCTCATGTGTCGCTTCCGCCGTCGCTTCAAAAAAATTTCTGATCAAGAGCTACAAGGTCGCGGCAGCCGCGCATACACGCGCACGCTGAACGCGTCATTTGTGCCGCAATTCCGCGCTGAATTCGCACGGTTGCGCTCGTCCGAAATGACTCGCGAGTGGAAACGCTTCTTAACAGTGTAAGGGAACTAGTACGCAGGCGTCTCGTTATACAGCCGCAGTTGTCAAGCGCTCAATTAGCGATAGGGGTCACCAATGTTTTTCGACGCGACGTTCATCGGCGGGCGCAGATGTCTGCGTCTGACTGATGCTCCAGCGTCGAGAAGCCCGATCTCCGAGAGGTTCTTACTCACGGACAGAACGCTTTGCTGTTTTCTCCCGATGACACCACTGCGCTCACGCGGGAGCTGGCGCGCCTTATTGTGGACTATAACCTTCGCGAACGCGTGGGGCTCGCGGCCCAAATGACGGTGCGTGAACGCGACCTTACATGGGACGGCAATGCGCGAAAGATCGCAGCCGAAATCGAAAGAGAGTCCGCCGCACGCGCGGATTCTTCGGCGTCGCGACTCATAGACAATCAGACTATGCCGGTCGGAAGCTGACTATAGGTCCCCGCAGCGTGTATATATAAGGAATCGATCACCGCGTAAGGACCGGGGCGAGGCGCCCTTAAATGTATAGCGTCATCAAAGAGTTCGTGCTGCCGCCGGGCAGCCTATGGCTTTTCTTTGCCTTGGCTTTCGGACTCATCCTTTGCCGCAAACGGATCGCTGGATTGAGCCTGTTTGCAGTGGCGTTGGTCCTTTTCTACCTTCTTGCGACCCCTGTCGTAGCGGCCCGACTGAGTTCGTGGGTCCAAACGGTTCCGCCGATCAGTGAATCTGCCTTGCGCGCGTCGGGCGCCCAAGCAATCGTGATTCTGTCGGCGGGACTGCATTTCGATACGCCGGAATATGGCGGCGCGACAGTCGACGAAACGACCCTCGAGCGAATTCGCTACGGGGCCCGCCTTCACCGATTAACCGGCCTTCCAATCCTGGTCTCGGGGGGACGCCCGCCTGGCGCGCGGCTCACCCTTGCGAAAGCCATGGCGGACTCGCTTGCCGCCGACTTCGGAATCCCGGGTGTCCTTACGGAAGACCGCTCCCTCGACACTTTTGAAAACGCAGCGTTCTCGGCGCGAATTCTTATGGATGCCAACATGCGCAAGGTGCTCTTGGTCACGCACGCGAGCCACATGGATCGTGCCGCACGCGCATTCTCAGCGGCGGGGATCGAGGTTGTGCCGGCGCCGACGATTTTTGTTCACGGCGCGACAGGGTCGGCTACGGACTTCATCCCTCGCCTCAGCGGGCTTCGGGAAAGCCACTATGCGATTTACGAACTAGCGGGCCGCGCCTGGTATGCGCTTCGCCACTGACTAGTGAAGCGTGACCGCGCTGCTCCGCCACGAGTCGACATCGGCGCCGTCGAAAATCAACGCGGTGATAGACCCATCCGCGGTTTCGTGGACTCGGCAGGCAGCGCCGAGGAGCTGCGCCCGCTGCCTGACCAAAGACAATCGGCGAATTGTGCTCCCCGGGCGCATGCTACAGATCCGCGTCTCGGTGAGGGCGAGCAGCCAAACGCCGTGCTGACGACGCAGGGTCACGGTCAACGACGCTCCTTTTGTGTGCGCTACGCCGGCCGACGCGATGTCCGCCAAGAGCGCATCGATGATATCGCAAACGACTTTGACGGCACCGCGATGCATACTGCCACTGTCAACGTCGAACAAGCATTGTATTCCGCGGGGTCGAAGATATGTCTCGTCGCATTGCTTGCAAAACTTGAACATCGCCGCGCACACGTCCAGGCGGTCGTTCCGATCGAAATCGACATCTACGGCGCGGGATGATCTCGGTGCGGCCGGTAGAATGGCCGGCCGTATCGTGCTGGGCAGATTTCTCTCACGCATTGCTGCTCTCTTGCATGATCTTTATGCCCCACGCCGTCGTCTCGGCGTGGTGGCATGATCAACTTTCCCTTAGATCAGCAAGATGCGTGCCATTCTCGAAACGTCGAGAAACAGGGCCCAAATGCGCCGGGGCCTCTCGCACGTGTAAAAGGCTTTGACGTTTCATCTGCATGACGCGCCTGGTTTGGCGCGGTGATTTATTCTAACGCAAATAAGCTGCTGCTCATGATTGCGTTCAGCGCGCTTGTTTCGGAACAAAAAAACTACACCACCCGTTGCCCTTTTCGAATGTCTGCAATTTGCAGGCCTTCGTAATTGTCAAACGAGAAAAATTTTGCGCCCTTATTTTTGAGACAACATTAGTTTGAAGGTACCTGTGTTATGGCATCGCTGGATAAAGAGAGATACGACGAGACTATGCGCCCGACCGGTGGACGCTCTTGGGGAAAACCAAATCCCATCGACGTCCATGTCGGAAATCGTTTGCGGCTGCGGCGCACCCTACTGGGTATGAGCCAGCAGAAGGTTGGCGAAGCTCTTGGGCTTACGTTTCAACAAGTCCAGAAATATGAGCGCGGAACCAACCGTATCGGCGCCAGCCGCTTGTGGGATCTCGCGGGCGTTCTCGATTGCCCTGTATCATTCTTCTTCGAAGAAATGGATGAGAAGACCGCAGGCGCCAGCCCACGCAACTGGGACGGCCAGACGACCGACATCATGCTTCGGCAGGATGATCCGATGAACCGGCGCGAGACGCTGGAGATCGTGAGAGCTTATTACCGCATCAAGGGATACCATGTGCGGCGGCGGATCTATGAACTAGCCAAGTCCCTGGCGTCGACAGGCGGCGAGACGGAAGAGGTTGAGTGGAAGGGTGAGGAGGATGATGTCGGGGACATGCCCCTCAACACGTTAGCCTCCTCGTCTCCAGAAATTCGCAGATCCTAAGCCTATTGCTCTTGCAGCGGCGAGATCGCGGGCGTGGCATCCAGACTGGGTGCGCGCCCGCTTTGCAACGCCCCGCGGCTGTAGCGCGTAGCGACCGCGGCTCCGACCAATACCCCAATCGCCACAAACCCCGCTATTACGAGCGTCGTTACGCCTAAGGTGGCAGCGACGTCGCTGCTAAAACTTGCGACTGCCACTGCGACAGCGATGCCGACAATTCCGAGCAGCTGAGACATTCCGTTCATCGATTGACCTTCGAAAGAAACCGCAAACTCTGCAACGACTGGCTTATCGGTTTAAGAGTGCTCAATCATCGATAAGCAACAACCATTGGTATGGTTCTTATGCACCTGCTAGCGCAATCGTGCTGTAGAAAGCTTGCGCTTTTTCAACTTCCGACTCGTAAAAAGATTTTGCATTCACGCGGGAACATTTTCTCACATGTGGGGGTGCCGCGCAAATCGCGCACGGCGCGCGCCCTAGTGCGCGCGTTCGAGCGATAGTTGCGATGTCTCGCGACGACCGCCACTTGCAAAAACTTTTTATGCTGAAGTTTTCCCGCAATAACAACGCGTCACACGTTGCGCGTTTGCTTCGCGCGATATTCTGGCTTGCTGTCTCGGGAGTGCTCGCGGAAAACAAACGCGGGCTGGGGGGTTGCTGAGAGCGCAACCTACACAATCGGAATTGGGGAAAAGTTCCGGTTGTGTGCTTCAAGTGCTCTCGTGTCTCCCCTCTTTTTCACCGTTCCCGTGGAGCGGTTCAGAATCCTAAGAAGAGGAGAGATCGCGCATGACCAAGATCAGCCGACGGGGTGCGATCGGCGTTGGTGCAGTTGGAGTATTGGGGCTTAAGGCCGGAGTCGCCGTGGCGCAGACTGCGCCATTGTCCTTGAGAGCGGTCATCAATCTCGCTGGAAAAAGCTACGATTTTCGCGAAGAGAACGGCCAGAATCTCGGCGACTTTGTCTCCGGCATCGGCGGTTTCACACAGCGCTGCATTCGCAGCGAAATTCCAAACCTTCCGCTGACGGCGTATTTCCGTCCCGACCGTTCAAGCGACCGTGTTGAAGTGGTCTTTGAACTCGGCAGGATATTTTCGGCCTCACCGGCAAATTTGGGCGCCTACACCGTCACCATTTTTCGCGGCGAGCAAGTCCTCGCTCGCGTCGATGTGCCCGCGCATTATTGGTTCTCGCGTTGGCGATGGCAGTCGACCGCGCGGCCAGTCGTGGCCGATGTTGCAAAGTTGATCGAGCAAAACCTTGTGCCGAGTTACGAGCGTTCGAGCGCGCCGAAACCAATCGGAGTCAGTCTCAATCTCATGCCGCTTCCGAATGGAGACTATCTCGATGTCGACATTCTCGGCCAATTTTCCCTTGGAAACTACGCGAATGCCGCAAAACTTGTGGTCAGTGCCGAGCAGTACGTCGCGTTGAACTCAAACGTTGGTTCGGCCGCAACGGTAAGCACGTCGTCCAACATTTATGCGGCGATGGGTTTGGCGGGCGTCACGCCCTATATGCCCAATACCGGCGAGCGTAGCGACATCGGCCTCGTTACGGAGCCTCAGGCAAAATTCATCTGTACAAACGACGCAGCCTCTCTTGATTTGCTGCGTGCCCAAGCAGAGGCGGCGGGGACTATGCCGTGGCATATGCGCGATGACACGCAGACCGGTCCGTTCGACTTTCGCAAATATCCAAATGCAACCTGGTACTACAACTCCACGGCGGGCTCCCCTCACGTCAAAACGGTGTCTACCCCGGTTACGTTGGACAGCGCGCACCAGCCCGCGTTGGCTTATGTCCCGTACTTGCTCACGGGCGATCCCTATCACCTTGAGGATTTACAATTCCAGGCGAATTGGAACTGGGGCGCGCTGCCCGCGGCCTACCGCCCGAGCGTTCCTCAAGCGCGCGCGTTCGCCTGGAGCCTGCGCACACTCGCGCAGGCTGTTCGCGTCACGCCAGCGGCGACTCCTCCGTGGCTCCTGCCGCAATCTTATTGGGCGGCTCAACTCGCCGCGACCCGAGACTATTTTCAGGCTGACTTCGTCGAGAGCGTTCGCCCGGAACGTGCGTTGTTTCGCGCCACGGCGAACATCGAGACGTCTCGCGGTGAGGGCAACGCACCGGAAGGAACGTGGGTTGATCCTTGGCAAGATGAGTTCGTTGCCACGGTGATGGGCTGGATGGTGTCGATGGGCTTTACAGATTGGCGTACCGCATTCGACTGGATCATCGGCGGTACGGTCGCGCGTACCAGCGCCGGAAGCGGTTGGGTAAGGGCGCACTCGACACCTTACCGCATGATTCTTCGCGCCAGCAAAAGTGCGCCCTTTGCGACCTCTTAGGCGGAAGCCTGGCGGCTCGAGCAAAGCGTTGCCAAGGCGACGTACAACGATCCCAATTCTTGGGCAACGAACGACCTTACCTATCTCGCCTATTCCAGAGGCGCGCTTTTCTATGCCGTTAAGCTCGGAACGCCGGGCGCTTCGGAAGCGCTCAGCTGGGCAACAGCTCAGTTGAAGTCCAAAGGGTGGAATACCGCTTACAAGTGGCGGCTTGGGAGCGGGCTCTAAAGACGAAGATGGGAGACCACGAGCCGGTCTCGTGCGCTTTGCGGAGTGCGGGAGCCGGCTTGTGAGATTCGCGGAACTACGCCTCGTCCTCTGACCGGAATATCCCGTTTTCCTCTAGTCGCCGCAGGAGGAGATCGGCGGCTTCGTCTGCGCTAAGCCGGGTGGTATCAATGTGGAGGTCGGGGCGCAGCGGGGGCTCGTAAGGCGAACTAATGCCGGTAAAGTTGGCGATCTCCCCGCGACGCGCACGTGTATACAAGCCTTTGGGATCCCGCTTCTCGGCAATCGCGAGGGGGGTGTCGACGTACACCTCCAAAAACTCTCCGGGCTGGAAGAGACTGCGCGCAAAGTTGCGTTCCGCGCGGAAGGGAGAGATAAATGAGACGAGGACAATAAGACCCGCGTCGACCATAAGTTTCGACACTTCAGCCACACGCCGAACATTCTCCACGCGGTCGGCCTCTGTGAAGCCAAGATCGCGATTGAGCCCGTGCCGCACGTTATCGCCGTCAAGAAGATATGTATGTCGGCCAGCGGCGAAGAGCTTCTTTTCGATTGCGTTTGCGATCGTGGACTTCCCCGCACCGGAAAGTCCTGTGAGCCACAGCACACAGGGCTTATGGCCTTTCAGCCGCGCGCGGCTTGGCTTGTCAACATCGATGTTTTGCCACTGCAAGGTCTGTGACCGATGGAGCGCGAAGTGTATCAAGCCGGCGCCTACAGTTGCGTTGGTCGCGCGGTCTATGATGATGAATCCGCCAGTGTCGCGGTTCTGCTCGTATGGGTCGAACGCTATGGCCTGCGCCAACTGAATGTTCACGCGCGCAATCTCGTTTAGGCCCACCGTCTTTGCCGCTAGATGCTCAAGCGTCGTGACATCAACTTTATGGCGCACGTCGGTGATGGTTCCAGGAAGTGTCTTCGCCCCGACCTTAATGAGATAGGGTCGTCCCTGAAAAAGAGCGTCATCGCCCATCCATATGATGGTCGCATTGAATTGGTCGGCTACGCCGGGCGGATGAGAAGGCGAACAGAGCACGTCCCCGCGGGCGACATCGATCTCGCGATCCAAAGTGAATATGACGGATTGTCCGGCGACGGCCTGAGGACTCTCCACGCCGGAAACCAAAATGCGGGCGATGCGTGCATCTTTCCCGGAGGGGGCGGCCAGGACCGGATCGCCTACGCGAGTCTCGCCACTAGCGATTAACCCTGCATACCCCCGAAATTCAGAATCAGGGCGCGAGACCCACTGCACGCAGACGCGGAACGGCTTTTTCCGCAGATCCCGCGCAACCTCGACGGTCTCAAGATGCTCGACCAGTGCCGGGCCGACGTACCACGCCATATTGGCTGCGCGGGACGCTACGTTGGCGCCGCTTAAGGCGCTTACGGGTATGGCCACAACATTGGTAATGCCAAGTTCGCGGGCAAAAGGGTGGTATTCGTCGCAAATGCGGTCAAACACGGCCCGGTCATGGCCGACGAGGTCCATCTTGTTAACAGCAAGCACAACATGGCGGACACCCATAAGGGCCACGATAAATGAATGGCGCCGGGTTTGTGGAAGAATGCCTTTGCGTGCGTCGACGAGGATGACCGCAAGATCGGCGCTCGATGCGCCGGTGATCATATTGCGCGTGTACTGCTCGTGACCTGGAGTATCGGCAATGATGAATGACCGTTTGCGCGTCGAGAAGTACCGGTACGCGACGTCGATCGTTATCCCTTGTTCGCGCTCCGCTGCAAGCCCATCGACCAGCAAAGCAAAATCGAGATCACCTTTCTGGGTGCCAATGGTCTTCGACTCTCTGGACAAAACATCAACATGATCGTCGGCGATCATCTTGCAGTCGTAGAGAAGGCGGCCGATCAGGGTGGACTTGCCGTCATCGACGCTGCCGCAGGTGATGAACCGCAGTAGATCGCGCCGGTCATAAGCCAGCAACTCATCCTGCAGTGCGGCGCCTGTCGCCGGGTTCATCAGAAGTAGCCTTCCTGCTTCTTCTTCTCCATCGATGCGGCAGCGTCATGATCAATGAGGCGTCCCTGACGCTCGGATGTCTTCGTCCGCAGCATCTCGGCAATCACGCCTTCGACAGTGTCGGCGTCGCTCGGGATGGCTCCCGTCAGGGGATAACAGCCCAGCGTGCGAAAGCGGACCTTTCTGAGGCGCGGTTCCTCATCCGCGCGTAGAGGCATACGATCATCGTCGACCATGATCAGCGCGCCGTCGCGCTCCACCACCGGGCGCTCTTTTGCCAGGTAAAGCGGGACGATCGGTATCCCCTCCTGCTGGATGTAGCGCCAGATGTCGAACTCCGTCCAATTCGATAAAGGAAACACGCGGATACTTTCGCCCTTGTGGACGCGCGCATTGTAGAGCCGCCAGACCTCAGGGCGCTGTCGGCGCGGATCCCATCTATGATGCGCATCTCTAAATGAGAAGATGCGCTCTTTCGCGCGGGATTTTTCCTCGTCTCTGCGAGCGCCCCCGAGCGCGGCGTCGAATTGCCATTTGTCGAGCGCCTGGCGCAGCGCTTGGGTTTTCATCACGTCCGTGTAAATAGACGAGCCGTGCGAAAATGGGGTGATGCCGGCGGATTGCGCCTCGGAATTCGTGTGCACGATGACCTCGAGGCCGAGGTCGCGCGCCCGCTTGTCGCGGAACGCGACCATCTCCTTGAATTTCCAGGTCGTGTCGATGTGCAGCAGCGGGAACGGCGGCTTGCTCGGGTGAAAAGCTTTCAGCGCAAGGTGCAGCATAACGGCGCTGTCCTTACCGATCGAATAGAGCATGACCGGACGCTCGCACTCCGCCACCACCTCGCGAATGATGTGGATGCTTTCGGCTTCAAGGCGCTGGAGGTTGGTTAGGTCGGGGTTTGCTCCCGCCATTCGTCCGCCTTTGGTTATTTCACT
Source organism: Rhodospirillaceae bacterium (assembly GCA_041905525.1). Lineage (GTDB taxonomy): Bacteria > Pseudomonadota > Alphaproteobacteria > Rhodospirillales > Rhodospirillaceae > SHVO01. The sequence goes on from JAYRKY010000004.1 coordinate 39,038, forward strand.
CCGAGGTGCACGGCTCCATCGAGCCGTATCGTGCTGCCGTTCAGCATCAGGTTCTCGGCAATCGTCTGGACAAGACGCGCGAACTCCGCGGCCTTGCCAAGGCGTTTGGGGAAAAGGGTCGTCGCGGTTAAGGCTTCGACCGCCGCCGGGGGTAAGCCGGCAAAGAGGGGTGTTTCAATCAGTCCTGGCGCGATCGTCACGACGCGGATCCCCGAGGCTGCGAACTCACGCGCCGCCGGCAGGGTCAGGCCGATGATCCCGCCTTTCGAGGCGGAGTAGGCGGCCTGGCCGATCTGACCTTCAAACCCCGCAATCGAAGCCGTGTTGATGATCGCGCCGCGCTCACCTTCCTCCATGGGCTCGAGTTGACCCATGTCAGCGGCCGCAAGGCGCATGATGTTGAACGTCCCGATCAGATTGACTTCGATCACCTTGCGGAAAAGCGATAAGTCATGCGGGCCGTTCTTTCCAACAATCCTCGCGGCGGGGGCAATGCCGGCGCAATTCACGACCAGCCGCGCGGCCCCGTGCTTTGCCTTCGCGTCCTTAAGTGCGGTTTCGGTCGAGGCTGCGTCGGTGATGTCGCAGGCAAAGGCCGCGCCGCCGATTTCTTTGGCGACCGCTTCGCAACTCGCGGCGTTCACGTCTAGAAGCGCCACTTTAGCGCCCAAGGACGCCAAATGGCGGGCTGTCGCGGCGCCCATGCCGGACGCGCCACCCGTGACGACCGCGGGAATACCGGATATTTTCATAAGAGAGTCCCCTCGTTGCTTATTTGGTTCAACCACAAATGGGCGGCGACAACAAGGCGGTTTAACTGATGGAAAAACGACGTCTGGGTCAGTCGGAACTGCGCGTCGGTCGGGTCGCTTTCGGTGGCAATGTGTTCGGCTGGACGGTGGACGAAAAGACCGGATTCCGCCTCCTGGACGCTTTCGTCGCCCGGGGCTTCAACATGGTCGATACCGCGGACATCTATACGCGCTGGGCGCCAGGTGCTGAGGGCGGTGAGTCCGAGACGCTGATCGGCAACTGGATGAAGTCCCGGGGCAATCGGCACAAGGTTGTCATTGCGACCAAGGTCGGAATGGAAATGGGCCCGAACGAAAAGGGCCTCTCGCGCCGGTGGATTCACCTCGCTGTCGAAGCCTCGCTAAGGCGTCTTCAAACCGATTACATCGATCTGTATCGGGCGCACACTGACGATGCCGAGACGCCGCAGACCGAAACGGCGGAGGCCTTTGCCGCCTTGATGAAAGCCGGCAAGGTACGTGTGCTTGGGGCGTCCAATTTTTCCGGCGCCCGACTTGCAAGCGCCTTGGAAACTTGCTCCGGTGATGGACTCCCCTGCTACCAAACCCTCCAGCCGCACTACAATCTCTACGAACGCAAGACCTTCGAGGGCGATGCGCAGGCGCTTTGCGCGAGCCGGAAGATCAGCGTCCTTCCTTACTTTCCGCTTGCGTCCGGATTCCTATCCGGCAAATACCGGACTGAGGCGGATTTCAAGAAAAGCAAACGCGGCGGAAGCATGGGGAAATTTATGAACCCACGCGGTTTCCGCATCCTGGATGCGCTTGACGACGTGGCCCGGCGGCTAAACGCGACGCCCGCCCGGGTCGCCCTCGCCTGGCTGATGCAACGCGAGGCCGTCGCCGCGCCGATCGCAAGTGCATCCTCGCTGGAGCAGCTTGAAGACATTCTCCAGGCGTCGGAACTCAAGCTCGACCCCGAAGCCGTGCGAATCTTGGACGATGCGAGTGCCCCGTGAAAGGATTGATCGTCAACACGCGGCCCGAGAATTATCGCGAACGATTTCATGAAGCGTTCGGAGGTCTTGGATGGCGTATTATTGATTCTCCCGTGCTCGTGTCTCAGCCCCTGCATGCCGTATTGCCGTCCGCGGATGACTTTGATTCGATCATCTTTACCAGCCAGGTTGCCGTCGACGCGCTTCCGGGTAAGGGGGATTGGCGGGGAAAGACGGCCTACGCCGTCGGTCCAGCGACCGCCGCCGCGTGCCTACGGGCGGGATTTGTGCACACAATTCAGACAGGGTTGGATGCGAAGGATCTGGCAAGCTTTCTCGCCGCCGCTTCGTTCAAGAAGGCCTTCTATCCTTCCGCAGAGGAGGTCAGTGCCGACCTGTCGTTGGATGACCCGGCAAGAATCCAGAGGATGGCCATCTACCGTATGTCTCCCGCCGCGCAGCTCTCCCCGGAGTTTCGGCTCGCGGTCGGTGCTGAAGAGGCCCTCGTGGTTCCGTTATTCTCAAGGCGAACGGCCCGGTCGTTCGAAAATCTTCTAAAACAAGCCGGAATTGGCCGTGATGACGCCCACCTGGTCGCCGTGTCTATCAGCCCGGATGTGCTTTCCGCGGACGGCGGGCCTTGGCAGCGGCAGGTGGTTGCTGATAAGCCCACATTGGAGGCCGTGGTCGCGAAGACGTCGGCTGTCGTGGCGAATATGAATTCCGAGGCGAACCAATGACCGGTTTTGGACCTGCGCGATCATTTCCTGCAACACGTTTGCGCCGCGTACGCGCCGCCGATTGGCGGCGGAGGCTGATCCGAGAAAACGCGGTTACGGCCGATGACCTGATTTATCCGCTCTTCATCATCGAAGGGAATAACGTGACCGAACCGGTCGCGAGCCTTCCGGGCGTGTCCCGGCTTTCGATAGATCGCGCGGTCGCCGTGGCCAAGGAGGCTCATGACCTCGGGATTCCCGCTCTGGCACTGTTCCCGGTCACCGAAAAGAAGCTAAAGAACCCGCAAGGCACGGAAGCCTTAAATCCGGAGAATCTTCTGTGCCGCGCCGTGCAAGCGATCAAGGCCGAGGTTCCCGATATCGGTCTGATCTGTGACGTCGCGCTCGATCCCTACACGGACCATGGACACGACGGCTTGTTTATCGATGGGGACGTGGCGAACGACGCGACGGTCGAGATCCTCGTCCAGCAGGCCTTGATCCTTGCCGAAGCTGGTTGTGATGTGGTCGCGCCCTCGGACATGATGGATGGCCGGATCGGAGCGATCCGGAACGCCCTCGAGAAGAAGGGGTTCGTCAACACCATGATCCTTTCTTACGCCGTCAAGTATGCGTCCGCATTCTACGGACCCTTCCGGGATGCGGTCGGCTCCGCCGGGGCACTCGGCGCAAAAGGCAAACACACCTACCAAATGGACGCCGCCAATGTTGACGAGGCGTTGCGTGAAGCTTCGCTCGATGTCGGCGAGGGCGCGGACCTGATCATGGTGAAACCCGGCATGCCGTATCTCGATGTCATTGCTGCCGTGAAGCGCGAGGTCAATGTGCCCGTGGTCGCCTACCAGGTGAGCGGCGAATATGCGATGATTGCGGTCACCGCCGCGGCGGGCGCTTTCGACCGTCTTGCCGCCTTCCGAGAATCGCTGCTTGCCTTCAAGCGCGCGGGCGCGTCGGCGGTTCTCACATACGCTGCGATGGACATCGCCCGCTCATTAAGAAATTGAGCGCGATCAATGGCCTGAACGAGCCGCGAGGGTCTAAGTAGACTCCCGTACATTTTTGGCCGCTTCCGATCGGTAGATTGAGAAACGGGCTTTTTTCACCGCTTCATCCCCAATGCCGCAAGAAGGGCTCATTGTCGTTCTGCTGATCGCGCTGCTGTTCTCGGGCGCGATCGTGGCTCTGATTGCGCAAACCATTAGGCGCAGGATCGCGGAACGTGACCTCGCTGAACTGAATCGGACCATCGGTGTAAGCGGGGTCGCGACCTGGTCGGTGGATGTCGAGACGGGGGGCTTCCGCGCGTCGCCTTCCTTCAGCGAAATTTTGGGTCTCCCGCCGGGCGAAGTCCTCACACGCTCCCTGCACGAGGAGCTATGCCATCCCGACGACCGCGCGCACTATCGACGCGTGATCGAAAGCCGTAGCGGCGCGTTCGAGTACCGGATTCGACATGCGAATGGGCACTTCATATCGTTGAGTTGCCGTGGCGGTGTCGTGAAGGGCGTCGGCGGCCGGTCACCTGCCTTCGTGGGCGCGGCCGTCGATATTACGGACCGGCAAAAGGCGGCCGAGGAACTCGCGCGCAGCCAGGAATCGCTCGAGCTCGCGATGGAAACTTCGCAGGCGGGCTATTTCGACCTCGATATGACGTCGGGCACCGCCTACTGGTCGCCCCGGGCGCTCGAGATCCTTGGCGGCGCAAATCTGGACTTCTTAACCACGGCAAATGTCCCGGCCGCGGTGCACCCTGACGATCTCACCGAGTTTCTCGCCGAGCGGGAGGAGTTTCGTATCCATGGCCGACCGCTGGATATCGAGGTGCGACTGCGCCGCCAGACAGGCGGCTTCGTCTGGATTCATCTCCGCGCGATGACGCGAGGCGCCGCACGCGGTCACGCTCCCCGCGTCGTCGGACTGATCCGGGATATCTCAGAAAGACGGCGGGCTGAGGAAGCCGTCGTCAATAGCGAGAAGAAATACCGAGATCTTATCGAAGGCTCGATCCAGGCCATCCTGATTTTGGATCGCCGCACTCCGCGGTTCTGCAATCGTGCCTGTGCGCAGCTTCTTGGATACAGGACATCCGATGAGATGCTGGCGCGAGGGAGTATTCTGCCGCACCTGACTTCAGAATTTCAGTCGGCGTTTGATGAAGTCTGGGACCAACTGATGTCCGGGACACAAGACGGCCTGGTACGCCGGCGCGAACTCGTCGCGAAGGATGGCCGGCGGATCGAAGTGGAAGTCGTCGGGCGGCGCATTCAATGGGATGGAAACCCTGCTTGGCAGGTGACCATGTTCGATGTGACGGAGCGCAGCCGTATCGAGCGGGCCTTGCGCGCAAGCGAGGAGCGGTTCCGACTGCTTGCGACGAACGCCTCGGATGTCATCCTCGTTTATGACGACGCTGGGGTGGTCAGCTACGTCTCGCCCTCGATCGAGCGTGTCGCTGGTTATGCGCCGTCCGAGATCGTTGGGCGGCCGGGGCTGGAATTTATTCACCCCGACGACCTCCCCGTACTTGCGGAAAGTCTTCAGAACCTAAGGGCGGGACGCGAGGAACCCGGTGCTCCGGCGCGCTGGCGCATTTTCCACCGTAACGGCGATATTCGATGGGTTGAAACCACAAATGCTCCGCTTCCGCCCACGGAGGGGAGGGCGCCCGAGATCGTGAGTGCCCTGCGAGACATTACCGACCGCGTCCTTCGGGAGAACGAATTGAGCGCCGCGCACCGAAGACTTGAATTGCAGGCGAACGATCTTGCCATGTTGGCGCAGAACCTGGAGATCGAGCGTCACCGGGCGGAGGAAGCTAATACGGCAAAGTCGCAGTTCCTCGCCATGATGAGTCATGAGCTGCGGACGCCCATGACAGGCGTGCTCGGAATGGCGGATCTCCTCAGGCTGACTCAATTAACAGACGAGCAGCGAAACCTGACCGAACTACTTACGCGGTCTGCGCAGATGTTGCTCGAATTGCTTAACGACATTCTGGATTTTTCCAAGATTGAGGCGGGCCGCCTGCAGATCGATCAGACGCCTTTCCGCGTCTCGGACGTGGTTCAGGATGTGTGTGATCTTTTTGCGCCCGTTGCGGCCGAGAAAGGCCTCACACTGACCGCGCCAACCCCGCACATCGATTGTGATGTTGTCATCGGCGATCCCAAGCGCACACGCCAAGTTCTCGTCAACCTCGTCAATAACGCGCTCAAATTCACCGAGCGGGGGACAGTCGAGGTCACATTGGATCAAAGGGTTGAGGGGGAAGCCATTCTTCTGACGTTCGCCGTGTCCGATACCGGAATTGGAATTGCGCCCGAGGATCAGTCACGCCTCTTTGCTCCCTTTATTCAAGCGGATGTCTCAACATCGCGCAAGTTCGGCGGTACCGGCCTCGGTCTCGCCATTTGCAAGCGCCTCGTTGAGGCGATGGGGGGAGAGATTGCGGTCGACAGCGCACCAGGGAAAGGCGCGCGCTTCACCTTTTCGGTCGCGGTCCTACGCGCGAGCGATGACGCAACGGGGCTTACTGCACTCCCCACCCAAAAGAGCCGGACCGGGTTACTGGCGCAGGCGCAAAGAATCCTGGTTGCGGAAGACAATGAAACGAGCCGTTTCCTGATCACCACCATTCTCAAACGGTATGGCCACGACGTGGAGGCCGTGGAGAACGGGGCGCTCGCCGTGGATGCGGTGAAAAAGAAGGCGTTCGACATCTTGCTTATGGATATGCAGATGCCGGTCATGGACGGGCTGGAAGCGACCCGTTGCATTCGAATGCTGGCGGCGCCGAAAGGCAATATCCCGATCATCGCGCTGACTGCCGATGTCGTCTCAGATCACAAGAGAATGTATGTCGCGGCCGGCGTCGATGCAGTCGTGGGCAAACCGGTGAACTGGACCGAACTCGACGGCGAGATCGCGCGCTGCTTGCACATTGAAAGAGGCGCTCTCCCCTTGGACTTTGAAGTTCCTCCTGAGCCAACGGAGGAATCTGCGCGCCAAATCATCGATGAGACTCTGGTGGCAAGTCTGGAACATGACCTCGGTGCGGTGGCCGTCGCCCCCATGCTGAAAAGCTTCGTGAACAATATGAGCCGCTATGGCGAAGAGCTGGGCAGCGCCGCCCGCAACGGCGATATGAAAACCTCAAAGCGAATCGCCCACGCACTCAAAGGCCTATGCGCCCAGTTTGGAGCGCCGCGCGTGTCGTACTGGGCCTGGCGAATTGAAATCCGCGCGGTCACTCTGCAAGACATCCTTACGCTGTTGTCCGAGGTCGAAGCGGCCATACAGAAGACGCGGGAGGCGTTCGCCGAGCGTGGGCGCCGGCAAACGGCGTCCGTGGGCGCGCGTTAACTCACCAGATCAGGTACATAAACGCCTTTGGATCGATTGCGGCCTTCGGCCTTGGCTGCATACAGTTGCTGGTCGGCAATCGCGAGAAGCTTGGCTGCGTCTGCGTCCGGTTGAGGTACGGTGCAGGCCGTGCCCAGGCTGAGGGTGACATGTCCGGCCGTGGTGGAAGAGGCATGAGGTATATCCAATGCCGCCACGGCTGTTCGGATCGCATCGGCGACCGCGAGCGCGCCTTCCAGTTTTGTCTCTGGAAGCAGCGCCACAAACTCCTCGCCGCCATATCGCGCCAGCACGTCGGCCGGCCGTTGGAGGCTGCTCCGCGCGGCGTCGGCGACCCGCTGCAGACACGCATCGCCGGCTCCGTGTCCATAGGTGTCGTTGTAGGTCTTAAAGTGATCCACATCGATCATGATGACGGAGAGGGGCTCGCCGGTGCGCGCGAGGCGCCGCCATTCCCGTTCCAACACATCATCGAAGGTGCGCCGGTTATAAAGTCCCGTCAGCCCGTCCAGGCGCGCGAGCCGCACCAATTCGTCGCGGTTTTGCTTTAGCTCAAGGTGGTTGCGCACCCGCGCCTTTAGAACGGCGGGATTTATCGGTTTCGTGATGTAGTCGATGCCGCCGGCCTGCAGGCCGTCGATTTCGTCTTCTCCCGACGTGCGTGCGGTCAGAAAAATGACAGGAACTTGCTCTAGTTTAGGGTTTGCCTTCAGACGGCGGCATACCTCTAGGCCATCAAGGTCCGGCAGGCCGATGTCCAAAAGCACAATGTCGGGAACGCGGGTCGTAGCCATTTCCAGGGCTGTCGTCCCGTCCGAGGCGGTCTCGATGTTCCACTCGCTTCCGAGGATGGCGCTCAAGAGGGCGCGAATGGTTACGTCGTCTTCGACGATGAGAACCGACGCCTTGGTTTTGTCCCGCAACGGGTCCTCCTGGACCAACCTAGAGTTTTGTGAAATCTTAAGCGAAATCAATCCCTTTGCGGAAGAGTCTTGTTCGCGGGGGCCAACGATTCGTAAGCCCTGGTTATGAGTTTGGAACCTCTTGTCCTGACGGCGTTCGATCGCCTCCGCTTTATCGTTATTGATGACGATCGGGCCACACTACAATTGGTCGAGGCGTTTCTGAACGCCTCTGAGGTTGGCGCCGTCATTCCAGTGGTAAGTTGCGCGGCGGCCTTGGGATTGTTGGCGGACAACACCAAGAAGGTCGATTGCCTCATCTGCGATCATGGCATGCCGAACATGACCGGACTTTCATTGCTCCAACAAATCCGTGGCGGGAGGCACCCCAATATTCCGCGGGCGCTGCCGTTCATCATGTTGACCTCGTCGGGACAAGAGGAAGTGGTACGTGCGGCGATCGCGCTCGATGTGCATGGCTATGTGCGCAAGCCGGTGACGAAGGACCTTTTGCTGAAGGCGATCCACCGGGCGTTAAATCGGCCGCTGCAATTGAAGAAACCCATCGACTACCTGTCCGTCCCGTTGCCGGCAGAGCCGTGACCCTCACGCCCACGCTGCCGATCGAAGCGTTGTTGCCCGAAGTTGCAGCCGCGCTCGGCTCCAACTCCAACGCGGTCGTGCTCGCGGCGCCCGGCGCCGGCAAGACCACGCGTATTCCCTTGCATCTCCGCGACGCCCCCTGGCTCGGTGATCGCAAAATCGTCATGCTTGAGCCGCGGCGCCTGGCCGCGCGTATGTCGGCTGTGCGAATGGCGGAGACACTCGGAGAGGCCGTCGGCGAAACGGTGGGGTTCCGCGTGCGCTTGGAATCAAAGGTCTCCGCGCGCACCAAGATCGAAGTCGTCACGGAAGGGATCCTAACCCGCCGCCTTCAGTCGGACCCCGAACTTGCCGATGTGGGGCTCCTCATTTTCGACGAATTCCACGAACGCAGCCTTGATGCGGACCTTGGTTTGGCCTTGGCGCTCGACATCCAGCGGGCTTTACGCCCTGATCTCAAGATCCTCGTCATGTCCGCGACATTGGACGATCAAGCCGTCGCCGAAGTTCTCGGCCAGGCGCCCGTTCTGGCCAGCGCGCATCGTCCATTCCCTGTGGAAACGCGATACTTGAACGCGCCGGCGGGCGATGATCTTCCGCGCGAGATGGCATCAGCGGTGAGACGTGCGTTGGCTGAAGAAGACGGCAGCATTCTCGCCTTTCTCCCCGGCGAAGGCGAAATTCGCCGTACCGCTGCATTGCTCGAAGAATCTCGTCTTCCACCAAATTGTACTGTCGCGCCGCTGTTCGGGGCGTTGTCGGCAGGCGAGCAAGGACGCGCGATCGCGCCGCCCGCTGCCGGGCATCGAAAAGTGGTGTTGGCGACGACCATTGCCGAAACAAGTCTGACGATCGAAGGCGTGCGGATCGTGATCGACTCCGGTTACAAGCGCGCACCAAGATTCGACGCCGGCCGAGGCATGACCCAACTTGTCTCGGTTCGGGTGTCGCGCGCCGCTGCCGAGCAGCGTCGCGGGCGCGCCGGCCGCCTTGGTCCAGGTGTGTGCTATCGTCTTTGGACCGAACCGGAAGACCGCGGCCTCAAGCCCTTTGACGACCCGGAAATGCTGCAAGCGGACTTGGCGCCGCTTGCGCTTGATTTAGGGGCATGGGGCGTGTCCGACCCCCGCTCCCTGGCATGGCTCACGCCGCCGCCGGCTGGGGCCTTCGCTCAAGCAAGGGATTTGCTCCGGCGTTTGGACGCGCTCGATGATGCCGGTCGCATCACCGCCGAGGGGAAGGCCATGGCGGCCCTGCCTTTGCATCCGCGTCTTGCGCATCTCGTCCATCGGGGCGTGTCGCTTGGTCACGGCGCTCTTGCCTGCGACATGGCGGCGCTCCTCTCCGAACGGGATTTACTCATTGGCGCCCGCGATCCCGACATTCGGGTCCGGCTCGATCTTCTCAATGAAAATGGCGGCAAGGCAGCCGGCCATCGCGTCAATCAGGGGGCCCTCACACGTGTCCGGGCTGCAGCGAAACAAATTCGTGGAATTGCGGGGGCGAAACGGGATACGGCGGGGACGAACGCCGCGGGTATCCTGGTCGCTCTCGCTTATCCCGACCGTATCGCGCAGAGACGAGGCAGCGATGGGCGCTTTCGTCTTTCAGGCGGTGGGGGAGCGTTCCTCGATCCGGCCGATCCTTTGGCAGCCCAAGATTTTCTTGCGGTGGCCGACATGGACGGCGCTGCGCGCGAGGGCCGCATCTACCTTGCTGCCGCGGTCACACAAGGCGAGATCGAAGACGTTTTTGCCCCAGATATTCAAGAGGTGTCCGAGGTTGCTTGGGATGCGCGCGAAGAAGCTGTCCTTGCGCGCCGGGTGCGGCGCCTCGGCACGCTCATTCTGAATGCCACGCCGCTGCGGAGCCCGGAGGCGGAACTTGTCGAGGCAGCGATGGTGACGGGCGTGCGTCACCTCGGCCTTGAAGCATTACCCTGGACAGATTCGACGAAGGTGTTGCGAGAGCGGGTGGCCTTGCTTCGCAGCACTTACCCTGACAATGGTTGGCCCGACCTCTCCGACGAATGCCTGCTGGCAACTCTTGAACTGTGGCTGGGACCATATTTGCAAGGTGTGACGCGGCGAAGTCACCTTGGGCGGGTCGATCTCGATGCCGCTTTGCGCAGTCTCTTGCCGTGGCCGCTGCCCCAACGCCTTGACGAACTCGCACCCACGCATGTCGCCGTGCCGTCGGGCTCTCGGATCGCAGTCGATTACACGAACGCGGCCGCGCCGGCGCTCTATGTTAAGTTACAGGAAGTCTTTGGTTTGCAGGACACGCCGAGGGTGGCGGGCGGACGTATCCCGGTCACCCTGCATCTTCTCTCTCCGGCGCAGCGTCCGATCGCCGTGACCGCGGACCTTCGGAGCTTCTGGGCGAATGTCTACCCTCAGGTCCGGGGTGAAATGCGCGGGCGCTATCCGCGCCACATCTGGCCCGAGAACCCCCTCGAGGCCACCGCGACCCGTAGATCCATCAAACCGCGCGGCACTTAGGCCGAAGATCGATCGGAGTGCACGCGGCGCACGGAGTGGGAGCCTCCTGCGGTCAGCGTCTTCGCGAGCCAATCGCCTGCCGCCTCCATCGCCGCCTCGAAAAGCCAGGGCGGATTGATGACGGCGCACCCGGTGCCGCGCAATCCGGGGGTATCGTCTCGGCGAACGTTCGCGCCGAACAGGAGTTCGCCAAAGAGAACCTCGCCGGCGACCTTCTTCTCGATTCCGCTGATGAGTTCCCGGTGCCGTGCGTCGTGAAGGATCGGGTACCAGACAAGGTAGATGCCTTCGCGCCATTTGCGCACCGCGGCGCCAAGCGCCACGGGCGTGTCGACATACTCGGACTTAATCTCGTAGCTCGGGTCGATGACCACGAGTCCTCGCCGAATCGGAGGCGGAACGAGGCCGACAAGGGCCTCAAGCGCATCTCTTTGATGAATGGAAATGCGCGAGTCGCGTCTTGCCCAGGCTTTGAGATCGGCATGGGCGGCCGGATGGAGTTCATTCAGGATGAGGAGGTCGCCGGCGCGAAGCGCGGCCTGGGACAGAGCAGGTGAGCCGGGGTAGCGACGGCAGACCCCGTCCTCGTTGAGCGCCCGCACCGCCGCCAGGAGAGCCTGCACCCCCGCGGGCATATTTGTGTCGCGCAGGGGCCACAGCTTGGCGATGCCCTGAGAGAATTCTTGTGTCTTTTGTGCTTCAGTGCTGCCCAGATCATACACTCCATGACCGGCATGGAGATCGATCACGGTATAGGGTTTTGGCTTCTCGCCCAGCTTTTCCAAGAGAAGGCAAAGGGCCGTGTGCTTATGGAGATCGGCGGGTCCGCCCGCGTGGTAGGCGTGCTGATAACTGAGCATTCTTCAGAAACGAAAAGGCCGCAGATGTTGGTTCGCTGCAAGTCTAGCATGCAAGGAACGCCTGTCTCGGAAGTATTTGATTTTACGAAACTTTAACCAGACTACGGGGATTTACGGAGGGCGCACACCCTTGCAGTTCCTACCCGCTCTGGTATAACCCCGGCCCGGAAGCGCAGGGCTCTTGGGGGGCCGGGCGACGTCCATGCTCCGTTCTGATTTGGGATGACGTACGTGTAAGGCTTTTCGCCTGAGCTGTGCCTGCGCGCGTCCATCTTCCCGCCATGTTTCTCGTCCAAATCAAGCGTGCCTACCGAGCCTCTCTCCCTACGACGGTGCGAAACGCCGAAGGGAAGCAGGCATGGGGTTATGAAAAAGAAACGGGTTGGGAAGGCTAATAATAAAATGAGAATTCTTGTTGCGCTCCTGGTGGCTTGCCTGGCGTCCGCCAGCCTCTGGGCGTCACTCGACAGACCTCTCGACGCGCCGGACTGGCGGGGCCAGTTCAAGGGCGTTTCTTATTCCCCGTCGCACGTTTACACGGAAGAGCAGCTGAAAAACGGCATCGACCCGGCGATCATCCGCCGCGACCTTGAGCAGCTGTCCACCATCACCAAGCGGGTCCGTACCTATACTGTCGACCGCGGGCAGGACGTCGTCCCCTATATCGCCAAGGAATATGGCCTGAAGGTCACCCTGGGCGTTTGGCTGAGCGGCGACAAGGACCTCAACGAGATCGAAGTCACAAAGGCCATCCGCGCCATCAATGACAACCCGGGCGTTGTCGACCGCGTCATCGTGGGCAACGAAGCCGTGATGCGCCGCGAACTCACGCCGGCGGAAGTCTCCGACTACATCGTGCGCGTTCGTAAGGCCGTGACCAACAAGAAGGTCGAAGTCGGCACCGCCGAAGTTTGGAGCGTGTGGCTGGACTACCCGGAACTCGCCAAGGAAAGCGCCTTTGTCGGCATCCACCTGCTGCCGTACTGGGAAGGCATCAAGTCGGAAGACGGCATGGATTATGTCGCAAGCCGTTTCGACATGGTGGCGAAGAAGTTCCCCAATAAGAAAATCGTGATCGGTGAAGCTGGCTGGCCGTCCGACGGTCGCGTGAAAAAGGGGTCTGTGCCTTCGAGCGCTATGGAAGCCTACTTCCTGCGTCACTTCCTCACCCTCGCGACCGCGAAGAACTACGACTATTACGTCATTGAAGCGTTCGATCAGCCTTGGAAAGCCGGTCCGGAAGGTGCTGTCGGCGCTTTCTGGGGCATGTTCGACGCCGAAGGTCTGCCGAAATTCAACTTTACCGGCCACCTGACCTCGTTCCCTGAATGGGCGCAGTATGCGGGCGCCGCGACGATTGCGACCTTCCTGATCGGCCTGATGGTGCTGATGCTGGTCCCCAGCATGAGCTTGCAGGGTTACGCCCTGGTCGCCGGGATCGTCAGCCTGGCTGTATCGGGTGCGCTGTTCATCGTGGAGGCTTCGTCCCTGCGTTACGTCCAGCTGAGCGCGCTGTGGGGCGCGGCCATCATTATCCCGGCGGCCATGTTCACCGCGCTGTTGCTGGTCACCGAAACGACGGAATGGGCCCTTAGCCTGTGGCGCGAGAAGCGCATGCCGCGGATCGGTGCGACCGGTTACATCGGCACCCCGCGCGTCTCGATCCATCTGCCGACCCATAACGAGCCGCCCGAAATGGTGATTCAGACCTTGAATGCCCTCGCGCGTCTCGACTATCCGAACTTCGAGGTCATTATCCTCGACAACAACACCCGCGACGCCGCCTTGTGGAAGCCTGTGGAAGCCTATGCCCAGACGCTGGGTGAGCGTTTCCGTTTCTACCACTTCGACGGCGTGAAGGGCTTTAAGGCCGGGGCGCTCAATATCGCCCTAAAGCTGACGGATCCGGCCGCCGAGTACGTCGCCGTGATCGACAGCGACTATCAAGTCGCGCCCGAGTGGCTGAAGACCATGATGCCGGGCTTCGCCGACCGTAAGGTGGCCGTCGTCCAGTCGCCGCAGGACTACCGCGACGCCGACGAAAGCCTGTTCAAGACGTTCTGCTACGAAGAATATGCGACCTTCTTCCAGGTCGGCATGGTGGAACGCAACGAGCATAACGCCATCATCCAGCACGGTACGATGTGCATCGTGCGCCGCAGCGCCATGGAGCAGATTGGTGGATGGGCCGAGTGGTGCATCACGGAAGACACCGAGCTTGGTTTGCGCCTGTTCGAAGCCGGATACACGGCGCTGTACTCCCCCGTCAGCATGGGGCGCGGTCTGATGCCAGACACCTATGACGCCTATAAAGGACAGCGCTACCGCTGGGTTTATGGCGCCATGCAGATCATGAAGCGCCACGCGGCTCAGCTCTTTACGGGCAAGAGCACATTGACCCCGGCGCAGCGTTATCACTTCGTCGCCGGCTGGCTTCCGTGGTTCGCTGACGCTTTCGCTCTGGTGTTCGGTGTCCTGTCGCTGGTGTGGACGGCTCTCATGGCGATTGCCCCTCGCCACTTCGACGTACCGTTGACGGCGCTGTCGAGCGTTGCGCTCACGCTGTTTGCGGTTAAGACGGCGAAGACCATTTGGCTGCATCGTGCCAAGGTCGGCACCGGTTACATGGGCGCGATTGCCGCAGCTCTCACCGGCCTCTCGCTGGCCTTCACCGTCGGCCGCGGCGTCATCGCGGGTCTTTTCACCTCCGGCAAACCATTCATGGTCACGCCGAAGTGCAAGGATATGGCCGGATGGGCGCGCGCTCTCCGCATCGCCAGCACGGAAACCTTCATGCTGGCGGCCACGATCGTGGCCATCGTCTCGACGGCCGTCATCGGGCGTCTTGACGACCCTGCGGAAGTGGTGTGGGTCTGTGCTCTTGCCGTTCTTGGCATCCCTTACGCCGCCGCAGTGATCGTGGCCCTGGGATCGACGGTTCAGTTCCGCCGTCCTTTGCCGAAGACCGAGATCGCGCCGGTCCTGCAGGCCTCGAAACTGGATCTCGCCGCCTAATCGGCGAACACACGAACGGAGGCGGGCCCCTCATCGGGGCCCGTTTTCTTTTCGGACTATTTGAGATCGGAAATGATCTCGCGCGCCGCATTATACCCGGGCGCACCGGTCACGCCGCCGCCGGGATGCGTTCCGGACCCGCACATATAAAGGTTCTTGATCGGGGCGCGGTAGTCTGCGTGGCCCAGGACGGGGCGCGCGGAGAACATTTGATCGATCGAAAGAGCCCCGTGAAAGATATCACCCCCCACCAGGCCAAAGCGCCGCTCGAGGTCCAGGGGACTTAAGACCTGCCGCGCGATCACCGCGGATTTGAAGTTGGGCGCCAAGCGATCCACCGTGTCGATCATGAGATCGGCGACCGTATCGCGCGCGGTATCCCACGACGCTCCGCCCGGAAGCTGCGGCGCCACGTGCTGACAGAAGAGGCTGGCGACGTGGGCGCCTCTTGGGGCAAGCGTGTCGTCTAACGTCGAAGGAATGAGCATCTCGACAATCGGCGCCTTCGACCAGCCATATTGCCTTGCGTCGGTGAAAGCCCGGTCCATATAGGCGAGGGAAGGGGCCACAATGATCCCCGCCGTCATGTGATCTCCGTTGCTCGGCAGGCAGGAGAACTTCGGCAGCTCCGATAGAGCGACATTCATCCGGAAGGTACCCGAGCCGCAGCGGTAGCGTCTGATCCGTTCCGTAAAGTCAGCAGCCAACGACGAGGGATCCACAAGTTTGGTAAAGAGGAGCTTCGGATTGAGGTTCGATGCGACGGCTCTCGCCTTGATCGTCGCGCCCGAGGCCAACACGACGCCCTTTGCGCCCCTATGATCAAGCAGGACTTCCGTAACTTCGGCCCCCGTCCGAATGTCCACGCCTTGTGCGGCGCAGGCTTTGGCCATGGCCTGGGTGATGGCGCCCATGCCGCCGACCGCATGGCCCCAGGCCCCCTTCTTGCCGTTCACCTCGCCGAAGACGTGGTGCAGCAACACGTAGGCGGACCCGGGTGTATAGGGGCTGGCATAGTTGCCGACCACCGCGTCGAAACCGAACACTGCTTTGATCGGGTCGCTTTCGAACCATCCGTCCAGCCAGTCGCCCGCCGACTGCGAGAAGAGGGCCAGGAGATCCCGGCGCACGGTCATGCTGGCGTCAGCGATCTTGCGGCCCGATCTATAGGCCTCAAGGATTTGCGGCAGGGCCGCGAGCACCCCCCCTGTCACGACGTTTGGCGGAGTGCGCAAGAGAAAGGCGCGTATAACGTCCACCACGTCGTCGAGGCGCTTGCCATATTCATCCAGCCGCGCTGCATCGCGGGTAGAGAATTTCGCGACCTCGGCATGGGTGCGCCCCTCTCCCGTCAGAAGATACTCACGCTCGTTCAAAGGCAGGAAGTTCGAGGCTCGGCGTTCCACAATACGAAGGCCATGGCCGTGGAGATCCATATCGGCGATCACGCGCGGGTTCAGAAGGGAGACCGTGTAACTCGCGACCGAATTTCGAAAACCGGGATGAAATTCTTCGGTCACCGCAGCGCCGCCAACGATGCCCTGGCGCTCCAGGACGGTGACCTTCAGCCCGGCGCGCGCTAGATAGAAGGCGCACACGAGCCCATTATGTCCACCCCCGATGACGACGGCGTCCGTTTCAGTCGCCATGCTTACGCCTTCAGGCGGAGGAACCGGGTGCGATGGAGGTTCTCGAGATTATCCTCGTAGCCCTCAACCTTGAGCGAAACGAGCGTCTTGGTGCTTGAGTAATTAATGGGAATGACGCCGCATTCATCGAGAGCGATTTGTTCGGCTTTGGCCATGACCTGCGCGCGCGCCTTCAAATCCAACATCACCTTGGCGTCCGCCATGAGACGATCATATTCAGCGTTGCTGTAACGCGCATAATTGAAGACACCTGCGGACGTCTCAATCAGGCTTAGGAAGGTTTGCGGGTCGTTATAGTCGCCCACCCAGCCCGCTTCAGCGACCTCGAAGTCCCCCTGTTGAACTCGGTTGTAGTGGACCTTCGGTTCGTTGCCCAGAAGACGCGCTACAATTCCGACTTCCTTTAGGAGCGTGCTCAAAGCGACATAGAGTCGGCGTGCATCATACGACAGACGATATTGGAGTTCGAAAGATAGGGGATTATCAGGCCCATACCCAGCGGCCGCGAGGAGTTGTCTTGCTTCTTCGCGCCGCCTTTCCATTGGCCAATCCGCGAAATCTAGGGACGGGCCACGGATATAATTGTCGATACCGGGAGGCACAAAGGAATAGGCGGGAATTCCGCCGTCTCGCCGCACTTTCGTCATTAGCAGTTCGCGGTCGATCGCCAGACTCATCGCGCGACGTACCCGGACATCGTTGAACCTAGGGCGCTTCAGGTTCATGAAGGCGTAGTTGACCGACAGATACGGATAGATCCGTGCCTGCCCAGGCATATTTGCTTTTAGCCACTCGATCTGCTGGCTGGGAAAGCCGCTCGTCGTGATGTTCATATCGATTTCGCCGGCGCGGAATCGTGTCAGGGCTGAACGCTCGTCATCAATAGGATAAAAAATGACCTCTTCGAGTTCTACGTTCGCTGCGTCATAGAAGCGCGGATTCTTCACGAGCTTCACATATCCGTTCGGAACGTATTCACTGAGGAGGTAGGGGCCGTTAGAGACCATTGTTCCGGCTTGGACCCACCCGCGACCGTGTTTGGCGACGAGGTGCGGTGGCACCGCGAAGCTGGAGTAGTGTTTCAAGAGGCCGGGCAGAAAGGGAGCTGGTTGGGCCAGCGTGATCTCCAGCGTGTGATCGTCTAACGCCCGAATGCCAATCTCTTCGACTGGCTTTTTGCCGGCGTTTGCTTCCTGTGCGTTTTTGACTACATACAAAATAAAGGCGTAACGGGCCGCAGTCTGCGGGTCGAGCATTCGTCGCCAGCTGAAAACGAAGTCATTCGCGGTGATCGGAACGCCGTCGGACCAGACCAGTCCGCGCCGCAATTTAAAGGTCCACACCAGGCCGTCGTCATTGGCGGTCCAACTTTCCGCGCAACCCGGCACCGGACGCGCACCGGCGTCGTCCGTGGTAAGACCAACGAACATGTCGCCGATAATGTTGTTTTCCCAGGAGCCACTGGAAAGGTGGGGATCTAGGGTATCGGGCTCGGCGCCATTGCCCCGCCGGAGGATTTTCCCGCCCTCCGCTCCGATCGCCGGAAGAGCGCCGAACGCCATCGCTGAAGCGCCTAGCTTCAATGCCCAGCGGCGCGTTCCTGCGGGTGCGGAAAAGGGGTCGAACGTCTGCATCCCTGCAGCCTAGCACAGGCGCGGGTGGGGTTAGCCAGTAGGCAGCCAGCGCATATGAACGTGGGGAATGCCCGCTTCCATGAAATGCTCACCTTCGCTTACAAATCCCAGCTTGCGGTAGAAGTCCTCGACCTGGGTCTGGGCGTTGAGGATGACCGCCGAGGCGCGGCGATCGGCGAGGCGGCGCATGATTTCGGCCATGAGAAGGACGCCGAGTCCCAGCCCGCGGGCGTTTTGCAGGACGGCGACGCGCTCGACTTTGAATACACCGGGCTGATAGGGACGGATCCGGGCCGCACCGAGCGCTACGCCATCGTCCGCCGCCAGAACGTGCTCGCACACTTCTTCATATTCGTCCCATTCCAGGTCGAGAGGAACCTTCTGTTCCTCGCAAAAGACCGCGTAACGGATCCGTCGCGCCGCTTCGATCCGCGGGTCGGCCACGGGAAAGAAGTCCACTGTCACCGTCATGGGCTCAGACTATCGCTCGAGCCATGGTGGGACGGGAAGATTTTTGCTGCGCAGGAAGTCGGGGTTATAGAGTTTGCTCTGGTAACGAGACCCGGAGTCCGTGAGGAACGTGACGATGGTTTTGCCTGGACCCAGTTTCTGCGCGAGCCGAATGGCGCCCGCAATGTTCACGCCTGTCGAACTACCAACGCTCAGTCCTTCATGCTTCACGAGGTCGTATACGATGGGAAGCGCCTCGGTATCGGGAATTTGGAACTGATCGTCGACCTTCATACCCTCAAGGTTCCCGGTAATGCGGCTTTGGCCGATGCCCTCGGTAATCGAGCTCCCTTCGGCCTTGAGCACCCCATGGGCAAAGTAATTGTACAGGGCTGCGCCCATCGGGTCGGCCAGCGCGACGACGACGTTCTTGTTCCGCGCCTTGAGCCCTGTACCGACACCGGCCAAGGTGCCTCCAGTGCCGACCACCGAAACGAAGCCGTCGATCCGGCCGTCCAGATCATTCCAAAGCTCGGCCGCGGTTTCGCGCTCGTGGCCATTGCGGTTGGCCACGTTGTCGAATTGATTGGCCCAAACCGCCCCGTTCGGTTCCGACTGCGCGAGTTCCTCCGCCAGGCGTTTCGAGAATTTCACATAGTGGTTGGGGTCCGCGGCAGGTACGGCTTTCACCTGGCGCAGATCGGCCCCCAGCAGCCGCAAGGCGTCTTTCTTTTCTTGGCTCTGGGTCTCGGGCAGGACGATGACGGTGCGGTAGCCCTTGGCGTTGCCGACCACCGTTAGTCCAATCCCGGTATTGCCTGCGGTTCCTTCGACGATCACCCCTCCCGGCTTCAACAGGCCTTTGGCTTCGGCGTCCTCGATGATGAATTTTGCAGTGCGGTCTTTGATGGATCCCCCGGGGTTGGCGAACTCGGCCTTGGCCAGGATCGTGCAGCCGGTGAGTTCCGAGGCTTTGCGGAGTTTGATCAAGGGGGTGTGGCCGATGGCGGCAACGACGTTAGGAAGGGCGGGCATAGGGTATCCAGACAAACGCTTGATTTGAGGCGGCGGCATTCAAACCGAGCCGCGTTTTCCTTCCAAGGCCCGAATTTCGGTGTGCTCGCCTGGTCGGCTTGGGGAGAAAATCGTTCCTCCTTCGGCCTTGGATCGGGTTAGTCTCTCTACATCCTCGCCTTCATATTTTGGCCGATCGCATGCAGACGCCCGTGCCCACCACCCCGCCGGGAGTTCCCTTTACCTCGCGGTACTACACCTCAACCGATGGGTTGCGGCTCCACTATCGGGACTACGCTGGCCCGCCCGATGCTCGCCTGACCGTGGTTTGCATTCCCGGTCTCACCCGTAATGCCCGCGATTTCGAAGAGGTTGCCCCGCACCTCGCCGACCGCTACCGCGTGATCTGTGTGGAACTCCGGGGGCGGGGGCTTTCCGAGTACGCCAAAGATCCAATGACCTACGTACCGGCGGTTTACGTGCGGGATATTATCAGTTTGCTGGACAGCGCCGGCCTGGAGCGCGTGGCGCTGATCGGGACATCTTTGGGCGGCATTATCTCGATGGTGCTTGCGACCGTGGTTCCCGCCCGGCTGCTGGGGGTCGTCATCAACGACATTGGACCGGAACTGGATCCGGTCGGGTTAGCGCGGATCGGCAGCTATGTGGGCCGAACGAAGGAAATCCGCGACTGGTCGGAGGCGGCGGCCGCCATCGCAGCGATCGATGGAGTGGTGTTTCCCGAATATACGGGTGAGGACTGGATGCGGATGGCGCGTCGCCGGTTCGTGGAGACGCAGGCAGGCACTCTGAAAGCCGACTACGACCCGGATATCTCAAAACCGTTCGTCGCCACGGCCAAGGCGGTCAACTTATGGCCGTTTTTCCGTTCGTTCCGCCTGCTGCCGGTCCTCGCGCTGCGTGGTGGCCACACGGATCTTCTGTCTGTGGACATCTTCGAGCGGATGCAGACCGAAGTCCCTCACCTGAAACGAGTGACGGTTCCTAACCGCGGCCATGCGCCCTATTTGGACGAACCGGAGGCCCGTCAGGCGATCGACGCGTTCCTCGACTCACTCCCTGCTACCATCGGCCCGCTCACAGCCCTCAAACGCAAGATTGTCGCGGCGGCCACCGTGGTACGGCTAAAGCTGAAAGGCGAAATCTGATGCGCAACGATATGCCGGACCTGCCGCGCCGTATGCTGATGGGGCCAGGCCCCTCCGAAGTCCACCCTCGCGTCCTGGCGGCCCTTTCGCGTCCAACGCTGGGCCACTTGGACCCCGCGTTCGTGCGCCTTATGGACGACATCGTGCAATTGCTCCGCTACGCCTTCCAGACCACCAACCTCCTGACGTTCCCCGTGTCGGCGCCTGGTTCGGCGGGGATGGAATGTTGCTTCGTCAACCTGGTCGAGCCGGGGGAGTCCGTCGTCGTCTGCGCGAACGGCGTCTTCGGGATGAGGATGAAGGAGAATGTCGAGCGCTGCGGCGCCACCCCGATCATGGTCGAGGATCCATGGGGAAGCCCCGTCGACCCTGGCAAACTGCGAGACGCGCTAAAGGCGAACCCGTCGGCAAAGACGGTGGCGTTCGTCCATGCGGAAACGTCCACGGGCGTGCAATCGGACGCGGCGGCGCTCTGTGCCGTCGCCCGAGAGTTTGGCGCGCTGACGATTGTCGATACGGTGACGAGCCTGGGCGGCATCGAGGTCAATGTGGATGCGTGGGGCGCCGACGCGGTTTACTCCGGTACCCAGAAGTGTCTTTCGTGCCCCCCGGGCCTATCACCGGTCACCTTCAGCGAACGGGCAGCCGCGCGCGTGAAGGCGCGCCGCACCAAGGTCCAGAGCTGGTTTCTCGATCTATCCTTGGTCATGGGCTACTGGGGCGACGGCAAGGGCGGCGGGCGTACCTACCACCATACCGCGCCGGTGAATGCGCTTTACGGATTGCACGAGGCCCTGCAGATGCTTCGCGAAGAGGGCCTTGAGCAGTCCTGGCGGCGGCATGCTGTTGCGCATCGGGCTCTGGTTGCCGGCGTCGAGGCGATGGGGCTCAAAATGAAAGTGGGCGCCGCCGTTCGGCTGCCGCAGTTGAACCTTATCGAAATCCCCCAAGGGGTGGACGATGCCGCGGTGCGTCGCAGACTTCTTAACGAATTTAATCTGGAGATTGGTTCCGGCCTGGGGACCTGGGCCGGGAAAGTCTGGCGGGTGGGGCTCCTGGGACAAAGCGCCACGCCGGCTTATGTGCTGGGGTGTTTGATCGCGCTGGAGGCGGTTTTGCACAGCACGGGTGCGCCGATCGAAGTGGGCCGTGCTTATAGCGCCGCTCAAGCAATCCTTAACGAATAACACTGCTCTGAAATGGTAAAGCCCGCCAAGCGGAGCTCGGCGGGCTTTCCATCACAATCGGATATCGCACCGGTACAAACTGTTCAGGGCGGAGCCCTTAAAGATTTCTCTTCCGTTCGCGCCGACGGCGTAACCGTTCTTGTGTGCTGTCCCTTATTAGACTTTAGCGAAGTAGATAAGACTACTTACGCTTCGCCTTCTTCTTGGCCTTCTTCTTGGCGGTCTTCTTCTTCGCAGCTTTCTTCTTAGCAGCCATGTTCATATCCCCTATTGGATGATGTTGATGTCTGGACAACAACAACAAACAATCGAACTCACGTTCGAACAAATTGCCCAAACATCAACTAGATAAACTCAGTTAATTTCCTTGCACAAGCGATTTTCCGCTTGCGTCTAACTTTTTGCTTGATTTCTTTCGCGCTGTTCGTTCCGCCCTGCTCGAACGAGCGTCGCGTTGACGTCGTCGCGCACATCTTTTCTCTCGCATCGATTCACGCAATCGCAATCGCGTTTGCTTGACGTCTCGTCCCGATGACGAACGAAGACGGGTCTCTCCGTAGCTTCCGCAATGTTGATTTTTTCGATCGCGTGACGTGTTTGTCCGTCGCCAGTTTTCTTCGCGCTTTGGTGCGTTCGAAATTTCATCCGATGCAGAATTTATGCGGCTATCTCGCAAATTTCAGCGCGCCTTGCGACGCATTGACACCGCCAACCTGAACCCAGGGGAAATGTACGCCGCATGACAGAGAATTTTTTCGGGTGCGCGCCATTGCGCGGGCGAAAAAGTGGAGGTCCGCCAGAAAAATTCCGCGCGCGCGCCGGTCATCGCGGAATATTTTTGGCGGTGAAAATCCCGGGGAAGGGGCGCGCGCGGGGGGTGCAAAAAAAGCCTCTCGCGTCACGCATGACCTCTAAACCCGCAAATTTTTTTTCGGGACGGCTGCCGGTCGCCGGCGTTTTTTTGACGAATCGAAGTTTTTGCCGCTGCGATTCGCGGACCGTTAGACGATCTCGCCGCGCTCGGACATGACGATGGCGATGGGACGCGTCTTCGGAAACTGGGACAGGATGATCATGATCATCACCATCAAGGGGACCGAAAGGATCATTCCAGGAATTCCCCAGATCGCGCCCCAGACCGAGAGCGCCACGATCATCACCAGCGGCGAAAGATTCAAGGTTTTGCCGGTGATGCGCGGCTCGATGAAGTTTTCCACAAACGCCTGGATGGCCCAAAGGCTGCCGAGAACGAAGGCGGCCATAACCACGGAGCCGAATTGCAGAAGGGCCAGCAGGGTGGGAAAGGACATCGCGATCGGCGAGCCGATGTAGGGAATAAAGTTGAGGACGAATACGAGCAACGCCCAGAACCCGGCGAAATCGACGCCGAAGAGATTGAGGACGACATAACTCAGGACCCCGTTCAGAAGGCTGATGCCGGTCTTGATCAGCACGTAGGTCTCGATCTTCGTCCCGATGTGATCGAGGGTCGCGCGGATGGTCTTTTCCCGCCCGGGGTTCGGGAAGAGCAGGCTAAGTTTACGGTCGAACATACGGCGTTCGAGCAGCAAGAAGGTCACGTAGGCCAGGACCTGGAAGGTATTCCCGGCGATGGACTGAAACGCCAGAACGAAGCGCTCCAGCACATCGCGTATGTTGATTTCCTCCAGGAGAGCCGTGACGGTCAGCGGGCGGTCCCGATTGAGGTATTTGGAAGCGAGGTCGGTGACGTTGTTCAGGAGTTCCTCAAGCTGTGCCTGATACCGGGGCGCCCCATCCACCACCTCGCTGATGTTATTCGCCACAAGCTGAACAATGAGCGCAATGACCAAGCCCACGGCCAGGATGGCGCCCGAAAGCCCTAGCCAAGCCGGCGGATGCCAGGCCCCAAGACGTAAACCTTCGATCCGGCGTCCCAGGGCGGTAATGAGGTACGAAACCAAGACGGCCATGACCAGCGGCAGGAGGATTTGCTCGCCGACGACCAGAAGGTAGACCGTCAGGGTGATCAGGCCCAGCGTCGCGACGGCGCTAAAGAGAGGTTTATCCACTGGGCTCGCCGACATGTGCGATCAACCGCCTGTCCCGAAGAAGAAACGATAGCTAGCCTGTACCACGGTTTCATGCGCCTTGGCCGGAAACCCAAGATAGACCCGCTCCGGGCGGTCACTGTCGACCCGGAGAACTTCCAACGTTATGCGCTGCCGGTCACTCGGGCGGAATACGTAAGCCGCGGTAACGCCTGTCCCGCGTTCGTTGTTATTGTCGGGGAACGTATCCCCGTCCTTCGTCCTGAATTTCTCGAGGCGAAGACTTAAGCGGTGCCGACCCCACTCTTTGCTTACGAGAGCGTAGGCCGACCAAAAGTCCGTATACACGATCGCGGTGCGGGGCGGCGGCAAGGTAATGACCGTTGTGGTCCCGGTCATATATTGGGCGAGGAAGGTGAAATCGAGCCACTCCGGGGCGACGTAACCGGCGCTCCAGAAGCGAGTCCACCAGGCCCACTGTTCGTACTCGAGGTCGCGGTCGTCCGCCCGGTTGTCATACCGCATGACCTGCAGACGTCCGTAGTCCTCGGCCGCAAGGTGGGCGACGGCATAATATCCAAAGCGCTCGTCGATCTCGTGATAGGGCTCTTCGCTCTGAGCCTGTTCATCCAAGGTCGCGCCGGGGCGGATAATCCGGACCGGTGCGAGCGGTACCCGATCGAAGATTCCGACTTCTCGGTCGCTTAACGTCCATCCGCGCCAGGCCAGAAGCGTTCCGGCGGGATCATTGAACTTGAAGAGCGATCCCGTGAGCGCAATATCCAACGCTTCATCAGGCCGCCAGGTCAGGCTCGCCTCGCCGCCGATCGTACGGAGTTCTTCGCCGACCCAGGTGTTTATTGCGGATGAGGTGATTGTATAGGGGCTGGTCCAGGCAAGGCCCTCGTTCTCCAACGAGACAGGCGGGTAAAAGATACCGGCCCGCGCCTTTAGCCCAAACGGCGAAGTCGGCGGCGACTTGTAGGCGAGATAGGCTTCCTGAACGTCAACGGCCGGGCGCTGCTGCGTATTGGCGGACAAGGCCACGAAGCCGGACCAGTCGAAACCGAAGTGAGGCTGCACGACAAGGGCGCCCTCTGGTTTGGCGATCACGCCGGCGCCGGAGTCCGAACCCCAGCGCACTTTCCCGAGGCCACCGTCTTCCCAGCTCTTCGTGTTCGACGTCAGGGCGGCCCTGGCTTCAATGAGCCCCTTTACATCGACATCAAGCCATGACGGAAGGGTCGAATCCTCGGCCGCGCGCGCGTGGGCTGACGCAAGCGCGCTCATCATCGCCAGGGAGAGGACTACCCCTCTACGCATGATCGCAACACATCCCATCGACCTGGATCTTCTCCAGGCTGACTCTTACTCGCCGGCCGCCAGAATGGCGTCGGCAGATTCGCCTCGTCCGCGGGCCCAGCGCGAGGTCGCAAGGAATTTGGCGAACTCGTCGGCGGGCAGCGGTTTGCTTACGAAGTACCCTTGAGCCTTCTCGCATCCGTAGGCTTTGAGAATGTCGATTGACGCCGCGTCTTCGACCCCCTCCGCCGTGACCTTAAGACCTAAGTTATGGCCAAGGTCGATCGTCGAGCGGACCAGAATCTCATCGCCCCGGCTACTCGCAAGATTGAGTACAAAGGACTTATCGATCTTGATTTCGTGGACCGGCAGGCTGCGGATGTACGCCATCGACGAATACCCCGTTCCATAATCGTCGATCGACAGCGTCAGTCCCATTTCATTGAGATGCTTCATCACCTCCAGCGCATGGGCCGGGTCTTGCATCACGGCGCTTTCGGTGATTTCCAGGATAAGGCAGCGGACCGGCACATTGTGTGCGTCCAGCAGTTTCGCGACTTCAGCCGGAAGATTGCGGTTAGACAGGTCCTTGGCCGAGAGGTTCACAGCGACTTTGATATCGATTCCGCTATCAAGCCAGATCCGGAGCTGCCTAACAGCAGCTTCCAAGACCCATGCGGTGACTTTCTGGATGTTACCGGTCCGCTCGGCGAGGGGAATGAATGAGTCCGGCGCCATGAACCCGCGTTTAGGATGAATCCACCTAATGAGCGCTTCGGCGGCCTTGATCGTATCCGAAGACAGATCCACCTTCGGCTGGAAATAGAGCTGGAACTGCCCTTCATCCAATCCGGCCCGCAATTCGCTCATCATCGAAAGACGTTCAGGCTTGTGCGGGTCGAGTTCGGAATCATAGGTGAAGAAGGCGTGGCCAAGCCTCTTGCCTTCGAAGATCGCGGTATCGGCGTGTTGCATCAAGGTGCGAGCCGTCGTTCCGTGTTCCGGATACCGGGCCTCTCCAAGCGTCGCCGTCACGTCGATATTGACCCCGCCCACGCTGATTGGGTTGTCGAAAATCCCCAGAATTTTTCGCGCGACATCGGTGACACCCGCGCGATTGTCATTATCAAGCACCATGGCGAACATGTTGTTGGCATGGCGGGCGACCGCGTTGGGCTCGGGCACAATTTGCTTCAATGCCTTGCCGACCTTGCGGATGAGCTGCTCGCCGGTGTCATGGCCGAGAGTATTATTGATCTCGGAAAAGCGGCCGAGCTGGAGAAGCAGAACGCTGAACACGCTCGGAGCATTGTGGCGCGCGATGATAAGGTCGGAGACATGCCCTTCAAACGAAACGCGGTTGGGCAAGCCGGACAGGCCGTCATGACGCGCCTGATATGCAATTCGGGTTTCGCGCTCCGCGATCCCTTCCATCATTTGGTTGAAAGTCTCGGATAGCCGCCCGATTTCGTCGTGTTGGGTGACCGCAATCTTCTCGTCATAGCGGCCAGCCTGAATGCGCCGCGCTGCGACATCGAGCGTTCGGATCGGCTTTGCAATGGAGCGGGCGATAAAGACCGCCCCGGCAAGTGACAGGACGAGAGCTGCGGCGGCCACGCCGATCAGCAGAACAAACAGGGGACCGTATGGCTCCAGAGCGACATCCAGCGAATACTGCAGAATCGCTTCGACGCCGACCGCGCCCTGAGGCGCCGGCAGGTTAGCCACCAGCGTCACGTAGTCGCTTCCTCCCAGCTTGACCAACACCGGCTCGCCTTGGAAGCGGGCTTCTTTCGATATCGCGGCGATGAGTTCGCTCTTTAGGGCCGGTTCAAGAGTGGACGCGGCGCCCTGCCACTCGCCCGCCTTGTTTTTGAAGGCGAAGGTGATCTCGATAGGGATCGTAGTCGTCTTTTGGAGTTCGGTGGCGAAGTTGTCGCCGATTTCGAGACCGACGACGACCCATGTGATCGGGACTGGCGCTTTGATGGGGACGACCACGAGGCGATAGAGGTGATTGTCCATGACCGCGGTCGCGGCAGCGCGCTCGTCGTCCTCCGCTTTTTCAATCATATCCTTGAACGGGAACATTCCGCCTGTGGATCCGATGGCGACAATATCCCCAGTCTCCGCGGCATCTACGGCAGAACCGGTATCGGCGAGGATTTTGCCGTCAAGGGATAGGAGGAAGAAGCGATCCGCGTGGAAGCGGTGGCCAAGATTGTGTAAGGCGGACAGGATTGTCGGACGGTCGTCGGTGGAGAAGGCCTGCCGGAATCCGTAATCCGAAGCGAGGATCGTTGCGCCCTCGGCCAGAGTGTCCGCAGTTGCGGCGACGCGCTTGTTGAAGATCTCGTTTGTATCGATCAGCTGTTGGCGCGCCTGATCGAAGATATTGTCCCGGATGGCGTTCTGAACCAGGTAGAACGTGAAGGCTTCCACCAGCGCGAACAAAATCCATGAGAAGAAGATGAGCCTTGTCTGGAAGCTGCGAAACACGGTGCCGCTCCCCGCGCTCAGTACGCTTTTTCGTCGAAGGCGCCCGGCTTGCGTTGTCCGCGGCCGTTCTTAAGGCGCATTTCGATCTTCACTTCGACATTGCCATCGGCGCCCACGGTTACGTCTTGCTCCGGCGCCTGGCCGCGTAAACTCGGATGCCAAGCGGACACGGTATACTTTCCTGGGGGCAATCCTTTGATCTGGGCGGCGCCGTCTTTCGCCGTGGTCGCGAAATGCGGACCCGGCGCGACGTAGACGTAGGCGAGCATGTTGTCATGGATGTTGCAGCCCACGGGGACCGGGCCAGGCTTGTCGAAGACGACACTGCCGATCTCGCCGCTTCCGTAAAGTTTGAGCTCGAAAGTCTTAGCGGTCGAAAACGAATAGACCTGATGGCGGAAGGAGTCGTGATTGGGGAAATCCACGGTGGTGCCTGCTTGCACCGCCAACACGAAGGGGATGAACTGCTTACCTTCCTGTATCATCACCGCTTTGGCGCCTGGCTTGGCAAGCGTCAGGCCTCCGCCGGCTGGAACGGCGGTGATCACCGCATCGGCCACGGCTTCTCCATCGGGCGTCGACACGCGTCCGGCGACGCCGCCTGCGACCGCGCCGGTCGATGCGCCGAGTAGCGCTAACAGCGTGATAAGACACCCGAATGTCGGCTTAGCTGCCGCCACCGCCATGCTCCCCAATAAGACGGAGCATTATCGCAGGCTTAAAAACGAAAACCAGCGCAGACCCGGGGTGTGCGCTGGTTTCGGAAGCCAGAAGTCTAATCCCCACTAGGGGTTAGCAGATCATCGAACCACTAGGTCTAGGCCTGGAGCGGGGCGACGATCGAAGGCGGGATCCAGCCGCGCGTGTTGCGCAGCATCAGCATTTCCCAGTTGTTCATGGACTGAAGATGGAAATAGACCGCATGCATGTAGCCCTTCTTCCACCACTCGACGATGGTTGCCTCGGGCAACTGGCGGAATTTATCTTCGCTCACCCGCTTGAAAGTCGCGATAGATTCAACCTTGCCGGGTTCGACTTCGGCCTGCAGCGTGGACTCTTCAATCACGTCGGCGGCCTTCAGAGCTTCCGACAGATCGCGCGTATACATATGTGCGTTATGGAATTGCTCGCCAAGTTCCACCGCCTGCTTGATGACCGGCGTCTCTTTGCCGTCTTCGAACAGGGCGCGCGCGTCTGATTTGCTCGACCGGCCGGCCCGGTCGATGCCGAGGCGCAGCATTTCGTCGCCCTGCTGGCCGAGCAGAATGAACGGATAGCGGCGGATGTAGGCGGGGACATATACGCCGCGTTCCCACTGACCATCGCGATCCACGAACAGGTTTGTATTCGGCTGAAACCCGAGGACGCAGGTCGGGACGACGTCGCCCAGGAAAATGATGGGGAAATGGCGCGCCGCCATCATGAATTCCGGAGCCGTCAGCGGCACCGTGTTGGCGCGGGCTGCAAACGTGAAATCGTTTTCCGGTCGGATTTTCCAGTCCGGCTGCAATGAAGCCGCAACCGGCATCGGCTCGGTATAAAAGAGCGGCACTGCGCCCGGCGGCGGCGCGGCGGCTGTAGCGGCTTGAGTGTTCTCGGACACGACGAACTATCCCCCAGAGACTATGAAATTATATGGGCCAGATGACTGGCGGGTGGGGAGGATAGAGCCCGGTCCTCCAAACGCAAGGGCTGTTTTCTCTGTATTTTCAGCGGTTTACGGCTTCGGCTGAGCCGAAATCAACCGCATGTGCTTGAAGTAGTGCCATAGGAAGATGGCGACACTGGACCGGTAGGGTCTCCAAAGCTCCCCTAGGGTCTCGCAAACGTCCGGTCCGGGCCGCTCGTCCAGCTCATGCAACATGCGCACTGCATGCTGGATCGCCAAGTCGCCGACGGGCCAAATATCCGGCCGCCCCATTCCGAAAAGGAGGTAGATGTCGGCGGTCCAGCCGCCGATCCCTTTGTGCGCGGTCAGTGTCGATCGAACTTCTTCATCGGACGCGCGCGCGAGAGCGCGAAAATTAAGTTTCCCCTCGGCTGCGGCTTCAGCGAGTCCCAAGGCATAGCGTGTCTTCGGGCCGCTCATGCCGTTCGCACGCAGCCCTTTCTCTCCGAGGGTCAGGAGGCTGCGCGGGGTGACACGCCCACCCGCGGCCTTCTGGAGCTTCGCCCAAATCGCCGCGCCGGCCGCGGTCGAGACCTGTTGATCGACAATGATATGGATCAACGTCGCGAACCCGGGATCCATTCCTCGCGCGGCGGGAAGTCCGGCCGATTTGATTGCGGCGCCTAAACGTTTATCGCGACGGCGCAGAATCCCGAGATGGCGGTGCAGTTCGTCCTGCGGCAGCATGGTTACTTGGCCTTCCGGCTGAAGACCCACTGCGAGCCATGCGACGCCTTGGCGTCAAATTTGTATCCCGCCACATCGAAGCCTTTGAGATCTTCCGGCGCCTCAAGGCGCCTCTCGGTGATGTAGCGCGCCATCATCCCGCGGGCTTTCTTCGCCAGAAAGCTCACGATTTGCGATTTGGCGCCCTTGATCTCCTTGAAGACAGGCTGCACGACCGGCGCCCGTAGCGCGCTCTCGTCGATCGCGGACCAGTACTCCTCCGACGCAAGATTGACCAGCGTAGGGTCGTTCATCTGCGCCGCAAGGCGGTTGATGTGCGCGGCGATGCTCTCTCTCCAAAATGCATACAGGTCGGCGCCGCGATCGTTCTTCAGTCTTGTCCCCATCTCAAGACGGTAAGGCTGTATGGCGTCGAGGGGCCGCAGGAGGCCATACAATCCAGAGAGGATTGCCACATGATCTTGGGCGAACTTGATGTCTTCCGCCGTCAGCGACTTCGCGTCAAAGCCCATATAGACGTCACCCGCGAAGGCGAAGATCGCCGGCTTCGTCTCGGCCCTGTTCTTAGGGTCGAAGTTTTGAAACCGCTCGAAGTTGAGGTCGGCAAGCTTCGGACTGATATCCATGAGGCGGCGAAGGTCGGCCCGTGTGAGCGTTTTGCTCCGTTCTGCCAATATCGCGGTGTCCTTCAGCAGTCCGGGTTGGGTCGGCCTGGCGAAGGAAGGCGGCGGCGAAAAGTCCAGCCGTTTCGCCGGGGAAAGAATCGCGAGCAACATTTTCGTTATTTAAGTTGGTGCAGCGCTGGTCTTATCAGGGGCGGCAGCGGGTTGCGACGCTTCTTTCTCCGCCTTCGAAGATGCTTTGAGATCCGCGAGCATTTTTTCCGCGACTTTCGCGGTTGTCGCGTATCGTTCGTTTACCCGGCTCAAGTTGTTCACGAGAATCGCCAACAGGGCGCGAACGAAGGGATCGCAGGCGGCAATTTTCTGCTGCATCGTCGTTCGCGAAATCCGGCAGACCACGGAGGGTTCAAGAGCGATCGTCGTCGCGGTGCGCGGTTCGCCGGTGATCGCCGCCATTTCTCCGAACATTGCGCCTTTCTCGAGAACCGCCAGGCGAATCTGTTTACCATCGACAGTTTTAAAAACGCCGATCTTGCCGGATTCAACAACGAAGGTGTCTGAACTGTCCTGCCCTTCGCGGAAAATGACCTTGTCCTTCTCGAACAGGATGCGGGCGAGGATCTCACCGCGCTTGGCGCGAAGGGTGGTGTTCTCCTCCGGCGGCTGAAAGGGGGCGTCACCAAATCCGGTCACGGCGAGATCTCCCTTCGATTAAGTGAGGCTTGCCAAACACCGTCGGAGTTCTTGCAACCCAGCGTGCTGGCGCGCTCTTCGCTATCCGAAATGGCGACGGTTTGTACGAACGTGCGGCAGATGAAACCGCCCAGCGAGGTTTCGTCCTCGGCCATAGCGCTGCCGGTCCGGCCTTCATTCTCCCAATAAATTGTTTCCCCGATGGGCGCGGTGAAAGCTTCGCGTTGCGCCGCCTGCTGAAGCGCCGCTTGGTCCTTGCTCAGCTGGGCGAGGACTGCCGGCGGCAACACATCGAAAGGTTCGGGGGCGTCCGATTTCCGAACCTGCTTCGCAACGGCGGCATTTCTCTTCGCGGCGCGCACCACTTGTGCGCGCTGCTGCTCGGCCGCGCGCGAGGCTGCTCTCGCCTGCGCCGCGGAAACAGACACCTGGCGCGCTGTACGTGCGGTGGCGGCCGAACTCGCGGCGATGTTTTTGCTGACGGCCGCAAGGTCGCGCGACACGATCCGGGCCGTTGTCGCGACGGGCGCGATAGCCGCAGCGGTCGTCTGCTGCGCCACGCGCGGCAATATGCCGCAGCCGGCAAGGCAGGCCGCCAATGCGATAGCCACGACAATTCGGAAGTTGGAAGTCCCCACGCGCCCCACCCTGGTCGCGGGATACTACAATGGGGTGGGCCCCGAAAACAGCTAACGAGTTTGCGACGAGGCCCTAAAAGAGCCTCGTCGCCGGACAATTAGTCCTGGTTCGGGACGATTTGCCAATCGGTGTCTGCATCATTTCGGCAAGCGGTGCCGTAAGCTTCTTCACTCCGTCCATCGATGATGATGTTTTGGCGGAATTCACGGCAGTAGCGGTCTCCCGCCCAGCCGTCACGTGTCGTTGTAATTTCGCCGCGCACGCGACCCTCGCGCCAGTTAATAGGCTCGCCGACCGGCGCATCGAGGGCGCTCCGATAGGCATCGTAGTAGACGCCTCGCGCCCGGACGCTCAACCGATCGCGGAAGTAGGGCGAGAATACGACCACGCCACCCGCCGGGTAGTAGCCCGAATAGCCATAGGCGGGACGCGGCGGATAGGGATAGGCGGGGTACGCGTAGGGGCGCGGACCGAAATACATCGGCGGGGCGATGTAAGTGAATCCTAGGGACAGATGATCGCCGCCGCGCCATCCGCGATGGCCCCAGCCGCCGCGGCCCCAATGACCGCCGGTGCTGTAGCCCATCCCAAAGCTGCTTCCACCCCAGCTGTTAAATCCCGTGGAGAAGGAAAAAGAGTCGCGCGCCTGGGCGGCCGTGGGCAGAACGAAAAGTCCTGCGCCGATGACCACCGCTGATGTTGCCCAACGCAAGGATTTTCCGAGGCTCGACGTGGCGTACATTATTCCCTGACCCATAAAAACGAACCATGGGGACTGCGGATTGCGCGGACTTCCTTACGGATTCATAAAGCGTCCAATCCAATTCCCCTCGCTCCCTTTATGACCGAAAAGGTCGGCCAAAATATGGCGGGTACAACCCGCGGTGACAGCCTTGTAACGGGGTCCTCAGACCCCCTGAACTTAAAATAATGAACAGCGGCAAACCTTCGCGCCGGATCCCACGTTAAATTTTCGGCCGGAATTTCAACGGGTTCGCGATATAATCATGATCGGACTTTCACACCCTCAAAACGAACTTGCCGCGGCCGACAACCGCGCCAAGCGGACGGATGGATCGATGCGGGTACTGGTGATCGAGGATGACCGCGAAGCGGCGGAATTCCTGACCAAGGGTTTGCGCGAGAGCGGCTATGTCGTCGACCATGCCGCCGACGGGCGCGAAGGCCTGTTTCTTGCTTTGTCCGAGCCCTACGACGTCATGGTGGTCGACCGCATGTTGCCCGGTCCCGACGGCCTTTCGATCGTCGAGTCCGTCCGCAAATCGAACATCGCCACGCCGGTGCTTTTCCTAAGCGCTCTCGGTGAAGTCGAAGATAGGGTGGCCGGATTGAAGGCGGGCGGGGATGACTATCTCGCGAAGCCTTTTGCATTTTCCGAATTGCTCGCGCGGCTGGAGGCTTTGCTCCGGCGCTCAGGGACCCCGCCCGAAAACACGCAGCTGAAGGTCGGCGATCTGGAGATGGATCTCTTGGCGCGAAAAGTGGTGAGGCAAGGAAAGCGCGTCTACTTGCATCCGCGCGAGTTCCGTCTTCTCGAGTACTTGATGCGGCACGCCGGGCAAGTGGTGACACGCACCATGCTGCTCGAGAATGTGTGGGAGTATCACTTTGATCCGCAGACCAACGTGATCGACGTTCACATCAGCCGCCTTCGTCAAAAGATCGATAAGCCCTTCGATAAACCGATCCTGCACACAGTGCGCGGCGCCGGATATAAGCTCGAACCGGCGGCCTGAGCTGCGTCATGCAGCGCGTCGCCCGAATTTTCACGTCCTTTACGTTCCGTCTGGCCGTTGTCTACACGCTGATCTTCGGTGTTTCCGTCGGCGGGCTGTTTTACTTCGTCTTCTGGGCGACAGCAGGATTTGCCGAACAGCAGATGGAAGCGGCCATCGAGGCCGAGGTCGTGACATTCCAGGAAAGTCTCGCGCGCGCCGGGGTTCAGGGTCTCGTCATGGCTGTGAATCGCCGGGCTGATCCGAACGTCAATCGCGATGGCGTATACCTCCTGACCGATAGGCTGGGAAATCCGCTCGCGGGGAATATGCGCGCATGGCCGCAGCGCGGCGAAAACGACGATATCTGGATCAACTTCACAACCAGCGACAACCGCGGCGCCACGCCTGCGACCGCCGACGTCCGCGCCCTTCAACTGATGGATCCCGAAAGTGGGGTGCGTCTCCTCGTCGGCCGGGATGTTCGCGCCGCCCGAATCTTCCGGCAGCGGCTGAGAGATTCTCTAAATGTAGGCCTAGCTTTGACGGTGGCCCTTGGGCTGCTGGGGGGCTTCATCTTCAGCCGGACGATCATGGGCCGCGTCGAATCGATCACGCGCACATGCCGCGGCATTATGTCGGGCGACCTCAGCAAGCGGGTGCCGGTCAGCAAGCGGAACGACGAACTGAGCCAGCTGTCGGTCAGCATCAATTCGATGCTCGATCAAATCGAGCGTCTCATGCGG
This sequence comes from Rhodospirillaceae bacterium, assembly GCA_041905525.1. Classification (GTDB taxonomy): domain Bacteria; phylum Pseudomonadota; class Alphaproteobacteria; order Rhodospirillales; family Rhodospirillaceae; genus SHVO01. Next base: position 73,498 of record JAYRKY010000004.1, read on the forward strand.
GGCATGCAGCAGGTTTCGGAGAGCGTCGCCCACGACCTGCGAACGCCCCTGACCCGGCTGCGCAGCCGTTTGGAAAACTCGTTGCGCCACGTCGATGATCCGACCCAACGGGAGGCGATCGAAGGGGCTCTGGAAGACGCCGACAGTTTGCTCGCCACTTTCGCGGCCCTGCTGCGCGTGGCGCGCGCTGAGGCCGGTACCCAGCGCAATTTCATCGAAATCGACCTTCACACTCTGGCCGAGGAGGTTGCGGACCTCTATGGACCGCTGGCAGAAGAAAAGGGTCTTGGTTTCGTCACGCGCTTCGAGCAGGGGCTCATGGTGAAGGGCGACCCGAATCTGTTGGCCCAAGCGCTCGCCAACCTGATCGACAACGCGATCAAGTACACCGAGGACGGCGCGGTAACAGTTGTGCTGACGCGGCAGAAGGGGCGGCCGACATTCATCGTGTGCGATACCGGTCCAGGTGTGCCGGACGAGTACAAGGACAAGGTCCTCGAGCGGCTGTTCCGCCTCGAACAAAGCCGCACATCGCCGGGCAGTGGTCTCGGTCTTGCCTTGGTTGCCGCCGTGGCCAAGTCCCATGGCCTGGAGCTGAAGCTGGAAGACAACGTGCCGGGTCTTAAGGTGTCCCTCTGTTTTCCGGAGAGTGCGGTGTCGGTGGATCCGAAAAGCCTGGCGTCTCCGGCAGTTCCCGCTGGGGGTAACGTCGGCCGCGATCCTCGGCCCGCCGTCGCGTAGAGGATCGCAACCGCGTTACCTGTTCAGGCGTTGCTGGCCTGAAGTGTGGATGTGGGGCCAACGATGCCGCGGTTCAAATACCTTGCATATCTCGCCGTTGTCTGTGCGGTTTTGCTCAATTTGCTGAGTGGCAAACCGGACGCCAGCGCGGTTCTGCGCGCCGGTTTGGATGGCGCGTCGCTTGTATTGGCCCTCCTGGGTTTAGCCGGACTGGCCCTTCGCGCTCACCGCATTCCGCGGCAATAGCTCCGCTTTTTTTATCTTTTCTTTATGCGGCGCCGTCTGCGGATCAGGCGCTCTCCCCGTCCCATCTGTCGCCATACAGCCGCTACGAACATAGAAATATCAGGGGCTTAAGTGAGTCGCCTGAACCATCGGAGCTCTTGGCGACGGTTGTGGACGCCACGTGCGCCACACGCATCCTGATTTTCTCTTTATGCGGTCCGGTCCAAATCCACATCGCGATTTTATGGGCTAAACGACGATCCTCTCCTCAGTTGTGACGGACGGATTCCAGAACGGGATCCCGGGGAAACGAGAGGGAGTTTCAAGATGACCGCGTTTCAGATCGAGCTGCAGACCTTGCTTCCCGACCTCGCGCGTTTCGCGCGCGTGCTCACGCGCAACGAAGACGACGCACACGACCTTGTTCAAGACTGTGTCGAACGCGCGTTGCGCAAACAGGAACTCTTTCAGCAAGGGACAAGCCTCAAGTCGTGGCTCTTCACCCTGATGCGGAATGTGTTCATCAGCCAAAAACGCCGCGAAACGCTCGACCGGCGCTACGTCGCGATGGCTGACGATGGAAATCTGCGGGTCCAGTTGCCGAGCCAGGTGAACAGCGTATTTCTGAAGCAAACCATGAAGGCGCTCCGTCGCCTATCGTCCAACGAACGCCAAGCCATCGTTGTGCTGGGCGTTCATGAAGGAAGCCAACACGAAGTCGCCGCCGCGATGAATGAGCCCGTGGGCACCGTGAAATCCCGACTTTGCCGGGGCCGTGCCCACCTGCGCGCCGTCATGGGCCTCGAGGACGCGATGCTGGCGACGGCCTAGCTTTTGTAACTCTTTACGGAATCCATCGGAGCGGTATCTCCCATCCCCCATCACGCCGCACGGTGGTAACTTAGCCCCGCAACGAATCACCTCGTTTGCGGGGCTTTTTCTTCCCTTCTCTCTACGGACGGCACTGCTAAGCTACCTGCATCCCGGGGTGGTCGTAGGGGGAAGACGTGAATCTCAAATCAATCCTGTCTGCTCTTGCCGTTGCAGCCGCGCTTGCAACGCCGGTCTCTGCGGCCGACGTTGCCCGGGCAAACCCGCTACCTGCGCCGCGTGACGAAGCTTATCCGGGTACGATCAAGCTGCATGTCGACGCGACGAATGTGGCGCAGCGCATTTTCTCCGTCCGCGCGACGATCCCTGCCGGCCCAGGACCGCTCACGCTCCTGTTCCCCGAATGGCTGCCCGGGAACCACGCGCCGCGCGGCCCGATCGACAAGCTGGCCGGACTGATCGTCACTGCGGGGGGGCAGCGGCTCGAATGGCGCCGCGACCCTATCGAAGTCTACGCCTTTCATATCGACGTACCCCAAGGCGCCAAGGCGATCGATCTTGAATATCAGTATCTTTCGCCGACGGCCGGAGATCAGGGCCGGATCGTCGTGACGCCCGAGATGCTGAATCTGCAATGGAATACGGTGGTTTTGTACCCTGCGGGGTACTACGCCCGGCGCATTCCGGTCGAAGCGACCTTGAAAATTCCCGATGGCTGGCAGTTGGGTACGGCCCTCGAGACGGCAGCCACAGCAGGGAGCGAAACAACCTTCAAGCCGGTCTCGCTCGAGGTGCTTGTCGATTCCCCGATTTTCGCCGGCCGTTACTTCAAACGGATCGACCTCGACCCCAAGGGGCGCTCGCGGGTCACTCTAAACGTGATGGCGGACGAGGCTGAACAGCTTGAGGCGAAGCCCGAGTATATTGCGGCGCACCGCAATCTCGTGAAGCAAGCGGATTTGCTGTTTGGGGCGCGTCACTACGATCACTACGATTTCCTGCTCGCGTTGTCCGACAAAATGGGCGGGGTGGGTATCGAACATCATCGTTCCAGCGAAAACGGCACGACGGCCAAGTATTTCACGGAATGGGATCGCCGGTTCTCGAGCCGCGACCTCTTGGCGCATGAGTACAGCCATTCCTGGAACGGAAAATATCGCCGGCCGGCGGACCTCTGGACGCCGAACTACAACGTGCCGATGCAAGATTCTCTTCTGTGGGTGTACGAGGGCCAGACGCAGTACTGGGGATATGTGCTGGCCGCGCGTTCCGGGCTGTGGACCAAACAGCAGGCGCTGGATGCGCTTGCCGCAACGGCGGCGCTTTACGATCACAGGGTCGGGCGTGCCTGGAAAGCGCTTCAGGACACGACCAACGATCCCATTACCTCCGCCCGCCGGCCCCAGCCGTGGTCGAGCTGGCAGCGCAGTGAGGACTACTACTCCGAAGGCCTCCTCGTATGGCTCGACGTCGATACCGTGATTCGGGAACGTACCAATGGCCGGAAATCGCTCGACGACTTCGCCCGTGCCTTCTTCGGGCAACGCGATGGCGAATGGGAGACCGCCGCGACCTACACCTTTGAGGATGTGGTCGCGGCCTTGAACGATATCGTCCCCAACGACTGGAGAGCTTTTCTCCGCCAGCGGCTGGACGGCCATGGACCCGGCGCGCCCCTCGATGGCGTGACGCGGGGCGGATACCGATTGATTTACACCGAAGAGCCAACGGAGCTCTTCAAGACTGCGGAAACACAGCGCCGGGTCGTGGATTTGAGCTACTCGCTGGGCGGAAGTGTCGAGTCAGACGGTCGTCTTGCCAGTGTCTTGTGGGACGGCCCGTTGTTTAAATCAGGCCTCGCGGTCGGCGCGCGCATTATCGCCGTCAATGGCAAGACCTATGAGGCGGATCGCATCAAGGCTGCGGTGAAAGAAACCAAAAATGGGAAGAATGTGGAGCTGATCGTCAGGGTGGGAGATGATGTCCGCACCCTGACGGTCGACTATAGCGGCGGCCTCCGTTACCCGCGCCTGGAGCGCGCCGAGAAAACGCCGGCGCGCTTCGACGAGATCGTCGCCGCGAAAAAGTAGGTTAGCGCTTCGCGAGTAGGGTGTCGGCTTCGGCTTTATCGATCGTCACGATCTTCTCGATCATGCAAGCGGCGCCGACGGGCTGAAGCACCGTGATGGCATTCGAGGTGCACAGCTCATTGGTCGGAGTCGAATGACCGATGCCGCTGAACTTCATGCCCGAGCAACTGCCGCGCATATCGACACGCTTGAAGTCGTCCTTGCCACGCATCTTCAGAAGGATCGTTTTATCGTCGATCACCGGGGAGTCCATGATGTCGGTGAGGCGAACGCATTTGTGCGTCTCGCCGACGGCGTCGGCAAAGGCCGATGCTGAACCGAGACCAAGCGCCAGGACCGTGGAAAGTGCGATGAGTGAAGTCTTCATGTGAGCCTCTCTCTTTGACTGCTCGTAGGAGTACGTCTCGTGAGCCTCAGATAGCGTTCAATTTAGGCAATATTATGCCTGCGTGACATTTGAAAAGACGACAACCGAGGCTCAAAAAGTCCTTGGTTTGCCAAATAAATCTGCGATGGGGGAATTTTAGCTTGTCTGAAGCCGGTAGCCCACCCCCGGTTCGGTAACCAAGTGTTTCGGCGCGGCCGGCTCTTTTTCAAGCTTCTGGCGCAGCTGGCCGATATAGACCCTTAGGTATTGGGTTTCCTCCACATAGGCCTGACCCCAGACCTCCTGGAGGAGCTGCTGGTGGGTAATCACCTTGCCCAGGTGGGAGGCCAGGATTCGCAAAAGATCATATTCTTTGCGCGACAGGCGCACAGGGGCGCCGGAAACGGTCACGAGACGCTTGGAAAGGTCGATGGCAATCTCCCCTGCCGTTATAACAGGCCCTGAGTCTGCGCCGCTCCCCTGACCTTGTCGCAGCGCCACCCGCATCCGCGCCAAGAGTTCACCCATGCTGAAGGGCTTGGTCACGTAGTCGTTGGCCCCGCGGTCCAGCGCTTCAATTTTGTCAGGATCGTCGGACCGTAATGACAGAATGATAATCGGGACTGTCGACCACTCGCGAACCAGCTTGATGACGTCCAGCCCGTCCATGTCGGGCAGCCCCAAGTCGAGAATGAGCAGATCCGGCTTCTGCACGGTGCATGCCCGCACGCCTTCTTTCCCGTTCTCGGCTTCGATCACCTGGTAGTCGTGGGCCTGCAGGCTCGCGCGCAGAAACCGCCGGATTTGCGGTTCATCGTCGACGATCAAGACTTTCGGGCCTGTGGTCATGTACCTAGAATCTCATACCTCGGCCGTGACCGCTATATCGGGGGTTTTCACCGGCAGGCGGAGACGGATGGTCGTGCCATGGCCGAGACCCTGGCTCAGCGCTTCGATCGTACCACCGTGCGCTTCAATGATGCCCTTGCAGATGGCGAGGCCAAGGCCGGTTCCGGGGACGGTGCGGTCTCTATGCCGCGCGCGGTAGAACTTGTCGAACACGGCGCCCAACTCTTCTGCCGATATGCCGCGTCCTTGGTCGGTCACGTCGATAGCCACGTCCTCTCCCAGCCGGCGCGCCGTGATCTGGATCGCGGTTTCCGGGGGGGAGTACTTCGCCGCGTTATCCAGAAGATTGACCAGCACGCTTTCCATCAGAACAAAGTCGACATTCACAAGCGGAAGCATGTCCTCGACGTCTGCGTAGATCTCATGCTGTGCGAGCCGCCGGTGAGCGGAGTCCAGGGCGGTGGAAATCAGATCGCCGACGTCGGCCCATTGCAAGCGCGGGACGAGAGCTCCGGCTTCGAGCCGGTTCATCTGCAGTACATTTTTTACGAACCGATTGAGGCGCTCAGCTTCTTCGAGAATCGTCGTCAGAAGTTCAGTTGTGACGTCGGGCGTATAGTTGCGGCCGTAGGAGATCAGACTCGATGCGGACCCGATAATCGAGGCGAGCGGCGTCCCGAAGTCATGCGAAATCGCGGACAGGAGGGCCGAGCGCAGACCCTCGGTCTGCGAGACGACGCGTGCGGTCTCCAACTCTTGCTTACGGAGCGAGTGTTCAACCGCCAAGGCCGTCAGGCGGCAAATCGAGCCAATGACGCGACGAAAGCCGGTCGAACGCACGATTTCACGCGAGGTGTTTCGCAGCACAAGAACGGCGACCGTTCCTTCGCCGGTTTCCAGAGGCTGGAACGTGGCCTGCATTTCCGGCCACATCGTCGTGCCGCGCCCGGCGGGTAGGCTATGATTGAACACCCACCGCGCCGCTTCGATATCCTCCTGCGTGAGGTTGGAGTGCGGCGGATAAGCGGCTTGCAAGGCGGCGGCGCGAGCGCGGGGCGAGGCGATCGCCAGCGTCTCCCGTCCTCCGCCTGTAAACGGCGCCAGCAGCACGGTGTCGCATTCGAAGATATCGTTGCACTGGTGCACGATCGCGCGAAAAATCTCCTGCGTATCTGTGGCGACGGCGATGTCGCGCGTCAGCTGGAACAGCGCGCGGGCCTCGCGCGCTTGGCGCTGTGCTCGCGTGGCTTGCTGCCGAAGTTCCCCCGAGAGATTGCTGGTGATCGCCCCAACGACCAGGAACAGAATCAGCGAGAGGGCGTCGGAAGGCGAAGACAGCGATATTGAATAGCGCGGTTGATCGAAGAAATAGTTGAAGATCACGACGCTGAGCACGGCCGTGAAGGCCGCCGCGCCCATGCCGTAGGCGCTCGCGCTATAGACCACCGCCGTCAGGAACAACATGATCAGCCCTTCCGGGGGCACGAACCCGTCGAGGAACTGTACGAGGATGCTGACGAGGCTGACAGCAAAGGCACTCAGGATGTACGCGTGATACCACGGGCGTTGATCGTCCACGCGCCAGGCTAGTCCGAGGCGGGGTGTGGCGCCGCTCTCATGGTTGGGATCGGGCAACACTTCGATCCGCAGCGCTCGCGCGGCCTGCTCGATCCTTGCGATCATGGTGCCGGGCAATCCATGCGCGAACGTGTGAACACGCCGCCCGCACACGACGATGACGGCAGGGGGGCGAACCGGCCAACCTCCGATCATCGCGTCCAAATCCTCGTGCGTACGCCACGGCACAAGGGTGATGTTCCATCGCTCCGCAAAGACCGCGAGATCCTCCAGGGTGTCCCAACCCATAATCTGGCTATGCCCCTGCGGCAGCACTCGCACCGCGAGTGTCAGGGGGAGATCACGCTCCTGCGCGACCCAAAGGGCTTCGCGGGCGAACTGAAGGAGGTCGGGAGCGGGGCTCGCAACGGCGAGTACATGTGTCGCGCGGAGCGGAGTGGCCGAATGAAGGGGGGCGTGCGCCATGGCTTATTATGACCCAAAACCCGGGCGAATACCCTTATCTCCTCGCGCCGGCGAGGGCTCCAAGGGTCATGCTCAGCGCAAAGATGCCCGCGGCCGCCGCGACTATGGCGGCTCCCGACGGCACATCCCACGCATAGGAAGAGGCGATGCCGGCCACCGTCGCCGCTGCTCCGACGGCCATGGTGGTGAAAGCCATGGCCTCAGGCCCGCGCGAAATCCGGCGGGCCGCCGCCGGCGGAATGATGAGAAGGGCGGTGACGAGCAGAATGCCAACGATCTTCATGGCGATTGCTACTGTGATCGCAACAAGAACCGTGAAGGCAAGCCGGACTCCTGTGCCTGCGAAATCCTCTGCGCGGGAGATATCCTCGCTCACGGTCAAGGCGATGAGCCGTCGCCAGATCAGCGCAAGAGCCGCGAGCACCGCCACGGCGCCTGCATAGATCCAGGCGAGATCGGCGTCGGTAATGGCGAGAATGTCCCCGAACAGGTAGGCGGTCAGATCCAGGCGCACGTTGTTGAGCGTGCTGACAACGATGAGGCCAATCGCGAGCGCGCTATGGGACAGGACGCCGAGCAGCGTGTCCGGAGGAACGCGCCGCTGGAATTGAAGGGCGAAGAGAAGGGCGCCAATGAGGGTGGAAGTTAAGACGACTCCCACAATTGGATCGATGCCTGTCACTAGCCCGAGGGCCACCCCCATCAATCCCGCGTGAGACAGGGTATCTCCGAAATACGCCATGCGGCGCCAGACAACGAAGCACCCCAACGGCCCCGCCACCAGCGCGATTCCGAGGCCGGCCAAGAGGGCGCGGATCATGAAAGGTTCCAACACCAAAGTCCTCAGGAATGAGAATGATGGCCATGACCACAGTCATGGCTATGTTCATGATGATGATCGTGGGCCACTGACCCATCGGGTCCATGAACGTGGTCGTGGTGGTGCATATAGGGCGCGAGTGTTTTAGCCGCCGCTTCGCCGAAGAGATCGACGAACGCGCGGTCTTTTCCTACCTCCGCAGGTTTTCCCGAGCAGCAGATATGCCCGTTCAGGCAATACACGCGGTCCGTCGCGGCCATCACAACATTCAGATCATGCGAGACAAGCAATACCGCGCATCCGGTCTTCGCACGCTGACGGGCGATGGTCTGATAGATATCCAGCGCACCGGAGGCATCGACGTTCTGTGTCGGCTCGTCGAGCACGAGAAGATCAGGTTCCCGCAGGAGGGCGCGCGCGAGCATCACACGTTGGAGTTCACCGCCCGACAGCCGAAGCGCCGAGATGTCCAGAAGGTCGCTGATCCCGAGTTCTTCGAGCACGGACTCCATCCGCTCTTGAGACGGTTTGAATGTGAGCGTGAGGAGACGGCGCACGGAAAGGGGAAGCGCTGGATCGAGTTGCGCGGTTTGCGGCAAGTATGAAATCGTCAGACCCGGGGCGAGTTTGACATGCCCTGCATCCAACGGTTCTAGACCCAATGTTGCTTTCAGAAGCGTCGATTTCCCCGCACCGTTCGGCCCGATCACGGTCACGATTTCGCCGCGTCCGACACTGAGGTCGACATGATCGAGAACGTAGCGGTCGTTGCGTTTCAGCACCGCGCCGACGAGCGCGACGGCGGCCAGGCCAGGTGGGGCTACGCTCATTGAGCCTTGTCCCGGCAATGGGCGCAAAGTCCCTGGATTTCGATAACTTCCGTCTCCGGCGTGAAGCCGTGGGCGCTCAAAGTTTCACGGACGGCCTGCGTCACCGCCGCGCCGTCCATCTCCGTTGCCGATTTGCACGTTCGGCAAATGAGGAAGTGCGCGTTGTGATGCTCGCTCGCGAGACTGCAACCGATGAACGCATTTAAGCTCGCGAGTCTGTGGACCAGTCCTTGCTCCATCAGAAAGTCGAGGGCGCGATACACTGCCATCGGCGCGATCTTCCCGCCGCCCGCATTGAGGCGGGCAAGGATGTCGTAAGCGCCGATCGGTGCGTGACTTGCCCACACGGCCTGCAGCACCGTGCGGCGGATTTCGGTCAGGCGTGCGCCGTGCTTCTCGCACACGGTCTCCGCCGTTCGCAGTGCATCGGCGGTGCAACGGCTGTGGTCGTGATGCGGGTGGGGGAAGCCCGAGGGCGGCGACACGGTCTTGCGGGAGCGGGTTGCCATTTGCGCAGCCTGGGTCAATGTTATAACATAACATAATTAACCGGTTCCGTTCGATCAAGGCGCTCCCGTGAGAGGTCTCCTCTTTCTTTTCTTTGCTCTCGTCTGTGCTTCGCCAGCGCTGGCCGAGGTACCGTCGGTAGTAGCCTCGATTCGGCCGGTGCAGACGGTCGCGGCCGCCGTGATGAAGGGGGTCGGAACCCCGCAACTCCTCCTGTCGAGCGCCTCATCCCTTCATGCTCATGCGTTGAAGCCGTCCGAGGCGAAACTCCTCTCCCAGGCCAAGGTCGTGTTTTGGGTGGGGCCGACGCTCGAAACCTTCCTCGCCAAGCCGCTGGCGGCGCTGGCGGGAAAAGCGCGCGTCGTGAGCCTGATCAATGTGCCCGGCTTGCAAGCTCTTCCGTCCCGGTCCGGCGGACTTTGGGAGTCTGACGAGGGCATCCATGAGACCGGTGTGCTCGACGGTCACATCTGGCTGTCGCCGCCGAACGCCGTCGCCATGGCGAACGCGATGGCCGAGGCGCTCGCGGTGGCGGACCCGACGAACGCCACAAAATATTGGGCCAATGCCGAGGCCTTTTCCCGGCAAACGATGGCCTTGGATAAAGAACTCCACACTCTGTTGGCGCCGGCCCGGGCCAAACCGTTCCTGGTATTTCACGACGCCTACCAGTATTTTGAAGACCGATACCGGTTGGCGGCGCTGGGCAGCGTAAGCGTGGCCCCCGACCAGCCACCCAGCGCGCGGCGTTTGGCTGCGCTCCAGGAAAGACTTCGCGAGGCCAAGGCCGTGTGCATCTTCTCCGAGCCGCAATTCGAACCGCGCCACGTGCAGATGCTCGTGGAAGGTTCCGGCGCGCGCGCCGGCGTTCTCGATCCGGAAGGCGCGCAGTTGAAAGACGGCCCCGATCTCTATTTCGCCCTCATGCGCAGCCTCGCGGCTGACTTACTGAGATGCCTCGGATGACTTGGCGGAGCCGGTTCCTTGCATGGGTGATGCCGATCCTGCTGCTTGCGCAGCTGGCACTTGTCGTTCACCAGCTTGAGCACCGGATTGCGCCGCAAACCCAGTCGGCGACTCACGAGTGCGCGCTCTGCAGCTTCGCAAGTGCCGCGGCGCCGCCGCCCGCTCCCATCGTCGTCCTTCCGCCAGACCTGGGCCAAGCCATACGCGTTGTGACCGCCGTTGAGGCGGCCTGCTGCGCGCATGTCGATAGATATTTTCAGTCACGAGCCCCTCCCGCCGTTGTTGTCATCTGATCTTTAGCGCGGGCGTTCGCCCGCTTTAGTTCATTTGCCAGTAACGGAGTTTCCCATGCGCCGCCAATTTTTTGGCGTTGCGGCCACGTTTATGACGGCCGCGACCAGTTTCATCTCATCTTCCGCCCATGCGGCCGCGCCCGCCGACGACGCCAATCCTCTCCACGTCGACGAAATCATCATCACCGCGTCTCCCCTCGGGCGTGACCGTTTTGACGTTGTCCAAGGCACCAGCGTCCTCACGGGAGACGACTTGGCCGCAGCATTGAAGCCGTCGATCGGCGAAACGCTCGCCAGTGAACCGGGCGTCACCTCGACCTTCTTCGGACCTTACGCCAGCCGTCCGATTATCCGCGGCTTCGACGGCGATCGTATCCGCATCTTGTTCGACGGAATTGGGGCAATCGACGCATCCTCCGTCAGCCCGGATCACCAAACCGCCGGTGATGCGCTAGGGGCCGAGCGGATTGAGGTCCTGCGTGGACCCGCCACGCTGCTGTACGGAAGTTCGGCGGTCGGCGGTGTGGTGAACATCATCGACGGGCGGATCCCGTCGCAGGTTCCCGCCAACGGTGCGCACGGCCACTTCATGGGCGGGTATGCCTCAAACGCGGACGAACGCTTCGCGAGTGGCGGCGCCTCCGTTCAGGCTGCGGACGGCCTGATGCTGCATGTCGACGGCGGCTGGCGAAAGACAGGCGATTACAAGATTCCCGGTTACGCAAGCCCCGCCGCTCAGGCGGACGGCATCGAGGGACGTGTGCGCAATTCCGACGGACGAACCGATCATGCGACGGGCGGCGCCTCATACATCTTCGAGAACGGCATGTTTGGAGCCGCAATCGAGAGGTTCACGTCAAACTATGGATCGCCGGCGGAAGAGGCTGTGCGCCTCGACATGAAGCAGACACGCGTTGACCTCAAAGGAGAGATCCGCGATCTCGGCCAGATTATAACGACCGTCCGCATGCGCGGCGCGTACGGAGATTATAGTCACCAGGAAATCGAAGGCGATGAGTTGGGTACGACATTCACCAATCAAGGTTGGGAAGGTCGCGTAGAGGCGACTCACGCGCCTGTGGGTGTCATGAACGGCGTGTTCGGCATCCAATATCGTGACCGCGATTTCGCCGCCATCGGCGAGGAAGCGTTTACTCCCGCGTCGCGAACGCGCCAAATGGCCGGTTTCCTTCTTGAGAGCGCCGAGATCGGCGCGATTAAAATGGAGGGCGGCGCGCGTCTCGAAAGCAGCCGCATCAGCCTGGAAGACAATACACGCCGCTCCTTTACCTCCGGCGCCTTTTCGGGAAGTGCGGCGTATGAATTTTCCGCCGGCACATTACTGGGCCTGACCGGCTCTTGGACGCAGCGGGCCCCCAGCGCCGAGGAATTGTTTTCCGATGGGCCTCACCTAGCCACAAATCAGTACGAACGCGGTAATCCCGGGCTCGGCCAGGAAAGTGCGACGAATGTGGAGATGACGTTCAAGCACGAGGCGGGGCCAGTAACGGGTTCTGTTGGCGTGTATCGGACGTGGTTCAACGACTATGTCTTCGCCGCGGAAACGGGCGCTCAAGTCGACGGATTGCCTTTGTTTGAATTCACTGCCACCAAGGCGCGGTTTACAGGCTTGGAGTCGGAAATCGCGGTCAGCCTCGTGCGCAATTCGGACTACGCTTTCAGCATCGACGGGGGCGTGGACCTGGTGCGGGCCACCAATGTCGCAACCGGTGAACCTCTGCCCCGAACGCCGCCACTGCGGTACCGCGCCGGCGCGGACATGCGCTGGAAGGTTATCGAAGGGCGCATCGAAATCGTCGGCGCGGCGGACCAGAACCGCGTCTCACCGCTTGAAACCTCAACGAAGGGTTACACGTTCCTGAACGCGCGCCTTGGGTATAGTCCCTTCCGCGACCGCGACGTGCAGATCGTCGTGCAGGCGCAAAACCTCACGAACGTGGCTGCGCGCCCTCACACCTCGTTCCTGAAAGATGTCGCGCCGATGCCTGGACGCGATATCCGCTTGTACCTGACGGCGGGGTTTTAGCCCCCTACTCGGCGGCGACGGGTTGTCCCGCACGCACGACGACACCGCGGCGGCCGCTATCCAGCCGATAGAGCTGGCCGCCGCGGGTGGTCGTGAGGCAGTGATCCGGACCTTCTCCGACGGCGCGGAGCCGCTGCGCGAGTTCGACCGTGCTGAAGTTTTCCGGCAGATGGCACAAGGCCTCGAAGTGGTGCCGCGTGCGACGGTGACCGGACCAGACGTCACCTGAATACGGAAGCGGGGTGCGAACGTCCGCAAGGCGCGGCGCCATCCGCTCCAGCACGTGCATCAATACGACGAGCGTGTGTGTGTCGAGGGCGAGGCGGTCCCATGTCGGATCGATTCTAAATCGCTCCACCGCGCAGATCGGGCCGGAGTCCACGACGGGGGCCATCTCATGCAACGTGACCCCAAACTCACCCGCACCTTCGTAAAGGGCAAACACCGAGGGAAAGATACCGGGATAGTTCGGGGGGCCGGGATGGAGGTTATAGGCCGGTGACCGTAGTCCGGCGAGGACGCGGCGCGGCAGGATTACCGTGGAGCCGATCGAGAGGATGCGGCTGGAGTCAGGATCGTTGGCCAACTCGCCTTCCAGGCCGCCGAGTGTCCAGGCGAAGGATAGGGACACGCCGGGCGCGGCACGGCGGAGCGTATCGGTGAGGGGTTCTTCAAACTCCCTCTGTGTCATTAGGATCAGGCGGCTCACGCTCTCAACCCTCGTATGCGATTCAAAAGCTTGAAACGTAATACCCCAGGGCCTATTACACCCGGGTAAACAGGACCGTTTTGGTCCCACATCGGCGCTCGGGGCCGCGGAAGCCGGAAAAATGTTGAAAGTCAATAAATTAACGGATTATGCCACGGTCGTGCTGATTACCATCGCTCGCGGCCACGTGGTGCGGTCGAGCCAACACATCTCGGAAAACACAGGAATTCCCCTTCCGACGGTCGCGAAATTGATGAAAAGCCTGAACAAGGCGGGTCTCGTGAGGTCTCAGCGCGGCGCCGCGGGCGGCTATTCGCTCGGGCGGGTCCCGGAGGAAATCACGCTCGCCGACGTCATCCAGGCCGTCGAAGGTCCGATCGCGCTCACCGCATGTGCTGATACGTCCGACGAACAGTGCAGCATCGAGGCCGTTTGTCCGGTGCAAGGCCGCTGGAACCGGGTGAACTCCGCCGTGCGCGCGGCTCTCAGTCAGGTCACCCTTGCGGATATGGTTGCGGATATGAACGCCTTTGTGCTGCCGCCGGCCATGCCGGCACCTCCAGCGCACGTGGGTGAGTAGTCATGGCTGCAAAGCAAGAAACCGCCGCTGCGGTTCGGAATGTCGAGCAATATAAGTACGGCTTCGTCACCGACATTGAATCGGACAAAGCCCCGAAGGGTCTCAACGAAGACATCATCCGTTTCATCTCGGCGAAGAAAAACGAGCCGGAATGGATGCTCGAGTACCGCCTCAAAGCCTATCGTTACTGGCTGACGCTCGCGGATGAAGAGCCGGCTTGGGCGAAGCTTGATTATCCGAAGATCGACTATCAGGACGCCTATTATTATGCGGCGCCCAAACAAAAGCTCGCGAGCATGGACGAGGTCGATCCGAAGTTGCTCGAGACCTACAAAAAGCTCGGGATACCGCTTGCCGAACAGGCCGTGCTCGCCGGCGTTGCCGTGGACGCCGTGTTCGACAGTGTCTCGGTGGCGACTACCTACAAGAAAAAGCTTGAGGAGATGGGCGTCATTTTCAAGCCGATCTCCGAGGCGGTGCATTCCCACCCGGAGTTGGTGAAGAAGTATCTCGGCTCCGTCGTGCCCTACACCGACAACTTCTTCGCCGCTCTCAACTGCGCCGTCTTTACGGATGGATCCTTCGTTTACATCCCGAAGGGCCTGCGCTGCCCCATGGAACTGTCGACCTATTTCCGCATCAACGAAAAGAACACGGGTCAGTTCGAGCGCACCCTGATCATCGCGGACGAAGGGTCTTACGTCAGCTATCTCGAAGGCTGCACAGCGCCTCAACGCGACGAAAACCAGTTGCACGCCGCCGTGGTCGAGCTGATTACACTCGATGATGCGGAAATCAAATATTCCACGGTGCAGAATTGGTACCCGGGCGATGCGGACGGCAAGGGCGGCATCTACAATTTCGTGACCAAGCGCGGCGCCTGCCGCGGCAAGAATTCGAAGATCATGTGGACCCAGGTTGAAACCGGGTCGGCGATCACATGGAAGTATCCGAGTTGCATTCTTCAAGGCGACAACTCGGTGGGCGAGTTCTATTCGGTCGCGATCACCAATAATCGTCAGCAGGCCGATACCGGCACAAAGATGATCCACCTCGGCGCGAACACGCGCTCGAAAATCATCTCCAAAGGAATCTCGGCGGGTAAGGCTGACAACACGTATCGCGGCCTCGTCCGCATCGGCCCGAAGGCCGATGGCGCGCGCAACTATACGCAGTGCGACAGCCTTCTCATCGGCGATCAATGCGGCGCCCACACGGTGCCTTACATCGAGAGCCGCAATCCGTCAGCGCAGACCGAGCACGAGGCCACGACGTCGAAAATCAGCGAAGATCAGCTTTTTTACTGTCAGCAGCGCGGGATGACGGAAGAAGAAGCGGTGTCCCTGATCGTGAACGGGTTTTGCCGCGAAGTGCTTCAAACCCTCCCCATGGAATTCGCCGTAGAAGCGCAAAAGCTTGTCGGAATCAGCTTAGAAGGCAGTGTCGGCTAATGGCGCTTCTCGAAATCAAGAATCTGCACGTCTCCGTCGGAGATAAGAAAATTCTCAACGGCATCTCACTCACGATGAATGCCGGCGAAGTTCACGCCATCATGGGGCCCAACGGCACGGGCAAGAGCACCCTCTCCAATGTCATTGCCGGACGCGAGGGCTACACCGTCACCGAGGGAGAAGTGCTGCTCGACGGGCAAGATGTCTTCGCCATGGAAGCGGACGAACGGGCTCGCGCCGGTATCTTTCTCGCATTTCAATATCCCGTGGAAATCCCGGGGGTCACCACCTCCGCCTTTCTGAAGACCGCGATCAACGCCAAACGCCGCGCGCAGGGGAAGGCGGAGATGGACGCCATGGAGTTCTTGAAGCTCGTCAAGGCGAAGCAGAAATTGCTGGGCATGCCCGACGACATGATCAAGCGTCAGCTGAATGTCGGATTCTCGGGCGGCGAGAAAAAACGCGCCGAAATTCTCCAGATGACTCTGCTGGAGCCGCGGCTGGCGATTCTGGATGAAATGGACTCCGGGCTCGATATCGACGCCCTGAAGATTGTTTCGGAAGGCGTTAATGCGCTACGGGGACCGGACCGCTCCTTCCTCATCATCACCCATTATCAACGCCTCCTGGACTATATCGTGCCCGACCACGTGCATGTGCTCGTCGGCGGAAAGGTTGTCGCCAGCGGCGGCAAGGAACTCGCCAAGCAACTCGAAGCGGAAGGGTATGCGCGCTATCAGAGCGCGGCCTAAGCCATGAAGCAGTCGGCTCTCCTTGATCATCCCTTCGGCGAACGCTACGCCGCTGCGCTGCCGTCGGCGGATGCGGCGCGGCGCGAGGCGCGCGAAACGCTGAGGTTGGAAGGCCTGCCTGGCCCAAAGCGGGAAGAGTGGCGGTTCACGCCCCTCCGCGCCCTGGCAAAGATTCCATTCGTCCCCGCGGCCGCGGCTGAGGACATCGATGTCCGCGAGGTTCCCGCCGACGTACACACACTTGTCGGAGCGCTTCGCGTCGTCCTGGTGAACGGAGTTTATCGTCCCGATCTTTCGGACTCCCTGTCGGAAGCGGGCCTGACCATCACCGAAGCCAACACGCCTGAGCGCGACGTTCATCTTCCGCTCGCGGTGCTGAACGCGGCGTATATGAGCGGGGGGGTGTCGATTACGGCCCGGGGCGTGGTCTCACGGCCTGTGCATATCCTCTCGATCGGCGCGGGGGGCGGGGATCCGGCGGCATTTCACCCGCGCGTGGTGATCACGGTTGCGCCGACCGCGAAGCTTACCGTCGTCGAGAGCCATCATGGCCTTCCCGGCCAACCCTATTTCGCCAATCCGGTGACGACGATCTCGGTCGGGACAGCGGGAGTTCTGCGCCGCTATGTCCTCGTTCGCGAGGATAGCGAAGCCTTCCATCTCGCGACCACCGTGGCCGATGTCGCGGCCGACGCAAAGTTGGATGCGTTTCACCTTGGACTTGGTGGTGCGCTTGTGCGCCAGGAAATTGCCGTCGACTTCGTCGGCGAAGGTGCGCAGGTGCGGCTGAACGGCGCTTACGCGCTGACCGGCCGTGCTCACCACGACTTCACGACCTTCATGAACCACGACATGCCCGGCTGTGTTTCCAGCCAGGTGTTCAAAGGTGTGGTCGATGGCGAATCACACGGCGTCTACCAGGGCCGTGTGCTGGTCGCGAGGCATGCTCAGAAGACCGACGGGCAGCAGCTTCACAAGGCCTTATTCCTGTCGCGCGGTCCGCAGGTGGACTGCAAACCGGAGCTCGAAATCTACGCGGACGACGTCAAATGCGCCCACGGGGCCACGACCGGAGAACTCGACCCCGACCACTTGTTCTACTTGGCCGCGCGCGGGATCGAGCCTCAGGCCGCGCGCCTCTTGCTCGTTCAAGGATTTCTCGCCGACGCCCTCGCCAACGTTGACGACACCGGCGCTCATGAGCTGCTGTCGGCCGAGATTTCCGCGTGGTTGATGCGTAAGGCTTCCGCATGAACTCGCATCCTGTCCAGAAGATCTCTCCGCCGTTCGACGTCGCCAAGGTTCGCGCCGATTTTCCGATCCTGTCGCGGACCGTTCACGGCAAGCCGCTGGTTTTTCTCGACAGCGCGGCGTCGGCGCAAAAGCCGCGTCAGGTTATCGAGGCCGTCACCAAGGCGTATGCCGAGGAATACGCCAATGTGCACCGCGGCGCCTACTATCTCAGCGAGACCGCGACCGCCAATTACGAGGCGGCGCGCGAGAAGGTCCGCCACTTCATCAACGCAAAAAGCGTGTCCGATGTCGTTTTCACGAAGGGCGCGACCGAGGCCATCAATCTCGTCGCCGCCACGTATGGGCGATCCGTACTGAAAGCCGGTGATGAAGTCGTCATTACGGCGGTGGAGCACCACTCGAATATTGTGCCCTGGCAGCTGCTGCGCGAGGCGACCGGGTGCGTGCTTCGCGTCGCCCCGGTCAATCCCGATGGCAGCATCAATATCTCCGCATTTGCAAAAACAATCGGTCCGAGGACGAAGCTGGTCGCCGTCGCGCATGTTTCCAATGTGCTGGGCACCGTTCTGCCTGTTCGTGAGATAGCTGAACTTGCGCATGCCGCCGGCGCCAGGGTCATGCTCGATGGATGTCAGGGCATCGTACATCGCCATGTGGATGTGCAGGATCTTGGCTGTGACTTCTATGTCTTTTCTGGTCATAAGCTCTATGGCCCGACAGGCATCGGCGTTCTCTGGGCCCGCGCCGAACTCCTCGACGCGATGCCTCCGTACCAGGGCGGCGGCGATATGATCGACAGCGTGACATTCGCAAAAACCACTTGGGCGCCGCCTCCCGCCAAATTCGAGGCCGGAACACCGCCAATTGCCCAAGCCATCGGTCTTGGCGCGGCGATCGACTACCTCAATAGCCTCGATCGTATGGCGGCCGCCGATCACGAAGATGCGCTCCTGCGCCACGCCATGACCCGGTTGAGTGAAATTCCCGGCGTTCGTTTGATCGGTACCGCCCCTCACAAAGCGGCCGTGCAGTCCTTTGTTATGGACGGCGCGCACCCTCACGATTTGGCGACGGTACTCGACCGGAGCGGCGTTTGTGTCCGCGCGGGCCACCACTGCGCGCAACCGCTGATGGACCTTCTGGGCGTGAGCGCCACGACCCGCGCCTCCTTCGGGATCTACAATACAATCGACGAAGTTGAAGCGCTGGTGAGTGCGTTGACGCGTGCGCGCGAGGTGTTGCTGTGAAAGCCGCTCCGCTCAGTGATGATCTCCGCTCGCTTTACCAAGAAGTGATTCTCGATCACGCGAAGAATCCACGAAACGCACATGCGGTCGAGCACCATAGCTGCAAGGCACAGGGCAACAACCCGATGTGCGGCGACCGCGTCACCGTTACCGCCCGGATATCGGATGATGGACGGCTCGAGGAACTTGGTTTCGAAGGGAAGGGGTGTGCGATCTCGATCGCCTCTGCCTCGATGATGACGGAAGCCCTGAACGGTCAATCCGCTGAGTCGGCGCGCCGGCTGTTCGGCGTCGTGCACGACCTTTGCACCGGTAAAGCCGATGCGGACGCGGTGAAGGCGTCGCTTCCCGAAGCGGCCGAAAGTATCGATAAGCTCGCGTCCTTGTCCGGCGTGCGGCAGTTTCCGGTCCGCGTGAAATGCGCGACGCTCCCTTGGCACGCCCTGATGTCTTGTCTGGACGGCAAAGGCCAGACCACTACAGAGAAATGACGATGCACGACGAACCGCACGATCACAAACCCGCCGAACCGCCAAAAGATACGCCCGCGGCCGACGAGATGCGCGCCTATGACCCCTATTTCGGCGGCGGCGAGCCGCCGAAGGAAGGCACCACGGTCCGCGCAGGAGCGCCGAAGGATCCCTCGCTGCCGGTTGCAACGGAGGAAGCGGTGGTCGAGGCGCTTCGCGCTGTCTACGATCCTGAAATTCCGGTCAACATTTATGACCTCGGACTGATCTACGACCTCAAGATCGACGAAAAGGGCGACGCGGTGGTCACGATGACTTTGACCGCGCCGGCCTGTCCGGTCGCCGGCTCGATGCCGAAAGAGGTCGCCGAGCGGGTCTCGGCGGTGGAAGGAATCGGTGAAGTGGACGTGGTCCTGACGTGGGACCCGCCATGGACGCCCGCAAATATGTCCGAGGTCGCGAAGGTCGCCCTCGACATGTTCTAGCAAACTCGCAAACGCCCCTTATATTAGGTCCGTCATGAGCACAGTCCAGACCAGCGAACCAAAGGCCAAGCGTTCATTGCCGCCGCCGATCCGCGTGACGGATGCGGCTGCGGCTCGCATCAACGAGATTGTCACGAAGGCGACGAAGCCTGTGCTCGGCGTCCGCGTGGGAGTCAGCAACAAGGGCTGTTCCGGCAAGTCCTATGTCGTGGAATATGCCGAGGAACAGCGCAAGTTCGAGGACGTCGTGGAACACAACGGCGCCAAGGTCTTCATCGACCCCAAAGCCGTCATGTATCTGCTCGGTAGCGAGTTGGATTACCGCGAGAGCAAGATGGAAAGCGGATTTGTTTTCAGCAATCCGAACGAGAAGGGGCGCTGCGGCTGTGGCGAGAGCTTCTCGGTCTAACGGCCGGGTAGACGCGGTCAGCGCATTCCCATGACTTTCATGAGGCGCTTGTCGACTTCCGCCAGCAACATCACCGGATGAACGGGTTTGTACAGCATGGCCACCCGTCCGGTTTGGAAGTCAGGGTCGTCGTCGACCAGCTCCTCGACTTTGTCGGGCTGACCCGTGACGAGAATGGTTGCGATGCCGGGTGCCTTGTCCTGCAGCACTTGACGTAGCTCAAGGCCGCCCATGACGGGCATCATCACGTCGATAATGGCCAAATCGATGGTGCTTGCACCGATGACCTTGAGTGCTTCTTCACCGTCACCGGCCTGCATCACGTCGTAGCCACGATGGCGTAGGAGCTCGGTGTACGACTCCCGCACCATCACGTTGTCATCGACAACGAGAATGCGACCTAACACGATGATCCCCCGTTTGTACCCTTGTCACCCCTAGGCAAAAGGATAACCGTGAGGCCTATTTACTTCAACGATTTCGCCTGCAACTCTGCGGTGTTACGCGCACCGCAAGCCTGAAGCGAACGCCCTTTCGAACCCCCACCGCCCGAGCGACCCCCCATGGAAAGCGTCATCTCAATTCTTCTTGGCATAGCGATGGTGGCTGTCGTGGCCGTCCTGGCTACGGGCCTTGTCGCCTTTATCGCGGGCGGTGAGTTCAATCGCAAATACGCGAACAAATTGATGCGCTTGCGGGTGGCGGCACAGGCTGTGGCTGTGGCGCTTTTACTGATTCTTTTGCTGCTGAGGACTTTCGGCCACAGTGCGGGTTGATCCCGGCCGAAGCTCGAACACTGGCTCCGCGCCTAGCCGAGCAGTGGCCGCTCCGGTCTATAGACGACCTTGTTGGCGCCCTCGAAATTTTCGATCTGCTGAATAAGATCGCGGCGGCGATTGCGTGTCGCTTGCACCAGTGCCGGCGTAATGCCCGCGTTGCCGATGGCATTCGTCGCGATCAACTCCTGCACGCGGTCAAGAAATGACTTGTGGGTGAGGGTTTCCGCCATATCTGCGGCGAAGGAAATGAAATGAGACAGCCGCACGGGCTTCTGCGGCGAGGGATGGTAAACCGAAATCGCATAAGCGCCTGTCTTGCGGTCGCGGCGTTCCAAGATCGCCGCGCGCAGGTAAGTCGGCAGAGCGGTGAAAACGAACGCGGTTTGGGAGTCGTGTTCCACGACCAATTCTTCGAGGGCCCCAAGAATGTTGCCCACCGCTTCGGAAACCATTGAGTCGGTGACGTCCTCGCCGGCGGCGATGGCCTCAACCTGTGCAATGGCCGCATTGTCCTCGCGGCTGGAAAAGATCTGCTCGCCGCCGATGTGCAGCGAGACCCAATTGTCCGGGTTATAGTCCAGTTCGTATTTTGACACCTTGCGGCGCCACATGTTCTCCCAGTCGAACGCCATCGGATCGTGAAGGATATTTGGATCGCGGCGGATTTCCTCCACCGCCACGGCCGCCATTCGCATGGTGTTCGGGATGTTTTGCCCGCGGACGATCACCATGATGGTGCTGATTTTCGTCTTCACCGGAATGGTGACGCGGTTTGAACGCAGCGTCATGGCGGGAACGTCGCGCTGGCTATCCTCGTCCAGCGCGCCTTCCTGGTAGACGATCGACTTTTCGCGGAAGAGCGTAATTGTACCGATTTCAACCATGTTTCTCTCGTCTCGCTCCCGTGCGCTTGCAGCCCGGACTATATTTTATAGATAGCGGCGCAGAAAGGCATTTCAACTACGGCGCGCGCCTTATTCGGCGCTGAGACGCTGAGGATGGAAGAACGGCGCGTATTCCTCTGCGAGGGCGACGAGCCGCGCCATCAGATCGGTGATGTCTCTTTTTAAAGCTTCAAATCTTGCTCTCGGTTCAAGCGTGCTTTCGTCCATGTAAAGGTTACGGTTGATCTCAAGCTGAAGGGCATGCGTTCCGTTTCCCGGGTCGCCGTAGTGCTGTGTGGTGAAGCCGCCGGCGTAGGGATTGTTTCGTGCCACCCGGTAGCGGCGCTGCGAGAGAAAGCTGTCGACGGCGTCCGTCACGGCGGGCGCGCATGAGAGGCCGGAGCGGTCGCCCAGGACCATATCGATGCTTCGCGGGTCGCCACTCAGGCTGACCGGCAGCCCGGTCGACGGCATCGAATGGCAGTCAATAAGAATGCAAAAACCAAATTTCGCGTGCGCCCGGGCGATCAGCGCGCCCAAGGCGCGGTGATACGGTCGATAGACGGTCTCGACGCGCCGTTCGGCTTCCTGAAACTCGAGCTTGCCGCGATAAATTTCACGCCGGGTGGCCACGATGCGCGGGATCGTGCCGAGCCCGGCTCCGACGCGCACAGATGTTGTGTTGGCAAAGGACGGTAACGCCCCGTTGAACATCTCGGGATCCAGCTCGTACGGCTCGCGATTGACGTCCAAGTAGGCGCGGGGATACAGCGCCCGAACGAGCGGAGCTCCCAGCTGCGGGGCTTCCGAGAAGATCTGGTCGACATAGCAGTCCTCCGACCGCCGCAGCATTGCCAGGTCGAGGGGCGAAGCGGCGACGAACTCCGGCGGATA
Source organism: Rhodospirillaceae bacterium (assembly GCA_041905525.1). Lineage (GTDB taxonomy): Bacteria > Pseudomonadota > Alphaproteobacteria > Rhodospirillales > Rhodospirillaceae > SHVO01. The sequence continues at coordinate 96,021 of JAYRKY010000004.1, forward strand.
GAATGACCCGGAATGAGGCGAGGCAAACACCAGCGGGACGCTGTGCCGGGCGGGCTCCAGGACCTCAATCGGGCTGGTGGGTATGGATTCGGAAGAAAGCACTGGGATTTTGCGTTCTCAAAGGGTGGAAAAGACGATTGTAAGGCCATCAACATGGCCCATTCCAGCGTTTCCGCCTGGGCGGGTAGACGAGCCCTTGCACTTCCCAAAACTTGCCTATAAACAACGCCCTCCGACCCTTACCGGCCTTCAGTGGCGAGCGCAAAGTGGGCGCGTAGCTCAGCGGTAGAGCACTACCTTGACATGGTAGGGGTCACAGGTTCGATCCCTGTCGCGCCCACCATTTTCCCTTTTCCATGCGATCGCCCGGCCCCGTGAGGGTGCCTGACTCATCGCGCCGCGAAAATGTCACTCAGCGTCAGGTCCCGCCGTGTGTCCAGCATTCGCGCCAGTGTCTCTCGCTCGCTGATGAGGTTGTCGTCGTAATCGAAGAAGACGATCCCCTGAGGGGCGGTCCAAGCTTGGGCGGCCGGGGCGTTCAGTTCAGCCTGTTTCAGCACTCGCATGGGCGTTCCTCCAATGCGCCGATGATGCCGCCGGCAGCCCGAAGTCGCCAGCGCGCACCCGGATAGCCGACCGGGGCATTGGTATTAGCCCTAGCGGGTAGTGGCGACCGTCGGAGGTTCTTACACGGCGCGTCGCCGGGACCCGCCGCAATTCTCGGGTTCTTTACAACGCGCTTGTTCACCCGCTGTGAATACGCGACTTCCGGTGGTGGCACGCTTCTTGCTGTTTCTTCTTTGCATTTAACCCGTGCTCATTCGGGCGCGGTTTTTTCGGAGAAGATTAATGCTGCGTCAGATTTTTCAATTGAAGCGTGTTCTCACGTGGGCGGCCGCTTTGGCTGCTCTCGTCGCGGTCGTGGCGCCGGCCTCGGCCGCGGTTATCCAACAGACGTCCTTCGGGATTTCGGGTGCTTTCAACATCCCGTCCGGGTCCCATCTCGGCAATACCGACTCCATTACCATCGCCCACGGCGGCGCGATCATCGTGACCGCAGAGGACAATTACGATCTCGCGGGCTTGGTGACCTGGGGTCAGCCCGGCACTCTGAAGAATATTCCCAGTTTGTCCGCCTTTACGCCGATCGCCAGCTATCTCACGCTGTCGAGCGGAGTGTCGCTCGATCTCAACGAACTGCAAATCGTTGGCCGAAGCGGTCCGACGCCGGGCTTCCTCAATCTGTTCGGCCGTGGGATTTTGCATGCACCCGGTTTTGACGCCACGGAAGCGCTGTTCTCGTGGACCGGGACAACCACGGACAACCTGAGCTTCACCTTCGCGGTGCATACCTCCGCAGTGCCGGAGCCGCTTCCGATCGCGATGATGGGCTTTGGCTTGATCGCGCTGGCGTGGGTGCGCCGGCGTCAGCTGAACGCACGCCTGTAGCCAAATTTTTGAGTTGAAGAGTCCGCCGCAACCGGCGTTGCGGCGGATTTTTTACGTCTGCACGCTGGACATGACTTCGGCCATCAGGCCGTGCAATCGATCCCGATGTCCCGATCTGCCCGCCGGCGCGGCATCGTCGGACGTCATGGCCGCGACTAAATTGAGCTTGGGCACGATATACAGCATCTGCCCGCCGAACCCCCACGCGTACGGCACAGCCTGGCCTCCGATCTCGCGAATGAACCAACCATAGCCATAGCCGTCGCCGGTAAAGCGCGAGTTGGTGCGCGGGGTCCAGGCCTGATCGATCCATGCGGCGGAAATGAGCCGCTGTCCGTTTTTCGCCGTCCCGCCCGAAGCCAGGATCTCCCCAAAGGCCAGAAGCGCCCGCGCGCTCATCGCCATCTGGTTACCGCCCATATAGATCCCTTGCGGGTCCCGTTGCCAATCACCGATGGCGAAGCCTTGTTGCGGCCCCAGCCACGCGCGGGCGAGGTCAAGAGCCGATCTCTTTGTCACACGTGTGAGGATCGCCGAGAGCAGATGAGACGAGCCGGTGGAATAAAGCATGGCGCCGCCCGGTTCGTCTTCGAACGGCTGTGCGAGCGCAGCACGCACCCAATTCTTGCTCTGCACCCAGCGTCCATAGTTTGGTCCCGAGGTGCGGGCGAGCCCGGCTTGCATCGAAAGCAGATGCCCGACGGTAATCTTCTGGAGGCGTGGATCGGGATGGTTCGGCAAATCCTCCGCAAGAAGGGGCGCAATCGGCTGATCGACTCCTGTCAGAACGCCTTTGTCGATCGCAATTCCCACAAGCATCGCGACGATCGACTTAGAGGCTGACTTGATGTTCGAGGGGTGCTCGGGGCGGTGGCCGCGATAGCCCCGTTCGCCAATCGTGCGCCCGTGCTGCGACACAACGACCGCCTTCAGCGGCTGCAAGGTGGCGGCCGCGTCCAGCACCTGGGCAAGAGACGGCGTGGGCGCGGCGAAACTCGTCCGCGGGAGAATAAGGGGCAGGAAAAGCGAAAGCGCGGCGCGCCGTTTCATTTGCATGGCCTCTGTCGGTGCCGTGCATAGTTTATGCATAAACCAAAGCATTTCCCGCCCAGATTTTCGTTGAAAATCCGTAGTTACAATGGAAAGTTCCGCCCAGCACCAATACGCGCAACAACCAGCGGATAACGGCGGGGACGTATGGACTTCAGGCTGAGCGACGACCAACTGGCCTTCCAGGAAACGGCGCGTAAATTCGCCCGCGACGTCTTCGTCCCCAACGCAGCGCGATGGGACGAGGAAAAACATTTCCCCGTGGACGAACTTCGCGAGGCAGCCGCCCTGGGGTTCGGTGGCATGCATGTTTCGGCGGAATACGACGGCACCGGTCTCGGACGCCTGGATAGCGCCATCATCCTAGAGGAGCTTGCGGCGGGCTGCACATCGACGGCCGCTTACATCTCGATCCACAACATGGTCGCCGCGATGATCGACCGCTTCGGACCTGAGCCTCTCAAGAAGAAATTCCTGCCGAAACTTTGCACGATGGATTGGTTCGCAAGCTACTGCCTGACCGAACCGTCTTCGGGCTCCGATGCGGCTTCATTACGGACGAAGGCCGTCCGCGACGGTGATCACTACGTGCTCAACGGATCGAAAGCCTTCATTTCAGGCGGCGGGCGTTCCGACGTTTACGCCATCATGGTGCGCACCGGGGAAGACGGGCCGAAGGGCATCAGCTGCGTTTTGGTCGAGAATGGCACGCCGGGCCTGTCGTTTGGGGCGCAGGAAAAGAAACTGGGATGGAATAGCCAGCCGACTTCGGCGGTGATCTTGGAAGACTGCCGCGTGCCGGTCGCCAATCGCTTGGGCGCGGAAGGTGAAGGGTTCAAAATCGCGATGTCGGGCTTGGACGGCGGGCGCATCAACATCGGCGCCTGTTCGCTTGGCGCCGCCCGGGCGACGCTGGAAATCGCCACCGACTATGTGCAAACCCGCACGCAGTTCAATCAGACCCTCGCCGGCTTTCAGTCCGTGCAATTCAAGCTGGCGGACATGGCGACGGATCTCCATGCGGCGCGTCTCATGGTGCACGATGCCGCGATGCGTCTCGACGCCAAGGAACCCGATGCGACAAAGTATTGCGCCATGGCCAAGCGCTTCGCGAGCGACATTGGCTTCGAGGTTTGCAACACCGCCCTGCAACTGCACGGGGGATATGGCTATCTGAAGGACTATCCGGTGGAACGTTTTTTGCGCGACGCCCGCGTCCACCAAATTCTTGAAGGAACCAACGAGATCATGCGTGTCATTGTATCCCGTTACGTTCTGCAGAGCGGCGGGCGCGCATGAGTCAGGTGGAATTGGCCAGTGATGAAGTCCTGTTCGAGCAAAAGGGTGCTGCCGGACACATCCTGCTGAACCGGCCAAAAGCCCTAAACGCCCTGACGCTCGATATGTGCGAGCTGATCACCGCGCAAATGGTGGCGTGGGCGAAGGATGACTCGGTCAAAGCCATTGTCGTCCGGGGCGCGGGGGAAAAAGCGTTCTGTGCCGGCGGTGATGTGGTGCGACTGTATGAAGATGGCCGCGCGGGTAGGCCCTATCCGTACCTGTTTTGGAGTACGGAGTACCGTCTCAATACGCTCATCAAGCGGTACCCCAAGCCGTATATCGCGTTGATCGACGGCATCGTCATGGGGGGCGGCGTAGGCGTGTCCGTGCACGGCGGATACCGGGTCGCCACCGACCGGACTACGTTCGCAATGCCGGAAACCGGGATCGGCCTGTTTCCGGATGTGGGGGGTGGTTATTTTCTCCCACGCTTGTCCGGCGCCGCCGGCATGTACCTCGGCCTTACCGGCAAGCGTTTGAAGGGGCCGGATTGCGTGGCGCTGGGCCTCGCCGAAGCGCTTGTGCCGCACGATCGGCTCGCGGCGCTTGAGGCTAAACTCGCAAGCGATGCCGTCAGCGATCTCGATGAGATGTCTTACATCATCGGGCAGTTCGCCGAGCCCGTGAAGACCGCGCCCATTTCCGCGGACCGCACGGCGATTGAACGCCACTTCGATCTTGGCTCCGTTGAGGACATCATCGCCTCGTTGGAAAAGGACGGCGGCGAATGGGGCGCGGAGCAGGCCAAGATCCTGAAGACCAAGTCGCCCACCGCGATGAAAGTGACGTTCCGCCAAATTCGCGAAGGCGCAAATCTGTCTTTCGAGGACTGTATGCGCATGGAATGGCGCATCGCCAATCGGTGCGCTGTCGGGAAAGATTTCTACGAAGGGGTGCGCGCATTGCTGATCGATAAAGACAATGCGCCCCGCTGGTCTCCGGCCAACCTGGCGGACGTATCCGAAGTGGATGTGGCTGCTTATTTCGCGCCGTTACCTGGCAAAGAACTCGATCTTTCGAACATCATCTAGACTCCTGGGAGAGGCTCATATGGCGAACGTTGCATTCATCGGTCTTGGAAACATGGGCGGGCCGATGGCCCAAAATCAGATCAAGGCCGGTCACACCGTGCGCGTGTTCGACCTCTCACAGCCTGCTCTTGATGCCGCGCGCGCTGCAGGCGCCAGTGTCGGCGCGACGGCGGCCGACGCGGCGAAAGATGCCGATTGCGTCATCACGATGCTGCCGGCGGGGACGCACGTGCGTCAGACCTACATCGACGGCGGGATCTTTGCCGCGGCCAAGAAGGGCGCCGTTTTCATCGATTGCTCGACAATCGACGTGCCGACGGCGCGCGAAGTGATCAAGGCCGCCGAAGACAAGGGCTTCCAAATGGTCGACGCGCCTGTCTCGGGCGGGATCGCTGCAGCTGCCGCGGGAACCCTCACGTTCATGGTTGGTGGAACGCCCGCGTCGTTCGCGGCGGCCAAACCGTTTCTTGAGTCCATGGGCAAGGTGATCGTCCACGCCGGACCTGCGGGGAACGGTCAGGTGGCGAAGGTATGTAACAACATGCTGCTCGGGATCTCGATGATTGGAACGTGCGAAGCCTTCAAGCTCGCCGAGCGCCTGGGCCTCGACGCGCAGGTCCTCTTCGACATCAGTTCCAAGGCTTCCGGCCAGTGCTGGTCCATGACCTCTTATTGCCCTGTTCCCGGTCCGGTTCCTACGTCGCCCGCCAATCGCGATTACAAACCGGGGTTCGCGGCGGCGATGATGCTGAAAGACCTAAAGTTGAGCCAGGACGCCGCGGCGGCGGCGAATATGACGACCCCGATCGGGAAGGCCGCCACCGAGTTCTACGATAGGTTCGTGAAAGACGGTAATGGCAACGTCGACTTTTCGGGTATCATCCGCGCGCTTTAAGGTTCTTTTCCACTTAGGAAAGCCCAGCGCGTGGTGTTATCGATCTTCAAGAGTTACATGGCCAAGCGGCGGCGCGACGCCCTGCGTGCGCGTACGCCGCAGCGGCAAGTCGAAGATTATTTCGCGGAACTGCCGAACTCCGCCGAAGGTCTTGCGGGCGAACTCGCTGCCGCCATGCTTGCCAAGAAAAGCCTCGATACCACCAAGCAGATCCCCGTTCCATTTCCCGAAGACTATTTTACAGGGGCGCGTGCAATCGACGAGGAAGGGCTCGCAACACTGCATATCTATGAGCAGAAACTGCAGCGCTTTCGCGAACAGCTAATCCACCGCAATACCATCTTCACGATCTCGGTGGCGCGCGGTGTTTCCACATGGATTACGTCAATCCACGCTCTCAGAAATCCGGATCTCCGCGCCCGCGGTGAGGATCTCTGGAGCCGTTTGGTGCGCGGCGAGCCGCATCTCGAAGAGGCCTACTTCATGATGATCCGCCGCGAGATCACGGACGTCGAACGCCACTATATGCGCTTCCGTCCGACCGTGCTTTTAACGCCCGAAGCCGGCGCCGGCGGCATGAAGGGTTAGATATCCAGCGCCGCAGCTGCGAACTGCGCGTTTTCCTGAATGAACTTGAAGCGTTCTTCCGGTTTGCGCCCCATCAGCTGTTCGACCAACTTCGCGGTGGCGCGTTGAGAGCTTTTTTCGCTGTCGTCCGCCAGCATGACCTTCAGCAGCGTTCGGCGCGCAGGGTCCATTGTGGTCTCTTTGAGATAGATCGGCGGCATTTCGCCCAGCCCTTTGAAGCGGCTGACTTCCACTTTGCCGCGCGCGTCGAAGTGGCTCTTGATCAGTTGCTCTTTATGCGCGTCGTTCATGGCGTAGGCGATATTCGCCTTTTGGGTAAGGCGGTAAAGCGGCGGCATGGCGAGATAAAGATGCCCATTGGTGATCAACTGCGGCATTTCGCGATAGAAGAACGTCATCAAAAGGCTGGCGATGTGCGCGCCGTCGACGTCGGCGTCCGTCATGATGATGATTTTCTCGTAGCGCAGCTTGCTCTCGTCGTAGCGGTCGCGAATGCCGCAGCCCAAGGCCTCGATCAGGTCCTGCAGCTCTTGATTGGCGCGTAGTTTGTCGTCGCTGGCGGAGGCGACGTTGAGGATTTTGCCGCGAAGCGGAAGCACCGCTTGGGTCTCGCGGCTGCGGGCCTGTTTCGCAGAGCCGCCGGCGCTGTCGCCTTCGACGATGAAAAGCTCGGTGCCGATCGGGTTGGAGCGCGTACAGTCGGTGAGCTTGCCGGGAAGGCGCAACTTCTTGGTGGCTGATTTGCGCGAGAGGTCCTGGTCTTGCTTCTTCCGTACGCGGTCGTTCGCCCGCGCGATGGCGGTTTCGAGGAGCACGTTGGCGGAATTGGGGTCGCCTGAAAGCCAGTGATCGAAGTGATCCTTGATCACCGTGTCGACCAATCTGGAGGCTGAAACCGAAACCAACTTCTCCTTGGTCTGGCCTTGGAACTGCGGTTCCTTGATGAAGACCGACAGCATCATGCAGGCGCCGCCCCACAGATCTTCGCCGGTGACGATGCCCACACCCTTGGTATTCGTCAGGTCGGCATATCCCTTGAGGGCGCGCAGCATGGCGCTCTTCATGCCCTGCTCGTGCGTGCCGCCCTCGGGTGTCGGGATCGTGTTGCAGTAGGAGCTCAGGAAGCCGTCTTCATCATCGGGCCAGCACACGGCCCATTCAACGCGCCCGCCGGAGTCATTGGTGGTCGCTTCGAGTTCGGCCTTGCCTGAGAAGAATGGCTGGACGAGGCGCTTACGCCCATTGAGGACGTGCTGAAGGTAATCCGTCAGCCCGTTCTCGAAGTGAAGTTCTTCTTCCGCCGGCGTCTGGTCGTCGCCTTTGAGGAGACTCTTCTCCACGGACCACCGCACGCGCACGCCTTCGAACAGGTAGGCCTTCGAACGAACCATCCGGTAAACGGTCGAGGGTTTGAAATTCGCATTCTCGCCGAAGATGGTGAGGTCCGGCGTGAACTGCACGGTCGTGCCGCGCCGATTGACCGAGCCGCCCTTGATCAGCTTCGTCTTGGCGAGCCCACGGCTGAACGTCTGGGAATAGAGCGTCTTGTCGCGAGCGACTTCGACCACCAGGTTGGTCGAGAGTGCGTTGACGACGCTGATGCCGACGCCATGCAAGCCGCCTGAGGTCTGGTAGACCTTGTCCGAGAATTTTCCTCCCGAGTGCAGCGTGGTCATGATGACCTCAAGCGCCGACTTCTTGGGAAATTTGGGGTGGGGGTCGATAGGGATCCCGCGCCCGTTGTCGCGGATCGTGACTTCGTTATCTTCGCCCAAGTGCACTTCGATGGTCGTGGCGTGCCCCGCGACCGCTTCGTCCATGGCGTTGTCCAGGACTTCCGCGATCAGGTGATGCATCGCCTTTTCGTCGGTGCCGCCGATGTACATCCCGGGTCGGCGGCGGACAGGCTCAAGACCCTCCAGGACCTCGATGTCCTTGGCGGTATAACCGGAGCCGCGTGTCTCCTTTTCTTTCTCTTTTTCTTTTGGGGGGCGAGGTTTGGAGGAGAAAAGGTCGGCCATCGGCTCTGAATCTTAAGGGGGACAGGGGCGGTATGCGCCGGTAAAGTATGTTTCTTCGCGCTCGCGCACAATATCTCGCGTATCCCCAATAAAGTTGAAGATCATGTCAGAACACAGCTCCGACCAGCCCCAAGGCGAACTCGCGCTCCGCGTCTACGCAATGCCGGCCGACACCAATGTTTACGGCCAGATTTTCGGTGGCTGGGTGCTGGGCCAAATGGATATCGGGGGCGCCATTGCCGCCGCCCAGGCGGCCGGAGGCCACCGGATGGTCACGGTGGCGGTGGATGCCATGAAGTTTCACAAACCGATCCACAAGGGGGACGAAGTCACCATCTATACCCGCATTGGCCGTGTCGGCCGGACGTCCGTCGCCGTCGATATCGAGTGTTGGGTACGCCGCCGTGCGCCCGGCGCGCCCATTTCTCAGCTTAAGGTCACTGAGGGCCGATACACTTTCGTTGCCGTCGACGAACACGGCAAATCGGTTGAAATCAAGAAGTAGTCGTCAGCCGTCGCGCTTGAAGGGGCCCATCTCGGTTAGTTCGGCCATCTGTTGGGAAACGGCGGCGCGTTCGCGCTCCAAAAAGTCCGCGACGGCGTTTCTGAACCCTCGCTCCGCGATCCAGTGGTTCGAGTATGTACTCCGCGGCAGGTAGCCGCGCTGGATCTTATGTTCGCCCTGCGCCCCCGCTTCGACCCACGCCAATTTGTGGGCGATCGCGAATTCGATGGCCCGGTAGTAACAAACCTCGAAATGCAGCATCGGGTAATCGACAACCGTTCCCCAGTTGCGCCCGAACAGCGTATCGCCGCCCCGCAAATTGAGAGCCCCGCAGACGAGGGCGCCGTTCTCTTCACCCATCACGAGGACGACGGATTCTTTGAGCCGCTCGCCGAGGAAGGAGAAGAATTTGCGATTGAGATACGCCTGACCCCACTTGCGGTCAGAGGTGTTCATGTAAAAGCGGAAGAAGGCGTCCCAGTGACGCTCCTGAATGTCGTTCCCGGTCAGGATCGAGATCTGGACCCGCTGATTTGCGATCTCTCGCTCACGCCGGATGGTCTTGCGTTTGCGCGAGGACAGCGCGGCAAGGAAGTCGTCGAACGTTGCGTAACCTTCGTTTTTCCAGTGAAATTGCTCCGAAAGGCGCGGCATGAGGCCTTCTTCGCTCATCAGCGTGTGCTCGGCCTCCGTCGCGAAAGTTACATGCGCCGATGAAACCTTCAGCTCGCGCGCCAGCTGAATGATCCCCGCCGCGAGCGCTCGCTGCAGCTCTTCCCGCTGCGGGGTGGTTTCCGCGACGAGGAGGCGGGGGCCCGTCGCCGGCGTGAACGGAACAGCGCACTGTAGTTTGGGATAGTAGCGTCCGCCCGCGCGCTCGTAGGCCTGCGCCCATCCCCAGTCGAAGATGTATTCGCCGTAGGAATGATTCTTGAGGTAGATCGGCGCGGCGCCGACCATGCGCTCTTGATCTTCCAGAACAAGATGCTGCGGTGCCCAGCCGGTCTCCGCGCACACGGAGCCGGAGTCCTCGAGCGCGCTCAGGAAGCCATGGGTGACGAACGGATTATGCGTGGGGGACGCCGCGTCCGCGCACAGGTTCCACGCCGCCGCGTCGACCTGATGGATACTGGAAACGACCTTAAGGGAGTAACGATCTGCCAACGGCCCTACGCAACCTCGAAAATGGCGTCGACTTCGACGGGCGCGCCGCGCGGCAGCGAGGGGGCGCCCACGGCAACACGGGCGTGACGGCCGGCCTCCCCAAAAACTTCCACCATCAGATCGGATGCGCCGTTGATGACTTTGGGATGGTCCGTAAAATGCGAGTTCGCCGCCACGAACCCGGTCAGCTTCACCACCCTTACGACCCGGTCCAGGTCGCCGTCGCAGGCCGTTTTGGCATGGGCAAGAAGATTGAGTGCGCACAGGCGGGCGGCGTTCACGGCCTCTTCCAGGGTCACGTCCAGGCCTACGACCCCATGGTAGTGGACGGCGCCGTTGAGCAGGGGGATCTGCCCTGCCACGAACACAAGGTTTCCGGTCTTAACGAACGGGATGTAGTTCGCGACCGGGGTGGCGGCGGCCGGGAGGGTCAACCCCAGCTGTTTTAGGCGTGTTTCGATCTTTCCGGTCATTTCCGCTTCCCACGTTCATTTTAGGTCAATGTGGCCTGTGTCCACAGTGCCGCGCCCAGAACCACGGGGCGGACTGCCCTGCGAACTTTGCAATCGCGGCATTGGGGGACTTTATGGTAATCCCCGCCCCACATTACGACGGCCCCGGCGGCGCAGGCCAGACCTAGACGGAGAATTAAGGTGGCGGAACGTCTCTCCCTTCCCAAGAACAAGATCAACGTTCTTCTGCTCGAGAACGTCCATAAAACTGCGGTCGAGCTCTTCAAACGCAACGGCTACGGTTCGGTCCGCACGGTCAATGAGGCCCTGGACGGCGATGCGCTGAAAAAGGCGCTCAAGGACGTTCACATTCTCGGCATCCGCTCGCGCACCAAGCTGACGAAAGATGTTCTTGCGTCGGCCGAGAAGCTTTTGACGGTCGGGGCGTTCTGTATCGGCACCAACCAGATCGATACGAAGTGCGCGAAGAAGATGGGCATCCCGGTCTTCAACGCGCCCTATTCGAATACGCGCTCGGTCGCGGAACTGGTGATTGCCGAGATCATCATGCTTTTCCGCGGCGTGCCCCAACGGTCATGGGGTGCGCACGAGGGCGAGTGGGACAAGTCGGTGAAGGGCGCCCGCGAAATCCGTGGGAAGGTCCTCGGCATCGTTGGTTACGGCCATATCGGCTCGCAGCTTTCTGTGATGGCCGAGGCCATGGGGATGCAGGTCCGTTTCTACGACATCATCGAGAAGCTCGCGATCGGCAACGCGCAAGCCTGCCGTTCCTTCGACAATCTTCTCGCCATGTCCGATGTCATCTCGCTGCATGTGCCCGAGACGCCTGAGACCAAGAACATGATGACGGCGGCGAAACTCGCGAAGATGAAGAAGGGGGCTTTCCTCATCAACGCCGCGCGCGGCAATGTCGTCGAGATCCCGGCGCTTGTCGACGCGCTTAAATCAGGCCATATCGCCGGCGCTGCGCTCGACGTGTTCCCGAAGGAACCGAGCAGCGCGGAAGAGAAGTTCAAGAGTCCGCTCCAAGGCATGCGCAACGTCATCCTGACGCCGCATATCGGTGGTTCGACCGAAGAGGCCCAAGCCAATATCGGAGCGGAAGTCGCCGAGAAGCTGGTGAAGTATTCCGATAACGGCTCGACCCTGGGTGCGGTGAATTTCGTCGAGGTCGCGCTGCCGCATCAATCCGACACCACCCGCTTTATGCACATTCATCGTGACGTGCCCGGGGTGATGTCCAAGATCTCCGATGTGTTCTCGCGCCGAAAGATCAATATCGCGGGCCAGTATCTACGCACGGACGGTGAGATCGGGTACGTCGTGACCGATGTCCTTGGCCGGGTTGAAGTCGGCATGGGCATCCGCAAGGAGCTCGCGGAGATCGACGGCACGGTTCGGACCCGCTTTCTCTACGAGGCGCCGAAAGCTTAGGCTCCGGCGGCTGGCTCCACACGGGCCGGAACACGACCAGCGCGCGCGGCGTTGCACTCGGTATGCAACGCAAACAATGGATTTTGCGGGTCGTTATCGGCGTCGTAGGCGTCCTCGCCTTCGCGCTCATGGTTCTCCTGTTGGCCGACTTCCGGGGCATTGCCGAGCGGCGGTTGAGCGCGGCCTTGGATCGCCCGGTCACCATCGGTGCTCTCGACGTCGATATCTTTCCCCTCGAGTTTGTCGCGCGTGACGTGCATGTGCCGCCGCGTCCGGGTGAAGACCAGCCGGCGCTTGACGCCAAACTCATCGAAGCGCGCATCGCCTTTTGGAGGCTGGTTTTCGGCGACATTGTCCTGCCGAGGCTGGCGATCGCTCAGACCACCGCGATGTATGCGCGGAGCGCGGACGGCCGCACAAACTGGAGCAGCGGGAGAAAAACGGCCGGCGATGTGACGCTGCCGGAAATCCGCGATCTGACACTGCGCGACGTCCGGATTCGTGTGCGTGACGCCGCGAGCAAGACCGATCTTCAGATCGAACTTTCGACATCGGAACCAAAGGAGGGAATAGAGCCCGAGCTCCACATCAAGGGCTCCGGCGCCTATCAGGACGCCCACACGACCATCGCTGGCACAGGCGGGTCCGTGCTTGCGCTACGGTCGCCCGACACCCCGTATCCCATCGACCTCAATTTCGCATCCGGTGAGACTCGTATTACCGCAAAGGGCACTGTCACCGATCCTGCCCATATCGCCGGTCTCGATATCGCGCTGTCGATCAAGGGAAGGGACACCGCCGACCTTTACCGGCTGTTCGGGATCGCGTTGCCGCCAAGCCCCGCATACACCTTCACCAGCCACCTCGACCACGTGGGCGGAAAGTGGCTTGCGAAGAACCTGGAGTGGAAGCTCGGTTCGACACAGATGACTGGTGCGCTGACATGGGACGCGGCCCAGCCCGTGCCGCGGCTAGAGGGGGCGCTGCACGCCACCACGCTCGACATGAAAGATATGGCCGGCTTCATCGGCGGCACGCCCGGCACGTCTGAAACCCCGACCGAGGTGCGCCGCGAGGCGGCCCAAAAGGAGCTGGAGCGCCGGACTGTCCCGGGCAAGGAGCAGCCGATTGTCGCGGCGGAACTCGTGATCCCCGACAAGACCATCGATCTGGAAAAGCTAAAGAGCATGAATGCCCGCGTGAGTCTGGTCGCAGACAAAGTCACGAACTCAGGCTTGCCCCTCGATACATTGACCGCCGACCTCGCGCTCGAGGCTGGTAAGCTCACGTTGAGTCCGCTGCGCTTTGGAATTCCTCCGGGACACATCGCCATGGACATCAAGGTGGACGGCAGTGTCCAGCCGGTGCGGACGGATATTGTCGGCCAGGTTCAGGCCTATCCGATCAAACGTCTGGTCGGAAAGGCGGGCGACAAGATGGAGAACACAACCTTCGGCGCGATCGGTGGTCGCTTTGAGCTGCACGGCGCGGGAAACTCCGCCCATCGTTTCGTGGCGTCCGCGGACGGCGGCGTCGGCCTCATCGCGGGCGGCGGGCAACTCAGTCTCCTGCTCGTTGAATTCGCTGGCCTCGATCTTGCGGAGTCGCTGGGATTGCTGATCGGCAAGGATAAACCCGTCGAAATTCGATGCGGAGTCGCCGACTTCAAAATCAACAAGGGCGTCATGACAACGGACGTCTTTGTGGTCGATACCGCGGACACGATCTTCCGTGGCGAAGGCGCAATCGACCTTGGCCGTGAATTGATGGACATGAAGGTCCGACCGAAGCCGAAGGACATCTCCCTCGTTACCTTGCGGGCGCCCATCCTGATTCGCGGCACCTTTGCAAAACCGAGCATTGGTCCGGACATGAGCAAGGTGGTCGCGAAGGGGGGACTGGCCACTGCGCTCGGCGTGCTTCTCACCCCGCTCGCCAGCCTGCTCGCGACTTTGGACCTTGGCGGCGGCAAGGACGCCAACTGCTCGCAGCTGTTTCTCGACGCGTCGCCCCGATGACGGGTTAGGCGGTCTTCTTCTTGAAGAGCGGAAGGGTTTTCAACGGCGTTTCGCCGGGGACCGGAAATGCGGGGCCAAGCACCTGCCGCCACTCGACCGCCGCGTCGATGAGCTTACCGGTCTTGAGATGGTGATCGGCGAGGGTGACACGCCAATAGGCGGCCTTGGCCTTACCGTGCCAGGAATCGCCGATTTCCAGGGGCGTCGCGCCGCCCGGAGGTTTCACGGCGCACGGGGTCCGCTTGCGGCTCCAGGCCCAGAACTCGATGAGGGCGCGCTCCAGCTCGTAGGGCCGCGGTGCGCCCGCGTAGAATTCCTGCGCAAGCTGCTCCAGTGCAAAGGAACTGATGGAGGCCTCGACATTCGCGCGCCACGCCTTCAGCGCCGTCAGGAGAAGCCTTGGCCTTCCGCCATAGAGGCTATCCGAAAGTCGCAAGGTCGCGGCCTCGGCGACGGGATTGGAAATGATCCATCCGCTCGAGGGCGAAGCCGCATTTTCGCCCGGGATCAGAAACGCCTGTCCATGCTCGCGGGCGGGCATGACGTGAATCTGCACATCGTCTTGGGGTACGATGACCGAGGTGTCGCCCAGGGTCGTCCCGGGAAATCTGTTCTTGAGAACCGCCCATACGACCTTGAGCGCATCCCCGGCTTTGGTCGCAGCCAGTTTAGGCGGCAGAAGATACATCACGTCGATCCGCGCGATCGGCGCCAGAGCGGTGCGTTTGCCCACACCTCCGACGATGAAGTGGTCGACGGTGCCGTCGTTTTTTGGATACAGCTCACTCCGCAGCGCCGCCACCGCGGCGACGCAGGAACCTCTCGCCACCCCGTACGCGGTATGCCCCGGCACCGCACGGCGTAGAAATACGCCGAAGCAGCCGCCGATGGTGGCCTGCGCTTCATCCGGCGGAAAACCGGAGATTTTCACCGGATCCGCCGGCGGCCGCGCGGCAAGGGCTGGAGGAACCGGCATCGGATCGCCTTATGAGCAGCCGCTTGTTGTTCCGCAGGTGTCGCACTTCAGGCAGGTCCCGTTCCGCAGCAGCGTGAAATTGCCGCAGTCGGTGCAGGCATCTCCCTCATACCCTTTCATGCGCGCCACATGCACGGCACTCCGCCGCGATTCCGTTACTTCGGTGACGCGGGTGACCTTCACCTCTTCCTGCGCGAAGGCGCCTTGCGCGAGCGCGGTGGCTCCACCCGACATGGTGACAGAGGGCGCCGAAGAGGTGGGCGGCGCGCTGATCGCGCTGACGGCACCCGCCGCGCCGCTCGGCTCGGCGCCGCGGCTGCCGGGCTTGAGGAAGTAAAGGTTGGAGGACCGAATGAACGCCTTCGACACCGACTTCTCCGCGATCTGGAGCAGCTTGTCGGCGCTTTGGCCCGCGCCGATGGCGTCCGGCTCCATGTCCGCATCCGTCGCGTGCGCGAGGTCGTTACGCCCCAGGTAGCTGACGGCGAGTTCGCGGAACACGTAATCGAGCAGCGACGTGGCCATCTTGATCGAGGAGTTGCCCTGCACCGCGCCTGCCGGCTCGAAGCGTGTGAACGTGAAGGCGTCCACATACTCCTCGAGAGGCACGCCGTACTGCAGGCCAATGGAAATGGCGATGGCAAAATTGTTCATCAGGCTGCGGAAGGCGGCGCCTTCCTTATGCATGTCGATGAACACCTCGCCGAGCTTGCCGTCGTCGTACTCGCCGGTGCGGATATAGACCTTATGGCCGCCGACGATGGCTTTTTGTGTGTAGCCCTTGCGGCGGTCCGGAAGGCGTTGACGCTCGCGCTCCACGACGCGCTCGATGATCCGCTCCGCGACGATTTCAGCGCGGGAGGCGGACGGAGCCGCTGCCACTGCCGCCACCATATCCTCATCGTCGTCGGCGTCGCTATCGCTCAGCACCTGCGCGGCGAGCGGCTGCGAGAGTTTGGACCCGTCGCGATAAAGAGCGTTGGCCTTCAATCCCAGCTTCCACGACTTCATATAGGCGTCTTTGCAGTCGGCGATTGTCGCGCTGCTCGGCATGTTGATGGTTTTGGAGATGGCGCCCGAAATGAACGGTTGCGCCGCCGCCATCATGCCGATGTGGCTGTCGGCCGACAGGGAGCGGGTGCCGCTGCGGCCGCAGGGTGTGGCGCAGTCGAACACCGCCAAGTGCTCCGCCTTCAAATGCGGCGCGCCTTCAAGGGTCATGGCGCCGCAGACATAGGTATTGGCCTGTTCGATCGCCGACTTCGTGAAGCCGAGCGCCTCCAGCATGTTGAAGGACGGGTCGTCGAGCTGTTCCGCATCGAAGCCCAGCTTCGAGATGCAAAACTCTTCGCCGAGCGTGTACTTGTTGAAGACGAACTTGATATCGAACGCGTCCTTGAGGGCAGATTCGATCGCGCCAAGCGCGTTTTCGTCGAACCCGCGATCCGCCAGCGAAATCGGATTGATGGCGGGAGCGCCTTTCAACGTCGCCCGGCCCAGGGCATAGGTTGTGATCTCGTTGATCGCCTGATCGCTGTAGCCTAGCGTGCGCAGGGCAAGCGGAACGATACGGTTGATGATCTTGAAGTAACCGCCACCGGCCAGCTTTTTGAACTTCACCATCGCGAAGTCCGGTTCGATACCGGTGGTGTCGCAATCCATCACCAGTCCGATGGTGCCGGTTGGCGCGATCACGGTCACTTGCGCATTGCGGAAGCCATGCGCGGTGCCGAGCTCCAGCGCGCGGTCCCAGGCTTGTTTGGCCGCGGTCACCAGGGCGCTGTCTGGGCAATCGGCGGCATTCAGCGCCACTGGATTGATCGACAGACCTTCATACCCGTCGTGGGCGCCATATGCCGCGCGGCGGTGATTTCGAATGACGCGCAGCATTGCGGAAGCGTTCTTTTCGTAGGCGGGGAAGGGGCCGTGCTCCTCGGCAATTTCCGCCGAGGTTGCGTAAGCAACGCCGGTCATCAGCGCCGAGATGGCTCCGCACAGCGCGCGGCCTTCTTCGCTGTCGTAGGGTAACCCGTTCGCCATCAGCAGGCCGCCGAGGTTCGCGAACCCGAGACCCAGCGTGCGGAAGTCGTAGGACAGCTTCGCGATTTCCTTCGACGGGAATTGCGCCATCACCACGGAAATTTCCAGCGCGATGGTCCACAGGCGTACGGCGTGTTCGAATCCTTGGGTGTCGAACCCTCCGTCCGCTTTGCGGAAGCTCATGAGGTTGAGCGAGGCCAAGTTACAGGCCGTATTGTCGAGGAACATGTATTCCGAGCAGGGGTTCGACGCGTTGATGCGGCCCGACTCAGGACAGGTATGCCAGTCGTTGATGGTCGTGTCGTATTGCAGGCCCGGGTCGGCGCACTGCCACGCGGCTTCGCCGATGCGCTCCCACAGGGCGCGCGCTTTGATGGTCTTGACGGGCTTGCCGGTGACCCGGCTGGTGAGTTGCCAATCAGCGTCCTGTTCGACAGCGTTCAGGAACGCGTCGGTGACACGCACGCTGTTGTTCGAATTCTGCCCTGAGACGGTGCCGTAGGCCTCGGAGTCCCAGTCGGTGTCGAACACCGGCAGTTCCAGGCTTGCGGCGCCTTGGGCGGCCAGTTGCAGCGTCCGCTGGATCATCGCGTCCGGGATCATCGCGGCCTTGGCAGCCTTGATCTCCTTGCGCAGCAGTTTATTGACGCTGGGGTCCAAGCGTTTCGTTGAATCGATACCGTCCCAAGAGCGGCAGGCTTTCAAGATCAGGTTCAGATGCTTCGCCGTCAGCTTCGAACCTGCGACCAACGCGGCAACCTTCTGCTCCTCGCGCACTTTCCAATCGACGAAGGCTTCGATGTCGGGATGGTCGGCGTTCAGGATCACCATTTTCGCCGCGCGGCGCGTGGTGCCGCCGGACTTGATCGCGCCCGCGGCTCGGTCGCCAATGCGCAGCCAGCTCATGAGCCCCGACGACTTGCCGCCGCCCGAAAGCTTTTCGCCTTCGCCGCGGAGGTTGGAGAAATTCGTACCGGTTCCCGATCCGTACTTAAAGAGGCGCGCTTCCCGTACCCAAAGGTCCATGATCCCGCCTTCGTTGACGAGGTCGTCGTTGATACTCTGGATGAAGCACGCGTGAGGCTGCGGGCGCTCATAGGCGCTGGAGGACGGCAGCAGTTTTCCGGTCTCGTGATCGACGTAGTAGTGGCCCTGCGAACCGCCGTCGATCCCGTAGGCCCAATGCAGGCCGGTGTTGAACCACTGCGGCGAGTTGGGTGCGCACATCTGGGTCGCGAGCATGAAGCGCATTTCGTCGAAGTAGGCGCGGGCATCGCGGTCGCTATCGAAGTACCCGGCCTTCCAGCCCCAATAGGCCCAGGTCCCGGCCAAGCGGTCGAAGACCTGGCGCGCATCTGTCTCGCCGGTGTAGCGCTCCTGCTCCGGCAACTCAGCCAGCTCAGCCGCCGCCGGGACCTTCCGCCACAGAAAGTCCGGCACATCGTCTTCCGCCACCGGCACGAGCCGCGCCGGTACGCCCGCCCGGCGCACATATTTCTGGGCAAGGATGTCTACGGCCACTTGGCTCCACGATTCGGGGACCTGCAGGCCATTCTGGGCGAACACGACCGAGCCATCGGGATTGCGGATCTCACTGGCCTGGGCCCGGAACCCGAGGCCCTGGTAAGGAGACTGACCTTCGCTGGTAAACCGCCGTGTAATCCGCATGGCATCGCCCTCTAAAACAGTTAGCAGTCGCCGAAGCGACGAAAACTCCGCTGGGACTTCATGGTGAAGCCCTCCAATGCTTTGGTATTCCAAGCTTTTCAGCGGTCCTCTCGGTCGCCCGCCCCGAGACCCTATATATAGGGGCCCCTCCGCGCGACACCCACAAGACTAGGGGCTAACCCCCCCTGTTTCAAGGATTTGACGGCCACCCGACCCTGTGGATCGCCCACTCTAGCGGGGATAACTTATAGATTTGGGGTCAGACTCCATTTCGCGCGTCTACTATGGCCCCAATTCAATATCGCGCTTCACCCTTGAATCGGAGGGCGCGCGACGACACATCACCCCGACATCCTTCAGGAGGTCTTCATGCTCCGTTTCGCGCCCCTATTGCTTCTCGGTCTCGTGGCCTTCGCCTCAGCGCCCTCGCGCGCGGATGAAGTGGGGTGTGTCTCCACCACCTTCCGGTACCTGGGCGCCGCAAACGACAAGATTTGCATTGAAGCCTTCAAGGACCCCGATGTGCCCGGCGTGGTCTGTCACCTCAGCCGCGCGGTCACCGGCGGCATCAAGGGAAAGCTCGGATTGGCCGAGGACACGTCCGACGCCTCCATCGCCTGTCGCCAGGTCGGCCCGATCACGCTCCCGGAGAAGCTCAAGCAGGAGGAGGATGTGTTTGAAGAGAACCGCTCCCTGTTCTTCAAGGAACTCCACGTCGTGCGATTCTTCGACAAGCCCAACAACACGCTGGTCTATCTTAGCTACTCGGACCGCGTGATCGAGGGCTCGCCGAAGAATGCGATCTCTACCGTCCCCATCATGCCGTGGGGCGGGAAGTAGAGCCTATTTCGGGGCCGCGCCACCGGTTGTCGTCGTGCCTGATGCGTTGGGGCGCCACTCCGGGCGAAGACGGAGTTGCATCGCGGTCATATCCACCCGGACTTCACGGCCAGGATCGATCGCCTTGAGGTCCGCCCAGCGCAATTCGACGTCACGGCCGCCAAACCCGAAGAATCCGCCGGTCGAAATGATGACGCTCTCCACCCGGCCGGTGCCATCCAACAGCACGTTCTCAATTTCTCCGATCGTCTGACCGGCGGGGTCCTTCACGTCCGTCCCGATCAGACGGCCGATGTTCATTTCACCCGCAACCGGTCCCGTGATGCTCGGGATAGGCTCGTTTGGCGCGCGGGCCGCGGGCGCAACGCGGGCTGTGTCGGTACGGGCCGCGTCTGGCCGCGATGTTGCCCGTGGCGGTACGTTCCGGGCTGCGGGCGACGTTACAGGTGCGGGGCGTGCCTCGACGCGAGCCGTCTGACGCGATGAGCCATCGCCCGCGCATCCGGCTAAAAGGGCCGCCGCCGCGGCGCCGGCGAATAGGAATTGAATTTTCATGGATCCTCCTTGGGGAATTCAGTCCCGTCCATGTGTCAACGCCCGTGCAAATTGCGGGTTCCCGGCTGTGGCGCCCGGTGGAGGAGCGCGCTTCCCGCGCAACGCTTGATCGCCTATACTAATCAAGCATTTAGCGAGCTCCCCCGGACGGTTGTCGTCGCGGGGGAAAAAAGCCATAGTGCGGCCCGCGTAACGGGCGCAGATCCGTGCGCGCTAGGAATTATGGAGTAGGAACGCGATGAGTATCGGCACTTGGCTGCATACAAAGCTGTACGGCGAGAAGGTCGGCGAGGACGCCTACGGCAACATCTATTACAAGTCCAAGCGCAAGCGTTTCGGAAACCGCGAAGAACGTTGGGTCGTTTATAACGGCGAAGCCGAAGCGTCCCGCGTCCCGCCCGAATGGCATGCCTGGCTGCATCACACCACCGATGCGCCGCTGGCCACACCGGCGCGCCCGTGGATCAAACCGCACCAGCCCAATCTCACTGGGACGGTCGAAGCCTACTATCCGCCGGGGCATGATTTGCGCGGCGGTCATCGTGCAAAGGCCAGCGGCGATTACCAGGCCTGGACGCCTGAAGGCTAACGGCGGCCGCAGTTTGCGGCGCAGGACTAGTCAGCAGCGCGCGCGCAGAGAGACGAAGAATTGGCCGTGAATACACCTCGCAAATGGCACTCCTGATGCACGCGGCCGAACAGCGCGAGACCATCGTCGGAGCGATCGCCGCGGTCGTGCTCGGCCTCGGACTTGTCCTCGTCGCGCTCACGAACCGCGCCTCGCAACGCACCGATGACGGCATCTTCCACCTGCTCGCCGACTTCGATCACGTCGACGGTGTCCATATCGGCACGCCCGTGCGTGTTGCCGGCGTGGATATCGGCTCCGTCGCGCATATGAATGTCGATAGCCGCGGTCGCGCTCTGCTCGCGTTCCGTTTCGACCAATCCATCGATCTCCCGGACGACACTGCCGCCGTCATCGAAACCGATGGCCTCTTCGGCCAAAAGTATGTGGAGCTCCGTCCGGGCGGCTCCGACCGCAACCTTAAAAACGGGGCGCGTATTTCCTTTAGTCAGGATGCCGTGATCCTCGAGGATCTCGTCGCTCTGATTGTGCAGCGTGCGAAAGCCGCTCAGGCCGCCGCAAATGCGCCCCCCGTCGAAGCTTCTTCCGCAGGCCCGAAATCGCCATGACAAAACGCAATCCCATCGAAACCGTGCTTGGCGCGGTGGTGCTCGTGATCGCCGCGATGTTCCTGCTTTTCGCGTATTCCGCCTCGGACATGCGCGCCGTCACCGGCTATGACATTACCGCGACTTTCCTGAAGGTAGGCGGTCTCGAACGCGGCAGCGATGTGCGTATCAGCGGCATCAACGTGGGCACCGTCACCGATCAGCGTCTCGATCCGCAGACCTTCGAGGCAAAGGTGACGATGTCGATTTCTTCCGATGTGAAATTACCCGCCGACACCACAGCGTCCATTGTGTCGGACGGCCTGTTGGGCGGTAAGTACATCAACCTTGTTCCGGGCCAGGCTCCGGAGCAGATCGCTGCCGGCGGTGCCATCACCCGTACCCGCGACTTCCAGTCGCTCGAAGATCTGGTGGGCGAAATCATCTTCCTGGCGACGAACAGCGGTAGCAGCGGCGGCGCTGCGCCGACCATGCCTGCCCCAGAATGAACAAAAAGTTCGCTCATACGTTGTTCAGGACGGGCTCATGAGAATCGCCGCTTTTCGCACTTTAGGATGTCTCGCGCTGGCCGCCGGCTTGGCGTCGCCCGTGTTTGCGACCGACATCCCGATGGATACGGTGGTTTACGGCAACCTCGACAAGGTGACCGGGCGGGTCAACACCGTGGCGGGCCGCATCGATACGCCGCTTCACTTCGGCACGCTTGAGATCGTTACGCGCGCCTGTTTCGCCCACCCGCCGGAGGAGCCGCCTGAGAACGCGGCCTTCGTCGAGATCTTTGATCAGCCGGAAAAAGGCGAAAAGAAAAAGGTATTCAGCGGTTGGATGTTTGGCTCGAGCCCCGCGCTCTCGGCGCTCGATCATCCTGTCTACGATATCTGGGTCTTGCGCTGCGAAAGCAGCAAGGCTTCCAGCTCGGGCTGAGGAACCGGCGGCCCGAATTCCGCGCTTCGTGCCAGCGCGGCACTGAGGTGCGCGAGATAGTCCTTCTGCGGAATTTCTTCCGCACCGAAGGTTTTCAAGTGATCGGTCATGAACTGCGTATCGAGAAGGGTGAATCCGCCTTTCTTCAGGATCGCCGCCAAATGCGTCAGCGCGACTTTGGACGCGTTGGTGGCGCGGCTGAACATGCTCTCGCCGAAGAAGGCCGCTCCCATCGCGAGGCCGTAGAGCCCCCCGGCGAGATGAGCTTCGCCGTTTTCGTCGTCGATCCAGGTTTCAACGCTGTGCGCGAGTCCCGCTTCGTGAAGTTGGACAAACAACTCCATGATGTGATCGTTGATCCAAGTATCAGGACGGCCCTCGGCGGGTTCCGCGCAGCCCGCCATCACGCCGGCGAAGTCGGTGTCCACCGTGACGCGGAAATCGCCGCGTCGCAGCGTTTTGCGCAAGGACCGGGAGATGTGGAATTGCTCGAGAGGGATGACACCGCGCAGCTTGGGCTGCACCCAGAACACTTCGGTATCGCCGCGCGATTTCGCCATGGGGAAAACCCCGTAGGCGTAGGCCTTGAGCACAAGTTCCGGGGTGATGGTCACGCCGTCCTCACACTCTTTTTCGAAATGTGAGGACCGCGGATGACCCGGAAACTCACTTTTCGGTTTTTAACCGCTCGATGAAGCCTTCCAACCAGCGGATGTCGTAGTCGCCGTTGATGATCGCCGGCTCGGACAGCACCGCCATATGCAGCGGGATCGTCGTTTGGATGCCGTCGATCACGTATTCATGCAGCGCGCGGCGCATGCGCATCAGGCACTCTTCGCGTGTGGCGCCCTGCACGATCAGCTTCGCGATCAGACTATCGTAGTGCGGCGGAATTTTGAAGCCGGAGAACAGTCCGGAGTCGACGCGCACGCGGCGGCCGCCCGGCGAATGGTAGCCGGTAATCTTGCCCGGTGAAGGCGCAAAGGTTTCCGGATTCTCGGCGTTGATGCGGCACTCCATCGAGCAGCCTTCGAAGGTGATGTCCTTCTGCGTGAAGCCCAGTTCCAGTCCGGCCGCGATACGAATCTGCTCGCGTACAAGGTCGAGCCCCGTCACCATCTCGGTCACCGGATGTTCCACCTGCAAGCGGGTGTTCATCTCGATGAAGTAGAACTTACCGTTTTCGTACAGGAATTCGACGGTCCCGGCGTTGTCGTAGCCCAGCTTCTTCATGGCCTTTACGACCACGGCGCCGATCTCTTCGCGCTGGCCCGCGTTCAAGGCCGGCGACGGCGTTTCTTCGAAGATTTTCTGGTGCCGGCGCTGGAGCGAGCAGTCGCGCTCGCCCAAATGCACAACATTGCCGTGCTTGTCGCCCAGCACCTGGATTTCAATGTGGCGCGGCTTGCCGAGGTACTTCTCCATGTACAGCTCGCCATTGCCGAACGCGGCTTTCGCTTCGGCCGAGGCGACCTGGAACGCTTCTTTCACTTGCTCGCGGTTTTGCGCGACCTTCATGCCGCGTCCGCCGCCGCCGGCGCTCGCCTTCAGCAGCACCGGATAGCCGATATCGTCGGCGATCTTCACGGCTTCATCTTCCGAGGCGACGGCCCCATCTGAGCCCGGCACCACCGGAATCCCGGTTTCCTTCGCCGTTTTCTTCGCCAGCACCTTGTCGCCCATGGTGCGGATATGCACCGGCGCGGGACCGATGAAGGTCAAGTGATGATCGGCCACCATTTCGGCGAACTCGGCGTTCTCCGACAGAAATCCGTAGCCCGGATGAATCGCGTCCGCGCCCGTGATCGTGGCGGCGGAAATGATCGCGGCTTTGTTCAGATAGCTTTCCCGCGCCGAGGGCGGTCCGATACAGACGGACTCGTCGGCCAGTCGCACGTGCATCGCCTCGGAGTCCGCGGTCGAGTGCACCGCTACGGTTTGGATGCCCATTTCGCGGCAGGCGCGCTGAATGCGCAGCGCGATCTCGCCGCGGTTCGCGATGAGGATTTTTTCGAACATTCCGTGGTTACTCGATGATCATGAGCGGCTCGCCGTATTCCACCGGCGCGCCGTTTTCGACGACCAGCTTCACGATCTTGCCGGCGCGCGGCGACTTCACGGGGTTAAACGTCTTCATGGCTTCGATCAGGCACAGGGTCTGGCCCTCGCTCACGGTGTCGCCGACCTTCACGAACGGCGCCGCGCCCGGTTCAGGCAGCAGGTAACATACGCCGACCATGGGCGACTTGACGGTGCCTGGATGCGTCGCCGGATCGGCCGGGGCCGCGGGCGCGGCCGGAGCGGCGGCGCTCGGCGCGGGCAGGGCCGGGGCGGCCGGCGCGGCATAGGCCACGGGCGCGGCGAAACCGCCGCTATGGCTGCGCGCGACGCGCACGCGTACGCCGCCGGCTTCATATTCGATTTCCGTCAGCGAGGTTTCGTCGAGGATCGACGCGAGCTGCTTTACCAAGAGGCCTTCGATGCTGCGGCCCGCGGCGGACTTCCCAGCCGTGGCCTTGGTTTCGGCCGCTTTCGGCGCAGCTTTGGCGGCGGGGGCTTCTTTCTTGGCGGCGCTTTTCGAGGCGCCCTTTTTCACGGTCTTTTTCACTTTGTGTTCCTTGCATCGAGAATGTGCGCCATCGCATCCACCGCCAGCTCGTAGCCGAGCGCACCGAAACCACAGATAACGCCGGTCGCCGCGCGGCTGACGTAGGAGTGATGACGGAACTCCTCGCGTCTGTAGATGTTGGACAGATGTACTTCGATCACCGGAAGGTCGCTGGCCAGCAGCGCATCCAGGATCGCAACGGACGTGTGGGTGTAGGCCGCGGCATTGATGATGATCCCGGCGGCCGACACGCGGGCCTCCTGGATGGCCGTCACCAGCTCGCCTTCGTTGTTGCTCTGGCGGAAATCAGCTGTGAGTCCGTGCGTCTTCGCGCGCGCGACCGTGGCCGCCTTCAGATCGTCGAGCGATCCACGGCCATAAATCTCCGGTTCCCGCTGCCCCAGCAAATTGAGGTTCGGCCCGTTCAGCACAACGATGGTGCGGCTCAAGCGTGTCTTTCCTACCCTGGCTTTGGGAGCCCGCCCGGCGGGGGGTGCCTCAAGCCGTGTCAGGGATATACCACCCTTTTGGTTGCGGCAACCTTTCCGACCTGTCTTGTCGGATAAAATTTAATGGTTGCAAGGCCATAGCCCACTTTTTGGCGCCCGACGGAGCTTGACTCGCGCCCCTCGCTCGCCCATCTTCCCGCCCGAACCGGGGTGCCCGTTCCCTCTTGAGGCGGGCTGAGACAGGGCTGCCTGTGCGCCTTGAACCCGCTGAACCTGATCTGGGTCATGCCAGCGAAGGGAGGGAGTGTCTTTGAACATCACGCTGAACGGCGAAGCGCGTGTCATCCCCGAAGGTCTGTCGGTGGAGGCTCTGCTCGCGCACCTCGGTCTCCAGTCGAAGAAGGTCGCCGTCGAGCGCAACCTCGAGATCGTTCCCAAGTCCACCTTCGGTGCTACTCAGATCAGGGATGGCGACCGGATCGAAATCGTCCATTTCATCGGCGGCGGTTAGCCGCGTTTTTCCGATAGGCCGTTCCATGAATCAGATTGACCCCATCACGGACACTTTCGTCGTCGCCGGGCAGCGCTTTTCATCCCGCCTTCTGGTGGGGACCGGCAAGTATAAGGATTTCGAGGAGACCGCGCGCGCCATCGACGCGTCCGGCGCCGAGATCGTCACCGTGGCCGTGCGCCGCGTGAATCTTTCCGATCCTTCGCAGCCCATGTTGGTCGATTATGTGGACCCGAAGAAGTACACGTACCTGCCTAACACCGCGGGCTGTTACACGGCCGACGACGCCGTGCGTACGCTACGTCTCGCGCGTGAGGCGGGCGGCTGGAACCTCGTGAAACTCGAGGTGCTAGGCGATCAGAAGACGCTCTATCCCAACATCGTCGAAACCTTGAAGGCGGCCGAAGCCCTCATCAAGGATAAGTTCGACGTGATGGTGTACTGCACCGATGATCCCATCATGTGCAAACGGCTCGAAGAGTTGGGCTGCTGCGCCATCATGCCGCTGGCGGCGCCGATTGGATCGGGCCTCGGCATCCAGAACCCCGTGAACATTCGCTTGATCGTCGAGCAGACGAAAGTGCCGGTGTTGGTTGATGCCGGGGTGGGAACCGCGTCGGACGCGGCCATCGCCATGGAACTCGGATGCGACGGCGTTCTCATGAACACGGCCATCGCGGCCGCCAAGGACCCCATCAAGATGGCGCGGGCGATGAAACTCGCCGTCGAGGCGGGACGGCTGGCCTATCTCGCCGGGCGCATGCCGCGCAAAATGTACGCTGATCCATCCTCGCCGCTCGCGGGCCTGATCTAACCGGTTGGCGTCCCTCGCGAAGCGGATGGCGCGCTCAGGCTGAGGTTCTATACTTCTCCTGCAAGCAGAAAGAGGGGCGCTATGGCCGAACCTACCGTATTGCCGCCGGCCGCCGCGCCCGCGGAATCGCTCACCGTTCCCACGGTGATATATATCCTGTACGGCGTGGGTTTCTTCTTTCCGCCCGCGGCGCTTGTGGGCGTGATCATGGCGCACACCGGCATGGCGAACGCCGGTACCGTATCGCTCACGCACTTCTCCTACCAAGCGCGCACCTTCTGGTTCGGTTTACTCACCCTCAGTGTCTCCGCAATGGTTGGCCTGAGCTATGTGGTCGTGAATTTCGCCGCCATGATGGCCGAGACGCCGCACGGCGCGGAATGGATCATGCCGGAGGGCGTCCCGCCGGTGTTGATGCTCGCCGGCGCCATCTGGATGTGGTGGCTGGTGTGGACGCTGGTCCGAATCCTCAAAGGCTTCGTCACGGTGCTATCCCGCAGACCGATGCCGAAACCCCGGACGCTGCTCTGGTAGCTGGGCAATTCCTGCCGGTCCTAAGCCGCTTCTGCCGGACTACGGCCACGGGACGTGCCGCGCCGCGCCCCTAACGCATTGAATTCATTCGAACCGCCTCCTGGCACGAGCCTTGCTACATCCGAACCAACGCTCGAAGTGCGCGCTGGGCAACCAGCGCGCTCTTTCGGGCCCGAAATGAGCGGAGAGTGAGATGAGCGCAGGTCTGCGGGGGATCTTCAACACGGCGGTGCAGGGCATGAATGCCCAGTCCCAGCACATGTCGAATATCTCCACCAACATCGCCAACGTGAACACCACGGGCTACAAGGCCCAGGGTACCCACTTTGCGACGCTGCTGAATCACGTTGATCCACTCTCGCGCAGCTATTTCAGCGTCAACACTTACGATTATCGCCAGGTAGACAAGCAGGGCGCCATCGCCACCACCAACCGTAGCTTCGACGTGGCGCTGAACGGCCGCGGCTTCTTCATCACCAATGAGAATACGCAAGGGCTTGGCGAATATCAGTTCACCCGCGACGGCGCCTTTTTCGGCCAGTCCGTCGACCTGGGCGTCGATACCGACGGCAATGGTCAGAATGACCAAGGCGTGCTGATGACCACGTCCACCGGAAACTATGTGTATGGCTGGGCCGCCGACGCCAACGGCGCCGTGTCGCCGTCAAACGATATTTCGACGCTGACTCCGATCATGTTCAACAACAACAGCATCTTCGAGCCGGCGGCGACGACCAGCATCCAATTGCAGGCCAACGTCTCGGCCGCCAGCAGCGGACGCCAGAGCGTCGGCTTGCCGTTCGTCGACGTGAACGGTACCTCGCGCACGCTCTCGGTCGGATTTACGGCTGGGCTGGACGCGACCTGGACTCTCGACATGGAAGCCATCGGCGCGGATACCTCGCGCATTCCGGTCGACTTCTTTCCGCCGACAGTGACTTTCAACGGGATCGGCGGCATGGCCGATCCACCGGACGGTCTGATCGAGGCCACCATCCATGATCCCACCGGCGACCAGACCGTGATGTTGGACCTTTCGAAGGTGACGCAACTCGCCGACAACGGCGCGCTGACGGTGCAGAACATCAAACAGGACGGCTACATCATGGGCCGCCTGAACAACACCTACTTCGACAACACGGGCATGCTCATCGGCAGCTATTCCAACGGCCAGACGCGCAACCTCTACCAGCTGGCGACCGCGCATTTCACCGCCGAGAACAAGCTCGAAGCCAAGAACGGCAATATGTTCGAGCGCACCCAAGCGGCCGGTGACATGGAAATCGCGGCCATCAACTCGCAGATGGGCCGCACGCAGCTCGTGATCGGCGCGTTGGAAAGCTCCAACGTCGATCTCGCCGATCAGTTCTCCAAACTGATCGTCACGCAGCGTGCCTATTCGTCCAACGCGACGGTGCTCCGCACCGCTGACGAAATGACGATGAACGCTCGCGATCTCAAGCGCTAAAGATCGGCGCTACGCCGCGCCGGATTTCGCCCGCATCAAAAGCTTCTCACGAAAGACGTCGTAGATCGTAACGCCCGCGGCGGCGGCGATGTCCTTCGCGCTCATGTTCGTTTCGGTCAACAGGACCCGGATGAACTCCGGTCGCGGACGCCACGCCGCGTTCGCGCGTTTGAGGCCGCCCCGCGCGCGCAAGGCTTCGGCGCGTCGGCGTTTGGCCTCTTCGGCTTTCCGTTCATCTTCGTCCAGGCCGCGCCGTATGGCGTCGGCCATAGCTTCGGCGTGCCGGCGTTTTTCCGCCGCATAGCGCTCGACTTCGCTTTGAAAGCCTCCGGCGGTTGCCTCGGGGCTTTCGTTGCCGCGCCGCTGCGACCACCAGCGGCCCATCTGTTCAGCCGACGCCGCGCCGAAGTCGGCCGGGAATCCAGCCGGTCCCTTATGGGGCTTGGCGGGACGCTCCCGCGGCGTATCCGCGCTGTCGGCGCGGTGATCCGCCATGCCGGCGGCTTCGCGCAAGGAAAGGCCATGCGCAGCCGCAAGACGCGTGGCGGCCTGCATCGCCGCGTCGCGCTCGCCTTCATAGGTGGTGGAGTTGGCCACTTCGAGCAGCTTGCGAAAGCGCAGCCGCTCTTTGGCAGTAAACTGAGAAACGCTCATCGAAACGGAACGACTTCCCCCAAGAGATAAGTCCGCGCGTTCTTCGCCGCGCTTGCTGGCGCCTGCTTACTTCTTACGCGCGTCCGCGATCAGCTCTTTCAAATGATCCTTTTGAAGCGCGCCCGGTACCAGCGTCTCGCCGACCACGATCGCCGGCGTGCCCTCGATCCCGAGCTCTTGCGCCAGCTGGTGGTTCTTCTTCAGGATTTCGTTGATCTCCGGCGCCTTCATGTCCTCACGCAGCTTCTTGACGTCAATCTTGACGTCGGCGGCGATCTTCATGATCGAATCTTCGTTCAGCTGCCCGCGATGGCCGAGCATCGCCATGTGGAATTCCTGATACTTGTTCTGCTTGCGCGATGCGAGCGCGGCCTGCGAGGCGACGACCGAGCCGGGTCCAAGGATCGGAAACTCTTTCACGACCAGCTTGATCTTTCCGTCTTCCTTCAGGGTTTCCATCATGGTCGGGTACACCTGCTTGCAGTAGCCGCAGTTGTAATCGAAGAACTCGACCAGGGTGACATCACCCTTCGGATTTCCCAGCACGGTGCCTTCCGGCGGTGTGAACAGCGAGGCCTTGTTGGCATTGATGGCCGCGACCACCTTCGAAGCCTTCGCTTTCTCTTCCTTCTCCTGGAGCAGCGACACCGCTTCGGTGATGATCTCGGGATTGGCGAGGATGTATTCGCGCACCAGCCCGCGCACTTCCTTTTTCTGCGCGTCCGAAAGAGCGGCGCTTTGGGCCGACACAGGACCCGCGGCGAGCGCGGTCAGCGCCAGGGCGCCGGCGGTGACGCGGAGGCCTTTGAGGCCGGTCATCAGGAAGCGGGTCATCGTTCTTGTCCTTTCGCGCCTAGCGGCGGCGCTCTTTCATGTCGCGCATATGGTTTTGCGCGGCAATTTTAATGTCCTGCAGGCGATACCATGTCGGCGTGCCTTTTTCGAGCAGCTTGTCCGCCTGCATCGAGTAACGGGCTACGTCGCCGAACTGTCCGATCAGCATGGCCTTTTCCGCGGCGGCGTAGGCGCTCATGCCCTCGTTACCAGCCAGCGCATAGGTGCGGGCCATCAGGTCCCAGGTATAGGCGTTGTCCGGGTCCAGCGCCGCCGAACGCTTGAGCGTTTCTTCCGCCTCCGCCCTATAGGTCGCATCGCCGTTCTCAACCATGGCGTGGGCTTTGGCATTCAGGATTTCCGGGGCGTTGGGCATATATTTCAGCGCTTCGCGATAGGCGACAATGGCCTCGTCGGTCTTGCTCCGCGACAGCTGCATGTCGCCCTTGATCTGCCAGAAGTAAGGGTCGCGGGGACGGTCCTTCAGAAGGTCGTCGACGATCGGAAGCGATTTGTCGAACTGGCCGCGGCGATAATAAGCGATCGCGCGAGCGTAGCGGCCCCACACCGATTTGTCCGTCTCGGGATACTTGGAGAGCGTCGCATATTGCGGCTTCAGAAACGCGTACAGCTTCGCCACCATGCGCCGGTGCTGTTCTTCGATGTCCGGGACATCCCCCGGTCGCGCCAGCGCCGACTTGGTGTCGAGGAAGGCTTTGATCATCGCGCGCGTTTGGTCGGGCTGCATGACGCGCGCCGCCAGCGCCATCACATTCGCATCGTTCTGCTCGCGCGCGGCGCGCGCGCCGTCTTCGTCGCGCGCCACCGCCACGCGGACATTGGGGCGCGGCGTCGCGGCCACATTCGCGGTCCCGCCGCCGTACACAACGATCCCGGCCTTGGCTTCACGTGTATCCACCACCTGCGCGACGGCGTCCGGGGTCGTGGCCAGATCCTTGACCTTGAACCCCATGCGCGCGAGCTCGGCGGCGACGATCGATTTCAGTTCCACCCCGACCGGATCGCTGGCAATGGCGATGGTGTCGCCCGGCTGCCCCAGCCGCGTATCGGTCGCCGGCAGCGAGGCCTTCTGTCGCAACGACGACCGTTCGATCGCGGCGCGGATGGTCGCCATGCGCTCGCGGCTCATGGGGTGAGTGCGGACGTAAGGATCGCCGCGGTCGGTGATCAGCAGTTCCTCGCCGGCAAGGCGATTGAAGAACGCGAAAAGCCCTTCCGCGGATTGATTGGTCTTCTCAAGGGCATCGAGCGCAAACTGGTCGGCGCGGCTTTCGACACCGCGGCTGAAGGACAGATACTCGCCGATGGCGGCGCGTTGACCGCCCATCATCAACGCGATGCCCAGATCCGGACTCCCGGCGGCGACACCTGCGGCCACACCGAGCAATGTCGACAGCAGCGAAATGGCATTCGGCGCGGCGGCGCCGTCGCCCGCCGTGATGACGTGCCCGCCGGCGATATGGCCCAATTCGTGCGCCATCACGCCAATCACCTCGTTCGAGTTCTCCGCTTTCAGGATCAGCCCGGTATTGAAGAACATCTGGCTGCCGTTCGTCGCGAAGGCGTTGATGGAATCGTCTACCATCAACTGGATCTTCACCCGATCGGGCGGCATTCCGCTGGCCGCGAGCAACGGGCGGGCATAGGTCTGCAAGGTCGCCTCGATCTCCGTGTCCGAGAGGATCGTGCCGGTCGAGAACTCCTGCGCGCGTGCGGAGGTCCACACCGAGAAGACCGAGGTCGCCAGGACGGCGCCCACGACGAGGGTCGCGGTCGTGCGGGAGCAGATATGCGCCGCACGGCCGAGCACTGTCCTGGGGCGGAAAAACGGGGCGTTCTTTGTCAGGGGAAACCCTTCCACGCTTTATGAGACGCAGCCTAGCCTAACCCGCAGTCGGGCACCTAGCCCTAGGCGCTACTGCCAATAGGCGAGAATTGTGGCATTTTGCGGCGATGAACCGAGGCTACAAATCCGTAATCATGGTGTCTTTTCTAGGCCTTGCGGGATGTTTGACGGCGGGGCTGAGCGCCTGCGGCGAGCTGCCGCCTGTGCGTTTTCAGCTCGGTGGCCTCCAGGGTGCGGAAAACGTTGAGTTTACCCGCATCGCCGCCCCGCCCGAGATGCAGATCGTCACTTTCGACCACGAAGCGGGCGCGGTTGCAAAAGAGGTGCTTTTCGCCGGCGGCGTCGCGGCCGACGCTGCGACCGCGATGGGCTTCACACTGTCTGTAACCTCGGCTGCCTCCGTCGGCCTCGGCGGCGGCGGCGTGTGCGTGAGTCGCGCCGCCGATGGCGCGGTGGAAGGCCTCGATTTCCGGAGTGCCCGCCTCGGCCGCGGCCTCTTTGCCCTACACGCCAAATACGGCACCCGCCCGTGGTCGAGTCTGGTGGTTTCAGCCGAAACCCTTGCGCGCTTCGGGCACAAGGTCTCCCCGGCGCTCGCCGAGGATGTGGCGAAATACGGCGGCGTCTTTATCACCGATCCGAATGCCCTTGCGGTCTTCATGACCGCCGACCGGCGCATGATCGCCGCGGGCGACGAGTGGCGGCAGCCCCGGCTCGCGGACTCGCTCGCGCGGCTTCGCAATCCCCGTTTTATGGAAGGGACCGCCCCCGCGTCCTTCGCGCCCGAAGCGAAAGCGGCGAGCATCGCGCTGTCACCCGGCTCCACGGGGTTCGCGATTGCCGACAAGGCCGGCGCGGCCGTCGCCTGCGCGTTTACCATGGGCCGGCCGTTCGGCCTCGGCAGCATCACCCGCGACGGCGGTTATCTTTTTCCGGCCACATCTTCGGCCGATAAGGATCTCGACCAGCTCGCGCTTGGTTTCCTTGCTTGTCTAAAGCGGCCGGGAGGATCAGACACCTCTCAGGAACAAACGGGGCCGCGCTGTCCGGCGCCGGCGTCGACTCTCAGCCTTATGCCTTAGGATCAAGCGATGTCATTCAAAGTTGCCGCCCGCGGTGTCGTCCCTCCCTTCATCGTCATGGACGTGATGCGCGATGCCACGGCGCTCGAGGCCGCGGGGCGCAGCATCATTCATCTCGAAGTCGGACAACCGTCCACCGGCATCCCGAAAAAAGCAGCGGCCCGCGTCGCTGAACTTTTGGGCGGAACCGATCCGCTGGGTTACACCGTCGCGGCCGGCATTCCGGCGCTCTCGGCGCGCATCTCGCGCTATTATGCCGAGGACTATGGTGTGAACGTCCCGGCCGACCGGATCTTCGGCACCATCGGGTCCTCCGCCGCTTTCGTGCTTGCGTTCCTTACCGCCTTCGAGGCCGGCGATCGCGTCGCGCTTGCCTCGCCCGGCTATCCGGCCTATCGCCATATCCTCAAGAGCCTGGGGATCGTGCCGGAACTGATCGCGGTTGACTCCGGCAGCCATTACCAATTGACGGTCGACCATCTGAAGAAGCTTCCGAAGCTTCCCAACGGCGTCATTTTGGCCAGCCCTGCAAACCCCACCGGGTCTGTGGTGCCCGAGGACGCGTTCAAGGACCTCGCGCGCTTCTGCGATACGAACGGCATTCGCCTCATTTCCGATGAAATCTACCACGGCATCACCTACGGACCGAAAGTGACGGTCGCGGCTGCGGTGTCGGACAGCGCCATCGTGGTGAACAGCTTCTCGAAGTACTTCAGCATGACCGGCTGGCGCATGGGATGGCTCGTCGTACCCGAAGACCTCAGGCGGCCCATGGAATGCCTCGCGCAGAATCTGTTCATATCGCCGCCGACCGTCGCCCAGTACGGCGCGTTGTTCGCGCTCGACTGCAAGGATGAACTGCAGGCCAACGTGGCCCGCTACGCGAGAAACCGCGAGGTGCTGTTGAGCCATCTTCCGGAATTGGGCTTCGGTAAGTTCGCCCCGGCGGACGGCGCTTTCTATATCTACGCCGATATTTCGAGCCTGAGCGACGATTCGATGGAGTTCTGCCGGCGTGTCCTCCATGAAGCCGGCGTCGCCATCACGCCGGGGATCGACTTCGATCCGTTCCACGGCCGTCACTTCGTCCGCTTCTCGTTCGCCGGATCGACCGCGGACATGGAAGAGGCGTGCGCACGCCTCAAAACGTGGCGCGCCAAGGCATGAAAAAACCCCTCACCGGGCGGTGAGGGGTTTTTCGTTTTCAGGCATCAGGTCTTGTTCGACCACCAGCCCTTGCGCGGCGGACCTGCGGGCTCTTCCGGAGCGGGAGGCGCGGCGGGCGCGGCCTGCGGCTCAGGTTTTGGTTCCGCACGGGGCGTCTCGCTGCGGGGCGCCTCGCTCCGCGGCGGCTCCGCCGCACGCGTTTCGGCCTGCGGCGCTTCTTCGCTGCGGCGTCCCAATACGCCTTCCTTGATCGCGCGGAAGAAGGAACGTGAGCCGCCGGTGCCGTTGCGCACTTCGGGAGCTCCGTCGGCGCCGGCCGTGTCTTCGTGCGCCGGTGCGGCCGCGGGCTCGGGCGCCGGCGTATGCATTTCCGGCCACGATCCGGCTTCGCTCGCCACGGCCGCTGCGGTGCTTTCTGTCACTTGTTCAGCCTGGCCACCGGCTTGGTCGCCCTGGTGATCGCCCTGATGGTCGCCGTGCTGCTCGCCGTTACCACGGCGCCGGCGGCGTCCGCCCCGGCGCCCACGGCGACGGCGGCGGCCTTCGCCGTCGCGCCCTTGTTGGTCGGGGCGGCCCTCTTGGGCCTCGAATGAAGCTTGTTCGTCGCCTTCGGAAACGTCACCGCCTTCGCTGTCGGTGGACGTGTCGGTGCGCTCCGGACGCTGCTCGTGACGCTGACCTTCCTGCCGCGATCCCTCATGACGGTGGCCGTCGTTCCGCCCGTCGCGGTCGTCGCCGCCACGCCCACGGCGTCTGCGGCGGCGCTTGCGGCGGCGTCCGCCGTCTTCCTCGCCTTCGCTGCGCGGCTGGCCGTGGCCACGGTGCTCGCGCCCGCCTTCGGCCTCGCTCTCGTCGTCGGTTTCGTCCTCGACTTCGTCTTCGGGTTCCGGCTCCGGAGGCGCGATCTCGCGCACCGGCTGCGGTTCACGCAACTCGCGCCCCTCCGGTCCTTCGCCGGGCGCGCGCATCGCCTTCACGCGGTCGAGGCGCAGATTCGGCGGGATGAGCGCGGCGTCGCCCATGACGAAGATCCGCAAACCGTAGCGGCTCTCGATGCTCGCCAGCGCTTCGCGCTTGTAGTTCAGCAGATACAACGCCACGTCCGGATGGACCGTGATGGTCACTTCGCTCGAGCGCTGGCGCACGCCTTCTTCTTCCAACATGCGCAGCGAATGCACGGCGGCCGATTCCGTCGAACGGATCATGCCGGTGCCCGCGCAATGCGCACAGGTGCGGAAGTTGGCTTCGATCAGGCTGGGACGCAGGCGCTGACGCGACAGTTCCAGCAGGCCGAAATGACTGATGCGGCCCACTTGGATGCGGGCGCGGTCGGCCTTTAAAGCTTCTTTGAGACGCCGTTCAACCGCGTGATTATTGCGGTTGTCTTCCATGTCGATGAAGTCGATGACGATCAGGCCGGCCAAGTCGCGCAAGCGAAGCTGGCGCGCGATTTCCTCGGCGGCTTCCATGTTCGTCTTGAACGCCGTCTCCTCGATGTGCCGCTCCTTGGTGGCGCGGCCGGAGTTGACGTCGATGGCGACCAGCGCCTCGGTCTGGGCGAACACGATCGATCCGCCCGAGCGCAGCTGCACCACCGGACTGTTGATCGATTCCATCTGCGTTTCCACCTGATAGCGGTGGTACAGCGGAATGATGTCGTCCTTGTAGCGCTGGACCTTCTTGGCATGGCTGGGCGTCAGCATGCGCATGAAGTCCTTGGCCACCTTGTAGCCTTCCTCGCCGTCGACCCACACTTCTTCAAGATCGCGGCTGTAGATGTCGCGGATCGCGCGCTTGATCAGGCTTGCTTCTTCATGGATCAGCGCCGGCGCGCGGCTCTGCATGGTCACTTCGCGGATATTGTTCCATGTGCGCTGCAGGTATTCGTAATCGCGTTTGATTTCGGCGCGGCTGCGCTCCGAGCCGGCGGTGCGCAAGATCACGCCCATGTTCGTCGGCAATTCGAGGTCGCCGAGAATCTGCTTCAGACGCCGGCGATCCTGCGCGCTGGTGATCTTGCGGGAGACGCCGCCGCCCCGGGCGGAGTTGGGCATCAGCACGCAGTAGCGGCCGGCCAGCGACAGGTACGTCGTCAGCGCGGCGCCCTTGTTGCCCCGCTCTTCCTTCACCACTTGCACCAGCATGATCTGCCGGCGCTTGATGACTTCCTGGATCTTATAGTGGCGTGACGCGACGAAGCGGCGGCGGCTGCGGTCGTCCCGGCTTTCCTCTTCCTCGTCGTCCTCGCCGCCCACCGTTTCCACGACGGGCTTCTCGATGTTGACGAGCGCGCCCTCTGCGGGGGCCGCATCGCCGTTCTGGGCTTCACCGGCGTCGCCGACCACGTCGCCGCCGACGGTCTCGGGCGGCGGCATCGGGGCGATCACGTCCGGCGACGGGCCGTCTTGAGCAGGGTCGTTCGCGTCCTGCGGCGCCGCCTCATGGGCGTGGCTGTCCTCATGACGCTCATCATCATGATGTTCGTCGTCCGGGGGCAGCTCCGCCGTGATCGCGGGCGGGATGAAGGCGAGGGGGATGGCGTCGCCCTCGTGATGGTCGTCCCCGTGATGATCCGTGTGGTGATCGTCGCCCTGATGAGCATGATGATCGTCATGGTGATGATCGTCATGGTGATGATCGTCGTCGTGATGATCGTGATCCGGGTGATCGTGATGATCGTCGTGATCGTCATGATCATGACCGTCGTCATGATGATCGTCGTGCGGACCTTCGCCGGCGGCGGCCTGGCCGTCGGCGGTCGTGCCCGTCTGTGCGGCTTGCGCTTCGCGGCGGGCGCGGCGGCGCGCCTGACGCTCTTCTTCTTCGCGCTCGTGACGCTCTTGTTCGGCGATCAGGCGTTCGCGGTCCGCGACCGGGATTTGATAGTAGTCGGGATGAATTTCGCTGAAGGCCAGGAACCCGTGACGGTTCCCGCCGTAATCGACGAAGGCGGCTTGAAGCGAAGGTTCAACGCGGACGACTTTGGCGAGGTAGATGTTGCCTTTGATTTGTTTCTTTGTAGATGTCTCTACATCAAATTCCTCAAGGCGCGTTCCATCCAGAACCACCACGCGAGTTTCCTCGGCGTGCGTGGCATCGATCAGCATTCTTTTGACCATTGGTAGGCGTACTCCGTAGCACCGCGGACGGCGCGCGGCTCAGGACCTTTGGTCCGGAGGGCGAGGCGCGGTGGAAAGTTGAAAGATTTAAAAGTCGGGCGCGCTGACGGTCGCGCGTCGGCAACTCATGGCCGAACGTCACGTTCGTCAGGCGAAAACCCTGAGAAATGGGGGCGGCGTCCACAGTCGTGGACCAAAGCGGCGCTTTGCTATGTAGCGAGGCTGTTGGCAATCCGAGCCCCCTCGAGTGAACACATATGGGGCCGAGGTATCGCGAGCCTGGTTGAGCCGGAAGGCGCCAGGCGACGGTGAACCGTCCCCATCAACGGGGCCGCGTCCATCCAATAAAGCTATGGGGCTTATATTCTAAGTCCCGATTCCGACCGCCACCGGAGCAACGCCTTCTCGGCTTGGAGCTCATTACGGCGGGCGCAGCCTGTCAGGCGCAACCTCGTGTCGATAACCATAAACAGGTGATCGCCGCCGTGACAACGTTTAATTCCAGCCCTTTACCCCTTCCGCGCAAGCTTATTGCCGGATTTTCGCGACTCGGTGTATATATAGGAGAGTCAAGGGGTTAAGGTCCCAGGTATTGTTAGAGCGGAAGCCATTTTTCGTGCCGGGATTGTCCCGCCGTACCCTGCTTGCGACCGTGGCGGGGAGCGTCCTGTGGCCTGTGGCCGCCCGCGCCCTGGGGATCGCCTCTGCCATCCGGGTGCACGACCACGGCACCCATACCCGGCTCGTCCTCGAACTCTCTGAAAATATTGAATTTTCTATCTTTTCGTTGGCCGATCCCTATCGCATCGTGGCCGACCTGCCGGAACTCGATTGGACGATGGAAGGCAACGCGCTTGCCCATGCCACTGGCGTGGTGAAGGCGGTCCGCTACGGTCTTTTCCAACCCGGACGCGCCCGCATTGTCGTGGATCTGGTTGACCCGGCCGCCGTGAAGAATGCCTTTGTCCTCCCGGCCACGGGCGGTACCCCCCATCGTTTCGTGATCGATCTGGAGCAGACCTCCCGCGACAAGTTCATGGCCGCCGCCGGCCCGCAGAACCGGATCGGCCGTCTCGCCGCCACCGCCAATAAGCCGGTTCCGGCCAAGGACGTGGCTCCCGAGACCAAAGAAGCCAACCGCAAGAAACTCATTGTCATCGACCCCGGCCACGGCGGGGTGGACCCCGGTGCCATCGGGCTCAGCGGCATCTATGAAAAGACGATCACACTCGCCGCCGCCAAACAGCTCAAGAGCCGTCTCGAAGCTACCGGCCGCTACCGGGTCCAGTTGACCCGCGAGCGCGATCTTTCGCTGGAGCTGGCGGAGCGCCGCGAGATCGCCCGCAATGCCGCCGCCGATCTGTTTATCTCGCTGCATGCGGATTCCATCGCAAACAAGGACGTTCGCGGCCTCTCGGTTTACACCCTGTCCGAGAAAGCGTCCGACCGCGAAGCCGAGCAGCTCGCCGAACAGGAAAACAGCGCAGACAACATCATCGGCGTCGATCTCACCCGCGAAAGTCAGGAGGTGCGCCACATCCTGGTCGACCTCGCCCAGCGGGAGAGCATGAACCTCGCCACCAAGCTGGCCGACCGTTTGATCGGCGAGCTCAAGCGGGAAACGACCCTTCTGCGCAACGGTCACCGGTTCGCGCGTTTCGCCGTGCTGAAGTCCCCCGATGTTCCCTCCGTGCTGATCGAGATGGGATACCTCTCTAATCGCCAGGACGAAGCCGCCCTGAAGACCGAAACCTACCGAGGCAAGCTCATGGCGGCGGTGGTGAGGGGGGTCGACACCCATTTCGGGGGCGTCCAAAGCGCCCGCCGGGGCTAGCGGGACCTCAAACCCCCGCTGCAACCGCTTTTTTGCCCTATTTCGGGGCCATGAAAAGATACCTCCGGTGCGTAGAAACGTCCCATGGCGGCCGTGCGTTATGGTAGAGCATCCCCGCCTGCATACCCTTATCGAGCCCACCTGAGGCAAGCGAGCCCACTCATGGCTGAGACCAAGCGAAAGTTACCTGTCCTCGACAAGCGGATGACCCGCTGGCTGATGGCCGGCTTCTTCGTGCTGATGATGGGAGTGTTCGTGGCAGGCGCGGGCGCGATCTTCGTCTTCTACCACTTCGGTAAGGGCCTTCCTGACTACCGCCAGCTCGCGACCTACAATCCGCCCGTCATGACTCGCGTCTATGCGGGCGACGGCCGGCTTATCACCGAGTACGCCGTCGAGGGCCGCGTATTCGTGCCGCTCGAGGCGATCCCGCGCCGGGTGATCAACGCGGTCGTCGCGTCCGAGGACCAGCGCTTCTGGTCGCACCCTGGTGTCGATCCCATCGGCTTGACGCGCGCCGTCTTCGCCGCGCTCGGCCAGAAGATCATCGGCAGCGACCGGCGCATGGCAGGGGCCTCCTCGATCACGCAGCAGGTCGCCCAGATGTTTCTTATCGGGCGCGAATATTCGATCGACCGCAAGGTGCGCGAGGCCGTGCTCTCCTTCCGTATCGAGCAGGCATACACCAAAGAACACATCATGGAGCTCTACCTGAACCAGGCCTACTTCGGGTTCGGCTCCTACGGTATCGCCTCCGCGGCGATGAATTATTTCAACAAGTCCCTCGACGAGCTGACGGTCGGCGAAGCGGCCTATCTCGCCGGCATCCTCAAGGGCCCGTCGAATTATAACCCGCAGCGCTACCCCGAGGCCGCGCGCGACCGTCGCGATTATGTCATCGGACGCATGCAGGACGACGGCTACATCACCCGCGACGAAGAGAAGGCCGCGCGCGCCGAAACCATCACCGTGCGCAAGCGCGACGAGACCGAACAGATCGTCGCCGAGCATTTCGCCGAAGAAGTGCGTCGCGATCTCGCCGACCGCTATGGGTCCGACACGCTCTATAAGGGCGGGCTCGCGGTGCGCACCTCGCTGGATCCCGAGCTGCAGCGCCTGGCGACGGACGCGTTGCGCAAAGGATTAATAGGCTACGACCGCCGCCACGGCTGGCGCGGGGCTTTCACCCGGTTAAAGGCCGGCAGCGACTTCGCCGAGCAACTGCGCAAGATGGAGGATCCGGCCGGCATCCTTCCCGCGTGGGAAGCCGCGGTTGTCGCCGACGTTCAGAACGACCATGCCTCCATCCTCTTGCGCGACGGCACCCAGGGCACGATCCCGCTCAGTGAGTTGCGCTGGGCGCGTCAGTCGCTGCCCGAGCAACAGGTCGGCGCGGCGGTCAGCGCCGCGACGCAGGTGCTCCATCCCGGCGACGTGATCGCCGTGGAACATGTCGCCGCCAACAGCGAAGGCGTCGCCTATCCCGAGCGCACGTACGGCCTGCGTCAGGTGCCGAATGTCGACGGCGCCATTGTCGCCCTCGATCCGTTCACAGGCCGCGTGCGCGCCATGAGCGGCGGTTTCTCCTACGCGAAGTCGCAATACAACCGGGCGACCCAGGCGCAGCGTCAGCCGGGTTCATCGTTCAAGCCGTTCGTCTATCTCGCCGCCATGGAGTCCGGTTACACGCCGTCGACCCTCGTGCTCGATGCGCCGTTCGTGATGGACCAGGGGCCGGGCCTGCCCAAGTGGAAGCCCAGCAACTACACCGACGAATATCTCGGCCGCGCTACACTGCGCATCGGAATCGAGAAGTCGCAGAACCTGATGACCGTGCGCCTCGCGCAGGCCGTGGGCATGGAAAAGGTCGCCCAGATTGCTGAAAGCTTCGGCGCCGTGAACAAGCTGCCGCGCAATCTCGCCGCCTCTCTCGGCGCTGAATCGACAACGGTCCTCCAGATGGTGACGGCGTATGGCGAGCTGGTGAACGGCGGCAAGAAACTCACCCCCAGCTTGATCGACCGCATCCAGGATCACACCGGCAAGACCATCTATAAGCACAATGTGCGCAGCTGCGAGACCTGCGCCGCGGACACCTGGGATGGACAGGGCCCGCCGGAGCTGAAAGACACGCGCGAACAGCTCGCCGACCCCGCCAGCATCTATCAGGTCGTCCATTTGCTCGAGGGTGTCGTCCAGTACGGTACCGCCGCCGGCAGCGTCGGCCAGCTGCGTTGGCCGCTCGCCGGCAAGACGGGCACCTCCAACGACGCGCGCGACGTCTGGTTCATCGGCTTCTCGCCGAACCTTGTCGCCGGTGTGTTCGTCGGCTTCGACGATCCGCGCTCCCTCGGCCCCAAGGAAACCGGCGGCAGTATCGCCGCGCCGATCTTCCGCGACTTCATCCAGGCCGCGCTGAAGGACGAACCCAAAACCCCGTTCCGCGTCCCGCCCGGCATCAGCCTCGTGCGCGTGAACAAACAGACCGGCCGCCCCGCCGAACCGGGCGATACCCGCGTCATCCTCGAAGCCTTCAAGACCGGCACGTCGCCCCTCGACCAGCAAAGCATCACCAGCGATGCCGACACCCTCGTCGACATGCCGTCGAACGATCCCCAGCTACCGGCCGCCGGCGGGTTGTATTAAGTGAACGCTCTCTCCTGAAAAGGGGATAGCCATTCGGTTTCAGCAATCGGGGAGCTGTCAGGTGCGGTTGTTGCCGCCGCGCACCAGCCGCACAGGCGCCAGGAGACCTTTGCCCACGTACGTTCGCATCGTGCCGGTGCGGAAGTTCACCATCCAAACCTTCCGTCCGCTCTTGCTGCTGGTCCAATAGACGAGGAACGGTTCCTCCAGCCCCGGAAACACCTCCGCGTTCAGCGCAGGGGTACAGGTGCCCGACACAAGCGACATCAGCTCAAAGCGTGTGGGTACGCGCCACCCGTCGCTTTGAAGTGTGATCGCTTCCTCCCGGGTCAGACCGATGACTTCCCCGGTGCACCCCTTATCAGGACTCCAGCTTTGGCCTAGCGAGCAGCGCTGCCACTCAAGGCGCGTCTTCTTGTCGAGGACGGTCTCGCCCCTGATGTCGTAGCGCGCTGTGGGGGGCAGTACCTCACCGTCTCGGCAGGTAGCGAAAGTTGGGCTTGCGGCAGACAAACTCGCGATGACGATAAATCGACCGATCATACGCCCTCACAGATGGAGAGTTCGTTGCGCTGTCAGGTCCAAGCGTGGCGGAAGATATCCTTGTACGCAACGACCATCCTGAACTGCCTATTTCCAAAGGTTGCAGTGTCCCCCAGTGGTGCTTTCTACGGCCTTGCGAAGGGTGGCGGCAGGGCCTTATAAAATCGGAAAAACTGAACTAACTGAGCAGGTTCCTATGCGCCCCGACATCGAAGCAAAGGTCAACGACATCAAGCGCTCGCTCGACCTGCTCCGGAGGCATCTTTGACTGGGATCGTGCCCTTCTCCGTCTCGATGAACTGAACGCCAAAGCTGAAGACCCGAAGCTGTGGGATCGACCCGCCGACGCGCAGAAGGTCATGCGCGAGCGCACCCAGCTGGAAACCGGCATCGGCAATACCCGCAAGCT
The DNA here is from genome assembly GCA_041905525.1 of Rhodospirillaceae bacterium. GTDB lineage: Bacteria > Pseudomonadota > Alphaproteobacteria > Rhodospirillales > Rhodospirillaceae > SHVO01. The sequence continues at coordinate 138,729 of JAYRKY010000004.1, forward strand.
CGAGCGCGACCTCGACGACGCCATCACCCTGGCCGAACTCGCCGACGAGGAAAAAGACGAGTCCTCGATCGAAGAGGCGCGCCGCATGATCGCGGACCTGATGGCGCGCGTGAAACAGGCCGAGCTGGAAAGCTTGCTGTCGGGCGAAGCCGACCCGAACGACTGTTATCTTGAAATCCACGCCGGGCAGGGCGGCACCGAAGCCCAGGACTGGGCCGAGATGATGGCGCGCATGTATTCGCGTTGGGCGGAAAAGAAGGGCTACAAGGTCGAATACCTTGAAGAAAGCGCCGGGGAAGGCGCGGGCATCAAGTCCGTCACCTTCCGCATTTCCGGTCACAACGCCTATGGCTGGCTGAAGACCGAAAGCGGCGTCCATCGTCTCGTGCGCATCTCACCTTACGATTCGAATGCGCGCCGGCACACCAGCTTCGCGTCGGCCTGGGTCTATCCAGTCATCGACGACACGATCAACATCGAGATCAACGAGAAGGACTGCCGGATCGATACCTACCGCGCCTCGGGCGCCGGCGGCCAGCACGTCAATAAGACCGATAGCGCCGTGCGCATCACGCATATCCCGACCAACATCGTGGTTCAGTGCCAGAACGAGCGTTCGCAGCACCAGAACCGCGCCAAGGCGTGGGACATGCTGCGCGCGCGTCTTTACGAACAGGAGCTGGAACGCCGCGAAGCCAAGGCCGCGGCCACCGAGGCAGCCAAGACCGATATCGGCTGGGGGCATCAGATCCGTTCCTACGTGCTGCAGCCCTATCAGCTCGTGAAGGACCTGCGCACGGAGGTCGAAACATCGGACACGCAAGGTGTTCTCGACGGCGACCTCGACAAGTTCATGGCCGCGTCCCTGGCGTCCCGCATTAAAACCGCCAGCGATCTGACTCATTGATCGTGATCTGTCGCGGGGGCGCTCGTTTCCCCGCGACGGTCGGCGGGGCAATCCACCGCGCAACCTACGCCTCTCGCTTGGATCGCCCGGATAAGCCGGGCGATGACATCCAATTCCTCGCCGTCATTGCCCGCTTCATGCGGGCAATCCGCGCCGCGGAGCGCAGCCGACTCGCCCCCTGCACATCTCCGATTTTTTGAATCATGAAATTCCGCAAAGGCGCAAACTTCGCTCGACGGAAAATCGCGCCGGGGCGCATCGTGGCGGCGCAGGTTCGTCATCTTGCGAGCCGCAGCTGGTTCTTTGACATTGTGAATTACGCGAGACTCATCGATGCAAATTCGCACGTTCACGTGTATGGCTACTTTCAAGTTATGCCGTCACCGCACGGCTGCGCGGCCTAATCCACGAGAAAAAGCCCTCTGCCGCGCGGCAGCCGCGTGATTACGCGGCAGTCCAAGGTGCTGAAGGAACGCTGAAAAGCCGCTTTTTTTGACTGCCGCGTGCCGCGTAAAATTGCACGGCAAAAACGCATGGCTCCGTGCGCCATGGGGGCCGCGCGCGTTGCGCCGTCACATCCACGGTGCGACGTAGTCGGCCTTCATCCCGGCTTGCGCGCGGGCCTCAAGGTTGAAGGGCGGCTTCGGTTTTCCGGTGAACCGCGCATCGATCATCTGTTTATAAGTCGCGATGGGATCGAGACGGCGGCGGGCGCACAGGTACTCGAACCAGCGCACACCCACGGCAAGATGTTTGATCTCGTCGGTGTAAATCGTCGCCAGAATGTCGGCGGTTTCCGTGTCTTCATTCTGACGCAGCCGCGCCGCGCCCTGCACCGTGGTATCGAGGCCGCGGGCTTCAAGGGTCATGGGAATGATCGCCAGCCGCGCCACAAGATCGTCGGCGGTCACTTCGGCGGCTTCCCAGAGTCCGTTGTGGGCGGGCAGATCCCCGTATTGCACGCCCCATCCCGCAAGGCGCTTGCGCAGCAGATCGAAGTGCTCCGCTTCCTCCGCGGCCACTCCGACCCAATCGTCAAAGAAGGCTTCGGGTAAGTCTTCGTTCCCGAAGCGCGCGATGATGTCCCAGGCGAGATCGATGGCGTTGAACTCGATATGGGTGAGAGCATGTACCAGCGCGATGCGCCCCTTCGGCCCAGAGGAGCGTTTCGGCATGTCCCCGGGGCGGCGCAGCTCGGGCCGCGCCGGACGCGCCGGCTGCATCGGAGGCTGCGCACGGCCCACCGCGCGCGCGCCGCCGCGCCATCGCGCGGCGGCTTCGGCTGTCAACTTTACCTTCGTATCCGGATCGGCGGCGGTGAGAACGCCGAGCGCATCGTCGCAAAGGCTCACAGCGACTTGAGCGCTTTCACCACTTCATCGGCATGGCCCGGCACGCTGACCTTTCGCCACTCGGCACGGACCTTGCCGCCCTCGTCGATCAGGAAAGTGGAGCGTTCGATTCCCATGTACGTGCGACCGTACATGTTCTTGGTCTTCCACACGCCGTAGGCTTCGCAAACCCCGGCGTCGTCGGCCAGGAGCGGGAAGTTCAAATTGAACTTTCCCTTGAACTTCTGATGGCTCTTCACCGTGTCTTTGGAGACGCCAAGGACCACTGCGTCCGCCTTCGAGAAATCGGCTTCGGCATCGCGAAACGCACAGGCCTGCGTCGTGCAGCCCGGGGTGTCGTCCTTCGGGTAGAAGTAGAGGACCACGCGCTGGCCGCGGAAGTCCTTCAGCGACACTTTCTTGCCGGCGTCATTCATCAGCGTAAAGGCGGGGGCCGCCTTTCCAGCGAGAGTCATGGACGCGCCGGACGGGGTTTTCTGAGGAGCCTTCTTAGCAGCCTTCTTAGCGGCCGTGCCTGGGGCTTTTTTTACCGCGGCCTTGGCGGCGACCTTCTTCGCGGCTTTCTTGACGGTTTTCTTCTTCGCCGCTTTCGGTGCCGCGGATTTAGCTTTGCGTTTAGCTGCCATGACGTGCCCCCTGGCTAATGTGGAACCTCCGCGAAGTCGGGCCGCGCCTGTTCGGCAGGCTCCGCGATAAGGCGATAGAACATCTCGGAGATAGCCCGAGCCACGTCCTCCATCAAGCGCTCACATGCGGCAAAGTCGTCGGTCCCGACCGCCCGGGCCAGCTTTTGTTTCAGGCCAGGCGGGATGTCTGCGGGGGCGATGTCGCTTTCGAAGGTCAGCCGCAGCATCTGTTGCAGCCGCGCCCAAAGATTAATCCCCTCGATCAGGGTTTTTGCATCTGTTCCCGAGAGCGCGTTGTGCGCGGCAAGGCTCTCAATGATCGCGGCGGGGTCGGTGTCTTTCGGTTTAGCGTCCGGTGTCGCCAGCTTGAGGTACTGAACGATGAATTCGGCGTCCACAAGGCCCCCGGCCCGGTGCTTGATGCTCCAGGGCCCCTGTTCGCCTTTGTCTTTGCGCATCCGTGCGCGCATGTCGCCCACGGCCAGTACCAGCGCCTTCGGATCGCGGCGTTTGGCAAGGGCGTCGGTGATGACGGCTTGCGCCGCCGCCCGTAGTTCCTCATCGCCAAGCACGACACGGGCGCGTGTCAGCGCCATATGCTCCCACGTCCAGGCGTCTTGCACCTGGTACTTGGCGAACGCTTCCAGACTTGTCGCCAGCGGTCCTTTGTCGCCGTTGGGCCTGAGGCGCATATCGACGGCGTAGAGTTTTCCCTCCGAGGTCAGCGAGCTGAATGCCGAGACGATGCGTTGGGCCAGACGGATGTAGTAGGCCGGAGTGGGCAATGAGCGCGGACCGTTCGCCGAATAGACGTCGAGGGCGGCGTCGTAAATGACGACCAAGTCCAGATCCGAAGTCGGCGTCATCTCGTGGCTGCCGAGCTTTCCGTATCCGATGACGCCGAGGCGTCCGCCGGGAATGTCGCCGTACTGTTTGGCGAACTCGGCCGCGACCCGCGGGACGAGGTTGCCGATGACGACCTCGGCCAAGGTCGTGAAGTGGCGCGCCGCTGCCAGGGGGTCGATCAGTCCTCGCAGCGCATGGACGCCGACGCGGAACTGCTGGTCGTTCAACCAGCGCCGGCAAACGTCGAGCATCAGTTCGAAAGCATCCGCGCGGGCGAGGGCGCGGGCGAGGTCCTCATTGAAGGTCTTGAAACCCTCCTGCGGCTTATAGAACTCCGGCTCCAGTACATAGTCGAGCAGCGTCGGCGAACGCGTGAGGTGATCGGCCAAGCGCGGCGCATCGCCCATGATCTCGGCCACCAGATCGAGCAGGTCTGGATTGGAATAGAACACCGACAGAATGGGGACGCCGGCCGGGAGGCCTGCGAAGCATTTGTCGAACTTGATCAGCGCGGTGTCCGGCTGCGCCGTCTTTCCAAAGGCGGCCAGCAGCGCGGGGATAACCTCCGTCAGAAGCTGGCGGGCGCGATTACTGCGGGTGGCGCGATAGCGCCCGTGATGCCAGCCGCGCACCATCTGGGTGACCATGCTGACGTCCTGATAGCCAAGACGCCGCAACGTCGCGAGCGTGTCCGGATCGTCTTCCGTGCCGGTAAAAACCAGGTTGCCGTCGACTGCGAGGGACGGCGCGTCCTCGAATAGCCCGGCATAGTGTTTCTCCACGAGCCGCAACGCGCTTTCCACTTCCGCGATGAAGACGTCGAGATTGTTGTGGCCCATGAACATGCCGATGTGCGCGAGTTCGGCGCGGGATGTGGGCATGGTCTGCGTCTGCTGGTCCGCGACCATCTGCAAGCGATGTTCAAGCTTGCGCAGATAGCGATAGGTTTTCTTCAGGTCGTCGCGGACCTCGGGGGCCACGAAGTTGAGGTCGGTCAGCACATCGAGCGCGGCGAGGGTGCGCGGCACGCGCGCCTCTTCCATGCGGCCGCCCCAAATCAATTGCTGGACCTGCGCGAAAAACTCGATCTCACGGATGCCGCCGCGGCCGGTCTTGATGTTGTGGCCGGGCACAGTGACTTTGCCGCCGCCCTTATGTGCGTAGATCTGGCGCTTGATCGAATGGATATCTTGGATGGCGTAGAAGTCGAGCGACTTGCGCCAGATGAACGGCTGCAGATCGCGCAGAAAACCGGCGGCGCACTCGGGGTCTCCCGCGATGGCGCGGGCTTTGATCAATGCGGCGCGTTCCCAGTTCTGACCGTAACTCTCGTAATAGACCTGGGCGCCTCCGCGCGAAACCGCGATCGCGGTTGAGCCTGGATCGGGACGCAAGCGCAAATCCGTCCGGAACACATATCCCGCGGATGTACGCTCCTGCATGATCTTCACCAAGTCCTTGGTGAGCTGCACCGCGAACTCCTGGGGTGTCTTCGAGCCGGTGTAGGTCAGGCGTTGCTCGTCGTAGAACACAAAGAGGTCAATGTCGGAGGAGTAATTCAGCTCGCGCCCGCCCAGCTTTCCGACCGCCAGCACCACATATCCCGACCCGCGTTCCGGATCTTCGGCGTCCGGCAGCGCGATCAGGTCGTTACGGTGGGCAATGGTCAGCAAACAGCGCACGGCGCTCTTCACGCAGGCGTCGGCGAAGTCCGAGAGTGCCTCGATCACCTGATCGACGGTCCAGACCTCGGTAATGTCCGCAAGGGCAATCACCAAAGCGGCGCGCGCCTTGGCGATGCGCAGGCCCTGCATCGCCGCCGCGACCTCGCCGTACTGCCTGCTCTTCACGTCCGCCAAGATCGACGCGAAGGCCGCACCGGCGCCCGCGTTCGCGAATGCGGCGAGTACGTCAGGATGGTCCGTCAGCAATTTCCCGAGGAACGGGCTGTTGCCGAATATGCACTCAAGCAGCGCGGCCCACGCCGGCTCCTGAGCCGGACCTTTCGCAAAGGTCTGCACGCTGTCCGTGTCGGCAAGGGCGGCGGTCAGCCAGTCCTGGCGTTGGTCGCGGGCGCGCGCCGCATCGAACGGTGATGGAAGCCTTGTAATATCAGGGTAAATCAAGCCCGACTCGCGGTATTTACTGTTGTTTCAGCACACAGTGGGATATAGAGGGATGGGTGGTCAAGCTGCGGTGCCGCGCCAGCAATTTGCCAACATTTTATAATATTGTCCTTGAAACGGATAAGGCTCCGGACTTTTGGCACACGGCGCAGTCAGGTTCCTGCTTCGCGTTCTCGAAGCAACATTACTCGTGGTGTTGCTCGGCGCCGCTCTCATGGCTTGGCGGCTCAGCCAAGGACCTGTCGCTCTTACCTCCGTTGCCCCCTACGTCGCATCTCTTCTCAGTGATCTCAACCCGTCGCTCCAGTTCCGCATCGAGCGCGCCGAGTTCCGCTGGCAGGGTTTCAAGGGTAGTCCCGAGATCACGGCGCGCGATGTGCGCGTTCTGGACGCTGCGGGCGGTGTCGTCGCCGGATTGCCGACGATGGTCGTGCGCCTGGAATCCTCCGCGCTCCTGAAGGGCGAAATTGCGCCGAAGCACATCGGCCTTTCAAATCCTATCATTCGCTTCGTCCATCGCGCCGACGGTTCATTCGCACTTGGCCTGGAAGGGCCGGCGCCCGCGACGATGGCTCCGGCAGGCAGCCCGACCGAAACCAGTGGCAACGCGCTCGCCGTCACGCTCCTCGATGCCTTGAGCGGCGAGGCGACCGGCGGCTTCGCTTTCCTACAAACAGTCTCGATCGACCACACCACCTTGGTGCTCGTGGACGAGAAATCCTCGCAGCGTTGGCTCGTTCCCGACGCCACGTTGGACTTCACGCGCGACAGCAGCGCGATGCTCGTGCAGGCCACCCTTCCCGTGATCGAAGACGGGAAGTCCTGGCAGCTGACGGCCAAGGGCATGATCCCGGCCGGTAGCCGGATGCTCAATCTCGATATCGACGTCGATGGTCTACGTCCGGCGCGTCTGGCCGTCTTGGCGCCTCAGCTGGCGCCGCTCGCCATGGTGGATCTGCGTTTGCAGGGAACGGTCTTCACCAGCCTCGCGCTCGCAGATCAAGGCGCGCGCATCACAAGCGTCAAATTTGATCTCGAAGGCCAGGCGGGGCACTTGCGCCTACCTGAACCGATCGCCAAGGACTATCCGATCAGGAAGGCCAGTCTGCGGGGCACCGCCGGTGATGCCTTGGACGAGATCAAGATCGACCACTTCAGCATGGAGATCGATCGCGGCAAGGAAGCGAATCCGGTTCTTACGGTCACAGCCGATGCGAAGAAGCTCAATTCCACGCCGGTCGTCCAGATCGAGGCCGGCCTCGGGGAGCTTTCGATCCAAGGCCTGAAGGACTATTGGCCGCCGACGGTGAAGCCCAACACCTTGGGCTGGATCCGCGACAATCTCACCGATGGCGGCCTGACTGGCACAAAGCTGCGCATGAAACTCGCCGGCCCCAGCATTGCCGAGATCGACGCGACGGAAATGCTGCTGACGTCCACGCTGCACGATATGAGCGTGTCGTATATGGAAGGGATGCCAAAGGTCCTGGGCACAAACGGGCAAATGGCGCTGACGCTGAAGGACCTCAAGATCGACGTCAGCTCAGGCCATGTTCCCGACGCCGTCTCGGGCAAAGGCTTGCGCGTCACCAACGCGAACCTGCGGATGCTGGGTCTTGGCTCGGGTACGGAAACCGCGGACTTCGACATCAAGATCGTCGGCGACTTCGGAGACGCCATGCGGCTCATCGATAACGAGCCGCTTCGATATTCGACGAAATTGGGCGTCGACGCGAATAGGGCAACCGGCACCGCGGATGTGGATCTTTCCATCAAGTTCCCGCTGGTGTCGGACCTCGATCTCGATCAGGTAAAAATCGGTGTGAAAGCGCAGACCGACGACATCGGGCTGGCCGATGTTGCCTTTGGTCTGCCGCTTCAAAACGGGCGCTTGACTCTGATGCTCGACGACGGCGGGATGGATGTCGCAGGCGTCGCGTCCCTCGGCGGCATTCCCACCAAGATCGAATGGCGCGAGAACTTCACCGGCGGCGAGTTTCAAAGCCGTTATGTACTGGACCCCGTCGTCTCGAACGACCAGCGGCCGTTGATTGGCCTCACGACGATGCCGTTCGTGCAGCCCTATCTCGATGGCGACGTGTCGGCCCACGTGATCTACACCGTCCTGCGCGACAACACGCGCCACATGGAGGCCGACGTGGATCTCACCGCGCCGGCCATGGCCCTGCCGGAACTGGGCTGGAAGAAAGCCGCAGGCGTTCCCGCGCGCGGCAAGGTGGTGGCACGGTTCACCAAAGACCATCTCGAAGAAGTTCCGTCTTTTGTCGTGACCTCGGGCAACGATCTCAGTGTTGAGGGATCGGTGACGTTCGGCGCCGACAACGGCCTTAGCACCCTCACAATCAAGCCCAGCACGGCGGGTGAGTCCAAATTGAGCTTGGACGTGAAACGGGTTGGCGAGGGGTTCGAGATCGTAGCCGAGGGGTCGGCTTTCAATGCCACCGACTTCTTGAAGGAGATGAATCGGGACGATCGGCAGACGGCAGAAGAAAAAGCCGCAGGGCCGCTTCCGATGACGGTGAAGGCCAACTTCTATCGGATGTGGCTCGCCAAAGATGATGACTTCCGCAATACGACCCTTCTCTATGAACGGACCCGCGCCGGCGTGCAGGCGATCGACTTCAAGGGGTCGGTCAATGGAACGGTTCCTGTTTCGCTCGTGCTGAAGTCCGAGAATGGCGCCCGTACGTTCAATGCCGAAAGTGCCGATGGCGGCGCCGTGGTGCGCGCGCTGGGGCTGTTCAAGGATATCGTAGGTGGCCGTATGGACGTCTCGGGTGACGTGGCGTCCGATGGCACCGTGACCGGCGTCGCGGGCATCAGCAACTTCCAGGTCGTGCAGGCGCCGGTGCTTGCGCGCCTTCTGTCGGTGGCGGCGCTGACCGGCATTCTCGATGAATTGCGCGGCGGGGGGATTTCATTCAGCACCCTGCGCCTGCCGTTCACCTATGCCAACTCGCAGCTGTCCATCCAAGACGGCGAAGTGTTCGGCAACTCCTTGGGTCTGACGGCGAAGGGGACGTACAGTTTCGCGACATCGACCATGGACATGGAAGGCACGTTGATCCCGGCCTACTCCATCAACTCGGCCCTCAATTCGATCCCCCTGCTGGGAGATCTGCTCACGGGCGGAGACAAGGGCGGCGGCATTTTTGCCGCCACCTACACCTACCGCGGCCCCATCGCCACGGCCGAGCCGTCCGTCAACCCGCTGGCGGCGCTGGCCCCGGGGTTCCTGCGGCACATCTTCGACATCTTCCGCTCAAAGCCGCGCGAGCAGACGGCGACCGCGCCGCGCACGCGCTTCGACGAAACCCCGGCGAAATAGCCTAGCCGAGTTTGATAATGGCGTGGCGCTTCTTGCCCGCGCTCAACTTGATGATGCCGCTGATCGCCGCGCCGGCGTTAATCGACTGGTTCTCATCATCGATCTTCTGATCGTTCAGCTTAGCCCCGCCGCCACGAATCAGGCGGCGCGCTTCGCCGTTGCTGTCCGCCAGCCCTACTTTTTGGAACAAGCTCCACACCGGAACGCCCGCGCCGAAGTCCGCCGCGCTCATCTCGATCGTCGGCAGATCGTCGCCAACCCCTCCCTGTTCGAATGTCTTGCGCGCCGTTTCCGCCGCATCGTTCGCCGCAGTTTCCCCATGGAGGAGGCGGGTGGCTTCCAGCGCAAGGACCTTCTTGGCCTCGTTGATCTCGCTACCTGGCAACTTTTCGAGGCGAGCGATTTCGTCGAGGGGCAAGTCCGTGAACAGTTTGAGGAAGCGTCCGACATCCGCGTCATCCACGTTCCGCCAGTACTGGTAGTAGTCGTAGGGACTGAACCGGTCGGCATTGAGCCACACGGCGCCAGCGGCAGTTTTGCCCATCTTCGCGCCCGACGCGGTGGTGATCAAAGGACAGGTGAAGCCAAATAGCTCTGCCTCGGCCACACGGCGGCCAAGTTCAACGCCCTGAACGATGTTGCCCCACTGGTCCGATCCGCCAAGCTGCAGGGTGATCTTATGGCGCTTGTAGAGTTCTACGAAGTCGTAGCCCTGCAAGATCATGTAGTTGAACTCGAGGAACGTCAGCGGTTGCTCGCGCTCCAGGCGCAGTTTCACGCTATCCATCGTCAACATGCGATTGATCGTGAAGTGCCGTCCGATATCGCGCAGGAATGGGATGTACTGAAGTCCATCCAACCATTCCGCATTGTTGAGCATGACCGCGTCCGTGGGGCCGGTCCCGAAAGTCAGGAAGCGGTCGAAGCAGCGGCGAATGCCGGCGATGTTCGCAGCGATCATCGCGTCGTCCAGCAGCTTGCGGGATTCGTCCCGGCCCGATGGATCACCAATCTTAGTTGTGCCGCCACCCATGAGGGGCATCGGGCGGTGGCCGGTTTTCTGAATCCAGCGCAGCATCATGATCTGCACCAGGCTACCCACGTGCAGGCTGTCGGCGGTGGCATCAAAGCCGATATACGCAGAGATCGGTCCCGCCGCCGCCTTCGCATCCAGACCTTCGAGGTCCGTGCACTGGTGGAGGAAGCCGCGCGAGGTCAGCGTCTCGATCAATTCGGATTTGTAGCGGGCCATGGAACGCTCGGGTCTTCGGGTGATGATTTGGTTGCGCCGGGGTGTTATCATATCGCGTAAGGCCACACAAATCGTGCCGGTGACAAAATGCCCATTTTTGCCCCAGAAAACCGCGTTTTTCGGGTTATCGGACTGATGAGCGGGACATCGATGGACGGGGTGGATGCGGCCCTGGTCGAGACGGATGGGGAAAGCCGTTTGATCCTCGGCGCCGACAGTTCAACGCCTTTTGACCCGGCGTTTCGCACCAAGCTGAGAAGCTTCGTCGCCTCCGTGCCGGAGCGCGGAGCTTCGCGTGAGATCGAGAATGCGCTGACCGATCTCCATATCGACGCCGTAAACGGTCTCCTGGCCAAAGCGAAATTGTCCGCCGCGCAGATCGACCTCATCGGCTTTCACGGTCAGACCATTTGGCACCGACCCCATCTCCGCGAGACGTGGCAGATGGGCAATGCTCGGCGTCTTGCGGATGCGACAGGCATTGCGGTGGTTTCGGACTTCCGCACCGCGGACGTAAGAGCCGGCGGCCAAGGGGCGCCGCTCGTTCCGGTGTTCCATGCCGCGCTCGCGCGCGGGATTGAAAAGCCGCTCGTGATCGTCAACATCGGGGGCGTCGGAAACATCACCTGGATCGGTGAGGACGGTCTGCTCGCGTTCGATACGGGGCCAGGCAACGGACTTCTCGACGACTGGGTCTCCAAACGGGCGAGTCAAGCCATGGACGAAGACGGGCGCATCGGCGCGGCGGGACGAGTCCATGAGGATGTGGTCCAGCACATGTTGGCAAAGCCGTTCTTCGCCAAGAGTCCGCCAAAGTCCCTCGATCGCTATGATTTTTCGCTGGAGCCGGTCGCGTCGCTCTCAACCGAAGACGGGGCCGCGACACTCACCGCCTTTACCGCGGCCTGTATTGCAGAGGGGCTGAAACATTGTCCCGCGCGGCCCGACCGGCTTCTCGTTACCGGCGGCGGGCGGCGCAATCCCACGATGATGGCGATGATCGCGCGGTATACGGGACTCGCCGCTGAAAGTGTTGATGCGCAAGGCTGGAGCGGCGATGCGGTCGAGGCGCAGGCGTTCGCCTACCTCGCGGTGCGGAGCTTCCGCGGCCTGCCGATTACATTTCCCGGAACGACGGGTGTTTCCCACCCGCTCAGCGGCGGCGTTGTAACGCCGCCCGCGCAGAAGCAGGCGGCGATAGCCTAACCCTGCGCCGACTTCTTCTTGCCGGGCGCAGCGCCGGCGCCCATGCGCATATCGAGGTACGAGTTCACCGACGTCGTGAGCTGGTCCATGTGATCCTTGAAGAAGTGGTTTGCACCCTTCACCAGCTGATAGTCGATGGTGATGTTCTTCTGGAGCTTCAGCTTGTTCGCGAGCTTCTCGACCGACGGCTCCGGCACGACGTCGTCATCGGTTCCCTGCAAGATCAAGCCCGACGACGGGCATGGCGCGAGGAACGAGAAGTCGTACATGTTCGCGGGCGGCGCGATGGAGATGAAGCCTTCGATCTCCGGACGGCGCATGAGAAGCTGCATGCCGATCCAAGCGCCGAACGAAAAGCCGGCGACCCAGCAGGCCGAGGCGTTGGGATTGACGGACTGCAACCAGTCGAGCGCTGCCGCGGCATCGGAAAGTTCGCCCTGGCCATTGTCGAAATCGCCCTGCGAGCGGCCGACACCGCGGAAGTTGAAGCGGACGACCGAGAAGCCCTTTTTCACGAACACGTAGTACAGGTTGTAGACAACCTTGTTGTTCATGGTCCCGCCGTGCTGCGGGTGCGGGTGAAGGATGACGGCGATGGGAGCGCGCGGGACTTCGCTGTGGTGGTAGCGGCCTTCCAGACGCCCCTCGGGGCCGGCAAAAATCACTTCAGGCATATGTGGTCCTTCAAGGCGGGGTCGCGCGGCGAACGGCTGAGCCGTTCATCAGACCCGGTCGGCGGCGATTATTTAGGGTAACGCCTTTCCCGGTGCAAACGGCAAATCTCGAGCGACACTATATATCTAGCTCTGGTCGGAACACCTCAAAATTCTGCACTTAGGGGCAATTTATATAGCGAAATCAACGATTTGTGAGCGCCGGATCTATGCTTCTGGAACAGCTCCTGTGATGCTAAAAGCCCCCATGCCCAACGCCGCGTCCTCTTACCTGGATTTCAACGCGACCACGCCGCTCCTTCCGCAGGTGGAGGCGGCGGTGCGCGAGGCCTTATCCGTTATGGGAAATCCATCGTCAGTCCATGCTGCTGGGCGCCGCGCCCGCGCGTTGGTCGAAGATGCGCGGGAGCAGATCGCAGCCCAGACCGGGGCTGCGCCGGCCGAGGTCATATTCACCTCGGGCGGAACCGAGGCGAATGCGCTCGCCCTGAAGGGATCCCACCACGCGTCTGTGATCGTCTCCGGGATCGAGCATGCGTCCGTCCTGGCAGCGGCGCCAGGCGCGATCACGGTGCCGGCCACCCCGCACGGCGTTATTGATCTGAACGCGCTGGAGGCGGCTCTGAAGGGCGCGCCGCGTCCCGCGTTGGTCGCCGTGATGCTGGCTAACAATGAGACAGGCGTTTTGCAGCCGCTTGACCAGGTGGTGGCGCTTGCAAAGTCCTACGGTGCGTTTGTGCACTGTGATGCGGTCCAGGCGTTTGGCAAGGTGCCGGTCGATTTCTCGATCGGCGTTGATAGCCTCAGTCTGTCGGCCCACAAGGTTGGAGGACTGAAGGGCGTGGGGGCGCTGATCTTCCGCGGGGACCTCACTGCTCAGATTTCCGGAGGCGGCCAGGAGCGGCGGCGCCGGGCCGGGACCGAGAACGTCCTTGGCATCATCAGCTTTGGCGCATCCGCGCGCGAGGTCCCGCGCCTCTTGGAGGAGGCCACGAGGATTCGCGCCCTGCGTGACGATCTGGAGACCGAGGCGCGGCGCGGCGCTGCCGGCGTGCGGATTTACGGCGCCGACGCCCCGCGGCTCGCGAACACGACGTGCCTCTCCCTTGCGGAGCTCACCAGCGAAACACAAGTTATGCGTCTCGATCTGGCCGGCATCGCGGTGAGCGCGGGCTCGGCGTGTTCCTCCGGAAAGATCGCGCCGTCCCATGTGCTGTTGGCGATGGGCGTGGCGCCGGAGGAGGCCAGATGCGCCATCCGGGTAAGTCTCGGGTGGAGCACGACGCAAGACGACATCGCGCGATTCATGGAAGCATGGCGGCCGCTCGCCCTCAACGCAGCCGCATAACGAGTAGAATATGACCAAGGTCACTTTTATCGAGAAGAACGGCGTCAAAAAGGAGATCTCGACGGACTCCAAGACGACGCTGCTGCATCTGGCGCAGGCCAACGACATCGAGATGGAAGGCGCCTGCGAAGGTTCCATGGCGTGCTCGACCTGCCATGTGATCGTCGCCGACGAGTGGTATGCCAAGCTGCCGCCGCCCACGGAGGCGGAGTCGGACATGCTCGATCTCACCTACGGCGTGAGCCGCACATCCCGGCTGGCTTGCCAGATCGTGCTGACCGAGGGCTTGGACGGCCTCACGGTTCGTCTCCCCCAGTCGACCCGGAACATGATGGAATGAGCGCATCGTCGCGCATCGTCGTGGCCATGTCCGGCGGAGTTGATAGCTCCGTCACGGCGGCGCTCTTGCATGCGCAAGGCCATGATGTGGTTGGCTTGACGATGCAGCTTTACGACCACGGCGCGGCGACGGCCAAGAGCAAGACCTGCTGCGCGGGACAAGACATCTACGATGCAAGGCGCGTTGCGGATCGGATTGGAATTCCTCACTACGTTGTCGACTACGAAACCAATTTCAAAGCCGAAGTCATGGACCGCTTCGCGGATTCCTATATCCGCGGCGAGACACCGGTGCCGTGTGTGCTGTGCAATCAAACCGTCAAGTTCCGCGACCTCTTGAAGGCCGCCAAGGATCTTGGCGCCGACGCGCTCGCCACCGGCCACTATGTGCAACGTATCGAAGGTTCAAACGGAGCCGAGCTTCACCGCGCGGTCGATCCCGACCGTGATCAGAGCTACTTTCTGTTCGCCACGACGCAGGCCCAGCTCGACTTTGTGCGCTTTCCCCTCGGGGGCCTGACCAAGCCGGAGGCGCGCGCGCTCGGTGTAAAGTTCGGCCTGCATGTTGCGGAGAAGCCCGACAGCCAGGACATCTGTTTCGTACCCAACGGCCGCTATACCGATGTGATTCAGAAGCTACGGCCGGACGCGGCGACGCCCGGCGACATCGTCCACATCGATGGCCGAGTACTGGGACGGCATGCCGGAGTGATCAACTTCACGGTGGGACAGCGCCGCGGGCTCGGTGTCGGCGGCGAGGCGGAGCCGCTGTATGTCGTGCATGTGGATCCGGACACAGCGCGTGTCGTGGTAGGTCCGAAGGAATCTTTGCTCCGAAACGCCTTTGAGATTCACAGCTTGAATTGGCTTGGGCAGGGAACGGGACCCTCAGAAGAAGGTACCGCTCTTCACGTTAAACTTCGCAATACGCAACCGCCCATGGCGGCGATCGTTTTCGGAGAAGGCGGCGGAAAGGCCCGGGTGGTGCTGGCGGAAGCGGAAGCCGCCGTGACGCCGGGGCAGGCGTGCGTTTTCTATGACGGCGAGCGCGTCTTCGGCGGCGGATGGATCGCGCGTGATGTCGGAATCGCGCAGCTGCCCCACAACCTGCGGCGTGGAGCAGCTGCGTCCGCTCATTAAGCGCCGATCACTTTTTCGACTTCGTCGAGAATCTCACCTGACTTCACCAGGGCCTGCATCCGGTTGTGGTCGGGGAACAGCGGACGGTCGATGTCGAGGTGCTTCACATATTTGCGGATGACTTCGCGGGCTTTCTGAGTGCCCTTGCCGGGCGTGAACTCGCGGAAGTCGAGCGCTTGTGCCGCGCCCATGAACTCGATTCCGAGGACGCCATAGGCGTTTTCCAGGATTTGACCGTTCTTGATCGCGGTGTTCATGCCCATGGAGACGAAGTCTTCCTGGTCCGCGGCGGCCGGTATGGATTGGACCGAAGCGGGCGCCGACAGGATGCGCTGTTCGACGATCAGATGGTCGGCCGTGTACTGGCTCAGCATCAGGCCGGAGAAGAACCCCGGCTGATGCGCGAGGAAATCCGGCAGGCCCTGCGACAGGGCGGGATTGGTCAGGCGGTTGAGCCGACGTTCGGATAACACCGAGACCATGGTGATGGCGGCGCCGGCCATATCCATCGGCAACGAAACGGGCGAGCCTTGGAAGTTGGCGCCCGTCAGGGTCAGCTTTTCTTCGGGGACGAAGATCGGGTTATCGGCGACGCCGTTCAGTTCGATCTCCACCTGCGAGCGCGCGTAAGCAACGGCGTCGCGGGCGGCGCCGATGACCTGCGGCGTCGAGCGCATCGAATAGGCGTCCTGTACCTTGGTCTTCATCTTGCCGGTCATCAGGTCCGAGCCGGCGATGATGCGCGAAATGTGGGCCGCTGACGCGATTGCACCTTTGAAGCCGCGCAGTTCGTGCAGCTTGGGGCCGTAAGGGCGCATGTTGCCGAGCAGCGCTTCGATGCTCATGGCGGCTGCGATTTCGGCCTGCTTCAGCCAGCGCTCCATGTCGTAGATGTGCAGCGCCGACATGCCGGTCAGGACATTGGAGCCGTTGATCGCGGCCAGTCCGTCGCGCGCCTGCAAGCCAGGGACGGGAATACCGGCCCGCTTCAACGCCTCCGCGCCGGGAAGGCGCTCGCCCTTATAGAAGGCCTCGCCTTCGCCCATCATAAGGAGCGTCAACTGCGCCATGGGCGCGAGGTCGCCGCACGCGCCGACCGATCCCTTCTGGCAGACAACCGGCGTGACGCCCTTGTTGAGCATCTCGACGAACGTCAGGGTGATTTCGGGGCGGCAGCCTGAGTTGCCGTGAGCATGGACATTCACGCGCCCCGCCATCGCTGCGCGCACATGTTCGGCGGGGATCGGTTCGCCGATGCCCGCAGCGTGGTTGTAGATCAGATATTTTTGGAAGTCCTTGACCTGCTCGTCGGTCAACTTGGTCTCGGAGAATTCGCCGATACCGGTGTTGATGCCGTACATCGTTTCTTTCGCCGCGAGCTTCTCCTCCAGCATCGCACGGCACACCTTGATGCGTTCCAGGGCGGCCGGCGCCAGCTGAACCGGCTCGTTGAAGCGAGCGATGGCAACGAGCTTTTCGATAGTCAGCGACGAGCCGTCGAGAACGATAGTCATAAGGGACCCCTTGAAAATGAGCGGTAACGCGTGGGGCATTATGTCTAGACAATATGACCGATGTCTAGTGCGCGGTTCGGGAAGGGGCTTCAGGGACGCCCACCGGTGCGCGATCGGCAAGACCGCGGGGAATAGTCTCCTAAGATCAACGCATTATGCCGAACGGCCGCCGCGCTCGCGAAGTTTGACAATTGAGAACGGCCCACTTAAAACCCACCCCTTGCCGATGGGGCGGAGTAGCTCAGCTGGTTAGAGCGACGGAATCATAATCCGCAGGTCGGGGGTTCGAGTCCCTCCTCCGCTACCATGGTTTTCTATCCCACGCGGATATGGTCCGCGCCGCGGCGGCAACCAGTCCATGACGACCGGCGATAGGTTGCGCTGAATTCGATTGATGTAAATTCTCGAACGGCGCATCCTCATTAAATCTACCGTCGCCTCCGTGTGACCGAACGCCCTGCTCATCGCGGGGCGTTTTACTTTCAATCCCCCAATTCCGCGCCTACCCAACCTTCACAAAAAGGAGCGCATCGCCATGCCCAATCTTCCATTTTGGAATCTTTCCCCCTTTTCGCGTGACCGTATCGGCGAACTTCTAACCAGCGCCGCCGAATTAGGAATAGACCCGGACGCAATCGCGGAAGGCGGCCTTGCAGCACTCCAATCCCTGATAGCGCTGAAGCGGGCGAAAGATGCGGCGGAGGGGACAGCCTTGATCCGACACGACATGCCGATCTTCTTCAGCAGGCTGAGGCGCGCATCGTCGCTCTGAGAGGCCGCAACGGCGACACCGAGATCGCGCATGTCACACCGGGCGAGGTCGTGCTGCCGAAGTCGCTGCAAACGCCAGCTGTTCTCGGCGCATTGCGGCAGGCTGCGCTGGATGCGGGTGTTCCCCTCGAACGCCTTCGTGTTGGGTCGGCGCTTAACTCAATGAACCCAGAGACGAAACAGCCAGAGTTTTTCGACTTTTCGATTTGGCCTAAAGAACCCTTCGACCTGTGTAACGACGATAGATACCAATCTGAAAGATGTGAGAGATGGATTCCCAACTTTCTGGAAGACAAGCCTCATACGTACATGCCCACTCCCGAGGATCTGGCCAAGCTCCCCGACGACCAAAAGAAGCGATACGCGGAATTTTATGAAGGAACGGGAAACTTCGAGAGCGTGCTGGGAACAGCATTGCCGGGGGTGGGACGTCTCTATGGCGGCGCTCGGCGGTGGATCATGCGAGGGTTGGGGAAAACGGCAGAGCGGGACGCCGCTACACGGGCCGAGATTGCGAAGGCCTACCGGAACGCGATCAGCACCCGACCCGCGCCGTGAAGTTCTCAGGCTCACGACGCATATTTACGGCTCGGGCATGACGCAGGTTCGAGCGGCGGCTCTTTTTCTGGGTCCCAGGCTTTGAAGCGCTCAAGCAGTACGGCGGCTGGGGCGGGGTTGAATCCAAGCATGTCGATGAGGTTTTGGGTCAAGTCGCCATCCTCTGGGAAGTGTGTCTGAAAGTGCATGTTCCAGAAAAAAAACTTCTCCAGGTTTGCGGCGTCGGGTTTCTCCTTGTTCACTAGGTAATAGTAGCCGATGAGCTGATACTCCCCGAAGGGGTGATGCTGACGTGCAGCGTCCAATAACCAGTTGGCGGCTTTGCAGGGGTCATAGGTCAATGCCTGAAAACCTGCCAGCGCTTGAGCGCCCGGGACACCAACATGGGCTAACAGTTTCGCGAGCCACAAGGGATATCGGGGAATCCGTGAACCCGCCGTCGCCCGCGCATCTCCTGCCGGAGCGGCTACGGCCGGTGCTGCCACAAGAGTAAGGATGGTTACGACGGAGAGCAGGTGTGCTGTGCGCGTCATATCGCCTCTTATGGTACGGGCGAAAGCGCCCGACGACACCAAAGACCTTCCGGCTGGTCAACGAAACATGATGCTGAGAAGAATAGGCCCATTTTGCGCGCACGACAATGAATCCCCCGAGACCGTTGCAGCCGCCCTCGTCCCTGAGCGCTACGTGGTTTCGAACTCGGAAAGGCGCACTTATTGGAAATCGCGATCACAACAATCCCTCAAAAGCTCATCAGAAAGCTTTATGTCGACGGTGGCGCGTCCGGGATCGGCAGAGTCGAGGCACCGAAAAATTTTCCGGCTGTGTAAATGACAAGGCCCGCAGCGAGCCACGCGAGCCCGGCCATTTGGGCGAACGGCTCCATATTCCATAGAACGTAGGCGATAAAGGCGACGCCGATCATCGGCGCGATCAGGTGGCGTCCCCAAAGCCCGTCTTTTTGCCTCACTGTGTAATGGGCGATGACCGATAGGTTGACGAAGATAAAACCCGTGAGTGCGCCGAAATTGATCATTGAGGCCAGCGTGCCGACACGGTCCTCGAAATAGACCATGAGAAGAATGGTAATGCCGCTGACCAATAGCACCGCGCGATCAGGCACTTTCCGGCCTTCGCTGACATGCGAGAGAAAGCGCGGCAATTTACCGTCGCGGGCCATACCAAAGAGCAGGCGCGAGGTTGCCGTCTGGGCGGTCAAGGCTGAGGGGATGCACGCCAGCGCGCCGCCGGCCAGAGACACGAGCACCTTGAGCCATGTTCCTCCAATATCTGCCGCAATATTGTAGCTGGCCTGATCGGTGGCATCGCCCGTGGCCAAGCTCGTTTGACCGAGAATGAACAGGGACATGACGTACGTTTGGCCGATGAACAGGAGTGCGGCGATCACCAGAACAATGATCGTTGCCTTGCCGACGGTACGGCCGCCGCCTTCGGATTCCTCGGCCAGGGTGGAGATGGCATCGAACCCAAGAAAGCTGAGCGCGGCAATGGACAAGGCGCCGAAGATCACGCCGGGGGAGATGCCCGCTGGATTAATCAGCGGAGCGGTCGAGAAGGTCGCGCCCGCGGTGCCGTTCATCACGGCCAGGATGGCAACAATCATGAAGAAGGCCAGAAACAGAACCTGGCACATCATCATATAGGCGCTGACCCGCGTCGTGTTCGAAACGCCAAAGAGATTTGCCGCGCCGTTGCATACCAGCAAGACCGCGAGCCAGATCCATTTCGGGATTGCAGGAACGACCGACGTGAGGGCGATCGCACTGAGCAAATACATGAGGGACGGCACAAGCAGATAATCGAGCAGGATCGCCCAGCCGGCGACGAAACCGGCCAACTGGCCCACGGAGCGCGAGGCATAGGCGTAAACCGATCCCGCGATCGGAAAAGCCCGCGCCATCGTGATGTAGCTCCATGCGGTGAACAGCATCGCCGCCAAGCCAACCGCATAAACCAGCGGCACCATCCCGCCGCTTGCGTTGAAGACGTAGCCGAAGACCGCGATGGGGGCGATCGGCGAAATCATCGCCAAGCCGTAGCCGACGAGATGCCGCAGTTTCAGGCTGCGCTTGAGTTCCTGCTTGTAGCCGAACGATTCAAGCGAGGCGGTCGCGTTGTCTTCACGCGCGGGAGCGTCCATGTCAGGGCCTTTCGTATGGGCGCCGCCGCATACGTTCTATGGCGCGCGGCGCCATACTAGCCCTGGAACCGGTCCCCTGAGAACCGCGCCTATTGCGGCCGCCGGAAAAGCCCCACGTAAACAGCCTTGCCCAGAATGTGGCCATTCATCGCCTGGTAGACCTTCGTGCGCGTCTCCCAGGCATCGGCGCCCGGCGCCACATCGATCTTCGTATCGAGCGCGAACAGCTCGAACGTGTAGTGATGCATGGGACCTGTCGCCGGTGCACCGGGCCCGCGGTATACGGGTCCGCTGGCGCTGATCTGCTGCGAGCCATCGGCGAGCTTTTCTCCCTTGGGGACGCCCTCAGGCAAGCCCTTGGCGCTGCCGGGAATTCCCCAAACCAGCCAGTGAACCTGATCCTCGGTTGTCTTGTTGCGCGACACATCGGGATCGCGCATGTGCAGCACGAAGCTCTGCGTCCCCTCCGGCACGTTCGTCCATGTTAGGGCCGGGGAAATCTGCTCGCCCGCTTGAGTGTACTTCGCCGGGATCTGCGTGCCGTCGGCGAAGGCGGTGGTGCTAAGGGTCAGCGCGGGGCGGGGCGGAGCGGCCGCCGGCGCCGGTTCCGCGGCGTTCGCGGCAAAGAAGATCGGCATAAGGCTCAAGGCGAACACGGCGCGACTCGAACGATGCATCATGATTTGCTCCACCACAGAGGTTCGGGAGGAAAATCATATGGCCGCCGGACAACTGAGCGCAAGCCGCGGCCCCACAAATTGCGCCGGCCGGGGAAACATGATGTAAGGTTCGTCCGACTCCTCTCAATTTGTGGAGACACCACGCCGTGTTCGAAGCTCACGCCATCGACACCTCGAATAAGACCGAATTCTATCGGGAACTAACTTCGCAATTAACGGGACTGCTGTCGGGCGAGCGCGACTGGATCGCCAATGCGGCCAATACATCAGCCCTTCTGTTTCAGATGATGCCCGATCTCAACTGGGCGGGATTCTATTTCCTCCGCGCCGAAGATGAACTCGTCCTCGGCCCGTTCCAGGGAAAGGTTGCGTGCGTGCGAATTCCGAAGGGCAAAGGGGTGTGCGGCGCAGCGGTTCAACGCGGCGCTTCGGTGCTTGTCGAGGATGTGCACGCGTTTCCGGGCCACATCGCGTGCGACTCCGCATCGAGGTCCGAACTCGTCGTTCCTCTGATCAAGGACGGACGCATCCTTGGGGTGATCGACCTCGACAGTCCCCATCCCGCCCGTTTTGATGCCGACGATCAGACGGGGATCGAACAGGTGGCGGAGATTTTCCTGCGTGCGTCCGACGCATAGAGCCAAAAGGAAGCGGGGCGGAGGTCATTTCTGACCCGCCGCCCCGTGTTATAACCGCCGCAGTGATGTCCGCGCTTACGGCTTCTTGCGTACCGTGAAACGCGTCAGCTGCAGCTTCGGATCTTCCCATTCCGGCTTCAAGGACGCCGCCTTCATATAGTCGAAGTAGGCGCGGCGCACGTCCCCGAGCTCCTCATAAGCGATGCCGCGATTGTAGTAGGCTTTCTCGAGTTCAAGAGCCCCGAGTTCGATGCCGCGGTTGAGTGACGGCACCGCGTCAGCCCAGCGCTTCATCGCGACCATGCTGGCGCCGCGATTGATATGAAGTTCGCCGATGCTGTCTTGATGACGCAGGCCCTGCTCAAAGTCCTTGATCGCTTCGGCGAACATGCGCTGCGAAAAGTAGATGACGCCGCGATTGTTGTAGGTACCGGCCAAGTCGCGGGCGGTGAGATCGCCAGCACTGATGGCTATGGAGCAGATATCAAGCGGTGGAACGTCGATGCGTGAGCCGGTGATTTGAGCCGAATACGGCTCATCGACGGCGCGCGCGGCTTCGTAGCACATTTGCGCGAAGCCACCGCCAAGCACGATGACCGCCGCCTTGGCGCTCATCGGCAGGGAAACGCACAGCACGCTTCCCGCGATCATCATCAGTTTCCGAAAACCCATGTTTTTCCTCCCAAGGGCCTGCGCCCGGCGAGGAATGTCGGCGAGCGCGTATATGGCCCTAGTATAATCCGGGTGCTGGGTTTTTGCCGTAGGAGATTTTCAAATTGGGGCCTATTCACGCTGTTACGCGGCCCCAATTCCGTGAAGAAACGCGATGAAAATCAACGCCATATAGGCTATATCCGATCCTGCCGCGCGTGACTGCCCTTGCGCTGAGGTCCCCGGCCCGCTTCGCATTCCACATCGCCTCTTGAGGTTCGAACATGAAAACCCGCGCCGCCGTAGCCTTCGAAGCCAAAAAGCCCCTCGAAGTCGTCGAGGTGGATCTGGAAGGTCCGAAGGAAGGTGAGGTGCTGGTGGAGATTATGGCGACGGGGATTTGCCATACGGACGCCTATACCCTCGACGGCTTCGACTCAGAGGGCCTCTTCCCCTCGATCCTCGGTCATGAAGGCGCCGGCGTTGTGCGCGAGATCGGGAAGGGCGTGACCTCGGTCGCCGTCGGCGATCACGTGATTCCGCTGTACACGCCGGAGTGCCGGAAATGCAAATCCTGCCTGTCCGGGAAAACCAATCTCTGCACCGCCATTCGCGCCACTCAAGGCAAGGGGGTCATGCCCGACGGCACGTCGCGCTTCTCGTATAAGGGCAAGCCCATTTTCCACTACATGGGCTGCTCGACCTTTTCGAATCACACCGTCTTGCCGGAAATCTCGGTCGCGAAAATTCGCACCGATGCGCCCTTCCAAACCACATGCTATGTCGGCTGCGGCGTCACCACGGGGATCGGCGCGGTGGTGAACACCGCGAAAGTGGAGCCGGGCGCGAACTGCATCGTCTTCGGGCTGGGGGGTATAGGCCTCAACGTCATTCAGGGCCTGAAGATGGTCGGCGCCGACATGATCGTCGGGGTGGATATCAATCCGGCAAAGGAAGACTGGGGCCGCCGCTTCGGCATGACGCACTTCGTCAATCCTTTGAAAGTCGATGGCGATCTCGTGCAGCACCTTGTCGCGCTTACAAACGGCGGCGGGGACTACACGTTTGACTGCACAGGCAATACGACCGTGATGCGTCAAGCGCTGGAGTCATGCCATCGCGGCTGGGGCGAGAGCATCATCATTGGCGTCGCCGAATCCGGAAAGGAGATTTCCACGCGCCCGTTCCAGCTTGTGACCGGCCGCGTCTGGCGCGGAACCGCCTTTGGCGGCGCGAAGGGAAGAACGGACGTGCCGAAGATCGTCGATTGGTACATGAACGGCAAAATTCAGATCGATCCGATGATCACGCACGTACTGAAGTTGGACCAGATCAACAAGGGCTTCGACCTCATGCACGAAGGAACCTCTATCCGTTCCGTCGTCGTCTTCTAGCCCTCGTCGTTCTACGAACGTCCGAGCGTGCGCCCTTCGCGACCTGTCTTAGGTGTTGTCGCGTTTCGCCGTAATGATGAGGGGCGTCCAGCCCTGCAAGAGGATCATGAGTTCCGCCGCGAGAGCGCTAAGCCCCATGCGGCGGACCAGCGATACCAAGCGCGCAATCACTGAAAGCCCCCGCATGCCCGGAACGTTCGCGGTCCGCATGCGCTCGCGGAATTTTTCCTGACCGAGAGTCGTGACCGTGATCGGGAATTCCGCGGCTATGCGCTTGAGCTGACGCCGCGCCCACGGTGGATTTATTTCCGTCCGGATGGTTGCCGCGAAGGCAGGGTCACGCCGCCATACCGACTTTATCCACCACTGGAAAAACGCATTGGAAAAGATGGGCGGATGGAACGCCGCATAGTGGCCGTCGAAGTAAGAGAAGTAATTCGGGCATACGATTTGGAGAGTCCCGCCCGGACGCAGAACGCGCACCGCCTCACGCAGGACGCGGGCAGGATCGGTCGTGTGCTCAAGGACATTCGTCGAATACACGATGTCGAAGCTGGCATCGGGGAAGGGAAGGGACTCACCCGTGGCGTTGATGATGCGGGCGGGATCGAGTTGGTTTGCGTTGATCAGCTCACGTGCAATGGACGCTGTGTCTCCGAATCCCTCACCCTCGGGCTCGATCCCCCAGCCATCGATGCCGTAGGCCTTCGACCAGACGATGTGCGTCACCCCTCCGCCCGACCCGATCTCAAGCACCTTTTTGCCGGCAAGCGACGTATAGCCGGACAGGACAGCGGCTTGGTCGTGGGCGCGCCGGGGGTCGAGCATGTCGGCGGCGAACCGCAATGGCGGCACGCGCATGAGCGGCTCAAAATAGCGGCCCTGTCCATCGCGCGCGCGGATGATCGCCGAGGACGTAATGCGGCACTCCGGCGTGGACAAGCGCGCCGCAAGCTCCTCCAGGTCGGTGGTGTTAGGGTCTTCTTCCGAGAGCATTTGTAAGCAGTGTTACCATAAACTTGGGAACAACGGGCCACCCGCGCGCTTTTCTCCAAATCCTTGCCATAAAGTCGTCACGCATCTTTTTCATCCTGGGGCATAAAGCCTCGGAGCCCTTATGCAAAAATCGGCCGTTCTTGCCCTCCTTGTGTCCGCCGTGTTCACAGCCGCGGCAGCCACCGCTCCCGCGCAGGAGCCTGCCGCCGTCGAGAGCGCTGGAGATCCTCCATTGGAAGCGCCCGTGCGCGAGGGTGCTTGCGATTCACATCCGTTCTCGATGGAGATCACCGTACTTCATGTCCGCGACGCCCAGGGAACGATCACGGTCGACGTCCACGATGACGATCCGGCCAAGTTCCTGAAATCAGGCGGCAAGCTCGCGCGCATTCGCGTGCCGGCGGTTGCGGGCGAAACGCAGTTTTGCATCACAGTGCCGAAGGCGGGGATCTATGCGCTGGCTGTCTATCACGACCGCAACGGCAATACGAAGTTGGACAAGACTTGGATCGGATTACCGAGCGAGCCTTTCGGCCTTTCCAATAACCCGCCGCGGCGATTGGCGAT
Organism: Rhodospirillaceae bacterium; assembly: GCA_041905525.1. GTDB lineage: Bacteria > Pseudomonadota > Alphaproteobacteria > Rhodospirillales > Rhodospirillaceae > SHVO01. The sequence continues at coordinate 163,824 of JAYRKY010000004.1, forward strand.
GCCGAAGCACAAAGACTCCGCGTTCGAGGTGGCTGGCCCGCGTACGCCGGTCATGATCGACCTTGGAAAGTGAAGGCTAGGACCCGAGACGCTGTACGCCGACGACGCGGTAGATGCCGCGAAGCCTATTACGCGGCAATGTCTCCCGGGCACGCGGCGACAAGGTCGCGATCCTGACATTGTCATCGCTTGCGGCGACCAGCGAGCCAACAATGAATCCGCCTTCGGCGCGTTCGGCCACAACGTCGATTTTCTCGCCTTCAAGCGCGCGTGCGGGACTGGCGTAGAGCATGTCTCCCGCGTCGAACCGCGGCATCATGGACTCGTCGGGCATCAACAGAGCAAACGCACGCGCATCATTCCCCAGGAAAGGTGGGCGCTGAGTACGAAGCGGCGCCCGCGTCAAGTCGCCGGTCTGCACGTTCACATCGCGGGTCGACGCCAGAACCACGGCAAGGTCCGGCAAGGCCGTCGGCACGGGGGCCGCAGCAGTGTCTTTGGCAAGAACCGCTTTTGCCTGCGCGAGTGTCGGCTGGACGCTCGGCGCTTGTTCGAGAATCCCTTTTTCATAAACCGCGATCGCCGGGCCGAGTTCTGCCAGCGCTGTCCGATCAAATGAGGTGGGCGTCTGGCGATGCATGGTAAGGAACGTTTCCGTCATCAACGCCAGCATGGTGCGCTGACTCAACGTATGCCGGACGGGGCGATGCATGAACCGGTTGACGGTCGAGGGCGTTAGCCCCGCGGAGCGCGCAAGTCCACTCGCGGTCTGGCCGGTCAGAGCCATCATGGCGCGCACCAGCCGGCGCGTCTGCTCTTGATGAGCGGACACGTCGGCGGCCTGGGCTTGGAGCGGAAGGTCCTCGGCGGTCACGGATGCACCACTGTTCGAGCTCACGCTAGCACCGGCTCAAATATGAAAAAAAGCGCTCATACAGTGAGTGTAGGCGCAAAATCACTTAACAAAATGCACACCGCAATTTGTTGTATGAGGCAAATCGTCCCGTTCAATGCCTAGGGGTGCACGCAGAAAGAGTAAAAAAGCATTTACATGTGAAATATGGTGTGAGATATTGCACATTGTGAGATTTCCGGAGGGTGTGAGTGTGTTTCGGGATGATCACAGCGGGCCTCGGCCCGCGGGGCTTTGTTATCGGTCCTCTCCTCTAAACACTTTGGCCCGCCGTCCGTGTGACGGCGGGCTTTTTTACGATCACGGATTTACGACCGCGGAGCGTGCGAGAAAAAGCGTTGTGCAGACGCAACTTAACGGGATGTTAAGTGAGGCGTACGATGGTTCAACCTGATAAACTGCGGGTTTCGCGCCGCCCGTCCGGCGCGTTGAATTTCGCAGACCCGTGAGCCGAGACGAACAAGCGATCGCACAGAGACATGAGAACATTCGTATCAGTGCTGACAGTGACCGTCGCTTTGTCGGCGTGCGCCAACTTCCCGGGCGTGATGACCGCACAGAGTCCGCAGAACGACGCCGCCGCCGCGCCGGACGTCAATGTGGATCCGCTCGACGCTCCGCCGCCTGTTCCCGCGACGATGGTCGCGGCCAATGATCCGGCGCCCGCAACCGATCCGATGCTTCTGGTACCGGCCCAAACGCAAGCCTCGCAGCGCGTGCCGCTAGGCACGCTGAACGCGGCGCCGGAACCCACCCCCGCTGCGAAGCCGCCCACACCTCTGGCGCCGAATACGTCAGCTGCAGCGTCCAAAGCGCCGGGGGCGCCGCCAGCCGCCTCGGCCAAGCCGGTGACGCCTCCCATGCCGAGCCCACCCATGCAGACCGCGCGCGCGCCGGCTGCGGCTCCAGCGCCGGAGAGGACGCCTGTCATCGGCAAGCCGCCGGTGAACTCCATACCGTCGCCGAATCAAGCCGCCGGGAGCCTGACATCTCCGCGGGTCGCCCCGGCGCGACAGGCCGAAGAACGCACTCCGTCGGCACCTGCCGCGCCGATCGCCGCAGCGGCGCCCGCCGAGGCAACGGCGGCCCCGATGTCACCCGCAAAGCCCACCGCCGGCGAGGAAGAGACGACGATCATTTCCTCCGCTACCGCGCCACCGGCCGCCCAGAGCCGTGAATTCATTCCGGCATCGGTCGTGCCTGCCCCGTCCACCCCGCCGCGTCCCGCCTTGGGCGAAATGCCCTACAGTCAGGCCGAGAAAAACATTGCGCGTCGTTTCGAGACTCTCGCGCGCCTGCGCGACGAAGGTCTCATCACACAGGAAGAGTTCAGCCGCCGCCGCGCCGCCAACTTGGGCGCGATCCTCCCCTATAGTCAGGACCCGCCGGGCGTGGGTCTCGACCGCGCGGTCCCCAGCAGCGAGGCCATCGTCGCGCGTCTTGGGGCGCTGCGCCGTTCTTTCGAGATGCGCGCCATCACCGCGCAGCAGCACGCTCTGGAGCGCACAATGATTTTGAACGCGCTGCTTCCGGAGAGCCCCGAGCAGCGGACGGTGCGAAAGCCGCCTCCAGAGGACGTCATCCAGGGCGCCGCCATGGTCGGACGGCTGGAAGAACTTCGCGAAGCCGGCATGATCAATCAATCCGAACTCGATGCCGAGAAGCGGATGATCGACGCCGTGTTGCGCACGGGTCTGTTCCCGCCGAAGGGCGGCGAAGCCTCCGCCAAACCAGCGCAGGCCAAAACAGCGGCGAAGCCCGCAGCCGCGGGTCCGGCCGAGGCGGCCGCCGCCGAAAGCCCGATGTCGACACAAATCACGGGCCCTGTTCTTCACCTTGCGTCCTATCGTTCCGAAGCTTCGGCAATGAAGGGGTGGCAGGAGGTGTTGGAGCGCAACCGTGCCGCCCTGACCACCATGAAGCCGATCATCCGCCGCGTCGATCTGGGCGAGGGGAAAGGTATTTTCTATCGGCTCATGACCGGTAGCTTCGCCTCGATGGCCGATGCGGAAGCCACTTGCGTGAAGCTGAAACAGAATAACCAATTCTGCCGCGCAAGCGCCGACGGAAGCTGATCGGCGATTCTAGCCAACAGCAATAAACAAGCCCCGGCCATGACCGGGGCTTTTTGTTGGGTCTACGCCGCTTACTTCGGCTTCTGGAACAGCATCGTGAAACGATCGCTCTCGCCGATCGCGGCGTACTTCGCCTTATCCTTGTCGCCTTCGGCGTAATTGGGCGGGAGCGTCCAAACTCCTTTCGGATAATCCTTCGTGTCCTTGGGATTCGCATTGATTTCGGACTTCGCGACCAGTTTGAATCCGGCGCTCTCCGCCGTCTTGATGGCGAAGTCTTCGCGCACGTATCCAGACGCGGCCTTCGGATCCTGCGGCGCCGTTGTCGGGGCGCGGTGTTCCTTGATGCCGAGATAGCCACCGGGCTTAAGGGCGGCGTACATCGCGTCGAACATTTTCTTTTCTTCGCCGCGGCCCATCCAGTTGTGCATGTTGCGGAACGTCAGGACTAGATCGACGGAGCCCGGCGCGACCGTGGCGTCCGGGAATGTGACGACCTGCATCTTGCCGAACGCGGAGGCATCCTTCTTGGACAGTTCCTGCAAGCTGGCGACGGCCTTAGCGTTCGGTTGCGCGGCGATGTACTTGCCCTTCTCGGCGAGCACGGGCGCCAGGAACTCGGTCCACCAACCACCACCCGGCCAGATTTCCATGACGGTCATCGTGTCCTTGATGCCGAAGAACTTCAGGGTCTCGAGGGGATGACGAAAAGCGTCGCGCTCCTTGTTGGCGGCGCCGCGTTGCGGTCCTGCGAGGTAAGTCTTGAGCTTTGCTTCCGTCGCGGCGTCCGTGCTGTTCGGACCTTCTGCCGCTGAAGCGCTTCCCACGACGAGCATGAGTGTGAAAGCCGCCGCCGCGGTGCGGGTCATCAACGTACGCATGAATATCTCCCTGAATGTCGAGAATTGGGCCGGCACGGTGTCATCGGTTCCGTCGCGTGGCAAGGCAGAAAACCGTTTTACTATAAGCTGTTACATTCACATCGGGTAACAGGTAAGCTCGTCCTGTTACATGAAGGTTTGGCCGGGGTGCCGGCGTGCGGCGCGGCGATTCCTTTAAGACTCTCTGCTAGCGTCCGCGCCAACATGTCCGCTCCAAAGGCCGGGTGCAGAGGCGACATCTTGATGGCAAACGTTCTTTTTTATCCCGCACTTCCAAGCCGCCCCCTGCTGTTGGATCAGCTCTTCCGCGCGGTATGGCATTTTCTGCCCGCGCTCCAGAAGCTCGACCGCCTGATCTTTCCGTACTGCGGCGATGATTTTGCGTTGCTCGACGCGGACCAGACGCTCGCCGCCGCCCGTGCCTATCTAAGCCGGGATTTCGACCCCGCGATTGCCGATTACGCGCCGCGCTTTCGCGGCAAGATTCAGTTTCTACACACGGGCGCGGGGGATCTCAGCGACGTTGCGGGGCAACTGCCGGCCCTCAGCACGGTGATCGTGTGGAATTTAAGCGACCCCCGGTTCGCCGCGGTCGGCAAGCAGATCGCGGACCGTCACCGCGCCGAACTCGTTCTGGCCGATCCGGCCGTGGTGCAGCAAGAAACGCTGTTGACCCTGCGCGGGGTCCACAAACTTTTCGAGCAAAGGGAGTTGCACGATCTCGTCAATGAGTCTTACCGGCGTTTCTCAGAGTGCCTGAAATTGTGGAAGGGACAGACCATGAGTCTCTTCGGAAATGGGCCATCGCTCGCGAAGGTCGTTGCCGCGAAGGCGCCCATCCGGGGACATCTTCGCGCGATTTGCAATTCCACCATTGGCGATTTGGCGGCGCTTGAGCATCTGAAACCGCAGCTGATGTTTTGCGGCGATCCCGTTCAGCATTGCGGCGTATCGCTCTATGCCGGCCGTTTCCGCGCCGACCTCGCCCGGGCGATGGAGGAACCAGGACGTATTCTATTCACGCAGCTGGGTTATGTGCCTTACTTCCGAGAGGCGCTGCCGGCGGGTGCGCACGACCGCGTCATCGGCATCGGCAACGATCGGCGGCCGCAATTCAATATCGACCTCGATATGGAGTTTTTGACCGCCGCGACGGCGAACATCTTCACGATGATCGTATTGCCGGTGGCGCTGACGATTTCCAAAGAGATCGATATCTACGGCTGCGATGGAATGTCCTTCGCCGCCGCGACCAAGCCCTGGTCGCACGCCAATGAAGACGACTACATGGGAAAGATGGCCGTGACGCACCGCGTGCACGCCGGCTTCTGGAAGCGCAATTACGAAGAAGAGTTCTGGAGCTACTGCAAGGATATGGAAGATATCCTGAGCCTTGCGTCCGCGCGGGGAGTTGCGATCCACGCGCGGACGGCGTCTTACGTTCCCGCTTTGGCGAAGCGGTTCAAAGCGCTTTAGCTATTGGCAATCCGGCGAGTTCGCGGCGCGCTGCGTCTTGAGGAACTCAATAAGGTCCGCACGTTCCTTCTCGTCATAGAGACCTGCGAAGCCCATGTTGCTGCCCGACAGGAACGAGAGCGGCGATTCAATAAACTGGCTAAGAGTCTTTTCGTCCCAGGTCAGGCCGGACGACTTCATCGTTTCAGAGTAGGCGTAACCCGGCACCGAGCCGGCCTTGCGTCCGACGACGCCGCAGTGGGGAGGTCCGACAAGCACTTCCTTGGCGGCGTGGCAGCCAACACAGCCCTGCTCTTCGTAAACCTTGGCGCCGCGAGCGGCATCGGCGGCTAGGATGGGGCTTGAAGCGATAAACGCAACGGTGAACGCAGAGACGCTGGAGACAACTAACTTGGAAAGAGACAACGTAAACGCTCCTCGTACTAACATGTGCATAGAGCCGTCTTAACGCGCGCTTGATTCAAGTCAAGCCACGAGAGTGTGCGTCACAAACGGGTTACACTTTCTTACAGGGAGCCGGTCACGGTTGCAGACTTTTCGACACAAGTTCGCCTACATCGCGTGAAATTTGTGGAGTGCCTGCAATTCTCTCCAGCTGAGATTTCATCAGCGCCCGCCGTGAGGCATCAAATCTGCGCCAACGTCCAAGCGGCGGCACAAGGCGCGCGGCGACCTGCGGATTGAATTTGTCCACCACCAGAATTTGTTCGGCCAGGAAGTCGTATCCTGAACCGTCCGCGGCGTGAAAATTCGCGGGGTTCGAGAGGCTGAACGCGCCGATCACCGCCCGGAGCTTATTTGGATTTTTCAAATCGAAACTCGGATGCGTCATCAGCTTGCGCACGGTGGCGAGAGCGCCGGGCAGGGGGCACATCGCCTGGACCGAAAGCCATTTATTGACGACGAGGTGATCGTTTTTGAAACGCTCATAAAATACCGCCAGCGCCTCTTCGCGCTCGGCCGTCTCGATCTGATTGAGAATGGCAAGCGCGTCCATCCTGTCGGTCATATTGTCGGCGCTGTCGAACTGTCCTTTCACCAACAAGACGCTGTCACGACTTTCCAGAGCGCCGAGATAGCCGAGCGCAATCCGCTTCAGAAGGCGGCGCCCCATGCCCTGCGCGTCGGGAATGTAGGGCGCGTTGAGACGTTGGCTGTCGTAAATGCGCCGGAACTCGCCTGCATGCGCCTCGGCGATCGCGCGGCGCACATGCTTGCGGGCCTCGTGAAGGTGGAGAGGGGACTCTTCAGCCATCCGGTTCGCCAGGTAGTCTTCAGCCGGCAGTCCGAGCGCCGACGCCTTGAACGCGGGTTCCAGTGTGTCGTTCTGCGCGATCGCCCCCATTGCGGAAATGAATAACGGACTGATCTGGAGCGTGCGCCCGGCGAGAGCGTCAGCGACGCCCGACAAAATGACGTTGCAGGCGAAGTCCTGGGCGGCATTCCAGCGATTGAAGGAATCTGAATCCTTCGCCATTCGGAAAGCGAGGTCCTCTTCCGGTTCCTGGCGCTCGATAATGACCGGGGCGGAGAAGGAGCGATTGATGGACAGTCGTGGACGGGTTGCCGTCACGCCAGTGAATTCGAACGTCTCCTCGAAGCTTCGAAGCTCCACAATGCCGCTGCCGGGCGTCTGCCCGCGACACACGAGCGGAAGATCACGTCCGTCGTCTCCGATCACACCCAGCGCAAGGGGGATGTGATAGGGCTTTTTATCGGGCTGACCCGGCGTCGGCGGGCAGCTTTGACGTAGCCGGAGCTTCAGGGTCTTGGTGCCCGCGTCATAATGGTCCTCGACCAAAATCCGCGGTGTGCCGGCTTGGCTGTACCAGAGTTTGAACTGGGACAGATCGTGGCCGGAGGCATCTTCCATCGCCTTGACGAAGTCGTCGCAAGTCACGGCTTGGCCGTCGTGGCGACTGAAGTAGAGATCCATACCCGCGCGAAAGGCTTTGGCTCCGAGTAGGGTATGCATCATGCGGATGACTTCAGCGCCCTTCTGATAGACCGTAGCCGTATAGAAGTTGTTGATCTCCACATAGCTGTCGGGCCGCACTGGATGCGCGAGCGGACTCGCATCCTCGCGGAACTGCGATGTGCGCAGGGTTTCGACGTCATCGATTCGCTTGTTTGCGCGGCTGCGCATGTCCGCCGTGAACTCCTGGTCGCGGAAGACAGTGAGACCTTCCTTCAGGCTGAGCTGAAACCAATCCCGGCAGGTGACCCGATTGCCACTCCAGTTGTGGAAGTACTCGTGACCGACAATGGATTCGATCAGGTAGTAATCGAGGTCCGTGGCGGTATCGGTATCGGCGAGGATGTAGCGGTCGTTGAAGATGTTGAGGCCCTTATTCTCCATCGCCCCCATATTGAAGTCGCTGACGGCAACGATGTTGAATACATCGAGATCGTACTCGCGCCCGAATGCGACCTCGTCCCATTTCATCGCGCGGATCAGGGCCTCCATCGCGTACTTTGCGCGCGGCGCCTTGCCATGTTCGACATAGATGCGCAGAAGCACTTTCCGACCCGATGCGGTGGTGAACGAGTCCTCGATATGGGCCAAGTCGCCCGCGACAAGGGCGAACAGATAACAAGGCTTTGGATGCGGATCCTCCCACACCGCGTAGTGGCGTCCGTCAGGCAAGTCCCCGGTGCCGGCCGGATTACCGTTGGCCAGCAGTACCGGGCAATCCTTCTTGGACGCGCGCAGCGTCGTGCGATAGGTCGCCATGACATCCGGGCGGTCCAGGAAATAGGTGATGTGGCGGAACCCCTCCGCTTCGCACTGGGTGCAGAAGACGCCTTGCGACCGGTAGAGACCCTCGAGGGCCTTATTGGCCTCGGGATCGATCTCGACTTCGGTCTCCAGCGTAAAGGCCGCGGGAGGGTCCAAGAGCGTGAGAGCGTTCTTGGAGATCGTGTAGGCCGAAGGCGCCAGCGGCTCGCCGTTCACGGCGATCCTGTGAAGCTTCAGTCCTTCGCCGTTCAGTTCCAGGGGATGGGCCGCAGACGCGCGGCGCACGATCGCAAGGCGCGCCATAACGCGGGTTGCGCGCGGCTCGAGGTCGAACACGAGATCAACGGCCTGGATCCCGTAGGCCGGAGGCGTGTAGTCGGCGAGGCGGATGGTCTTGATCGCGGGTGAATCGTCGGGTGTCATGCGGATCCTCAAAAGGCCTTCTTTAGGGGTCTCTTAACCTCGATTGTCGTAATCTAAACTCGGCGAATTGTCCCGTTTTCCGAGAGTGAGTGGAGCTACTGATGCGCACCGTTGCGTTCGTGCCGGCAAAGGGCGAGAGCAGCCGTATTCGAAACAAGAATACCGTGATTCTCGACGGCGAATACCTCTTCAAGCGCAAGCTGATCCAGCTGCTGGCGTGCCCGGAAATCGACGACGTCTATTTGGACACGGAATCGGAGAAAATCATCGAGATCGCCTCCGACCTGCCCGTCAAAATCTTGAAACGCGATGCAAAGCTCGCGTCCAACAAGACCGACGGCCATGAGCTGTTCGCGAACGAGTGTGCGAAGGTCGAAGCCGATCTGTATATCCAATGCCTCTGCACCAGCCCCTTCATCACGGCCGAAACCATGACGCGCGCCATTCGCGCCATGAAGGCGGACGCATCCGCGGACTCCTTGGTCGCGGTCCAAAAGCGCAAGCAGTACACCTGGAGCGATGGCCGGCCCACTTACGGCGAAGGCCGCATTCCCAATTCCGTCGATCTCCCCGAGACCATTTTGGAATCGATGGGACTCTACATGGTGAAGCGCAAAGGCAAGGCCAAGCCCAAGCGCCGCTTCGGCGACAAGGTCGTGTTTTTCGAGCTGACGGACGAGGAAGCGTTTGACGTGAATTGGCCGGACGATCTGGCGCTGGCCGAGCGCATCTGCGCCGGGTACCGCGCGGCCCACAATGCGCAACTGGACGCGATCCGTCCTCACCTATGCGCCTCGCTGCTCGCCGACATCTGCAAGGAGCGCGGGATCAAGGCGCTGTTCCCGCCCGGCTTCCGGCGCGTCAGCGGCCGTTCCGTTCTCGGCGTCGCCAAAACCCTGGAACTTCGCAAACTGCGTAAGAAAGACGACTGGAAGGGGATTTACACAGCCCTTGGCACCTACGACTTCATCCGTCCGGGCGACGTGATTGTCGTGCAGAACGACGTGAAGGACAAAGCCTACTTCGGCGACCTGAATGCAAATATCTCCATCCGGTCAGGCGCCGTGGGCGCCGTGGTCGATAGCTACACGCGCGATTCCGCGGAGCTGAATGGCCTGGAGTTCTCCGTTTTCGCGCGCGGGATCTATTGCGACGATATCAAGTATGAAGGCACGGTCCACGCGATGAACCGGCCGATCAAGATCGGCAATGTCACCATTAACAATGGTGACTATATCTACGCCGACGATGACGGTGTGCTGGCGATTCCAAAGGAATTATGGCCCTCGATCCGCGACGAGGCGATGGCGACCTTGAAGAAGGAATTCGATATCCGCTATGCCATTATCATGGGCGAGGATGTCGGCAAGGTCCTGGGAACGCACGGCGCGTTCTGAGGGGCGTGGCCGCCAGCGGGGGCAGGGGCTTCCGCGCGCCGCGGGCGTAGAAATCCATGTTTCACACGATCCTCTTGTCCGGTGACCGGTCGGGCGACGCCCTGGCGCAGATGTCGCCGGGCAGACGAAAGGCGTTCTTGCCGCTGAACGGTCGGCCGATGATCTGCTACGTGCTCGATATGCTGCTTGCCGCGCGCGGCATCGATCACATCACCATCGTCGCCAACCGGGTCGACGACTTCCAAGCCAGCGCAGACATCGCCAAGCTTCTCGCCGACCGGGCTGCCGCGGGCCGGGTGAGTTTTGCCGAAGGCGCCGATAGTCCGGCGGGTAGTGTGCTCAAGATCGCCGAGAACCTGGGACCGCGTGTTTCGGTACTCGTCACCACCGCCGACAACCCCCTTCTGAGCGTCGCGACGCTCGAGCAGTTCTGCGACGCCGTGAACGCTGACCCCGAACTCGATGCGGCCGTCGGCCTTGCTCGTGAAGTCGACATTCGAGCGGCCTTCCCAAATTCGAAACGAACCTTCATTCGCCTGGGCGGCGCGGGCTTCAGTGGATGCAATGTTTTTGCGCTCCGCCCGGGCGTCGGGCCCAAAGCGGCGCGCGCTTGGCGGGAAGTCGAGGGCCGCCGCAAGAAACCCTGGCAGCTCATTCTCCATTTTGGCGTGTTCACCTTGCTGCGGGCGCTGTTGGGCTTGCTCGACCTGGAAAAGGCCTTTAAAGCCGCCTCCAAGACCTTAGGCTTGCGCGCCAAGCCTATCGTGCTGGATGATGCGGTCGCCGCGATGGATGTGGACCGTCCGGAGCATATTGCGATCGCCGAGCAAGTTCTTGCGAGCCGAGGGGAAGGCGCACGCGCCACGTAACGTGAACGCTGTATCGAAGCCAAGTGCGATAAAGGCTGAGCGTCCGCTGCGCGTCGGGTTTCTTTACAACCACGAGGGCGTGCACCAGGTGCGCCACAGCGCCGTGGTTATCCCCCAGCTGCTCGAACGTCATCCGCATATTCAGATCACGGTGCTCGCCACCTCGGAAGCGCTGATCGAAGCGGTCATCGGCGTTTGCGGGCCGGAGCTCATCGGCCGCGTCGAGATCATCAAGTTGTCGCGACCGGCATGGCGAAAACCGCTGGCAGGTGTTCTGGACAAGGTGAGCCCCTTCAGCCGGCTCGATAACCTGTACAGCAATCGAGACCTCTTCGCGAAGTTCGACGCCCTGGTCGTGACCGAAGGGACGAGCCTGTTTTTGAAGAAGCTCCGCGGCCTGGAGCATCTCAAGATCATTCGCATCGACCATGGCGCCGGTGATAGGTCGATCGGATTTACCCCGTCATTCTCCGGAAACGATCTGGTGCTGATCGCCGGCGAAAAGCAGCGCGAGCGATTCTTGAGGTCCGGATATCTGCGCGAGGATCAAATCGCCGTGGTCGGCTACACCAAGTTCGATGCGGTGAACGCGCTGGATGGCTCCCGCAAAAAGCTGTTCGCGGACGACAAGCCCGTGGTTCTCTACAATCCGCATCCGGAGCCCAGGCTGTCGTCTTGGTACAAGATGGGCATCGAGGTGCTGGACTTCTTCCGCACCAGCAAGGACTACAATCTCATCTTCGCCCCGCACGTGATGTTGTTCCGCCGTCGGCTTCACATCTCGCTGGAATCCTGGGCGGCGCGCGTGCGCCGGAACTTGCCCCGGCGTTTCCACGATTGCCCGCACATGTTGATCGATACGGGCAGTTCCGCTTCCGTCGACATGACCTACACACTTGCCGCGGACATCTATCTCGGCGATGTCAGCAGTCAGGTTTACGAATTCCTTGTGCAACGTCGGCCGTGCGTTTTCCTGAACGCTCACGGCGCGGATTGGCAGCACGACGCCAACTATGCCTTTTGGAAATTCGGGCCTGTCCTCGATGATGTCGCGCATCTCGGAGCCGCCCTTGATGGCGTCGTGACGTCGCATGATCGCTATCGCCCGATCCAGGAAGCGGCGTTCCAGGATACGTTCGACTTGCAACCGGTCGCCTCATCGGTCCGCGCGGCGGACGCGATCGCCGGCTTTCTGAATGCGCGCTATTTGGCCGCTTGAGACGGCGGCGGCCCGTCGACCTTTGTCATCTCGATCACCGTGCAGATGTAGCGGTCAGCAATCACCTTGCTGAGGCGCTCACCGGTGTCGGCCTCTTCCGTGATAAAGCGGAGACCTTTGTCGTTCACGAACTTCATGCAGGTTTCGTAGGTGTCCACCCGGTACCAGCCGTTGTCCTGGCCTTGCACGTAGACAACCGTGTCCTTCTCACCTGGCCGCCAGCTTTTCACGCCGCCGAGATCACGAAAATGGATCGGCTTCTTCTTGGCGGCCGCAGCTTGAGGGGGAACCTGTTTCGCCGGCTCGGCGGCGATAGCGCCGGATGCGTACGCCAGGGCGGCCGCACCAGCGATCAAGAGACGAGAATACCGCATGGAGACCTCCAACATTGGACAGATACTGTATCGTATTGTCGGATGCTAAAGCAGCAAGTCCTGCCGCCGTATCACGGCAACTTGATCCGGAAGCTTGCGCAAGTCGGCGGCGACGCCCGGCCCGCCAACCTCGGTGATATTCGCCGTGACCGCGTGGGCGACTTGAAGCCGGCTCGCGAGTCCGAGGACATACGTCGAGCGGCGGCCGGCGCGCTGGCGGAAGACCAGCATGGCCTGGAATATCTCCTCGTCGTTGCGGCGCGTCCCACGGGGAATCTCAAGTCCCGCGACAATATGATCCAACGCCAGGATCTGCTCGGCCAACTGGAAAGGATCGAGCAGTACCGCCACGTCGCGGACGTAAGGGCGGAAGAGCTCGCGCAGGGGCACCAAAGATTCCACCCCGAGGTGCTGCGGCACGTGCGTGATTTCTAGGCGCAGGTGTATCAAGCGCTCCCGCTGCGGGATATTGGAGATGAGCCGCTGGATATCCGAGAGGCGCGGTCCCTTCAGAACCGGATAGGGCACCGGGACCGTCAGCGTGGCCCGCAGGCCCTGCTCGCACATCTCGGAGAAGGCGCGCGTAGCCGCGGCGAGCAAGTCGAGGGCCGTTGCATCGTTCGGTGGCGGGCTGCCGACAGCAAACACTTCCGACCCATCCGCGCGCGCCGCGCGGAAGAAGAAGGAGTTGAGGCTCTGCGTCTCGGCGTTCCAGGCGGCCCGATAGGTCACCGACAGCTGGGACATCTCTGACTTGGCGGAAAGGTCGGACTTCACCGCGACCATCTTGGGCGGCGCGGCTGTCGGACGGGCGGGCTTCGCGGGAGCCTTTAAAGTTTCTTTTGCACCACCGATGCCGAGGGAGGTCGCCTGGCGCACGCTTTCCACAGCGGCGCGCACGCGATCCAGATTCAGGGAGCCGTCGGCGTTCAGAGCCCCTCTGAGATCGAGCTTAGCGGCTTCGGGAAGCGGGGGCGGAACTTCTGTGAAGCGGGCTCCGACCAGCTTCTCGCCGATCTTGGCGGCGATGGCGTCGGCGCGCTTCATGGCTTCCGGTTCAGGCACGCCGGGGAACAGGAGAAGCCAGGTGTCTTTGTCCTGCGGAATGTAGGTGGCACCCTTGCCGATCATGCGGGAGATGGTCGACTCCGCGATCAGCAGGATGCGGTCTTCGTATTTTTCCCAGAGCTCGCCGATGGCCGCGCGGAATTCGCCAAGTGTGATGACCTGAACGCGCCCGCTGGCGCGGGTTTCGGATTCCTGGACGAGGTCGAAAAGCGCGAGCGCCACGCCTTCGTCCCAGTAAGCGCGCGGCGCGATATGCGGTTCTTCCTCGGCCGTTCCGGCGAGGCGGCGGATGGTGCCGCGCATACGCGATAGCGTCGGTTTCAGCGCCGAAATCAAACTCCCAAACATGTCTCAAAACTAGACGTTGCGGCCGAACGGAATCCGTTCGAGCGGCGTCATCGGCTGGCCGATGGCATCCTGCGCGAAGACGACAAGATCACGTATGCGGATGGGCTGGCCAAGAACGGGTTGCGCGAGCTTGGACAGAAGATCCATCACGCTCTGTCGCTCATGATCGTCGTCGATCCGGTCCGTCAGCGAAATATGGAAGCGGAACTCCTCCATCACATAGGGATAGCCCCAGTGCTCGAGCATCTGCTCCTGGTGAACGGTGAGCTTGTTCCGCTTGTAGTCTTCTTCCTGCTTCTTGGAGAGCGGCGTGCGGAAGCCTTCGAACGCGCGCACGCAAGCGGCCGCCAACCGCTCCAGCGCCGCCGATTCCGCGATCGGCGTCAGGGCGATAAACTTGCCGATCACGGCGAGTTCCAAGGGCGGAAGTTCAATGGGGCCGCGGCTCCGCGCGAATACGCGCGCCGCCGCAAGCAAACCCTCCGGCCGATTGACGGCATTGAGTTCGAAGGGGGGCTTCAGCGTGCCGTGGAAACCATAGCGGCGCGGGCTTTCGGTCAACTCGCCGATGCGCTCGAGGGAGGGTTTTGCATTCTTGCCGATGGCCGCTTCCAGCGCGGCGCGGCCACGATGCCCCAGCCAAGTCTGGCCGAAGGTATCCAGCGCGCTCTCGGGCTCGGGCGCGTAGTAGATGGCGTATCGCGGAGCCGTTTGCACGCCCATACGTCAGTCCCCCTGTGCCGACGCAAGGCGAGGTCCTCTCGCCTCCCAGCTGACTCAGCACGCAAGCTTAGTTACGTAGTACCAATAGGTTAATAAAACGATCAAGCCGCTTCGGCTGTCCCATGGTCCATGCGGGCAGCGAGGGCGACAAGTTCGGTAATATTGTTTCCCTCCCGGCCGCAGGACATCACCGACGTGCGCCAGTTCCGCGCACCCGGGCAGCCGTGGAACAGACCGGCGGCGTGGCGCATCACATGATGGGCGAAAACCCCGCTTGCCACTTGAGCGGACGCATACCCCGCGTAGGCGGCAACGACTTCGGCACGCGTCGGCGGCGACGCTGTTTCGCCGAAGTAAAGGCGGTCGACGTCGGCGAGGATGTAAGGTGTATCGTAGGCCGCGCGGCCGACCATCACCCCGTCGAGGGGCGCGCCGTGGGCGCTGGTCATATGTGCCGCACCGACGTCGAGATCGACTATCCCGCCGTTCAGGATGAATTCGAGTTTTGGAAACCGGACTTTCAGGTCGTGCACGCGCTCGTAATGGAGTGGCGGGATCTCGCGGTTTTCCTTGGGGCTCAGACCTTTAAGCCAAGCCTTTCGCGCGTGAATGATGAATGTCCGGCAGCCCGCCTCCGCAACCGCCGAGACAAAACCGGCGAGATATTCGGGGCTGTCGAGGTGATCGATGCCGATGCGCGTTTTCACGGTGACTGGGATCTTCACCACCGCCCGCACCGCCGCCACGCAATCCGCCACCAATTGCGGCTCGGCCATTAGGCAGGCGCCGAAGCGGCCCGAGGTCACGCGGTCGCTGGGGCAGCCGACGTTCAGATTGATCTCGTCGTAGCCGCGTTCCTCCGCCATCCGGGCCGCCGTGGACAATTCGCGTGGATCAGAGCCGCCGAGTTGGAGCGCCACGGGATGCTCGGTATCCGAAAATTCCAGGAACCGTTCGGGGCTCCGGCCGCGCACAAGCGCCGGGCTCGTGACCATCTCCGTGTAGAGCAAGGCGCGCCGCGATAGCAGCCTCATCAGGACCCGGCAGTGGCGGTCCGTGCGGTCCATCATGGGCGCAACGCTAAAGCGACGGGAAAGCTCCACGCAGGCTCCTCGGGGCGAATCGAACGAAGTTATGCCGGTCCTTTACCAGCGCAGGGCTGCCAAGGACAGCCGGACAGCCCCATTGCGAAGCCGCTTGACTGTTCGTTCCCAATTTGTTCTTATCGCAAAAGAGAACAAACAAGGAACCAGGAGTCATTCATGACCGCGACCTCTTTTCTCAAGGAAGCCTCTGCTCTGATTGGTCTTTTTGTGACCCTTTACATGTGGTCGCTGCTCGCTCTTGCATTGCAGAGCTGATTTTCGGCCTAGGGCGGTCCGCCGCGGTCGCCCCTTAGGAACTTGTTAAGCTTTGGAAAGTAATAATTTTTTTACCGTGGGAGACAGCGCGCCTCACAGAACATGAGGTTCGATGTTTGATCCAGGTCATTTGACTTGCCGAAGAACGGCGCAATATAAGTGATCTGTGGAAAACTTTAAAAATTCTACTTCTGCGCTAAGGGCGCAAGGTGCGCCCAAATGAGCACCGCTCAGGTCTCCAATGCAGGGATCGTCGGCGCGAGCCCCCGGATTCCGCTTCGAAACTCGGTTGCGTCCTCATCTGAGTATGTGGACTCGATGGGCGGTACCTATGCGCCGCCGCCGCGCGACCAATGGCATCCCTACGATGACGATCTGGGCGGCTTCGACACCACGCCGCGCCGCCGCGGGTACCGCGGGCCATTCCAGGACCAAGTCATCAGCTTCGGCGGCGTCCTCGTTTCGCGGGAAGTGGGCGCCACAATCATGCAGGCCCAGGCGTCGCTCGGCGCCACAGCGACTCCTCCGGTTGCGGCAGAAGCCGAGCGCGGGGTGGCGATCTACGAATTCAATCAGTCGCTGATCGGGGCCGCCCGCGCGATTTCCGGGACGGGCTATACGTTCACCCCCGCCGCAGCGCCTTAGGCGCTACGGCTTACGCCAGCGTCCGCCGGCGTCCATCACGAACCACCCATTTCGCGCCGCGGCCTGAGTCTGCCGTTCGCCGGCCACCGCCTGTACGGCTTCAAGGGGCGTGCCTTCCTTCTGGGCCAGGGAGCGGTAGGTGTCCAAGCGGGCGCGATTGATCGTCTCCACCAGCGCGCGGACTTCGGCGTTGGCTTCGGGCGAGACGGCGCCCACCAGGCCGTCGGGGCGTTCGCCGATCTGACCGGCACTGCGGGCCTGATCGAGATCAAGCGCGGCGGCCGGCGCCGCGGCGCTTGCCGCCAGCAGGCAGGCGGCAAACATCGCGCGGAGGCGCCGGGAATTTGTGTGCGTCATGGCAGGTGTCCTCACAGCGGCTAAAAGATCTTGGGATTTTTCTGGATCGCCTCTTCAACGCCCTTCTCGAGCTTCACGCGCACCTCCTGCTCGATCTTGACGTTGAGATTTATGACGATGGGTTTGTCGGGCACTTCAAGCCGGACCGTGGGCGAACAGCCGCCCACGGAACCGCCCAGTGCGGTCACGACTGCGCAAAGTGCGATGAATTTTCTGTCGAGCAAGGAAGGTGATCCTTTTCCTGGGTGCGACGTGTGTCCGAGTATTTTAGCCGAAGATGGCTGCTTTGCGGCAATACATTAGCCGCCGCGGGACTTTTGGCCCTCGCGGATCTGGCGCTCGATATTCGTCGGAATTCCGACGCCCACCAGACCTTGCGTCAGGATCTGGGTGAGACGTCCCGAAAGGTTCAAATTGAACTCGATAGGATAACCGCCATAGAGATCGGGGTTGCGCCCGGCGAGAGACACGCCCACGCTTACGTCCTCGGTCACAGGACCATCAAGCGTGATCGACAGGCGGTCGTAGGCAAAGTTCGAAAGCGCCTGAAGGAGCAGCGACCCACCTTGGTTTTGAGCAAGCGCCTCCGGCGGTGTCGCGGGCTTGTAAACAAGGCGCCCGGGAGCGTCCGCGCGTAAGGCACCGCCCGCAAAATGGATCGTACCCTTCTCGGTCCGGAGCGGCACCGCGCCGGATAAGGTTCCCGTGATCGAAAGACCGTCGACTTTCGCGAGCGCGGAAAGCTGTTCCATATCGATCTTCTCGACGGCGAGCGAGAAAGCTCCGTCCTGACCATCGATCGGAATCCTTGCATCCGACAGCGTCATTCGGCCCCCAGCGACATTGAGTCCACCGCGAAGCACATTCACGTGGCCATCGCCTGGGAGGACCAAGTCCGCGCGGAGATCCTGCAGCGGGAGTCCGGCGACGATGGATTTTACTGAGACGCTTTGGGTCTTTTCGGCGCGTGGCGGCAGCAGGTCGGCGAGGTCGAGGGTGGCGGTCACGCCGGCCACACTCATGTCGCCGCGTGCGAATGAAACGTCATCAAGGACGAGCGACGCCCGGCCTTCATGGGCGCCCGGTCGCCAGGCCGCCTTGGCAGTTAGGCCGAGGGTCCCGCTCAGATCGGACACTGCCGTGAGGAAACCGAGGTCCGCAGCGTCCGGTTTGCCGCCGCGCACAAACCTCTTCTTCTGTATCGAGAGGCTGGCCGATCCGCGCGCGAAGCTCTTGTCGAACTGGCCATTGAAGTCGCCGAACTTGCTGCCGCTCGCCGCCGTGAGCGTCCCCTTGATGTCGTAGGAATTGGCGCTGGAAGAGAGCGCGGCGGCGACGGCGAGGGCGCTCTCGGGGCGCGACGTCTCATCCTCGCCCAGCGGACCCACGCGCACGAGCGAGGCCGCGAGTTTGCCGGACAGATTCGCCGCGCCATAGGTCGCATCGAGGCGGCCGTTCTGAAATTCTCCCGCGGGATGGCTGAGTGCGGTGTCGCGGAGGGTTAAGGTGACGCTAGATCCCTGTGCGCGAATTTTCACGTCGGGAGCGCGTGCGACGATCCATGCTTCATCGTCCCCGCGCAGACGCACCTCGGGGATCGAAAGCCCGAAGTTTCCGACGGCGCCTGATGCCGGGCTCCATGTGAACGTGGCTGCGTCGCCCTTCGCGAGAGTGAGTTGCGCCGGAGCGTCCAACGTCCAGGACGCCCATGTCGCATGCGCCACCTGCGCCGCAAGAGTGTTCACGGCGGCGGTGAATGTCCCATCTGCAACGCCCAACGTGCTCGCGATCGACGCTTGCGCGTCTTCGATAGTCGCGCCCTCGAAAACAACGTTGCGCAATTTAAGGTTCGCATCGAGGCGTCCCTTCGCATCACGCAGCGTTCCCGCTACGTCTGCCAATTCCAAGGCGCCAGTCACCGCGCCGCCCGCGACCGGAAAGCCCTCGACCTCGATGCGGCCCTTCCCGAGCTCGAAACGCGGCGCGGCCTGTCCGGTCTGACTGCGGCCCGCCGC
This sequence comes from Rhodospirillaceae bacterium, assembly GCA_041905525.1. Lineage (GTDB taxonomy): Bacteria > Pseudomonadota > Alphaproteobacteria > Rhodospirillales > Rhodospirillaceae > SHVO01. The sequence continues at coordinate 182,708 of JAYRKY010000004.1, forward strand.
AGCAAATGCAACCCGGCCCTGGCCTACCATTGCCGTTGCAGACAAATCGAAGTCGAGAGCCTGTTCGCCGTTCTTTTCGGTGAGGATGAGACCCGCCTCCGACCGCGACGGCGCAAGCGTGATCGACCAAGGCAGAGTATCAAGGCTCTTAACGCCAAGAGGCGGCGCATCGAACGAGAAGGTCAGGGGTTTCGGAATACGCAGCGCAACGGACCCATCGCCCGCGTCCACCGTGAGGACACCCGCGGCGTCGAATCTGTCGGTAAGTCCGGGGACCGCGAAACCTCGGATGTCGAGCGTGAAAGATCCCTGGCCCTCGGACCCAGCGAGATCGAGGGCCGAGATCCGGCCGTTCCAGGCGGCGGTGACGGCGACACCAGGCCCGGAGACATCGGCCTTCACGGCGACGGACCAAATACTGTCGCGGGATTGTGCAGAGATCGTAAAGGGAGCCTGAAGCTCCGCCGACGGCGTCACGACAGTCAGTGAACCGTTCGCCACATCGAACCGCTTGAGGTTCGGCAGTACAAGCGGTTCTTCCGAGCGGCGGAGACGGAAGGCGCCAAGCCCGAGGCCGTCCTCCGTCCAGGTCAGACGTGCACCGAGCTTCCCGATCCGAACGGCGTCGATCCGCGTCAAGACGAGCCCGAGGGGCGTATAGTCGGCCTCGATCTGGCCGACGAGAAGGGCCCCACCTTCTGCCGTCACCTCATCGATTGTGAGGCCGGTAACCCCGACGCGCGAGACGTTGACGGAAACGTCGGCGAGGCCCGCCTGTCGCAACGCACGTGAGAAGACGTATTCAGCAATGGATTCGCGCGCGAACAGAACGGCCGCAAAGACGACGCCGGCTGCCGTAGCGCCCATCGCCCAAATGCGGCGCACGGACGGATCCTCAGAGGAGGGTGATTCCGGAAAGGGTGCGTCGGATGACATCGGAGCGTTGTCTTGTCCCAGGGAGATGCGGCACACTTGAACGCGGCGGCGCGGCGAAATTGCGGCGACCGTCCAGAAAGAGAAGAGTAAGGATGCGCCCCACAGCTGTCGACTCGAGCTTCGAAGTCGCTTTCTGGTTTCTCGATCGTGCGGTCGAGGACGGGGAGTATCTTCAGCCCCAGAAGCTGCAGCGGCTTATGTACCTGGCGCAGGCTTATTTCGGCGTGCTGCAGAACGGGGCCAAGCTGATGCCAGCCACATTCATCGCGCGCGACGAGGGGCCGATCGAGCCGACCATCTTCAAGGCGCTGGCCCGCGGCCGACCGATGATCGACCTACGACCGATCGACGAAGTGCCGCGTCATGTCCTGGACAGCGTGTGGCGGCAGTTTGGTGCGCACTCGATCGACTACCTGGACAAGCTCATAAAACGCCACCCGCCCTACGCCGACGCCATTTCCGCCGGGATCGGCGCTGAGATTTCCCTCGAGGCGATGATCGAGTTTTACGGAACGCAAGGCACGTCGCGCCGCGCGTCGGCCGCCACGTCGGAGGCACCGTCCGCTTCCAAAGTGCTGCGTCCCAAGGTGATGCGCAATCACAGCGGCAAGCCCGTCAGCACAACGCGTTGGATGCCGAAGAGAGTGGATTAGCCGATGTCAGCACCGAAGTTTTTCGCCACCGGACGCGTCCTCGCACTCTCCACCGCACTTGCGGTATTCGGGGCCGGGCTGTTCGCCGCATGGCCGGGTTCCCAGCTCCTCTCGGCCGCCGCGGCCGCGGAGCCTAAGCCTCATGAACCCCTTGATCCGAAAAAGGCGCAGTCTCTGCCCGAGAGCCCGCTTACCATCGGTACACACAAATTCACCATCGAACTCGCGGACGACGACAAAGAGCGGGAAATTGGGCTCATGCATCGCGGCCAGATGGCCGATGATCATGGAATGCTGTTCGATTTCGGCAGCCCGCGCCGGGTCGGTTTTTGGATGCGCAACACCTTCATCCCCTTGGATATGCTCTTCATGAAGTCCGACGGCGAGATCGTCAGTATCATCGAGAATGTGCGCCCGCATGTTGAAACGCCCGTCGGACCCGACCGGCCTATCCGCGCGGTCCTCGAACTGAACGGCGGATTGGCGAAGAAGCTGGGACTGAAAGTCGGCGACGTGGTCCGCCACGCCGTCTTCAACAACGGACCGTAGGTCCCGGCGTCACTCTAGAGTTGTTCCTGCGAAACGATCCCGTCGCGAAATCTGGCTTTCGCGGCGTCTATCGAGAAGCTGTCGAGTTCCCGTCCATCGACAATGACGTGAGCCAGATCGAGCTTTTCGGGAGCCCCGCGAAATCCACAGAAGGCCTTGCCTTCGTGGTGCATGTTCCTGATCGTCGCCGCGTATGTGATCCCAATCACATGGACAAGGTCCGAGGGGAGTCCGATCCTCGCCTCGTGCGGCGGGTTCTCCGGCAGCCTCGTCGCGTCGAACACCGTGAGCATTTGGATCGACCGCCGATCCTCCACTGACATGCGGACCGCAGTCTCGCACAACGAAACAGCGCGCGCGGGGAGTTCCGTCTCCGCGCACCCGGTGAGCAAGCTGGCGATGATGATTCCGGCACGAAAGTACATTCAATTCCCCTGAAGAGCACACACGCTCTTAAATCACTCCTGCGAAGTTGTGAGATATGAGGAGCTCTCCGTACGGGGTGTCCCGTAGGACGCCTTGGGTTCGGCGCCCCCAGCGGAGGTGAGGGCTCGCTTGGCCGATGGGACCGACGTCGGAGTCGGCCCGAACTGTAGCCCCAAAAGACGAGGGGCGGGGCTGTTCCTTGTTGCTTCTTAGAGGGGGTGCAGTTACTTTCCGCCGCGATTTTCGGGGGTTTCCGATGCCTTCGGGGTGTAGCTCAGCCTGGTAGAGCGCCAGCTTTGGGAGCTGGATGTCGTAGGTTCGAATCCTATCGCCCCGACCATTCGCGCCGTCCTTTGCGCGCGAGCAGGCAAAGAATTAGAATGCGTTCTGTGCAAGCGTTGAGAGTGCAAGGCATGACCAAGTCCGTGAGAATTTTTCGGCCCGCGAAGACCGCGATGCAATCCGGCGCCGCCAACACCAAGCGTTGGCTGCTCGAGCACGATCCGGCAGACCCGCAAGAAGCCGATCCGCTGATGGGGTGGTCGGGGTCTTCCGACACTGACCGTCAGGTGAAGCTGTGGTTCGCGACGAAGGAAGAAGCCATCGCGTTTGCCACGCATAAGGGATTTGCCTATCGCGTCGAAGAGCCGCACAGCCGTACCTTCAAGCCGAAGTCTTACGCCGACAACTTCGCGTTCAAGCGGGCCTAACTTTTTTACGACCCCGTAGCTCAGCTGGATAGAGCACCCGCCTTCTAAGCGGGTGGTCACAGGTTCGAATCCTGTCGGGGTCGCCAGCCCCTGTTACACTCGCGATACAAAATGCGCAGCGCCGCGCACGCCTTGCGCATTGACCTCACGCCCACTGATTGAGACAAGAAAATCCGTTTGCGGAGCCTTGGGGACAAGGTTGGTCTGCCTCGGGGGTTCTTATGTTCGTCACTATGTCGTCACGCGCCAGTCATCGCGCTTCTGTTTTCGCGGCGCGGCGCAGTCACCTCTCGCGCCTGCTTCTGCTGACAACCGCCGTGAGCCTTGCGCCGCTGGCCCCGGCCCGCGCGCAGTCTGCCACCAACGTTGCCACCGTCGCGGTGGACGCCTTTGGCGAGCGGGTAGGATCCGAGCAGATCGGGCTCTATAGCGAGCAAGCGGTTCGCGGATTCAGCCTGCAAGACTCTGGGAACTATCGCCTCGACGGCGCCTATTTCATCCGGTCCGCCAACATCGTCCCTTTGACCTTGGACGGCACCACTATCCGTGTCGGCATCAATGCCTTGGGCGTCGATTTCCCCGCTCCGTCGGGCATTGTCGAGTACAGGCTGGCAAACGCGCCGCCGGGGCTGCGCGAGGAGATCGAGTTGTCTCCCGTGCGGGACTACGGCGGCTACGCGTGGCTGATCAAGGGCTCGGCGGGCACGCGCGACGGTGTGATCGGCGCGGCCTACGGTGTCAACGTTATGAACGATACAGGGTACGACGGCCAAAAACGGCATCCGCGCCATTTCGCGTTCGTGCCCACCTGGCGTCCCAGCGACAAGTTCCAACTCCGCGGCATGTTCTCGGCAGACCGGTTCTTCAAGCCGGGCGGCGATTATGGGTTCGTGCTGTCGGGCGACAGACTTCCGGCGCCGATGCCGGTACCCAACCGCTATTGGACCGAATGGGGACACTTCAGCCAGTGGCAATTCGCCTCCGGCGCCATCGCCCGCTACAATTTCACCGACGGCGTCGCCCTCCAATCTTCATTCGTGTGGACGAAGCTGGATCGTTGGCGTCAGGACTTCACCACGCTCACGGTCGACGGAGACGGCCTTGGCACCGCGACCGTGGTCCGCGGCCGGCCGATTGACGCGAGCTCAAAGGCGGTCGAGACCCGCCTGCAGTGGCGTGTCGCCGAGGGACAGCGGCTGTTCGGCACGTTGCGCTGGCGCCAATCCGATAGCAATTTCCGTCCCGGCGTTGCGGTTCCGCTGGGGTTCGTCGATCTGAAAGCGGGCCTTGCGCGATCAATGGCAGAGCCCGCACCTCTGCCCGAGGTCGCGCCGACCTACGACGAGACGCGTCAGGTCATGGCGGGCGTCGGATACGAGGCGGACTTTACCGAAACCTTCTGGGTGCGCGGCGCCGTTCTGAAGACGCGCTATGAAAAGGATCGCACGCCGCCGGGGCAGCCGACCCTGAGCAATCAGGATTCGCCGTGGCTCTACGACTTCGCCGCCACTTACGCGCCGTCGGAGAGCTTGACGCTGTTCGCAACAACGGTGCGCGGGCTGGAAGAGTCGGGCACGGCGCCTAACAATGCCGCCAATCGCAATGAAGTTTTGCCCGCCGTCCTGGCGACCCAGTACGAACTCGGTCTGCGCTACCGCATCACGCCAACCGTCACCTTCATCAGTTCCTTGTTCGAGATCGAGAAGCCAACACCCGGTCTCGATTCAAATAATGTGTACCGGCTGATCGGCGATGCACGCCACCGCGGTCTGGAACTTTCGCTGGTTGGCCGGCCCCTCCCGTCCGTCAATATTGTCAGCGGCTTGGTTCTTCTCGACGCGGACCGGCGCGGCGAACTCATCGACCGCGGCGTTCTGATCGGCCGCGCCGTGGGCGTGTCGAAACTCAACGGGCTTTTGAACGTCACGTATCAACTTCCCTTCCTCAAGGGGCTCTCGATCGACGGTCAGATGAATTACTATTCGAAGATGTTGCTCAATCCGCGGATCGGGGTTTACACGCCCAGTTACGCGGCGTTCGATCTCGGCTTCCGCTACGCCTTCCAGATCGGCGACACGCCGGCGACGTTGCGGGCACGGATGGGCAATGTCTTCGATGAAGACGCCTGGACGGCGAACCGTAACGAAACCATGGGCCGCGTTTCACCGCGCTCGTTCCGTCTCTCCATCACGACGAATTTCAATCACTGAGCGCGGCAAGGTCGCGGGCGATTCGCTCGCGTTCGGTGCGGTGATGCGAAAGCACCCGCGCCGCTTCGTCGACGAGCGGAGAAGGTGCGCCCGAGGCGCGGAGCCGTCCAAGTTCGGCGGCCAGTTCCAACTCCTTTTCTCCGTGCCACGACATGGCGTGTTTGGCAGCTGTGCGGACATCGCTCAGCGACGGCCGCGGAGGGAGATCGGCGCCGTAGGTCTCGAGCGCGCGGTAGAGATTGGAGGGTGCGCAGGTGGAGGGAGGCTGAGCCGTGCAGTCTGGTCGCGTTCACGCCGTCCTGCGGCATCCCGTCCAGCGCCTCCAAAAACGTCCCCATAATAGGGACTTTTGCGCTTTTCTGTCAATACTGGGATCGGCTGCCGGCCGGCGCGCCGGGCTTATACCTCGACCATCGCGCAGCCGACAACCATATGGATGGCCTTGACCTTCGCCGGCTTGAATTCTATCGGCTCCCGGGGATTGAACTGCTCGCAGATCACGACCCGGTCCGTGCGGCGCACCAGGCGTTTGATGAAAGCCTGACCATCGACGGTCTGGATGACGACATTGTCTCCCGGGCGTACCGGCCGCGTAGGATCCACGTGGAGCACGTAACCGGGCTCAAATGCGGGCGACATGCTTACGTCGTGCACGCGTACCGCATACGCAGTCCTGACGTCTCGTAGGGCTTCTGGGCGCACCGTGACCCCCTGGCGTTCGCCTTGGTCAATGAACAGCCCCATCTGCCCAGCCTTCACGTACCCCAGGATCGGAAGATCCCTGGGACCGGACCGGTAATCCCTATCCTCGAATGTTAGCGTCGATTGGTTTTGACTTGCAACCAACTCCCGGGCGGTGTTGGGGACAGGTCTCTTCAATTCTTGGTCAGGCAAAAGGTCGGCGGGCCGCAGGCCGTCGCCGAAGGCCTTGGCGATACGCTCCATCCACTCCTGTGACAGGCGCAGTTCGCCGTTCTCGAGCTTGTAGATCTGCTGGCGCGTCGTTCCGGCGCGCTCTCCCAATTTCTCGAGCGACCACTGGCGCGCCAGCCGGAACTCTTTGATCCGGTTGCGCAAGCGCGTTTTCTGAGAGGCGGCGATCATGCGTTACATTCTGCCGTATCCATGGATGCACGCAAGCCTCTTGTTGACAATGTCCCCAAAATGGTAACTTTATTGTCCCCATGATGGTTCGATTCGTCCCCTTCGCGCGCTGCCGATTCCCGCGCGGCGCGCCGCGCGGGGAGTGGTCTCTCTCCCCCGGACCGCTCCCCGCGCTTCTTTCCAGAGTCCCACCACCCAGAAAAAGGACCTCCACCATGGCAAAGCGCAGAAGACCCAAAAAAATTCGCCCGGATATCGACTGCAGCCGCCCCGAACGCGGCAGGGATGGAATTCGGCTATCTGTGGGGGCGGGTATTCAAGCCCCCGTTTGCGCAGAGCCTGATGTCCCGCTTTTTGCCGCCGGGCGAAGGGGGCCTGTGGGACGAAGCTACGGCAGCGGACGCCGAAGCACGCCTGAAACGCATCGTCACATTTTTGAAGGAGCGTGCCGTGTACGATGCGCTGGTCAACGCGGTGATCTACCGGCGCACTAACCCGCGCACGCTGGACAAACTCCGCACCGCACTCTGCCGTCTGATCGACTACGGAAAGTCGCAGGCCCGCAAAGCAGCGGCCTAAGTTCGTGGTCTCCTGAGACTACCCGGCCTGCGCGAACATCAATGCGGCAGCATTTGCCTCAATGCTGTCGCGCCTGCGCCATGTCGGCTGCGTTTCAATGGGCTCTCCCCCGCTTTCACTCAGGAGGCCCCATGAAAAGATTCACACCGACGTATGTTCTGCCGCTCGCGGCGCTCGCCCTTGCTTTACCCGCGGCGGCCCAAGCCGCTCAGGGATATACCGAAGGCCGTGTCGCACTTCGCGCCGGCCCTGACCACGACTTTCCCCGCGTGACGACGCTGAACCGCAACACGCGTGTCCAGATTCACGGTTGTATCGACCGTTACGACTGGTGTGACGTGAGCGTGCGCGGTGCGCGCGGGTGGGTGGAGGGCGAGGACCTTCGCCTCCGCCACCGCGGGCGTCCGGTCCGCGTTGTGGAATATGGGCCCCGCATTGCCCTGCCGATGCTGACCTTCAGTTTCGATACGTATTGGAATGAGAATTATCGGCGGTCGGGATTTTACCGTGATCGCGACCGGTATCGCGATTTCGCACGCCGCGACTATGATCGCGACAGCATTCCGAACCGCTTCGACCAGGACCGCGACGGCGACGGGATCCGCAATAGTCGCGATCGCGATCGGGACGGCGACGGCGTGCGGAACCGCAACGACCGGGCGCCGAACAATCCGCGGCGCGATTGATTCGACCGAGCGAACCGGCCTGCGACACCAGGCCGGTTCGTGCAATGTAGAGCGTCTAAAAATCTAGGAAAATTTCTTGACGAAAAATCGCTCTCTCCCTCACACTCAATAATATGCCGTCCTCCTTTCATGCCCCGGCGCCAGGTCGGGGCTTTTTTTATTTGGCCCATGCAGATGTCCCCCGTCTTCGGCAATACGAACGGCGGCGAGGATGTCCGCGCGCGCTTCTTGCGGGCGGGCGCCGGGCGTATCGGACGCAATGAAGTAAGGCTCAGAGCCGGCGAGCCCATGCCTTTCGGCCGGAAACTCTTGTACCGCCCAGATGAACAGGCGCCGCAGGTGGTAACCCTTCCCGACCGGCCGGATCCGCCCGCCGAGGATACCTCACTGCTTGGTATCAGTTAGTTTGCCCCCGATTTTTGGCGGCTCATCAAAGACGAGCCGGCTCAGCCCGTTCCGCTTGCGGCGACGACGCCCGAGCCACGCGCACCTTCCTCACCAACGGATTCTCCGATGCCCGAATACACAATTACCTCTCGCCGTCCGCGGATGCGTTTGACGGACGATGAGATCACCAACATCATGGTTAACGAGGCGGTCTCACTTTCGGGGTCGGGCGCCGAGGAAATGCGCCGCCAAATGGCACAGACCATCATGAACGCCGATGAGGCTTTTGGTGAGCACCGAAAAGCCTGGGCCAGAACTCAGCCCACCGAAATTCGACGCCGGCTAAGTCCAGCCGAGGAAAAGATTAAACGCGAAATCCACAGGAACGTGCTCGAGGCGCGCGAACGGTTTAATCGTGCGGAAGACCCGACCAATCTGGCGACGAACTTCATCAAGAGGCCGGATACAGGCGGGCCGCCGTCCACGGAGGACCCTAAATGGGCGAAGCAAACCAATGGGCTGCGGCTTGAGTCCATCCGCGGTCCCTTTCCCGATTCTCAACGGAACCGCGAACCAGGTAAGTATGTTTACCTATGGCAGAACGCGTTGGCGGACAAATATTACGGCCGCAACAGGAAATAGTGACCTCAAGGCCTTATGCTATAATGCCCCTGGGCCCAGGGGGTTCACATGATCACGAAACAGCTATGCTTGATTGCGATCCTATTTTCCGCGCCGGCGACGGCGGCGGAAGACAATCGGGAAATCACGCCCGCGGTTATGGGCAGCAACAGAGACTATTTCGCGAAAATATTTCACGAAACTTATGGCGATGACGCACGCTTCACGGACTATGTGAGCTGCAAATCAACGGACCCCTACATAGGACTCGATGAATTTTATCTCTTCCGTCCGCGTCCGCCCGCCGCCCCGGTGCTAGTGACCTTTAACCGCGACTACTTCATGATCGGCAATATCGGTACCGTGCGCTACTTCCGCGGCGAGATCGAGATGCAACCTGGGAGCGGCCTTAATGGTACGTCGGAGGCCCAGCGTATCACCGTCGAGCCGCTTCTCGCCGAGACCTTCCGGCCGGTTGAGAATATCGCCGAGGTGTTCTTGATCCCGCCGACGAAGACCTGCGCTTATGCGGAAAGCGCGTATTTGGGGCGCGCCGCCGTCCCAGCCCCGAAATGAGACCGGACGTGCGCAAACAAATCGTCATCCTGGGAACGCTGATCGCGGCAGTGGCCGCTCCGACAGGTTTTATTCACGCGGGCGACGATCCCCGGGAACTCCCGCCCGAAGTCATCGACAGTAACCGGGACTACTTCGCGGTGTTGTACCGCCAGACCTTTGGTGCAGATGCGGCTGGAACGACTTTTGCGAGCTGCAGATCCACCGATCCCTTCATCGGGCTGTACGACTTCTATCTTCTCAAACCCCATTCGCCCGCGGCACCCGTGCTTCTACATTTCGACCGCGACCGGTTCGTGATCGAAAACTACGGGACCGTTCGCTACTTTGAGGGACAAGTTGAAGTGTGGGCCGCCAGGGGGGGGAACGGCATGTCCGAAAAACAACGGATCGTGGCAGAACCGCTGGCAGCGGAGGAATTCCGGCCCGCCGAAGATGTCGTCGGCGTTTTTATGATCGAGCCCCGTAACACCTGCGCGTACGCCGAGAGCAAATTTTTCGGCCGGCCCGCCGTCGCGCGGTAATCGTACCCTTACGCCGCAGTGACCGCGTAAGACCGTCCACCAACAGAGGATCATCCATGCAAGATAACCAAGCTGCTGCGCAGAGCGCGCAGCCGGCCCCTCTTTCTATTGCCGACGCCGGAGCAAAACTGGTCGATCAACGCGAGGCGGAAGCGCGCCTCGTTCGCCGCGCCAACGCGGCCGGAGAGGCTATGGGTGGGGATCCATCCGAAGATGACGCCCCTCCCGGGCCGGAGGACGCCGGGGCACCGGTGCTGGAAAATCCGGACGACAGGTTGATCGACCTTGGTGACGGGCTGCGCGTGAGCCTGGACCAGATCCGCGAAGGTTTCATGCTGAAGGCTGATCATACCCGCAAGACGCAAGCACTGGCGGAAGAACGCCGGGCGGTGGAAGCGATCCGCGCGCAAAAGATCATGGCGCTGGAAACCGCGCTTGGCCACCTGCAGCAGCAAGTGACGTCGCCTCGGACTCTTCAGGCGCTGATTGCGGAGGATCCCGCCAATGGCCTCACCCGCTTTGCGCAGCAGGTGGACCGGATGCAACAGCTGGCGGCCGCGCGGGATCTGGCCCGGCAGCAGCGCGAAGAATATATGACTGCCGCGCGCGCCGAGCGCGATCGTCACCTCGCGCAGAATTATTGGTCAACTCCGGCGGAAGCCGAGCGTGGCATCGCTGAGGCGCATGGTTATGCGAAATCGTATGGGTACGGGGACGACGACCTAGCTGCGGCTCTGAACGATCCAAACGTCGTCGCGATCCTCGATAAAGCGCGGCGGTTCGACGAACTACAGGCCGGAAGATCCCGGATGGAGCGCATGGTTGCTGATAAACCGAAAGTGATGCGGCCGGGCGTCAAAGTGGGCGCCCAAGCCGCGAACCATACCGCTGCGCAAAGTGCGCGTAGCCGGCTGAAAGCGACCGGATCACTCAGCGACGCCGTGAGCTATTTGCAGGCACAGCGCAAGACCAAGGGAGGCTAAGGATGGCCCAGAGCTTTCGCGACCCATTAGCGGGGATCAATGCTTTCGCGCCTGCGTTTTGGAAACTGATTGCCGAGCCATATCAGCCGCCCGGCGGATCGGCTCCCGAGCCCATCCCAGAGCCGGCGATGCCACAGCCTCCACCAAAGCCGCCGCTGACGAACGACGCGCTGGAGGCGTTGCGCGAGTCAACAGGCGGGCTCGCAAAGGATCTTCGCGATCTGCCACCAGCACCGCCGCCACCAGAAACGGAGCCGCCACTGACTAACCAGGGACTAAGACGATTGCGCGATCCTGCGGCTGGATCCGGGGATCTGCGGGACATACCGTCGCCGCCTGCGCAGCTGATTCCCGAGATGACAACGCCAGGATACTCCGATGCTTTGTCCACCAATATTCGCGACATCTGGGCGAAGCGGGCACGTATTGACGCTATGAAGGATGAAGCGCAAAGACGATTGCCGTCGCAACAAGGCGCCTTTCACGATGAAATTCGGCGGGAGGAGGAAGAGCTACAGGGCTTGGAGGAAGAACTTCGCCGTTTGACGCGCCGAGCCGCACGACACATCTAGGTCGCGCCTGACAGAGACTCCCTATGTGCCTCTACGGCACCTTTTGTGGAGGAACCGTCGGATACCAGGCATCCCACTTGGGAGGCGCGGGCGCCTCGAATTCATTAGGATAGCTTTTTCTCTGGCCAAATTCAGTGTTTGCCACTGGCGGCGGAAGTTCTTCCGGTTCGGCGCGGTATGGCGATTGCTCACTCAAAGGGGGCAGGCTCGTGTCCGCGCGGCGATCAACTGAGCTCAGAAAATATCCGCTGCCGGCGAGAAGGATCAAGAGTCCGAAGGCGATCAACGCAGGACGGCTCATGTCATCACCCCTTGGTCTCACGACGATTAAGCATAGCGTATTTTCCGAAATCGCCGCTACGGCGTCTCGCTCCCGCTAGCATTACAACAAGGTTATTCATGATTTTTGACATCGTTCAGGAATGGGCGCAGTGCCGCGATGCGATGTTGCCGGCCATCGCGGAAACCAAGGGAACCCATACGGAAGATGACATTCTCACGGGCCTGGTGACCGGCGCGTACAAACTATGGCGCCGGAATGGGTCAGGGATCGTGACCGATTTCGCCGTCTATCCGCGCATGAAGGTCATCAATGTGTTCCTGGCGGGCGGGCACCTGAAAGACATCCTTCCGCTGCAAAGCGAAATCGAAAACTACGGGCGCAAGATGGGGTGCCAGCGCGCCACCCTTCTGGCCGTGCGCGACGAATGGCAACGGGCTGTGGCTGGCGGGCAGAAGTTGGGCATCTGCATGTACAAGGATCTGTAACATGAGCGGCGAGTTGAACGCTGGGCGCAAAAAAGAAACTAGCTTGCAAAACGTCGCGGGCACGACATCGTCGACAAGCAGGCTGATCGCGCCCGACGGCTGGGAAGACTCCTGGCGGTCGATGCAGGCGCAGCTGTCTCCCGCCGGCCTAACGGCGCCGCAGCAGCAAGGCGCCGACTGGCTGTCCGCGTCATTGCGGGGCGGTGATCCCGCGGGCCTCGGCGGCATACGCGCGCAGCTGGGCACGGCCGCCGACTATTGGAAGGACGCGGCGGACAACCGTTTGTCCAACACGCTCGCGACCCTCGCGTCGCGATATCCCGACACTTACAGGCCGCTGCAGGATGTGAGCGCCGGCGCTGTGAGCGTCCGGGACATCGGCTCTTCGGACATCTCGGCGCGGGACATCGCGGCGCAACGGGGCGCGGCCCTCATGGCGGATTATCAGAATCCCTACATGAAGGATGTCGTGGATGCGTCCCTCGCCGATTACGATACCGGGGCGGCCGAAGCGCGCACCGCGCTGCGCGCCGGCAACGCCGGCAGTTTCGGCAATAAACGCTATGGCGTGGCGGAGGGCCAATTCGCCTCGGACTCCGCCCTCGGCCGCGGCAAATTGGCCGCGGATCTCCGCGCGGGCGGCTTCACGACCGCGGCGGCGTTGGGGATGCAGGACGCGGACCGAATCCTTTCGGCGGATCAGGCCAACCAGTCGGCAAGCCTGCAGGCGGCGCTGGCGAACGCGAGCAATCGTCTGGCCGCCGCCGAGTTCAATGCCCAGCAGCGCCTGGGGGCGGATCAGTTCAACACATCGAACGATCTGGCCGCGCGGCAGTTCAACAACGAGATGCAAAACAAGCGCGAGATGTTTGATGTGGACGCGGGCTATCGGGGCTATGAGATGCGCGACAACGCCCGCCGAGCGCTGGAAGGCAACCTGGGGGCGCAGGCGGCGCTGGGCCAGCAGGGTTTCCAGATGAATACCGATCTCGCGAATGGACTGATCGGCGCCGGGGGCGCCGGTCAGTCGCAAAATCTAGCCTGGCTCGGTGCAGGCGCCCCGCTGTTCGGGTCGCAAGAAGACACGTCCCAGCACGTAACTACAAGCAACAACGGCCACTCGAGTTCGAAGGGTGGGTCAGCAAGTAAGACCTTCTAACCGAAAAATGGAGAGGATGAGAGATGGCAGGGAATATACCAAGCGGCGGGTCCGCGCTAAGCGGGCCGCAATCAGGCCCTCTTGGTCAGGCGGCGGGAGGCGCCGCGGATATGTTTAAGAATTACCGGGAGTTGCGGGCAGCCAATACCGTCGGTGCCGACAAGTATTTCCACTGCAAGGGAAATTGTGAAGCGGCGCAAAGAGGCCCTATAGGAGCCGGCGTCGCAGCAACAATTTCGGACCTCCGCGAACTTTACGGAAAGCTCAAGGGCGATTCGGAGTGGGACCGGGCGTATGATCAGTATGTCAATCGGGTTGGCCGCTCCCGTCCATCTGTTGCCAATTTCGAGAGTTGCAAAGCTTCTTGCGAACCCTTTGCTCCGCCCGCACTATCGGAAAAACACCGATAAGAGCTTCAAGGCCGCGCATGCTTAAACGGTTGGGATATCTCGCCCTTGCTTTCGCGGGCCTCGTGTTCGCGATCGGCTACTACACCCTCTTCGGACCGATACTGGGCGTTGCCTTCGCCGCGACTGCGTGGGCCGCGGCATTCGCATGCGTCGTCGGACTCGAACGGCTGCGATACTCGGAGAGAGAGCACCGCATCCGCAGAACGACGCAGCTCTTTTTCGGATTCCTTTTCCTCATCGCCTTCTTCGAGCCCATGGACAGGTGTCTCGACCGCGGCGGCGCATGGGATTGGTATTCCGCCGCGTGCGATCACTGATACAACGCAACCCCAACCGCCACCCTTAACCGGCTCCACCCGCACCGTCGAGCGAACCTGACCCACAGGCGCGCGCCTCCGCCGTTACGTCACCGATCGAATGAATGTGCTTGTCACGAGATTAACGAAGTCCGGGCGTACGTGGCGGCCGTCCGGTTCGAAAACCTTGCCTGTCCCTGTGATCGCTCCCAACATCCCCATGGCGATTTCATAAGACGGAAAATAAGTGACCTGCTCGGGATGCTCGGCCGCGATCTGTCCTGCCACGGCGCGCAAGATTGATTTGCTTTCCAAGTTGGCTGTACCGACATCCATCTCGCGGTAAGTCTTCTCGAGGCGTACTGGCGACACGGACAGCACGAAGTGTTTGTCTGGAAAGCGCGCTCCGACATGACTGATGATCGCCTTGGTATTCTCGTAGTTCTCGATGAACGTACTGGCTTTGAACGTGGCCATGTTTTTGCCCCCGCCGAGGCCCGTGTTCGGCGGACGCGCGAGATATCGGCCAGTAACTTTGTGCTGCCACACGTCCGTAAGACCGAGCGTGATGACCAAAACGCGCGACTTCTCGATTCCTTCGCGCACGGCCGCATCAATTCGCCCGGCGAGATCGGTTAACCGGTCCGCCGATACGGCGTAGGTCAATTTTCGATGCGGATCCTGCATAACACGTGGCGATTTCAGGACGTGATTAATCTTGCGCCCGTCATCCACGGCCCAAAAGCCACTAGGGCGATCCGTCCAAATGCCGAGCGCGGCCTCAAACTCCTGCCGCATGGAGAAGGTGTCGTAATGCGCGGGCATCTCATCTTTGTACGGAATACCGGCGAAGAACTCATGGCCGTCATCGTATTGGACGGAGGCGTAGTCGGGATAGACCGGGAACCCGGCCGCCTTAAGTGCTTTCCTAACCTCGACGGCAAAGCAGCTGCCCATAGCGAAGACCGCATCGCCCGGATCAAGCAGTTTCCTGGTCGGGGACGATATTTTTGGAGCTTTAAAAAAATCGACCCAGAGGGTCGCGTCTGTTTCGGCCATTTATCACCTAGTGAAGTAATTTGACTTGGAGACACATCACATTCGAGCCCGACCTCTTCAAGGACGACTTTCCGCTCATGGCTCAAGGCTACTACATCGCCGCTGAAAAAGTCAGGTTTGTGAAGGGGCTGCCGGAATCCACTTGCAGGTAAGCACTGGGCGTCTTCAGCGGCGGGGCTCGCGCTGTGCGGCTGCATGTTTAGCTTACAGACTACTGCACGCGATGGGTAAGCGGTGCGCTGCACCCATGTCCGTCTGTGCCTCGTGGACTAGGACGGCACCGGTGTCGACAGAGCCGCCTGAGTGGCGGGCGTAGGCGGCCTCATCCGACATTGCGGGCAACTTGCCGCGGCCGTCGGTGAACCAAAACAAGCCGGGTATATCGGGTACCACCGAGGCGGTCTGAGGCCCTGAAATAGAAATTGGGCCATGTTCCGATTGCGGCGGAAAACAGGGCGTACTGGTGCATACCCCAGGCGCGAGGAAGCTCGTGCAGAAGGATTGCTAGCGTTTGTTCAAAGAACGCTCTGGTTTTCGGCGAACTCCTGATCAAGCAGTTGCTGTGCTGATGCCAAGGCTGTGCAGGCCCCGGGCGGTCGGGGGACGGATGTTTTCACAGCCAATGTTTGCGAAGGATTGAAATCAGTATGTCGGACTCGCTTGAACCCACGATCCGGGCCGCCATCCTCGCGGAGCGATTGGAGGGCCACGAACGCATTTATGCGGAGCGCTATGGCGAAATCACCAAGTCCTTCGATCGCGTCCACAGCCGGCTGGACTGGATTATGCGCTGCGTCCTTGGTCTCCTGGCGGCGATGCTGGGGTGGGTCGTCACCAATGGCGTTCCCTGGCTGACGCGGTAGCATCGATGCCGCCCGCCCGTTCACGGCCCGCCGTCATCGAGATCGTGCGGCGCGGCAAAACCTTCGCCTACGATCTGGCCGATTTCAAAGACTGGGCCTTGCTGTTCGACAACGCCGTGCTCGAAGTCAAATGTCGCGACGGCATATCCACCTATTGGCCGATCGACTCCATCACCTACTGGCGCGTGCGCTAATCTCACTTCAAAGAGGAGCCTTCATGGGCAAAGTCATAGAATTAAAGACGGCAACAACGGTCGCAATTCCACCCGAGCAAATTCTTCATGCGGCCCTCGCGGCCCACCTTACCGAAGCCGTCGTCATCGGACAGAAGCCCGATGGGACGGTGTACTTCGCCATGAGCACCGCAGAGGTTCCCGGCGTTAACTGGATGCTCGATTGCGCGAAGCGTCTGCTCATGGACGGCATTATCGATGACGAGGGCTGCCATGGCTGATGTTCACATTCTTTTTCTGAGCCTTCTGGCAAAAACCCTGACGTTTGGTGTCGCGGCGGCGTCGCTTTACAAAGTCGGCCTGTTTTACGACGCCAAGAACAAGATCGACTGGGAGCGCGTCTATGACCGCATGGAAGCTGATCCGGCGGCGATGTCTCGTTACTTTGGCCTTCGTGTTCTTGCCTTCGCCGTGCTGGCCGCATGGATTTACGGATAAGTACGACCGGCCGATCCAACAGGCGGTGAAACGCTGGTGGCCCGATCTGCCCGCGTGGCGTCTCTGGAAGGCGCAGCTTTATCAAGAGTCGTGCCTCGACCCCTCGGCTGTTTCCGCCGCCGACGCGCGAGGACTGGCGCAATTCATGCCGGCGACGTGGAACGACGTTACGCGCGCGCTGCGTATGGCCGGTTCACCTCACGAGGACATCGCCATCGACGCAGGCGCTTACTATATGGCCCGGCTGAGGCAAACGTGGCGGCGGGAGCGAACGCCGATGGAGCGCAATGACCTCGCCCAGGCCTCCTATAACGCCGGTGTGGGCAACATCCTTAAGGCGCAGGCTTTCTGCGGCGACGCGCGGTTGTGGCCCACGATCAGCACCTGCCTGCCGCGTGTTACGGGCACCCGTAACGCGCAAGAGACGGTCACCTATGTCGCGCGTATTCACCGCTGGTGGCGAGAGATGGAGACGATGCCATGAGCATGTGGTCACCGATATCTTCACGCCTTGCGCTCGGTCTCATCTGCTTAAGCGTCATCGCAGGTCTGTGGATCCGAGGCGACCATTACGCGCAACGGGCGCGAACCAGCGAAACGCTTTTGCGATCGGCCGTCGCCATCGGCAACGCGAATGCGGACTTGGCGCAACTCCAAACCGGTCTCACTCGGAGGGCGGACGCGGTGGTGGCGCTCAACGTTCTGAAGAAGCAAACCCTTCGCCGCACCTCGGACGCACGACGAATGGAGATCGCCCATGCGCCACCAGATGAAGACGGCCCTTTGGCTCCTGTGTTGCGCCGTCAGCTTGAGCGCCTGCCACTCCGCGCAAGTTCGGACGCGCCTGGTGGCGATGCCGCCGGCGGCCGTTCCGCAAACCCTGCTATCGCCTACTGAGGGCCCGTATCGACCGGCGGAGGGCGCCACGCAGCGGGATGCGGCGCTCGTCATCGAGGACTTCATCGAAGCACTTTCCGCCTGTAACGCCGACAAGGCATCGATTGCAGTGCTGCTGAGAGACTATGAATCTCTCTTGGCGGGCCAACGTCACTGATGAGGCGCGTAAAGCGCGGCATGAGCGGCGGACACGCGCTCGGACGAGAAATCCCGCTCCATGTGGGCACGCGCGGCTTGGACAAACTGACCGCGTTCCGTGGGATGCTCCATCATCCACTGCATCGCATCGGCCAACGCCGCGGCATCTCCCGGCGGCACGATGAGTCCCGTGTGACGGTCGATAACGATTTCAGTACTTCCTGGAATGTCGGTGGCGATCATCGCGCGACCGGAGGCGGCCGCTTCCGACAACGCGCGCGGCAAACCCTCACCGCCCAACGATGGAAGAATCAAAACATGACATGCGGTGAGATAGGGGCGCACATCGGGAACCTGTCCGGCGAAGACAAGACCGGGACGGGTACCCCACTCCTCAAGAATATTTTCCGGCACCGACGAGGGGTTTTCCGGGTCGGGTGATCCGCAGATGGTGAGTTCGGCCGCAAGGCCTCGCTCCCGCAAGAGCCGGAACGCCTCAACAAGTACGTGGATGCCCTTCATATAGAGAAGACGGCCGATCACCAGAAAACGAAAGGGTTGCTCAGGTGGGGCGGGGAGTGGGCGGAATGCGTTGAGGTCGATCCCCGTGCCGTGGATCAGGCGCAGGCTTTGGGGTGCTACGCCCATTCGCTCCCGCACAACAGCAAGGTCCCGGCTGTTAATGAGGAGGATCAGCCCCTGATTGAGGCGCGTGGACAGTTTCAGGACCGCGCCGCAGATCCTCTGCGCGAACCGGGCGATGAGCGCGCGGCTCAAGAAAAGAAATCCAAAACCGTGAATGGCGTTGATGACCCGGATGTCCCGCCCCGTCGCGGCGAGAGAACCCAGCACCGAAGGCTTTATCGCGATGTTGTGGAGCACGGTGGGGTTAACGGCGGCGAGCAGTCCCCCGACGCGGATCAGGTCTGGAATGAAATACGACATCGAGACAAGCAGCGACGGCGAGCGTTTCCAATCGAAGGGGATGATCGTCAGTTCGCCCGCCGCGCGCGCGTTATCGCCGGGCCGGCACCGGCCCGCGACAATAATCTCGTAGCCCTGCGCCCGTGCGCCCTGGATGAGTTCCTTCCGCAAGGCGTCGAAAAAGTAGAACTCCGTCACGAGGAAGAGCAGACGTTTGGGCCGCTCGGCGGGACGGGTGACATTCACGGCGAATGTCAGCGTGGCGCCGGTGAGGCCGAGAACCGCGAGCCACCATCCCTGCCACACCCCAAAGCTCAAGGACCACAGAACGGCGCTGACCGTAATCGTCGCACACACGGTCGCAAGCGGTAGGCGGCCAATATCGCTCGCGAGAAGGCGCGAGAACCCGAGTGCGAACGTGCCTACTAGCAGCGCCACTCCAGCCAGTCCGAGTTCGAGCCAGATTTGCAGCATCCCGTTATGCGGGTGCAGGAACGTGGTTTTGCCTTCGAACGACGGCAACATCGTGGCCGACCCGCCAAGAACGCGGGCGGAGTCAAATCCATGGCCCGATACGATCCGGCTTTGGATCAACTCGTTCACATAGCGCCAGATCTCGACGCGGTACCCCCAATTCGGATCCACGTTGGCGATCAGCCATTGGTGCAACCCGGCGCCGGCCGCGCTCTGCGCGAAGTTTCCCCACGCCAGCATCACGATGACCATCGCCGTCATCAGGCCCGCCGCGGCCACTCTTCCCCCCAGTAAAACCAGCCCCATCACGATCGACCCGGACAGGATCGCGACCACTTCCGCATCCATCGGATAAGCCACGCTGACGGCCAGCGTAAGCGCGATCCAGAGTGGGTAGGCGATCAGTGCGCCAAGATATCGCGATAAAACGGCCGCGCACGCGAAAGACGTCGTGCACAACAGTACCAACCCGCCAGACAGCGTCGTGAGTCGTTGAAAGACGGTGTCGAGCGGACGGTCGAGACCGATTAACGCACCGCCGCTTGCGCGTTCGACGATCAGCAGGGCAAGTAGAGCCGTGGCCGCGCCGAGGAGGCCCGGCATGAACCGCCGATTGGCCTCGTAGGGCCGAACGGCAATCAGCCCGGACATCAAGGCTCCCACCAGGATCGCCGCGAGGGCCTTTAACAAAGGCGTCCACGGCAGGTGTGGCGCCCAAAACACCGAAAGGGCGGTCCAAATGAGAAATACCGCGCCGCAGAGAGAGGCGGGTGCAAGTACCAGGGATCGCAAGGACGCGCGCCGCTCACCGTCGGCAAGCAGCGCGAACGTACCCAAAATCGACGTTACAACAGCGACATCGCGGCTCCACGCAATCAGCGGAATCGTTGCGAAGGTCAACACGGCCAGCAAGCGCGCAAGGCGCGGCGTGCGGCCATCGTGGGCCGAGGTGTCTTCAGGGCTAACCACGCGAACAGCTCTCGAGGATGTGGTGGATCTGGGCCGCGGCTATGGCGGTATCGTACTTCGCTTCCGCGCGCCGCCGGCTTTCATGTCCTTGCTGCATCAGGAGAGCATGGTCTTCGTAAAGTTGGCGCAGCCGGCTGTACCAGTCGTCCGCGGTGCGGCAGTGGAAGCCTGTCACTCTATCCTCCACGATCTCAGCCGCAATTCCGACCGGAGACGTGAGGGTGGGCTTTCCAGCCGCCATGTACTGGATGATCTTGTAACCGCTTTTCCCACGCGTCCAGGGCGTGTCTTCCAACGGACAAAGTCCAAGCGAAAGGCGCGGAAGCGCCGCGCGCTCGGCCTCTTCACTCCAGGTCATCCGTTCTCCGGGTAAGTCGGGGTATTGGTCCGGGTCCATTCCAATGAAGACCGCGCGTGCTTGCGTCTCGGCGAGGAAACGCGCCAGCGGCTCGCGCAGGATATGGAGAGATTGGTTGGCCGTCATCGGCGTGCCGATCCATCCGACGGTAAACGGGTGTTGCGCCGGCGAAGTCACCGGAAGAGCCGATGTGTCCACGGCGCTATAGACGAGATGCACATTGCGGCCGCCGGACTCGCGGACATAAGTGGCCATCGCCGGACTTCCGACCGTAACGGCGTCGGCGCGTCGCATCAGCTTTTCGATCTTACCGGCGCAAAAAAGCTTGTCCTTATAATAGAGATGCTGCGCATCGTCGAAATCGATCAGGAGCTTCCTGCCGCCGATGAGGCCGGCCTCCACCATGTAGGGCAGGAAGGGAAACAACTCCTGCTGCAACCAAATAATGTCGCCGGTCGCGCCGAGGGTTGCCCCGACACGTCGCGCGAATGCGCGCGCCAGCCTGAGGGGTGAGCGGCGGCCATCCCGGTAGAGGCGCCGTAGGTCTGAGTCGTCGAAGAGGGATTGCACATGCACGGTCCAGCCTTCCCGTTCCAAGGCCGGAATATATTGCAGAACGCGGACCCTGCTGCTTGCGCCGAGGCGATCGTACCGCGTCAGAGCGAGGATCGACTTATTCGTCACCCTTGCCTCGCAGGCGCCATGCGGACGGGGTTCACGCCGGTGACGAGACTTTTCAGGAGCAGCCCATATGCGCGCAAGACCGCGATGCCGGTAATGCTCTTTCCCCCAACCCACGTCGCCAGCAAGCGCAAGGGCAATTCCCCGACAAAACTAAGCAGAACGAGCATGGCCTCCGAGAATATGCCGAAGTGGAGACGGGCGTAGGTGAACCTGCTGCGCAAAAAAAGCGCGAGGGACATCCCCGTATCCTGTGAACTGGAGACGCGCCCGATGTGAGTGGCGCGGGCCGATGTAAGATAGTACGTCGCATATCCGCGTGCGGCGGCGCGGGCGCAAAGGTCGACGTCTTCATAGTAGAGAAAGAAGCGGGCATCGAAGCCGGTAAGCTCGCTGAACACGGCCCGCCGGATCATCAGCACCGCGCCCATGACCTGCCCGACGCTCCCGCTGCGCGCATGGTCGTCAGCTGGAAGAAAACCCCGGGTCAAACCAAGCGTCCGGGTGGCGAGGTTAATCCGCGTCGGCAGCGGGGCGCAGGTTTCGGCGATGCGGCCGTCGTTCCCTTCGATGGCAGGGCCAATAATTCCAATGTCCGCATTGGCCGGCTCAGCCATGAAGGCTACAACGTGTTTGAAGTAGCCGGGATGTAGCAGCGCGTCGGGGTTCAGGAAAAGGATGAGGGGCGCATCACCGAGGGCGGCGCCCTGGTTGCAGGCCGCGCCAAATCCGACGTTGGTGTCATTGTGCATACATATCGCGGGGCCGCGCTCATGCACGCTGGCCTCGAGCTCCTGGGCGTTATCGCGGTTATTGACGACAATCACCTTCACCTGCAAGCCATCGGCGCGCGCGACCTGATGCACCGCCTCGACACAAGCTGCCGTGTGGGCCGCTGAGTTATAATTCACGATGACGACGTCCACTTGGGACATGTTTGTTTTCAGCGCAGTGAGTCGATGTAGGCCGCAATGGCGCGGTCGTGCCAGGGAATTGGGCTGTCCTTAGCATGGAATCCCACATGGCCTCCACCCGGCGTGACGACCACGGAGAGGGGCCTATCCTTTGGCCAGGCCGACGCTGTGTAAGCGCCCGCCGGGATCCAGGGGTCGTCGGCGGCGGCAATGAGGAGAGTCGGCTTTTCGATGTGCGTAAGGCGAGGCCCCGCGGAGCAGCGCGCGTAGTAATCGTCGGCGCCGGCGAAGCCCCCGAGGGGCGCTACGATCTCGTCGTCAAACTCGTAAAGCGTTCGAACCCGGCGCAGTGCGGGTTCCAGAGGCGTGTCCGCTACGATACACGCCGTGTCCTGGATAAGCGCCTTCAAAAGGTGCCGCTGATAAATGAGATTCCGCGGCGCCATGATTCGGACTTGAGCCGCCTTCAAGTTGATCGGCGCACAGACGGCTGCCGCGCCGATGACGTGATCTAGTCCATCGCCCTCGCCCATGGCTTTCAGCAACATGTTTCCGCCCAGCGAGACCCCAACAAGAAAGAGGCCGCGCATCTTGAGGTCCGGCGGAAGCGCGGCGAGGGCGCCGCGGAGGTCCTCGCTGCGTCCCGCGTGATAGAAGTGACGACACCGCCCTAGAGAGGGCCCTGCGTTGCGAAGGTTGAGACGCAGAACAGGAAAGCCGCGCGAAAGGTGATACGCGGCGCTCGCGACGATGTTCCGGCTATCCTCTGATCCGGTGAGTCCGTGTATGAGGATCAGAAGCGGGTTTGGCGTCTCAGCGCGCGGAAGATTGAGGGCGCCTGTGAGGACATCGCCGCTACCGTCGCCGAGTGCCAGTCCGAGACGCCGCGCGGTATAGAGGGATAGATTCGGGCGGCGAAAGAAGAGCGTATTCCGCAAGGTCTGCAGGTCGCCCCCGATCCAGGGAAGGCGCGCCTCAAACGGCGGTAAGCCATTCAGCGGTCGACCCAGGTTCAGTGGATTATTGTTCATAGTGGTCCCGGGGCGGGTGCGGTAACATGGAAAGGCTCAACGTCGTTCGGGAGCGCCATGATCCGAGTTTTTCGCGAGTGGTTCCTAGATCAGCTTGCGATGTATGCGGCCTACCACACCGATAGGCGCAATCAGCTTACGCATTATGTCGGTGTTCCCATCATTATTTTTTCGCTTGTCGCCGCGCTCGTGCAAGTTCCCTTGGGCCCGTCGGTGTCCGTGGCGGGAGTACTCCTGACGGTCTTGCTGCTCGCCTACCTCGCGGCAGTTCCCGCAGTGGGCATCGTTGCGTTGCTAGCTTTCCTGCCTCTTTATGCGGCGGCCCTGTATATCGCAGAAGCGGACCTTGCGGTCAGATGGGGCGTGATCGCGGCGAGTTTCGTTGGTGGATGGGCGATCCAGTTCATCGGCCACGTCTTCGAGGGCCGCAAACCCGCCTTCTTGACCAATTTGATGCAAGTTTTCATGGCGCCCGCCTTCTTGGTCGCGGAGGCCATGTTTGCTGCCGGCTTACAACGTGACCTTTCGGAAAATCTGCACGCCCGGTCCCGGAAGTACGCCAAAGCTTAGCTAGGCCGGGCCCGTTACAACGGGCACGTTCTGGTCGCTGCCCCAGTCGAGCCAACTTCCGTCATAGATCGCCACATCATCCTTCCCGAGAAGATGGGCGCCCAGCGCCAAGGTACAGGCCGAGACTCCCGATCCGCACGTCGTCGTCAGAGGGGCATTCAAATCGATACCGGCCGCCACGAAGCGTTCGCGGATCTCCGCTGGTGATTTCCAAATTTTTGTGTCGCTATCGATCAATTGCAAAAAGGGCAAATTGCGGCTGCCGGGGATGTGCCCGGAACGCAGTCCCGGACGAGGCTCGGGCTCCGTCCCCTCAAAGCGGCCTTGTCCGCGCGCATCCAAAACCTGGAACGCGGGCGCATCGATGTTGGTCCGCATGGCTTGCTTCGAAACGACCCGCGGCGTCGCCCGGATCGTGAAATGAGCGGGGGGAAAGGATGAGGAAATCGACGTCATCGGGCGCTCCTCCGCGCTCCATTTGGTGCGCCCGCCGTTGAGAACCGACACGCGGCGATGCCCAAACGCCCGGAACATGAACCAGACACGCGCCGCCGCGCAGGTTCCGCCCAGATGGTCATAGACAATCACGTGATGGTCGTCGCCAATGCCGAGGGCCGCGACTTTGCTCGCGAAAATGCCCGCGCTGGGGAAAGTGTGCTCCTTGGAGCCCCCGGGTTCGGCGACATCATTGATGTCGAAAAAAAGAGCGCCGGGGATATGGCTCTCCGTGTACTGTTTGCGGGCAGGTTCCACGCCGCCGGGAACAAAGTAACTGGCGTCCAAGATCCGAACCTGAGGGTCTGTCAGATTTTCGGACAGCCACTTGGTGTCCACGAGTGCGGGTGCGATCTCGGTCATGGGTTAGATCCCTTCCATTGCGCGCGTATCAGGTCTCGATTCAGGAAAAACCATTGCGCCATGATCAAGGTGGCGGCGTTCGTGAGCTGGCCCCTATCCATCAAGGCCTTCAGCTCATCTTCATCCACCACGCGCACACGAATATGCTCATCTTCGCCCGGTACGCCGAAGATACCGCCCGCCCCTTCCGCCGAAATTCGTCCGAGGTAGAGATAAACCGTCTCCGACGTCCCACCCGGGCTCGCGAGATAGCGCTGCACGGGCCACAAATCCAGAATGGTCCGTCCGGCTTCCTCCTCGGTTTCGCGGCGGACCACCGTATCCGGAGACTCTCCCGATTCGATGATCCCCGCCACGACTTCGAGTTGCCAGGGCTCCATCCCTGCCGCGTAGGCGCCGACGCGAAATTGTTCGCACAGCACGAATTTTCGAAGGAGGGGGTCGTAGGGAAGAAGGGCCGCGGCATGTCCACGCTCGAAGACCTCGCGCCGCATTACACCGCTCCACCCGCCATCGAACAGACCGTGCCGCAGCGTGTACGCATCCACACGGAAGTAACCCTGAAAGACAGTGGTCTTTTCGATGATGTCTAAAGCCGAAGGCGGCGCCGGTTCACTCATGATCCTGGAAATAACAGGTGCGCCTAGGGTGCGCCAATGACGACTTGGTTCCGACCACCACGCTTCGCTTGATAAAGCGCGTCGTCGGCGGCTTGGGTAAGGTCAAGGACCGTTGTGAAGGTTGGGTAAGCCGCGATACCGCAACTGAAAGTCACGCGGAATGAGCCCTTTTCGGATTCGTGCTCAAGCTCCTGGGCCGCTTCGCGCAGCTTGTCCATCACTTCTTTGGCGACAGAGGTGTCGGTATTCGGCATGACGACGGCGAACTCCTCGCCGCCGTAGCGTCCGACGTAGTCGACCTGCCGGAGGCGGTTCCGCACAAGGTGTGTCACCCGCAAGATGACCTGATCGCCCACCACGTGACCATAGGTGTCGTTGACCGACTTGAAGTGGTCGATATCGATCATCGCGAAAGAGACCGGACTCGTCGTGCGACTGGCGACACTCAGTTCGCGCTCCAAGTTGCGCAGAATGTTTGTGTGGTTGAGAAGACCGGTCAAGCTGTCGCGGTCGGTCAGTTTTTTCAGGTCGCGGTAACGTTTGGCGCGGCTCGTCACGGCGGAGATGAGTTGACCCGGCTGCAGGGGTTTGGGAAGGAAATCGTCGGCGCCGAGATGCCGCGCGCGCAGTTGCAGGTCCAGCCGCGATTCCGTGGACAGGAACAAGATTGGGATAGTGGTATAGGCGGGAAATTGCCGAACGATCTGGGCGAGGTCGAGGCCCGAGCATTCCGGCATGTAGAGGTCCATGACAATGATGTCGGGATCGAAACCGGACAGTGTGTCTAGAAGCCGGGACGGGCGCCGCACGACCCGAGTCTCCATGCCTGCATGTTCCAGCGTGGCCTGATAAAAAGAGGAGAGGGGGCCGTCATCCTCCGCGATGACGACACGGAGCGGCCGTTCGAAGGCGTTTTCCTCAAGCGCGGCGATCCGCTCGATGAGGTGTTCTCGCTCGAATGGTTTGGTGACGAACGCCGCGGCGCCGTGCCGCACCGCGTTGAGCCGGTCGGTGAAGCCGCTTTGCGAGGAGCATAAGACCAGCGGTAAGTGCGCCAGCGACATATGCTGGCGCCGGATCGCAAGATGCTCGTCCCCTGCGGAGATATCGGATACGAGGATGCCGGGGCCGCCCTGGAGGACCTCAGATGGAATGTCCTTCAGACCGCGTAGGATTTCGACCTGATAGCCGAACCCATCGAGACAATCGCGGAGGTGGTCGACATCCGAATTTGAGGCGCTGGCAAGAATGAGAATCCGCGTGGTAGGCCGCTCGGCGGACGCCGCGGTGGGCGCGCTGGCCATGTCCTCGAGGTCAATCGCCTCGGCCGGTTCGGACGCCGCATCTTCCAGCGCCTGAATCAGCATTTCGATTTGAGAAATCTCTTCCTGCGAAAGCGGCTGCGGGGTCGCACCGCCTGACTGCTCGGTGACCAGCCGGAAGAGCCCGTCCAAAGGAGCTGCCGCCGTACTGACGCGCGGGAATCCAAAACTCTTTCCCGACCCGGCCAAGGTGTGGACGATGTCATGGATCTTAACGAGCGCGGACTTGGCCTCATCAGCCGAGGGAGCAATGGGTATCAAGCCCCAAATGCGGCGCACTTCGCGAATTCTTGTGAGGAGACTTTCGCCAAACTCGGCGCTCAAGGCTGCCAGCCGTTGAGCAAGCTCATCGTTATTGACCGCGGCAAGATTTGCGATGGCCGTCATTCCCTCTAGCGTCCCCCGGCGTCCCTCTCCGTTGGGGCGCCCGCTCACCGCTCACGCGCAACAGTGGCGCGCGCTGCCGGTCGGGTCAATACACCCCGCGCGGCTGCCTAAATGTTTTCGTGAAGCGTTTAAATATTTGATTTGATGTACGATTCGTAAAATGATGGCGCTGTTCATTTCCCTCACCCCTGAGCCCACATCCCATGGCGGCCAAGACCGACCCTATCGATATCTTTTTCGAGATGCCGCTGGATAAGTGGCAGATCTTCGATAGCAAGACGCTCAGCAAGTCGAAGATCGTGCTTCTACAAGACTTGAAGCCGGTGGTGGATATGTTCAACGCCGATGGTGTGGGGATCGGGGTCCGCACCGCGTCGGACGTTATCCGCGAGGTCAGCCTCAGCAACCATGACCAGCAGCGTCTGCTTGCCCTGATGAGCGCACGCAGCTTCGACGTTTATTCGGTCCGCGCGGCGCTCACGGATTATCTCACGGACGAAGAACTGGAGCAGATCAAGCTTCCGCCCAAGGAGCAGGAGCGTCTCCAGGGCTATATGAACAACTATTCGCGCGGCCTCCTGAAGGTGATTCTTGAGGGGACCGACGTCAAAGTCACCGGCCGCTCGTCGCTCTCAAGTATCCTCGAGGGCGCCAATCGCGGCGCCGTGCTCAAAAATTTGATCGATATTGCCGCCAGACTTCGTATCGAGCCCAGCGAGATCGTTGTCTATATTTCAAAGCTCAGCGAGATCATCCTGGCGATTTCATATTATCAACGCGTCTATGACGGGCTCTTGGCGGACTTGCGAGAACTCTTGGGTGACGTCAAGAAGCTTCACGAGCAGGACACGCTGATGATCCGCTTTCCGGGAATGAAGGAAGAGACACAGGAGGCACTAAACGCCGGGCGGCAGACGATTCTTACGCTCAACGGCTACTTCGATCAATTTCACAAGGTCGAGAAGCTATTCGATGAAATAACGCCGGAAAAATTCAAGAACATGCGCGAGAGCGTGGAAATTCATTATCGCGCGATTGGGATGATCGTCTGCTTCTGGCAGATCAAAATAAATGAATGGCGCCGGCGTTTCTGGGACGCCAAGGGTCGCCGACGCGATTCCACATGGGAGCAGCGCTACAATTTCTTCAAGGATACCGTGTATCACAATCTCTACACGATCGAAGACAACGTCGAGCTGATCAAGAACGCGAAGCTCGACCTCTAGGCGCAGCGACGTCCCGCCAAGTACGCGATTGGAACAACCCAAACAGCTCCTCGTTCTCAACTCGCCGCGCCGAAGATGTTCGGTCGCGGTCTTAAAAAGAATGTAGGAGATTGAAGATGATCAAGACCACATTTGCGGCGCTCAGCGTAGCGGCGTTGTTGAGCGCCATGCCCGCGCTTGCGGCCGGCACGACGTCTTCGGGAGCGAGCACGACCGCCGGAGCGGCAACCACCGCGTCCACATCGATGGGTCGCGCTGAGGCCGGCAAACTCATCGGTCAGTCTGTCGAGACCCCGACGGGCGAGCGCATCGGGGAAGTCGAAGCCGTCAATATCGGTGCGGATGGAAAAGTCACCAACGTTATCGTCGGCGTCGGGGGCTTCCTCGGGGTCGGTGAACGCGACGTTGCGCTGGGCTGGAAGGATCTGCAGATCACTGATAACGGCAAAAAGGTCGTGGCCAACACGACGAAAGCCCGCCTCGAAGGCATGGCGCCGTACAAGTATTCCGACGCCAAGCATCGCGGCACGGTCTTTGAAGGCTCGCGCTAAACCACGACCTGAGCTGTCGTTTCTACAGGATATCGAGTACTCGCTCGGGCGGCCGGCCCAAGGCCGCTCGAGCGCCGTTCACGACGATGGGCCTCTCGATGATGACAGGGTGCTTCTGCATCGCCGCGATGATTTCATCTTCAGTCAAACGCTGCGGGTCGACGCCCGCCTCCGCGGCTTCTTTTTTTCGCACGAGGTCGCGAGCCGCCAACCCAAGAGCTTTGAGGATTTTCTTCAGCTCCGCACCGGTCGGCGGCGAAGTGAGGTATTCGACCACACGCGGAGTCACGCCGTTCGCCTGAAGGAGCGCTAAGGTTTCGCGGGATTTGGAACAGCGGGGGTTGTGGTAGATCGTGACGGCCATAGCAGTCTCCCTCTCGGATAACCGCAGACTGTCCGCCCGACCGGCCCAAGACAAGAAGAAACCCCGAGCCGGGCCTTTCTGGCCCGCACTCGGGGCGGTGGTCACCTCGTGGAACTCTGGCGACAGACGACTGTCGCGGTGACTTATTCTTTCACGACGCCACGGACCTCAACGAGCTGCGACGCGATCGCTTCGTTGAGTTCATTATGGGCGGCTTCCAACTCTTGAATCTTGACGCGGTAGTTGCGCAGCTGTTCGAGTTCGGAGTCCGTGATGGGCTGGCGGTTGGAGGCGATCGCAAGGGTCGTTCCGATGTACTTTGCCTTCAGCTCGGCAACGAGCTTGGCAAGATCGATCATCTCCCGAGGATCGATTACTTCAACGTGGCGCTTGAGAGAGCGACGCATCTCATCCTCGATGATGTGGGCGATGTGACGCGTGAACTGGCTGGCGGTCAGCGCCGCCGGCGTTGCACGCATTTTGTCGCTGTGGGCAGGCGTCGCTTCTGATCTGGTATCGCTTTGACGCCGGCGGACAGCAATGAAGTCAATGACGGACATAAGTACTCTTCCCCATAGCCTCGGATAGCCGCGCACGCCGCGGCTTCACGCCTCCTTTTCAGCAATTAGCGTGCCAACGGCCGCGCCTTAATATTAGTGTTTATAATCAGAGACTTATTATATATTTTAAGACGGCGTTCACGGGGGTTAATGCGACAAACCGAACGAACGTGCCGTGTTGGCGCGAGCACTAGGAAAGGTCTGCCGAGCGCGCGGGCCGCGCGAGCGGGCGTTGCGGTGCAACGACGCTACCGCTAACGTTTAAGAAACGCGGCCGTCATGGCTGAACAGAGTGGGGATCAAATGTCAGAGGTAGCGGCGCGCGGCGGACGGCTTTTCATCCGCAAATCGGTCGACCAGGTGCAGCGCGAGGCTGCCAACCACCACCTCAAACGAACGCTCGGCGCATTCCATCTGGTCTTACTCGGCATCGGCTGCACCATCGGCGCCGGGATTTACGTGATGACCGGGAACGCTGCGGCAAACTTTGCCGGACCGGGCGTTATGCTCTCGTTCATCATCGCAGGCACAGCCTGCGGCTTCGCGGCGCTCTGCTACGCGGAGTTGGCGTCGACGATGCCGGTCGCAGGGTCCGCCTATACCTACTCTTATGCCACCATGGGCGAAATCTTCGCCTGGATTATGGGCTGGCTTCTTGTGTTGGAATATGGAGTCGCCGCCGCCACCGTGGCGGTAGGCTGGTCCGGGTACGTGACCAGCTTCCTGAAGGACTTCGGGATTGTGATTCCGCCGCAGTTCACCAGTTCCATGGTCCAGTCCATGGCGGGATCGGCAGGGCACCTGACCTTCAATGTCACCGGCAATATCAATCTGCTGGCCACCACGGCGATTCTTGCAGTCACGGCCCTTCTTGTGATCGGCGTCTCTGAGTCCGCCAACGTCAATAACGTAATTGTCTTTATTAAAGTCGGCGTGCTCGTGGCTTTTATCGCCCTAGGCATCAGCTTTGTGAATGCCGGCAATTGGTCGCCCTTTATTCCGGCCAACGAAGGCGGCTTTACGTACGGACTTCAAGGGGTTTTCCGCGCGGCGTCGGTTATTTTCTTCGCTTACGTAGGATTTGAAGCCGTCTCAACAGCGGCCGCCGAAGCGCGCAATCCGCAACGGGACGTGCCGATCGGCATCCTTGGGTCTCTTGTCGTGTGTACGGCCATTTACATCATCGTCGCCGCCGTACTAACCGGCGTGGTTTCCTACAAGGAGCTCGGTGTGCCTGAGCCCATCGCCTTGGCGGTGGACCGTATGGGAATGCCCGCCTTCTCGTTCGCCATCAAGGTGGGCGCGATTGCGGGTCTGTCGTCGGTTATGCTGATCCTGACTTATGGTCAGTCGCGCGTGTTTTTCGCAATGGCGCGCGACGGTCTGCTCCCGCGTGCCTTCTGCAAAGTGCACCCAAAGTTCCGCACGCCCTATCTCGGCACGATGATCCTCGGCGTCCTGATCGCGATCGCCGCCTCCCTGTTGCCAATCACCATCCTTGGCGATCTGGTCAGCCTCGGGACGGCGACGGCCTTCGGCATCGTCTGCCTGGCGGTGATGTCACTCCGTACCAGCCGCCCGGATCTTCCGCGGCCGTTCCGCGTTCCCTTTGGCGGCGGCTTTGTTTCGAAGCCTACCATGGTCGCTCTGGCGGTGCTGACCGGTTTTGTCGCGCTCGCTATTTTCCGCTATCTCATGCAATCGAAGTGGACCGACTATGGCGCTATCGTCCTGCTCGCGGTTGCCGCAGTTTGGCTAGCTGCCGTTTGGAGCAAGCGGCACGAAAAGGTGTGGATGGGCGTCGCTCCGGTGCTGGGCATCCTCTTTGCCCTGATCATGATCACGCCGCTGCTGGAAGACATCGTCACCAAGGCGATGAACGACGATAAAATCCCTGCCTATATCCTTGGAAGCTACCTTGTCATCGGCGTGCTGCTGTACATGTTCTACGGCTATAGGCATTCGCGCCTCGCTCAAGGTCTCGATAGTGTGGACGATTCCCCGTTGCCGGGCCCGAATGAGGCACTCGCGCATGGGCTCGACGAGCGCCGTTGAACCTTTCCGCCTCTTCGCTGACGATCGAAGGTCATGCCGGTCTGGACCCGCGCAATAGCGCGGAGTCCTACCGGAGTTTTCGCAGTGCGTTGGGTCAGTTCGCCACGGGTGTAACCGTGATGACGGCCTATTCGCCGAGCGACGAGCGATTTGGAATCACGGTGACATCGTTCAACTCCCTCTCGCTCGACCCGCCTTTGATCCTCTGGAGCCTGGGCCGCGACGGCGGCAGCTTTACCTGCTTTCAGGTCGGCACGCCGTTCGCCGTGAATGTCCTTTCCAGCGCCCAAAAGGAGATCGCAGAGCGCTTTGCGCGCGTCGGAATTCCGAAGTTCGAAGGCGTCGCGACGGAAGAGGGGCTCGATGCAATTCCGCTGATTTCAGGTGCCGCCGCGTATTTCGAATGTTTGGTAGAAGCCCGGCATCCCGGCGGCGACCACGACATTATCGTCGGCCGCGTGCGGCGCATGTTCAATATCGGAAAGCAGCCGCTTCTGTTTCACAACGGGGTCTTGCGGCCCCTCGCGTGATCAATGGGGCTTGGATTTGCGGCGCGCGGCCAAAGTCTTCACGATCAAGGCGCCTAGGCCCGAGGGTGAGAGATCGCGCTCGTGCGTGTTCGTGAGCACATCCAGCTGAAGGCCCGCGCGGATTACGCGGTCGTCGTCTACTTCGCGCGCAACAATCTCCGCCGTGCCCAGATGCAAATGATCGCCGACATCCGGCTTGCCTTCAAAACGTAGTGAGAAGAGATCTGCGATGCTGAGGTCCGCGATTTCAGGGTCGATCGACAAGCCATAGAACGACGCGACATCCTTCAACTTCACATCGCCTGTAAAGGCAAATTCGCCAAAGAAGGGTTCGTTCGCCGACAGCAACTCCGCGTGCGCGGTGAAAAGCTGATCGAGGCGGCCGACCCGATCAGGCGGAGCAAGAAAGTAAGCATAATCGTTGGCGCGCAGGGGGCCGGCGTCACGGGCCATCACGATGTTCTGGTTCCGGATCACAAAAGCGGTCCTGGCCCACTTCGGGACGACAGCGCCGTTCATGACTGCGCTTTGGGCGGACACCGGATAGCCCACCATCTCCAACGCCAATTGCCCGGGAAGGTCCAGCTCTGAACGATGGACCGAAGCCACGGTTCGCGGAAGGGCTAGCCCGAGCTTTCTCGCCGTCCAGGTCAAAGTCCAGCCCTGCGAAAGCAGCGAAATAAAGACGATGACGAAGGCGACGTTGAAGTAGAGGTCGGCGTGCTCGATCCCTGAAAGGGTCGGTATGGCGGCAAGAAAGATGCTGACGGCGCCGCGCAGCCCGACCCAAGACGCGAAGATCTTCTCCCGCACCGAGAACTTCGCGCCGGCAAGACAAATCCAAACGGCGATCGGCCGAGCGACGAATAGAAGAACCAAGGCGACAAGGGCGGCGGGCAGCGCGTAAGTCAGCAGCTTTGTCGGCGTGATCAGCAACCCGAGAACGAGGAACATCACGATTTGACTAAGCCATGTCGCGGCGTCGTTCACTGTTACGATGCTGGCCGAGGCCCGAAGAGGGCGATTTCCCAGCACAAGCCCGGCGAGATAAACGGCAAGGAATCCGCTGCCTGACAAGACGGAGGTCAGGGCGTAGATCAAGATGGCGGCAGCGATGACGAGAAGGGGGTGGAGTCCTCCCGGAAGATTGATCCGGTTCAGGGCGATGGACGCGGCGAGCCCGCCGATCAACCCCATTGCGCCGCCGATCAGCGCGTGGCTGATCAACGTTCCGATCAGGGTCATCGGAGCAATGTCCATGCCTTGCTGCTGTAGCCCTATGACCTGCACAAGCACGATGGTGAGAAAAACAGCCACGGGATCGTTGGTGGCGGACTCCATCTCGATTGTCGCCCCGATCCGCTGACGGATCTGCAGCCCCCCGGCGTGGATCAGGAAAAAGACGGCCGCGGCGTCGGTTGAAGCAATGACGGTTCCGAGCAGCAGGCCGTGGACCAGCGGAATATTCAGGACTTCCGCGGCGACAACCCCCGTGATCGCCGCCGTGATGACGACGCCCACCGTGGCGAGCAGCAGGGCTGGTCGCACGGCACCCTTCAGGTGGCTGATCTTCGTCCGCAGCCCGCCGTCGAAAAGGATGACCGCGAGCGAGAGGGAGCCGATGATGTACGTCAGCTGATAGTCGCTAAACGAAACACCCCCAGGACCGTCCTCGCCGGCCAGCATGCCGATGACCAGGAAGACGAGCAGCAATGGCGCCCCAAAGCGCTGCGCCACAAGGCTCGACAGGATGCCGAGAAGGACGAGCACCGACCCGAAGAGCAAAAGCGTATTTGCGGTGTCGATGCTGTCCATAACAGATAAGGGTCCCTGGGAGCGCCCTAGGCGAGGGCGCTACGGAAAAGGTCGACGCTGCGGCCGTGCGCCAGGGCGCACGCCTCCGCGTTAAAGTGGCGCGGATCGTTCGCCCGGCAAAACGCGTGAGGCATCCCCGGATAGACATGAAGGGAAATGTTGGACTTGTCGCGCACCGCGGCCCTTATCGCATCAATCGCGTCCTGCGGAATGTAGGAATCACTCCCGGCGAGGTGCAAGATCGTGGGCGCCTTGATCTTCGCTACCTCGTCGAGCTTCGTATTGATCCCGCCGCCGTAGTAGCTCGCGCTGGCGTCGGTGTCGGTCCGCGTCGCCGTCAAATAGGAGAGGAGTCCGCCGAGGCAAAAGCCGAGGTCACCTACCTTTCCCGTGCACCCCGGGAGACGGCGCAACGTGTCGATGGTGGCCTGGATATCCTCGACGCCTTTGTCGACATCGAATTTCTGATAGTAACCGAAGCCCTCCTGAAGCTGGGCGTCCACGGTTGGATCAAGCTGCACACCCGGCTTCATGCGCCAAAATATGTCGGGGGCCAGCGCCATAAATCCTTGCGCCGCGTACCAATCCGCTACGGACCTCACCCACGGGTTCACCCCGAAAATCTCCTGAATGACCACGATAGCAGGGCCTTTGCCCGACGGGGGTGCCGCCAAATAGCCCGTAAAAGAGCCGTCCTTGCCGTTGATCGTGATGTCCTTGCCGGTCATGAGGTCCTCCATATACGCAGCGCACGCGTCAACTGTCTTAGGTAGATTCGGCGGGCCACGCTAGGAAAAGCGGGCTCTAGAGGTGCCGGCCTCGCAAGACAATCGGCGGGAAATATTCTAGTGTTCGGCCACTCGAAGCAGATCCGGGTCGCCTTTCGCATGAGCCAAGAAAAAAAGACCGCCGGCCGGCAATCGGGCCGACTGATCGTCGGGCTCAGTGGCGCATCCGGTATTGTGTATGGGGTACGGCTGCTGGAGGTTCTCCGCGATACCGGGCTGGAAATCCACTTGGTGATGTCGAAGACGGCGGAAGTCACCCTGGCCCACGAAACCGATTACAAAGTCGCATACGTCAAGGATCTTGCGCACGTCGTACACCAGAACACCGATCTGGGTGCAGCGATCTCTTCGGGGTCCTTTAGAACGAAGGGCATGATTATCGCCCCGTGTTCCATTCGGACCGCCTCCGAGATTTCCACAGGCGTTACCGCGACCTTGATGGCGCGTGCCGCCGACGTCGTCCTGAAGGAGCGTCGCCGGCTGGTGCTGATGGTGCGTGAAAGCCCGCTGCATACAGGGCATCTCCGGACGTTGACGCAGCTCTCGGAGGTCGGGGCCATCATCGCCCCGCCGCTCCCGGGCTTTTACGCGCGGCCGCAGAGCCTTGAGGAGATGATTGACCACACGATTGGTCGAACCTTGGACCTCTTCGACATTGATACCGGTCTCGTAAGGCGCTGGCGCGAAGCCTCAGACCTGGCGGGGTCCGGCGGTGGCCGCGCAAAAAGATCGCCGCGGCGATGAGTGCCACGCGCGATACGGCTGTAAAGGCGAACCCCCTCTGGGATTTCGTGACGTGGGCCTACAAGCGGGAAGGTGTCGAGAAGGCATGCCTCGCGCTTCAGAACCGGCTTAATGCCGACGTGAATATCGTCCTGTTCTGCATCTGGTTGTCGTATCGCGGCGCCGGAACCAGCAATCTTGCGACCTATCTGGGCACGGCGCTGAAGATTTCACGCGACTGGCAGCGTAATCTCGTGGAGCCGGTGCGTCTTGCGCGCCAAAACCTCAAGCAGAGTCTTGAGACCGGCACCTTCGCCGGAAATGAGCGCGCGGCCGCCGAGGCGCTCCGCGAACGTATCAAGCAATGCGAGCTTGATCTTGAGCACCTGCAGATCCTGGCTTTGTATGGCTTAGTCACGACCGGGAACGACCAGGGCCTGACCCGGTCCCCGGCGGAACAAAAGGACGATGCCCATAACAACCTCACGGTCTACTTCGCCGCCTCCGGAATTCAGCTGGACCCTCTGGCCCAGACCCATGTGATGCGCATTCTGACCGCTATTTTCGGGAGTTAGCGCCCGCCGGCCGCCCTAGGTTTTGGGCCACCGCAAGGCTTCGAACGCGATATCTTGGGTCAAAAGGAAAATCCCACAAAAAGGCGGGAATATTCACGCCCAAGCGCTTGGCCGCGTCCCCCATTTATGATGAGCTACGTCCCACTGGTGCACAAAAAAAACGGGCGGTGCTTTTACGCACCGCCCCAAGTTTCAGGGACGCACCTCGGAACCGCCCTCAATTCGCGTTGAGGGCGGTTTGTGTTTCTAGAGCGCGGCGAGCATGCACGCGACCAAAGGATGCCGGACGACATCCTGCTTCGATAAGCGCACCACGGCGATGTCCGAAATCGAGCTCAGGCGTTCCGCGATATCACCGAGTCCGGAAACCCCGGGCAACAGATCGCTTTGATCCGGATCTCCCGTGATAACCATCGTCGAGTGCCAGCCTAACCGCGTGAGCAGCATCTTGATCTGACCGTAGGTACAATTTTGCGCTTCGTCGATGACGACGAAGGCGTTGTTCAGTGTCCGTCCGCGCATGTACGCGATCGGCGCTATCTCAATGGTGCCATCGGAAATGAATTGACGCAACCTTTTGCCGCCAAGACGGTCCGAGAGCGCGTCATAGAGAGGCCGCAGGTAGGGCGCCATCTTCTCTTCCATGGTGCCTGGGAGATAACCGAGTGCTTCGCCGGCCTCGATAGCGGGGCGCGACAAAACAATGCGGTCGATACGTGATTCCTCAAGGGCTTTCACCGCCGCTGCGATGGCGAGGTAGGTTTTTCCAGTTCCGGCCGGTCCAATTGCCAGGGTCAGCGCTTTGCTTTCAATGGCCTCCATCAGCTGGCGCTGTGCATCGCTGTGTGGCTTCACGTGGCGGATAAAACTCTGGTCACGGCGTTCTTCGATCGGATCCCAACCCCCGGGGATCGCATGCAGTTGGAAACTGTCGTTGGTCTCGTGAAAATGCTTCTTTGTACGAGCTGACCGTTTGCCCATCTGGACCTTTTGCTCCTGACTGGTGAACCTGC
Source organism: Rhodospirillaceae bacterium (assembly GCA_041905525.1). Taxonomy (GTDB): domain Bacteria; phylum Pseudomonadota; class Alphaproteobacteria; order Rhodospirillales; family Rhodospirillaceae; genus SHVO01. Next base: position 219,793 of record JAYRKY010000004.1, read on the forward strand.
TCATCCCCGCTCGGCGGGTGCCGAGCGCGAGGTCGTCACGTGTGTATTCGGCGCCTCCTTCGCTGTGTAAGTTGGATAGAGAATCACGGTGCGGCGCGCGCTGCTCGCGCGCACGTGCGGCTGGCGGTGTCAGGAATGCGGGTGGTGTCTGATCGCCGAAGGGGTGCCATACGGCATCCTCGGTGTACGGTGACCCCGTGTCGGTGGTGGTGTCGTAACCTTGAGTTCGCGCCGTCTGCATGAGCGATCTGGCGAACGTCCCCTATGACTGTGTGGAGTATACAAAAATTGCGTGAACTGTCACCTGATTTTGTATGTATTTCTCGCGACACCCCAAGATATGGCCAACTGGAGAACAGCGTTCGGCTAGTATTGCTCCTGTGGATAACTATCGCCACCTCGTTTGAAGACCCGCCCGATGACGCATGAACCGCCTATAGATGATCCGCTCGCCGATGCGGAGCTCTGGACGAAAAAGGGACAACGTGTCGCGCTCGCGACCGTTGTCGCGACGTGGGGATCGAGTCCGCGGCCCGTAGGAAGCCACATGGCGATCACCGAGCATGGGGATTTCACCGGTTCGGTGTCCGGCGGGTGCATCGAGGGCGCGGTGGTCGAGGCCGCTATGGAATGTATCGCGAGCGGGCAATCGAGACTCTTGGAGTTCGGTGTCTCGAATGAACTCGCTTGGGAGGTGGGGCTCGCCTGTGGCGGTCGTCTCCAAGTCCTCGTGAATCCGGTTCAACATGAGAGCTGATATCCTTGATAGACTCCAGGCGTGGCGGCGCGAAAAGCGCGCGTGCGCCCTCGTCACGCATATTTCTTCCGGCATGTCCGCTCTCGTCGATCAGACGACGCAATGTGGTGAACTAAGTCTGAGCGATAGCGAAGTCGAATTAGTGCGGGCGCGCATCGCCGCCGACCAGTCGGGGATGCTCGAAAGTGGCCATTTCGTACGCGTTTATGCGCCGCCATTGCGCATGATTGTCATCGGTGCCGTCCACATTGCCAAAGCGCTGGTCCCCGCCGCCGCGCTCGCGGGCTTTGAGGTCATCGTGATCGATCCGCGTGAAGCATTTGTCCGGTCGGAACAGATGAAGGACGTCACCGCGATCGTGGGGTGGCCGGACGAAGCCATGGATCAATTGAAGCCGGACAGTCGTACGGCGGTCGTGACCTTGACGCACGACCCCAAGATCGACGACCCGGCGCTCTCGTCCGCCCTGCGATCCAAGGCCTTCTACATCGGCGCCCTTGGGAGCCGAAAAACGCATGCCAAGCGCGCGGAACGTCTCCTCGCGGCGGGGTTTTCCCCCGACGAGGTCGGTCGCATCCACGGGCCGGTCGGCCTCGACATCAATGCCCTAACGCCGGCTGAAATCGCGATTTCGATCGTTGCACAGGCGATCTCCATTCTTCGAGCCGAGGCGGAATGAAATACGGAACCTTCCTGCTCGATGACGCCGCCGGCCTGATTCTAGGTCATACCGTGCGCGGACTCGCTGTACTGAAGAAGGGCCGTCTTCTTGAGCCGGCGGACATAGATATGCTCAGGGCCAGCGGCATCACATCCGTTGTCGGTGCGCGGTTGGAAATCGACGATGTCGGAGAAGACGCGGCCGCCGCGCAGATCGCGTCGCGGCTGTGCGGATCGCAACTCGCGTCCTCCCCCGCGCATACGGGGCGGTGCAACTTGATCTCCGGCGTCGATGGCGTCCTGCTCGTCGATAAGAACGCCGTGGATGCGGCAAACAGGGTCTCGGAAACCATTACCATTGCGACGCTTCCCGAACTTGCTTCGGTGCGGAAGGGGCAGATTGTCGCGACGGTGAAGATCATCCCCTTTGCGGTCGCGCGGGGTGAACTCGCGAATGTTGAGAGCGCGCTGGGTTCAAGTGCGCTGCAGGTGGCGCCCTATCGCACCCGAAACGTGGCGCTCATTTCAACGCTGCTGCCGGGCCTGAAGGCATCGGTTATTTCATCAACGGAAGAAGTCGTACGGCACCGCATCGAGAGCGTGGGCGGAACGCTCTCCCACGCGGTGCGGATTGATCACGAAACCGCGGCGGTCGCCGGGGCGATTGAGGCGGCAGCTCACAATGGAGCCTCTCTTATCCTTATCGTCGGAGCGTCGGCGACCGCAGATCGCGCTGACGTGGTTCCCGCCGGCATTGTCTGCGCCGGGGGCGTGATCGACCATTTTGGAATGCCGGTCGATCCCGGGAACTTGTTGGTCCTCGGGGCGAGGGGCGATATCCCTGTCCTGGTGCTGCCGGGATGCGCGCGTTCCCCCAAACTGAACGGAGTGGATTGGGTCCTCCAAAGAATCGCGGCCGAAGTCCCGGTGACGGGGCGCGAGATCATGGGAATGGGGGTCGGCGGCCTGCTGGTCGACACACCTCACCGGCCGTTGCCGCGTGCGCAGGCCGTCCGTGAAGCGCGGTCCGAGATCAGCAAAAACGTCTCCGCCATCGTCCTGGCCGCTGGCCAGTCGCGCCGCATGGGTGGCCGGAACAAGTTGCTGATGGAGATCGAAGGTGTGCCTCTCGTGCGCCGTACGGTGGAGACTCTCCTGGCCTCCTCCGTTTCAGCGGTCGTCGTCGTAACAGGGCATCAATCGGCGGAAGTCGAAGCGGCAGTGAAGGGGTTGGACGTACGTATCGTTCACAACCCCCATTATCCCGAGGGGCTTTCGACCTCTCTCAAGGCGGGCCTGGATGCCGTGGACTCCGAGGCTGCAGCGGCGCTCATTTGTCTTGGCGATATGCCCGAAATCGCACCCGCGCATATCGCTCGGCTCGTGGACGGCTTCGACCCCGAGGCCGGTCGCGCGATCGGAGTGCCGACGCACAATGGAAAGCGAGGCAACCCGGTTCTGTGGGCGCGGCGGTTCTTTGGCGAAATGCAGAACATCGCCGGCGACGTGGGCGCGCGGCATCTGATCGGTGACAATGAGTCCCTTGTTTACGAAGTCGAATTTGAGGACACTGGCGTACTGATGGATCTCGATACGCCGGGGCAGTGGGACGACTACATTTCATCGTCGGTCTCGCGGCAGGAGTAGCTCAGGTCATCGTCCGGCGTTGTTTCGGGGCACGCGTGCTGTTTATGACCGGCGCGCGTTGAATGTCCGCGTTCCTTTATAGGGAGGGACCATGCCAGACGCCGGGAACCAATCTCATACCACGGATGTCATCATCATCGGCGCGGGGCCGGTGGGCCTCTTTGCCGTCTTTGAACTCGGCTTGCTCGGCTTGTCCGCTCATGTCGTCGACATTCTCGACCGGCCCGGCGGACAGTGCGCCGAGTTGTATCCGGAGAAAGTCATCCTCGACATCCCGAGCCGGCTGAAAATCACCGGCCAGGAACTCACGAATGATTTGATGGCGCAGATCGCGCCCTTCAATCCTGTCTTCCATTTTCAGGAGATGGCGACCTCCCTGGAGAAGCGGGACGGCGGTGGATTTATCCTCACGACGGATGCGGGGACACGCATCGAGTCACATGCCGTGGTGATTGCGGGCGGGGGCGGCAGCTTCACGCCAAAAAAGCCGAAACTCGACCGCCTCGAAGAGTTTGAAGGCAAGTCGCTCTTCTATGCCGTCCGGAAGAAGGAGCAGTTCCGCAATAAAAATGTGCTCATCGCAGGTGGCGGAGACTCTGCGCTGGATTGGACCGTCAACCTGCAAGGTGTGGTGTCGAGCGTGACGTTGGTCCACCGGCGAAATGAGTTCCGTGGAATGCAGGCGACGGTCGATCAGATGTATGCCCTTGTCAAGGAAGGGAAGGTCAACCTCCAGATTGGCGACATCGTCCGGATCAATGGCGATGATGGGCAAATTCGATCAGTTACCCTCAGGAACGCGGAGAAGCAGGAGGTGGATCTGCCGTGCGATACACTCCTCCCGTTCTACGGTCTCACCATGAAGCTTGGCCCTATCGCTGACTGGGGCATTACGCTCGACGAGAAAGACCGAATCCCCGTGAATACCGAAACATTCGAGACCGCGGTGCCGGGGGTCTTCTGCATCGGAGATATGTGCGCGTATCCTGGCAAGCTGAAGTTGATCCTATCGGGATTCCACGAATCGGCCTTGATGGCCCATGGCTGTTTCCATTATGCAAGGCCCAACCAAAAGCTGAGATTCGAGCACACTACCTCGAGTTCCAACATCCAGGCCAAGCTGGGCGTTTCGTAAGAACGGCTCGTCGCCGGCCTCGGGTTTAAGAGGCGGCTATGAGAGTCATCGTTGCGTTGCCCGATGGATCGACCCACGAGGTGCCGGTCCGTCCGGGTGCCAGTATTATGGATGCTATCCGCGGCGCCGGTTTGCCGATCCGCGCCGAATGCGGAGGCGCCATGGCCTGTGCGACCTGTCATGTTAAAGTCGATCCCCAATGGATGGATAAAGTGGGTCCTGCGCGAGGCGAGGAAGCGGACCTGCTCGATATGTCCGACTACCGCGGCGGGGAATCGCGTCTCTGTTGCCAGATCCGGCCGGCACCTCCGCTGGATGGACTCAAAGTCCACCTGCAGCTGGACGCATACGAAGGTTAATCATGTCGGCTCAGCTCCCCCAAGAAGTCGCCCGCCGCCGCACGTTCGCGATCATCTCACACCCGGACGCCGGGAAAACGACTCTCACCGAAAAGCTGCTGCTGTTCGGCGGTGCCATCCAGCTTGCCGGTGCTGTGAAGGCGAAAGGCGAACGCCGGCGCGCGCGCTCCGACTGGATGAAGGTCGAGCAAGAGCGCGGAATCTCGGTGACCTCGGCCGTCATGAGCTACGAATACGATGGTCACGCGTTTAATCTCCTTGATACCCCGGGTCACGAGGATTTCAGTGAGGATACCTACCGAACCCTTACGGCTGTGGACTCCGCAGTCATGGTGCTCGATGCGGCGAAGGGGATCGAAACGCAGACCTTGAAGCTGTTCGAGGTATGCCGTCTTCGCGATATGCCTATCGCGACTTTCATCAACAAGCTCGACCGCGAAGGTCAGGAGCCTTTTGCCCTGCTTGAGGAAATCGAAAACCGATTGGCGCTGGACGTATCGCCGGCCAGCTGGCCGATCGGTATGGGTCGTGATTTTTTAGGGTGCTACGATCTCTTGCATGACCGCCTTGTGCTGATGGCGCGGACCAAGGGCGAAAAAGCTGATGCGGGCATCGAGTGCAAGGGCCTCGACGATCCAAAGATCGATGAGCTCCTGCCTGCGGCTGCCGCAGCGAAGCTTCGCGAGGATATCGCCATGGTTCGAGGCCTCTGCAAGCCCTTCGATCGTCAGGCTTATCTTGAAGGCCATTTGACCCCGGTGTTCTTCGGCAGCGCCGTCAATAACTTTGGCGTTCGCGAACTGCTCCAGGGTCTCGCGGAAATGGCGCCGTCCCCGCGTCCTCAGTCGGCCGCCGAGCGGGCGGTTGTGCCGACCGAAAAGGGCGTCTCCGGTTTTGTCTTTAAGATTCAGGCAAACATGGATCCCAAACACCGTGACCGCATCGCTTTCGTGCGAGTTTCGTCCGGTCACTTCAAGCGCGGCGCCAAGCTGTTTCATGTGCGCTCCGGGAAGACGCTCAATATTTCCAATCCGCTTCTGTTCATGGCGCAAGAGCGCGCCACCGCGGAAGAAGCGTGGCCAGGCGACATCATCGGTGTGCCGAACTATGGAAATTTGCGGATCGGCGACACATTGACGGAAGGCGAGGAGCTTCATTTCACGGGCATCCCCGTTTTCGCGCCGGAACTTTTGCAAACGGTCCGTCCCGAAGATCCCCTCAAGGCCAAACATCTTGGCCGCGCTCTTCAGCAGTTGGCCGAAGAAGGCGCCGCGAGCGTTTTCCGGCCACGCTTTGGAACAGATTGGATTGTCGGCGTGGTTGGGCCGCTGCAATTCGACGTCCTCGCCGATCGCATCCGCACAGAATATGAAGTTCCGGTCAAGTTCGAGCAGACGGAACTCTATACGGCCCGCTGGCTGAAGGCGGATGAACCCGCGAAGCTCAAGAAGTTCATGGACTCGAATCGCACCGCGGTTGCCGACGACCACGACGATGCGCCCGTATTCCTTGCGCGAAATGCGTGGCATCTTGGGCGGACGATGGACGATAATCCGGACATCACCTTCCTGAAGACTCGCGAGCTCGTGCATTAAGACAATGTTGCGGCTGACGGAAATCAAGCTGCCGCTCGACCATCCGGAGAGCGCCTTACGGGCCGCTATCCTTAAGCGGCTGCGCATTCCGGACGCCGACCTCCACGCGTTTACCGTCTTCCGCCGCGCCCACGATGCGCGCAAGCGCGACGCGATTAGTCTCATCTATACAGTCGATGTCGAAGTGAAGGATGAAGCTGCCGTGCTTCGTCGCGCGGGGCGCGAGAAAGACATCGGACCTTCTCCTGATACGAGCTACAAATTTGTGACCCGCGCCGGGGCCAATATCGAGCACCGGCCAGTTGTTATTGGAACGGGGCCGTGCGGTCTGTTCGCGGCTCTGATCCTTTCCGAGATGGGCTTCAGGCCCATCGTGCTTGAGCGCGGCAAGATCGTGAGAGAGCGGACCGTTGATACGTTCGCGCTCTGGCGGAAACGTATCCTCAACCCCGAATCGAATGTGCAGTTTGGCGAAGGCGGGGCGGGCACGTTCTCCGACGGCAAGCTTTACAGCCAGATCAAGGACCCGGGATTTCGCGGACGCAAAGTTCTGACAGAGTTCGTTCAGGCGGGCGCGCCGGAGGAAATCCTCTACGTCAGCAAACCGCATATCGGCACATTCCGACTTGTCTCGATGGTTGAGAATATGCGCGCAAAAATGATCGCGCTCGGTGCCGAGATCCGATTTCAAAGCAAGGTCGAGAGCATCCAGATCGAGACCGCGCCCGATGGATCGCGTCACGTCCGCGGGATTACGCTACAAAGTGGAGAGGAAATCCGCACGGATCACGTCGTGCTGGCGGTAGGTCACAGTGCGCGTGATACCTTCAAAATGCTCTACGAAGCGGGCGTCTATATCGAAGCCAAGCCGTTTTCCATTGGGGTGCGCCTTGAGCATCCTCAATCGATGATCGACAAGTGCCGGTTCGGAAAGTTCGCCGGCCATCCAATTCTCGGGGCGGCTGACTATAAGCTCGTTCATCACTGCGCCAACGGACGCACCGTATACAGCTTCTGCATGTGCCCGGGGGGCACTGTCGTGGCCGCGACGTCTGAGCCCGGCCGCGTGGTCACGAACGGCATGAGCCAGTACTCGCGCGCAGAGCGGAACGCGAATAGCGGAATCGTGGTGGATATCTCTCCCGCTGACTACCCAGGTCACCCGCTTGCCGGCATCGACTTCCAACGTCATTGGGAATCTCTCGCCTTTCAGGCGGGCGGTGGTACTTACGAAGCTCCAGGCCAACTCGTGGGCGACTTCCTTGCGAATAAACCGTCGACAGCTTTCGGCGAGGTGATCCCCTCCTATAGGCCCGGCGTGCATTTAACGGACCTCAGCCTCTGTCTGCCGGACTATGTGATCGCGGCGATCCGCGAGGCGCTTCCCGCCTTCGATAGGCAAATCAAGGGTTACGCGCGCCCCGATGCCGTCATGACGGGTGTAGAGACGCGTACATCCTCGCCCATTCGCATCAAGCGCGGCGACGACTTTTGTAGCCTCAATACACGTGGCCTTTACCCTGCAGGAGAGGGCGCCGGGTATGCGGGTGGTATTTTGTCCGCGGGGGTCGACGGAATTCGTGTTGCCGAAGCGGTCGGGTTGGCAATGACGGCCCCAGGCTGAAAGCCGCGCGACCGATTGCCACTGCGGCGGGTTGGCATGCTACCCTGACGTCGAATTTGATGGGAATTGACCTGTGTTGTTTGCTCGCTTCCTTCACCCATTAATGAAAACCGGTACACTGACGATCATCGATCACGATGGTCAGTCGCACGTGTGTGGAAACGGAAGCGCACCGCACGTCACCGTCCGCTTTAAGGATCCCAGCCTCGGCACAAAATTGTTCCAGAACCCCGCTCTATATGCCGGTGAGGCGTATATGGATGGGACGCTGGTCGTCGAGAATGCCGACATCTACGCCATGTTGGCGCTGGTGATGTCCAATCTCTCCGGCTACCACGGCCATTGGCTGGCGCGCTCGATGAAATCGGTCGAGCGTGGGATGTCGCTGGTGCGCACGTATAATCCGGTGGCGCGTTCCAGACAGAATGTGGCGCATCATTACGATCTGTCGACGACGCTTTACCGCACGTTCCTCGACGATCAGATGCAGTATTCGATGGCGTATTTTCGCACGCCGCAGGATTCGCTCGAGCAAGCCCAGATCCAGAAGATGACCCACATTGGGACCAAGCTGCTGCTCAAGCCCGGGCAAACGGTGCTCGATATCGGCTGCGGCTGGGGTGGCCTCGCGCTTTTCCTACATCGTACCTTCGGAGTGAACGTCGTCGGCATCAGCTTGTCGGAGCGCCAAATCGAAGTGGCGAACCAGCGCGCCTCTGCGGCGAACGTTGGCGGGGCCGTGAGCTTCCGTTTGCAGGACTATCGCCACGTGACGGAGACCTTTGATCGCGTTGTCTCCGTCGGCATGTTCGAGCATGTGGGCCTCCCGCACTATCGGCGCTTCTTCGAAGTAGTTCGCGATCGCCTCAGCCCGGACGGCGTCGCCCTCTTGCACACGATCGGCCGCACGGACGGGCCCGGCGCCACGGACAGTTGGACCAACAAGTATATTTTTCCGGGCGGGTACTCACCCGCGCTGTCGGAAGTCATACCGCACATCGAACGGTCCGGACTAATCGTGACGGACATTGAAATCTTACGCCTGCATTACGCTCATACACTGAGGGCATGGCGCGAGCGTTTCATGGCCAAGCGCGAGGAGATCAAGAAGCTCTATGACGAGCGCTTTTGCCGTATGTGGGAGTTCTTCCTGTCGACGGCGGAGGGCGCCTTCCATTACGGCTTCCACGTCAATTTCCACATCCAGATGAGCAAGAAGATCGAAACCGTGCCGTTGACCCGGGACTATATGTACCCGTCCGCTTGAACTCCGAACGGTTGTCCGGGTATCACCTGACGGCAACCCAAATGAACGGAGAAGT
>JAYRKY010000052.1:0-4936 GCA_041905525.1 Rhodospirillaceae bacterium
GGAAGTCACGCGGATAGCGGACATTCACGGTATAGCGCTCTCGGCCTTGCACTACGGTGGTAACGGGCTCGCCGCCAATGGCAGTCGCTACGGTGTCCTGCAAGTCCTTCACGCGTAGACCGTGCCGCGCGAGAGCTGCGCGGTCCGGGTCGATCACCAGATAGAAACCACCGGTCGTACGTTCGGCAAAAGCGCTCGCAGTTCCTGGAACCTTCTCGATGACACGCTCGATATCGGAGGCCGCCTTCTGAATGTCAGCAAGATTGGCACCGTAGACTTTCACGCCCACCGGCGTGCGGATGCCGGTCGACAACATATCGATGCGCGCCTTGATAGGCTGGGTCCAGGCGTTGGTGACGCCCGGGAATTGCAGCGCTTGATCCATTTCGGAGATGAGTTTGTCGATGGTCATCCCTGCGCGCCATTGATCGCGCGGCTTAAGGTTGATCACTGTTTCCGTCATTTCTGTTGGCGCCGGATCCGTCGCTGTCGCGGCGCGCCCAGCCTTACCGAAGACGGAGGCAACTTCGGGAAAGCCGCGGATAATGCGACCCTGCGTTTGCAAGAGATCAGCAGCCTTGGTGACGGACAGGCCCGGTAGGCTCACCGGCATATAGAATAGCGTCCCCTCGTTGAGGGTCGGCATAAACTCCGTGCCGACCTTAACGGCGGGAACCACAGTCACCGCGAGAACGGCGGCGGCTGCACCAACAATCATCCACCGCGCCTTCAACGCTGCGGCGATGATCGGCCGATAAACCGCAATAAGGACGCGGTTGACAGGGTTATCGGCCTCGGCGCGGATTTTGCCCCGAATGAAAAGCACCATGAGAGCCGGAACGAGCGTCACCGACAGGAATGCGCCGGCGGCCATGGCGAACGTTTTGGTGTAGGCGAGCGGTTTGAATAGTCGCCCTTCCTGGTCTTCCAGCGTGAAAATCGGCAGGAAGGAAACCGTAATAATCAGTAGGCTAAAGAACAGCGAAGGGCCGACTTCCACAGCGGCGGCAACGATTGCGTCAGTTCGCGAAGTGCCGTCATCGCGTTCCAAATGCTTGTGAGCGTTTTCGATCATCACAATGGCAGCGTCCACCATGGCGCCAATGGCAATCGCAATTCCTCCAAGGCTCATGATGTTGGAGCTGATACCTAGAACTTCCATTGGAATGAACGCCATCAACACACCGACCGGCAGCATGACGATGGCCGCAAGGGCACTGCGCAGGTGGAATAGGAACAGCAGGCTGACGAGCGCAACGATCAGACTCTCCTCGATGAGAACGCGCTTCAGCGTATCGATAGCTCGTCCAATCAGTTCAGACCGGTCGTAGACGGAAACGATTTGCACGTCTTTGGGCAGGCTCGGCACCAGCTCGGTGATAGCCGCTTTTACATTGGCGATGACGCTCAGCGCGTCGGCGCCGTAGCGCTGGAGGGCAATACCGCCGACCGCTTCGCCGTCTCCATTTAGCTCGGAAATGCCCCGGCGTTCCTCCGGTCCCATCACGACCTGCGCAAGGTCGCGCAACAGCAATGGCGTTCCACCGCTCGCACGCACCACGACCTGTTCAAGATCTGACGGTGAGGACACATACCCACGTCCTCGAATCATGTATTCGGTGCTGGCCATTTCGATTACGCGGGCGCCGACCTCGCCACTGCTCGCCCGAACGGCATCTTCAATTTCTGCAAGCGTCACGCCGTAGGTTTGCAGACGTCGCGGATCGACGATCACCTGATATTGCTTCACGAAGCCGCCAACGCTCGCCACTTCCGCCACACCCGGCGCCTTCGCAAGCGCATAGCGAACGTACCAATCCTGGAGGGTGCGCAGATCGGCGAGGCTTTGTTGGGCCCCCACCACGGCATATTGATAGACCCAGCCGACACCGCTGGCGTCCGGCCCGAGCGCCGGCGCGACGCCTGACGGAAGCCGTTGTGCCACCGTATTGAGATATTCGAGCGTTCGGCTACGCGCCCAATAGATATCAACGCCGTCCTCGAAAATCACATAAACGAATGACACGCCAAAGAAAGAGAGCCCGCGAACTGCCTTCGTGCGCGGCACACTGAGCAGTGCGGAAGTTAATGGGTATGTGACCTGATCTTCGACCACCTGCGGGGCTTGGCCTGGATACTCGGTGTAAATGATGACCTGCGTATCCGAGAGGTCCGGGATCGCGTCTAAGGGGATTCGATTAACGGCGTAGGCGCCGGCGGCGGCCAGCGCAGCGACGAGCAAACCCACCAGCACTATGTGGCGAGCCGACCAGCGTATGATGGTAGCGATCATGGCTTGCTCCCAGCGGGTTGAGGCGCGAACGACTGGAGCGCGGCGCGAAGATTGCTTTCGGCATCGATGAGGAAGGCCGCTTCGACGACCACTTGCTCTCCCTCTGCGAGACCATCTCGGATTGCTGTGTAACCTTCGCTACGGGCGCCTGGCGTCACTTGCCTCGGCTCAAAGCGTCCGTCGCCGAGCGCAACCAGAACGACCTGCCGCGTGCCGCTGTCGATAATGGCGGATGTGGGCACCGCCACTTCAGCACGCGCTTCGGCGGTGGGGATTGCGACCGTCGCGAACATATCGGCCCGTAACGCTCCGTCCGTATTGGCGACACTGATCCGCACGTCGGCCGTCCGTGTATCACGGTCGATCTGGGGCGCAATAAACGAAACTTTTCCTTCATAGCGGCGATCCGGCAGTGCCGTTACCGCTATGCGAACGTCACTGCCATTCTGCAAGACTGGCAAGTCATGCTCGAAGACCTTGGCGACGATCCACACCTGGCTGGTATCGGCGATTTCGTAAAGCTGGTCCCCGGGCATGAAACGTTGTCCCAGAACGACGCTTTTCTTGACCACGGCGCCTGAGATCGGCGCGCTTAGCGTGAGGCTTCGCCGTGCATTGCCCTGGGCAATCTCTCTGATCTGGGCGGCAGAGATGCCGAGGTTGCGCAGGCGCGTCAGCGCACCCTCCGCCAGGGTCTCTGCCGTTTCTCCGGGTGTCGCCTTTGCCAAACGGTATTCGTCCTGGAGTTGGACCAGCTCCGGACTGTAGACATCGATAAGGGGTGCGCCGGCTTTAACTGGGAGTCCTGACGCACCGACGTGCACGCGTTCTACCCATCCTTCCATGCGCGGAGCAACGACGGCATAACGGCTTTCGTCCAGAGCCACGACACCGGCGGCCTGGACTTCGCTGGCAACGGTGCGACGTGTCGCCGCTTCGGTCCGAACGCCGGCTCGCTGCAAGCGCGCAGCATCAACCTGAACCGTGCCCGGAGAGCCCACATCCTTTTCGTAAACGGGGATGTAATCCATCCCCATGGAATCCTTCTTGGGTGTTGGCGACGTATCCGCGAGGCCCATCGGATTGCGGTAGTAAAGAATGCGGCCCTTGCCGCCATCCGCCTGCGGGGCGGATTGCGCCGCGTCCGCATAGACCGGAAGGTAATCCATGCCCATGGAATCTTTCTTCGGCACTGGCGACGTATCGGTGCCGCCCATCGGGTCCTTGTAATAAAGGACTTTGCGGGCTTGGGGGGCTGGCGCGGGATGGTCGCGAAACCCAAACCAATAAATGCCGGCGGCCATCATGGCGACGACGCCGAGCGCGATAAGATTGCGGTTCATAGGGCACCTCCCACAAGCTTCTCGATGTTGGCAACGGCCCGGTTCTGATTGACGAGATAGGTCAGGTGCTCAAGCCGGTTCTGGAGTGCGCGCCGCTGCGCCTCCAATAGCGTCAGGAAATCGATCCGGTTTTGCTGATAGGCCGTCGCGGCGGATTTCATCGCAAGTTCGGTTTGGGGGATATGCGTTTCATGGAGGATCGCCGCAATTTGGGCCGCCTCCTCGAAATCCCAATACGCGGCCTCAAGCTGCTCGCGCGTACGCGCGGCAATCGCCTGACGACGGCTCTGGGCGGCTGCGAGTTCCGATGTCGCAGCGCTGATTTCCGCACGGCGCAAAGTACCGTTGAGCGGGATCTTTACCGACACCATAGCTTCGTAACCCTGCCAGCGGCGGTTCTGGTCCACGACCGACAAGCCAACCGCCACATCCGGATACCAGCTCTTGCGTGCGAGAGATTGCGTGCCAGATGCAGCCGCGATGGCTGCGTCTTGTGACTTGAGCATAGGGTTAGCGGTCTCGAGTCGTGTCACAAGTGCGGGGAGCGCGACGCTTTCCGGAAGCGGCGCGGCCGGCAATGACCTTGGCACCGCAAAAGGTGTATCCACCGGCCGATTTAGAAGTGCGTTCAGCCGGGCGGCCGCGCGACGTTGGTCGGTCTCACGCCGCACGAGCTCGGTCTGTAAATGGGCGGCCTCGACGTTGGCAAGAATAGCATCTTGCTGTGTACCGAGACCTTGCTCGTAGCGCTGCTGCGCCACCTTTGCCGTCAGATCGAGTGTCTGCTTGATTTCGCTGGTGATACGGGCCGCCTCATAGGCGCCATAGTAGTCGCCAAATGCACTCTTCACTGCGGCCACAAGCTCTAACGCGGTCTGATCGCGGCTCGCGGCACTTTGCGCCGCGGTTGCCCCCGCTACAGAGCGCGCGAGGTCGCGTTTTCCCCATAAGGGAAACTCCTGCTCAACACTGTAGTCGATGCGGTTGACGCGCGTCGGCTCGATCCCCCCGCGGGCGCGATCAATGTCTTTGAGTTGGAGCCGGAATGTCGGGTCGGGCAATGTCCCGGCGCCTTGCGCTCGGGCAAGCGCGGCCTCGGCCTGCAGCGCGGCTGCGCTGAGGTCTGGACTAAGTCTGCGCGCTTCGGCAACGAGACCGTCAACGTCAGTGCCGAGTGCCGCATCTTGCGCACGGGCGGGGAAAACACAGGGGACAATCAACAGCAGTCCAAAGCTGACGCTGCGAAGCAATGCTAAAGGGGTCATGACCGCAATCCATGAATGCGAACGCGGGGCGCAGG
>JAYRKY010000034.1:0-33265 GCA_041905525.1 Rhodospirillaceae bacterium
ATCTCAAAACGAACTTTTCGCGGCCCTTCGATTTCTCGCGAAGGCGCTTGTACATGTCCATGTTCTTCCAGCGCTCGAGCAGTTTGGGCTCGAGCTGCGGGAGCCCCGCCTTCATCGGGAAGTCGGTGGTGGGCAGGAAGACGGTCGAACGATAGTCGGGAGCGTTTGAATCAGCCTGGTCGGCCATGGCGCAGAGTCCACTAATGAGAGGGGGCAGAAAAAGCGGCGGGTATCCCCATTCCTACTTGGGAATGGGGCCGCTAATTCGCGCCAACTCTGCGTAAATCAAGGACATAGGGCGCCTGGATATCAGGGATATCCACGAGCTTCAATCCGGCGGCGCGCCAAGCTGTCAAGTATCTGATTATAAATGCTTTTATTAGCCGGACTACCCAGCGAACCGAACCACGGGGGCCGGCGCCGGCGAAAAGGCGGTGGAGGCCAGGATCTGCCTGGCTTCGCGGCTGTCCGCCGCGATCTGGGCCTTTAAGGATTCCAACCCATCGAACTTCTTCTCCGGCCGGATGAATTCGACGAGCGCGACGCGCAGGTGCTTGCCGTACAGGTCTTCGTTCGTATCGAACAGGTGCGCCTCCAGCAGCACGTCCGTTTTATCGAAGGTCGGCCGGCTGCCGAAGTTGGCGACCCCGTTATGCCAGACCGTTTCGGCGCCGCGGTCGACACCGGCCCGGATGGCGTACACGCCCTTTTTCGGATGGAGATAGTCGCGGTATTCGAGATTCGCTGTTGGGAATCCAAGCTGGCGTCCGCGCTGATCGCCCTGCACGACCCGCCCCTCGATTTCCCAATATCGCCCCAGCATCCGGGCCGCTTCCCGCGGCTTGCCGTCCCGCAGGAGCGTTCGGATGGCGGTCGAGGAGAAGCGCTCCACCCCGTCGCTCAGCTTTTCGACAGCCGTCACCCCGAAGCCGTATTTGGCGGCCAGGGCGCGCAGCAGTTCGACGTTCCCCTTGCGCTGATAGCCGAAGACGTAATCGTACCCGACGACGATATGCGAAAGTCCCAGACCACCGACGAGGACTTCCGACACGAAATTCTCCGGCGTGCGTTCCGAGAACTCCTTATCGAACGTTTGAACATAGAGGTAGTCCACCCCAAGGGCTTCGATAACGTTGGCCTTCATGCGAAATGGCGAAAGCCTGAAAGGCTCCTGGTCCGGTTTGAAAAAAAGGCGCGGGTGCGGCTCGAAGGTCATCACGGCGGCGGCGACGCCGCTCTGGCGGGCGAGCGCAACCGCCCGCCCGATGACGGCTTGATGGCCGAGATGGAGGCCGTCGAAATTGCCCAGCGCGATGACGCCGCCCTTGAGGGCCGGCGGCACTTCGCTCCATGTGCGAAAAACCTGCATTGCCGAACCGTCAGCCGCGGGATGGGACCTTAAGAACCGCCTCGCCCTCGACGACGACCTTCTCGCCGACGAGGCACTGCGTCTTGAAAATCACGAACTTCTTTTCCGGCACGAATCCCGTGACCTCCACACGCGCGACCACGTCGTCGCCGATGCGCACGGGTGCCTTGAACTTGAATTCCTGGGACACGTAGATGCAGCCCGCGCCGGGAAGGCGCGTCGCGAAAACCGACGAGATGTGCGACGCGGTCAGCATGCCGTGGGCGATCCGGGTCTTAAAGATCGAGTTTGCCGCAAATTCTTCATCGAGATGGATCGGATTGGTGTCGCCGGTCGCTTCGGCGAATTTGCGAATGTCCTCGTCCGTCATGGTCCGCGTGATGCTGGCGGACATGCCGACCGAAAGGTCCTCGAACATGAGTTGGGGGGCACTAGCTTGGACCGGGCCGGCCATGCGACACTCACCGTTAGTACGTTCGGCTGGGAGAATACGGGTGGCGAAACAAACAGGTCCGTTACGGGCGGTCAAGGGAAAGCAGCGGGTCGTGGCCAGGGCGATTTATCTCGCCATCGGCCTTGGGGTCGCTTTCGTCACCTCGGGTTGCGCCAGCACCTGGACTCATCCCCGAAAACAGGGACCCGAGGCTGCGGCCGACGAGAGAGAATGCGCCCAGCGCGCCGAGGAAAATGCCCTGGCGCGCGCCGGCCGCCAGCGTTCGACCTACGGCACGTCTATGGATCCCAATCCCGGTATGAGCCGGGGCGAAACCCCGATGCAGATGTTGGATCGCACCCAAACCCGCGACGACTACTCCCGCGATTTCGAGGGCTGCATGACGTCCAAGGGCTACAGCAAGAAGTAACGGCGCAGCCTGCCATGGCCATCCGGCGCATCGACTCTCTCGGCTATCAACTCGGCCTCCTGAACCGGCTTTACGACCGGTGTCTGCAGGAGGCGTTGAAGGAGTTCGGCGTGGCGCCGGGCCAGTTCGCGCCCCTCGTCATGCTGTTCGAAGAAGATGGACTGACCCAGGCCGAGCTTTGCCGGCGCATCAACGTCGAACAGCCGACCATGGCAAATACCTTGGACCGGATGGAGCGCGATGGCCTCATCAAGCGCAAAGCCGATACCGACGACCGCCGGCGCTCTCACGTGTTTCTGACGTCGCGCGCCAAGGAGATCCAGACCCAAGTCATGGAGGCCGCCCGCGCCGTGTCCAACCGGACCGTGGCGCGCATGACCGCCAGCGAGCAAGACGACATGTTCCGCCTCGTGGCGCGCATGGTCGAGAATCTCAAATCCTAAGGTGATCCCGATGCGCGCCGTCAGACACGCCGCTCTCCTGGCCCTCGCCGCGCTGCTGACCGTGGAGCCGGCGCAGGCGCAGGAGCGCGAAGCGCGCCAGGCGATTTCGGAAGAAGCGGTCGCCTTCTTCGGCGGTCTGTGCATCTCCACGCGCGGAGCGCCGACACGCATTGAACGCACCATTGCCGAGCGCCGGATCAAAGCCGTGCCCCTCTCCGACGAAGGCGTGCAAACCTTGCTCGATGGGAAGCCCGGAGACGTCGGCTGGGTCGTGCTCACAAGCCAAGGCGCCGAACTTCAGCTCCTGGCCAAAGCCCCGTCCACTTGCACCCTGCGCGTTCTCGATTCCTACGGCGATGTGGTCAACGACGTGATGGGCGATCTCCTGAAAGGCCTCTCAACACACGACGGCTTCGCGTTCAAAAAGGCCATGGACGAAACGCGCGCGACCAACGGCGGCGATGAGCGGCTGGTCGGGTATTTCTTGAACTGGCGGGACGGCGGCTGGTCCGCCGCCTTGAGTGTTTCTCACATCGAAGGCGACGGCAAAGACATCCCGCCGCAGACCTTCTTCAGCCTGGAAATGCGCCAGACTTCGTAGCGCCGCGCTATGTTTAATTGTCCCGCCGCATCTGCCAAAGATTGCGGTTGCTACCGCCAAATGGAATGATGGCGCCGGACAAAACGGCTTTCGGAACGATTCAACGATATGGCGGACGCAGAGGCACTTTTCGCCGCGGTCTTGGATGCGACCGCGGACGCGGTCATGGTGACGGACACGGACGGGACGATCCGCCGCATCAATCCCGCGTTCTTCAGGATGACCGGCTTTGGCGCCGACGCTCTCGTCGGCCGCAACGCGCGTGAGCTGTTCCAGGACATCAATAGCGACGAAATTTGCGAGGAACTGTGGGCGGCCGAGACCGAGCCCCGCTTCTATCCGTCAATCCGCTCGAAACATGCCGACGGCCGCGCGCAGATTCACGCCCTGAACATGACGCCGATCCGCGACGCCGCGGGCGTGCCCAGCCGCTTCGTGGCCGTCATCCTCTCGGACTCCTTGCAGGGTGAAGGCGGCGCGACGGAAACGCGGCGCGTGGGGTATGACCCCCTCACCAAACTGCCGGACCGCAGCCTGCTCGCCGACCGCGTCGAGCAAAACATCCTCACGGCCAAGCGCGCCAACAAATCCATCGCGCTTCTCGTCATGGGTCTCGACCGTTTCTCGGTGATCAATGACGCCCTTGGATACGGCGCTGGCGACATCCTGCTGCACGATGTCGCGGAACGCCTTTCAAAAGTGATCCGGACCAGCGACACCGCGGCGCGCCTCGACGGCGACAAGTTCGCGGTCATGACGCCCATCACCGCCATCGACGACAGCGTGATCGTCGCCGAGAAGGTTCTGAACGCGGTCAAGAAGCCGTTCAATATCAAGGGCGAGGAGGTGTTCGTCACCTTCTCCATCGGCATCAGCATCTATCCGACCGATGGGGAGAATTTCGACGACCTCCTCAAGGACAGCTTGAGCGCGATGCAGTTCGCGAAAGCGTCCGGCGGGGCCAGCTATCAGTTCTTCGCCAGCGATATGAATGCCAAGGCGCGCAATCGTCTCAGCCTTGAGAAGCGCATGCGCGCGGCGCTCGCGAACAACGAGTTTGTGCTTTTCTACCAGCCGAAAATGGATGCCAAGACCGGCCGCGTGAAAGGCGCCGAGGCGCTCATCCGCTGGAACGATCCGGCCCACGGCTTCGTCAGCCCGGGCGAGTTCATTCCGGTGGCCGAGGAAACCGGACTCATCGTCGAGATCGGCACCTGGGTGCTGCGCCAGGCCTGTGTGCAAACGAAAAAATGGCAGGACATGGGCTACGAACCCCTGCGCATGTCGGTGAACGTGTCCGCGCACCAGTTCAAGGCGCGCGATCTCCTCGACAAGGTCAAGGCGGCGCTTGCGGACTCAGGGCTGGAGCCGAAGTGGCTGGAGCTCGAAATCACCGAGAGCATGCTGATGAACGACGTCGAGTCCGCCATCGCGCGCATGCAGGCCGTGCGCGATCTCGGGTGCGGCCTGTCGATCGACGATTTCGGCACGGGATACTCAAGCCTCAGCTATCTCGGCCGTTTCCCGATCACGACGCTCAAAATCGACCGCGCCTTCGTGAAGGACGTGCAGGAAAATCAGAACACGGCTGAAATCGCGCGCGCCATCATCGGTCTTTCGCGCGGCCTCAACCTTGAGGTCGTCGCCGAGGGAGCCGAACTTCTGGAGCACGTCGAGTTCCTGAAAGACAACGGCTGCGACATCATCCAGGGCTACTATTTCTCCAAGCCCCTGGATGCGGAGACGTTCGAGAAACGCCTCACAAAGCGCGCCTAGGCGCGTCCCACGACCTGGAGGTTGTCGCCGCCCTTGGGGCGTTCGGCCGTCTTCCATCCGCCCGAAAGCTGGAACTGGATGACCTCGGCGATGTTCGTGGCGTGATCACCCACGCGTTCGAGGTTCTTGGTGACAAACAGGAGGTGGGTCGAGCACTCGACTTCTTCGGCGCCCTTGGCGGCGCTTGCGATCAGATCTTGCGACATGCGCGAGATCACTTGGCGCATCACGCGCGCCACCAGATCGTCCAGCTCGTGATCGTGCTGCCACACCATCTCGGCCTTATGAGCGTCGCGTGTCGTGAAGGAGTCCATCACGTCTCGCACCGTGCGCTGCGCCAGGTTGCCGAGCGCGGCCATGTCGGCGGGGATCTGGATGCGCGCACGCGTCAGGATCAAGCTGCGCTTGGCGATGTTCTTGGCGTAATCGCCGATGCGTTCCAGGCTGCCCGCGATCTTCACGTTGCCGAACACATAGCGCAGGTCATTGGCCATCGGCTGGCGCCGGGCGATGATCGACAGGGCGCTGGCTTCGATCTTGCGCTCGCATTCGTCGATCTCGGCGTCGCGGCCGATGATCTTTTCCGCCGCCTCGGCGTCCTGGCGCACGAGCGCCTCCATGGCGTCGCGCAGCTGCGCTTCCGCCAGCCCGCCCATCTCCAGAACCTTGCGCTCGAGCTGCGCGAGATCGTTATCGAAGCCCGATACGATGTGTGAGTGTTCGCCCTGGTTCATGCTTCGTCCCGGCCCAAAAACGCGGAATTCAGAGTTTCTAACATAGCTCTCAGGGTTAAATATGCCGTGGAACCTACTGTTCCTTGTGAAATTTTTGTGACCGGGCGGGAAAAAAGTCGGCGCCGCGCGGTCTTCCGCCGCCGGCCGGTGTGCGTCCGAGCCTGGATTCTTGGGGGGTAAAGGCTTATGTGGTCGTCCACATTCCAGTACCCCTGGGCGGGCGGCCGCCCTCGCGAGCGATGACATATAGCGTCAAAGAGATCTTCTACACATTGCAGGGCGAAGGCGCCAACGCGGGCAAGCCAGCGGTGTTCTGCCGCTTCGCCGGCTGCAATCTGTGGAGCGGCGTGGAGGCCGACCGGCCGGCCGCCACCTGCAAGTTCTGCGACACAGACTTCGTCGGCGTCGATGGACCCGGCGGCGGCAAGTTCAAGACCCCGCAGGATCTGGCGGCGGCGGTCTCCGCGGCCTGGACCGGACGCGGCGGTGAGAAGTTCGTCGTCTGCACGGGGGGCGAGCCCCTCCTGCAACTGGACGAACCCCTCATCGCGGCGCTTCACGCAGCCGGGTTCAAAATTGCCATCGAAACCAACGGGACCCTGCCCGTCCCCGCCGGTGTCGATTGGGTCTGCGTCAGCCCGAAGGCCGATGCGGACCTGGTGGTGAAGCAAGGCGACGAGTTGAAACTGATTTATCCGCAAGACCGCGGCGCGCCGGAGCGCTATGAACAACTCGCGTTCCGGCACCGGTTTTTGCAACCTATGGACGGCCCGGCGCGCGACGCCAACAGCAGGGACGCCGTGGCCTATTGCCTTGCGCACCCCGCGTGGCGGCTCTCGGTCCAAACCCACAAGTATTTAGGGATCGCGTAAGAAGATGGTTGGACGGTTCGAGATCGTCAAAGAATTCGGCTTCGAGGCGGCGCATGCATTCTTGCATAAGCCCGCCGGCCACGAGAACACGCGCGTCCACGGGCATTCGTTCCGCGTCGAGGTCGCCCTGCGCGGCGAGCCGGACGACACGACCGGTTGCGTCGTCGACTTCGAAAAGGTCACCGCCGCCATCGCCAGCGTGCGGGCCAAGCTCGACCACTATTATCTGAACGACATTCCCGGCCTGGAGACTCCGTCGCTGGAAAATCTCGCGGCCTGGATCGCCGGTGAGCTTCGTCTTCTGCTGCCGCAGCTGACCAGCGTCACGGTGCGGCGTCCCACCCTGGGCGAGTCCTGCCGGTTCGAGGTCGTATGAGCAAAGCCCCGTCCCTTCCCAAGGCGCTCGTCCTGCACTCGGGCGGACTCGATTCGACGGTCTGCCTCCTGCTCGCGCGTGCGCGCGGCCGCGACGCCTACAGCTTCGGCATCAACTACGGCCAGCGTCAGCAGGTCGAATTGGACTACGCCAACCGCCAGTGCGAGCGTTTCGGCATTCAGCGCCGTATCGCCGACGTGAGTTGGCAGAAGCCCGAGATCCATGTGCCGAAAGACCGCACCGTCGCGCAGATGAAAGCCGGCATCGCTCCGACGTTCCTGCCGGGCCGCAACGCCGTGTTCCTGGCGCTCGCGTGCGCGGATGCCGCGGGCACCGGCGCAACAGAGGTATGGCTGGGCGTGAACGCGGTCGACTTCTCCGGATACCCGGACTGCCGCGGATCCTTCCTCGATGCCTTCCGCGCCATGTGGGCCGAAGCCGTGCCCAATCCGCCCCGCATCGTCGCGCCGCTGGTCAACCTCTCGAAACCGCAGATCGCCAAGCTCGCCGATGAACTCGGCCTCAAGCCGGGCGAAACCTGGAGCTGCTACGCACCCGAGGAAAAGAATGGCGTCACCGTGCCCTGCGGACATTGCGACGCCTGCCTTCTCCACGGCCACGCCTGGCGCGAGGCGCGCATGGCTCCGCCGGGCGATCTTGTGATCTAGAACGACGCCGCGAGTGTAATTCCGAACGTGCGCGGCAATCCCGGGAAGATCTCGCTGAACCCGAGGCTGGTGTTGGCGAGTCCCGAAACCAGATATTTCTCGCCGAATAGATTCTTCACCCACACTGTGGCGCTGTAGCGGTCCCCGGGGCTGCGTAAGGCAAGGCTCGTGTTGGCCAGCCAATATCCGTCCTCGTAGAGAACCGGATTGTTGTCGGCCGAGAAGTAGTGCGCGCTCGTATAGGACCCGTCCAGCTGCGCCCCCAGCGTATAGGCGCCGACCGGAACGTCGTACCGCGCGGTGCCGGCCAGCGTCAGCCGCGGCGACGACGCGGTGCGATTGCCGGCGAGGCTCGTCGCCGGATTGGTGGGATCAAGCAGGAACTGTTTGAACTTGGCATCAAGGACGCCCGCCTTCCCTTGCAGGAAGAGGGCATCGGTCGGTTGCGCCGTGACCGCCAGTTCCGCGCCGTATACACGGGTCTTCGCGGCGTTCGTCAGGCGCTGCAAGGTCGCGGTGGATCCCGGCACGTTCTGCGAGACCTGTTGATCCTTGAAATCGTAGTGGAATACGGCGCCCTCGACGGTCACCCGCCGGTCCGCGAGGGCCGCCTTGAAGCCCGCCTCGTAGCTGTCGAGGAACTCGGGATTGACGATGGTGGCTTCCGCGGGCGCGAACAGCGCGCCGCCATTGAAGTCTCCCCCTTTGAAACCGTGCGCGAACGACGCGTAGACCATCGCTCTGTCGCTCAGGTCGTAGGAGGCCACGGCGCGTCCGGTCCACTCGCGCCACGACCGGCTGACCATCGTGCGCGGGATCGTATCGGCGAGAAGACGCGACAGGGCCGTCGTCTGGTCGATGAACGAGATCGCGGAGCCGGCCGCATTGAAGAGGAATGCACGGCGATCGGCGCGGCGGCGGTCGTACGTCCAGCGCAATCCGCCGGTCAGCTTCAGGCGCGGCGTCAGGGTATAGGTCCCTTCGCCGAACACCGCGTAGCTTTTGGTCTCCTGGTGCATGATCGAGGCGATGCCCTCTTCCACCGGGAAAACACGCGACAGCCCGCCGGGCCCGTACGCATTGGCGGCGAAATTCTGAAAGGCCGCGAGGTCGTCGACATAGTAGTTCGCGCCGGCGATCCAGCTCAAAGCCCCCGCACCGGTCGAGAGCGCCCGCACTTCCTGACTGAATTGATGATAGTCGGAGATCGTGTTGGCCTTGAGCGCCAGCACGCCGCCCGCATCGGAATCGTTATTCAGTTTGCGCGTGTTGGCGTCGTAGGCGGTTTGCGCGACGACATCGAAGCCGTCCCCATGCCATGTCGCCGTGCCTCCCCCGCCCCAGGTGTCGATGAAATCGTAGGACCGGAAGTTCGCGAAGCTTTCGCGGGGATTGGTCGTATCCCTGAATCCGAAAAAGTCGGTGCAGGCCCCGAGGCGCGGCACCGTGACGCCCGCCGGGCAGATCACGCCGACCTGTTTCCCGGGAATGATGTCGCTGCGGTTCTTGCCGCCATGGACGTTCAAGAGAATGTCGAGGGCGCCGGGCGTGTAGCGCAGCTGACCGCGCGCGGACCAAATATCGATCCCGCCCTGATCCTTGATCCCGCTCGAGGGCGTCTTGTTCGCGACATAGCCGTCCCGATTCAAGGTCACCGCGGCGAGGCGCACGGCGGTTTCATCGTTGAGGGCGAAGCCCGCGGCGCCTTCCACGTTGGCTTCGTTGAACCGTCCGTAGGTCGCGCGGACCTGTGCGTTCGTCCCCGTGGCCACGTCCGGCTTGCGCGGAATGAAATTGATCACGCCCGCGGTCGTGTTGCGGCCGAATAGGGTGCCTTGCGGCCCCTTCAGGATCTCGACGCGCTCGAGGTCCAGAAGGCCGAAGCCATAGGTGATGGTGGCGCCTTGATAGACGCCGTCCAGATGGAGGCCGACGGGGTTGGCCTGGTTGCCGTTGAAGGTCGTATTGCCGACCCCGCGCAGGAAGATGTGCGGCGTGGCCAACCCCAAAATGGAATGCCACATGAGGTTGGGTGTCTGGCGCACGAGGTCCGGGCTGGTCGTATAACCAAAGCGCGCCAGATCCTCGGCGGTAAATACGCTCACCGCCTGCGGGACCTCGTCCAAGATCTCCGCGCGCTTGCGTGCGGTGACGACGATTTCATCAAGCCCGGGTTGAGCTCCGTGGGCCGCCGTTACGGAAGAGACTGCGCCCAGCAGCGCGGTCACAACCGCAAATTCTGTCCGCGCGCGCCGCATACGACGTCGCGGGCTCCCCCATGCGGAGGCCGGCCACAACACCATTGGTTACATCCCCCGCAAACAGCCCGCCGTGACCGGCGCGTTTTTATTTAAGCAGTGGAAGTAGTTAGTACTCGATGGAGAACCAGCCGTCAGCACAATATTTTAGTGTATAAATACCATAATTCGACTAATAATTGTAGTCTGATTTAGTCTTTCTGCTGACAACCAGAGCGCGCGCGGGGACCCCAGAACAACGTTGATTCAGTCCGGACCGCGCTCTATTGTGAAGTATTGTTAAGAGGCCGAACGATGTTGGCGCAAAAGCGCCACAGGTTTGGGGGAGATCGCAGGCGTCGTGCCTGCGGTCGTGGGAAACAGGCCGATGCGCGCGAACTTGGCCACAATGCTGTCCGACCTTGATACGCTGACGAGCGAGCGCTCGTTCAAGCACAAGTTCGATTCCATTTTCGCCAACCTGGGGTTCAACGCGTACACCTACGTCAGCCTTCAGAGCGACGAGCTCGAGGACGGCAAACGCGATTACGCGAACAACATTCTGTGCCTGACAAATCTTCCTCCGAAATGGGTCGCCCACTACGCCGAAGAGGACTACGCGGGCTCCGACCCAGTGATAAAGGACTGCGCGGCGAGCCGCCTGCCCATCCTGTGGACGGAGTCATACCGCTCCAACTCCCGCACCGCGCAGGAATCGCGGATGATGGACGACGCTTGGGAAAACGGCGTGAAGCGCGGCCTTACGATCCCGATCCACGGTCCCAAGGGCGAGTTCGGCATGTTCAGCCTGAACTCGGAACTGGAGAACGACGAATTCATCCGCGTCACGGACGAAACCCGCTATGACGCGCAGGTCATTGCCTATCACCTTCACGATGCGGTTCAGCGCCGCCTGAAGGCCGCGCGCGAAGTGCCGCTGCCGATCCCGCTGACCGAGCGCGAGGTCGAGATCCTGCGCTGGACCGTCAGCGGCAAGACCGCCTGGGAAATCGGCGGCATTCTCAAGATTTCCGAGCGGACGGTGAACTTCCATATTCAGAACGTGATGGGGAAGTTCGGGGTGCACAGCAAAACGCACGCCGCCGCCAAAGCCATGGGCATGGGCCTGCTCAACCTTTAATGCCTTAGACGCAGCTTGGCGCGGGCGAAGATATCCTTCGTCGGCCGCAGCGTGATCAGGTTGCCGAATTCCGGCTCCCGCTCCGATGTGATCTCGATATCGAACCGGCGGAAGATCATCGCCAGGGCGAACTGCATTTCCATCATCGCGAAGCCCGAGCCGATGCACACGCGTGGGCCCGCGCCGAACGGGAAATAGGCGAACTTCGAGCGGCCCGAGATCTGGTCAGGCAGGAAACGGTCCGGATCGAATTTCTCGGGGTCCTCCCACACATTGGGCAAGGTGTGGATCAGATATTGCGAGATGAACACCGTAGTGCCGGCCTTGATCGGCTGCCCGGCGATATTGTCGTCGTTGATGGCGACGCGCGCGAACCACCAGAACGACGGGCGCAGGCGCGCCACCTCCTGGATCACGCGCTTGGTGTAATCGAGCGTCTTGACGTCGCCCGCTTCAGGTATGCGGCCGGCCAGCACCATGTCCGCTTCATCGCGCATGCGTTCGAGGTGCGCCGGATGCTGTGTCAGCATCAGAAGCGCCCAGGCAACCATGGTCGCGGTGGTGTCGTGGCCGGCCAGCATCAGGGTCATGACTTCATCGCGCAACTGGCGATCGCTCATGGCTTCATTGGTATCCGCGTCGCGCGCGTCCATCAGGATCGAGAGCAAGTCATCGCGCACCGCCGGCTTCTGGCGGCGCTCGTCGATGATGCGCGACACCACGCCTTGCAGGAAGTCGACCGCGCTTTTGAAGTCGCGGTTCTTCTTGGTCGGCATCATTTCGCCGAGGCCGGTGATGTCCCAGATGCGCTTCGACGAGACGTCATGTACGATTTTCATGGCTTCGGCGAAGCCATTCGCGTCGCCGCCGAGCCCTGTCGAGAACATGGTCTGCAACGCGATCTCGAGCGTCAGGATCGAGGTGTCGTCCGACAGGTTGAAGATCGTGCCGGAGTGCGCGCGATCTTCCCATAGCTTCAGGTGCGATTGGATGACGTCCGTCATGCGCGTCGCCAGCGCGTCCACGCGTTCCTTGTGGAACGACGGCTGGATCAGTTTTCGCTGGCGCGTCCACAACTCGCCTTCGCTCATGAACAGCCCGTCGCCCAGGACCGGCCGCAGTTTCCCCAGCATCGGGGTCTTGCGGTAGTTCCGGTAATTCTTCTGCAGCACGTGTTCGACGTGCGCCGGGTGGTTCAGGAGGTAAGCCGTTGTCATGAGAATTCTCAGTGGAACAATGTCACCAAAATTACGCGCCGTCTCGACGAGGAACTTAAATGTGTTTCCCCGAAGCATCGGCAGAACCCCAAGAATCGGATAGCCCTTGGGTCCTGCGAGGTCTTTGCGCGCTTGCATGATTGATCACGGCTCCCTGCCACTAGCGCGCCAGTGTAGTGCCGCCCTTCGTGTCTCGACAATTTCTTAGGCGGCCAGCTTGAAGTCCTGCATGGGCTCGAAGCTTTCGGCGCGCAGTTGCGCGCGGCGGTCGTTGAGTTCGCTGACATCCGCATAGCCGGACACCGCACGGGTCACGCCGATCTGCAACGGAGGACCATAACGGTGCGTGAGCAGGCCTGCGCGCTTGAGGATGCGCTCGAAGCGCACGTCCGTGACCGCGACAACCTTCGAGATATTGCGGCGCTTGCAGAAGGCGCCGAGCTGGTCGAGCAGCATGCTCGTCACCATATTGATGGTGCCCAGCGATTCATTGCCGGACAGCACGCGCTTCGAAACGGCGAAGCGGCTGATCTCCCACACGTCCGGCGCTTCGGGCGCCGGCATGCCGTGCAGCAGTTCCGGGAACACGTCCTTCAGCATGTAAGGACGGGTGGTTTGCAGCAGGCGCCACGAGCCAAGGACTTGGCCTTCGTGTTCGCAAACGATGTAGACCGGATCAAGGTCGTCGAACATATCGCGTTCCTTGCCGGCGAAAGAGCCGACTTCCCACGCCAGCCGCTCCTTAAAGACTTCGTGGCGGAGGCGGAACATGCCGTCCAGCTTGCGGGACGTCTCAACCGTATTTTCCGGCATCTCGATGATGGAGGTGAGCATTTGCGATTCCCCGAGCCAACGCGTGATGGTTTCGGGTGCAGATCACCATATCGTTAAGGTTCGAGGACCTGTCAGGTCTGACAGGTCACCGGCTTTCAGGAGCGGTGCAGGGTGGTTCCCATCGGCCAGCGTCTTCAAAATTAAATCGTTAAAAACGCTGCTGGATCAAAGACTTAAGCTTGGGTTCGCTCCCCTCGCCGAGTCTCTGGGGAGAGCCTGTTAACGACCTGATACCGACGACTTCGGACGCCACGGTCCGCCGACCAGGACCGATAGGACATAAGCCGTTTCAAGGCGCCGTTCGGAGCAACACTGGAACTTGGAGCCGTACGATGACCCATACTCTCAAGACGCCGTCCCGCCTCCGGGCTGTGGGCGTTTCACAACCGTCAAAACAGCGCGGATATTCCGCCGCCGCGCCGACCGGCATCGCCGCCGCCCGCGCGTCGACCTCGCTGGCCATGTCGATGACCGTGGCGCTCCGCTATTTGGAGGGCCGTACGGTCCGCGCCGCGGCGCCCTCGAACGCGATTCCCGATCCCGCACTCTCTTAGCGGAGAGTCCGATGCACGGGTCTTCGCAAACGGGCGGAGCGGCGAATGCCGGCCAGGCCGGACGGCGCATGCGTCGCGTCGCCACCTTCAAGTTCGCGGCGCCGTATGTCGTCCTCGTTCACGGCTCTGGATTGCCCAATGCCGGCAAGCTTCCGGCGAACATCAATTCCCTGGGTCTCGTCGCTGCGCGCGCGGCGAGCGACGCCGGTCCTTCGCGCCTACCGGACCGCACATGACTTTGGTGTCTCCCACTTCCGTTATTCGCAACGCGCTCAATAACCGCGCCGACCACGCCGTTTCGGAGCTTGAGGCGCGCACGTGTCACTCGTGGAAAATGAGTCTCGACCGCAGCGGCGCCCTCGCGCGCGGCGAAGATTTCGTGGGCAATAACTCCTTTCATCTCTACATCCGCGAGGGGATGGGCGCCTATGTCGTCGATCTCGACGGCAATTGTTTTGTCGACCTCTCGATGGGCTTCGGCTCGCAGCTTCTCGGCCATGCGGTTCCCGCCGTGCAGGATGCGGTCATGGCGCAGGCCTCGGGCGGCTGGCACGCGGGTCTGGTCAACGAGAAACAATTGGAGCTCGCGCGGCACATTCAGGGCGCGGGTGCGGCCAACGAGCGGGTTGTGTTCTGCAATTCCGGCAGCGACGCCACCGCTTATGCGATGCGCGCCGCCCGCGCTTTCACCGGGCGCGACCAGATTGCGGTGTTCAAGGGTTCCAACCACGGGCACCACGATTATGCGATCGCCGCGGAGGATCCGCCGCCGGTGGATCATGGCCTCGCGGAAAGCGGCGGGCTCTTCGGGCGTCCCTGGGGCCGCCGGGCGCACCGGCATGTCGGTGTACCGCAAGCCGTCGCGGATTCCACGCTGACCCTCACCTACGGACACCCGTCGGTCTTCGACCAAATCCGGCGGCGCCGGCGCGATCTCGCCGCGGTGATCGTCGAGCCGGTGCGCGCGCTCGATCCCTCGCTCGACCAGAGTCCGTGGCTGCGCGAACTCGCCAACGTATGCGGCGAAACCGGGGTGCTCTTGATTCTCGACGAGCGCCTTACGGGCTTCCGCCTCGCTTATGGCGGCGCGCAGGAACGCTTGGGGGTCATGCCCGATCTCGTCGCCTACGGCGACATCGTCGGCGGCGGCTTGCCACTTGGCGCCGTTGCGGGCCGCGCCGATATCCTCGGCTATCTCGCCGAGCGCGAGCTTCGCAGCCGCATGCATCCCGACGGCGGCGTCTCGGGCAATATCCTCAGCATCGCCGCGGGTGCTGCGGCACTAGGACAAATCGCCTCGCGCCGCACCACGCTTTACCCGGCGCTCGAGGAAAAGACGCGCATGCTCGCCGAGGCGTTCAACACCTTCACGGCCGAACATAATCTTCCCGCCAGAATGAAATCCGCCGGGTCGATTTTCCGCATCCAGTTTTCCCGCGGCGACGGCTTCAACGTCCGCGGCGGTGATTTCACGGCGGCGGAGACGGCGTTCTACACGCTCGCCCTCAGCAAGGGAGTGCTGGTGCACGCCGCGCGGCTGGGCTTCATCTCGGCCTCGCATACGACGGGCGATATTGCCCAGGTGGTCGCCGCGTTCCACGACGCCCTGCGCGATGTCGCCAGCGATGGGCTGTTCGATGTGAGGGCCTGATCTGGCGCGTTCGCCTCGGAAGACATCCGGAACCGGTCTAAAGCCGGTGTCCAATCAAAATTGCAGCGGGGACGTGCAAGGAAATCATATTTTCGCCCCATGCACTCTGACATGATGCGCCCAGCCTGTACTTCAAGACCTGGGCGAGATCCGGATGATCCGACGCGTTTTAGCCACCGCCTTCCTAGTCCTTCTGGCGCCCTGCGCCGTCATGCCCTCCAGCGCACGGGATATTTACTTCGATGTCCCTTATGTCGCGACGCCTCCGGCGGTCGTCGCGGCGATGCTCAACCTCGCGAAAGCCGGCCCTAACGATGTGGTCTACGACCTGGGCAGTGGTGACGGGCGCATCGTCATCGCCGCGGCGCGCGACTTCAAGGTCAAGAAGGGGATCGGCATCGATCTTGATCCCGACC
This sequence comes from Rhodospirillaceae bacterium, assembly GCA_041905525.1. Taxonomy (GTDB): domain Bacteria; phylum Pseudomonadota; class Alphaproteobacteria; order Rhodospirillales; family Rhodospirillaceae; genus SHVO01. Next base: position 15,753 of record JAYRKY010000034.1, read on the forward strand.
TTGTCAGCCTCGCCGGCAAGAATGCCAAACAAGCCGGTGTCGCCGACCGCGTCTCCTTCATGCGCGGCGATATTTTCAAAATGGATTTCAAGGACGCGACGATTCTCACCCTGTATCTGCTGCCGGACGTGAACCTCACGCTGCGCCCGCGCATTCTGGAGCTTGCGCCGGGCACGCGCGTTGTCAGTCATGCCTTCAACATGGGCGACTGGGTGCCGGACGGCGCCGACAACGTCGACATGCGGCGCGTCTATATGTGGATCGTGCCGGCGAAGGTCCAAGGCGTGTGGACGGCGACCGCCGGCAATGTTCCTTACCGGCTTGAGCTCACGCAGCACTACCAAAACGCGGACGGCAAGGTGAAAGTCGGCGCGAAGGAAACCGCGTTCGAAATGGGCATCGTCAAAAGCGACGAATTCACCTTCACTGCGGCGGGCCCCATCACCTTCGTCGGCAAGGTGGCCGGGGACACCATCACCGGCACATTGACGGCGGGCGGAAAACGCACGCCCCTGACCCTCACCCGCGCCGCGTCGTAATCGGGCGCGAGCGGACTGCAGATTTTCAGGTCTTGGCGATCGCCGCCGCCGCGCCCGCCATCACCAGCGCCGTTCCCTTGTTGATACGCCGCAGCGCCGTTTCCGAGCGGAACACGCGGCGCGCGCGGTCCGCCAGGATCGCATAGGCGCCCAGCACCGGCGGCAGAACAAGCACGACCGCCGCGAGCAGCGCGGCATAGGTGTCCCACCCCATCGCGCCCATATCGACCACCAGCGGCATCACCGAGACGAAGAAAACGATGGGCTTGGGATTCCCGAGCGTCAGTGAGAGGCTCGACAGAAACAGCCGCACGGGCCGCTCGCTCTCGGCGGCGGGATCGATCTCCAGCGCGTGGGCGGGCGCGCGCCAGATCTTCCAAGCCATCCACAAAAGATACAAAGCGCCGGCATAGCGCAGGATCTGGAACGCCGCTTCATAGGTGTGCGCGATGAACGCGAGTCCCGAAACGGCGAGCGTCATCAGCACCGCGTCGCCGACAAGGAATCCCGCGATGAACCACGGCAGCCCGCGCAGGCCCTGCCCCAACGCGCGCGCAATGATCAGCGCGACACCAGGCCCCGGTGTGGCGACCGCGATGAAATAAATTCCAGCAAAGATCAGAAATCCGTGCAGCGTCATCGTGATGAGTAAATTGGCGCGCGGTCGGCGCGGTGGGCTTTAATCGACCACAAAAAGCTTGGCGCCGTTGCGTGTCGAAGACCGGTGCGCCGCGTCGCCATGGTCGGAGACCTGATAACTCATTCCCGGCTTCAATGTGAATATGCGGCCGTCCTGCAGTTCGGTGTCGAGTTCGCCCTCCAGCACATACAGGATATGTCCGCGGTCGCACCAATGATCCGCCAGGTAGCCCGGCGTATATTCGATCGAGCGGATCCGAACATCGCCGACCGTGATGGTACGCCACAGTGCCTTACCGGTAATACCCGGATGTTCGGTCACCGGCACCGAGGCCCAATCCGTGAGCGTGAACGGAAGCTGTGGGATCTTCATGCATCGTCCCTCGGTGATTGCGATGAGACTGAGCCGCCGGCTGGCCACAGAGGCGCGCCCGCCTGAGAGAAGTTGGTGCGGGTAGAGGGAATCGAACCCCCACTCCGTTGCCGAAATCAGATTTTGAGTCAGGCGCGTCTACCAGTAACCCGCTGTTATCACTGATAAATTTAGCCTAAAAATGTGTACTGTGTAAGGAATGTGTACGCATTTCGGCCAACCTCCGTTTCCTTATCTCACATTTTTCGCATCTAAAACAGAAGCTATGTTTGGCTAGGCCAAACTCAATGCCACACCGTTTCCTGATTTCAGCTTTTCGTCGGCCAATGCGTATGCACGTCATCAATCGTATACGGGTGCATATGGCGCGTACTTTCCGAACCCTTAAGGTGAGGATGGTTTAACGGAAGATCATGATGATGGTGTTCAACTTCATCGGGGTCTACCTGCGGCCACAGAACCCACGCCAGAGCGACGGCAACTAGGCCTGCGGCGCCGAGGATTGCAAACGTCGCTGATAGCCCAACTCTGGCCCCTAGCCAACCGGCCGCAGGATAGGTCAGAAGCCAGCACGCATGCGAAAGAGCGAATTGCGCAGCGAATAGCGCTGGCCGGTCTTCTGGACGGGCTGACCGACGCAGTAGTCGGCCGGTCGGGGTCTGCGCCAACGAGTAGCCGAGACCAAGAACGAACCAGAGTGGCAGCAGCAATCCGTAAGCCGATACAAACACACCTGCAAAAAGACCGGCGACGAGAATAGATGCGCCTACCATCATCGCGGCCCTATCGGGGATTTTGTCTAGGAGACGCGGCAGCACCATGGCGGCCATCATGGAACCGCCTCCGAAGACGGCGAGCGCGAACGCCATCGACCGTTGCGTCAACCCAAATTCAGACTGCACGAGAACGACCGTATTGACGATCACCATAGAGCTGGCCGCTGCGATCGCCATATTGAGTGCGAGAAGACCCCTTAATCGTGGAGTGGCCAAATAGATGCGAAGCCCCGCGGTCGTGCGCTGATAAATTCCGCGCGGTGCAGTCGGCTTTGGGCTCGGAAGCATGACAGAGATGACGAGAGCCGCAGAAGCTAAGAAACCGACAACGGTTCCCGCAAAAAGGCTGTGAAAGCTAACAACAGTAAGAAGTGCCGCTGCCAGTATCGGGCTTATAACGCTTTCCAGGTCATACGCGAGGCGGGAAAGCGAAAGCGCGCGGGTATATTCCTTCTCGTCGGGTAATACATCGGGGATGGTGGCTTGAAACGTCGGCGTAAAGGCGGCGGAAGCCGACTGCAACACAAAGATAAGGACGTAAACTTCCCAAATCTCGGAAACAAACGGCAACATCACCGCAACGCCCGCTCGAACGAGATCGAGGGCGACGAGCATGGCGCGCCGCGGTAGGCGTTCGGCGAAGGCGCCCGCAATGGGCGCCACGCCAACATAGGCAATCATCTTGATCGCGAGCGCCGTGCCGAGGACAGCGCCGGCTTCAGCGCCGGCCAAGTCATAGGCTAGCAATCCTAGCGCAACCGTCGCTAAGCCTGTCCCAATGAGGGCAATGACCTGTGCGAGAAATAAATGGCGATAGGTACGATTGCGAAGGACTGCGAGCATAGCAGCTACATCACGAAATAACCGGTGAGCTGGTAGCCCACGAGCATGAAGCCACACGCCATAAGGACAGTATTTGTTGCATAAGCGTGTTTGAGAAAACCGGGATTGGTCCGCCAGTATCCGAGGAGCAGCAGGACCGCCGTAAGCGCCATCACCTGACCAATCTCAACGCCGACATTGAAACTAAGGATATTGGGCACGAGGCCGTTTTCTGAAAGCTCGAAATCCTGAAGCTTGGTCGCAAGACCAAAGCCGTGAAAAAGACCGAATACGAGCACCGCAGCGCGCGTATTCGGCTGAAAGCCAAAGAGGCGCTGAAAACCGCCCATGTTGTCGAATGCCTTGTACACGACCGAAAAGCCGATAATCGCGTCGATGATATAGGGATTCGCATGAATGCCGCCGATCACGCCCAGCAACAGCGTGAGGCTATGTCCGAGGGTGAACAGGCTGACGTAAAGAACGACATCCTTCATGCGATAAAGGAAGAAGATGACGCCAACGAGGAACAACAGGTGGTCATAGCCAGTGACCATGTGCTTGGCGCCGAGATAGAGGAATGGCCCAATCGCTATCCCGTCGCTCCCTCTCAGAAATGCCGCATCGTCTCCGGTCACGCCGTGCGCGAGGGCAAACCCCGGAAGCAGCATGAATGAGACAGCCAGAAGATAAGAGACGATCTTGGTATGCATGGCGGTATCCTGAGAGGGAGTTGAGGAACGATTTACTTCGCTGCTGCGGGGACAACCCGGATCGAGATTGCCTGCAATTCCGCCGCGTGGTCGCCGGATCCGTCAACCACCACATTCGCCCCGACCTTGAGAGCGCTCGCGTCGGCCTTAGTCTTGTCCTGCATGATGGTCGTATTGCCATCGACGGTGACTTTCGAGATCGACCCGTCCTTGGTCTTCACTTCCAAGGTCGAGCCTGTTTGCTTGCTGATTGTGCCGATGACGCGCATGTCTTCGTGGGCGAACGACGGGCTTGCGACGGCAAAAAGTGCGGCGGTAGCGATAGCAATCATGGAACGTGACATCGTGTTACTCCCTGTTTGTTGTCGAATGATTCACTCTTTGGACGCGGCAGTCGGTGGCGAAAGCTCGTGCGTGTGCCGACTACGGTCGGATTTGATTTCCACCGCCGCTGAGTAGAAACCCGAGCTGGTTACTTTGATGGTGACCGGATCGGCGCCGGGGTTTTCCCAATACCAGCCATGAACGCCGGTAAATGGCGCAACCAGGCTTCCGTTTGCGCTCCGTTTGTCACTCTTGTCGAAGGACTGAACGCCGTTTTTCGGATCGGCATCAGGTTCGCCGTGAAAGTCGTGGACGACGACCGCGCTAGCCGTCCATCCAAAGACCATCGGTGCTCCTTGTACAAGGTGATACTTGAACTCGATGTAATCGTAGCCATCGAGCACAAATTCAGCGGTATCGGATTGGTACGGCGCGCCGTACAAAGCCGAAGCGCCGGTCGGAACCGGTGTGTAGGCCGATGTTCCCTCGGGAGGTACAAACACGGTTTCCTCCGGAGGTGCAGACATCTGTGTCAGACCCAAGGTGCGACCTATGCCCGTGGGATCGACGCCATACTCTGCGGGGAGAATGGCAACGAGAAGGATGACAACTGAAACCGCGAGAGCGATGCCGCCAGCTTTTGCAAGCTGGCGGCGCGACGCGAGTTCATGCTGCAACTCAGAACGCTCCGACATGCCTACGGCGTCCCTGTCACAAGTTTCGTGGTCGCTGTCGGCCGGATATTGCCGTCCGGCGCTTTCGTCCAATCTTCGCTGGTCCCATCGGCATAGGTCTGGCGCAAGGTCCAAACGATCTCCGTCTTGTCCTTGGGATTACGTGCAAGGAATACGAATTCCATGAACTCGCCCGGCGGAATGTTGACGTGCCAGGTCACGCCGACGATACGGTCGTTCTCGCGTTTGACTTCATGCTTCCAGGTACTGCCGGCGGCGCCCACGAGGCCAACAGCCACGCCTTCAGGAACCATCATCTCGGCCTTGGTCGTGGCGACCTTGCCTTCTGTCGGAACGCGGACAGTATATTTTTCTGTGACGCCTGCCCGTGACTCACGCGGCCACATACTCACATGAGCGGATGCGGCGCCAACCCAAGTTACGCCAAGAGCAATGCTGACTGCCGCGAGAAAGCGCCGGATAGTGATCGTCTTAAATGTGCTCATCATATTTTCCTCCAGTGTTGGTTTCATGATGCTCCCCGCTGCTTTGGGGCTGGGTTGGGGGGGCAGCGGGGAGCGAGCGAGACCGTTTACGGTCTCGCGGGAACCCCCTCGGCAAAACTCCCCACGGTTTCTTGTCGGCTATAGGCAAGGCGATAGAGCGCCGGAAGGACCAGCAAAGTGAGGATCGTCGACGATATAATTCCGCCGATCACAACGGTCGCCAGCGGTCGCTGGACCTCGCTGCCGATGCCGGTATTCAATGCCATCGGTACGAAGCCAAGGCCCGCGACCAGGGCGGTCATGACGACAGGTCGCAGTCGCGTCATGGCGCCTTCAAAAATAGCGTCATCAAGGCCGCGACCTTCCGTCCTCAAGGATCGGATGAACGACACCATGACGACGCCATTCAGCACGGCGATGCCGGAAAGTGCGATAAAACCGACGCCTGCGGAGATCGAGAGCGGAATGTCACGCAGCCAAAGCGCTGCGACGCCGCCCGTCAGCGCCAAAGGCACGCCGCTGAAGACGAGCGCCGCGTCCCGCAGAGACCCGAAGGCCGTAAACAGCAGGAAGAAGATCAGCAGCAACGCCGTCGGCACAACGACTTGCAGTCGCTTTGCCGCCGAGATGAGCTGTTCAAACGTCCCGCCGTAGCTGACCCAATAGCCTGTCGGCAGTTCAACGTTCGCATTGATCCTTTCCTGGGCTTCCAGAACGAACGAGCCGAGATCGCGGCCACGTACGTTGGCCGTGACGATCACGCGCCGCTTTCCATTCTCGCGTCCGATCTGGTTCGGGCCTGGAGCGACTTCGACCTTTGCGACTTCACCGAGTTGGACATAGCTCCCCGGACGCTCGACGCGACGGGTATCGTTGTCCGTTCGGGACTCCGCGCTGGCTGTCAGCGGGACAGGAAGATTCTCGATGTCTTCAATCCGCTCCCGAATCGACTCCGGCAATCGGACGATGATAGCGGCCCTCCGGTCGCCTTCGACCATTTGGCTGACAACCCGACCGCCAAAGGCGACATTGATCACGTCTTGGACCTCGGACATCGAAAGCCCATACCGATCGAGCGCCACGCGATCCGGCGCAATGGTAAGGAGTGGGAGCCCGGTCGTCTGTTCGACACGAGCGTCAGCGACACCCGGAATCGTCGCGATCTGAGAAAGAATGCCCTCCGCGGTCGTGTTTAGAAGCTCTAAGTCGTCGCCATAGACTTTGATAGCAAGGTCTGTGCGAACGCCCGAGATCAGCTCGTTAAACCGCATCTCAATCGGTTGCGTGAACTCGTAGTTGTTGCCCGGAATCGCGCGGACCGCTTCGGCTAGTTCCGACACGAGTTGTTCACGCGGCTTGCGCGGGTCCGGCCAGTCGGAGCGGTCCTTCATAATGACAAAGGTGTCGGCCACGCTGGGCGGCATCGGGTCGGTCGCAATATCGGCCGTGCCGATCTTGGCGAAGACTTTATCGACTTCCGGGAACTGCTTGATACGCGCTTCGAGGACCGACTGCATGCTGAGAGCTTGAGTCAGACTGGTCCCAGGAATACGCAAAGCATGAACCGCCATGTCGTTTTCATCGAGGCTCGGCAAGAACTCCGAACCCATGCGCGCCGCGCCGATGGCGCTCAAGACCATGAGCGCAACAGCGCCCACGACCACGGGCCAGCGGAAGTCGAGTGCGAACCGCAGGACTGGCTCATACACGCTCTTGATGGAACGAACGGCCCGGCTTTCTTCCTCCTTGATTTTGCCGGTGACAAATATGGCGATAGCCGCCGGTACGAACGTCACTGTTAGGACGAGAGCGCAAACCAGAGCCGTAACAACCGTGAAAGCCATGGGGTGGAACATCTTCCCTTCGACCCCCGTGAGGCTAAAGATCGGTAGGTAAACAACCGTGATGATGACCACGCCGAAGATGCTCGGCCGGATCACCTCGGATGTCGCGCTGGCGACCACGCCAAATCGTTCTTCACGATTGAGAATCCTTCCAACCGCGTGCTGAGCAAGACCAAGGCGGCGAAGGCAGTTTTCGACGATGATCACCGCGCCATCGACGATAAGGCCGAAGTCCAATGCGCCAAGGCTCATAAGGTTGGCTGATACGCCTTCCGTCACCATACCGGTGATTGTCATCAGCATTGTTATGGGAATGACGGCGGCCGTGATAAGTGCCGCACGTACATTCCCGAGCAACACAAAAAGGATCACGATGACGAGCAAGGCGCCTTCGAGGAGGTTTTTCTCGACCGTTGCAATCGCTTTATCGACCAGCGTGGTGCGGTCGTACATCGTGCGCGCGACCATACCTTCCGGGAGGCTCCGGTTGATCTCCTCTACACGTTGAGCGACCCGATTTGAGACTTCGCGGCTATTTTCACCGACCAGCATGAAGACCGTACCGAGGACGACTTCTTCACCGTTTCGCGTGGCGGCGCCGGTGCGTAGTTCTCGCCCAAGATCCACATCGGCCACGTCGCCGACTTTGATGGTCACACCTTCATGTTTGACGATGGGAATGCGCCGGATGTCGTCCAAGCTCTGCACCTGACCCGGTGCGCGGATCAGATACTGCTGGCCGAAGCGCTCGATATAGCCCGCGCCGACATTGTCGTTGTTGCCGGCTACGGCCTCCATGAGCTGACGGAGCGTTATGCCGTAGGCGATAAGCCGCGACGGATTGGGCGTGACATGAACCTGTTTTACATATCCACCGATGGTGTTGACATCGGTGACGCCAGCCACCGTGCGGAGCTGCGGCCGCACAACCCAATCCTGAAACTCGCGCAGGTCTTGCGGCGTCCATTTGCCGCCGCCGGGTTTTGCACCATCGGACTCGACGGTGTACATGAAGATTTCACCCAGGCCGGTGGCAATCGGTCCCATGGCGGGTTCGATGCCGGGGGGAAGCTGGGATTTGGCTTCTTGGAGGCGCTCGCCGACAAGCTGGCGAGACCTATACAAATCGGTTCCGTCCTCGAAGACGACAGTGATTTGCGACAGACCATAGCGTGACACCGACCATGTGTAGCGAAGCCCCGGCAGACCGGCGAGCGTCGTTTCCAATGGGAAGGTAATGCGCTGTTCGGACTCCAGCGGAGAATAGCCGGGCGCCTCGGTATTGATCTGAACCTGGACATTTGTGATGTCCGGGACGGCGTCAATCGGCAAGCGGCCGAAACTATAAACACCAAGGGCACACAGACCGGCGACGACCATCATCATCAACCAGCGCTGCCGCAATGAAAATTGAACGATGCGTTCAAGCATGGCGATATCCTTTAATGATCGTGGCTGGCGCCGGACTTTTCGATGTCGGCTTTGATCAGGAAACTGTTTTCAGAGGCGTACGGTGTTCCGGGCTTGAGTCCGCCGAGGACTTCGGTGTGCGTTCCGTCGCTCTCGCCCAGTTCGAGCATACGGACCTCGTAGGTTTCGCGGACTTTGGCGAAGACGACCGTGAAGTCGCGGAAACCCTGTAGTCCAGAGTTCTTCACCATGAGGGGGACTTCACGCTCACCGGTGACAATCCGCCCCGACACGGTCATGCCGGGTCGCCACAAGCCTTCCGCGTTGTTGATGCGCACGCGCGCCACAATGGTTTGCGTGATGGGATCGGCCACGGGGGAAAGCACGTCGATCTTGGCGCCCTGCGTGGCATCGCTTTCCAGCGCCGAAACGGTGACCGCCTGACCTTCCTTCACCGCCGCGAGATGGCGTGGGAAAACACTGAATTCCGCAACGACCTCCCGAATGTCAGCAATTTCAAAAATGGGTCGGTCACCGACAAGCTCGCCGGAACTCGCCCAGCGTTGGGTGATGCGTCCGGCGATGGGCGAGCGCACCTGATAGCCTTGCAGGCTTTCGTTGCTCTCGATCACGGCAAGAACGTCACCCGCTTGAACCGGATCGCCGATGGTTTTGCGGATTTCCCGTACTATGCCGTTGAATCGGGGTCGGACCTGTGCGGAGCGCGCTGGATCGAGGGCAATGCGACCAGTGACCGTGACGGTCGAACGAATGATGCCAGGGCCCGCCACCTCGGATTTGAGCCCGGCGGCGTTCGCCGCCGCTTCATTAATGGTCGTGCGCCCTTCGTAGCTTTGATAACTCCACTTGTGCGCCTTGTTTTTATAGTTCGCGACGACTGTTACGTCGAAGGAATGAGGCTCAACGACGGTCTGCGTGCCCCGCAGATAATCTTGAACAGGGGTAAAGGGGATGGTGTTGACCTCGCCGTCGAGACGACTCAGCGTCACCGTGAGCTGAACCTGCTGCGGTGGAACAGGCTTTCCGTTCTCCGTCGGGTACATGTGAAATTCGGGCGGGACACCTTCCTCGAAGATCGTGACTTCGAGAGCAAAGTCGTCCACGCGAAGCATACGACCACGATGTGGACCACGCTCGTACTCGGCAGTCGCTGGCGCTTCATGGCCTGCGGTAGCTACATGCTGCGGTTCGCGCAGCAACATCCAAGTTCCAAGAAGCGCGGTGCCAATGACGATGGCGCCGATGGCGATAAATTGTTTGTTCATGGCGTAGCTCCTTCGGAGGCCGATTGAACCTCGATGGGTTCATTCGTCAGCCGTTCAATTTCAGTAATGGCGAGGTGATAGGTTTCAGCGGCCTCGACAATGGCTTCCTCGGTGCCGTGGAATTGTTCTTGCGCTGCCGAAACTTCGAAGAGCGAAAAGCGGCCGGCGCGGAAGCCGTCTTCGGCACGCTTAAGCGTCTGTTCCGCGACCGGCAGCGAGCTAGTACGCAGCGTATTGAACGTCGCGCGGGCCTGGCGCGCTTGTTCATAGAGTCCGTACAACGTCGCCATATTGTCGATTCTGGCTGCCATTTCTCCGTACGTCGCCTGCGATGCCCGTGCGTCGGCAACACGTTCTACGGCTGCGTTACGGCTTCCTGCGTTTAGCGGCATGGAGAACCCCATCACGAGTGCTTGGTCGTTCATCGCTTCCAAACGCCGCACCCCGGCACTTACCGTGATGTCCGGAGAACGATTTGCACGCGCGAGCCGTGCTTGCGCGTCGGCTGTCGCGCGTTCCGCGGCAAAGCGCGCGACGTGCGGATTCTTTTCAATTTTTCCGGCGAAGCTCGCGAACTCAGGAAGGGGCGGCAACGCGTTTAGATCACCGGCAGCTCGACCCATGCCGTCCGGCGGGGCGCCCCACATTGCTGCGAGCAATGCCCATGAGCGCCGTAAGTCCGCCTCCGCAGCACTCAGCGCGATCTCCATTTCACGCAAATGGACGGTGGCATTACCTTCCTCAAGCGGAGAGCCGACGCCCGCGTTCACCCGGGTACGGACCGACTCGACAACTTGGCGCGCTCGCGCGACGTGCTCATTGGCGATCTCCAACTTCGCTTGCGCGGCAAGATTATTGATGAAGCGGCTGGTCACCATTGAGAGCAGGTCCAACGCTTGAATGTCTCGCTGAAGCGATGCGGATGTGACTGCTTGATTCGCCGCGTTGACACGTAGCGCACGCTTCGATCCGAGTTCGATGACGGTGCCCAAGCGCAGCGTCGCTTCAACGCTGTCGAACGCGCCTACGCGGCCCGTACCGAGCACGTTTTCGATCTCGGCGCCGATTGTGATCGGCGGTCGGAGATTGGCTTGCTCGGTGCGCGCGAGGGCTTCAGCAATGGAGAATTGCTGACCGACAAGCGTAGGGTTTGACCGAATGGCAAGTTGAATGACGTTGGGGAGTGTCATTCCGGGCGAAGGTGCCAGGACAGTGGTTTCCGCTGCGGTCGCGATGCTAGGCACGGCGACGAGCAAAAACATGACGCGGAGTGTCGAAAGCACAAACGTGCTTCGACCAAAAATGAGCGATCGCATGTAGTCCTCGAATAAGACAACGGCAGCCGAAAGGCGTGAGCGCTATTCCGCACGCACGGACGCGCGCGAGCTAAGGCTCGACGAACGAAAGAGCCTTAGGCGGCTTGCGGTGGTCTAAACGGAGGATACGGGTGCTTTTGCGTGGGAAATGACGGCGGTTGGGAGGCCGTCGTGGACGCAAACTCCGGCAAAAATATCTGCGCCGGGGTCGTCACGATGAAAATGGCGGAATGAGCCTCGCCATGCGAGTGCTTAAGGGGAGCGCTCTTATCGTGTGTTTCGGACTTAGCGTCATCATTGTGCTTAACGTCGTCGTGCTGGTGGTCATGATCGGGATCGGCCACCTGATCGACGTGATTACCATGCCACGTCGCGTCGAAATGCACATGCTCGCCGCTGAAGCCCAGCGCCATCGCCAAAGAGCTGGCCATCGGGGTCAGCATGAAATTCATAGCCAGAAGAATGAAGGCTAGTTGGCGCATGCCGCAATTATAGAAATAATTTGGGACGGTTCAACTGAAGTTAGTATGGGGGAATAAAACACTGCTTCTCGGCGATTTACATTAGTGAAGGTACTGAAATCGGCTGAAAATCCTCCTCGCCGCCGTTAGTACGGCATCATGGCCGCCCGCCAAGCCGAGCGGCACGATGGCCTGCCGAAGCCTGGCCAAGCGATCACATCTTCAAACTGAAATCGGTCAATTCGGCGGCGGCAGCTCCACAGCGGGGGGTTCCGGCACCGCTACAGTGATCGCGCAGTTCTGGTCCTTCTTAGATTTCGTCGCAGCCGCCTGACACGCCTCTATCCTTGCGCGATTGGCCTCTACGAGGTTGGTATCGGCAGTCAATCGATTCCATGCAATTGGATCAGCCTTCTGCAAGTGTGCGAGTCCGGCGTCCCACTGGCTGAGGCCGCCGTCGTCCGTGGACGGCCAGATGACTATGAGGCCGAGGACGAAACCGACAACCGATCCAATTAATCCAGCGCGGATCACCGCCCACCTTTGTTCTCTCTGCGTCACTACTTGGTCAAAGAGGTTTCTGAGGTTCCTTTCCGCGGCCCCCAACTGACTCTCGGCAACACGGAATCTCTTTTCTGACTCATCGAGAAGTTCGCTTCCTTCGTGCTTGAGCGTGTCTAAGGCCGTCTTCGGGATGGCCTGTATGGAAGCAATCCGCTGGTCCATTCCGTTGAATTGTTTGCCCATGCCATCGAGCTGGGCGCCAAGGCTGTCCAGACCTTTAGCGAGCACATTCAAGTGCTCCGCATAGTTCGGAGGTATCTTTTTGTCGATGTACTTCTGCCAGTCTTCGATCCCGCGCCGCAGGACAAAAACTTCCGAGCGCAAGTCCTCGAAAGCGCGGGCAGGGTTTTGGGGCTCTTGGTCAGCATCGTTCATGGGGCACACCTCCTCCAGTTAGCGTTCCAACCCCCGATCTCTCCCCCGAATAAAATCAATAGCGCGGCTGATGCTGGGCGCCTGCATGACGCGGCCTAGACGCGATTCCATGCTAATGCCCAGCTCGCGGCTGCGGGTCCGCATCAGCGATTCGAGCTGTGGATCGCGTTTGAGTTCGCGGGCCATTTCCGTCATGCGGCCCTCTATACGCTTGCGGGCCTGTTCGTGTTGCCAGCCGTAAAGCTTTTCGTGGCGTGCCTCTAAACCCTTCCATTCCTTTGCCATGCGCTCGACGCGCAAGCCTGGGTCACGCGCAACGCGGTCCTCGTGATGGATCGCGGCCGTCAATTCCTGGCTACGCTCCTTGCCACGCAGCTCCAACATAGCCTTAAACGTCTGTGGCTCATGACGCATGGCGGTGTTGAGGTCGCGGGTCGCATTTGGCCGCAGCTCATCGAGCGCCCTGCCGGCGTCCTTCAATTCGTGGCTTTGATATTCAAGCGTCGGCAACTGCTGTTGCCGTTGACGCTCCACGGCCTCCCATGCGTTGGCATACCGATCCACGGCCTGTTCCAAAGATTGTTCCGGCGTCGGCGGCGTGGGGACCGGCGTGTGCGTCGGTAGTTTAAGGTCGCGGTCAAACTTTGGCGCCGCACGCGAGGGCGAGAGTTTGAGGCCGTCGAACATACTGCGTTTGCGTTCGGACGCTTTCTCAAGCTCGGGGGCTTTGGAGCGTTCGGGCGTGCGCGTGCGCTCGGGCGCCAGCGTTCTCTCCGGCGTCCGCACGATGATCTCGCTGCGGATGTCGATGCCGCGCCGCTGGGCATAGTCGAGGGTGGTTTCCTTGGCCTGGCTGCGGGAGAGACGCGCCGAGAGCGCGTCCATGCCCGCAAACTCGTCGCGCGCGACGTACATCTTGGCTTCTTCCCGGTGGCGGGACATTGAAACGTAAGCCAAGTGTCTATCCATCGAATTTGAGGCGAGCACAAAACTCCTATCCACGGTGGCGCCCTGCGCCTTGTGAATGGTCGTCGCATAGCCGTGATCGACGGCGGCATAGTCGGCCATCGACACACCGACCGTCCGCCCTGGTCCGCGCGCGCTATCAAGGCGAATGTCGAGATACCCGTCATCGGCTCGCTCGATGGTGCCCAACATTCCGTTCTTCACGCCAAGGTCGCGGTTGTTCTCGCGGAACAGAACGCGGTCGCCGGGGGCAAAGGCGCGCTCGCCTTCCGTCGTCTCGTACAACCGTTCGTTTTGCAGCTCGCCCCGTTCACGCCTTGCCGCGCGGATCGCCTCGTTCAACTGCTCCACGTCGATCCGGCGATGGGCCAGGACAAGGCGGCTGTCCTCGGGGTGGGCGTCCCGGTCGGCCATTACATCGCGCACGATGGCCGCCCGCGCGCTCTCGCCGTTCGGGCTGAACTGGATGCGGTCATGCTCCGCATACGCCGTAAGGCCGCCGTGGGTGTTATGGCGGCCGAAGTCGAGGGAGGCGTCCCGCTGCCAGCCTTCGCGCTGGCGGCGGATTTCTCCCAACTCCGCAAAGCCGACGCGCTCGGTCACGGCGCGGAAGGCCGCGCCGGGACCGATGGGTTGCAACTGTTCGGGATCGCCCACCAGGACGATCTTAGCTCCCGCCCGGTCGGCCTCGGTCACAAACCGCGAAAGCTGGCGCGACCCCACCATGCCCGCTTCGTCGATCACAAACACATCCTTTGGCCCGATCCGGTCATAGCCGCGATCCCAGCCCCGCTCCCAGCTCGCCAGGGTCCGCGACTTGATGCCGGAGGATTGCTCCAAGCCTTCGGCGGCTTTGCCCGCGAGGGCGGCGCCGTGGACGCGATAGCCCTCGGCCTCCCAGGCTTCGCGCGCGACGGAAAGCATGGTGCTCTTGCCGGCACCGGCCATTCCCACCACGGCGCTGATCCGTTCCGGCCCTGCGATATGGCGCACGGCTTCGCGCTGCTCGTCCGCGAGCTGCGGCATTTTGTCTATAGCCTTCTCCACCTTGCGCCGATGCACGGCGTAATCCCGCGCAAGGTTCATACGGTCGGCGCTGTCGGCCATCTGCTGTTCAATGCCGATCATCTCTTTGGTCGAATAGCGCGCCTGCTGAATGGTGCGTCCGGCTTCGTCCCGCTGCTCAGGCTGCAACTCCACCAGGGCCGGAGACGACATGGCCTTGGTAAAGGCCGCCTGGAAGTCCTCGGGCTTCTCGACGTAGCGATGCAAGGTGCGCGCTACGTCGTGTCGGTCGAACACAGATTTTTCGTTGGTGATGACGGTAAGCGCCTGTTCGGGTCGTTCGCGGATTAGGCGGGCGTTCTCGCGTTCGGCGTCCCGGTCCAACCGGGAACGCACGACATGGAGGCCGCGCCGCTCCATCTGTGTGGCATGGACGCCCATGTGCTGCGTGGGCTCAATCTCAAGGCCCATGTCCCGGTGAGAGCGGTGGTCAATGCGGATATCGTGGCCTGCGATAGCGAGGGCACGATTGGCCTTTAGCTCCCATTCCTCGCGCAACACGCGGAGCTGTTCGTGCGACGTGGGCAGGCCAAGCGCCGCGAGCTTCTTATTCTCAAGTTCAAAGTCGGATTTTTCGCCAAGGCCCTGCTCTCCGACCTTCCGCGTCGTCACCAGGATATGCGCGTGGTGATTCCGTTCATCCATATCCTTGTCGGGACGATGAATGGTGAGGTCCACCGCCACGCCGTACTTGTCGGCGATGTGGTGGCTGAAATCACGCGCCAGCGCGAGGCGCTGGGCGTCGTCCATTTCATGCGGGAGCGAGATTTCAAACTCGCGGGCCACACGCGCGTCTTTGCGCTTTTCCGCAAACTCCGCTGCGTTCCAAAGCTGACTGCGATCCTTCGCCCACTCGGCCTTGGAGTCCTCGGGGAGAATGATCTCCTCATGCACGATGCCGCGCTTGCGCGTAAAATCGTGCGTGAGGCCGTCGCGCTCGTTGGTGATCTTTTGGCCTGAACGATAAGCCGCAGCCGCCACGGCACTCTTGCCTTGGCCGCGCGAGACCGGCTTCATGGTCAGGTGATAGATCGCCAAAACGACCCTCCGCCTGCCCCCGCGCCGCACCCCCTCGGGGCCGGGAACGTGTCGCTACTCTATCTCCAAGCACCTGAGTTGCGAAGCAACTCGTAAGTGCGCCCTTCCGGTTTTCGCTTCGCTCCAACCCTCGGTGCGGCGGTGTGCTCGCTGTCGCTCGCAAGTGCCCCACAATCTGACAGGAAAATCCTGGGAACTGACTCGCGTTACGTGCGTTTATACCGTCGCCGGTGTGTGTATCGCGCCGCCGGACAACTGGAAAGCGAAATTAGGCGCTTCAGTTTCGGTACGCCAAGCTTTCCCACCCGCGTCTCAGTACACACCGGGAGAGCCCATATGGCACGACGTACTAACGAACAGCGCCTCGCCGAACTCAAAGCGCAAACTCAAAAGCTTCAAGCCCGTATGGGCAAACAAGAACGCGCCAAAGACACGCGCCGCAAGGTGCTGCTCGGCGCGTTTGTCTTGGAGCGTCTGAAAAAGCCTGACACGTCGGAGGTTTCTAAGAACCTGCGCGACTGGCTTGGTAAAGAGCTTCCGAAATTTCTGAGCCGCGATGGCGACGCGGCATTGTTTGACGATCTGATCGACACCACAAAAATCAAAAGCACAAAAAGCGGTAACGGGGGAGAGACGCGGCAGCAGCCATCATGAACATCCTCGCGACCTGGGCAAACGACTTACTTTGGCATTTGCGGACCGCGTGGCGCGCCTTCAAGAACATGATGCGCTTGGTCATTCGCGATCCCGCCTGGGCTCTCGCCACAATCACGACCAGCCCCCTCCGCCTCGCGCGATACATTTTCGCCTGCCTCTTCGTCCTTCTCGGCATCGGAATGTTGATGCTGTTTTTGGAAAGCCATCTGCACTGGCTTATCTACAAGCCCGTCGCTTTCATTATTAACGTCTGCGCCTTCATTCTTCTTTTCCGGTTCATCGTCAATCCGATGATCCTGCATTTTGGCGACGAGGAAGGCGCGGACATCACGCACGGGAGCGCGCGATTTGCCGATGACAAAGAGATAAAGCCCCTCGCCCAAAACGCAGGCGGCGTCCTCATTGGCCGTGATCCTAAATCCCATAAAGTGCTGCGCTATGACGGCCCGGCGCATTTGCTGACGATTGCGCCGACCCGCACCGGCAAAGGTGTGGGAACCGTCATTCCCAACCTGCTCACCCTGGATCGCTCGATTGTCTGTGTCGATCCCAAGGGTGAGAACGCGCGGATCGCGGGCCGCGCTAGGGCGCGCTTCGGGCCGGTTCACGTTCTCGATCCTTTCGCCGTGACCGGCGCGCCAAGCGCATCTTACAATCCCGTGGCTCTGCTCGATCCCGCCGGAATCGACGTCGCGGAAGATGCTGCCACCCTCGCCGATGCGCTCGTTTATGACGCGCCCGGCGAAGCGGGAGAAGCCCATTGGAACGACGAAGCCAAGGCGCTTATCGCCGGCGTTCTGCTCTATATCGTGGCCGAAGAAACGCCGGAGCGCCGCACCCTGGCGACGCTCCGGGAGTATCTGACGCTTGCGCCCGATGCCTTCTTTGCGCTCCTCGAAAAGATGCAAGCGAGCACGGCCGCGGGCGGCCTAGCCGCTCGCGCCGCGAACCGGCACTTGGGCAAATCCGACCGCGAAGCCACGGGCGTCCTCTCGGCCGCCCAGCGGCATACGCACTTCCTGGACAGCCCGCGCATGACGGCGGTGCTGTCCAAGTCGGATTTTGCCTTCGCGGATTTGAAGACGAGAACCACGAGTATCTTTCTCGTGCTGCCACCGGATCGCCTAGGCACCTATGCCCGGTGGCTCCGTCTGATGATCTCCCA
>JAYRKY010000034.1:33275-33645 GCA_041905525.1 Rhodospirillaceae bacterium
AAAGCCTTCAAGAGACCGTGCGGACCAAGGGCACGGGCGCCGTTCTCTATATGCTCGATGAGTTCGCGGCTCTGGGCTACCTGGCGCCCATGGAGCGCGCCATGGGCCTCATGGCGGGCTATGGGGTGCAACTCTGGCCGATCCTCCAAGACATCCACCAGCTTCGCGCCGTGTACGGCCAGCGCGCCGGAACGTTCCTCTCCAATGCCGGCGTTCTGCAAGTATTTGGTGTGAATGACCATGAAGGCGCACAACTCGTCTCGAATCTATTGGGGTCCGAGACAGTCGTGTTCTCGACGATGAGCCGGGCGCTCGACAGCGATCTCACCGGCATCAGCTATGCCGCGCACCACACCGCGCGGCCCATGCT
>JAYRKY010000034.1:33655-37470 GCA_041905525.1 Rhodospirillaceae bacterium
GGAAGTGCGGGGCCTCGCCCCGCACCTCGAACTCTTATTCCTCGCTGGGCAACGCCCGGTCCTCGCGCAGAAACTCCAATACTTCGCGGATCGGGAGTTCCAGGGGCTTTTCGATCAGGCCGCGTAATATAAAACCCACTTTGATCGTAGGTTGAGCGGACGCTTGGAGTGCTGTTAAAGTTGCGGGAGCTTCAAGCCGGTTATAGCACGACGCCCTAACAACGCCTTGCCACGCTGGAAGCAAGCCACCCATACGAACTGGGGTGGGTGCCAAAACGTCAAGGCATTGAGCCATGAACTTGAAACCACCACTCGTCGATCAGGGACAAGTCGGCATTGACGAATTCCGCGAGAGAGCAAAGCTCCACGAACTTTCGCTTACAAACCGGATTAGTCGCGAGTTCTATCGGTCGGACCTATCGAAGTGGCAGAAGCTCTATGCGACCTTAGCCGGCAAGCGAGAGCCCGGAAGCAAGGCTGCGATCCACTTCGCCGCTCTGTCGTCGATGTGCGGTGAACTACTGGATCAATACGGTCCAGAACCGCCGCCAAAGAAGCTGGCACCGAAGACAAATACATCGGTTCAGCTTGCATATCCCGATTTCCCCGAAGAGGTAACTCACAGGCTCCACTTTTTGGAGGGGCCAGGGGCGCGAAGGCAACGTGCCCTCGAACTAGCTTTGCACGCAGCCTTCGTCTTTCGACAGACCTCTGGCACGGGCCGCGTTCTCGTCTCGGTCGGAACTCAGAGAGACGACATCAGACTATTTGAGCGACTGATTGAGACAATCGGGGGTGGCCTGTTTGGCAATCCGGCAAAAGCCGGCTTCATCTCGGAGCGCAAAAATGCCCAATGGCCGCGCGATCCGGAAACACCGCTGCAAAAAGTCTGGCGGGACAACAACCAGGCACGCGGATATAGCTGGGCGCGTGCTTTGGGCAATCAGTTCCGAGGTGTCGACGGCAACGGGCTCCCGCAAGACCTTCCAGATGTGAAGCGCGTGCCCTCCTGGGACCCGGACCCCAAGTGGCAGCAGGTTCTAGATTTGACAGAAGCGAACCGGCTCTCTGACGCGATGGAATTGGTGGAAGCCATTCCGGGGCGTGATCGTGAAACGCTTTTGGATGAGGTTATATATCTTAAGTTTCTGACGGATCGAGAGGTCCGTGCCGAAGATGTGAGGTTGATTGCTCGCAAGTATGCGGAAGCATCACCGATTTCGGGCCGCTTGCTCGATGAGTTCGACGCTTTCCTGGCCTACTTTGATCAGGAACTACGCGACGATCCACCCATCCTTTCAGAACTCGGTCGTTTCCGCCCGGACTTCGGCCAACGCATATCGTCCGGGATGCCACCCGCGTCTGACTGGCTAGCATATCGTGCGTTTCAGGCTCAGCTCCTTCATCCTTCCGCACCCCGTGGCAGAATATTCGCTGTGAATATCGATGTTGGCTTCAATTACGTCGAGCGCCTACTCGCCGGGCATATGGCGCTGGCCGAAGATGCATTCCGCCGTGATCGGTCTATCCCAGAGATCGGTGCGAGCGGGTGGGTTTCGGAACACGCACTTTTCGATCTTTTTCGTGCGATTTGGCCAAGCGCCGAGCACCAATGGCGCCCAAGGTTTCTTGGTCGCCAGTCAATCGACATATACATTCCAGAAATAAACTTGGCGGTAGAGTATCAGGGACAGCAACATTACGAGCCTGTCGCACTATTTGGCGGAGAGGAAGGTTTCAAAAATTCGCAGCTTAGGGATGAAAAGAAGCGCCTGCTGCTGGCAGCGAACGGCGTGCAACTCCTAGAGTGGCGGTATGACGCACCGATAACGCGGGAGGCGCTATTGATAAAAATTTCTGAGATGGGAATATCCGCGGCGGCCATACAGGCAGTCAGCGGCAGCCGGTTATGAAATCAGACCCGGACCATGAGCAGCTTTGCGGGCATTGCAGCACGGCGAGATCAACATAGCCCGCCAGCAATAAATCGTAGATGCGATGCTGCGCGGGGATGCGACGCAACGCGCGCGAAATCACTTTAAGAATCTTTGAAGACACTCAGCGTCGTTTTGAAAGATACCGGAGTGTTTTTCTTACACGTCAGTCTCATGGTAGACCTGCACCAAGATCAATCCAACTTAGTGTGGAGGGCCACGAGAAGCCCACCTTGCGATCGCGGTAATCTAGTTCCCCAAGGTTATCTCGAAAAGCTAGGCATCGCGGCGGCTTGCCCTCATCAACGGCGAGCGGCAAAAGGATCATTTCGTAGTCCAACGCACGACGCATTTCGGTAAACACTTCTCCCGTCGCCTGCGCGCCTGCCGGATGGCGGCAGACGCATTCCACATCGCGCCGAAACCGCGCGCGGTCTTCTACCGCGATGCGGGTTTCAAGGTGAGCGCCGGTAAAATCGTCCTGCCAGCGTGATACCAACGTACTCCCCATCAGACGCACAAGTGTTCCTTCGGGCATGACTTCAAGGATCAGCGCGCCGCGCATGAGCGGCGTCGATGAATCCAAGAATGTCCGGGTGTGCGGAATGGCGGAGACGCAGGGAAGGCTTTTCCAATGCGCGAAGAAATCAGCACAGTGACGCGACACAAACGGATTGCTCAAAGCGGAACTCCGTCGGGATCATTGTCACGGTGCGGGCGGCGCGCGTTGTTTTAAGCGTCGCCGCTGGCGGGCCGCTTGAGCGCGGCTTTCAGCTCGCGCGGTTCAAACGGCTTACGCAAGACGGCGAAGTGCTCCGCGCCGTCTTTGATATGCTCGTCGTAGCCCGTCATGAGGATGATGGAAAGTTCGGGATTCTTTTTCTGAAGGATCTGAGCGAGCTGGACGCCGTTCATATCGCCCGGCATCCGAATGTCCGACACAACAAGATCGTAGGATTTGGTGTCGAACAGCGCGAGGGCGGCTTGCGGCCCGTCCGCTTCATCGACCTCAAACCCCATGCCTTCAAAAATCGCGCTGACGGCAAACAGCGCCGCCGGATTGTCGTCCACTACCAAAGCCCGTTCACGCTCTTGCGTATCCATGTGTTACCCCAAAACAATGACCCCTAAACGCCCGATTACTTCAGCAACGGCCTCATGGCCGCTGCTGCCTTGCACTCTACACACCTAAACGCGGGAGCCTCCCCGGAGGCTGCCGCGTCTTGATGGAAGGTCGCGGATACAAAAACCACCTCGCACGGCGCAGCGTCCGCGCTGCGCCAGGCCGCGATCCCCGACTGATGGCAGGTCCCGCACGACAGGGCCGTGATATTGAACTGAGCCATGTGATCTCCCGGCGTCGGGACGAACGCATAGCCCTCCCCGTTCCTCACGAGATTGCCGTCAAACGACCTTTACCGCTATCAAGCAAAGGGCAGGCCGCGTGCGAAACTCGGCCCCTTCCGGGGGCGAGTCCAACTCCGCACGCATCCTGCCCATCCTCTTGGAAAGCGAGAATAAATCCGTAATTACCCGCTATCAAGCGGGCAAATGCGGATTGCCACTCCGTCGCCGTTATACGCCATGCGGAGTGAAACTGGGGGTATGAATGAAAAAAAGCTGTTTGTCGTTTTTGGTAAGCGGATTCAAGAACTTCGCAAGCAAAAGGGCTGGTCGCAGGACCGGCTGGCCGAGGAAATCGGCCGCACGCGCGATGCCGTCTCCAACATGGAGCGCGGCGTCAACGGCACCCACATTAAGATCGCCTATGCCATCGCCGAAGCCCTCGGCGTGCCGCTGGCCGATCTTTTCGACTTCGGCCCGTCGCAGGGCGTGGATCGCGAGCGCCGCGCGCAGATCAACAAGTTGATCGCGCTTCTG
>JAYRKY010000035.1:0-34959 GCA_041905525.1 Rhodospirillaceae bacterium
ACACCCTCAAGGGTGGTGCGTCGGAACTGGTGAACGCGGACTTGAACGAAGAATCGGCCAACCTGCTCTCGCTGCAAACGCGCCAGCAGTTGGGCACGATCTCGCTCTCGATCGCGCAGCGTTCCGAACAGTCGATCCTGCGTCTCTTCTAAGACACGGCGTTATTCGAACGCGACTACGGACAGTGGGCGGGCCTCCTTCAATGGAGGTCCGCCGGACTGGCCCTGGTCGTGCGCGAAGACGCCGGCTGTCTTGAAAACGCCGGGCGCCGGCCTTTACGCATTTATTTTTTGGTATTTTTTATCGCGTAGGTTGCCGGCTCCGCCTTACCGCAGGAGACGCCCATGGGTGAAATCACCCTCACCTCGGCGACACGCGCGAACCTCTTGTCGCTGCAGAACACGACGTCGTTGATCGACCGGACGCAGGAACGCCTTGCGACCGGCCTCAAGGTCAACAACGCCATCGACGACGCGCTCGCCTTCTTCAAGGCGCGCAATCTCAATAGCCGTGCCCGGGATCTGTCCACGATCAAGGACCAGATCGCTAACGGCATCAGCACGATCAAGGCCGCCATCCAGGGTCTTGAATCGATGGAATCCCTCATCAAGCAGATGAAGGCGCTGGCCCAGTCGGCTATCTCGGCGCCGGAAAGCTCGACGCGCGCCAAGCTGGCCAGCCAGTTCAACGAACTGCGCAGCCAGATCGACAACATCGCCGAAGACGCGCATTTCAACGGCTATAATCTGCTGAAGAACAAGACTCAGTCCTTCACCGGCGGCGCCGATATGCTGACGGTGAAATTCAACGAGCGCATCGAGCCGCCCGATCTCAGCCAGCTGATCGTCAGCGGTCTCAGCACTACCGACTTCGAAACGGTCATGGCGCGCGCCGCTGTCGCCACGGGGTCCGGTACCGACGTGTGGGGCGTTACGGGCGCTGCCGCCGTTACCGCGATCAACGCCTCCATCCGCGCCCTGGACTCGGCGATGGTCACCGTACGTCAGTCGGCCCAGGAGTTCGGCACAAACTCGGCCATGCTCCAGATCCGTATCGACTTCACCGAAAATCTGATCAACACGCTGCGCGGCGGCGCCTCGCAGCTGGTCAACGCCGATCTCAACGAAGAGTCGGCGAATCTCCTGTCGCTGCAGACGCGCCAGGAACTCGGCACCATCTCGCTATCCATCGCGCAACGCTCGGAGCAGTCGATCTTACGTTTGTTCTAAGCTTGTTTTGCCGGCGCTGGTTTCAGCGGCGGCGGAGTTGGGCGGGGGTCACGGAAAAAGGCGGTTCTCATGGGGGAGCCGCCTTTTTTTGTTGTGTGAGCCGCTGATATGAGCCCGGGCCCCCGAATTTAACCCTTCGTTAATAAAAAACGTCGCCTGCAGCCCAAAATTCCACCCTCTGCCGGTGGAATGCGCCGCAATTCACCCTTCGCTTAACCATTTGTTTGCACATCGTGCGTAGAACGGCAGCGTGAACCGTCATGTTCACGCGCAGCTCGCGTACTTTTTTCGATTTGGCAGTTGCACGAGCGGTTCGGATTTTTTGGCGACTAAACGGCTTCTAGAAAGTCACTGATCCTAGAAAGGGTACACACACATGGCTCAGGAAATCACACTCTCGTCCGCGACGCGCACTAACCTGCTCTCGCTGCAAAACACCACCGGCCTCATTGGCCGCACCCAGGAACGTCTCGCGACGGGCCTCAAAGTCAACAACGCCATCGACGACGCGCTGGCCTTCTTCAAAGCGCGCAACCTCAACGCCCGCGCCTCCGACCTGTCCTCGGTGAAGGACGGCATCATGGGCGGCATCAGCGTGCTGAAGGCCGCCGTGCAGGGTCTTGAGTCGATCGAATCGGTTCTCAAGCAGATGAAGGCGCTCGCGCAGTCCGCCATTTCCGCGCCGGAAAGCTCGACGCGCGCCAAGCTCGCCAGCCAGTTCAACGAACTGCGCAGCCAGGTCGACAACCTCGCGGAAGACTCAAGCTTCAGCGGCGTGAACCTGCTCAAGAACGGCACGGCTGCCTTCGACTCCGGCGCCGATCAGATGACCGTGAAGTTCAACGAACGCGTCGAGCCGCTCGGGGTTAACCAGCTCGTTGTGTCGGGTCTGACCATTTCGGATTTCAATTCGATCATGGCGACCTCCGCGCAGGCGACGGGTACCGGCACCGGCGTGTGGGGCGTCACCGGCGTTGCGGCGATCACCGCCATCACCGGCGCGATCCGCGCCATCGACTCCGCTCTCGTTACTGTGCGCCAGTCCGCGCAGCAGTTCGGTACGCAGTCGTCGATGCTGCAGATCCGCGCCGACTTCACCACCAATATCATCAACACCTTGAAGGGCGGCGCGGCGGAACTCGTCAACGCCGACCTCAACGAAGAATCGGCGAACCTGCTTTCGCTGCAGACTCGCCAGCAGCTCGGCACCATCTCGCTGGGCATCGCGCAGCAGTCCGAACAGTCGATCCTGCGTCTGTTCTAGTCGCGCGGCGCTCCGCAAGGCGCGCCCGCGTAAAGTACGTTTTGCGTTACTACGGCTCACCGGCCGGCTCCTCGGAGCCGGCCGTTTTTTTATGTGATCCGGCTCCTCGGAGCCGGCCGCTTATTCATCGAAATCCGGCGTCGCCGGAACGCTCAAGAAAATCCGTATCGCGGGGTTCGTTTTTGCCCGCTCCCGTTAACCTTTTTTTTGTCCATTGCGGGTATCACCGATAGTGATGCGTAGAAGTGCGACGTGCGTGCACGCCAGGAAAAGGCCGTAAAACCGCACAAAAACAGCTTACCGGGTGACGCATCGCCGGCGAGCAGGAGAGGTCAGCATGGCTGCCGAAATCACACTCACAACCGCGACGCGGACGAATCTGCTGTCGCTGCAGAACACCACCAGCCTGATCGGCCGTACGCAGGAACGCCTTGCGACCGGACTGAAGGTCAACAGCGCCATCGACGATGCGCTGGCATTCTTCAAAGCGCGCAATCTCAATAGCCGCGCGTCCGATTTGCAGACCATCAAGGACGGCGTGCTCGACGGCATCAACGTCATCAAGGCCGGTATCCAAGGCCTCGAGTCGATGGAATCGGTGTTGAAGCAGATGAAGGCGTTGGCGCAATCGGCGATCTCCTCGCCGGAAAGCACCACGCGCGCCAAGCTCGCCAGCCAGTTCAACGAACTGCGCAGTCAGGTCGACAATCTCGCCGAGGATTCCGCCTACAACGGGATCAACCTCATCAAGAATTCCACGCAGGCCTTTGCCGCCGGCGCCGACCAGTTGACGGTGAAGTTCAACGAGCGCACCGAAACGCAAGCGGTCAACCAACTCGTCATCTCGGGTCTGCGCGTCTCGGATTTCAATTCCATCATGGGCCGTTCGGCGCTCGCCACCGGCACCCTCCCGAACTCGACGGTGTGGGGTCAGTCGGGCACGGGCGCGATCCGCGGCATCACCGCGGCCTTGCGCGCCATCGACAGCGCGCTGGTGACGGTGCGTCAGACCGCGCAGGCGTTCGGCACCAACTCCGCGCTGCTGCAGATCCGCGCCGATTTCACCACGCGCATCATCAACACGCTCAAGGGCGGCGCCGCCGAACTCGTGAACGCGGATATGAACGAAGAGTCGGCCAATCTGCTCTCGCTGCAGACGCGTCAGCAGCTGGGTACGATCTCGCTCTCGATCGCGCAGAAGTCGGAAGAAGCGATCCTGCGCCTGTTCTAGGCCGTTGGTGTTTCTGTTTTGGGTCGTTGGGCAAGGGAGTTTTAGGTACGGTTCATAGCTTCACGGCGCGGACGTTTGCGTTCATATTGCCGCGCCTGCCTCTATCGCCAGCTACCTAAGAAGTGACATGCCCTTAAAACTGACCCTTAAGCCCAACGAAAAAGTCCTGATCGGCACTTCGGTCATCGCCAACGGTCCGGCGAAGACTGAATTCGTCGTACTGAACCGCGTGCCGGTTGTGCGCGAGAAGGACATCATCACCGAAGAGAAGGCCGATACGGTCGCGAAGAAGCTCTATGTCACAATCCTCAACATGTACATTAACCCTGCGCGTGAGAAGGATTACCATGGCATTTACTTCGTTTTAATGAGACAAATGATCTTAGTACCGGTGGACGCCCGCGCGGTGGACCTGATGGTCGAGATGTCCCAGCATATCCTTGCGGGCGACCATTACCGGGCTCTCAAAATGTGCCGGCAGTTGATTAAGTTCGAGGCGGAGGCCTTGGCGAATGTCAAAAGATAAAGTTGCAGCCTATCAGCAACAGCAGAAGCGCAATCTCTCTCCGCGCGAAGTGGAGGCGATGGCGTTTACCAAGGCTGCGATCATGCTCGAAGACGCCAAGAAGGTGACGGGCAATATCGAAGAGTACGCGAAAGCGCTCCGGTTCAACCACCTGCTCTGGACCATCATCCAGGCCGATTTGACCGAGCCGGACAACCAGTTGCCGCCGGAGATCAAGGCTAACGTCATGTCGCTCTCGATCTTCGTCGATAAGCAGACGACGAAGGCCCTGCGCAGCAGCAATGCCAGCGACCTCGACGTTCTCATCAATATCAACCGCAATCTCGCAGCCGGTCTTCGCACCAACGCGGAAACGGGCGAACAGGCCCAGGCCGGCGGCGCCCGTCCGGCCGGCGTCTAAACGCCCGGAACGTGGGGGCCTGGCCGGACCGCGAAAGCGAAGCGGCCGCGCGCTAGCGAGGTGAGCGCCGCCCTCTGATCGGAAGTTCCGAGCGCAATGGTGCAAACATCCGATAAGGCGGCGTCTGACAGCCCAGGGCGCGTGCTTTCGCCGCTGCTCCAACAAGGTCTGAACTTCCTCAAAGCAGGCGATGCCGCCGGCGCGGAAGTTCTGCTCGACACCTATCTCGCGCGAAATCCCGGCGATGCCGATGGCCATAACCTGGCCGCCCTCGCAAAACACGCGCAGGGTCGCATCCCCGAGGCGATCTCCCATCTGGAACAAGCCGCCGCGCTCAATCCGCGCGAAGTGCTGTTCGCAGTGAATCTCGCCGGCATGCTGGCCGACGTCCAACGCCTGGACGATGCGTTGCGCGTCGTCGATGACTTTCTCACGCGAAGCCCCGGCCAGCTTGATCTTCTTCTCCAGCGCGTGCGCCTGTTGCATCGCGCCGGGCGCTTTACCGAAGCCACCGCCATCGCGCGCATGGCTGTCGCCTTCCACCGCGACGCGGCGCGCGCGCATCACAGCCTCGGCCTCGCGCTGATCAAGGAAGGCAAGGCGTCCGACGCCGCCGAAGCCTTCTCCGAGGCCGTCGCGCGCGACGAAACCGCGGTCGACAGCTGGCTGAACCGCGGCGTCGCGCTCAAGGAGGCGGGGGATCTTGCGGAGGCCGAGCGCAGCTACCGCCGCGCCCTCGCGTTGTCGCCGTCCGATCCCATCATTCACAACAATCTGGCCAATGTCGTCGGCGCGCTAGGCCGTTCCGACGAAGCGGTCGCGCTCTATCGCGCGGCTTTGGTCCTCGATCCTTCTTATGCCGATGCCAAAGCCAATCTTGGTCCGGCCTTGCGCGACATGGGCCGATTGGACGAGGCGCTGGCTTTGCTTGTCGCGGGCGTCGCGCAGCATCCGGGTCATCCCACGCTGCTCAACGCCTACGGCAATACGCTGCGGCAGGCCGAACGGTACGATGAGGCGATCGATGTCCTGAAAGAGGCGGTCGCCCAGCTTCCGACCTATGCCGAGGCGCACAATAATCTCGGCCTCGCCTATGCATTAAGCGGCGATCTGCAAACCGCCGCGCGCCACCTCAAGCAAGCGGCGGACCTCAAGCCCGAGGCCGCCGTCATCAGCAACAATTACGGTGCGCTCCTGTTGCGCTTGTTCCGGTTCCAGGAGGCGGTGGCCGCGCTGTCCAACGCTGTTGCGCGCGATCCCGAGTACGACGAGGCGCTGATCAATCTCGGCGTTGCGCATTACATGCGCGGCGAGGGGGCGGAGGCAATTCAAGTGTATCGCCGCGTCCTCGCGCGCCATCCCGACAATGCATTCGCGCGATACAGCCTCGGTGTCGCCCTGCTCGAAGATCAACAGCTTAGCGAAGCCGAGACGGAAATCCGGGCCGCCCTTGAATTGGATCCCGATAACGCCATGGCGCTGAATACGCTCGGGGTTCTTCTTCTCGAACAGCACCGGGTTACCGAGGCGCGCACGGCCATGCGCGACGCGGCCGACGTCAATTCCCGCTCGGCGCCCATCTTCTACTCAAACTATGTCTTCGCCAGCCTGTACGAGCCGGACCTGTCCAACGCCGAAATCCTCGAAATGCACAAGGAATATGGCCGGCGTTTTTCGGCCGTCGCGAAGGATTTGGACCGGCCGCACGTCAATCCGCGCGATCCCGAGCGGCGCTTACGGATCGCTTATCTCTCGCCGGATTTCCGCGCCCACTCCGTCTCCTACTTCTTCGAGGCGCTGCTCGAGAAACACGACCGGTCGCGCTATGAAATCTGTCTCTATTCCGACACCTCGCGCACCGATGTGATTACGGAGAGCATGCGCAAGGCCGCGGATCTCTGGGTCGAAAGCGCGGGTTTCACGAACGACGTTTTTGCGCAAAGGCTGCGCGACGACAGGATCGACATCCTCGTCAACCTCGGGGGCCATACGTCGGGCAACAGATTGCCCGTGTGCGCGCTGAAGCCGGCGCCGGTGCAAATCGAATATCTCGGCTACCCGGATACCAGCGGCGTTCCGGCAATGGACTATCGCATCAGCGACGGCCGCGCGGACCCGCCCGGAACGGCCGAGCAGTGGTGCACCGAGGAACTCGTGCGCCTGCCGCACTGCTTCCACCTCTATCGTCCCTCGGGAAAAGCGTTGCAGCCGGCCCCCGCGCCGCATCTCGAAAAGGGCTATGTCACCTTCGCTTCGTTCAACGTGCTCCCGAAAGTTACCGCGCCGATGATCGCGGCGTGGGCGGCGATCATGAAGGCGGTGCCGCATTCGCGCTTCTACATGAAGTGCAAACAGATGCGCGACGAGCGTAACCGCGCCCGTATCCTCGCTGATTTCGCGCGGCACGGGATCGAGGCTGACCGGATCGAGATGACGGCGTTCGTGCCTTCGGTGCAGGAGCACCTCGGCAAGTATGCCGGCGTCGATCTCGCGCTCGATACCTTCCCCTACAACGGCACCACCACCACCTGCGAAGCGCTCTACATGGGCGTGCCCGTGCTGACCCTCGCCGGGGACAATCACCGCAGCCGCGTCGGCCTTAGTCTGCTCACCGCGGTGGGCGTGGCGGAGGAGTTCGCCGCCTCGTCCCTTGAGGATTACGTCGACCGCGCTGTGGCTTTCGGCTGCAACCCGGCGCGCCTGGCCGAGATCCGGGCGACGCTGCGCCCGGCAATGGAACGCTCCGCCTTGCGCGACGAGGTGGGCTTTACGCGCACGTTGGAAGGCACCTACCGCGCCCTCTGGCGCCGCTGGTGCGACGGTCCACAAACCCACATGCTGCAGGCGCCCCCGCAACTGCGCCCCGAGGATTCCATCCAGGGCGTCCTGATAAAGACGCTGTGAGGCGGCGCGGAAAACCTGCAAAAATGCATTATTAAACAATGATTTAATGTGCATTCAGGGATGCATTGCTGCTATGCAGCATGAAATCTTGCAGGACCAACTGTCGGCCCTTACATACCGCGCTCGTCTTCAAGGAAGCCGCCCAACGAGCTTCCCGGATCTTAGGAGTTTGCCATGAAACTGGCCCTGGCTTTTGCCACCCTTCTCACCCTCGGTGTTGCGAGCGCCGCCGTTGCGGCACCGGATTACACCACGGTTTGCAATTCCTCGAAGCTGCTGGCTAGCGACCGTCATGAGTGCCGCGTGCAGATGACCGCCGCCGCCGACGACGAAGCCAAGAAGGCTGAAATCAATCGCGCGTACACCGCGAAGATCGAAAGCCTGCTGACCAAGCGCCCCGGCGCCGCGCCGGCCGTGGCCGCCACCAGCGCCGTGATTCCCTCCGCCGAATAGGGGTTTTCGAAAACCCTTCGACCGCTTCACACCGGAAAGCGCGGCTCGCCATCGTGAGCCGCGCTTTTTTGTGCGCGCGTGCGTTGCGTGGCCAACGGGTTTCAGTCGTTGGTTCGGCTGCGGCAGGTTATAAGGGGGCGATGGACCCTCGCCTCGGACTCGCACTTAAATACTATGGTCAAGGATTGCCCGATGCGGCGTGGCATACGGTGCAGGATCTTGCGCGTGCCGCCGACGCGCCGCGCGAGGCCTTGCATCTCGCCGCCGTCCTTTGTCTTGAGACGGGCCATGACGACGAAGCTCTGACCTTTGCCGCCCGACTCATCGAAGGGCAGGGCGCCGACGCCGACGCGCACCTCTTGCGCGGGCAGGCGTTGCGTCAATTGGGCCGCTTCGACGAGGCGCACGCCGCCTTCGCGCAAGCCGGCGCGCTGAATGCGCCGCCGCCGATCCTCCACTTCAATCTCGGGCTTCTCCATCACCGCGCCGGGCGGCTGAGCGAGGCAGAACAGGCGTATCGCGCCTCGCTCGCTCATCAGCCGGATCAAGCGAGCGCCTGGAATAACCTCGGGCTTCTATATGACGAAGTCGGACGGGCCGGCGAGGCGCAGCAGGCGTTCGAGCAGGCCATCGCTCTCGAGCCGTCGAACTCGGTCACGCACAACAATCTCGGTGCAACGTTGGCGGGCCAAGGCCATTACGTCGCGGCGGCGCGCGCGCACGAAAGGGCGCTGGAGCTCGATCCGCACAATATCGCCGCGCGGATCAATCTCGGCGTTGCGCAACTGGAGCAAGGTGCGCTCGACGCCGCGCGCCGCACGCTTGACGCCGCGCTGGCCCAGGGTCCCCGCAACCGCGAAGCGGCCGGCAACCGCTTATATCTGGACATCTATGTCGAGACCGATCCCGCCAAGATCTGCAAGCACCACGAGGCCTGGGGCCAGGAGTTTCATCATCTGGTTCCCGCCGCGCCGCAGAGCGCGAACAAGCCTCTCAAGGTTGGGTATGTCTCGGCGGACTTTCGGCGCCACTCCGTCAGTTTTTTCATCGAAGAGCTTCTGCGCCATCACGACCCGCAGAATGTCGAAGTTCATGCCTTCTCCGATGTCGCGCAGGCGGACGAAGTCACCGCGCGCCTCAAGGCTTTGGTGCCGCATTGGCACGATGTCGGGGGCTGGGATGACGAGCGTCTGCGCGCGGCCATTCGGGAGATCGGCATCGATGTCCTCGTCGATCTTGCGGGACACACGGGCGGTAATCGTCTGTCGGTGTTCGCGCGGCGCGCCGCTCCGGTGCAGGTCAGCGCGCTGGGCTATCCCGCCACGACCGGGGTCGCGTCTATGGACTACCGTCTTTGCGATGCGGTCACCGATCCGCCCGGCAGCGAAGCCTACTCTACCGAGGAGCTCATGCGGCTCCATGCGCTCCACTGTTTCGCGCCGCCGCCGCAGGCGCCGGCGGTCGGACCTCTTCCCATGCTATCGCGCGGGTTTGTCACTTTCGGATCGTTCAATAAGCTCGCCAAGGTCAGCGACCTCACCGTCGCGTTCTGGGCCGGGGTTTTGAACGACATCCCGGGCGCGCGTCTCGTCCTCAAGACCAAGCCGCTGGTCGAAGAAGAGACCCGCGCCGCGGTCCGGCGCCGCTTCGCCGCGCACGGCGTCGATCCGGCCCGCCTCGATCTGCGCGGCTGGGCCCCCGGCGACGCCGACCATCTCGCCGCTTACGGCGAGATCGATATTGCCCTCGACACCTTTCCCTATAATGGCACCACCACCACCTGCGAAGCCCTGTGGATGGGCGTGCCGGTCGTGTCCCTGGCCGGGAAGGGGCATGCGTCGCGCGTGGGCGCCAGCGTGCTCACCAGCGCCGGCCTGCGCGACTGGTGCGGCGGGACCGAGAAGGATGCGCGTGCAATCGCGGCAAAGGCGGTGGCGGCTCCGCGCATGCTTGCGGAGTTGCGAAGCGGCCTGCGCGAGCGCGTGCGAGGCTCCCGGCTGTGCGACGGTTTGGCCTATGCGCGCGATATCGAAAGCGCATTCAGGACCATGTGGGGCGAGACGCGCTAGGCAAAGCCCCTTGTCCGGCGTGTCGAACGCGGACCCAGGCAGATGGCACACATCCGCACAAAGGTGCCGCTGCGGCCTATTCGCCGCCCACGCGCTTAGGATAGACTTTCCCCCATAAAGGCCGTTCAGGCCTTTGCGGGGGAGTTTCATGCACGAGAAGCGGCGCGCCGGACGCGCGGGGAACGCGATGGCACGCGGGCGCGCACCATGATGTTGTCCGTGCTCGGATTCGTCATGGTCGCGGTGTTCATGATCTTGATCATGACCAAGCGCATGGCGCCGATCGTCGCGCTGATCGTTATCCCCATCGCATTCGGACTGTTCGCGGGTTTCACCGGCGAACTTGGCCCCATGATGCTCGACGGTGTTCAGCGCATGGTGTCCACGGGCGTCATGCTGATGTTCGCCATCCTCTATTTCGGCATCGTCACGGACGCCGGGTTGTTCGACCCCGTCGTGCGGACGCTTTTGCGCATCGTCGGCAACGATCCGGTGAAGGTCGTGGTCGGGTCGGTGATCCTGGCGGCGATGGTCTCGCTCGATGGCGACGGCTCGACCACCTACATGATCACCGCCGCCGCCTTCATGCCCCTCTACCGTCGCATCGGCCTCAACCCCATGATCATGGCCTGCCTGCTTCTCAATGCTAGCGGGATCATGAATATCCTGCCCTGGGGCGGTCCCACGGCGCGCGCCGCGACGGCGCTCCAGATCGATTCCTCGGGCGTGTTCGTGCCGCTGGTCCCGGCCATGGGGCTCGGCCTCGCGTGGCTTGTTGTGCTCGCGGTGTATCTCGGGCGTCAGGAGCGCAAGCGCCTGGGCGCGCTGTCGCTCCCCACGGACGCCGCGGCGCCCGCCGATCACGCCACCTTCAGCGTATCCACCGACCCGGCCGCATGCCGCCCGCATCTCGTCTATATCAACGCCGCGCTCACCCTCGCGCTCATGGTGCTTCTGGTGATGGCGGTGCTGCCGCTGCCGGTGCTGTTCATGTTGGGCTTCGCCATCGCCGCCACGCTCAACTATCCGCAGCCCGCGGTGCTGAAGGTCCGCATTGCCCAGCATGCGCCGAACGTCCTTGCCGTGGTGTCGCTTATATTCGCGGCGGGCGTTTTCACCGGCATTCTGTCGGGGACCGGTATGGTGGACGCCATGTCGAAAAGCCTGCTCGCGGTCATCCCGCCATCGCTCGGCCCCTATCTCGCGCCGATCACCGGCCTCATCAGCATCCCGATGACCTTCTTCATCTCCAATGACGCCTTCTATTTCGGCATGCTGCCGGTCCTCGCCGAAGCCGCGTCGCATTACGGCCTCTCGCCCCAGCAGATGGCCAGTGCCGCGCTTGTCGGTCAGCCGGTGCATCTCCTGAGCCCGCTGGTGCCGTCCACTTGGCTGCTCGCCGGCCTCGCCGGCGTCGACTTCGGCGAATATCAGAAGTTCACGATGAAATGGGCCGCGATGACCAGCCTCGTGCTTCTCATCGGCGGGCTGCTGTTTGGGGCCTTTCCACTCGCGGCGGGCTAACGCCTCGGAAGCGTTATGCCGCCTGAGTTATGCCGCCTCGTCTCAAACGCACAAATTGAAGGCGACGGAAATCCGCGCGCGCGAACCCAGATAGGGCCGCACACTGTGATACAGCCAGGCCGGGAACATATAGATGTGCCCCGTCTGCGGCTGCTGAAACTCCGACAGTCCCGCCGAGATGCAGGGCTTGATCGCGGTCTTCAATTGCGGCGCATACATAAGGGGTGCCGCACCGCGCGGGTCCATCAGTTCCAATTCTCC
Source organism: Rhodospirillaceae bacterium (assembly GCA_041905525.1). Taxonomy (GTDB): domain Bacteria; phylum Pseudomonadota; class Alphaproteobacteria; order Rhodospirillales; family Rhodospirillaceae; genus SHVO01. The sequence continues at coordinate 11,862 of JAYRKY010000035.1, forward strand.
GCCGGTGTGCCGGCCTTCTTCGCCGCCGTCGTCCACATAATAAACGCCGGACCAATAGCTGCCCGCGTGTGTATGCATTTCGTTGCTGTGGCCGCCGCGGTTCACGTTGACCCAGGCGTTGATGCGCCAGTCGATGCTGCCTTGTTTCAGCCCGTTTCGGTCGCCGTACGCGGTGAATCCGTTGGCCAGAGCGCGCGCCGCCGCGAAGATGGCCTCGCCCGCGGGGCCGCCCCATGCGGCGAAGTCGGTCTCCGACTGCCAGCCGCCGATGTTGCTCAAGGAGGCCGAGGCGTGCGTCTGGGTGCGCGCCAGGATCAGGGGCTCCAGCGTGCGATTGAGCGCGGCGAAGTCGTGTAAACGCGCGGTGATGAAGGGCGTCGGGAACAGAAGCCTCACATCCACGGATTCCTCGTCGAGGAGTGTGGGTGGGGCGTGAACAGCGGTACTCATCAAAATTGGGACAACATCAGGCAGAAAAAACGCGCCGGACTGCCGAGAGGCGAGCACCCTCCCGGCAGCGGCGGGTTCTTGTAACGCTCCGCCGCGTTAGAGGGGAGGGCTGATGTGACAGCCGCTTCGGAAGAAAGAGACAAGTTCACGTGAGGCCGCGCGCCTCTCATCCGGAGCGCGAACGGCGTAACGACCGCCCGGGCTCTACCGGAGGTAATTCAGCAGGCTCAGTTCCTGCATCTTCGCCAGCGAGGCGTAGGAGATCTGCAGCACCTGGGTATCGGTCTGCAGGCGTACGGCGACTTCCGTCGTGTCGGCTTTCTCCAGTTCGTTCTGGCGTCCTTCCAGGAACGCCAGGAACGATTTTTGGATGTCCCGGGCTTCCGCGAGTGACTTCTGCGCCACGGCGATGCGGTCCTGCACCGCTTGCAGGTCGCTCTTCGCCTCGGTGGGTTGAAGCGGGGAATGCTCGATGGAGTCGTTGATGATCGCCAGGGCCTGCTGCACGCGCTCCGGCTTATTGAGCAGATCGCCCTGCGCGATGATGCCCAGCGCGCGCGTCAGCTTTTCGAACGCCGGATCCAGGCCGGTCACATCCATCACGATCGACTGGGTATCGCTGATGCGCTGCTCGGTCGAAAGGCTGGTGCCCGTCAGGAAGGCGCGCGAGTTGAGGCTGATCGTTTCCGGCGTGCTGGTCACCGGCACCTGATTGTCGAAGAACAGCATGTCGCCCGCGATCACCTGACCCGCGTTCGGATCGTAGCCGGCGGCCGCCAACTGGGCGTTGGTCGGCCATTTTACGGTGTAGGCGCCGTTGTTGCCGTTGGTTGAGCCGGAAAGCGCAACCGCGGTTCCATTGGGGATGGTGAGGCCCAGCGTCGTGCCGGCCGTTTCCGTGCCCGCGTTCACATTCTGGTCGAGCGTGATGGTCAGGCCGTCCGGCGAGACGTTGGTGATCGTGTAGACGCCGTTATTGGTCAGCGTCGTGCCGTTCATGATGAAGCTCTGACCCACCTGCAACGAGCGGAACGAGCCCGGGGTTGTCGCGGTGATTTTCCCATTCGCCCCGGCGTTGGAGAAAATCAGATTGCCTGTGGCGGTCTGATTGATGGTCGAGGTGATGAAATCGCCCGTCGAGCCGGTCACCAGGGTCATCGGATTCGAAGCGACGGTGGTGTTGGTATAGGTCACCGGCTTGTTCGCCACCGAGATGTCCACCAGATTGGCGACGCGGGTGGACGGGAACACCGCATTGATGCCGTCGTAGAACTGCTGGAATTCCTGCAGGCTCTTATAGTCGAAGCTGATGGGCGGGGTATCGCTCTTGGCGCCGCCGAAGATGTATTTGCCGTCGACTTTCTGGGTCAGGAAGTACTGCACCTGGCTGAAGGCCGAGAACACCTTCTGCTGCAGGTCTTCCACCGCCGACTGGGTTTCCGGATTGGCGGCGGACAGATCGCGGCTTGCGAATTGAATCAGTTCGCTGCGGATCATGCGCGCGGTGTCGTCGATCCCCGTCGCCGCCGTCGCCTGGGCCTTCAAGGTGGTCGAGAGGAGGTCGTTGTTCGACATATAGCGGGACAGGCGGGCGCGCTCGTTCTCGATGTTGAGCAGGCGGAAGCTGTCCTGCGCGATCCCGATGTAGTCCTGCGACTTGAATCCGGTCGACAGCTGCATCTGCTCGTGATTGATGCGCTGTTGCTGCTCGATCATCCGGTTCACAAGAACCTGATTCGAGACCGAGGTTGAAATACGCGTGACCATAACTCTACTCCTGCCTCACCCTTTACCGGATCAGGTCGTTCAAGATGTCTAGCAGCTGCTGGGTGGTCGAGATCACCTTCGCGGACGCGGCGTAGGTTTGCTGGTAGACCATCAGCTGCGACATTTCTTCGTCGAGGTTGACGCCCGACACCTCCGATTGTTTCGTCTCCAGGGCTTCGTGCAGATCGCCCTGAAGTTTCAGGTTCGTATCCGCCGCGGCCGCCTGGGTCGAGCTGCGCGAAACGATCGCACCGCCGTAGTCGGCGAAGGTCAGGCTGGTGCCCGACAGCGAACCGGCGGGCTGGAAGGAACCGGGGCCCGACATCAGCGCCGCGAGCTGCGCGATGACTTTGTTGTCGCCGTTCGCCAGCAGGTATTCGCCGGTCAGCGGGTTCAACTGGATATCGCCGCGCGCGATGCGCGAACTGTCGTCCAGCAGCGTCTGGCTGACTTTCATGTTCTGGGAGAGGCCGGTGGCGGTCCAGTTCAAACCAAGGGTGTCCATGCCCGTGGTGCCGCCGGTCTCCGTTATGATCAGGTCTTCGCCATTATTGTGTTGGATGCGCAGGCGCTTTCCCGAGCCTTCCGGGATCACGTCGGCGCTGATGCGGTTCTGGAGAGCGGGATCGGCGTTGATCCGGTCGCGGATCGTCTCCAGCGAGTCCCCCGGGTTGAGGGTGATCGACGAGATGAGATTTGTGCCGCTCGCCATGCTGGTGCTGTCGGCGAACTTCAGCGTCACCGCCGAAGGAATCCCGAGTGTGTAGTTCGCCGGTTTGAAGCCCGTGTCCCACTGCGCCATGTTCTGCGGGCTGGTGAAGTAATCGTTCAGCCCGAACACGTTCGAGAAGCCCTTGTAGGTCTTGTCGTAGGTGCCGTCCGCGTCCAGATCGATCTGCGCGGTCACGTCCTTCTGGTCCGAGCCCTTGATGGCCGAGGTCTCGTCGCGGAAGGCGATCCCCACCACATCGGTCCCCAGGTTGATGGCCATCTGGCCGTCGGAATTGAATTCCACCGTCGCATTGACGAGCTGCGAATCCTGCGCGCGCACCCAGGTCTGGATGCTGCTGGCCAGGGTGTCGAGATTGGAGCCGTTGGCGAAGTTAATGCCGGCGGTATCGAGCAGGCGCGAGGAGGCGATCTCCTTGCCGTCCATGCCGTACAACATCACGACCGGCTCGGCGCCGGAGAACGACACGAGCTGCTGCGCCGGGTCGGTGAACGTGCGCGTGCCGGTCAGGTTGTTGACGATGTTCGGATACGAGGTGCCGCGGTTGTGCACCTGGTTGACCTGTTCCTTCATGCTGCGCGCGAGTTCGTCAACCTGCGCCTGCATGTCGGGCAGATCGTTGTCGCGCATCTCGATCAGGCCCTTCAGCTTGCCGCCGCGGATCGAGTTCGTGATGTCGCGCACGCCGGCGAAGATGCCGTTGAAGTCGCCGCCGGCGTAGCTTGTCGCCGGGCCGACCTGGGTCAGCGCCACATGCGACAGCGGAACCGCCGAGCTATCGACCAGCGTCGTACCGTCGCTGGTGAATACCGTCAGCGAGCCGTTGGCGTTTTTGAAGTAACGGATGTCGATCTGTTCGGCCAGCTTGTTCAGCGCCGTATCGCGCTTGTCTTCCAAGTCCTCGGTCTGACGGCCGGTCGCACCATTGAAGGCGACCTGATCGTTCAGGAAAGCGATGGTGGACAGCTGGCTGTTGATGATCGACACCGACTGCTGGATTTCCACGTCGGCGTTCATGCGCAAGGTCTGGATCGTCTTGCTCATGTCCGCGAGATTGCGTGCGGCCGATACCCCGGCCTGCACCGCCGCCAGCTGCTGGCTCACCGTCTCCGGCGAGGCCGTCAGCGTGGTGAACTCCTGCTGCATCTTGTTGATCTGATTCGCGATCGAGCTGTTCGACTGGGTGGTGCCGAACGTGTCCTGGACGCGGCGGAAGTAGCTGTTCTGGGTTTGCAGCAGGCCGAGCTGGCTCTTCTGGCCGCGCAGGTCGCGCAGCAGGTTCTGGTCCACCTTGTTGACGATATCGCCGAGGGCAACGCCCGCGCCCATGCCCGCGAGGACGATGGACTGCGGCTGGAACTGCTTGCGCGTATAGCCTTCGGTCTGGACGTTCGCGATGTTGTTCGAGATGACGTCGAGGCCGGCCTGGGCCGTTTGCAGGCCCGAAATGGCGGAGGTGAGGGCGAGATTGAGCGACATGGTCTAGCTCACATCGTCTGATTGTAGCTGACAGCCAGGCTGCGCTTGGTCACCGCGTATTGACCCAGCGAACCCGACCGCGAGTAGGCGGCCGAACGTTCTTCGTGGCGGTGCTTCAGCGCCTCGGTGACCGACTTGAAGAACATGTTGATGGACTCGATGTTGGCCTTCAGGAGGCTGGCATTCTGCTGCATCAGCTCGCCCAGCTTCATCGCCGCCTGGGCAATGGCGCTCTTGCGCGCCGGGTCCAGCGCCGCCAGCACGTTTTTGTCCTTGTGCACGGCGTTCATATGACCTTGGTACAGACGCGCGAGCTGTTCCTTGCGTTCCGCCAGCGCTTTGACCTCGTCCATCTTGTGCTTCTTCAGCGCCGCGTTCTCCTTGGTCAGGAGCTCGGTCAGCTGACGCATCACCATGACGAGATCGTCGGCCTTCGCCGTGGCCGGCACGGGCCGTCCCGCCGGCGCCGGACGCGCGGCTTGCGGCGCCATGCCCGGACGTTGCGGCATCGTCAGGCCCGGGCGGCTCGGCTGCGAAGCACCCGCTTGCGGTGGCTGAGCGGATCCCGGACGCGCGGGCGTGCTCGGCGCGGCGTTGCGCTGGGCCTGTTGGGGAAGATCGCGGCGAACCATATTCATGACGATACTCTTTACGTACTAATTACCGGCGGATCTGACTGGTCACGGGCGGCGTGGCGGTCTGAAGTTCTTCACCCGTCTGGCTCATCTTCGGCACGCGCACCTGCGTGGTCTGCTGATCGCGCTGTTCCTGGGCCAGCAGCATGCCGCGCATGACATGGTCGGCGATGCCCAGCTTTCCGGACTTCGCCAGCTCCTTGCCGTACTCCTGGTTCAGCATCGAGCGCCACATGTCTTCGCCGGGGCCGCCGCCGAACATCGGATCCGTTTCTACGCCCGCCATCATGTGCTCCATCATCTGACCGATGAAAAAAGCTTCGAAGTCCTTCGCCGCTTCGCGCGTCTTCTTCTCGTCCGCGGCCGAGAGCTTCAGGCCGGGCAGGGCGGCGCTCTGCGCGCTCGCGCCCGACTTCTTCGCGACCTGGGCCGAAAGGCCGGTGGCGTAGGCGTCTCTGGCGTTGTCGAGGATGGAAACTGCGGCGTCCATGACGGTGATCCTTGCGCTTACATCACTTCGATTTCGGCCTGCATCGCGCCCGCGGCCTTGATGGCCTGCAGGATCGAGATCATGTCGCGCGGGCCGACGCCCAGCGCATTCAGTCCGTTCACCAGTTCCTGCAGCGAGACGCCCGAATTCACGACGGCCAGGCGGCGGTCGCTATCGTCTTCCACCTGGATGTCGGTGCGCGGCACCACCACCGTCTCTCCGGTCTCGGAGAACGGCGAGGGCTGCGAAACCTGTGGCGTTTCGGTGACGCGGATGGTGAGGTTACCTTGCGCGATGGCGACCGTGGAAATACGCACGTCGTCGCCGATCACGATCACGCCGGTGTTTTCGTCGATCACCACGCGCGCCGGCTGATCCGGCTCCACGCGCAGCTGTTCCACCGCGGTCATCAGTTCCACCATCGTGCCGGTGTAGCCCTCGGGCTGCACGATCTGCACCGTCCCCGGGTCCATCGCCGCCGAGGCGGTGGTGCCGAGATAGGCGTTGATCGCGTCCGCGATACGGCGGGCGGTGGTGAGGTCGGGGTTATGCAGCGCCACCTTCACGGCCTTCATGCCGGCGAGGGCGAAATTCACTTCGCGTTCAACCGTCGCGCCGTTCGGGATACGGCCCGAGGTCGGAACACCGCGGGTCACCGTCGCGGCCGCGCCCTGGGCCGTGAAGCCGCCGACCTGCACGTTGCCTTGCGCCAGCGCATACACTTCGCCGTCGGCGCCCAGCAGCGGGGTCACCGCGAGCGTGCCGCCCTGCAGGCTGTCGGCGTCGCCGATCGAGCTGATGGTCACATCGACGCGGCCGCCCTGGCGGGCGAACGGCGGCAGCGTGGCCGTCACCATCACCGCCGCAACGTTCGCCGTTTCAAGCCGGTCGTCGCGGCTGTTGATGCCGAGACGTTCCAGCATGCCGAGCAGGGATTGTTTGGTTGCGCCGATTTTCTTGAGGTCGTCGCCGGTGCCCTTCAGACCGAACACCAGGCCGTAGCCGACGAGCACGTTCTCGCGCACGCCTTCAAAGCCGGCGATGTCCTTCACCCGCGACGTCGCGTGGGCCGAGCTCGCGGTCAGCAGCAGGGCGAACATGAACGCGTGGATCCCGACCATCCACACCCGGTCGATCCAGGAGCGGGCCGGCCGGTTGGCCTTGCGGTCGGTGTTCAGCGTCGGGCGGCGTACAGCAATCATTTCATCCTCGTCGTCTTCGGTGCGCTTCGGGACGCCTTCTGGCGCGGGTCCGGCACGCACACGTACTTTCCCGACGGTTTGAATGCGAAAAGCATGCCAACCGGTCGCGCGGCCTAAGCCATTGAAAATATGGTGATTTACGAGGGGTAAAGACGCCCGGGCGGGCGTCGGGGGCAGTTCCGGCCGGGCGCGCACGGCAATTCTTACCCGGTTGAATATGCGCGTTCCGTGGGCGACATTAGAGGCACGGGGCAGGGTCGCCAAAATGAAGGCTTCCCAATGCGTTAGCGCAAGCCTCCAACAGCGAGTGACGAAAGGCCGCCTTCTGTGAAGGTCGAGGGTCCAAAATCCACATCCTCCGTTCGGAGCGCCGGCGCCGCCCGCAAGGCGGGGCCCGCGGGCAAGGCCGGGCAATTCTCGGCCGAGCTCGATAAGCTGGCGGGAGCCGAGGAGTCCGCGGGGCCCGAGGGCGCCGAAGGCGTCGGCCCGGTGGTCAACGTGGGCGGGATCCTGGCCGCGCAGTCCGTCGGGGCGGAAGGGGCGGGGCCCGACTATCAGGAACGCAAACGGCGCGCGCAACGCGGGGCCGAACTGCTCGACCGGCTTGAGGAACTTCGCCGCGGTCTTCTGCTGGGCACCATTCCCAAGGACAGGCTGGGCGATCTCGCCCGCCTCGTGCGCGAGAAGCGCGAGCGCGGCGCCGACGCCGTGATCTCGCGCCTCCTGGATGAGATTGAACTCCGCGCCGAGGTCGAAATCGCCAAATTGAGCCGCCGCATCTAGAACCCGGCGTCGTCGGACCGCGCGCGGCTTTCGTTCGTTCCTGGGTCCCGAATGTAACCCAGGATAATCTTTCACGCGAAAAAGCGTCCTAAATCATAGACATAGCGCACCTTGCGGACAGAGGGGCCCTCCCCATATATTCCCGCGCCATTCGCAACGGAGATCTCTCCCGATGACCCTCACGGTTCCGCCGGACTACCGGCCCACCGAAAAAGAACCGTTCATGAATCCGAAGCAGCAGGAATATTTCCGCCGCAAGCTTCTGAACTGGCGCGGCGAGCTGCTGAAGGAGTCCGAGGAGACCCTGGAAACGCTGCAGCAGGAAGGCGGCGCGCAAGAGCCCGATCTCGCGGACCGCGCCTCCACCGAAATGGAACGCTCGCTCGAACTGCGCACCCGCGACCGCGCGCGCAAGCTCATCGCCAAGATCGATGCCGCGCTGAAGCGGATTGAAGACGGCACGTACGGTTATTGTGAAGAGACCGGCGATCCGATCAGCCTGAAGCGTCTCGAAGCCCGCCCGATCGCCACCTTGTCGATCGAGGCGCAGGAGCGGCATGAGCGCATGGAGCGTACCCACCGCTCCGACTGACCGGCCGCGGCGCCGGTCTTACGGTCTCCCGTTCTCCCATTCCGCGATCAGTTTCTTGGAGCGCGCAAGCGCTTGCGCCTGCGCGGCTAGGCCATCCCAGTGGTCGGCCGCGTCCAGCATCGTGTCGCGCAGCTCGCCCGACAGCTTTGCCGCCAGGCCGCGTAACGCCGTCGATCTCAGCCGATAGGCGTCTTCCATGTCGCTTTCGGAGGTCATGGCGGTCGGCCGCATCTAGGCATGATCGCCCGCGCTCTCGATGGCGATCCGTTCCGGCAGCACGTGATCCTTTTCGTCCTGCCGCGCGCCGCGGTGGAACACCGCGATCAGCTGGGTGTCGCCGACCACGCGGTTCTCCACCACCAGCACGGTGCGTGGGTCCTGCCGGGACAACAGCTTCGCCATCGAGAGCGCCGAATGCTGATCGTCCACGGCGGCGATGAAGGCGCGTCGGTCGGCCTCGTCTTGGAAATAGATCGCGTACATGAAATGGACCTCTTCCCCTGGCGCCGACCTTGGAACGCCGCCGCCGCGAAATCTGTTCCAGGGTAAGGGGTTGGAGCGCGACGACGACACAACATGCGTTATATGATCGGCGCGCGAGGGCTCCGGCGAATTGCATTGGCGCGAATCCCTTGCCAATGTCTCGCCCGAACGTGGTGGGGCCGCCTGCGTCTCGCGGCGCTCTTGAAGCTTGAGGAGTCTCCTATGAATTTTGCGCGTATCGCCGCCGGTCTTTTCGCGGCGGGTCTGATGTTCACCGCCGTCCCCAGTCAGGCGGCGCGCTTTGTCGGCGATACCGGCGTGCCTCTCGACGCCCCCTATGTGCCCACACCCCAGCCAATCGTCGATGCCATGCTCACCACCGCGCGGGTTGGCGCCAAGGACATCGTCTACGATCTTGGCTCGGGCGACGGACGGCTCGTGATTTCCGCGGTGCGCGATTTCGGCGCGGCCAAGGGCGTCGGCGTCGACATCGATCCGGTGCGCATCAAGGAAGCCAACGCCAACGCCAAGAGCGCGGGCGTCGCGGATCGCACGACCTTCGTGGAGAAGGACGTCTTCCGCTTCGACTTCTCCGAGGCCAGCGTCGTGACCATCTACCTGCTGCCGGAAATGGTCGCCAAACTCGAACCGACGCTCGCGGCCATGAAGCCCGGCACGCGCATCGTCTGCCATGACTTCTCGGTTCCGGGGTGGGAGCCTGAGAAAGTCGAGAAGATCGGCACCGCCGTCATCTACGGCTACACCCTGCCGGCGAAGAAGCAGAAGTAGCCCACCGAAAAACCGCCGCCCCGGAAAGGGCGGCGGCTTCGTGGGCCGTTCATCCGCGTCTCAATCAAACACGTTAGAGCGGCGTGAAGTTGTCCCGATAGTAGGCGAGGGCGCTGCGCGCCTCGCCGCGACTCACGGACGGATTCAGCTTGTTCACCGATTCCAGGCGCGAAGGCGACAGGAACAGATGTCCTTCGTCCATGCCGCTCATGAGCAGGACCGCCTCGGCCTTCACCGCGACATCGCCGCTCCGGCTCGCGACATGACCGAACACCGTGACGTCGTCGCCGCGACGGATCGCGCCGTCATCCATCATCCCGGGCATGCGCGCATGGATCCGGCTACCCATGCGTTCGATCACCATGGTCTTCCCGGACACCTTGGTCACCATCCCGCGTACGGCCACCGGCGCGCCGTTCGGCAAGCGGTGCGCCCGCACGTCGATGTTCTCGTCCGACGTCGTCACCACGACGCGATGGTCCGGTTCCGCGACCATGGTATCTTGCGCCGTGCGGCGGGAGACGCCGTCCTCGTAGCCGTAGGCCCGGTCGCGGGCCGGATCGCCGCGCGTCGGCTCGTCTTCTCCGTAATAGGCGTCGCTCTGACGCTGAACGTATTCCGCGTGATCGTCCTCATGCAGCGTATAGGCCGAGCTGTTGTACGTGGCCGGTCCGTCCGAGAACGCCGGAACCGCGAACGCCGTCCCTAAGGCGACCACGATCCCCGCGGTCATCAAAGTTGCGTTACGCATGACATACCTCTTTCCTGTTTCTTCCAAATGGCTGCCGCTTATTCCGCGGCTTGTGGGATGCGGTCGAAAAAGGTTCGCCGCGCCCGCAGATCAAAACCGCCCACCACGCGCCTGTGTTCCGAAAACAGCCCGTAATGAACGCGTTACGCGCACGCGTGCGGCGCATCTACGAACCGGCGGTCGTCACATCGCTACCGTTGCTCGTGAGTCCCTCCCGCTGGCTCTCCCCGGTTTCGCGGGGCCTTCGCGTCACGCTTCTTTCTCCGAACCTTGCGCATAACCGTCATGACTTGTGGCGTATGAGCTTCGCGCGGGGCGGCGGGGAACAACGGTCACGACCTGAGGTTCTAGAGATTCTCATGCCATTTCATCGAACAGGCGCGATGCTCGAAGACCCGATGTTTTCTTATGATCCCGGTTATGCGGCGGGCGCTACCTTGCGCCGCGCCAGCGCCGCGCCCAGCGAACTTACGTGCGAGCAGGGCCTCGCGCTGCGCCTGGAGAGTTGGGCCGCGGCGCATTTCGCGCGCGTCGCGGCGAATCTTGTCACGGCGCAGCACCGCGCAGACTCGTGCGATCACTTCCGCCGCGGCTTTCGCGACGGCTTCTGGGGCCGCGCCCGCCGCCGCGCCGCGCCGCTGGAACTGGTGGCGTAACCGGCGCGCGCCCTACTTCGGCGCGCGGATCTCCAGCCCCTGGCCGAACGGATTGCGCGGGCTATCGGCGCGGAAAGGATTTCCGGCGCCAAAAGAATTGTTGATGCTATCGGGCGAGGTCGCGCTCCCATAGCGCCCGGTGGGGTTGGACACGCTGTCGGCGCCGTACGGGTTGGCGCTGAGCGTGCCGCGATACTGCCCGTCTTTTGTGTACAGTCTGGGCGCCGCCGTCGCCGTGGGATTGGCTGCGGACTCCGCGCCCGCCGCACTTCCATAGCGTCCAAAGGGATTGGTCACGCTGTCCGGATGAAACCGCTGCGCCGGGTTCGCCGTCGACCCGGCGGCGAACGGATTGGCGCTCAGATGTCCCAGCGGAGATCCGGATGGTTTTTGTCCAAGCGGGGGCTGTCTCGCGTCGCGCGCCGCTGCGGCCGTACTCATGACGCCCGCGCTCGTAACGCCTGCGGCCGCGGTCACCAGGGCGGCGATGACGCCCAAAGGCCGCAAACCCAAAGGCCGCAAACCCAAAGGCCGCAAACCCGGAGGCCGCAAGCCGAAAGGTTTCAGCATCTGCGCCTCCCTTTAGGCCGCCGCCGCGGCTTCCTGCACGCGCTCCTGATAATCCGCGACCGTATTCCACAGATCGCGCATCACCACGCCGCCGCGCCTATCCACCAACTCGCCGTCGATATATTCCAGCACCGCCTGCAAGCGGATCAGCGCCTTGTCGCCGGCGCCCACATAACGCTCCAGGCTTTTCCAGACCTCTTCCGTGGTCATCGGCTGCGCCTGCGAGCGCTCCACCACCTGCCGCACCCAATCGCCGGCGCTTCCCGCATATCCCGCCATCCTGGCCTCCTCACATCGGTTTGGTTTCGACAAAACACCCGGTTTCAAAGGACAGACAGCATACGGCGGGCTTGAGAACAAAACAAGAACATTGTACTCCGGCCTGCGGAAGAGGAGATGCAGGTGCTGATCCGGGGTCCGTGGAAAGGTCCGAAGAAGAAGGTGCCCGCGCACGATCTCAAGAACCGCCGGCTGCTGACGCTGGAGGATTGCGTGAAGGCCGAGCGCGACCTCTGGGCCTTTTGCCGCCACTGCGGCCACGCCGCTCGCGTGCGCACCAAGGAGCTTGTGCTCCGCCTCGACTTCATCGCCCTCGACAGCGCCGCCCGCGCCCTGCGCTGTATGCGCTGCAACAAGCGGGTCTGCGTCCTCATTCCCGAACCGCACCGCTGGGTCGGGCGGGATTAGCGCCGATATTGTTGAGGCGCGCCCGCCCGAGTACCGTAGCGGCGCATTTGTTTTGGGAGGCTGTCCATGAAACTCCGCGCCGCCGTCGCCGCGTTCGCCTGCGCGCTCGCGCTTTTCGTTCTCACCATTGCCGGATCCGCGCGCGCCGCCGCGTCGCCGCGCGACGCCATGCTCGTGTCCACCGCGTGGCTCGCCGAGCATGCCTCCGATCCGGGCCTGGTCATTCTTCACGTCGGCTCGCCCGACAATTACGCCGAACATATCCCCGGCGCGCGATTGGTGCGCCTGTCGGACATCTCCATGTCCGGCGACGCCGGCACGCTCGAGATGCTTTCCGAGCCCGCGCTGCGTCTGCAGCTCGCCGGTCTCGGCATCAGCGATCACTCGCGCATCGTCGTTTATTATGCCGACGTTCCGCAGGCGGCGACGCGTGTCGTCTTCACCCTCGACGCGGCCGGACTCGGCGCGCAGACCACATTGCTCGACGGCGGCCTCGCCGCGTGGAAGCGGGAAGGGCGCCCCCTCACCGCCGAGGTGCCGACCGCCCATGTCGGCACGCTCTCCCCGCTCAAGATGCGCAAAGACGCCATCGTCGATGCGAAGTTCGTGCAAGACCATGTGAAAGCGCCCGGCTATTCGGTCATCGACGCGCGCATCCCCGCGTTCTACGACGGCACGCAAACCGGCGGCTCGAAGGACAACCCGCACAAGACCGGCCACATTGCCGGGGCGAAGAACGTACCCATCACGACCCTCACCGACGAGAAGTCGAACATCCAGTCCGCCGCGGCGCTTCAGGCTGCGTTCGAGAAAGCCGGTGTGAAGAAAGGCGATAAGCTCATCGTCTATTGCCACATCGGTCAGCAGGCCTCCGGCATTCTCTTCGCCGCACGCACACTCGGATACGATGCAATGCTCTACGACGGTTCGTTCGAGGATTGGTCCAAGCGCGATCTCCCGGTGGAGAAGTAAATCGCCGCCGCCGCGCAGGTTGCGTTCGCGGAACACTTGATCCGGCCACCCGTTGCCCCCGTGTGCAGATCACACACACGGAGGTTCACCATGGCTATGACTCCCGAGACCAAGCGCACGATGGGATGGGTCGCGGTCGCTGTTGTCGTGCTGGCGGCCATCGCCATCTTCGCGATGCCCGACCGCACCACCACGGGCGACTCGCTCACCAACGGCACGCCGCCCGCATCGATGGATACGCGCCCGGAAAGCAACATGACGCCGTCCACCCCGGCGCCAACGCCCGCCCCGGCCGCGCCCGCGGCGCCGTATTAGAGATCACGCCGCGCAGGCAAAAACGCCGCTCCGAAAGGAGCGGCGTTTCGCGTCGGCGGATAGACTGGATAAGCAGCGAAAAGTGCGAGGCGGTTTTGTCGCCCGCGCGCGGGACCCTGACAACAATCCCGGGCAAAACAAAAACGCCGCTCCTTTCGGAGCGGCGCTTGAGCGTCGGTATGACTCGGAAAGAGCGGCGCTTTAGTGAGCGCTGCGCTTGTCCAGCAGACCTTCGGAGATCTGCAGGTTGGTGTTCGCGAGCGATTCGATCGTCTTCGCGTTCGCACCGTTCTGCATTTCGAAGGTCTTCTGGGCAACGAAGCTGGAGAGGCGGATCAAGTTGTCCTTGATCTGCATGGGCAGCGGATTTTCCGCCGACGAGACCAGGGTGCGGATTCCGACCCACAGTCTCAGGTTCCGGTCGAGCGCGGCGGCAAGGCGGCGTTCGTCCTTGGATTCATAGGCGCGGCTGATTTCCAGCGCGGCCTGGGTCAATGCGAGGGCGTCTTCCTCAAAGACAGTGAGGTGCGCCGTGGTGGCAGTGCTCATCATGTTCATCCGTTTATCCCCTTTGCTAAGTCATACCGTGGTGTCGAGGCGTCGATTGGAAACACTACTATCGTGAAAGGTATGAGCCCGAATGGTTAACAAACGGTTTTAACCATTGGTTTTGAGCCCATTTTTCGCGGTTAGATTTCATCGCGTGGGGTCCGGCCCAGGGTGTAAAAACCCCTCCGTCGGGCCGCTCAGGCCGCGTTAACCCTCGGACTCTTAACGGATTCCGGACGCTGGTTTTGAGACGCTTTCAATAAACCTGGGTTAAGCCGTTTACCTTCCCTTAACGAAAAACTTCCCAGGCCAGGCGTCTTTTTTCCCGCCGACCCGCCCCAAAACCGCAAATCCCCCCGGGACTCGATTAATCCCCGGCGATTCCGCAAAGGACTCCAATCCGAGCCCATCCTGATCTGCCATAACCCGGCGCCGCGTACGGGTGATCCAGGCCTTGGCAAAAGACGGCGCCCGCGCCTGTATCGGTGGTGCGGATAAACCGCGCCCGCAAACGCTGCCGGGAAGAAGTTCTCCTGCTGACACCGCGCCCTCAAAAAAACATGGCCGCGCCGAGCAGCAAAAAAATAAGCCGGTAGCAAAATGCCACCGGCATAGGCCGTGAGCAGCGAAAAGTGCGAAGCGGTTTTCGCGCCCGCGAGCGGCCGATACAAAGAAAAAGAGCCTGATCCACATGGGATCAGGCTCTGAGTTTGCTTCTGCACCGCGGCTCCGCGCGGAGCGAAGCGACCGCGCCAAAAAAAGACGTGGCCGCGCCTAGCAGCAAAAAAATAAGCCGGTAGCAAAATGCTACCGGCTTTTGAGTTTGCTTCTGCACCGCGGCCATGTGTGCGGTCAGACAGAAGGCGCGGCCGGAAGGCCGGCGGACGGGCCGGGGGGTGATTCCCAGCTCACGCCGCCGACGCTTCCTTCCGCAAACTAATAGGGGAACAGGACGTCGAAGAGTTGCTGGCCCCAGCGCGGCGACTGCACGTCGGTCACGAGACCACGGCCGCCGTAGGACACGCGGGCTTCAGCAATCTTGTCCCAGGAAATCGTATTGTCGGAGCGGATGTCTTCGGGGCGGATGACGCCCGCCACCAGCAGCTCGCGCAGTTCGCCGTTGACGCGCACTTCCTGGCGTCCGGCCAGCGAGAGGTTGCCGTTCGGCAGCACCTGAAGGATGGTCGCGGCGAGGCGCAGGTTGATGCTTTCCGAACGCTGGATCGAGCCCGTGCCCGTCGAGTTGGAATTGCTGGTCGCGTCCAGCGCCGGGTCCTTCTGCAGCGTATTGATGCCGAACACGTTCGGCACGCTCACGCCCTCGGTGTTGTCGCGGGTGCGGCTGGTCTGCTGCTGCAGCTGCGCGCGTTCGTTCTGGATGTTCACCACCACGGTCAGCACGTCGCCGACCACCTTAGCGCGCTGATCCTTGAAGAAGGCGCGTGCGCCCGGACGCCACAGCGAATTCGCCGCCGGCTCAAGGATCGTCGGTGTCGGCATCGGCATGCTGACGGGGCGATAATCGGAATGCTGGGTCGGGCTCATGACCGGAGACATCGCCGGGTTCTGGCCGACTCGCGACAGGCGCTCGGCGGTGCCGCAGGCGGACAAGAGGCTTGCGGTCATCATGCAGGCGGCGAGGCGGAGAAGGGTTGTCTTGGTCATGGCCGGTTCCTTTTTTTGAAAAGGTTCGTTTATTTGTTCGTCTTTAGCGCGCGGCGGCGGTCTGTTCGGGCGCCGCCACCCGCACCGTGCGGCTGTCGATCACTTCCGCCAGCACGGTCTGATTGCTCTTGGTGTTGGTGACGCGGATCATGTCGCCCACCGCGCCGCGTTCCATGGTTTTGGCCTGGGCGGTCAGGTTGATGGACTTCACCGTCCACAGCACCGTCACCATCTGGTTGCGTTCCACGGCGATGGGTTTGGTCAGCGAGAATTTGCGCAAGGGCTGGCCGGCGCGCAGCATCAGGCGGGCGGTCTGGCCCACGATCGCCGCTTCGTCGGTCACGACGTCGCCAACCACGTCGCCTTCGTTCATCAGCACGAAGGTGATGTCGTCGCCCGACAGTTCCGTGCCGCGTGCCACGTCGCGCGCCAGCACCGGCACTTCGATCTGCTTCACGATCGCAACGTCCGCGCGGCGGATCGGCGCTCCGGCCGGAAGATTGCGGCGCGGCGTCTTGCCCACCAGGAAGGCGGCGTCGGTCACGGCGTCGGCCGGCAGGCTGGCGGCGTTCATGCTCACCATTTTCAAGGCCGCCTTGGCGATGCGCGTGTCGCGGTCGGCGCCCGTCACCAGCACCGGCACGTCCACCATCGTGATCTGCGCCACGTCGCTGTCGCGGATCGGCTGGCCGGCCTTCAGGAACAGCTTCGGCGTCTTGCCGATCAGCTGGTTGGGATCCACCAGCGTTGCCGGGCGGATCTGGTCCTCGGCGACGTCGATCAGATCGATCATGTCGGCGGTGATCGTGGTGTTCTTGCCCGCGGCCTCCTTCAGCACCGGCACCTGCACGGTCGGGAAGGCGGTGCCGCGCAGCTGGATGAAGGTCGCCTGCGGATCGTTGGGCGGAATCTGAACCAGCGCGGAGAACGTCCGGCTGTTCGCATTGTAAAGGGCTTCGCGCACATCCACCGCGGCGGTTGCGCTCATCGCCACCGTCACCGGCGAGATGGTCGTGGCCGGCGCGATGCCGTAGTTCGCCGGCATGCCGGCCGCCATCAGCGCCGACTTCACCTGCGCGACGATGTCGGCGCCGGCGATGGTCTGGCCCGGCTGGTACACGACCGCGCGGTCGAACCCGTTGACCGGACGCCAATCGAGCCCGTAGGTGCGCGCTGTGTTTTCCAGCCACTCGGCCGACAGGATCATGCGTTGACCCGGCTTCGGCGCCTGGGCCACCACTTTCTCCGGACGCGACAGATAGCCTTGGAACACGTCGCCCAGGGTCACGACGCCGCTGGTCACGCTGATCGCCGTGTTGAGGCGCAAGCCTTCGTCCAGCGTATTCGCCGAGGTGTCGCTGTGCGGCGCCGCCGCCAGCGGCGACGCGGCCAGCACGACAGCGAGCATCATCGACAACGACGCTGCGAAGCTCTTCTGCGATACCAACGGAACACCCATGACGAAACGCCTTGCTCTTGTGACGACGGTGGTTCTTACGAGATCTGGTTGATGGTCGAGGCCATTTCGTCGGCCGTCTTGATCACCTTCGAGTTCATTTCATACGCGCGCTGCGCGCTGATCAGATCGGTGATTTCAGACACGACGTTGACGTTCGAGGTTTCCAGGAACCCCTGCAGAATGGTGCCGAAGCCCGGCGCTCCGGGAAGGCCCGCGGTCGCCTGGCCCGAGGCCGGCGTTTCGCGGTAGAGGTTGTCGCCGGTCGCTTCCAGGCCCGCGTCGTTGGCGAAGGTGGCCAGCTGAAGCTGTCCCGCCTGCGCCGGCGCGACCACGCCGTCCTGGGTGTAGAACATCTGCCCTTGCGGGTTGATCGAGATCGAGGTGGCGTCCACCGGGATCGCGCCCAGGCCCGTCACCAGGAAGCCGTTGTGCGTCACCACTTCGCCGGTCGGCGAAAGCTGGAACGAACCGTCACGCGTGTAAGCCTGGGTGCCGTCCGGCAGCTGCACCTGGAAGTAGCCTTTGCCCTGGATGGCGATGTCGAGGCTGTTGTCGGTCGAGAGCAGCGAGCCTTGTTCCGAGATGCGGTACACGGCGGCGGTCTTCACCCCGAGGCCCAGCTGCACGCCGGCCGGAACGATGGTGCCTGCGTCCGACGAGGTCGACCCCACGCGGCGCAGATCCTGGTACAACAGGTCGTTGAACTCGGCGCGCCGGCGCGTGTACGCCGTCGTGTTCATGTTGGCGATGTTGTTCGAGATCACTTCCACGTTGGTCTGCTGGGCCAGCATCCCGGTCGCGGCGATACTCAGGGCTCGAATGCTCATCTCGTTTCTCCTTCCTTGTCACGCCCCGGCGCCTCTGGCGCGGCAGCGGACGTACGCGTCGTAAACTTAAGCGGTGGTCTGGCGGGCGAAGAGGTCGGATGCCTTGCGCTTGCGTTCGTGTTCCTGCTCCACCATCCGGGTAACATCGGCGTAGGTGCGGTTCAGGGCGATCAGGCGGGTCATCTCGCTGATGCCGTTGACGTTCGAATCTTCCAGCACGCCCTGCGCGATCTTCGGGTTGGTCAGCGCGATTTCCTGCTGGCCGGGCGCGGTGACGAACGAGGTGCCGTCGACTTGCTTCAACAGGCGCTCGTTGTCGAAGCGCACCACCTTGATCTGGCCGACCGCTTCGGCGGTGCGCTGGTTGATGATGGAGCCGTCGCCCTGCACCAGGATTTCGCCGGTGTCGCGCGGAATGGTGATCGGCGCGTCGTTGGTGCCCAGCACCGGACGGCCGTCCTGCGTCACCAGCTGTCCGTCGCCGTTGACCGTCAGGTTGCCGGCGCGGGTGTAACGCACGCCGCCGTTCTGATCCTGCAGCGCGAAGTAGCCTTCGCCTTGGATGGCGAGGTCGAACGTGTTGCCGGTGAAGTTGAAGGCGCCCTGCGCCAGGTTGCGCACCAGACCGAAGTCATGGGTGAACGCGACGCTGTCTTCGAACGTACGGTCGTCCTGCTTCACCTTCTCGATGTACTGGGTGAACAGAACGTCGGTGCCTTTGAAACCGGTCGTATTGACGTTCGCCAGGTTGTTGGCGACGACGCTGAGCTGGTTCCAAAGCGCCTGCTGCCGCGACAGCGCGATGTATGTCGTATTATCCATGGCCTTTTCCCGCGCTTTTGCGCTGAGTGATTGGCCAAGCTAATGCACATGCCGTGCCAGACAGGTTTAACCTGTAAAATCAGCCACTTAGAACAAAGAACCGGTCGTCCCGGCGCCATCTCCTCCGCTTTTTTGCCGCCCACCCAAGGAAATTTCTGCCGCCCACCGCGTCGCGGTCGCGCCCTGGTCGCGTCGGTACGCTCTCCCCGCGCTCTCTATATATGTGCGCGTCATCTCGATGCGTCACGCGCCAACCCCTTTTGCGTTTTTCCCCTCCCTGAAAGGGGCGGCGTGCGATCTCCTCTGCGCTGGGCGCTCTCCGGACGCCCCCGCCATCCGGCGCTCGGCGGCGGGGAGGGGGCGTTTTAAGAGCCGAGGGGTCGTATGCCGCAAGCACCGCTCCTGCTCCTCCCCACCCCGGTCCTCCTTCCTTCCCCCATTAAGTATATTGTTAACCCTGGACCGGTAATTTCGGACGCTCAGCAGAAGCCCTCTTTATGTCCGGGGGCGGTACGGCGCGTTGGCGCGGAGACAAGGCAATGGCGGAAGAGCAGGATTTCGAAGGCGACGAGCCCGAGTTCGAAGGCAGCGGCGGCGGCAACAAGAAGAAGTTGCTGCTCATGGTCGTGCTGCCGATCGTGCTGGTGCTCGGCGGCGCCGCGGCGGCTTATTTCACCGGCCTCGCCGATCCGCTGGTCGCCATGATCACCGGCGAGAAAGCCCCCGAAGGCGAAGCGGCGCCGGCCGAAGGCGAACACGCCGCCGAAACCGCGAAGCCCGCCGAAGGCGCGGCCCCGGGCGCGGCTGCGGAAGCTGGTGTCGGCGCGGTCTTCTACGAGATGCCCGAGATGCTGGTGAACATCAACACCGCCGGGCGTACCCGCAACTTCCTGAAGATCAAGGTCAGCCTCGAGCTCACCAGCGAGGCGGACATCGCCAAGATCGACAACGTCCTGCCGCGCATCGTCGACAACTTCCAGGTCTACTTGCGCGAGTTGCGCCTCGAGGATCTGCAGGGTGCCGCGGGCATGTACCGCCTGCGTGAAGAACTCCTCAACCGCGTCAACGCCGCCGTGCGTCCGTCGCAGGTGAAGGACGTGCTCTTCAAGGACATGATCGTTCAGTAACGCGTAAAAGTTTCGCCGGCCCAAAGGTTCGACCATGGCTCCCTCCGACACCGACGATCTCGCCGCCGCGCTGGCCGATGCGAAGACCGACGTTCCGCCGCCCAAGGGCGGGGATGCCGATGCCGACGCGATGGCGGCGGAATGGGAAGCGATGCTGGGCGGCGCCGATGACGCCACCGACGACTTCATGGGCGGCGGCGCGGGCCGCGGCGAATCCACCCGCGTCCTGAACCAGGACGAAATCGACAGCCTGCTCGGCTTCGACGAAGCCTCCGACGAAGGCTCCGACCGCGCCGGCATCCAGGCCATCCTCAATTCCGCGCTCGTGTCCTACGAACGCCTTCCCATGCTGGAAGTCGTGTTCGACCGGCTGGTGCGCATGATGACCACGTCCTTGCGTAACTTCACGTCCGACAACGTCGAAGTCTCGCTCGACGACATTCTCTCCCAGCGCTTCGGCGACTATCTCAACTCCATCCCGCTGCCGGCCATGCTCACCGTCTTCAAAGCGGAAGAGTGGGACAACTTCGGCCTCATGACCGTCGACTCCTCGATGATCTATTCCATCGTCGACGTGCTGCTGGGCGGACGCCGCGGCACCGCGGCGATGCGCGTGGAAGGCCGCCCCTACACCACCATCGAACGCACGCTGGTCGAGCGCATGATCCACGTCGTGCTCGCCGACCTCTCGGCCGCCTTCGACCCGCTCTCGCCGGTCACCTTCCGCTTCGACCGCCTTGAAACCAACCCGCGCTTCGCCACCATCTCGCAGCCGTCCAACGCCGCCATCGTCGCGCGCCTGCGCATCGACATGGAAGACCGCGGCGGGCGCCTTGAAATCCTCATTCCCTTCGCCACGCTCGAACCGGTCCGCGAACTTCTCCTGCAGATGTTCATGGGCGAAAAGTTCGGCCGCGATTCGATCTGGGAAACCCACCTCGCCGAGGAAATGTGGTTCACCGAAGTGCCGCTCGAAGCGGTGCTCGACACCCAGATCCTGCCGCTCAGCCGCGTCCTCAACATGAAGGTCGGCTCGAAGCTGCTCCTCAATGCCACCCCGGACTCCCCTGTCATCCTGCGCTGCGGCGACCAGCCGATGTTCGTGGGCAAAATGGGCCGCCGCGGCAACAACATCGCCATCCGCGTCGACCACCGCCGCCTCGGCGCCAACAAAGACAAGAGCGCCAGCCCGTAAACGCTCGCCCTCCGCGCCCCGCCTTTTTTCCCCTCCCCTGAAAGGGGAGGGTTAGGGAGGGGTCGTTTGATTCGAAAGCCGAGGTGTCGTTTGAAAAAGCGGGAAGGGTCGTTCCGGTTCATCACCGCTCCTACCCTCCTGTAACCGCACACAAATCTGCCGCTCCCACCGCCCCGAAAAGCGGCTTCGCTTTTCGGATAAGGCCATGCGCCCTCAGGAGAAATGGGGCGGGAAAAAATTGGTGGTTGGATTAACCAATCTTTATCGCCCCGCGCTTGGCCCCGAAAAGCGGCTTCGCTTTTCGGATAAGGCCATGCGCCCTCAGGAGAAATGGGGCGGGAAAAAATTGCCGGTTGGATTAACCAATCTTTATCGCCCCAGATGCGAAATTCGCCGCTGAAACCGATATAGTGACGAGACCCCTCCGGGAGAGCCCCATGACGACCAACACCATCCTCGACATCGTCGTTATCCTCTTGCTCATCCCGACCATTGTGTACGCGGTCATCCTCAATCGCCGCCTCACCGCGCTGCGCAAGTCGCGCGACGAATTGTCCAAGGTGGTCAACAGCTTCAACGAAGCCACCATGCGCGCCGAAGCCGGCATCCCGAAGCTCAAGAAGGCCACCACCGAAGCGAATCTCTCGCTCAAGGACCGCGTCGAGAAGGCGCAGACCCTGCGCGACGATCTCGCGTTCATGATCGAGCGCGCCGAAGAACTCGCCGGCCGCCTCGAAGGTGCCGTCCGCGTCGCGCGCACCGAAGGCACGCCGGTCGCCGCCGCCCAGCCGGTCACCGCGCCGGGCGCCCGCGCCACCTATGCCGATGTTCCGGTCCGCTCCGCGCCGGCCGCCGGCACGCTCGCGCATACCGTCGCGGGTTTTGAAGAAACCGCCGCCGATCTGCGCTCGGCCCTCGGCGCCGCGCGCGCCGAAGCCCGCGTTGCCGGCCCCGCCGGCGCCGCCGCCGCCGCCGGCATCCCGCGCCCGAAACGCACATTGGATCGCGGCCTGGATCGCGGTATCGAACGCGCGCCCGAAGCCCTCAGCCTGGAAGAGGAACGCTCCGAAGCCGAGCGCGAACTCTTGAAGGCCCTTCAGTCCGCGCGGTAAATTCTAACTATGTCCAGTCCTTACGAAATGCCGCCCCGCTTGCGCCCGCGTAACGCGCGCGACGGCGCCCTCAATGGTTCCGCGCTCAACGGTGCAATGAACGCTGGCTTCGCCGGTCGTCTCGGCAAGGCGCCGTCGTTCCGCCTGCTGCCGGTGCTTATCCTCGCCGCCGTCGGCATGCTCGGCTTCAAGCTGCAGGTCATCGTCAAGGACGTCGCCGGCGAAACGCGCTTTGTCTCGTTCGTGATGGAGCAATCCGCCGCGCTCGCGCAGGCCGCCGCGCCCAACAACGCCGCCAAACCGGCTGCGCCGCCCGCGCCGACCACCGCGACACCCGCCGCGACACCCGGCGCAACACCCGCCGCCGCGCCTGGCGCCGCGCCCGCCGGCGGTACCGCGCCTGCGGCGCCCGCCGATGGCGCCGCCGCGCCGGCCGAAGGTGCCGCCGCCGACGCCGGTCCGCCGTCGATGCTCAATTTCGATCCGGCCAACCTCACCAAGTCCGAGGTCGACACCTTGCAGCGCCTGGCCGAACGCCGCGCCGTCATCGAACGGCGCGAGCGCGAAGTCGAAGCCAAGGATGGATTACTGAAGGCCGCCGAAGCGCGCATCGAAGGCAAGATCGCCCAGCTTCAGGATCTCGAGAAGAACATCCAAAGCCTGCTCAAGCAGTACGACGCCCAGAAGCAGGAAGAGATCGACCAGCTCGTGCGCGTCTACAGCGTCATGAAACCGAAGGACGCCGCGCGCATTTTCGACACGCTCGAAATGCCGATCCTTGTCGGCGTCGTGCAGAAGATGAAGGACGCCAAGGTCGCGCCCATCCTCGCCGCCATGGACTCCCGCCGCGCCGTCGCGCTCACGGAAGAACTCACCGCCCGCAAACAACTCAGCGCCGCGGTCGACACCCCGGCCCCCACCACACCGGCCCGCCCCGGCGCCCCCGCCGCCGCTCCCGCGGGCGGCGCCGCCGCGAAGCCGCAACCGCGCT
>JAYRKY010000005.1:0-209393 GCA_041905525.1 Rhodospirillaceae bacterium
CATTCAGACGGTCGGCTCGCAGCAGACCATCGACAACTGCTACCTGAACGTTCCGGGCTTCTGCCAATACGTCACTCCCGTGGCTGGCACGGTCCGCGTCCGTTCACCGTTCTTGAATCTGTCGGAGATCACGAACGCCGGTATCGACTTCGAAGCGCGGTACAACACCGATCTTTGGGGCGGCGACCTGACCCTCGGTGTGCTGGCAACCCGCCTGACGGCTGCGTATACGCAGGCCCTCGGCGGCGCCCGCATCCCGACGTTGGGCGGCAACAACGATCCGAAATGGCGCGTCAACATGCGGGCCAACTACGAGTATGAAAACTGGAAGCTTTTCGTGCAGGAGCGCTTCATTGGTCCGAAGCTCGTAGACGCTCAGCGTGTTGAAGGCATCTTCGTCGACGACAATACGGTCGACCCGGTGTTCTACACCGACGTCACCGTGACCTACGGCTTCGAAGCCTTCGGATCGCAGAACGAGTTCTACTTCTCGGTCAACAACGTGACGAATCAGGAGCCGCCGAAAGACGTCGGTGCGCCGTCCTCGTTCGTGCAGCCTGGCAACCGCGTCGTGTACGACTTCCTCGGCCGGTACTTCAACGTCGGTCTGCGCTTCAAGTACTAAGACCACAGGGATCGCGGCCGCTTCCGTCAAAGCGGCCGCGAAATCTTCCGACCAGGGGCGCCGGGCGAAATTCGCTCCGGCGCTCTTTTCGATTTCAAGGGGAGCTGCCGTATGACCGCAATATCAAAGACGGCCATCGTTGCATTCAGTCTCGGCGCGTTCGCGTTTCCTGCCGCCGCGCAATCGGTGACCTGCAACATGTCCGCTTACAAGGCTTCGGATGGGTTGACGGCAGAGTCCGATGCCGCCGGACTGCGTATCATGTGGGCCGGCGATGCCGGCCAATCCGGACGCCTCCAAATCGCCGTTCAGAACGGTGTGCCGGTCATTCAAGATCTCTCCCTTCGCCGTGGCGACGGCGCTTGGACGCCGATTGTCGTCAACGCCGTGCCTGACTACGCCGTGGTCAGCGGTCTGCGCCGTATCAGCAATCAGCAACTCGCGCCACTGCGCGACCTGAAGATTCCCATCAATAAAGAGAACGTCGACAAATACCGTTTCGATCCGTTTTGGGATGCGCCGCTCCTGCGTGCGAAACCGCCCGCTCCGGGCGCATTCCCCGGCAATTCCATTCCGCCTCCGGAAGGCATTCCCGAAGCGGGCCAGCCTGGCCTGCCGCGCGATGCATCCGAAATTCAGCGTGCGAACGCGGTATACAAGATCACCGGCTGCGCCGTGCGCACCGAGGGCGCCCGCATTGTGGTCGATTATCCCGGCGTCGAACTCGGCGTGTTCAGCGGCCTGCTGCGCTATACCATCTTCCGCGGCACCAACATGATCCGTCAGGAGGTCATCGGTAAAACCACGAAGGAATGGGTCGCCTATAAATATGATGCAGGCCTGAAGGGCCTCGCGATCGAGAACAGCTCGCGCGTGGCATGGCGCGACACAGCCCACACTTGGCAGGACTACAAGCTTCGCGGCGCCGTCAACACAAGTTCGGTGCCTTTGCGCGCGGCAAACCGGCTTGTCGCGGTCGAGCAGAACGGCGGCGCGATCGCCGCTTTTCCGCCGCCGCATCGTTTCTTCTGGTCGCGCGAAATCGCCGTCAACGTCGGCTACAACTACTACCGCAAGGATTCCGCCGGCTCCTATGCGTTCGGCGTGCGCCAGAACGAATACGAGGACCACGAGCACGAGAACTTCCAGGAAAATTGGTCGCTGTTCAGCGCTCGCCCCGGGACCGAGCAACTCATGACGGTGTTCCTGTACCCGAATTTGGGTAAGGCGGAAGACGCCATCGGCAAGTCGCTCGCGTTCACCAACGGCGACGTCTACCGCCCGCTTCCCGGCTATCAGGTCATGAGCCATCACTATCACATGGACATGTCCCAACGTCTTGAGAAGGCCGGCAGTCCTGATGTCAAACTCCCGGACTTCATGGCCTTGAAGGCGGCCGGCATCAACATTATCGCCCCGGTCGACGCCCTGCAGCTCTCCCTCTGGAATGAATCCGGCGATCCGATGCCGGGCGCGGATAGCGCCGATGCGATCAAACGCCGCCAGACCGCCAATGCGCGCCGCCTCGCCGTGACGAAATGGGCCATCGCCGGGTCGAAGGCTCACTCCGACGACAGCTTCTTGATCCTCCCGGCGCAGGAACTATTCCGCGGCCCGCTCGGCGGCCATACGGACATCATCTTCAGCAAACCCGTCTTCTGGGACGAACGTCTCCCCGGTCAGCCGGCGGAGGAAGCGCATCCGGAATATGGCAAGGTCTATCACGTCGGCGGCGCGGACGATCTCATGGCGATGGTGCGCAAGGAGAACGCGATTATCTCCATGCCCCACCCACGCACGAAGGGCTCCACCGGATTCCCGGACGCTGTGAAGGACCGGCCTTACTTCAGCGACCCGAACTACAACGGCTTCGGCGCGCGCTGGGGCATGGGCGTCGACGGGTCCGAGCGGCGCCTCTGCGACTATCGCTGCTGGCCGCTGCTCGACGAGATGTCGAACTGGATGGCCGACAAGAACGTCCCCTTGAAACGGGTGCTCTCCATTTCCGAGGTCTACGATCAGATGCCTGGTGATGACAGTTACGGAAGCTCGCCGGTCACCTATGTGAAGCTCGATAAACTCCCATCTCCGGACGATGTCACCCCGCTGATCGAAGTGCTCAAGACGGGCTACACGTTCTGGTCTTCGGGCGAGGTGGTGATTCCCTCCTTTGAGATCCAAGGCAGCGGCCGCAACGCAAAGCTCGTCGCCAACGTCTCTTGGACATTTCCCCTGGAATTCGTCGAAGTCATGACGGGCGACGGAAAAACCACGACGCGCCAGGTAATCCCCGCCACGGACTTGGCGGCCTTCGGTTCGCACCGGTTTGAAATCCCCTTTGATGCCCGCGGCAAGAAGTGGGTCCGGTTCGCCGCCTGGGATGTGGCCTCCAACGGCGCAACGGTCCAACCCACACGCCTCCAACGCTAGTCCCGATTTTGGCGCGGGGAGCGCTTGCTCATCCCCGCGCATTCCGGGGATACTCGTCGGTGAGTGTCGGGGAGGACATAAATGGTTAGAGCTTTTTTCTTGGGCGCGGCTTTCGCGGCGCTCGGTGCTGGCGCGGCCCTGGCCGACGTTACCATCACCTACAACGAGTATAGTGAGTCGGCCACGGTCGGACGCGGCAACGGCACATCCACCAATCCCAAGGATCCGGGCTACGGAGCGATGCGCATCTTCATCGAGAAGGTGCTGGCTTATACGGACGACAAGGGCGCCGATGCGTTGCCCGCTGGGCAGCAGGTTATCTTTAAGCCCGACAACACCGTGAATCGCGGCGTTAACGCGCTGCGCGCAGGCATTCAGTTCGGAAAGAACGACGGCCAGGAAAAGCCGTCCTTTAACGATCCGTCCTGGGGTTTCATTTATAATTCCGTGCCGTTCGGGATCACCTTCGATCAGATGGTCTCGTTCCTGACCACGGCGAAACTCGACGCCGCGGGCCACAACGGCACGCAGCTTGCGCAGCAGGTGCTCGATAGCCGGGGCGGCACGCAGGTCGTGATCCCGGTAGTCGGCAGCACCGCGCAGAATTCCGGCTTCTTCCCCGCACCGATGGGCAAGGCCCAATGCGCGAAGGGCGATTCGGAATGCCTTGCGCATAAGAACGGGATCGGGCTCGCGGGTCTGTGCACCTCCGCATGGCGCATCCGCTATCTTTCCCCACCCCAGGACGTGGTGGACCGCGCGTGCGATATCCTGCTCGAGCGCGGCACGATCAAACAAAAGACGCTCGCCTTTTACCCGGCCGTCGGCGGACAGCCTGTATTGGTGCCGATGCAGACTGGGACCATCCAGGGCTTCGAGTACATCAACCCCAGCGACGATTTTGCCGAGTTCTTTCCTGTGAAAGAGGCCAGCGGCTCGAAGCCGCACGGCAATCCGGACAGCGGCGATCTCGATTGCACACCTGCCGTGCCGTTCCCGATGCCGGCCGGTACCAAGAGCACCTGCACCCAGAACATCGGTCAGCTTGGCGCTCGCTACGCGCATACGCCCGCCTGGCATCAGCCTTCACTCGTGTCATGGATGCACATCGACAAACCGGTGTGGAACGGCCTCAGCGATGCGCAGCGCGCGGCGATTCAGCGCGCGGCCAGGGAAGCCCTGACGGAATCATATAAAGCGACGGAATCCATCCAGTGCGAACGCTTGGAGCAGATGCTGGCGGTCAACACTGGGGTGATGCAGCGCAACCACGATGGATCGGTCAAGCTGGTCGACGGTAAGCCCGTCAGCGCCAAGATCACTCTCGCGTCCTGGCCGGAATCGGACCTCAAGGTTCTGAAGCAGGCCACAGACGATTATTTCGCGAAGCTGGAAGGCGGCGCGGAGAAGACCGACGCGCAGAAGGATTTTTCGATCATTGCCGCGGCCTGGAAGAGCCACGCCAAGGCCGTGGGTGGCGACACGTTCAAGCCGGGCACGTTCCCGGCGCCTGGCTGCAAACTCGTGAAATAGGGGAGAAGACAATGAAGATGGTTCAAGCGGCCGGCATGGTGCTGGCTTTGGCGATGGCGAGCTCCGCTCCGGCCTATGCAGCTGCGGCTCCGGCCAAAGCGCCGGCCACGGTCGAGATTGAAATGATGACCTGGCCCGAACTCAAGGCGGCACTTGCGGCCGGCAAGACCACGGCGCTGTTTTACACGGGCGGCACTGAACAGCGCGGCCCGCAGAATGTGAACGGTGGTCACAACCTCATTGGCAAGCAGGTCGTCAAACACATCGCCGAGAAGCTTGGCAACGCGATCGCGATGCCGGTGCTGCCCTTTACCCCCGCGAACGCGGATCCTGAAATCCCCGGTGACATCGGGCTCCCCGCTCCGATCCTCGGCCAAGTCTTGGAAGCCGTCGCCGAGCAGGCGATCCTTAACGGTTTCAAGGATGTTGTGTTCATGGGCGATAGCGGCGGCGGTCAGGGCCCGAACGGCGTTTACGCCGAGGTCGCGAAAAAGCTCACCACCAAATATGCGGGCAAGGCACGCGTGCACTACGCGGACCATCCGTACACAGCCGCGCGCGATGCGTTCAACAAGATCCTGACGGACCGCGGGCTCCCCGTGGGTCAGCATGGCGGGATCCAGGACACGTCGGAGATGATGTATCTCGAGACGTTGGTCGGCGCTGAATGGGTGCGCAAGGATCAACTGCCAAACACCGAAGGCGCGCCGGTCGTGAACGGCAAGCCGCAGTTCGGACCGAACACACCCAAGAACGGGATTACGGGCGACGCGCGCAAGTCGAGCGTCGAACTCGGGAAACTGCGCCACGAGATGAAGGTCGACTTCGCGGTGAAGCAGATCCAGGCCCTAATGGCCGCAAAATAGATAATATTTTCAACAAGTTATAAGAAGACGTGCGGCCGCGCCAGGATGACATCTTGGCGTGGCCGCTGCGTTATACACTGAGGGCGCGCGTCCGAATCTCACGGGTTTCCCTGGGGGCACCATGAGCATCCTGCATCGCATCGCATTGGTCCTGGCATTGCTTCTCGGCGCCGCCGGCGCCGAGGCCCAGCAGCGCGCACCGGCACAGCCCATCGGCCAGTTCTTCGACTCCTTCACGGACGAGTGGATGCGCCTCCACACCGATTTTGCCGCCAGCGCCCGCTACTTCGCCGGCGAGGAGCAGGAGAAGATGGAGCGCACCTTGATGCCGCAGACCCGTGAGATCAACGTGCAACGGATCGCGCTCGCGAAGAAAGGGCTGGCCGCGCTGCGCGCCTACGACCGCACGAATCTGACCTCGCAAGAGCGCGTCTCGGCCAATCTGATGGAGTGGCAGTTGGACATGGTTGTGAAAGGCGAGCCCTACCTCGACCTCGTCTTCCCCCTGGAACAGTTCAGCGGCGCCAATATCAATCTGGTCAACACGCTGACGGTGCAGCACGTCCTGCGCAGCGAGAAAGATGCCGAGAATTACCTGGCCCGGCTCGCACTTGTCGGTGCGCGTATGCAAGAAGCGGCGGCGGAAGCGCGCGCGGCCGGCGCGAAAGGGGTCATTCCGCCGAAGTTCATTCTTGAGGCCACCATCGCGCAAATGAAGCAATTTATCGCCGGGCAACCTGCGGAGAATCCTCTTGCGGCGACGTTCAACGACCGCCTGCGCGCGGGAAAGGTGGTGCCGGATGCCCGCCGAGCCGTGCTGGCGCAGGATGCCCAGCGCCTCATCGCGGACTCGGTTTATCCAGCCTGGCGCGAGGGGATCGCGGTTTTGGAGGAGCAGTTGCCCCGCGCCCGCGAGGCCGCCGGCATCTCTAGTCAGCCGAACGGCTACAAGGCCTATGCGTGGTTGCTCGAGCGTTTCACGACCACAAACCTCACCGCGGCTCAAATTCATGAGATCGGCCTAAGGGAGGTCGCCCGAATCGAGGCTGAGATGGACGGGATCTTCAAGAAGATCGGGCGCACTGAAGGCACCGTAAAGCAACGCATCCAACAGCTTGAAAAGGATCTTGCGTACCCGTTGAACGCGGACGGCCGCGGACAGATCATGGCGGATATCAACACCTTTCTCGCCGACGCGTTGACGCGTTCGGCGCTGGTGTTCGACCGTATGCCGAAGGGCGCCGTGATCGCCCAGCCTTATCCCGAGTTTCGCTGGTCCAGCGCGGCGGCAAGCTACACGGCGCCCCCGCTCGACGGTTCTCGGCCGGGCATTTTCCAAATGCCACTGCGCGACGATGAACTCACGCGTTTCGGCCTCAAGACGCTGATCTATCACGAGACCGTGCCCGGCCATCACTTCCAGATCGCGCTGATGAACGAGGATACATCCCTTCCGAAGTTCCGCCAGATCCGCGCCTTCGGCGGCATCTCGGCCATCACAGAAGGCTGGGCGCTCTACGCCGAGCGCGTGGCGGCCGAAGAGGGTTGGTACAAGGATGATCCGGAAGGCTACCTCGGCTATCTCGATGCGGCACTGTTTCGCGCGCGGCGCCTGGTTGTCGACACCGGCCTTCATACCAAGGGATGGACGCGCCAGCAGGCCATCGACTACGGCATCCCGCCCAGCGAGGTGGAGCGGTATGTCGTGATGCCGGGCCAGGCCACGTCGTACATGATCGGGCAGCTTCGCATCTTTGAACTGCGCGAAAAGGCCCGCAAAGCGCTCGGCCCCAAATTTTCGCTCAAAGCCTTCCACAACGCCGTGCTCAGCGCCGGTGCGTTGCCGCTCTCGCTGATGGAAGTGCAAGTGGACGAGCACATCGCGGCGAATCGCTAGCCGTCACGTCTCGCCCACGCGGCGCAAGCTACCGGGGTCGCTGTTACACGGCGAGTTCAGAGTTCATTGCTCCTGCCGCCTGCCGGGTGCTAGCGTTCGGAAGTCAGGGTCGATTTCAGGGGATGTCGGAGCCATGGCCGCCAGGAACGCGCGTGAATTCGCCGCGGCTTCAGTCTTTCTGGCCCCGCCGGCGCTTTGGATCATTGCGCTGTTCATTATACCCATGGCCACGATGGGACTCCTGAGCTTCTGGAAGGTGATCGATTACAACATCGTTGCCGAGTGGACGCTGGCGAACTACGAGCGACTCATTCGCCCCCTTTACCTCGGCATCTTCTGGCGCACGATAAAGTTAGCGCTTATCGTCACCCTCATTTCCCTGATCATTGGCTACCCGGTTGCCTATTTCCTCGCGCGCAAGACGCGGCGCTTCAGGCTGACGCTGCTCGTGCTCGTGATTCTTCCCCTTTGGACCAGCTATCTGGTGCGCACTTACGCGTGGATGCTGATCCTGGGAACCAATGGTGCGATCAACCAAGCTCTCCAAGCCAGCGGACTAACGAAGGAGCCAGTCGCATGGCTCCTCTACAGCGATTTCGCGGTGACCCTGGCCTTGGTTCACATCTACCTGCCGTTTTTCATTTTGCCGCTCTACGCGGTGCTTGAGAAACTCGATCCGCGCCTTCTTGAGGCGGCGAAGGATCTTGGCGGGGGGCGCTGGCGGACGTTCTTACACGTCACGCTGCCGCTGAGTCTCCCGGGTGTGGCGACGGGATGTCTATTCGTGTTCATTCCGGCCATGGGCGCGTTCGTGACGCCCGAACTGTTGGGCGGCGCACGCAGCATCATGATCGGAAGTGTAGTGGCGCAGCAATTCGGGGTTTCTTTCGACTATCCGCTGGGGTCCGCAATGTCGCTGGCCATACTCGCCATCATTCTCGTGTTCGCCACTCTCTTCCTGCGAGCGGGCCGTCTCAGAGGTGAGGCATGATGGCGGCGCGCAAGTTTTCCACCATCCTCCTTGGCCTCTGGACCGCGCTGGTGCTTCTGTTCCTATTCGCGCCGCTTCTACTTGTCGCGCTCTTTTCCTTCAATAACTCAGAGATCAGCGTCTTTCCGATCCGGGAATTTACATTGCGCTGGTACGAACAACTGGTGGTGAATGAAGCGTTCCGCGCCGCCCTTGGGAATAGCCTGATGGTCGGCGGCGCCACGGTCGTGCTGGCCACCACGCTCGGTCTCATGGCGGCCACGGGCGCGCATCGTTACGCGCCGCGCCTGCGCACCGCGCTGCGGACGGGTGCCAGTCTGCCCATGATGGTGCCGCACCTGATCCTCGGGATTGCCCTCCTGGGATTCTACAACCTCGCCCAGATCGACCTATCGCTTGTGACCGTGATCATGGGCCACTCCGTAGTGGCCTTTCCTTACGTTTTCCTGATCGTTTCGGCGCGCCTCGTCGGCTTCGACTCGTCGCTGGAAGAGGCCGCCCGCGACCTGGGGGCGGGCCCGGCGCGCATTTTTTGGGAAATCACGCTCCCCTTGCTCGCCCCGGCCATCCTGACGGCCGCCCTTATCTCCTTCACCCTTTCGTTCGACGAGGTGGTCGTGACATTCTTTACCACCGGTACGGACAACACGTTGCCGATGGTGATCTGGTCCATGCTGCGTGTCGGCATCACGCCCGAGATCAATGCCGTCGCGACTTTGACTGTGGTGGTGAGCTGTGTGATGGCCGGAATCGCCGAGGTTGTTATCCGCCGCTCGCGGCAGACGAGTATTGGCAAAGGTGAGTAAGTCCATGACGGAGACACTCGGCCTCAATCTGCTCCTGCCTGCCGGCATGTCCCGGCGCAGCGCTCTGCGCGCCCTGGCCGCGGCCGCGGGTGTGAGCGCATTGCCATCGATGGCCGTCGCACAGCAACGTACCCTCAACTATTTCACGTGGTCGAGTTGGGGCGAGAAACCATTCCTCGACAATGCCAAGAGCAAACTGAAGCTCGATCTGAAGCCGACTTTCTATTCCAGTTCCGACGAGATGATGGCCAAACTGCGCGGGGGCGGTACGAAGCTCTACGATATGATCGTGCCGGTGCAGAACTATGTGCACATCGCCGCGCGCGCCAATCTTCTAGAGCCGCTCGATCCGGCGAAGATGACGCATCGCAAAGACTTGTTCCCGGAATTCCAGGACGATCCGCGCTGGTCTTTGAACGGAAAGCTCTACGGCGTTCCCTTCGTGTGGGGCGCTAACGCTATCGCGTACAATCGCAAAGCCACTGGCGAAATCGATTCCATGAACGCGCTCTTTGATCCCAAGTTCAAAGGCCGTATCGCGCTCCGCGACGAACCGGAAGACTCCCTTGGCTTGGCGGCGCTAAAGCTCGGCATCAAGGAACCCTACAAGATGGACGAGAAAGCGCTGCAGGAGGTGAAGAAGCTTCTCATCTCCCAGAAGCCGCTCCTGCGCGCCTATTGGAAAAACATCGCCGACGTGCAGAACATGCTTGCCTCCGGGGAAGTTGTCGTCGCCTGGACCATGCTCGCGGTCATCGAGCCCTTAAAGAAGGCCGGGATCGACGCCGGCTGGGTGTGGCCCAAGGAAGGCGCCATCGGCTGGAGCGAAGCGGTCTCCGCCGTGAAGGGCACGACGAAACTCGCCGCGGTCGAGGAATATGCCAACTTTACGCTTAGCCCAGAGCACGGTGAGATGATGGCCCGCTACCTCGGCTACGCCCCGTCGTCAAAGGCGGCTGTCGATCGCCTCGAACCTGACCTTGTGAAGAACCTCGGGATCGATCCCAAAACCGTCAATCGGCTCACCTTTAAAGACATACCTTTGGATCGGTCTCGCTGGAACGATATCTGGAACGAAGTGAAAGCAGCATAATCAGGAAAGGCAAGCGAATGGGCGAGAAGCTCGATCTCAGCGTTCTTCTTCCCGCGGGCATGACGCGCCGCCAGACCATGAAGGTGCTCGCCGCCGGCTTAGGTTTAAGCGCGCTTCCGGGTCCTACATTCGCCCAAGATCGGACCCTCAACTACTTCACCTGGTCGAGCTGGGGCGAAAAGCCGTTCGCCGATCTGGCCAAAGCGAAGATCAACATCGATTTTCGACCGACCTTCTTTTCCAGTTCGGATGAAATGGTGGCCAAGTTGCGCGGCGGCGGCACCAAGCTTTACGACATGGTCGTGCCAGCACAGCACTTCGTGGCGCTCTCCGTGCGCGCCGGCCTGTTTGAACCCCTCAACCCCGCCAAGTTGACCCATCGCGGTGGTCTTTTCCCCGAGTTCCAGAACGATCCGAATTGGACCGTCGACGGCAAGCTCTACGGCGTACCCTTTGTCTGGGGCGCGAACGCCATGGCCTTCAATCGCAAGGTGACCGGCGAAATCGATTCCATGAAGGCGCTATTCGACCCGAAATGGAAAGGCCGCATCGCGCTGCGCGACGACGCCGAGGATACGTTGTGCATGGGCGCGCTTATGCTCGGCATCAAAGACCCCACCAACATGGATGAGAAGGCGCTGCAGGAAGTGAAGAAGCTTCTCATCTCCCAGAAACCCCTCTTGCGCGCCTACTGGAAGAACGTGGCCGATCTCCAGACCATGCTTGGCTCGGGCGAGGTGGTCGTCGCCTGGTCGTTCCTGAACGTGATCGAACCGCTGAAGAAAGCCGGCATCGACGCCGGCTGGGTCTGGCCCAAAGAGGGTGCCCTCGGGTGGAGCGAAGCGGTGTCCGCGGTGAAGGGCACGAAAAAGCTCGCTCTTGTCGAGGAGTTCGCGAACTTCACCCTGAGCCCCGAGCACGGTGAGATGATGGCCCGTTATAACAGCTATGCGCCGGCGTCCAAAGTCGCGGTGGATCGCCTCGAGCCTAAGCTCGTCGCCGATCTCGGCATCGATCCGAAGGCCTTCAGCCGTCTCACCTTCAAAGGCAACCTCACTAACCGGTCCCGCTGGAACGACATTTGGAATGAAGTGAAGGCGGCTTAGACAGTCCCATGGGGAACACGCATCAGCCAGACGTCCGCGTCCGCGGCGTTGTGAAACGTTTCGGCGCATTCGAAGCCGTAGCCGGCATCGATCTTGATGTTGCGCCCGGTCAGTTCGTTACGCTCCTGGGGCCTTCTGGCTGCGGCAAGACGACGACCCTGCGCATCATCGGTGGGTTCGAAACGCCCGACGCGGGCGAGGTTCTCGTTGCCGGGGTGCCAGTGAGTGAGGCCGCTAAGCGTCACACCCGGATGGTGTTCCAAAGCTATGCCCTCTTTCCGCACATGACCGTGCGGGCCAACGTCGCCTTCGGCCTGCGCATGGATAAAGTTCAAAAAGGGGAAATCGCACCACGCGTCGAAGCGATGCTGGCGAAGTTGGGCCTCGCCGATCAAGCCGAGAAATATCCGCGTCAGTTGTCGGGCGGTCAGCAGCAGCGTGTCGCGCTCGCCCGCGCGCTGGTCACGGAGCCGCGTGTGCTGCTACTCGATGAACCCCTCGGCGCGCTTGACCTCAAGATGCGCAAGAAGATGCAAGGCGAGCTCAAGGCGCTCCAGCGCAACGTCGGCATCACCTTTATATATGTGACCCACGACCAGGAGGAGGCCATGAACCTTTCCGATGTCATCGTGGTCATGGAGAAAGGCAGGATTGCCCAGGTCGGCTCACCCGAGGAAATCTACCGGCGTCCCGCCAGTTCATACGTCGCCGATTTTGTCGGCGAGACCAATTTCATGGCAGGCGGCATTGCGGTCCGGCCCGAAAACGTGCTGCTCGGCGCGGCAGTGCCCGCAGGCGCATCCCGGGGGCCGGGTATCGTGCGCGCCAAATCGTTCCTCGGGGCCTACACGCGCATCGAGATCGACGCGCGCGGACAAACTCTTTTCGCATCCGTGCCCGGGGCAGTCGCGATCGAGATCGGCGATGCCGTGGAGTATGGCTGGCGGAATGAAGATTCGCTCAATCTGACTATGACAGAGGATCAGAAATGACTTTCACAATTGTTGGACGATGCAAGCGTACCGGACAACGCGGCCTCGCCATGGCCACGAGTTCGCCCGCCGTCGGTAACCGCTGCGCCTTCGTGTCGCACGCGGGCGCTGTCGGGTATCAATCCATCGCCGAGCCGCGTCTCGGCGCCCTTACTTTGAAGCTTATCGAACAAGGCTACCATCCGACGGGCGCCATTAAGCTCGTCACGGAGACCGACCCATGGTTCGGCAAGCGCCAGATCGGCATCGTTGATTCAGACGGCCGTTCCGACGCCTTCACGGGCGAAAACAACATCCCCTGGTGCGGCCATATCATCGGGGAGAATTTCGTTGCCATGGGAAACGTACTGGCGGGGCCACAAGTCGTTGAAGCAATCGCCGAAGGGTTCCACGAGAAGGAAGACGACATTCTCGAGGAGCGGTTGATCCGCGCCATCGAAGCGGGCCGCGATGCCGGCGGGCAGCCGGAAGGGCAGACATCGTCCTCGATTCTCACGTTCGGCCATCAAAGCCAGGCGCGCTGCGACCTCCGGGTGGATGTGTCCGAGGAACCCGTCAAGGAACTGCGCCGCATCTTCGATTGGTTCAAGCCGCTGCTGCCTTATTTCGAGGAGCGCATGACGACGTCAACCGTGCCGCGATTCAAGGACTTCTTCAAAGATAACGGCCACGTACGCGAATACGGTAAGCCGGTGCCCGTCACACGCGGCGGCAGCACGAAATTTCCGTACAAAGGATAGCGGTGTGCGCGCACCCACACTCCAGCCCTCTCCTGCTCGTAGGCGCGCAGCGCGGACGTAACCGGGGTCGAGCGGACCGGAGCGGTGAGGGGCTTCGTCACACATGAGACTTGAGTTGGAGCCATAATGAATCGCATCGGTGTCGACGTTGGTGGAACCTTCACCGACATGGTCGTGGAGCAGCAAGGCGGCGCCATTGCCGTCTTCAAAGTGCCTTCGGTTCCGGCGGACCCCAGCCGCGGCGTGCTCGACGCTGTTGCCGCTGCGGCGAAGGGGCTTGGATTGTCGATCGCGCAATTGCTCGCGGACTGCGAATGGTTTGTGCACGGCTCGACCATTGCGACCAACACCGTCCTCGAACGTAAGGGCGCGACGGTCGGCATGCTTACTACCGCGGGCTTCCGCGACAGTCTCGAGATTCGCCGCGGGATCCGGCCCAATCCCTGGGACCACCGGACGCCCTTCGCCGAGCCGCTCGTGCCGCGCTACCTGCGCAAAGGCATTGGCGGCCGCATCGATGTCCACGGCAGAGAACTTGCGCCCCTCAACGTGAACGATATCCGCGCTGCGATTACCGAATTCGAGAAGGAAGGCGTTGAGACCGTGGCGATCTGCTTCCTGAACGCCTACGTGAACGGCGTCCACGAAGAGCAGGCCGCCGAGGTCATCCGCGCCGCCGCGCCTAAGTTGGCTCTGTCGCTTTCGTCGCGCTTGGCGCCGATCTTGGGCGAGTATGAGCGCGGCTCCACCACTGTCATCGACGCCTTCATTCGCAAACGTGTCGTGACCTATCTCGAGGCTCTCGGCGCGCGTCTCAAAGAACTCGGTTTCAAAGGCGAGGTCACTCTCGTTCAAAGCAACGGCGGCGCCATCAGTCTTTCGCGCGTCAGCAAGGCGCCCGTCGCTCTCTGCCTTTCTGGTCCCGCCGCCGGGATCGGCGCCATGCGCTACTTCGGCCGCGCGTGCGGCAGCGACGATCTCATCTGCATGGAGATCGGGGGCACCAGCTGCGATGTGAGCATGCTGCAGTCGGGCCGCGCCCAAATCGTCGACGGCTTCGATATCGCCGGTTATCATGTCGCTATGCCCGCCATCGACATCCATACCGTCGGCGCGGGCGGCGGCACCATCGCGCGCGTCGACGGCGCGGGGCTTCTCCATTGCGGCCCGCAGGGCGCGGGTGCGATGCCCGGGCCATCATGTTACGGCCGTGGCGGTACCGATGCCACGACCACCGATGCGCTTGTTGTCCTCGGACGTATGCGCGAGGGCGCCATCGGAGATGGTTCGGTCGTCATCGACGGTAAAAAAGCAAAAGCCGCTTGCGCCGAAAAGATCGCGACGCCGTTGAAGCTCAGCGTGCAAGATGCAGCCGTCGGTATGATCCAGCTTCTCGAACAAAACCTTCTGCACGCCGTCGAGGAGATCAGCGTCAAACGAGGTTTGAATCCGGCGCGTTACACCCTCATCGCCGCCGGCGGCGCTGGGCCCATGCACGGCGCTACCGTCGGCCGTGCGCTCGGCTGCAAGAAAGTCTATGTGCCGCGGCATGCTGGCGCCTTCTGCGCACTCGGTATGCTCGACAGCGACATCCGTCACGACGTGTATAAGGTGTTCGACGCGGCCTTGGCCGACGCCGAACTTGCGCAGCTTCCGGGTATTTTTGCAGAACTTTCCAGCACCGCACGCGACGAACTCAAAGGCGAGGCAGGCGGGGCGGAACCCGTCCTGCGTCGTGTCATCGACTTGGTTTATAAGGGCCAGATGCGTTCGGTACAGGTCGACTACGACCCCAAGACCGACACCCTCGCCACCCTCAAGAGCGCGTTCGAGACCGATCATCAGAGGCTCTACGGCCACATCAAGCCGATAACCCCCATTCGATTCACGGCTTTACGGGTCATCGCGACTATCTCGGCCTTGCCGCTTGCCGCGCCCGCCTACACCACTGGCAGCGGTACGCCTACGCCGACCGGTAAGCGGCAGGTCTACCTGGACCGTCGCCGGGGATGGCAAGATATCCCTGTATATGACGGCAGCGATCTTGGCGCCGGCCACGCTCTGCAAGGTCCACTCATTATCGAAGAGCGCACCATGACATTGTTCGCAGGGCCCGATGACCATGTGACCGTAGACGCCGCGGGCAATTTTCTGATCGAGTTGAGGTAAGCCATGGCGAATCCCGACCCGATTTTAATGGCGTTGACGCAAAACCGGCTCGATCACATCTGCCGGCATATGGGCTGGGTGATGTCGCAGACCGCTCTGTCGCCCATCTTCAGCCAAGCGCACGACTTCAGCTGCTACATCACAGGCCGCGACGGCCAGATCATAAGTCAGGCCGACGGGCTTCCCGCTCACGCGGCCGGCGGCGGCTTTGCGATCCGTGCTCTACTAAAGGCCTTCGGCGACGATATCCATGACGGCGACGTTTTTCTGATGAACGACCCTTACGCGGCCGGCGGAAATCATCTTCCTGACTGGGTGATTGCGAGCCCCGTGTTTGTCGCGGGCAAGCTGGTCGCCTTCTGCTGCGATCGCGCCCACCAATCTGATGTCGGCGGCTGCGTTGCGGGAACCTACAATGCGGAGGCAACAGATATTTTTCAAGAGGGCCTTCGCCTTCCGCCCGTGCGCGTGATTTCGCGCGGCAAATATTGTCGCGATCTCTGGCAGCTCGTCCTCCTCAATACGCGGACGCCTGAACTCATTGATGGAGATCTTCAGGCCATGATCGGTGCGACGCGTGTCGGCGGCGAGCGTATCGTCGCTCTCGCCCAAGAGCTCGGTCCCGAAACCACTTCGGCGATTTTTGACGCGGTGCTCGATCACGCCGACGCAAGGTTTCGCCAAGTCGTCGCGGCTCTGCCGGACGGCGTGTACGTCGGCGAGGAACACACCGACACCGACTGCTTTAGCCCAGGCAAGTTCAATATCTACGTCACCATCACCATCGCCGGCGAGAGACTCACGGTTGACTTCACGGGCACCGACCGGCAGATGCGCGGCTTCAAGAACAGCCCGGTGGCCAACACACATTCCCTCACCTATGTAGGTCTTGCCTCCTTTCTGGGCGGCGATTTCCCGATCAACGAGGGCACCTTCCGGTCCGCGACGCTCATTCTGCCGAAGGGATCGCTCGTCAATCCCGAGCCGCCGGCGCCTCAAACCATGAGCACAGTTTATATGGGGCACGAGATTGTCCACGCGGTCTGGAAGGCCCTCGCAAAAGCCGATCCCGGCCGCGCCTGCGCCGGATGGGCAAAGAACGCCCACGGCTCGTCCACCGGCAAGAACGCCGCGGGCGAAGCTTACGTCCTTTATCACTGGAACGGCGTCTCGGCCGCCGGCGCGGTGGCCGAGCGGGACGGGTTCCACCAGATTGGCCTTCTCGGCGCGCTCGGAGGGCTTACCATCCCGAACGTCGAAGCCTACGAACGGCTTTACCCCATGCGCATCCACCGCCAGGAAATCCGCACCGACAGCGCGGGCGCCGGCGAGCGCCGGGGCGGAGCAGGTGTCATCTATGAAGCCGAAGTCGATGGTGACGTGGTTCACAATTTCCGCAATGAAGCCATAACGTATGCGGCTTTCGGCGTGAACGGCGGCGGTGAGGGTGGCGTGGCCGAGATCTCGATCGAGAGCGACGGTAAGCTGATGAACGACCTTCCGCGGTATGGCATACGTCCCCTCAAGAATCCCAGGTTCGTGTTGTACTCATCCGGTGGTGGCGGTTGGGGCGATCCCCGGCGCCGTGATCCCTCGCGGGTGGCGCGCGACGTGAAAGACGAAATCGTCAGCGTGACCGCCGCCCGCGAGCTCTACGGCGTCGCGGTCGACGCGGGCGGCAAGCTCGATTGGGCCGCTACATCCCGCCTGCGTAACGTCGCGGCGGAGTCAATGCCATGACAAGTAACCCCGATCCCATCCTGATGGCGCTCACTCAGAACCGCCTCGACCATATCTGCCGGCACATGGGCTGGATCATGTCGCAAACGGCGCTCTCGCCAATCTTCAGCCAGTCTCATGACTTCAGCTGTTACATCACCAGCCGCGACGGTCACATCATAAGTCAGGCCGATGGTTTGCCCGGTCACGCCGCCGGTGGTGGTTTCGCCGCGCGCGCGCTTATCAACGCCTTTGGCGACGACATCCATGAAGGCGACTCTTTCCTGATGAACGATCCTTACGTCGCCGGCGGCAACCATCTCCCCGACTGGGTGATGGCCTCCCCGGTCTTTGTCGGGGGCAAGCTTGTGGCTTTCTGTTGCGATCGTGCCCATCAGTCCGACATCGGCGGCGGCGCGCCAGGTACCTACAACGGCGATGCCACCGAGATCTTCCAAGAGGGCCTGCGCCTTCCACCTGTCCGCGTTGTTTCCAAGGGCGTACGGCGCGAAGATCTCTGGCAGCTCATACTCCTCAACAGCCGCACGCCGGAACTCCTCGACGGCGACCTCCAGGCCATGATCGGCGCCACTCGTGTTGGCGGTGACCGCATCGTGGCACTCGGGGAGGAACTCGGCCGCGAGATGATCGGCGAAATCTTTGACGCCGTGCTTAACCATGCCGATGCCAGATTCCGCCACGTCATCGCTGCGTTGCCCGACGGCGTCTACACCGGCGAGGAATACACCGACAACGATTGTTTCAGTGCCGGAAAATTCTCGGTTCATGTCACTTGCACCATCGCGGGCGACAAGCTCACCGTTGATTTCACCGGCACCGACAAGCAGATGCGGGGCTTCAAGAACAGCCCGGTCGCGAATAGTCATTCCTTGACCTATGTCGGGCTCATTTCTTTCCTGGGCGGCGATGTACCCATCAACGAGGGGACGTTCCGTTCGGTCAATTTGGTTCTGCCGAAGGGCTCGCTCGTCAATCCCGATGCGCCGGCCCCCCAGACCATGAGCACGATGTATATGGGGCACGAGATCGTTCACGCGATCTGGAAAGCCCTCGCGAAGGCGGACCCTTCGCGCGCCTGTGCGGGCTGGGGCAAGACCGTGCACGGCATCTCCACCGGCAAAAACGCGGCGGCGGAGCCGTACGTGCTTTATCATTGGAACTGTCTGTCCGCCGCCGGCGCGGTCGCTGAAAGAGACGGATTCCACCAGATCGGCCTGATCGGTGCGCTTGGCGGCCTTACCATTCCCAACGTCGAGGCCTATGAACGGCTCTATCCAATTCGCATCACGCGCCACGAACTGCGCATGGACAGCGCCGGCGCCGGCGAACGTCGCGGTGGCGCAGGAATCGAATATGAAGCCGAAGTGGACGGCGAAATCATGCAGTCCTTCCGCAGCGAAGGCCTCACCTATGCCGCTGCTTACGGGGTCAACGGCGGTACAGATGGACTTGGTTGCGAAATGGCCATCGAAAGCGGCGGCAAGCTCATCAATGACCTGCCGCGCTTTGGCAAACGTCTGCTGAGAGACGCCAAGTTCACGGTACGCTCAGCCGGCGGCGGCGGCTGGGGTGATCCTCGCCGGCGCGAGCCGGCGTTGGTAGCGCGCGACGTGAAGGACGGCATCGTCAGCGCCGAGGCTGCGCGCAAGCAATACAGCGTCGCGGTGGACGCCAACGGGTGCGTTGACCATATGGCGACACAGCGCTTGCGAACCGTGGCGGCCGGGTAAATATACTCGTCCTCATGAAGGACTTGCTTCCGGCCACTGGTCCGCGGGGACTGACGTTGATTCCGGGAGGGCAGCGTGATCTCCACCTGCCGCACCAGCCATAGCCGGATGTGGCGCTTGCGAACGCGGCGCATGCCGAAATCCTCGCGCTCTTAAACTTTGCAGGCGTCAGTTACGCCAGTCCTGATTGCCCCGCCGCGCGGGCTGGCGTTCAAATTTTCACGGCGGCGCGCGATCTCATCCGCGCCGGACGCTTCGATGCGGTCACCTTCGATTGGGACCACACCTTCAGCAACTATCTGGTGTTCGAAGATCTCGCGACCCTCGTGCGCGCCCGGCGCGGGAGGCAGCCGCCTTCTGCTTACGCTGCGCCGATGGTTGCGGTCGAGGTGACGCGCCCGTTCATGATCGAACTGGCCTTCGGGATGATGGTGGGGTTCGCCCTGCGCCAAGGTCTGCGCCGATTTTCGCAGTGGAGCGCGTATCGGCCGAAGGTGGGCGTGGCGTCACTAACCTGGCCGGACCGGCTTGCGCGGCTGGCGGCGCACTATTTGCCCATCATCCCGTTGATGGAGGCCATTGTCCCGGGCACGCCGTCCACATACGAGCATTTCATGTCGCCCGATGTGCGGAGCGTTCTCAACCTCCACCACTTTCTCGACTATGCCCAAGGGCTCATGGAGCGGGTCGGTGCGGGCGCGCTCCTCACGGTGGCGGAGGGCCATGAGGCCCTCGGGTACGCCGAGGACCTGAAAGCACATAAACGCAAACCGCTGGGCGCCTGGATCGGGCGCGGTTGGGACGCGTCGCGACTCCTTCATATCGATGATTCAACCACCATCGTCGCGGATCTGACGCATCAAGCCGCGCTTCGCGGCCTTGCCGAAGCGCGGTTCCTGCGAGTCCCACACCCGCACTCGCGCATTTTCCGCAACGTGCGCGAATGGCACAAGGTATGGCTCCCCGGATTGTGGCGCGCGCGCCCCGCCGCCATGGCGGGCGCGATCGAGACGTTGGCGCGGCAGGAGTGGGGGCGCTCGAACGTGCCGGCCATATTGACCGCTCTTGGGATCGAATTCCCCCGCTCCCATTGGCCGGGTGCGTCTTTGCCTGAGGGAACCGTATTACCGATTCATGAAACGCCGACGACAGTCGGCGACTTCTGGACCTACTACTTGGAACCGACACAGCGCGCACGCGCGCTGATTCGAGATGTCACCGGGAAAGACTTGTCACGGCTGCGTCGTCGGTTTAGGCACACACGCGCTGCGTAGATTTGCGAGGGGCCGGAGTGTTGCGTCAGAGGTCGTTGTCGTTTTCGGAACGGTGTGAAGAATTCGCGTTCCGTTTTCTGACCACGCGCAATCTTGTCTACAACACCTGCTGGGAGGACTCGGCGGTCGATCGGCGCGTGATGAAGTTAGGCCCGGACGACCGCGTTCTGGTCATCACCAGCGGCGGCTGCAATGCCCTCGACTATGCTCTGGACGGACCTGCCGGCGTCACCGCGGTGGATGTAAATCCACGGCAAACCGCGCTTCTTGAACTTAAGCTGGCGGCGATCCGCCATTTGGAGCACGCCGATGCCTTCGCCATTTTTGGCAAAGGATGGCATCCGGATTTTCCCGTCATTTACCGCACCAAATTGCGCGCGAGCCTATCGGAATTCGCCCGGGGATACTGGGACGCAAGGCTGGGCTGGTTCGCAAGCGCGGAAAAAAATCTATTCACGCGGGGTCTCACCGGACTCGTCTTTCGGATCTTCCGCTCCCATCTGCGGCCGCAGTCCGAGCTTGGAAGGGCGGTGCGGCGGATGTTCGCGCAAACCGATCTCGCGGCGCAGAAGAAGATTTATCTCGAAGAGGTGCAGCACCGCTTCTTTACGCCGGTCGTGCGCAAGTTCCTGGCCTCACCGGTCTTCATGGCCATGATCGGCGTGCCTCTTCCGCAGCGCCGCTTGGTCAGCGAGAACGATCACGGTGACGTCGCCGGCGGTATCCAGCGCATGCTGGATGATCTTTTCTGCACGGTGCCCATCACCGACAATCAT
Organism: Rhodospirillaceae bacterium; assembly: GCA_041905525.1. GTDB lineage: Bacteria > Pseudomonadota > Alphaproteobacteria > Rhodospirillales > Rhodospirillaceae > SHVO01. Next base: position 20,769 of record JAYRKY010000005.1, read on the forward strand.
TATTGGTCCGTGTACGTCTTCGGTCACTACGAGGAGGCCAGGTGTCCGCGCTATCTGACGCCGGAAGGCTTTGCGCGGCTGAAAGGCGGCCTTGTCGATCGCATCGAGGCGCAGACCTGCACCGTGACCGAATACCTGCGCCGCCCCGGACCGAAACTTACGCATGCCGTGTTGCTCGATCACATGGACTGGATGAGTTCTTACTATCCGGACGCGCTGGACGAAGAATGGGATGCGCTGCTCGCGCGCCTTGCGCCCGGCGGCACCGTGTTGTTCCGCTCCGCCCACCAGACGCCCCCTTTTCTGGCGACGACGAGGGTGGGTCCGCAGAAAAAGCCCCTGCGCGATGCGCTCCGGTTCCGGCAAGAAGAAGCTGACCGCTTGGCAAGGCTGGACCGCGTGCATACCTACGCCGGCTTCTGTATCGCTGAGATGCCGGCGCATCCATGAACGACCGGGCGCCCATTGGGAAAGCGACATGGCGCGATGATCTTCGCGTCCTCTCGCAGTTCCTCCAGGGCCGCCGCGGCGGGGCGGACCATGCCGCCAGCCTGGACGCCTTCTACGGACCGCAGGCCGATGTCTACGACCGGTTCCGTGAGCGTTTGCTTCACGGCCGCGCGGAACTGATGCGGGCTCTTCAGCTCGCGCCTGGGCAACGCATCCTGGACTTCGGCGCGGGAACGGGGCGCCACTGGTTGTTTGTCGAAGAGGCGATCCCGGCCCTTGGCCGGCTCGACCTGATCGACCTCTGTACGCCGCTGCTCGATGTCGCGCGTGCGCGCTTCGCGCAATACGCAAACGTTCGCACTCACAAGGCTGACGCCCAGGCCTGGCAGGCCGAAGCGCCCGCCGATGCCGCGATCTTCTCGTATTCCCTCTCCATGATTCCCGATTGGCGCACGGCGCTGGCTAATGCTGCTCGTCAGGTGCGGCCAGGTGGTCTTATTGGAGTTGTCGATTTTTACACGCTGCCCGAAGAGCCCCCCGAGGGCTTCGCGCCATTGTCGGGGTGGAATCGGTTTTTCTGGCCGCGATGGTTCAGTCATGACGGCGTGATACTGCGCCCGGAGGTGCCCTCGGCCCTTTGCACAGTTGCGAGCACCGAACGGCTTCACCAAGGCACCGCCCGGCTGCCTTATCTGCCCGTCGTCCGCGCCCCTTGGTTCTATTGGGTGGGACGCACGCCCGGAGCGTCGCCCGCAAGTTAGCCTCTGTCCGGCCATAGTTGCCGGTGTATTGTCCCGGCCATGTTGGCTGGGGATTCACAAATAGGGACGCCGCACCGCGCCGTGTCGACACACGCGCTCGCGTTCATCTACGCGTTCGTCGTGTTGGACGTCCTTTCCTTTGGCCTGATCCTGCCGGTGTTCCCGAAGCTCGTGGAACAACTGACCGGCGACACGGCTGTCGCCGCGACCACCATGGGCGTTTTCAGCGCGAGTTGGGCGTTGATGCAGTTCCTGTTCTCGCCCATGGCCGGCGTATTGTCCGACCGGTTCGGCCGTCGGCCGGTGCTTCTGATTTCGTGCACGGGCCTCGGGCTCGATTTTCTCCTGATGGCGTTGGCGCCGACACTGTGGTGGCTCTGGCTTGGCCGGGTCATCTCCGGCCTCACCATGGCAAGCTTCTCGACTTCGAGCGCTTACATCGCCGACGTGACTGCGCCGGAGAAGCGCGCCAGCGCGTATGGCATGCTGGGTGCAGCGTTCGGTAGCGGCCTGATCCTCGGCCCCGCGCTTGGCGGTGTTTTGGCGGGGATCGATCTGCGGCTTCCCTTTTTTGTCGCGGCGGGCGCGGCGCTTGCGAACGCGCTCTATGGTGCATTCGTCTTGCCGGAATCGCTGCCGCGCGAACGGCGGACTCCCACCTTCGATTTCGCGCGCGCCAATCCGGTCGGTGCGCTGAAGCTTCTCCGTTCAGACAGCCAATTGCTCGGATTTGGCGCCGTGCACTTCTGCTTGACCCTCATGCACAACGTGTTTCCAAGCATCTTCGTGCTCTATGCCGGCCTGCGCTACGGATGGAGCGAGACGCAGGTGGGACTCGTGCTGTCGGGTGTTGGACTTTGCAACATCATCGTCATGGGCGGGCTCGTGAAGCCGGTGGTGCGCCGCTTCGGCGAGCGCGTGGCCATCCTCACGGGGCTCCTCTGCGGCGCAATCGGTGTGACGCTCTATGCCTTCGCCGACACCGGCCTCCTTTTCTGGCTCGCGGTGCCCTTCGCGGCCCTGATGAGCCTCCAGGCGCCTGCGATGCAGGGCCTGATGACGCGCCTCGTGCCGGCCTCGCAACAAGGCCTGTTACAGGGCGCGACATCGAGCATCAACGGCATCACGGGGATGGTCGGCCCAATCATCTTCACCCAGGTTTTTGCCTATGCGATCGCGCCCGAGCGGGAAACGCCATTCCCCGGGGCTCCTTTCCTGCTTGCGGGCATGGTGCTGTGGATCGCCTTCGGCCTCGCGGCCTGGGTGACCCGCCCGCGGCCGGTTACCTCATCGGCCGTGGCGGCGGACGCTTAAATCCGCGATAGTTTGTCTTGAATCTGTCGCGAGAGCCTCGCGCGTTCACGGCTATGATGCGCCGGTTTCAACCAAGGATGAGATTCGATGATCGGCCGACGCCACTTCGTTCGCAATGTCTTCGCGCTCGCCGCGGCGGCGCCCTTGGCCAGGATAGCCCCTGTCCGTGGAGACGTGGCCACAGTGTATGACAGCGCGCTCAAGGCGACTTTCGTTCAAGGGATGACGCTGCGCGCGGTGGCCTACTCCGGCAGGCCGGCCCTATCCGGCGGCAAGTATATTTGGCACGCCGCGCCGGACGGCGGGGCCTGTTTCGCGGCGAAGGATGGCGGTTGGATTTATGTGTCCAACAGCGAGATCGATCGCAAAGGCGGCGGTGTCGGCGCCCTGCGGTTCTCCGCGGACGGCAAGGTTATCGACAGTTACTCGGTCCTTCACGGCACATCGCGCAATTGCGCGGGCGGAAAGACGCCTTGGGGCACATGGTTGTCCTGCGAGGAAGACGACGATACGGGGCTTGTCTACGAATGCGACCCAACCGGCGCAAAGGCGGCAATCGTGCGACCCGGCCTCGGGGCGTTCAACCATGAGGCGGCGGCGGTCGATCCCGCCGCGGGAACGGTCTATCTCACGGAAGACCGCCCAGAGGGCTGTCTCTATCGCTTTCTGCCGGCCGCCAGAGGCGATCTCGCGAAAGGACGGCTCGAAGTGGCCGTTCCCGATGGCAATCGGCTGAACTGGGCTCCCGTGCCCGACGTCACGGGCGCTTCCATGCCGCTTCGCAAACAGGTGCCGGGCGCCGCGAAGTTCAAGGGCGGCGAGGGCATTGTCTATGGCCAGGGCAAGGTTTTTTTCACGACCAAAGGCGACAACCGCGTCTATGCGTTGACTCTCGCAACCAACGTGCTGGAGACCGTCTACGACGTCCGGACGTCCGCGACGCCGATCCTGAGCGGCGTCGACAATATCGAGATCAGCCCAAGCGGTGAGCTGCTGGTGGCGGAAGACGGCGGAGATATGCAGATCGTGGCCCTCGTGAACCAAGGCGCGAGCGGCTACCGCGCGGTGGCGCTGGTGACGCTGCACGATCAGAACCGCTCCGAAGTGACCGGCCCCGCCTTCAGCCCCGACGGCCAAAGGCTCTATTTCAGTTCCCAGCGGGGGCCCGAAGGCCGGTCGGAGTCCGGCATCACCTACGAACTCACGCTTGGTACGGCAAAGCTCTCCTGACACATGCAACGCGTGCGCCGGCTCGTACGTTCTTAGCAACCTCCGGATGTCGGGTGTATGATGGGCGGAGGATGTCGCAGAAGGGGTCTACAATGATGCATCTACGTATCGCACTCGTTGCTCTCATGCTGGCCTGTGGCGTGACAGCCGCGCCTGTGACGCCGGCGACGGCCGCGACGGCGGCCAATATCAACAAGGATGCCGACCAAGCTCTTGCGACACTCACTAAGAACCATGAAATCGCCTCTGCCATCGCGGCAAAGGCGCGCGCAGTGTTGATCTTTCCGAACATCGTGAAGGCGGGCCTCGGCTTTGGCGGCAGCTACGGCGAGGGTGTGCTGCGTCAGGGCGGTAAGAGCGTTGCCTACTACAACTCCGTATCAGGCTCGTTCGGTCTGCAGATCGGCGCGCAGACCTATGGCTATATTGTCTTCCTGATGAACGACGGCGCGGTGAAATACCTGCGCGAGTCGAAAGGCTGGGAGATCGGTGTCGGCCCCACGGTTGTGGTGGTGAACGAAGGGGTGGCAAAGAACCTCTCGTCCACCACGCTCCAGGACGACGCTTATGCCTTCATTTTCGGCCAGCAGGGACTGATGGCCGGCGTGTCGATCGAAGGCTCGAAGGTTTCGCGCATCGAGCGCTAGGTTTTTCCCCTCCGGCTAAAGAACGCTTTAGCCGGACCGGCCGATTCCCTAAGCATCTCAAGACTCTGGACGCGGCATCACGATGCCGCGCGCCCGGGTGTGTGCGCAGATTTTGGTAATTACTTGCGCGCGCCCTGGGATAGGCTCAACCCCGGCCGCGCCCGCGGTCAGCCGAAGTCATCACAGGTGGGGGACCGAGAATGACCACGAAATTTCGCATCAGATCCGTCGCATCGCGCGCCGCGCTCATCGCGGCTTTGGGCGCCGCGTTGTTCACGGGAACGCCGCAAGCGTCCGCGCGGCCGGTCGATATGGAGCTTGCGAGCGTCGCCGAATTGAAGGCGGCGATGGACGCGGGCACGTTGACCGCCGAACGCCTCACGCAGCTTTGCCTCGAGCGTATCGCGGCCTATGACCGCCAAGGTCCGAAACTCCATGCCGTGATTTCTCTCAACCCCAAAGCCATGGAGATCGCGCGCGCGCTGGACGCCGAGCGAAAAGCCGGAAAGGTGCGCGGACCCTTGCACGGCATTCCCGTCATTCTCAAAGACAATATCGACACCGTCGATATGCCCACGACCGGAGGCTCCGTGATGCTCGAAGGCAACATGGCCCCCGACGACGCCTATCTTGTGAAGAAGCTGCGCGACGGCGGCGCCATCATCCTGGCGAAGGTGAACCTGGGCGAGTTTGCCAACGGCTCGCAAAGCTCCCTCGGCGGGCAGTCGCACAATCCCCACGATCTGTCGCGCATTCCCGCCGGGTCTTCCGGCGGCACCGGCGTCGGGATCGCCGCCGGCTATGCGCCCGTCGGGATCGGGACCGATACCGGGGGCTCGATCCGCGGCCCGTCCTTCGTGAACGGGATTGTCGGACTTAAGCCGACTCACGGCCTGATCAGCCGCGACGGGATCATTCCGCTGGGTCTGTCGCTCGACACGGGCGGGCCCATGACCCGCAGCGTCTCCGACCTTGCCGTGGCGCTGGGTGTGATGACGGGTGTCGATCCTAACGACGATGCGACGAAGAAGAGCCAAGGTAAATTCGAAACCGATTACACGAAATACCTGAAGGCCGACGCCCTCAGGGGCGCACGCATTGGGGTACTGCGCGACTTCAAGGGTGACGATCCCGACGTCGACTGGATCTTCGAGGCATCTTTGAAGGCGATGCAGAAGGCCGGCGCAACCCTCGTGGACGTGCGCTATCCGAAATGGTTTCTGGATTCGCAAACCCAGGCGACCTATTCGATTTTCCCGCCCGAGTTCCGCGCCCAGCTTGCGCAATACCTGAAAACGACTGGGCCCAAATACCCGAAGAGCGTGGAGGAGATGCTGGCCCGCGCCTACGAAATGCCGAGCATGGGCAAAGACGGCGCGGGTCCCAATCCGTTCCGCTGGAACAACTTCATCACGCGTGACCTCGCGATGGGCACCATGGATGACCCAGCCTACAAAGCCGCGGTGAATTACTACATGCCCATGTCCCGCGCCCTGGTCGAAGGGCTGATGGCGAAGGATAAGCTCGATGCCTTTGTGTACCCGACACAGACGCGCCGAGCCGCGCGCATCGACGAGCCCCTCGGTGGCGGCATCCCCTCCGCGCCTGCCCCGACGGGCATTGCCAACCTCACGGGCTTCCCGGACCTGATCGTGCCGGCCGGATTCACCACCGATGATCTGCCGGTCACGGTCTCCTTCTTCGGCTTGGCTTTCAGCGAGCCAAAGCTCATTTCCTTGGGCTATAGCTTTGAGCAGGCCACCAAAGCCATTCGCCGTCCGGTGAATACGCCCGCGATTGCCGGCGCCACCATCGACGTTCCGAGCAAGTAGGAGTGGAACGGCCGATGAAAAACCATATCAGCACCTACGCCTTGATCGCCGCACTGTTCGCCGCCGCACCCGCGGCTGCGAAACCGGTGGAGTTCGATGACGCGACTATCGGCGAGTTGAAGGCCGCCATGGACGCGGGAACGCTGACGGGTGAGCGACTCACGGAACTGTGCCTCGCCCGCATCAAGGCCTTCGACCGGGCTGGGCCTAAACTGCACGCGGTCATCACGTTGAATCCAAAGGCGCTCGAGATCGCGAAACAGCTCGATGCCGAGCGCAAGGCGGGTAAAGTGCGCGGGCCTTTGCATGGCATCCCCGTGGTGTTGAAAGACAACATCGACACCTTTGATATGCAAACGACCGGGGGATCAGTGCTGCTAGAGGGCTCGGTGCCGCCTGACGATGCGGCGCTGGTGAAGAAGCTGCGCGACGGCGGCGCCATTATTCTTGCCAAAGTGAACCTCGGCGAGTTCGCCAACGGTTCGCAGAGTTCCATGGGCGGCCAATCGCTCAACCCTCATGATCTGAGCCGCACGCCCGCCGGTTCTTCGGGCGGCACCGGCGTATCGGTTGCGGCGGGTTACGCGCCCTTGGGCATCGGGACAGACACCGGTGGCTCGATCCGCGGACCGTCCAATGTGAACGGAATCGTGGGTCTGAAGCCGACTCATGGCTTGATCAGCCGCGACGGAATCATCCCTCTGGCGTTGTCGCTGGATACAGGAGGTCCGATGGCCCGCAGCGTCTCCGACGTCGCGGTGGCGCTGGGCGTGATGACGGGTGTGGATCCCAACGACGACGCCACCAAGAAAAGTCAGGGAAAGTTCGAAAAGGATTATACGAAGTTCCTCAAGGCCGATGCGCTCAAAGGTGCACGCATCGGCGTTGCCCGAGACTTTACCGGCGCCGACCCTGACGTCGATTTCATTTTCGAGGCGTCGCTCAAGGCGATGCAGAAGGCCGGCGCCACCTTGATCGATGTCCGTTATCCAAAGTGGTTCCTCGACTCGAACCGCACGGCGACCTATACGCTTTTTCCGCCCGAGTTCGATAAGCAACTCGGTGACTATCTCAAGACGCTGAAGCCTGGATTCCCCCGCTCCCTCGATGAGATGATCGAGAAGTCGTACACCTACACCAGCATGGGCGAAGACGGAAAAGGTCCGAACCCGACACGCTGGCGCGCCTTCGTGGAACGCGACAAGGCCAACGGAACCATGACGGATCCGGGCTACCTCGCGCTGGTGAACTACTACATGCCCATGACTAAGGCGCTGACCGAAGGTTTGATCGCCAAGGACAAGCTGGACGCGATTGTCTATCCCACCAGCCCGCGGCGCCCCGAACGGATCGCCGACGATGCTTCGTCGCCGATGCCGCGCGGGCCCTCCATCGGTTCGCCGACAAGCATCGCCAATCTCTCGGGCTCGCCCGACTTGATTGTGCCGGCTGGGTTCACCACCGACGACTTACCGGTCACGATCTCGTTCTTCGGGCCGAACTTCAGCGAACCTAAGCTACTCGCGCTGGGCTACGCCTTCGAGCAGGCGACACATGCCATCCGCCGGCCGGTGAACACGCCGGCGCTCTTTGGCGGCACGATCGAAGTGCCGGGCCGCGATCTGGCCTCGGCGAAATGATTCTTTTGAAGAGGGGACTGACATGAAATACGGGATTTCCAAATTCGCTCTCGCCTGCGCGCTGGCGGGTGCGTTGTTCGCCGCCAGCCCATCCGCCGAGGCCAAGCCGGTGGAGTTCGACCAGGCGTCGATTGCCGAACTCCAGGCTGCCATGGCCGCCGGGACACTGACCGCCGAGAAACTGACCCAGCTTTGCCTCGACCGCATCGCCGCCTTCGACCGCGCCGGGCCGAAGGTGCACGCGGTGATGGCCGTGAACCCGAAGGCGCTGGAAATCGCGCGCGCGCTCGATGCCGAGCGCAAGGCCGGTAAAGTGCGCGGACCGCTGCACGGCATTCCCGTGCTGATGAAAGACAACTACGACACCGTCGACATGCCGACGACGGGAGGCTCCGTACTGCTCGAAGGCAACATGGCGCCGGACGACGCTTTTATGGTGAAGAAGCTGCGTGACGCCGGCGCGATCATCTTCGCGAAGGTGAATCTCGGCGAATTCGCCAACGGCGGCCAGAGCTCCCTCGGCGGCCAGTCGCTCAATCCCCATGATCTGACGCGCACGCCCGCCGGCTCCTCGGGCGGCACAGGCGTCGCCATTGCGGCAGGATTTGCGCCGCTGGGCCTCGGCACCGACACCGGGGGGTCGATTCGCGGGCCGTCGTCGGTGAATGGGATCGTCGGGCTGAAACCGACGCATGGCCTTCTCAGCCGCGACGGGATCATTCCGCTGGCGCTGTCCCTCGACACCGGCGGTCCGATGGCGCGGAGTGTGTCCGATATCGCGCTCTCGCTGGGTATCATGACGGGCGTCGACCCCGCGGACGACGCGACGAAGAAGAGCCAGGGCAAGTTCGAGAAGGATTACACCAAGTATCTGAAAGCCGACGCCCTGAAAGGCGCGCGCATCGGTGTGGCGCGCGATTTCACCGGCGCCGATCCGGACGTGGACTGGGTGTTCGAATCCGCCCTTAAGGCGATGGAGAAGGCGGGCGCGACGCTGGTCAACGTGCGCTACCCGAAGTGGTTCCTGGATTCCTCGAACCAGGCGGTGTTCACCTTGTACCCGGCCGAGTTCAAGGTTCAGATCGCGGACTATCTGAAGACCACAGGACCCAAGTATCCAAAGAATCTCGATCAGCTGATCGAGGCGGCAGAAAACTACCGCAGCATGGGCTCCGACGGCGCGGGGCCCAACCTGTCGCGTTGGACTTATTTCAAGAACGTGGAGGCGAAGGCCGATGCGCTCACGGATCCGCGCTACCTCGCGCTGAAGAACTACTATCTGCCGATGACGTCGGCCCTGATCGAAGGGATCGTCGCCAAGGATAAGCTCGATGCGATCGTGTATCCGACGCAGACCCGCCGCCCGGCCCAGATTGCCGCGCCGCCGGGCCCGCCGCTGGGCTCGACGCCGAGCCCGACCGGGATCGCCAATCTCGCCGGCTTCCCGGACCTGATCGTTCCGGCGGGCTTCACCACGGATGATCTGCCCGTGAGCATTTCGTTCTTCGGCCCGGCCTTCACAGAGCCGAAGCTGATCGCGCTTGGCTATTCGTTTGAACAGGCGACCCACGCTTTGCGGCGTCCGGTGAACACACCGGCGCTTCCAAACGCCGTCGTCGACGTGCCTGCGAAATAGGTCGCGTTTCGCGCCGCAAGAGGGCCGGCGGGGCAACCCTCCGGCCCTTTTCTTTCTGTATCGCGCTTCACATTTGATGACGCGGGCGGCACTATCCCTTGAACAATTTCCGGGAGTTGACGATGCGTGCGCTGTTTGCCGCCGTGATGTGCGCCTTTTTAAGCGGTTCCGCCTGGGCGCAAACCGGCCCGGCGGCCGCGCCGATGATCCATCCGGAAAAGCTGAAACAGATCGCGCCCAGCGTCTGGATTATCCCCGACGAAAGCCGCCCGCTGGTTCCCAACGTGGGCTTTGTTGTCGGCCAGACCGGAGTTCTCGTCGTCGATACGGGCCTCGGCGATATGAACGGCGCCATCATCGCCGGGGTCGCGCGAAAGCTGGCGCCGGATCTTCGCATCTATCTCGTCACAACGCATTTCCACCCGGAGCACGATCTCGGCGCGAACGGATTTCCGCGCGGTGCGCGAATGCTGGACGGGTCGACCTTGCTGCGCGCCACCACGCAGGAGCAGGACATCGCTGAATTCGGTCTCGCGCTGGCCAAGACGTTTTCTGAGCGGTCCCCGGCCGCCGCCGATCTCTTGAAGGGCGCCGCCTACCGCGAAGCGGACATCGAGTTTGAGAACGACCGCACCTTGGACCTCGGCGGCGTGCGTGCCTACATCTTCGCAGCGGGCCCGAATCACACCCGCGGCGACACCGGTGTCTGGGTCGAGACAGAACAAGTTCTTTTCGCTGGCGACATCGTGATGAAGCCGCAGCCCTCCCTCGCGAGCCCTTACTCGACCGTAAATCACTGGCTTTCGACGCTCGATAGCCTCACCCAATTGCGTCCACGCACCATTGTCCCGAGCCACGGGCCGACAGGCGGTCTTGAATTGATCGATGGCTACAAGGCGTATTTCACGGAAGTCCAAGAGCGCACGGCGGCCCAGAAGAAGGCGGGCAAATCTCAGGATGACGCCGTGGCGACGGTCACCGCGGCCATGGCCGAACGGTACCCCGACAGGAACCGGCTTGCGGGCGCTATCCGCGCAGCCTACGCCGAATCGCCCTAAGGCCTTTTTTCTTTGGGCGCGGGCCCGTATATGTCGCGGCCATGCGCATTGCTTATGTGATCAATTCCCTCGACGGCTACGGGGCGGGTCTGCCCGTGCCGATGGTCACGGGTTTCATGCGCGAATGGGGCGCGGATGTGCGCCTCTTTGCACTCGCCCGCCGCGATGGACGCATGGAATCCATCCTCGAGGGGCACGGGCTGCCGTTCGATGTGCACGAGGGGACCATTCCCCAGTCCCCGGGCTGGCTAGGCCGCCGGCTTGAGGACTACCGTCCCACGGTGCTGTGGACGTCGCTCGCCCATGCAACGCTGGTCGGCCGCTTTGTCGGAGCGAAGCTGGACGTCCCGGTCGTCAGCTGGCAGCACAACATCTTCCTGAAGCCGGGCAACATCGCGGCGTTGTGGCTGACAAAACATCTCACCCAGCTTTGGGTCGCGGACTCGCGAAGCGTCGCCGCGGTCACCCAGCGCCGGTTTGGTCTGGCGGCAGAGGATGTCACGGTGTGGCCCTTATTTTCCGCCGACGCCGCTGCGCCGCGCGCGGCAGGCGCCCAGCCGGATGAGATCTTCCGTCTCGGAAGCCTTGGACGGCTTCATGCGCACAAAGGCTACGACGTGTTGATCCGCGCTCTCGCGAAGATCAACCGCGACATGCCGGGATTGTCCGAACGGTTCACAGTCACCATCGGTGGACATGGTCCCGAACGTAGTAATTTGGAAGCGCTGGCGCGCGGCCTGGGGGTCAGGAATCTGACGCTTGCCGGATACCAGGAGACGCCGAAGGCCTTTCTCGCGCGTCTGCACGCCTACATTCAGCCGTCACGCGTCGAGGGGCTATGCATATCCGCGCACGAGGCGATGCAAGCCGGTTTGCCGGCGATTGTTTCAGACATGGGGGAGATGCCCCTGACCGTCCGCGACGGCGACGCGGGATATGTGGTTCCTATCGGGGATGCGGACGCACTCGCCGCGGCCATTACGCGCATGGTATCGGACCCCGCCCGCGCAGCTTTCATGGGCGAAAACGCCTACCGTCACGTCCACGACCGCTTTAGCGCGGCCCGCTTCCGCGCGGCCGGCGCGGACATCCTGGCCAAAGCCGCGGTCCTCTCCCGCCCATAAAAAAACGGCATGGAGGAGGCCCCCGTGCCGTTTTGCTTTAGCGGGTTCTAGCGGCGCGCCTACTTCTTCAGCGCGCTGACGATTGCCAGAGACTTGTCGACATGGTCGGTCGGGCTGATGCCGTCGTCGGCAGAGGACAGCGTCGCGATGATCTTGTGATCGGGCGTGATCACGAAGGTCGTGCGCTCGGTCGTACCGGCGTTGGTGATGTCGCGGCCCTTAGTATCCTTCATACCGTCGCGGCGTTCGCGCACAGTGAGGTTATAGGATTTGGAGATCGCGCCATTGGCGTCGGAGGCGACTGGGAACTTGCCGGCGCAATATTCCGGATCGGCCGAGAATTCGTTCAGGCGCCCGATCGAATCCTGCGACACGCCGATGATGGTCGTGCCGACGGCGTCGAACTTGTCTTTATTCTCCGCGAAGGTGTGCGCTTCGAGATTGCAGCCGCGGGTGTAGGCGGCTGGGTAGAAGTACACCACCACCGGACCTTTCTTGAGCGCATCGGCCAGGGAGAAATCGAATTCCTTGCCGGCGAGCGACGCGCGCGCTTTGAAATCGGGAGCCTTCTCGCCGTTCTTCAGCGCGGCGAAAGCCGGAACTGCGAATGCGCTCGCCAGCAGAGCGCCAACCATCAGCTTCTTCATAGAATTCTTCCTCCACCGGGGATTAAGGGCGTGAATGCACTCTCATTTCTACAGGGTGCGCCATGGGCCTGGAAGCCCCAAAGCCGGGCTGGATTTCACATCGGCGTGGGTTTTTCAGGGACTGTTACAGAGGGTCCAGCTCTTGGACGGGGCCCAAAAACGAAAACCGGCGGCTGCAGGCAGCCGCCGGTTCTCCTCAAGACCACAGGACTAGTCGCGGCGCGGATTGCGCGGGAAGCGGTCGAAGCGGTTGGGCACTCCGTCCCCGTCCCAGTCGCGGCGGGTGCCATAGAAGCCACCCGGGCGGTTCGGACGATTATCGACGCGGTTCGGGATACCATCCCCGTCACGGTCCCGGTCATAACGGTCCGGAATGCCGTCCCAATCGAGGTCGCGGTAGCGCGAAGCATAGCGCGCGCGCCACTCTCGCTGTTCACGCGGGCTCGCCCAATAGTGGAAGCGGCCGTAACGGTCGTAATAGCCGTTGCGGTACGCCATATCGACGTCGCCGACGCTGAAGCTAAAGCTGAAATTGTCGCGCGCCGCCGCCGGCGCCATATGCGCATCGGCGATCGCGAGCGTGCTCACAGTTCCAAGAATAGCAGCAATCATAGTCAGCTTTTTCATAGCCAAACTCCTTTACGGTTCGCGCCGATCGCCGCTGGACGTGCCTTCGGTGCGGGGCGCTCAGTCCATGAAACGATGCCATTATGGAGAGTTCGTGGCGCGCCCAAGGCGATTTGGGGGACACCAAACATCGCAAGGAAATTGCTTTGCCGTGGCGGGGGACGCGGCCCAGAATGCGGGAAGGCGGGAGGGAGGCGCGAGATGATCACCCGGATTTGGCGCGGCGAAACGACGGCGGCCAACGCGGATGCGTATCAGAATTTTGTGACGCGCCACGTCTTCACAGCGCTTGGCGATCTGGAAGGGCACCGCGGGGCATACCTGCTGCGACGACCCCTGGACTCCCATGTGGAGTTTCTTGCTGTGACGTTATGGGACTCGCTCGAGGCTATCCGCGCCTTCGCGGGTGACACCCTTGAGGATGCGGTCGTCGAGCCTGAGGCCCGGGCCGTGCTTTCCTCTTTCGATAATTTTGTGCGCCACTACGATGTGGCCTTTGGACCAATCTGCACCGGAGCAAGGCCGTGAAGCACTTCCTGCTATTCTACGAGACGTCACCCGATTACCTGGAAAAGCGCCCGCTCTATCGCAAAGCGCATCTTGAGAAGGTGTGGGCCTCGCATGAGCGCGGCGAACTCGTTCTCGGTGGCGCGCTGACCGATCCGATCGACACGGCGGTGATCTTCTTCAAAGCGCAGGACAAGGAGGCGGTGGAGGATTTCGCGCGCACGGACCCTTACGTGATCAACGGCCTTATCAAGTCGTGGCGCGTGCGCGAATGGATGACAGTGGCGGGCGCGGACTCGGTGAGTCCGGTTCGTCCGGAAACGCTCTAATCGACAAACGCGATCCACCGACCCGCGAGAAGCGCAGACACCCAGATGGCGAGCGAGGCGGCGGCGTGAAATTTGACTCCGCCGCTGATCTGGCCGCCTGCACAAACGCTGCGCCACGCCCCCGTCCGATGGAGTAGGACGGCATTGGCGATCCCAAGAGCCACCAAGCCGACCTTCAGAAGAAAAGCCGGATTTTTGGCATAGGCCGCTGGCTGAACGCTGAAGAGTAAGAATCCCGTCAGGACGGCGGTGGTGACACCTATCGCGGCCACGCGGGTCAGCACCGGGGCAAGGGCGCCCACCGGCGTGCCGCGAAACGCACCGAGAAGGCGCAGGTCTAATATGCCAACCGCGCCGACCACCATCCCGATGGCGAGGATATGACAGGCATTGACGAACGGGTACAGCGCGGTCGCGCGCCGCAATGCGGCGGCGAACCACGCGTCGTGCAGAAGCTGCAGAACGTCAAGCACCGCGTAGCGGGCGCGGGGCTATTTCTGGATCCGTTCAGGGTAAAGCAGGAAGTCTTTGCCCTCGACGGTGATCTTCACCGCTTTCATCAGCTTCTGGTCCTTTTTGGCGGACCGATTGCCCACGATGATCACCTTGTTGCCGGGTTTCGCGGAGCCCTCGGCAAACCCAGCGCGCGAGGTCTGGCTGGGATTCGCGAGATCGATTTGCCAGAGGCCGTCGCTCACCGTCTCAACCTTCAGTGTGGGGTGCGGCGGGCCGATGTAGATTTCGCGAATCGTGCCTTCCAGGGTGGACTGCTTTTCCTCGGCCCACTCCCAGCCGTGGTGGGCGAGGGCGGCGGTCGCGCACATCGTGGCGGCGGCGAACACAAGAGCGGCGGCGGGGCGTGAGAATCGCGCGGTCATCGGAGCCTCCTTTTTCGCAAAACAGGACGGGCGGCCACCGTAACATACGGTCGCGGACTATAGAAAAAACGCCGTGTAACAAGGGGGTCTTGCAGCCCGCCGCATGTCATGCTTATTGCGGGTCGCCCTTATTAGAGGAACCGAGCCGATGACCGTCTCGCAGCCCTTGCTGCCCTACGCCCGTCCCAGCGTCGATGAGGACGATATTGCCGCCGTGGTTGCGTTCCTGCGCTCCGGCGCGCCGATGACGGACGGCCCGGCCGTGGACGCCTTCGAGGCGGAACTGGCCAAGGTGTGCGGCGCCAACGAAGCGATCGCTTGCTCCTCGGGCACGACGGCGCTCCATCTGATGATGCTTGCGCTCGGCGTGAAGGCCGGCGACCAGGTCGTTGTGCCGTCGGTGACATTCCTCGCCACCGCCAACGCCGCGCGTTACGTGGGCGCCGATGTGATCTTCGCCGACGTGGATCCCACCACCGCTCTCATGACACCTGAGACCTTCGAGGACGCGATCACGCGCGGCGACGCCGCGAAGATCAAGGCCGTGATCCCCGTGCACATGAACGGCCAATGCTGCGACATGCGCGGCATCGTCGCGATCGCCAAGAAACACAACATCGCCGTTGTGGAAGATGCGTGTCATGCGCTCGGCGGCACCTATCCCGGAAATGAAAACGTGCCCGTCGGCGGCTTGCCCGATGTGGCGGGTGCTTGCTTCTCCTTCCACCCCGTCAAAGCCTTTGCGACGGGCGAGGGCGGCGCCATCACGTGCGCCGATTCCAAGCTTGCCGAGACGCTTCGGATTCTCCGCTGCCATGGGATGGAAAAGAATTATGACGATCCGCTCATGAAGGAGTTCACGCACGCGTCCGACGGCACGCCCAATCCGTGGTTCTACGAAATGCCGGAATTGGGATGGAATTTCCGCCTGTCGGATATGCAGTGCGTGCTGGGCACCAGCCAGCTCAAGAAGCTTCCCGGCTGGCTCACCCGCCGGACGGAGTTGATGGCGCGCTACGAAAAGGCGTTGAAGCCGCTCGCGCCCATCATTCAACCGGTTCGCCGCGTCGGCGGAAATCCGGGATGGCATCTGAATGCGGTGCTGGTCGACTTTCCACAGATCGGAATGGAGCGTGCCCATTTCGTGACGCGCCTCAAGGCGGAAGGTGTCGGTGTCGGCGTCCAATATTTGCCGGTTCATCTCCAGCCGTACTACCAGCGGCTCTACGGCCGGCAGACTTTTCCCGGCGCCGAAGCCTATTACGCGCGCTGCGTCAGCTTACCGCTGTTCCCGGCGATGACTGATGCGGATGTCGACCGCGTGGTCGCCGTCGTGCGCAAAGTGGCCGGTCTCTAAGCGCGTCCGTCTGCTTCACCAAAGCGAGTATCTGCACGCTGCTGCGCGGTGCGGTTGTTTGCCATGCGGGTTGCAAAACCTTCGTACATTTAGAGTTCTAGTGGAACAAAGGCGCGCTTCGCGCGTTGAAGCAGGACGTCAGGCCGTCCTGTGTTTGTTTGCGCATGTCCATTGAAGAATTGGAACGCCTCGAGCCGCTCCTTCCGCCAGATAAACCCGAAGTGGGCGCGCATCCCGCGCCTTGCCCGGTGATTGGCCTTGGCGCTTCCGCCGGCGGTCTTGAAGCCTTCCAGACTTTTCTGGCCAACGTCGCTGAAGATTCAGGCTACGCCTATGTGCTGGTACAGCATCTCGACCCCAACCACGAAAGCATGCTCGCGGAGTTGCTGAGCCGGCGCACCTCCATGCCGGTCCGCCAAGTTGCGGACGGCATGCGTATTGAACCAAATTCGGTCTATCTCATTCCGCCCAATCAAAGCCTCTTCCTGGAAGAGGCGCGCCTGCGTCTCGTGGACTTCAATGAACCGCGCGGATTCCGACGCCCAATCGATGTGTTCTTTCGCAGTCTCGCCGTCGACCAAGGTCCGAATGCCTGCTGCATCGTGCTCTCCGGGACAGGCGGCGACGGCGCGGAGGGGCTCCGGGCCGTGAAAGAGGCCGGCGGCCTCACCTTGGTGCAAGAGCCCGAGAGCGCGAAGTACGACGGCATGCCGAAGGCGGCGGTGGCGACCGGTCTCGTGGACAAGATTCTCAGTGTTCGCGATATGCCGGGGGCGCTCCGCGACTATTTCGACCGTGCCCAGGCCGGCCGCACCTCGCTCCCGGACGACGGGCCGTTCCTCCTGAGAGTTTGTGAAGAGCTGCGCCGCCGCCTGGGGCACGATTTCAGCCAGTATAAGCGCTCGACGATGCTGCGCCGGGTGCAGCGGCGGATGCAGGTTCTTGGCCTGTCGCGCGCGGAAGATTATCTCCGCCGCTTGGGCGAAACCGAGAAGGAAGCCGATCTTCTCTTTCGCGATCTCCTGATCAACGTCACCTGTTTCTTCCGTGACGCGGAGGCGTTCGACCACCTGCGGCGGGAGGTCATTCCTGAGCTTCTACGCGGAAAGGGTGCGGCCGACACGATCCGGATTTGGACTCCAGGCTGCTCCAGCGGTGAGGAGGCTTATTCCATCGCGATCCTGGTGTCGGAAGCGCTCATGCGTATGGATGCCCGTCCGCGCGTTCAGATCTTCGCCACTGATATCGACGAGCCGATGCTGCAGAAGGCGCGCGCCGCGAAGTATCCACATGCCGCCGTCCGAGATGTACCGGTCGAACTTCTAGACCGGTACTTCTTTGCGCAAGACGATGACTATGCGCTGGTGCAGTCGATCCGAGATATGGTCCGTGTCTCCAACCACAACCTCATCAAGGATCCGCCATTCTCGCGTGTAGATATGATTGTCTGCCGCAACCTCTTGATCTATCTGAATCCTGCGCTTCAACAGCGTTTGGTGCCAGTTTTCCACTATGCGCTGCGCGCGGGAGGATGGCTGTTCCTAGGGTCCGCGGAAAACATCCACGCGCGTAATGACCTCTTCGACACCGTCGATGCCGCGGCCCGTGTCTTCAAGCGCAAAGGCGGTCTTCGTCAATCCGTCCACATGCCATTGTCCTTGGAGTCGACGGTTAGCGTGCAGATGACCGAGCAAGAAGGAATCGGCAGTGCGCCGACGCCCGACCGCGATCCGGTGGCGCGCGCGGTCATGGAATTTTATGCCCCTGCGCATGTGGTCGTGAACGCGGTTAATGACGTCGTGAGATCCTCGACCCGCACAGGCCGCTTCCTGGAATTGGCGGAGGGCTCGCTCTCGGCCCGTATCACAGACCTCGCGAAGCGCGCGTTACGTCCGCCCATCCGTTCGCTGCTCGACGCCGTCCGCCGGACGGGAAAGCGCTCCGTCCGGCGCGGTATCGCGGTGGGCGATCGCGACGAGACCTTTCTCGTCGATTTAAGCGCCCATCCTCTGAGCAAGGACGAAGTGCTTCTTGTTTTCCAGGATCACGTCCCCCGCCCCAGCGGCCCGGACGAAGACCTGGCGCAGACAATCGATGAGGATAACGTTCGCCAGCTCGAGGATGAACTGGATGAAACGCGCCTCAAGCTGCGCACTACGGTTGAGGAGCTTGAGACCTCTAACGAGGAGCTTAAGAGCACCAACGAAGAAATGATGTCGATGAACGAAGAGCTTCAATCGACAAACGAAGAGCTCGCGACCGTCAATGAAGAGCTGAAGAACAAGGTCGACCAGTTGGCGCGCGCCAATAGTGATCTCGAGAACTTCATCGAGAGCACCCAGATTCCGACGGTATTTCTGGACAACAAACTCCGGATCCGCAGTTTCACGCCGGCGACGCGCGCGCTGTTCCGCTTTCAGGAGCAGGACAAAGGCCGGCCTCTCTCCGACCTCGTCTCTCCCGCCGGCCAGCCGTTCGAGAAATGGGCGCGTGAGGTCCTGGAGAAGGGCGAAGCCGTCGAACATGAGTTCAATGTCGAAGCAACTCAGGAAAGTTATGTGGTGCGCGTCCTGCCGTACCGTGGCGTGGACGAATCCATCGACGGCATTGTGATCGTCTTTGCCGACGTGACCAAGATCCGCCAGGCGCAAGCTGATCTGGCGCGTAACGTCGGGATCGCCCGCCAGCGGTCGAGCGAGATCGAGACGCTCTATAAGACGGCGCCGGTGGGAATGGCGCTGGTCGACCGGAACCGCCGGTTTTTGAAGATCAATCAGCAGTTCGCCGATCTCAACGGGCAATCGATGGAGGAGCATATCGGCCGAAGTCTGCGGGATGTATCGGCCGAACTTTTCGAAAAGCTGGACGGCGCCCTGGCGGATGTCTTCCAGCATGGCCGTGAAGAGGTAAACCTCGAGGCCAGCCTCCACGTCTTGGGCGGCGCCCGGGACTTTCTCGTCGACGTTTACCCTTACGAGGAAGAAGGCCGCGTGACCGCGGTCGGCCTGATCCTGAAAGATGTGACCGAACTTCGCCATCTCGAGAAAGAGATGCGCCGCCTGATGGACGAGCTTCAGCACCGGGTAAAAAATACATTGGCCACGGTGAACTCGATCATCAATCAGACGGTCGGTACAAAGTCCGATCGCACCGAACTGGCTGAAACATTGAAAAGCCGTATCGGCGCCTTGGCTGCGACGCATGATCTGCTGACGACCGAAGATTGGACCGGGGCGTCATTGCGCAAAATCATCGAAACCGAATTCCTTCCCTTCGGGGAGTTGGAGCGAGTTTCACTCCAAGGTCCGGAGGTCGAGCTTCCACCGAAGCACGCTTTGGCGTTGACGCTCACACTTCATGAGTTGGCGACGAATGCCGCCAAATACGGGGCGCTCTCCAAGAAAGGCGGCGACCTGATGATCAAATGGATCGTGAAGGTCGATGCCGGAGGCCGCGAGCTGGTACTGGACTGGATCGAGCGCCTCGATCAGCAGGTGGTCGTCTCCCGTGTTGTGGAAAGCTTTGGCATGCGTTTGATCCGCAATGCCGTGGTCCACGATCTCCGCGGCGCCTGCGCCCACAAACTCGAGTCAGGCGGCCTTGCCTGCAAAATCAGTTTTCCGTTCTAGGCTCACATGAAAACCATTGCCGGACTTAACGTTCTGTTGGTCGAAGACGAGTTTCTGATAGCGCTGGATGCGGAGGAAATGCTGCGGGAACTCGGCGCGGCCAGCGTCACGATCGCCAGCAGTTTTGACGACGCGCAAAAGGTCATCGCCGAGAAGGCTTTCGACCTTGCCCTTCTCGATGTTAATCTGAATGGTCAGAAGAGCTTTCCGCTGGCGGATCAGCTGCTTAAGCGCAATACGCCTATCGTCTTCGGCACGGGATACAATCTGCTTGCGCGACAGATGGATGGATACGAGTCGGGGGTGTGTGTAACTAAACCTTACACGGTCGCCTCGTTGCAGAGAGGGCTGGCTGCGGTACTGGCGGAGCGAAGCGCGGTCCGCTCGCAAGTCCACCGTCAGTGATTTCTTCACTAGGTCGACGCTCGCGCCGCGTGTAGAGATGGCGCCCGTGGACTCGGATCCGCGCATAGATAACAATTGCTGCCGGACCCCACGGTCATTGATCCAGCGCGGGGGAGCGCGGGAGACAGATGGATACCCATCGCGAGGCGACACACGAGGTCGGGGCGCAGACGGCGACGCCCCTTTTCGTGCCTGTGCCTGGCGCGAAGGCAGGTTCGCTCCATTTGCGTTTGCGTCTCCTGGTCGCGGGCACCATTCTCCCGGTGCTGCTTCTGGCGGGGTTCGTGGTCTACAGCGGGTATGCGCGGACCCACGATGAAGCGGCGGAGCGGGTCGTACAGTCCGCGCAGAGTGCGATGGCCGCCGTCGACCGGGAACTCCAGAATCAAATTTCGGCCCTTCAGGTTTTGGCGCTTGAGCCCGAGCTGATCGAAGGCGACTTCGCTGAATTTCGCGACGATGCGGAGCGCTTTCTGCAAGTACGTTCCGGCTATGTGATCGCTGTCAGCGACGCACAGGGCAACCATGTGTTCAATACGCGCCAGCCGAAGGCGCTCGCGCCGTGGACCAACCTCGACGCCTTCCACCAGGTGATGAAGACGAAGAAGCCGGCCGTGTCCGATATCTATGTGGGGGGTGTGACAAAGGAGCCGACCTTCACCGTCAACGTCCCGGTGATGAAGGGCGACGAAGTGGCTTACGTCATCGGCTACAGTCCGCCGCGCGACATCTACTTCGAGATTTTGCGGCGCCTGGCGCTTCCCGAGGGTTGGGTGGTGTCTCTGTATGACGCCTCGGCGCACCATGTTGCGCGCCAGCCACGTCTGCCGCGCAATGAGATTTTGACCGCGCCGGACTATCTGAAAGCTGAGTTCGCGCAAGGCAACAATCGCATCGTTCCGGCCGAATCCCTTGAGGGTGAGCCCATCCTCGCGGCCTTTACCCGCTCGGAGGAAACCGGATGGGTGCTCGCGATCGGAATGCCGCAAGCCAGCCTCGACCGGCCGGCCAGGGACACTCTGGTTCTGACGATCGCCATCGGCGCCATCATGATGATGATGGGTCTTCTCTTCGCCAGCAATCTCGCCACCAACCTGGCGCGCGCCGAAGGCCAACGCTCGCTGCTGATGAACGAGCTCAATCACCGTGTGAAAAACACGTTGAGCGCAGTGCAGGGGATCGTGGCACGCGGTCTGCCTGACATCCCGGAGAACGCGGCTTACCGCGCCGCTGCCGAATCGCGCCTACTCGCCCTTTCGAACGCCCATAATATTTTGAGCAATCGTAACTGGGAGAGCGCCGCCCTCAGCGACATAGCAAAGTCCGTGATCGGGCCCTATGGCGCGCGCGAGCGGCTCCATATCAACGGACCGGATGTCATTCTGGCGCCACGCCTCGCCATTCCGCTTGCGATGGTGCTCAACGAACTTGCGACCAACGCCGTCAAGTATGGCGCCCTTTCGGCTCCCACAGGACATCTGCACCTTTCATGGGCTTATGCGGCGCCGGATCGCCTCCGCCTCGACTGGCGCGAGTCGGGCGGTCCGCCGGCCCATCAACCGGCCAAGCTAGGATACGGGTCACGTTTTATAGAGCGCGCGGTCAGCGCGGAGCTGAAGGGCACTTACGCCGCGAGCTACGCGCCGGAAGGCTTCGCCGGCATGATTGAAATTCCTGTTTAGGACCCGCACGCCTCATGGATGATTCGGTGTCAGAGCTGAAGGATCTCGATGTCCTTCTGGTCGAAGATGAAAGCCTCGTTTCGTTTCTGATTGAAGATATGCTTACCGAGCTGGGGGCCGGCGGGATCCGGCACGCGAGTCGCCTCGACGCCGGCTTTGCGCTGGCGGCGCAGAAGAAGCCGGGGCTTGCAGTTCTCGACGTCAACTTGGCCGGCGAGGCGATCTTTCCGTTAGCCGAAAAGCTGGCGCGGGAGCGTGTGCCGATTTTGTTCATCACCGGCTACGGTCGCGAAGGCGTCGGCGAAGAATGGGCCCACGCCGAGGTGCTGCAAAAGCCGCTGACTATCGAGCAGCTTGCCCGCGCCGTACGCAAAGCGCTCCGCGGGGGCTTAGACCAGCGCTAGCGCCTGATCCAGGTCGCTGATCAGGTCATCCACGCTTTCGATGCCTATCGACAAACGCACGACATCCGGGCCGGCCCCCGCCGCGACTTGCTGCTCGGCGGTGAGCTGACGGTGGGTGGTGGAGGCCGGGTGAAGGATAAGGCTACGCGTATCGCCGATATTCGCGAGGTGCGAAAACAGCCGCACCGACTCCACCAGCTTCGCGCCGGCCTCGAACCCGCCCTTGAGGCCGAAGGTCATAACCGCGCCGGCGCCGCGCCGTAGGTACTTCTGCCCAAGCGCATAGTATCGATTGCCGGGCAGGCCGGCGTACGACACCCAGGCCACTTTCGGGTGCTTCTCCAGGAATTCGGCTACGGTCTGCGCGTTCTTCACGTGACGCTCCATGCGCAGCGCAAGGGTCTCGATGCCCATGATGGTCAGGAACGCATTCATCGGCGCTTGAGCTGGGCCGAAGTCGCGCAAGGCTACGGCGCGGGCTTTGGTGGTGAAGGCGAAGTCGCCGAAGTTTTCATAGAACTTGAGGCCGTGATAGGCGGGCTCCGGATCGGTCAAAGACGGGAAGCGCCCACCCTGCGCCCAGTCGAAGCGCCCAGACTCGATCAGAACCCCGCCGAGCGAATTGCCGTGTCCGGCGAGGAACTTCGTCGTGGAGTGCAAGACGATGTCCGCGCCGAAGGCGAACGGCTGGCAGAGGAACGGCGTTGCCAGCGTATTATCCACGATCAGGGGAATGCCCGCCGCGTGCGCGATGTTGGCGATCGCTTCGATGTCGAGCACGATGCCGCCCGGGTTGGCCAAGCTTTCGATAAAGATCGCTTTGCACTTTGGCGTAAGAGCTTTGCGGAAGTTCTCTGGATCGTTGGGGTCGACAAAATGGCAGGTCCAGCCCAGCTTTTTGAACGATAGGCCGAACTGGGTGAGGGAGCCGCCGTAGAGGTTACGCGAGGCGACGAACTCGTCGCCCGGAGACAGCAGGGTGAAAAAGGTGATGAACTGCGCCGCGTGACCGGAAGATGTGGCGACAGCGGCCCGTCCCCCTTCGAGGCTCGCGAGCCGCTCTTCCAAGACGGAGACGGTCGGATTGGAAACGCGCGTATAGAGGTAACCGAAGTCATGCAGGTTGAAGAGCGACGCGGCGTGGTCGACGTCCTTAAACACGTAGGAAGCCGTTTGATAGATGGGCGTGATGCGCGCGCCCGTGACGGGGTCGGGCATCGCCCCCGAATGGACGGCCCGCGTTTCGAAGCCATAATCGCCCGCGGCCACTGGACGGGGCGCCCCGCGCACCGCGCCGGCGGTGGGCGCCGCCGGGGGGCGGTTCGAGATGAGATGCGAGTTCACCCCGCTCCACGACAATTCACCCGATAGACGGCTGAATTCGATTTTCGGGCAGCGGTTCATGATGACCGTCAATCCGGCCGCTTCGCCCTTTTTCGCCGCCTCGTCGTTGCGAACGCCAAGCTGCATCCATACGACCTTGGCGCCGATCGCGATGGCTTCGTCAACGATGCCCGGCGCGAACTCCGACGCACGGAAGACGTCCACCATGTCGATCTTGTCCGGGATGTCCTTCAGTGAAGCGTAAACCTTCTCGCCGAGTAATTCCTGACCGGCGGTCTGCGGATTCACCGGAATGACGCGGTAGCCCTTGGCCTTCAGATATTTCGCGACAAAGTAGCTGGGCCGGTTCCAGTGCGACGAAGCGCCTACCATCGCGATGGTGCGCACGTCCTTGAGGATCGAACGAAGAAAATCGTCGCCGTAGGTCAAAGGCTCAGTCATGGGAATCCGCTCTTGCAAGGCTTGAACAGGGTGCCTGAGGCCGTAGGCAATCTTCCCTGCGGCGTCAAGCAGCCCGAATTCCCAGCCCCTGCGCGGAGGCAGGAATTTCCCTTTGCCGCGCCGCGGGCAGGCGATTTTTCCAATTATGCGGCGCGCGGCCGTCCGGGTTTGGCCTCGTCAGCCACCTGCTCGGCGGCATCCCGCGTGAACATTTCCTCAAGTTCCTTCGCGGCGCCCTTGGCCAGGCTGCGCATCTTTTCCTCGTCTGTGTAGTGCGTGTGATGCTCCGCCAAACGGCGCTCGTCATGTTCCTGGAAGGTCTTCACAATGCGCTCGGCTTCCTTGCCGTTCAGGCCCAGACCGCGCAGCACTTCCTTGGTGAGATCCAGCGCCGAGTGGAAAGTCTCCCGCCGCAGCACCCTCACGCCGAGGTCCATCAGGCGATGCGTATGCTGGCGATTGCGTGAGCGCGCATAGATCTGCAGATGCGGGAAATGGCGGGTCACGGTTTCAGCGGTGCGCAGCGACGCTTCGACATCGTCGATGGCGAGCACGAAGATCTTGGCACTTTCGGCTCTAGCCGCACGCAGAAGTTCGAGCCGCGAAGCGTCTCCGTAGTAAATCTCGGCGCCGAAGCGTTTCACGAAGTCGACCTGCTCCGCGCTGGCGTCGAGCGCGATGAAGGGGATGTGTTTGGCGGCAAGAATGCGGCCGGTAATTTGGCCAAACCGGCCGAAGCCCGCAATGATCACGGGATGGTCGGTGATCGGAGCCACATCGTATTCCGGGTCCGCCGGAGGTACGAGCCCGCGTGTCAGCCAGTCATATCCGAGGCGCGCCAAGGGCGTGGCGGCGATAGACAAGCTAACGACCAATACCAGGAGGTCATGGACATCCCGGGCCAAAAGGCCCGTGGTCACGGCTGCGGTGAAGATGACGAACGCGAATTCCCCGCCCTGAGGCAGCGCCAGCGCGAAATCGCCCGCCGCTTTCTTATTCAGGTTCCAGGCGCGGCCCGCGAAAAAAAGCACTGCCCCTTTCACCACCATGAGGCCGGCGACCAGCAGCGCCACATCCCGCGCGTTGTCCTTCACCAGACCGAGATTCAATCCCATCCCCACCGAGATGAAAAACAGGCCGAGCAGCAGGCCCTTGAACGGCTCGATGTCGGCCTCCAACTGATGGCGGTATTCCGTATTGGCGAGCAGGACGCCGGCGAGAAAGGCGCCCAACGCCATCGAAATGCCCACCGAATTCATGAGCAGGGCCGTGCCGCTGACGATCAGTAGCGCGGTGGCGGTGAACAGTTCCGGAATACGCGTGTTCGCCACAATGCGCAAAACCGGGCGCAACAGGAAATGGCCCCCGATCACAACCGCTGTCAGAACCGCAGCGACGCGTGCCGCGCCAATCAAAAGCGAGGCGGTATCGGTTTCGACCTGGGTTGGGGCAAGGAAGGGAACGGCGGCAAGGAGAGGTATGGCAGCGATATCCTGAAACAGGAGGACCGCGAACGCCGCACGGCCGTGACGATCCTTGAGTTCGCCGCGCTCCGCCAGGGTTTGCAGCACGAAGGCTGTTGAGGAAAAGGCAAGCGCCACGCCAACCACGATGGCCGCGCCGGTGCCGAGACCGAAATAGGCCGCGGCGATGGCGAGTAGCGCGCCTGTCGCGAGCACCTGCACGGTGCCTAGACCGAACACCATGCTACGCATGGTCCAAAGCCGCGTCGGATTGAGTTCGAGCCCGATGATGAACAGCAGCAACACGACGCCGAATTCGGCCAGGTGAGCGGCAGCTTCCACATCGTTGATCAGGGACAGTCCGTACGGGCCGATCACCGCGCCTGCGGCGAGGTAGCCAAGCACCGCGCCAAGCCCGAGGCGCCTGAAGATCGGAACGACAAGGACGGCGGCGCCGAAAAAGACCGCTGCCTGGGTAAGCCCATCCATGGGAAATCCTGCTTTGAGGCGCCGAAGGACCGTTAGTATATCCCGAGGGGCGCGCCCAACCGCAAGCGCGCGGGGTTGACATTCGGGCCCCAGGGCCCATGTTGAGGGCATGAACTTCTGTAAGCTCCATTTTGCCCGCGGAATAGCGGGCCGCCTTATCGCAGGCAGGCAAGCCTAAGAAGTCGCGCGTGCGCCTACCGGCGCCCATCTCAGGGCCAACTTCTTAGGCGCTTACACTTTCTCCCACACCCCGTTGGAACGGCGCGCTTCGCGCCGCGTTACCGCTATTGGAGGATTTCCCATGCTTGCAACCCGTGAGCCCCCGTTGACCGTTCTCGCCGCAGATTTCGAGAAGCTCTCGAAACTGGCCGATTTGGCGAACGACACCCCCGTGGGCCGATACTTGGAACATGAACTCGAGCGCGCCGAAGTCGTGCCCGAGACATCCAAGCCCGTGGTGCGCCTCGGCAGCAGCGTGCGCTACCACGACACCGCCCGGCCGACGCCGGTGTCTATCACCTTGGTACTGCCGCACGAGGCGGACATTACACGAGGTTTAGTGTCCGTACTGACGCCGGTCGGCGCCGCCCTCATCGGCCTTACGGAGGGGCAGCGTATTACCTACGCCATGCCCTGGGGGCAGGAGCGAACTCTGGTCGTGGTGAAGGTGGACGCCCCGGTCGCGGCGTAACCGCGCGGCCAAGGCTGGGCGCGAGTGCGCTCAGCCGCTGAGGTCGGACGCGTCGTGTACTTTCTTCAGGCGCGGCTCATTCGATTGCCAGGACGTCGCGGTCGACGCCTCGCGGAACTCGCCTTCGACCTGCGTGATCCGGCGCCGCAGCGCCTCGACCTCGTTCAGAAGCGCCACAAGCGCACGCGAGGTGGGGTCGGCCTTGTCGTCGCAGGCGCCGTACGGAACGAAATTATCGACCTGTACGGCGCCGCGCGGCAGGGCTTCCTGCGCCGGAATGCCGACCACCGTTACGCCCGGCGGTACGTCGCGCACGGCAACGGCGTTCGCGCCGACGCGCGCGCCATGTCCGACCGTGATGGGGCCGAGGACTTGTGCGCCGGCGCCGATGATCACCTTGTCCTCGACAAGGGGATGGCG
Organism: Rhodospirillaceae bacterium; assembly: GCA_041905525.1. Lineage (GTDB taxonomy): Bacteria > Pseudomonadota > Alphaproteobacteria > Rhodospirillales > Rhodospirillaceae > SHVO01. Next base: position 47,774 of record JAYRKY010000005.1, read on the forward strand.
CCGCAATCCGGTCTGGGCTGTCGAGACGCCGCCAAGCGTCACGCCGTGGTACATGGTGACGTCGTCGCCAATGATCGCGGTCTCTCCGATCACGACTCCCGTGCCGTGGTCGATGAAGAAGCGCTTGCCTATGGTCGCCCCGGGGTGGATTTCAATGCCCGAGATCCAGCGTCCGATTTCGGACACAAGGCGGGCAAGAAAGAACAGCTTCAGTCCGTAGAGGGCGTGCGCGACACGGTAGAACGCGATGGCGCGCAGACCCGGATACAGCAGTGCGATCTCAAGCAGCGACCGTGCAGCCGGATCGCGTGCCTTTATCGAGCGCAGCATTGAAACAAGGCCACCGGCCATAACAGCTCACCTCATCCAGGTCCCGGCGCTCACATAGGGCGGCGCGGGCAAATTTCGAGTCCCATGCCGGATAGCAGAAAACCGGAAAAGAGGGAAAGAAATATCTTCCTAGCCTGGACATTTATCCCGAAAAGAGATGAATATTCCCCTTACCGGTGCCGCACTCCCGTCCTCTCGTGTGTTCAATGTGCGCTGACCCGCCGGGCTTAACCCGAGAAGGAGTCGCCATGCTGGATCCCATCGACCGGAAAATCCTCGCGCTGCTGCAAAACAACGCCGGCCTTTCGATCGCGGAAATCGCGCAGAAGGTGGGGCTGTCGCAGACACCCTGCTGGAAGCGCATTCAGAAGATGGAGCAGGCGGGTATCATCAAGGCCCGGGTCGCGCTCCTCGATGCGAAGCGGCTCAATTTGGGCCTGACGGTGTTTGTCATCATCCGCACGAATCAGCACGACGACGTGTGGCTGCAGAAATTCGCCCGCGCCGTGAAGGAGATGCCCGAGATCACCGCGATCTGGCGCATGGCCGGCGATATCGACTACTTGCTGCGCGTCGTCGTCAAGGACATGGACGCCTACGACTCGTTCTATAAGCGCCTGATCAAGCGCGTGGCGCTCAGCGACGTGAGTTCCACTTTCGTGATGGAAGAGATCAAGTATTCCACGGCGCTGCCTCTGGAACTGTCGGCCGCCTCCGCTGGTGCGGTGGCTCCGGCCGCACCCGGCGTCTAATCGTCCTTGCGGAACACGCCGTAGAAATAGCCGCCGCCGGCAAACGAATAGGCGTCGGCCATCATTGCACGGGCGCGCGGCGAGGCGTCCGGTTCGAACGGTGCCGGCTGCATCCAATTCAGGAAATGGACTCCCTGCAGGCCGAGCGCGAACTCCAGCGCCGAGGTCGTGAGCGTGCCGAAGCTTTGGTTCAGCATCTCGTGGAAGAAAATCGTGTCGGGCGTTCCGTGCACCTGTTGCAAAACGCCGGCCATCAAACGGTGATCGCCCTGCTGGCGGCTGATGGTGTTGGCAATCACATGGATATGGGATCGCGCCGTGCGCACTTGATCCTGCGGGGACTCCGACAGATCCGTGCCCGCGCGCAGCACCTTGTGCAAACCTGCCATGAGCAGTGGCACCGTACCCGCATAGTAGCTGATGACGGCGAGACCTCCCGGCTTGAGACAGCGCGCGATCAGGTCCAGGAGATGCCGCTGCACCGCCGGCGGCGTCACATAGATCACGCCGATATTGTAGATGAGGTCGAACTGGCCGAGCGCGTCCGCGTCGAGATCGATAAAATCCGCATGATGGATCTTGCACCGCGACGCAAATCGGGCGGTGCGGGTCACGGCCTTGATGTAGGCGGCTTGCGAAAGGTCCGTGCCGACCAGACGCCCCGACGTCAAGTCGCCGACCCGTTCCAGTTGCGTGCCCGTGCCGCAGCCGAGGTCGAGCACGTCGGCCGCGCGATGATTGCGCACGGGGCCGTACTTTGCCGCTAGCGCAAAGACGTGTTCCGGGTCCAGGCCCGGGCTCGCCGGTTGATCGTAGGGCACGCGGTCGTAGTTCTCGGCGATGAGCGCGTTCACGCCCCGTAAGACCGTGTCGTCGCTGATGTCGCTCGTCATTCTGATCATCCCGCTCCCGTGACCACCAACTGCATTGCATTTTTGTTCGGGCGTGAGAAGCTGAAAGACAGTCCTTCCCGCACCCAGTGACGACGATCCAAGATGGCGTCCCTCTCTCTCGAAACCCTCGTAAAACGCGACACCTGGGCGGCGCTGGCTCCGGGGCTTCATATCGAGGACGAAGCGCTTCTGCGCCGCGCGCCGCCCGTGACATTGTACCCGGCCCGCATCATCGCGATCCGCGAACAACTTCTTCTCGACGGGTACTTTCAGGAACACGGCGTGAATTGGGCCGTGGACCTTTCCGTGATGGCCGAGACCGTGCGCAGATTCTCGGCCCAGGGACTGTCGCCGGTCTTCACATTCCTCTACGACGAGTTCTGGATTCCATTCTGTCAGCTCGACGCTCTTTTCCGCGAACTGTTGGGAAGCTATGCCATCCTGCCGGACTTCTGGGTCTGGAACGTCGACCCGAAGAAAGGCGATTCCGGCTGGACCCCGCACCGCGATAAAGGGGGCGCTACGCTGCGTCCGGACGGCATGCCGAACTCGATCACCGTCTGGATTCCGCTCTCCGACGCCACGCCGCTCAACAGCTGCATGTACGTCGTTCCGGCCCGGCAAGATCCGACGTACGGCACCAACCGCGAAGGCGAATGGCGGTTCGACCTGCCCAGCATTCGTGCGCTCCCGGCGAAGCCAGGTGACGTACTCGCCTGGAATCAGGCCGTCCTACATTGGGGAAGCAAAAGCTCGCCGCTCGCAACCGAGTCCCGCGTCAGCATGGCGGTTGAATTTCAGCGCACGGATGTGCCGCCGATGAACCCGCCGTTGCTGAAGCCCATGCACCTCATGCCTTTCGAGCAGCGGCTGAAGCTGATCGCGAAGCAGGTGCTCCAGTATCGCCACATGTACAAGGTGGCGCCCGATCTGGAGCAGATGATGATGAAGATCGCAGGTTAACCCCATGCCATCAGTTCATTCAGCGATCGGCCATTTGCGGCTTGCCTGAAACTCTCGAACGTACCGTGCTCCGCGATTTCCTGCGCGGCCGCCATGAACGCGCCCCAGGCGCTGCGGGCGAGCGAGCCGCCGACGCTAATTCTCCGCACCCCCAAGGCCGCGAGCCGTTCGACCGTGAATCCGGGTTGCCCGACAAGGACGTTGACCGGCTTGGGCGCCACGGCCCGCACCACCGCCGACACCTGGTCCTCGGTCGTGAGCCCCGGCGCATAGAGACAATCCGCGCCGGCGTCGGCATATGCGGTCAGGCGCTTCACAACTTCATCAAGGTCTGGCTGTCCTGCAAAGAAGCATTCGGCGCGTCCCACAAGGATCACATCTCCACCCGCCGCATCGATCGCGCGCCGTGCCGCGCGCATACAAGCGGTGGCGTCCTCGATCGTACGCAGCGGCGTCGGACCATGCGGTGTTGAGTCTTCGATCGACAGGCCGGACAGCCCTGTCGCGCAAGCGCGGCGGACGTTTGCCTCGACCTCGTCCGGGTCGCGCGCAAAACCATCCTCGAAGTCGGCGCTGAGGGGAATGTCGAGAGACGCCGCCAAACTTTGAAGGTGCGCGAGCGCCTCTTCCAGGGTGATCTTGTTGTCCCGTTTAGCAAGACTCCAGGCGAGTCCCGCGCTGGTCGTCGCGAGCGCTTTGAATCCGAGAGTCGCGAGATAGCGCGCGCTGCCCAGATCCCAAGGGTTGGGAATGACAAAGCACCCCGACTGGTGCAGTTCCTTGAACTGCGCGCGCTTGAAAGCAATATTTCCGGCCGCGGACATGTCCGTCTCCCGCTGTTGTCGGGGACTGTTTATCCCCTAAAACGCGGGCAGCTTCACCAATTTGTGACAGAGGCGCTCGGTTTCAGGCTCGGCTTTCGCAACTGCCTTTCGAAGATCCTCGGCAAGGCTTTCCGCGCCGCGCTTGATCAACTTGCGGTCGGCTGCGCTGGCGCGCGTAGAGATTTGCGTGATGGTCCGCTCGGCGACATCGAGGTCGTTCAAATGCCCCAGACTATCCTGCAGGCGTTTGAGAAGCGCACCCATGCGCGCGGTGCGCTTTTGCGGAAGCGCAGGATGGAGGAATTCCAGACCATACCGCAGCTTCTTCACCGCGATGCGCAGCTCGTGGCGCTCGGGCACGCTCAACTCCTCGGCGCGTGCCGCTGCGGCCTGGATTTTCCGAAGGCGCTTGTTGAGGGCGTGGCGTGCGAAGTGACGGACGTCCGGAAGATCGTCCGTCTCAATAAGCCAGCCCCGTCCTTCAATCCAGGCTTCGACGCGCGCAGAAAAGCGCCGCATCCGAGGTCCGCGCATGGCGGCAGTGGCCGTAACGCGCGCCCGCGCGTGTGCGGCCTTCAGGGCGCGTTCCAGTGCCGCGCCCGAGGGTTCCTCGGGTACGTGCCGCTTTTCCAGATCGCCGAGAAAGACATCAAGGTCGCGCAGCGGACTTAACTGGTCCGCCAGCCATTTGGCCTCCGCGTTCAGCAGCGCACGCTGTGCATCCGGCAGCACGCTTTTGAAAAGAGAAAGGGCCGAGCGAAAGCGCCGCAACCCGACGCGCACCTGGTGCACGCCTTCCGGATTTCTGCCGTCGATGGCTGCAGGGAGATTGGTGGTCCAGTGGTGATGGCAGCTCCCGATCACCGCTGCCATGGTGTCGTCGAGCGTCGAAGACCGCTTGAAGGAGATCGGGCCGGCTTTGGTCCATCGCGGTGTACGGGCGGCGAGCCGCTTCTTTGAGGCGTTCGCGCGCGAACGCAAACGCATAGTCGCCGCGGCGGCGCGTGTGCTCGTCTCTTCGATGTGTGTCCGCGCAGGAATGACCATCCGAGACCCCGGCGCACGCCATGTCCGCGTTTACGGGCGGGCGGCGCGCGCGGTCAAACTCTCTCAAAGTCTGGAGGGAGAAGCACCCGTTTTTCGGGGCTGTCACGCAACCGTAATAATCAGGTTAATCAATCGCTTAGCTTCAGGCCTGTGGATAACTTAGGGGGCAAGCTGTGGATAAAGCCGGGTCAGCTGCACTTGGAGAAGCCGCAGCTGGTGCATGTGTCGCAATCTTCCTGACGCATCAAGGCATAGGTCCCGCATTTCGGGCAGGCCCGCATCCGCTTATCGCGTCCCGGCGCTGCACCCTTGAGGCTCACGATCTTCGACTGTCCGCGGACAGAGGGCGCCCGCTCGTGGCTTATGAACCCGGTGTCGATCATGTGCTTCTCGATCACATCGCCGATGGCCGCGAGCAGCGACGGCACATAGCGGCCGTTCATCCATTGCCCGCCGCGCGGATCGAACACCGCTTTCAATTCCTCGACCACGAAGGCGACATCGCCGCCGCGCCGAAAGACCGCCGAGATCATGCGCGTCAGCGCCACGGTCCAGGCGTAATGCTCCATGTTCTTGGAGTTGATGAAAACTTCGAACGGACGGCGAATGCTTTTCCCCCGCGCATCCGTGGAAAGGATGTCGTTCACCGTGATGTAGATTGCGTGGTCGCTCTCCGGCCACCGCAGCTTATAGGTTCGTCCAGGCAGGGTTTCGGGCCGGGCCTCGGGCTCTTCGCTGATCGCAGGCGGCCCAGCGGTCGCGGCGGTCTTTGCTTCCAGAACGGCGCCGCGCACGGCATTGGGGCGGTAGGTCGTGCAACCCTTGCAGCCGAGCTCATAGGCGCGCAGGTAAACATCGCCGAACCGCTCGAACGGAAAATCTTCCGGGATATTGATCGTCTTGGAGATCGAACTGTCGATGTAGTCCTGAACCGCAGCCTGCATGGTCAGATGATCTTCCGGAGACAGAGTCTGCGCATCGACAAAAAAGTCGGGCAGCGCCACGTCGCCATGCATTTCGCGGTAGAGGCGATAGGCGTAGTCGCTGACCTCTTGCGGCTGGCGCGTGCCGTCGGGCATCAGGAGGTGGCGCGTATGCACGAAGCTGAAGACGGGCTCGATGCCCGACGAGACATTGCCCGCGAAAAGGGAGATCGTGCCGGTCGGGGCAATGGAGGTAACGAGCGCATTGCGGATGCCGTGCCGCGCGATCCGCTCCCGCAGGTTCGCCGGCAATCCGCGCACGGTCTCACCTGTGAGGTAGGCTTCGCGGTCGAAAAGGGGGAACGGCCCTTTTTCGGCGGCCATATCGATGGACGCGCCGTAGGCGGCATTGCGGAAGAGGTCCATCCAGCGTCGGGTGAGGGCGACGGCCGACGCACTGCCGTAACGTTCACCGCACATGATCAATGCGTCGGCAAGCCCTGTGACCCCGAGACCGATCCGGCGCTTTTGGACGGCTTCGGCGCGCTGCGCCGGGATGGGATAGTTCGAAGCTTCGATCACGTTGTCCATCATGCGAACGGCCGTCCCGATGGTCTCCGCCATCCTTGTCTCATCCAGGCGCGCCTGCGGCGTGAAGGGGCGCTCGATCAGGCGCGCGAGATTGACGGACCCAAGCAGGCACGTGCCGTAGGGCGGCAACGGCTGCTCACCGCAGGGGTTGGTTGCACGGATGTTTTCGGCGTAAGCGAGATTGTTTCGCGCATTGATGCGGTCGATGAAAATCACGCCGGGTTCGGCGAAGTCATAGGTTGCGCGGATGATCTTGTCCCAAAGGGCTTTCGCCTTGAGGGTGCGATAAGTCTTTCCGCCGAAGGTCAGCGGCCAATCGCCGTCCTGACGCACGGCGGTCATGAAGGCGTCTGTCACGAGCACAGACAGATTGAACATCGTCAGACGGTTCGGCGTCTGCTTGGCCGTAATGAAGTCTTCGATGTCCGGATGATCGCAACGCAATGTGGCCATCATCGCTCCACGCCGTGCGCCTGCGCTCATGATCGTGCGGCACATGGCGTCCCACACGTCCATAAATGACAACGGGCCCGAGGCGTCTGCGCCGACGCCTTCGACCGGCGCGCCCGTGGGACGCAGGGTCGAGAAGTCGTATCCGATGCCCCCGCCTTGTTGCAGGGTCAGCGCGGCTTCCTTGAGATGGGTGAAGATCGACGACATATCGTCCTCGATCGTCCCCATCACAAAGCAGTTGTGCAGCGTCACTTTGCGCCCAGTGCCCGCGCCCGCGAGGATCCGCCCCGCCGGTAGGAACACGTAGTCCTTCATCGCGCGCGCGAACCGCGGCGCCCATGTCTCCGGGGTCTTCTCGACCGCGGCCAGCGCCGATGCGACGCGTATCCAGGTGTCGTCCACGCTGCGGTCGATGGGCGAGCCATCGGCCGACGTGAAGCGGTACTTCATTTCCCAAATCTGCTGGGATAACGGTGATGTGACGGGTGCGGTCATTGCCTGAGCTTACGACCTAGTGCTTGAATTTTGATTAGCAACGTCAGGGGGCGGGCGTGTTCGCGTGGGTGCCCTATAAGCCCTTGATTTAAGGTGCTAAGCTGGAGTCGGACAGCCGGGGAGGGCGACCAATGACAGAACGCAGGCTACCATCGACGGATCTTGAACCCGTGGCCGGGAACGGCCTTCTCCACCGCCGCGTGTTCTTGCGGGGCGGGGCCATGGCCGGTGTTCTTGGCGCCGCCAGTCTTGCCCAAGCCGAGCCGCTGACAATACCTGAGTGGGTGACCAAGCCCGGCAAGCGGCCGCTGCCCTACACCCAGCCGTCGCTGTTCGAACAAAACGTTCAGCGCATCCTGCCGGATCAAAACCCGCTGTATGAGCCGGGTTCCGCTTCCGGCCGCACGCCGCTTCAGTTTCTGGAAGGCATGATTACGCCTAACGGACTTCACTTCGAGGTCACGCACAATGGGGTGCCTGAGATCGACCCGGCCCGTCACATGCTCGTCATTCACGGCCTGGTCAGACGGCCGCTGAAGTTCACGGTGGAATCGCTGCTGCGATATCCCATGACATCGCGCCTTCACTTCATCGAATGCGCTGGGAATAGCGCCTCGCTCTACGGATCCAATGCCGTCAAGGGTTCGGTGCAGCAGCTGCATGGCTTGCTGTCGGCCGCAGAGTGGACTGGCGTTCCGCTGTCGATGCTGTTGGACGAGGCCGGCGTCGATCCGAAAGCCAAGTGGGTCTATGCGGAGGGCGGGGACGCCTCGGGCGTAACGCGCTCGATCCCGCTGACCAAGTGCATGGATGACGTTCTGGTCGCGCTTTACCAGAACGGCGAACGCTTGCGTCCGAACAACGGATATCCGGTTCGCCTCCTGGTCCCCGGCTTCCAGGGCAATATGAACATCAAATGGCTGCGCCGCTTGCGCCTCACCGAAGAGCCGATGCAAACGCGCTACGAAACGTCGCGCTACTCGCTGCTGCTCGCGGATGGAAAGACCGCGCAATTCAAATTCCAGCTCGACGCCAAGTCGATCATCACGCGCCCCTCGCCGGGGTTCCAAATGAAGGGTCCGGGATTTTATGAGATTTCCGGTCTCGCCTGGTCTGGCAACGGCACCGTAAAACAAGTGGAAGTGTCGGCCGATGGCGGAAAGAGCTGGGCTGTAGCGGCGCTGTCCGGTCCTGTGTTGCCGAAAATGCTGACCCGATTCCGAGCGCCCTGGCGGTGGGATGGAGGGCCCGCGGTATTGCAAAGTCGCGTCACCGACGATACCGGCTATATCCAACCCACGCGCGACGCCATTCTCGCGGCGCGCGGCAACAAGGCGAATTATCACTACAACGGCATCACGACCTGGAACGTGGCCAACGGCGGCGAGGTGACCCATGTTTATGCGTAAGGTGATCGTTCTCGCCCTCCTTGCCGGACCGGCCGCCGCGGCCGAGGCGCCACATTTTGGCCAGCCCATCACGGATGCGGATATCGCCCCATGGGCTATCGATATTGCGCCCGATGGACGCGGTCTCCCGCCGGGCAGCGGGAACGCCATCAAAGGCGAAGAAATCTATTTGGAAAAGTGCGGCGGCTGCCACGGCTTCGACGGCGTGGGGCAGCCCGCGGATGCTCTCGCCGGCGGCAAGGGCACGCTCGGCACCGCGAAGGCTCTGAAAACCGTGGGGAGCTTCTGGCCCTACGCGACCACGATCTTCGACTATACGCGCCGCGCGATGCCGCTGAATAATCCGCAGACTCTCACCAACGACGAGGTTTACGCCCTCACGGCGTATATCCTGAAGCTCAATGGGATCATCGGCGCGAAGGACGTCATGAACGCGAAGTCCTTGCCCAAAGTGAAGATGCCCAATCGCGACGGCTTCATGCAGATCTGGCCTGGAAACATCGGCCCGAATAAGCCGCTTGGTTAGCCGCGATTCGCCGACCGCACGCGCCCGGTCACATCTGATCGGGACGCGCCGGCGAGTTCGCCGAAGCCGGTGAAACGCCGGCGTCAGATGAGGCACTGTTCGTATTGTCGACCACGCGCGTGTCGGGACGGTCCCTCCCGTCCGCCAGTTCCGTGTGCCATTGGCTTTCGCGATCTTGATATGAGATCGCCGCCGTGAGGCCTACCTGATGTTGCCGCTCGGCCGCTTTATGGGCCGCCGCCGCCGCCAGTTCATGAGTCGGGAATGTTTCGGAATAGACATCTTTCACGCGGTACGCCCATCCGCCATCGTGTTGAACGATTTCGTAGACGACTGTCATGACTAACGCTTCTTCATCAGGGTTTCGGCTTCCGCGGCATCGATATCGGCAATGCGTTGGATCAAGCAATCGGCGCGCACGGGGCCAAGGACTGTAAGTACAGTCGACGTGCACAAATCGTCCGACGGGGTTTTGTGCGCGAAACCGCTCATCTTCAGGCTCGGGCAGCGGCCACGCAGATCAACGCGTTTGTAGTCGCCGGTCTTGAGCTTCAGAAGTATCGTGCTGTCGTCAACGATGGGCGATTCATCGATCTGGGACAGGCGGACGCACGTATTCTCCGCCGCAAAGGCGGTCCCGCCGGCGAATGCAAGCCAGGCGAGAGCGATCGTCGCAAGCTTCATGGGGTGCTCCTCTTGCTATGGAAGAGGAATGCACCCCATTTCGATTTGTTCGCGCCGGCCTTCGCGGTTCAGGTCGACTTGCGCTTCAGGGCTTCGGCAAAGGCCGCGCCGAAAGCGCCCTGGGCGGGCGCGCTCGGCTTGTTTTCCCGCTTGTTGAAGTTTTGAACCGAAGGGCCGCGTGGTGCGCCGTCGCGTTTTTCTCCGCGCGGCGCGGGCGCGGCGCTGCCGTCCTTTTTCATCGTGAGGCTGATGCGCTTGCGGGCCATATCGACCTCAAGTACCCGCACCTTCACCACATCGCCGGCCTTCACCACCTGGTGGGCGTCCTTCACAAAGCGATCGGCGAGCTGGGACACATGGACGAGGCCGTCTTGATGCACGCCGATATCGACGAAAGCGCCGAAGGCCGCGACATTCGTGACCGTGCCTTCCAGCAACATTCCGGGTTTGAGGTCCTTCATTTCCTCGACGCCCTCGGCAAAGGTCGCGGTCTTGAAGGACGGCCGCGGATCACGGCCCGGCTTTTCCAATTCGGCGATGATGTCGCGCACGGTGGGCAAGCCGAAACGTTCATCTACGAAAATCTTCGGATCCAGCGCCTTCAAGGCCGCGCTGTCTCCCATCAACTCGCGCACATCCCGTCCGCACGCTGCGACGATCTTCTTGGCCACGTCGTAAGCTTCGGGGTGGACGGCTGAGGCGTCGAGCGGCTCGCTGCCGTTTGGAATACGCAAGAAGCCCGCGCATTGTTCGAATGTGCGCTGTCCGAGACGGGTTACCTTCAACAGCTCCTTACGCTCCTTGAAAGCGCCGGCGGTGTTCCGGTGCGCAACAATCGCGTCGGCGAGCGATGAGGTCAGGCCGGAGACCCGTGCCAGCAGGGATGAAGAGGCCGTATTGAGATCTACCCCCACGGCGTTCACAGCATCTTCGACCACGGCTTCGAGTGAGCGCCCGAGCTTGTATTGGTCGACATCGTGCTGATACTGGCCGACGCCAATGGATTTCGGCTCGATCTTCACGAGTTCTGCCAGCGGATCCTGGAGGCGGCGCGCGATGGACACCGCGCCGCGCAAGGAGACGTCAAGGTCCGGGAACTCCTTGGCGGCCAGTTCGGATGCCGAATAAACCGATGCGCCGGCTTCGCTGACAATGACCTTGAGCGGCTTCGGCGGTGGCAAGGCGGAAAGCATGTCGGCCACGAGCTTTTCGGTCTCGCGGCTACCAGTGCCGTTCCCGATGGCGATCAATTCAACGCCGTGTTTGCGGATTAGGCTGGCGAGTTCCGCCTGCGTGCCGCGGACATCGTTGCGCGGGGGGAACGGATACACCGTCGTCGTCGCGAGCACCTTGCCGGTGGCGTCGATGACAGCCACTTTCACACCGGTACGGATTCCGGGGTCGAGACCCATCGTCGGGCGCGAGCCGGCGGGCGCCGCCAGAAGCAGATCCTTCAAGTTGCGCGCGAAGACTGTGATCGCCTCTTCTTCCGCGCGCGTCCGCAGGTCTGTCATCAGGTCGATGGACAGGCGCGTCAGCAGCTTCACCTTCCACGTCCAGCTGGCGACGGTGGCGAGCCATTGATCGCCGGGGAGAGACCGTCCGATGGCGTAGGTTTCCGCAATCATCCGCTCCGCCGGTTTGACGGGCGAGGGATCATCCGCGTCGACTTCGATATCGAGCATAAGGAACTCTTCGTTGCGGCCGCGTAACATGGCGAGGGCCCGGTGCCCGGCGACGCTCGCCCAGCGTTCGGAGTGATCGAAGTAATCGGAGAACTTCGCCCCCGCCTCTTGTTTGCCTTCCGAAACCCGCGAGCGCAGGACGGCGCGTTCCTTCATGTAATTGCGCAAACGGCCGACGAGATCGGCGTTTTCGGCGAACTGCTCGGAAATAATGTCGCGAGCGCCCTCCAGCGCGGCCTTCACATCGGCGACCTTGTCGTTGACGTAAGCCGCGGCGAGTTCGGCCGGGATTGCGGCGCGATCGGCCAGGATCGCTTCGGCCAGCGGCAGAAGGCCGTTTTCCTTGGCGATTTCGGCCTTGGTGCGCCGCTTCGGTTTGAAGGGCAGGTAGATGTCCTCGAGTTCGGCCTTCGTTTCGGCGGCGGCGATTTTCTTTTCCAGGTCCTCGGTCAGCTTCCCCTGCTCCTTGATGGATGCAAGGATGGCGTCGCGGCGGGTGTCCATCTCGCGCAGGTAGACCAATCGTTCGGACAAGTTTCGCAGTTGGGTATCGTCAAGGCCGCCGGTCGCTTCCTTACGGTAACGGGCGATGAACGGCACCGTCGCGCCCTCGTCGAGCAACGTAATGGCGGCGGCGACCTGCGCCGGCTTGGCGGAAATCTCGGCGGCGATGGTTTGGGCGATACGAAGCGCGGGAAGGACGTCGATGGACATGAAATTCCTAACGGTGAGCGAACGCGAAACGGAAACGAGCGGCGCAAAATAGAAAACTTCGACCGTGAATTCCAACGCGGATTGCTCTTGATTTTTAGCGGGAAGGTTGCACCGCAATAATCGCGCGGGCGCTTGCGTCGCCGCGATGTTGCCCGTAGGTTTGCCGGAACATCCCGCCTCGGTCCCGTATGTCTCCGATCCTGTCGATCTCGAACGTCAGCAAGACCTATGCTTCAGGTCTTCAAGCCCTCAAACGCGTTGACCTTGAAATCAATCGGGGCGAGATTTTTGCGCTCCTCGGCCCGAATGGCGCCGGTAAATCGACGCTCATCAACATCATTTGCGGCATCGTTACGCCCAGCACCGGCACAATCATCGCCGACGGGCACGATATCCAGAAGGACTACCGCCAGGCGCGCTTCAAGATCGGACTTGTGCCGCAAGAGTTGGCCACGGATGCCTTCGAAACCGTGCAAACGACGGTACGGCTCTCGCGCGGGCTGTTCGGCCGGCCCATCAACCCGGATATGATCGAGAAGGTGCTGCGCTCCCTCACTTTGTGGGAGAAGCGTAACGACAAGATCATGACGCTGTCCGGCGGCATGAAGCGCCGGGTCATGATCGCCAAGGCGCTGGCGCACGAACCGAAGATCCTGTTTCTCGACGAGCCCACCGCCGGCGTGGACGTCGAACTGCGCAAGGACATGTGGAAGCTGGTGCGCGGACTCCGGGACGAAGGCGTCACGATCATCCTGACGACGCACTATATCGAAGAAGCCGAGGAGATGGCGGACCGCGTCGGGGTCATCAGCAAGGGCGAGTTGATCCTGGTCGAGGAAAAGACTGCGCTGATGCAGAAGCTGGGCAAGAAGCAGCTGATTCTGCAGCTTCAAGAGCCGCTTAAGGCTGTACCCCCCGAACTCGCCGATTGGAATCTCGAACTCAAATCCGAGGGGTCCGTCCTGGAATATGTCTACGACGGCAAAGCTGAAAGAACCGGAATTCCTTCGCTTCTTCGCCGCATGACCGATATCGGCATCGGCTTCAAAGACCTCAACACGCATCAAAGCTCGCTTGAGGACATCTTTGTCAGTCTGGTCAGCGAGCGGAAATGAGCAGCGAGCACATCCTTGGGTTTAACCGCTACGGCGTGTGGGCCATCTTCCGCTTCGAAATGGCGCGCTTCATGCGTACGGCGGGGCAGAGCATTCTCACGCCGGTCCTGACAACTTCGCTCTATTTCGTGGTGTTCGGCTCGGCCATAGGCGGGCGGATGTCGGAGGTCGGAGGTGTGCCCTACGGTGCCTTTATCGTGCCGGGCATGATCATGCTGACCATCCTGGCCGAGAGCATGTCGAACGGCTCGTTCGGCATTTACTTCCCGAAATTCACAGGGACGATCTACGAATTGCTTTCCGCGCCGATCTCCCCGGTGGAGACGGTGCTGGGCTATGTCGGTGCGGCGGCGACCAAGTCGGTAATCTTGGGGCTCATCATTCTCGCGACCTCGACCTTTTTCGTCGATATCGAGATCCAGCACCCGATCGCCATGTTCGCGTTCCTGGTTCTGACGTCTTCAACCTTCGCCCTGCTCGGGTTCATCACGGGAATCTGGGCCCGTTCGTTCGAACAGTTGAGCTTCATCCCGATGCTGGTCGTCACACCGCTCACCTTCCTGGGCGGCGCGTTCTATTCCATCGACATGCTGCCGGGCGCGTGGCGAACGGTGACGCTGTTCAACCCGATCGTCTACATCATCAGCGCGTTCCGCTGGTGCTTTTACGGGAAGTCCGACGTTGGTGTAGAAGTGAGCATGCTGATGACGGCGATCTTCTTTTTGGGAGGACTCGCCGCCGTCAGCTGGATCTTCAAGACCGGGTACCGGCTGAAGAATTAGATACCCACATTAGATCCTAGTACCAGCGGCGCTGCTTCGGACTCGCCGCCTTCTGCATGGCGATCGCGGCTAACCCGGCCGTGCCGAGCACCTTACTGAATGTGCCGGTGCGGCGCCCGCGGCGACGCAGCAGCGACTGCGCAATTCCGGCGAGAGCGAGTATCGGGACGACCTTCGAGAGAAGGCCCTGTTTTCTACGATTGAACATCATGACGGTCTCCGTAATGGAAAATACCCGGCCATAATGCGCCTGCGCCCCGCGGTGTTCCGATTACTTCGGGAGCTCCGCTGCGGCCATTTCAAGGCGGCGCCGCAATTCCGCCAGCATCTCATCGCGCGACAGTCCTGTGGGAAGCGCGGGAAGATAACGGAAAACGATTTCGCCGGGCCGCTTGAGGATGCGCGTCTTGCCCCACGTGTAGGCGGTGTTCAGGGCCATGGGAATGACCGGAGCGTCGCAGTGCGCATAGAGCGCGGCGACGCCCGGTTTGTAAGGAACAGTGGCGCCCGGCTTCACGCGGGTGCCCTCCGGAAAAATGACCACTTGATTCCCGGCCGCGAGCGCTTCCTGCGCCTCGCGAAACATCTTTCGCATGGCGGTGGCGCCTGCGCCGCGATCGATATGGACCAGTCCCGCCCGTTGCATGTACCAGCCGACGACCGGGATATAGATGAGCTCGCGCTTCAGGACGAACACGGGATTGTCGAGCTCGAGAAACATCTCGTAAGTTTCGAACGAGGACTGATGTTGTGCGGCGACGATGCACGGACCCTTGGGTAGATTTTCACGCCCTTCGGACCGGAAGGTGACCCCGCAGATCACACGCGCCAACGTGCGTACCCCACGGGCCCACGCCCGGATCGCGCCCACGGCGCTGCGCCGTGAGGCCAGCAGCGGCAAGCAGACCAACGCGAGGCCGATTGTCCACGCCAGAAACGCGAACAGGTAAATCCAAGATCTGAAGAGCACCATTCCCATGCGCGACGGTCTAGGCCGCCGCGTCGGTTTGGGCAAGCCGGGGCGAGGGATCGTTCTCCAGACCCTGCCGCGCCCAGGTCAGGAGAAACTTGGTGTACTCGCGGGCAATCAGGCTGGCCGTTCCGGGCCACCGCCACCAGTCGCGCTTCACCGTAGGCGGAAACACCGCGTGAGGAACGATCACCACTTCCGGCATGGCGTCGTGAAATTCGAGCAGGCTGCGGCGCATGTGATAGGCCGCGGTAACAAGCCGGATGGAGCGCATATTTTGGCTGCGGACCCACTCCGCGGTTTCGATGGCGTTGCCCGGCGTGTCAACCGCCGCTTTGCCGATGGTGATATTGGCGGCGAGGTCGGGATTGATCGGCGTCGCACGGCCAAGAATGTCGGATGTGCGCACCTGTTCGCCGGCGCCCGACACGAACAAACGCTCGGCGAGGCCGTCCGAGAGAAGCTTGACGCCGGTCTCGATACGCTCCGCCCCGCCGGTCAATGCGACGATCGCGTCTGTGTGGGTCGAGGTGTCTGAAACGTCTGACGGGATGGTTGAGGCGAACCACAGGAAGCCCGCGGTCCATGCGAGAATGATGAACCCCGCAACCACACCCAGCGATTTCCACAAAACGCCCTTCATGGCGCGATGCTACACCATCTTTTCGGGCAAAACAGGGATTCAGACTTTCGCGCTGAGGGCGCGCCGCACGGTCACATTCGCCGTGACTGTTGCGATCGCGCCGGCCGCTACAGGTAAAAGCGCGAGCGTAATCCAAAGGCTGGCGGGCATCTGCACATCGGGCAGGATGCCGGCTTCGATGCGCCGGGCAAGCCAGGCGATGAAGCCGAGGGTCGGCGCGTAGATGGCAAGACCGGCAATACCGCCCAAGAGGCTTTGCAGCAGGGCGCGGCGGGCGAACTGCCCCGCGACGTATCCATCCTTGGCGCCCACGACATGCAGCACTTCGATGACTTGCGCGAACTCCGCCAGACTCGCGCGGGTTGCAAACACGATCGTAAGACCCAGCGCCGCCGTCACCAGAGCCATGGTTGTGAGCGCGATGGCGCCGAGCCCTTCTGCAAGTCCGATGACCCTGTTCAGCCACGCCCGGTGATCGTCGATCACCGCGCCGGGCGCCGCTGCTTGCACCGAGTTGGTGACGGCGGCGATGGCCGAAGCTTCGCTCGTGGACATCCGAACATCGACCAACACCGGCAATGGCAGATCCGCGACGGCTTCTCCGGGACCGAACCAGGGTTTCAGCAGTTCCGTCACCTTTTCGCGCGAGATCGCTTCGGCGTTTTCGACGGCGGGATGACGGTTCAACACATCAAGCACCTTCGCCGTCGCCGCGGCCGACGTCGGATCCTTGGCGTCCAGCATCACGGGGATTTGGATGGTCAGCGTGCCGGTCACGCTTTGGCCCCAATGGTCGAGCAGCGCGCCGATGTACGCGTTGGTCGTAACGGCAATCGAGGCCATGAAAACCAGCACCATCACCAGCCATACGACGAAGCGCCCGGAAGCGTCGTCCTTGAGCGGGAGTTCAGAGCGAAGCGCGATCATATTTTCACCGCGCTGTCGTCGGAGGATGCCAGCGGCGGCAGCGCGGTGACCTTGCCGTCGGTCAGGTGAAGACGCGGGAAGGGGAAGCGCGCAACAAGATGTTCATTGTGCGTGGCGATGATCACGCTGGTACCGAATTTATGCAGTTCGACAAAAAGCTGCATCAACCGCAAGGCAATGGCGTCGTCGACGTTACCGGTGGGCTCGTCGGCGAGAATAAGTTTAGGACGGTGGACAACGGCGCGCGCGATTGCGATGCGTTGCTGTTGCCCACCAGAAAGGATCGATGGCCGCGCGTGCATCTGCTCCTCGAGCCCGACCCATTTCAACAGTTCCGAAACATTTTTTTCCACCGTGGCCTCGCTGACCTTGGCGATGCGCAGCGGTAACGCGACGTTGTCGAACGCCGTCATGTGTTCGAGCAGGCGAAAGTCCTGGAAGACGACCCCGAGGCGGCGGCGTATTGCCGGGAGGCGATTGCGTTTTGCATCCGTGACATCGTCGCCGAACAAACTCAGCTTTCCCGAGGTCGGGCGCTTGGCGAGGTACATGAGGCTCAGAAGCGATGTTTTGCCCGCGCCGGAGGGGCCCGTCAGGAAATGAAATGAGCTTTGCGGAATCGTGAAAGAAACATCCGAAAAAATCTCGGGTCCGTCCGCGTACCTGAGTCCAACAGCTTCCAGTTGAACTGTGTCGCCGACAAAGTCGGGTTTCTTACGGACAAGCGCCATCCGGAGTCGATCCGATACTAACAATTTACGCTTCGGTAACCCTCTTGGAGAGGCGTTTAGTTCCCATTAACACGGCCGTCTGTACTATAGAAGAATGACGTTCGTATGAGCGGTTAACGAATGCGGATTACCTGTCCGAGTTGCGCCTCACACTTTGAGCTGCCCAGTGAGCTTCTCGGTAAAAAGGGCCGAGCACTGAAGTGCGCCACCTGCCAGCATTCCTGGTATCAGGCGGCGCAGGTGGAATCGCTCGACCTCGCCTCGGTGATGGGTGAGGACTACGCGGCCCAAGCGGTTGCCGCCCCGGTCGCCGCGGCGCGGCCGGTGCAAGCCCAAGCCGCGAAGCAAGGCGCGCAGCCACAGCGCGGCGCCTCGGGCGGCATTCAACGCGTGCCGCCAATCCCGAATGCGAGAGCCGAGGCGGCCGCGCAAAACGCGCGCAATATTCTCGCCGGTGCGATCGGCGTCGTGGAAAGCCAGCGCAATGTCCAAGCGGCCGCGATCGGCGGACCGCGCCAACCCGGCCGAAACGTGCAAGCCGCTCCGCTGCGACAGCAGCAGCCGAATGCGGCGCCGGCGCCCGGTGCTCCGCCTCTTCCTCCAGGCGCCGTCTCGATGATGTCGCGGCGCAATCAGCAGCGGCCTCAGAACCAAGCTCAGCCCACCACCGCGCAATCGTGGTTCGCCGGGACGGCGCGCAGCGGCGCGGCTGGCGGGCCTCAGCCTGGAGCCGCGGGTGCGCCTGGCGCGCCGCCGCAGGCCGCCGCCGTTCTCGCGGGCCAGTCCATGCGCGGACAGGCGGTCTCGCCCAATGCACCGGGCCAGGCGGCTGTCTCGTGGATGCAACAACCCGGCGGCCAGCCCGGCGCACAGGCTGCCCCAATCGGGATGGGCGGCGCTTCGGCGGGCCCCGGCGCTGCGCCTCTACCCGGCCAGTCCATGCGCGGGCAGGCAGGATCGGCGCCCGCGCCCGGCCAAGGGGCGGTTTCGTGGATGAGTCCGCAAGGCCAAGTCGTCCCGCCGGGCACACCCGGCGCTGTCCCCGTGGCGATGCCTCCCGGCATGGCGGGAGGCCCGGGCGCCATGCCCGGTGCGATTGGTGGCCCGGGTCAGCTTCCCCCAGGCGCAATGCCGGGAATGGCCCCTGGGATCCCTCCTGGCATGGCTCCTGGAGCAATGGGGGCCATGGGAGCGATGGGCGCCCCGGGCGCCAACATGAATGTTCGCGCCGCGCCCTTGGGGGCGCCCGGCGCGGGACCACAAACCCAGGCGGCGGCCTTGGCAGGGCAGTCGATGCGCGGCCAGGCCGGCGCTGCGGCGGCGCCGGGACAGGGCGCCGTGTCGTGGATGCAGCAGCCTGGTGCTCAGCAACCGGGCGTCCAGAGTGCGCCACTTGGCGCGCCGCGCGCTGCGGCTGGACCGGGAGCGACGCCTCTTCCGGGTCAGTCGATGCGCGGTCAGGCCGGAGCCCCGGCCGGGCCCGGTGAAGCGGCTGTTTCCTGGATGAAGCAGGGCGCACAAGGCGCGCCGGGCCAAGCCGGCCAGTCGATGATGAACCAGGGCCTCCCGGCCGGACCGGGCGCGGCTGCAGTCTCCCAGATCAGTAACGAAATTGTCGCGCCCGGCCAGGGCGCGCGCTCGCTTCTCGATGGGTCCCAGGTCGGCGGTGTACCCGGCCAGTCGATGATGGGCGCGGCGGGCGGACCCGGACAAGCCGGCCAGTCCATGACGGGGGCTCCTCCCGGCGGGCCGGGGCAGCCGGGACAATCCATGCTCGAAAACCCAGCTGCCGGAGGTCCGGGCGTCTCCGGGGCTCCGGGTGCCGCAGGCGCGGCGCAGGCGGGGCAATCGATGAAAGAGGCGGGCGCGAGCGGCGGACCCGGCGCGTCCACAGGTCCAGGCGCTGCCGGCGGCGCGCCGGCCGCTGAAGACGATCCTCTTGCCGAAGCCGGGACGAGCGGCGGTCCAGGCGCGTCTCAATCGCGGAAGAAGGACGAACCGCAGCTTGTGGCCATGGATCCGAAGGCTCCCAAGCCCGAGCCCGAACTCAAAACGGATCCCTCAAGGAAAAAAGATGCGGGCGCCTCGGGTGGACCGGGTGCGAAGGCCGGCGCCGCCGATGGCGCGCCCGGTGCAGCCAAGGCGGACGAAGAGGACGATCTCGTCGATCCGGATGCGGACCGTCCCAATTTCGGCTCCGCCCCAGAGGAAGAAGCCGAAGAAGACGCCGAGGAAAATTCAGAGGACGGGTTTGCCCAAGTCGCCTCCCGCGCGGGCCGCGGGCAAGCCGCGCCCGTCAAGGTAAGAAAACCCCTCGATCCCGCGTACACGACCGCGATCATGATGACCGGTTTTGTCGGCATCATCGTCGCGACGCTGTGGTTCGCGCGTGCCGAACTGGCCAAGCTGCTTCCGCAAATTCAGGCGCTGTACGACAAAGTCGGCGTCGAAGCGCCGCGCCCGGGCGACGGGCTCAGCATTGCGGAATCCTCCAAGCGCCTGCAGCGCATCAGCGGTGTCGAAACGTTGGTGGTGCGCGGTTACGTCGCGAACATCGGCGACATCCCGCGGACAGTGCCGGGGTTGCGTTTGGAGCTCTACAACGAAAAGCGCGAGGTCATTCAGGCGCAGACCGCGAAGCCGCCGGCGGGGCTTCTCGATCCCGCGGCGTCGGCTGAATTCGAAATTCGTCTGGAGCTGCCGCAGCTCAGCCAGGCCAAGGGCGGCTATGCCGTCGTGTGGGATATCGAGTAAGCCCGCGCGCTTGCCGGCATTTTGCGGCGACGACTTGATCAGAATTGTTTCATCAGCCGGCGCAGGTAGTCCTGTTCCGCCGCGGGCCGGGTCCGGTCGCTTGCGCGGTTTCTGATCTCTTCCAGAATGGCCCGTACGCGTTGGGCCATGCCGGCGGTGTCGGGCTCGCGCGGCACGCCGCCTTCGACTTCGTCACCGCCCGATCGTCCCTGGCCGCTCTGCTGCTTGTAACGGATTTGGCCCATCTCAAGTTGCGCAAGGCCGCCCATGCCTTCGTCGAACAACGCTTCCGCCATTTGGCGCGCGGCCTCCGACATGCCTTCTTCGAGCGACGACAGCGCCTTTCCCTGCTGATCGACGCCTTGTTTCCACGCGCCGGCGCGCAGGGCGCCTTCGGCCTGACGCATGGCGGCGGCTGAATCCTGGAGGCCTTCTGAGCTCTGCCCGGTCATCTGCTCCATTTGCTTCATCAGGCTTTCGAGCTGCTGACGAATATCTTCCTGGCTCGCCGCAGCCTGTTTGGCCGCGCCTTCGCCGCCCTGCTGGCCTTGTTGGCCGCCCTGCTGATTGCCCTGCTGCGGCGTCTGGCCTTGATTGCCGGCCTGCTGCTGCGCCTGGTTCTGGCGCGGCTGCTGGCCTTGCTGAGACTGTTGGTCGCGCTGGGCCTGCTTGAAGTTCTTGTCCAACAACTCGGACTGTTTTTTGGCGAGGTCGCGCATCTCTTGCAGCATGCGCTCGGCGGCTTGCGCCTGCTGGCTATTCGGCTGGTTGCCAGCGGAGTTGTTGCGCAAGTCGTCGAGTTCCGCCTGAAGTTCGGCGAAGGCCTTCTTGGCATCGTCGTTCGAACCCATTTGCGACAGCTGGCGCAACTGCTCGGCGAGCTGCGCGATGTCGGCGGAGCGCTGCGCATTGTCTTCCTTGGCGCTGAAGCTCGACTTCTGCTGGCCGTTTTCGTTCTTCGCCTGCTGGTATTCCTCGACCGCCTGCTGAAGCTCGCTCACCAGCTTGTCGATCTCTTCCTGTGATGCGCCGCGCTCGATGGCATTGCGCAACGCCTGCTCGGCGGCGCGCAGGCGTTGCTCGGCCACGGCGGTGTTGCCGTCCTCGATGCGTACGGCCGAGTTCCATAACAGCTCCGGCGTCGATTGCGCCGCCTGATCCGGCGTCTCCTCTGTGAAGCGGAACCGGCTTGTCGAGAGCGCGAGGTGGACCAGCGGGTCGGCGCCGAAGCTCTTTGGATCGACGAGAATCTTATTCACCGCTTCCAGCGCAGCCGGCACCGCCTCTTGTGGATTCACAAATAGGCCTTTGCGCACCCGGGCGATCTCGCGTGCCACAGGGTGGGTGAAAATGCGTTCGGGCAAGGTCGCCTCGAGAATGTCGCTGTGACCGGTGAGACCGGCGACATCGGTGGCGAACAGTTGCACGCTGACCTTCATGCCGGCCCACGGAAGCGCAGTGAGGTCGCTCATTGAACTCTGTTGCACGTCCTTGGGCGAGAACGGCGGCAGCGTTATTGGTACTTCGATGGCCTTGGAAGCTTCGCCGCTCGGCACCCGGCGCAAGACCGCCTTCAGGCTCGCGACGCCGTAATCGTCCTTGGCATCATAGTCGATGCGGAAGCGCCAGCGCGTGCCTTGGTTCGGGGTTGAGGTGAACGCGATGGTGGGCGGCTTGTCGCCGATCCAGTTTACGTCCCATCCCGCAATGGTGCGGGCGCCGCTCTTGATCTCGAGGCGATCGGTTTCCGTGAGCGCCATCTCGCCGCGCTGACTTTGGTCCGCGAGGCGATCCAGGGGAAATTTGTCGTCGTCCAGCACGAGCGATGCCGCACGTGTCGCGCCCGTCACCATCACCAGCGCCTTGCTGCCGGCAGGAATATCGAGTGAGTCCGGGATACGCGCGCCTGACGGGGCCGGGAGTTCAATGTAGAGCGGCGAGCGGTTGGTGTAAGCGGGTGGGGTGATCCAGAGTTTGACTGCCGCAGTGGCGGAGTCGTCGCCCAAGAAGGGCAGCAGCCCCCGTAGGAGACGATCGTTCACGTGGCCCCATGCGCTCGCCAGGGCGATGGCGAGAATCAGCACGGGAATCGCTCGTGCGGCAAATCGGTCCCTCGCCGCCACGCCGGGTGCGGGCGCGGCCGTCCGCAGGCGATCGAGATCGTGCTTCGCGCGGCGCTGGTGCAGGCGCCAGATCAGCTGTTGGACCGTGTTGGAACCCGCCGCCAGAGAGTCCTCAAGTGTGGTGAGCGGACGGTGTTGGACGGGCGAGAGGGTTTCCAGGCGCACCCGGGCATCGGCGCGCGTCGGCCACGCAAAGCCCTTCAGGTGGCGCGCGGCCAGATACGCTATGCCGGCGGCCGCGAGGAGCAGAACCGCGAGATGCGCCGCCAGCGGGAGGCCGGGGAGGAGGTCCGTCAGGATCACCGCCACGAACAGGATCACGAGGGCGCCGGTGACCCAAAGCCGCGACCAGAGCCGCTCCCACGCGAGCGCAAGCCACGCCAAGGCCAGGCGGCGCCGGACCGTCAAATCCTCGCGCAGGTTTAGGGACAGGTTCTCGGGCTCATGCGGCTGCATCCGGCCAGTCTATGGGTTTGACCGGGGGGGTTCAATGAAACCCCTGCAACACCAAGCCTCCTAAGTCAGCCAGGGCGGGAGCTGCTCCAGGGCCATCATCTGGTCGAAAGTCGGGCGTTTCCGGACGACCGCAAAGCTGGCGCCTTTCACCAAAACCTCCGGAATGAGGGGCCGGGCGTTATAGGTCGAGGACATCACCGCGCCGTAGGCGCCCGCGGTCATGAACGCGACGAGATCGCCCGGCTCAACTTCCGGGAGCGGATAGTCCTGCGCGAACCGGTCGGTGGTCTCGCAGACCGGCCCGACGACATCGATGGGACCGCCCCCGGCGGCCATGGCGCGTTCGTACACGGTCAGGATTTCGTGGCGCGCGCCGTACATGGCCGGACGCACCAGATCGTTCATCGCGGCGTCCAGGATCATGAAGCGGCGCGATGTGCCTTCTTTCAGGCCGATCACGCGCGAGACCATCACCCCCGCGTTGCCGACGATGAGACGTCCGGGTTCAAACGTAAGCTTGCATCCAAGTTCGCCGAGCGTCCGCTTTACCATGGCCGCGTAATCCGCGGGCGACGGAGGGGGCTCCGCGCTGTGATCGTAGGGCACGCCGAGACCGCCGCCGAGATCCAGATGATCGATGGCGATGCCGTCGGCGCGCAGCATCAGGGCGAGGTCACGCACGCGCAGGAACGCGGCTTCGAAGGGCGCAAGATTGGTGATCTGCGAGCCGATATGCACGGCGATTGCGGTCGGCAGAATTCCCGGCAGGTCGCGGGCCTTCCGGTAGAGGGCCGGTGCGAGCGTCCAGTCGATCCCGAATTTGTCGTCCTTGCGGCCGGTCGAGATCTTGTCATGAGTGCCCGCCGCTACATCCGGATTGACGCGCAGCGCGACGCGGATTTTTTTGTTCATCTGCGCGGCCGCCGCGCTGATTCGCCGCAATTCCTCCTCGGACTCGACATTCATTTGGCCGACGCCGGTCGCCAGGGCGAGGCGGATTTCGGCGTCGGTCTTACCGACGCCGGAGAACACGATTTTCGCCGCTGGGACGCCCGCCTTCAGGGCGATTTGCAGTTCTCCACCAGACACAACGTCGGCGCCGGCGCCGAGACCCGCCAATGTGCGGACGACAGCGAGGTTGCTGTTGGCTTTCATCGCGTAGCAAACGGTTACGTCCATGGCGCCGAAAGCGTCGCGGAAGACCGCGTAGTGACGCGTCATCGTCGCATGGGAATAGCAGTAGAACGGCGTGCCGACTTCGGACGCGATGCGCGGCAGCGGGACGTCCTCGGCATGCAGGATGCCGTTGGTGTAAGTGAAATGGTGCATGACCTTAAATCTTATGGACGCGGATAAGGCTGTGGATACGACGCGCCTTCGGGCACATCCAACAAGCCTTTCTTACCGCATGCGGAAAGGCCTGAAAGCGCCAACAGAAGCGCGAGGGTAAGAGCGCAATACCTGATCATTTCGCTTGTCCTAGGAAACGTTCACGCGCCGACTGTACCTGAGCGCGCACGTTAGCGGGAGCGGTTCCGCCGAAACTGACGCGACTGGCGGCCGAGGCTTCGGGGGTCAGCACGCGGAAGACATCCTCGGTGATGCGCGGTTCCACAGTCTGCATCTCCGCCAAACTCAGTTCAGCAAGGTCGCAGCCTTTGCTTTCCGCGAGTTTGACCACGCGCCCGGTGATGTGATGCGATTCGCGGAACGGAACGTTCAGCTTCTGCGTCACCCAATCGGCAAGATCGGTCGCGGTCGTGAACCCAGCGCCGGCGCTGACCCGCATGCGATCCGGGTTCGGCTTCATATCCACAACCATGCCCGTCATCGCGGCCAGACAAAGCTCCAAGGTATCGAAGGTGGCGAAGACAGCCTCCTTATCTTCCTGCATATCTTTGGAGTACGTGAGGGGCAGGCCTTTCATGACCGTCAGCAATGTAAACAGGCTGCCGTACACGCGGCCGGCCTTGGCGCGAACCAACTCCGCGGCATCCGGATTGCGCTTCTGGGGCATCATCGAACTGCCGGTCGAAAAAGCGTCTGAGAACTTGATGAAGCCGAACTGTGCGCTGGCCCAGATCACCATTTCCTCGGCAAAGCGGGACATATGCGTGGCGAGAATGCTGGCGGCGGCAAGGAACTCCAGGGCGAAGTCGCGGTCCGATACGGCGTCCATGGAATTGGCCATCGGGCGATCGAAGTCGAGCTTCGAAGCCGTCAAATGACGGTCCAACGGGAACGAGGTGCCGGCGATGGCGCCCGCGCCGAGTGGGCATTCGTTCAGGCGTTTGCGAGCGTCGGCGAAACGGCCGCGGTCGCGGCCGAACATTTCGACATAAGCCAGCAAGTGGTGCCCGAACGTCACCGGCTGGGCCGCCTGCAGGTGGGTGAAGCCGGGCATGATGGTTTCCGCTTCGGTCTCGGCCTTGTCGATCAGGACGCTCTGCAGTTTTCGGATCTCGTCATCGACCGTGTCGATAGCCGCGCGGACCCACATGCGGAAATCGGTGGCGACCTGGTCGTTGCGCGACCGCGCCGTATGTAACCGGCCGGCCGGCTCCCCGATCAGGTCTGAAAGCCGGCTTTCGATGTTCATGTGGACATCTTCAAGGCTACGCTTGAACACGAAAGCGCCGTTCGCGATGTCCTTCTCGATACGGGTCAGGCCTTCTTGGATCGCTTCTCCGTCGGCTTTCGAGATGATGCCCTGGGCGACGAGCATCGCGCAGTGAGCGCGGCTGCCGCGCACGTCCTGCTTGGCAAGACGCTGATCAAATCCAACGGAGGTATTGATTTCCTCCATGATTGCAGAGGGGCCGGCGCCAAATCGCCCTCCCCACATCTTGCTCGTCATATGTTAACCTTAGGTCTGAGGCCGCCGCTCGTCTGCCGGTCGCCCGCCCACGTGAGGGAGTCGATATGAAAAGTGTAAAACGCTTCGGTTTCGCGCTGCCGGCCTTCGGTTTCGCGGTGATTATCACCGCTACGGCGCTGGTGGCAAGCCGTCCGGGCTTTCAGCCTGTGGGGTCCGCCGCGGCTGCCGAGTCCGAGAAAATCGAACCGAAGGATTTCATCTGGCACGAAAAGCCGGTGCCGGCCCCAGCCACCGTCTTCAAGGACGCCAATGACGCCGACAAGACGCTGAAGGATTTTGCCGGGAAAGTCCTGATCGTGAACTTCTGGGCCACGTGGTGCGCCCCTTGCGTGAAAGAGATGCCCGCCCTCGACCGCCTCAACGCAAAGCTGGGCGGCAAGGACTTTCAGGTCGTGGCGATCAACCAGGAGCGTAACGGCCCCAAGGTCGCCAAGCCCTTCGCCGAGAAGCAGGGCTGGAAATTGCCGGTGTATCTCGATGCGGCAACGGGGTTCTACCGTGACGCCAAGCTGCGCGGGCTCCCGACGTCGATCATCATCGGCAAGAATGGCCAGGAACTCGGGCGCGTGGAAGGCGAAGTGGTCTGGGACAGTCCGGCCGTCGAGAAAATGGTTCAGGACCTCATCAAGAAGCCGTAGCGCTTTTCCGGGCAATCAGCGTCACGGACGTTCCGTCCTTCTCGAACCAGCGCCGCCACAGCAACACAATCGCGTAGGCGATGAAGACGCTTGTGACGACATCCGCGAGATAGTGGGCGCCGACCACGATTCGACTGGTCGCGATGATGGTTGCGATCACCAGGAACAACGGCCGCAATGGCGGAAAGAGAAAAGAAAGCGCCAGCATCGCGCTCCAGATCGATTGTGTATGCCCAGACGGAAAGCTGGAGTCGGCGATGGTGACGCCGCCGAAAGGGAGAAAGTCGTTGGTGCCACTGTCGAAAAGGAACTTCGGCCGCTGACGCCCGATGGCGAACTTCATCGCGTTTATAAGAATTCCGGAACTCGCCATCGCCGCGATCATGAAGAGCCAGGACCGGATCTCTTGACGCTTACGGGTTGGGTCGGGCCGCTTCGCCTTCTCGCCGTGCCGCTTATAGGCAAGTCCAATTCCAATCACGCAAACCGAATACCAGATGAACCCGTTGGCGAAATCTGTGATGGCCGCGAAGAAGGCCACCCACGAGGTTTCGCGGCGCGCGTAGAAAAATTGCGCGATCGGGATGTCGATCCAATGCATCAGGCTCGCGGCGGCGACGCCCGTCGCGATGCCCCACAACGCCAACGCCCGGTGCAACGGATCGGAGATCATGGTTGGGCCAGGGCAGGGATGACAGTGACGACGCTCAAGGCGACCGGGTCTCCGCGCGAATAGTTGTAACCAACGACCTCGGACAGCCGGCGTAACTCCTTGCCCGCTTCGCTGACGGAGCGGGAGACGGCCGGGAGGTGTTCCGACTCAATGACGCCGATCGCGCCCGGATGCGAGAGCAAATAGTCCGTGACGCTGGCCGTGGTGGTCAAAAGCGTGTCAGTGCCGAGCAGGTAAACCGCCGATGGCTCGCTGTAGCCCGCCATGGCTACGGGTCCCGCGGAAGATGCCCGGTGTGGTGCGATAGCCGCCGCAAGCCGCGGGCTGACGGCGAGATCGTGCAGCCGAGGGATGACCCCTGCGGAAAGCACCAGGGCGAACAGGACCGCCGCGGCCATGGCATACAGCGCCGGCGCTGTTTTTTCCCAGGAGAACGCCGCCAAGCACGCGCCGGCGGCCAGAACGCAGGCCGCGAGGCCGGCCATGACGATGTCGCCGCCATATTGCCGCGCGGCGAAAACGATGCCGGCCCCAAGCGCAAGGGTAACGGCCGCCCACACGGCGCGATAGACGCGACCGGCCGTAGACTTCATAAGGCGAGGAAGCGAGCCGGTTTGAAGCGCGGCCGCCACAAGGAGCGCCAAGGGTGGAAAAGCCGGAAGCGTGTAATGCGGTAGCTTGGTCGGCACGAGTTCGAACATGAGCCAGGTGGCGCCAAGCCAGGCGAGGCTAAAGCGCACGAGGGGATCGCCTTTGCGACGCCAGCCGAGCAAGACCGCAAAGGGCGCGACCAGGGACCAGGGCCAGAACGTGATGAGGCCGGCCGCAAGATGGCTACCCGGCGGTGCGCCGTGGCTTTCCTGTCCGCCGATGAGCTTGGGAATCAAGTCGCCGCGGATAGCCTCGACGATGAAGTTGTTACCGCCGTCGCTCCCCCCACCGCCGGACGAGGCTAAAAACCACGGAAGCGTGAGCGCCAGCAGGAGGGGAACGCCGATGAGCGGACGTGTATGTTTGAGCCACGCGGCGCCGCGGTCAGCGATTCCCACCGCCAGAATCGTCACAAGCGCAACTGTGAGCGAAACCGGCCCTTTCACAAGCGCCCCGGCGGCAAGGCTGACCCAAAGGACGAAAGGGATGACAGGCGTGCAGGCTTGCCGGCGGATGTAGATCACCACCAATGCGCCCAGGGCTGTCGTGGTCGCCGCCAGCAGCGCCGCATCGGTTTTCGCGATATGAGCCTCGATCACCACCATGAAACTGGTGGCGAGCACGCCGGCCGCGAGCAGTGCGGTGCGCCGGTCCAAAACGCGGCTGACAAAGACAAAGCACGCCAGCACCGCGAACCATGCCGCGAAGACGGAGGGCATGCGGTAGGGCCAGTAGGTCAGCAGATCCTGGCCGGCGAGTTTTACCGCGGCGCTCTGCAGCCAGTGGATCCCCGCGGGCTTCTTATTGCGAGGCTCATCTTGAAAATGGATGTGAACGTAGTCGCCGGTCTCAATCATCTGCTTCGTCGCTTGCATGAACCGCGATTCATCGCGGTCCGTCGGCGGAATAGACGAGAGGCCTGGCAGATACAGCAGTGCGCAAAGAGCCGTCAGGATAAGAAACGGCGAGAGTCGGTGCGCGGCGAGTCTTGCGAAAAAGGAGTCCGCCGGGGCCTCCGCTGACCGGGAAAAGGTGGTGGAGGCAGACACGGGCGTCGGAGCTTACCGGGTGGGGACGGGTTCCGGCCCACTATAGTCGTAGAAGCCCTTGCCTGTCTTGCGGCCCAACCAGCCGGCCTCGACATATTTCGCCAGAAGCGGGCAGGGGCGGTACTTGGTGTCGGCCAGCCCGTCATGCAGGACCGACATAATCGCAAGACAGGTGTCCAGACCGATAAAGTCCGCGAGCTCAAGCGGACCCATCGGATGATTGGCGCCGAGCTTCATGGCGCTGTCGATGGCCTTCACAGTGCCCACGCCTTCATAGAGCGTGTAGATCGCTTCGTTGATCATCGGGATCAGGACGCGATTGACGATAAAGGCCGGGAAATCTTCGGACGAAACGGTGTGCTTGCCGAGCTTTTCGGCGAAGACGCGTACCGCGGCGAAGGTCGATTCTTCCGTGGCAATGCCCCGGATGAGTTCGACCAGCTTCATGACCGGAACCGGGTTCATGAAATGCAGGCCCATGAAGCGGTCCGGGCGATCCGTCACTGCGGCAAGGCGGGTGATCGAAATCGAGGACGTATTCGAGCAAAGAATGGCCTCGGACTTCATGGACGGACACAGGTCGCGGAAGATCTTCTTCTTGATCTCCTCGTTCTCGGTGGCCGCTTCGATCACCAGGTCGCGTTCACCGAGGGCGGCGAGCTCACCAGTCGTGGCAATGCGCTGTAGCGCCGAATTCCGGTCCGCCTCGCTGACAAAGCCTTTGTTCACCTGGCGCGCGATGTTCTTCTCGATATTGGCGACGCACTTCTTCAGTTGTTCGGAATTGATGTCCGAGATCAGCACGTCGAACCCGGCGAGTGCACAGACATGCGCGATGCCCGCTCCCATCTGGCCGGCACCAATAATTCCAACCTTGGCGATGGTGATCGGTGTCTTGGCGCTCGCTGGGCTCATCGTATCGGTCCTGAAACCAACTCAGAAAAAAGGACGCCTAATCTCGAAGGCTGTTAACGCTAGAGCGACTTCGTCAGCTCGGGGACGATCTGGAACAAGTCGCCGACAAGACCGTAATCCGCCACCTGGAAAATCGGAGCCTCAGGATCCTTGTTGATCGCAACGATGACCTTTGAATCCTTCATGCCGGCGAGATGCTGGATGGCGCCGGAAATGCCCACGGCGATGTACAGCTCCGGCGCGACGATTTTACCCGTCTGGCCGACCTGATAGTCGTTCGGCACAAAGCCTGCATCGACTGCGGCCCGCGAGGCGCCGACACCGGCGCCGAGCTTGTCCGCCAGCGCTTCGATGATCTTGAAGTTCTCGCCCGAGCCCATGCCGCGGCCGCCGGAGACGACGATCCGCGCGCTGGTGAGTTCCGGGCGTTCGGATTTGGACAGCGCCTGGCTGACGAACGTCGAAATGCCGGGATCGGCGGCGGGCGCGGCGTTCTCGATGGCCGCGGAACCGCCTTCCGGCTTCGCTTTGTCGAAGGTCGAACCACGCACAGTCACGACTTTTTTGGTGTCTTTCGACTGAACAGTGGCAAGCGCATTCCCTGCGTAGATCGGACGTATAAACGTATCGGCCGAGACGACGGCAGAAATATCGGAGATTTGCGCCACGTCGAGCAGCGCGGCGACGCGCGGCATGACGTTCTTGCCGGAACTGGTCGCAGGGGCGACGAGGTGGCTATAAGGCGCCGCGAGGCTTACGATCAGCGCCGCCAGCGGTTCAGCCAAGGCGTTTGCGTATTGCGCCGCATCGGCGACCAGGACTTTCGAAACCCCGGCGATCTTGGCCGCGGCTTGCGCAGCACCGGCGCAGCCTTGACCGGCGACGAGCACATGGATATCGCCGCCCATCTGCTGGGCCGCGGTCACGGCACTCAGAGTCGCCGGCTTGATATTGGCGTTATCGTGGTCTGTAAGGACGAGGCAGGTCATCCGATCACCTTCGCTTCATTCTTGAGTTTATCGACAAGGGCGGCGACATCCGCGACCTTCACGCCGCCCTGGCGCTTGGCAGGCTCTTCCACTTTCAGCGTGGTGAGGCGCGGGGCGACATCAACGCCGAGTGCATCCGGCGCCATGGTGTCGATGGTCTTCTTCTTCGCCTTCATGATGTTGGGCAGGGAGGCGTAGCGCGGTTCATTCAAGCGCAAGTCCGTCGTCACTACCGCGGGCAGCTTCAGATCAATAGTCTCAAGTCCGCCGTCGACTTCGCGCGTGACGGCGACGCGGTCGTTTTCCAGCGCGACTTTGGAGGCGAAGGTGCCCTGCGGCCACCCCAGGAGTGCCGCCAGCATCTGGCCAACTTGATTCGAGTCGTCGTCGATCGCCTGTTTGCCTAGGACGATCAGATTCGGATTTTCCTTCTCGACAATCGCCTTCAACACTTTGGCGACCGCGAGCGGCTGAACTTCGGCGTCGGTCTGCACCAGGATGCCGCGATCACCACCCATCGCCAGCGCCGTGCGGATCGTCTCCTGCGCGGCGGTGGGGCCGATGCTGACGATAACGATTTCGGTGACTTTCCCGGCTTCCTTGAGGCGCACGGCTTCTTCGACGGCAATTTCGTCGAAGGGATTCATCGACATTTTGACGTTGGCCAGTTCGACCCCCGTCTTGTCCGCCTTGACGCGAACTTTGACGTTGTAGTCGACCACGCGTTTGATTGCGACGAGTATCTTCATTGTGTCCGAACCTGTTCCCCCGAAAACCGCGAATGTGGTGGACGAAATTGACGTCCGGCGGGTGCCCGGCCTGATGCCGGTCTACATCTTTTTTCAGTTTGGAAAGGGCAACACAACTAGTTCGTCGTTCCGGGGGTGTCAAACGAAATAATGCTGCGGCGCAACATGCAAAGACGCTTGTTTACAGGCGCCTTCACACGCGGTTCGCGCCGGGAATCCAAAGAACGTCGCCGACGCTCCGGGCATTGATATAGCGGGACAAGACAAACAGGTGATCGGACAGACGGTTGGCGTACGCAAGGGCGTGCGGATTGACCGCCTCATGCTCCACAAGGGCTGCGATCTCGCGTTCCGCACGGCGCACGATGGTCCGCGCCACATGCAAGGCGGCGGCGGCGGGCGTACCGCCCGGCAGCACGAAAGATGTAAGGGGCGCAAGTTGGCCGTTTAGTGCGTCGATCTCGCGTTCCAGCCGGTCGACCTGCGTCTGTAGAATTCGCAACGCTTGTCCTGGGGTTTCATTCTCGACGATCGGGGTGCAAAGGTCCGCGCCGAGGTCGAACAGATCGTTCTGGATGCGCGACAGCATAACATCGACGTCCGCGCTGTCGGGCGCAACGGTGTGCAGGCGCGCCATGCCGATGGCCGCATTCGCTTCGTCGACGGTGCCGTAGCTAGTCACGCGCAGCGCATGTTTTTTGACACGCGAGCCGTCGCCCAGCGAGGTTTCGCCCTTATCGCCGCCGCGTGTGTAGATTCGTGTCAGTCGGACCATGGTTCCCCGGGGTGCTGCGCGATGTTACGCTCAGTGCGCTGAATAATGCAAAAGGCTTCAACGGTGACGCGCGTCACGCCAACACTATCGGTCTACCTGGGCTGGCAATTCATCCTGTCCTTCGTGGGTCTGCTTGCCGTGATCTCTGGGCTGATCCTGCTCTTCGATACGATCGAATTGATGCGGCGCGCGGTCGGGGATGAGAACCTTGCTTTCACCACCGTGCTGGCCATGGCGGTCCTGAAGATGCCGCACACCGTACAGGCCGTTCTGCCCTTCACGGTGATGATTGCGATGATGTTCGCCCTGTTCCGTCTTTCGCGTGGTCACGAACTCATCGTCATGCGCTCAGCCGGCGTTTCGGTCTGGCAATTCCTGGCGCCTGCCTTGATCCTTGCCGGCGGCCTCGGCGTCTTGAATCTGGCGGCGGTCGATCCGCTGGCTGCGAACATGTACGAAAGCTACCAGCGCATGGACCAAACTCTCCTGCGCAAGAACGCCGCGAGCCTCAATATCGGGAAGGCGGGTCTCTGGCTGCGCGAGGAGCGTGATAAGCGCGGCGTGGTGGTGCATGCCGCTGGCGTGCGCCAGGACGGCGGAACCCTGCACCTGAACGATGTTTCGATCTTTCGCACAGATATCAACGAGAAGCTCGAGGGCCGCTACAGCGCGGAGAACGGACAACTGGCACATGGGCAGTTCCACCTGCAGCGCGTGTGGGACATGGTGCCCGGAAAGCCGCCGACCTTCCGTGATGCCCTCGACCTGCCGACCTCAATCACCTTTCAGCAGGTGGAGAATAGTTTTGCGCCTCCCGAGACGCTGTCGTTTTGGGAACTGCCTGCCTTCATCAAATTTTCGCAGGCCTCCGGCTTTTCGGCGCTCCCCCACCGGCTTTATTGGCAGTCGCTGCTTGCGACACCCTTCTTGCTGTGCGCGATGGTGCTGCTGGCATCGGCGTTTTTCCTTACGCCCAACGCCCGCTTGGCCGGATGGACCGCGCGCGGGATCGCCGGAGTCTCGACCGGTTTTCTTTTCTATTTTTTTAGCCGGTTCACCTATGCACTGGGATTGTCAGCCACGCTGCCGTTGGGCCTGGCCGCCTGGGCTCCCACCGCCGTCGCGGGCTTGCTGGGTCTCGCGTATCTTTTCCATCGCGAGGATGGCTGACGATGCGGGGGCTTCTCGGCCGCGACCTGCGTGAACACCCGGTTCGGTGGACGATGGCGGCATTGTGCCTGCTGATGTTCGTGCCGGGCCTCGACATCGCTTTCAGCGGGTTGTTCTACCGTGAGGACGTTGGTTTTTACCTCGATCGTGCGCGGTTTTTGGTTTTTGCGCGCGAGGCGGCGCCGACGATGATCCTGGGGACGGTCGTGTTCTGTGTTCTGCTCTGGCTGGGCGGTCTTGTTTTCCACCAAACGTTCCTGACCATCACGACGCGCCGTATGGGCTACTTGATTGCGAGTCTCGCAATTGGACCAGGTCTGCTTGTGGAGACCCTGCTCAAATCACATTGGGGCCGGGCGCGGCCGAACGATACTGTCTTCTTCGGTGGACACGCGGCGTTCACGCCGCCGGGATGGATCGCCGAGGAATGTTCGCATAACTGTTCGTTTACCTCGGGCCACGCGGCGATCGGCTTTTGGCTGACGGCCTACGCGTTTCTCCTCCCCAAGGAGTGGCGCCTCGCCGGAGTGCTCGCCGGCCTATTCTGCGGCGCGGCGATCGGAATGGTCCGCGTGATTCAGGGCGCGCATTTTCTCAGCGACATCGTCTTCGCGGGTGCCTTCGTGCTCGCGGTGAATGCGGGGCTCGCCCGTCTCATACTCGGATGCAGCGGTGGTTCTAGCGATGACAGATAAACCGAAAGGCGTTCTCGGCCGCCTTGCGGGCGCTGTGTCAGCGAGGCGTCCCAACGCGCCGGTTGTCACGTGGCAACCCGAAGGGGGGCGATATCCGCGCCTCTTGTCCTTCGACCCCAAGGTATTGGCGGGACGCGCGGGTTTGTATGTGCTCTGGCATCTCGGCGTACGGCCGCAGTGGGTACGGGTGGGTTTCTGTGTGGATCTGGGGGCGGGGACGGCCCGACTGGCGGCAGCCCCTGAAATCGCCGTTTTTAGCGTACACGACGGACCTTTCCTGAGTTGGGCCCTTTGCTCGGCGGAGAGCGCTCCTGGCTTTGTGAACTTCCTCGCCCGCCGATTAAACCCCGCGGCGCAGGATGTTGTGCTGGAATGCGACCTCGCTGCCGATCCAGTGGCCCCGCCGGTTGCGTGCGGGCTGCCGTCTGGAACTAAAGATATTCAGGGGCATTGACTCCGCATGCTGATCACTCCCGCCGCGCCCATCTCCCTGAGCCAAATCAAGGCGCGGTCGGATCAGCCTCCCGTTCATATCGCGGCCGTGTCCACGGCCTACCCGCCTTATCGATTTACGCAGACGGATGCGCTTGCTGCGGCCGCGCGGGTTTTCGGACATGCACCCGAACTGATGGAGCGAATGGCCTCCGCTTATGGCAATGCCGGCGTGAAGACCCGCTCCTCCTGCGTTCCGCTCGACTGGTATGCCGCGCCTCACGGTTGGCCCGAGCGGGCGCGTCTCTATGAGGAACATGCTCTCGCGCTGCTGACCGAGGCCGGGCGGAAGGCGCTTGCGGCGGCGGGCGTGCCTGCAAAGGATGTCGCGGCCACCGTGACGGTATCGTCAACGGGTATCGCGACGCCTAGTCTTGATTCCCTCCTCCAAGAGCCGCTGGGTCTGTCGCCTTCGACTCAACGGCTTCCGGTGTTCGGTCTGGGATGCGCCGGGGGTGCTATCGGCTTAGCCCGTGCCTCGGCGATCGCCCGGTCGATGCCGGGGCAGTGGGTCTTGTTTCTGTGTGTCGAGCTGTGCGGACTCACCTTTCGCGGATCCGACGACAGTAAACAAAACATCATCGCGACGACGATCTTCGGCGATGGCGCGGCTGCGGTGCTGCTGCGGGCGGACGTGCCGGGATGCGAAGAGCGTTACCGGGCGCGCGTTCATGCGTGGTGCGAGCATACATGGCCTGCAACACGTGACATCATGGGGTGGCGGATCGAGGATGACGGCCTTGGCGTGATTTTTTCCCGCAGCATTCCTCACTTGGTGCGTACGAAAATGCGCGAGATCACTGACGCCTTCCTCCAGGACTGCGGGCTGCGCCAGTCGGACCTGGCCGGGATCATCGTGCACCCTGGTGGCGAACGCGTACTGGAAGCGCTGGAGAGCGCCTACGAACTTGCGTCCGGAAGCCTGATGCATGCCCGCGCCGTGCTGGCGGAGCGCGGTAACATGTCCGCCGTCACCGTACTTGCGGTGCTGGAACGAACGTTGACAGCCGGGGATCGCGGACTTCACATGATGACGGCGCTGGGACCCGGCTTTTCGGCTGCGGCGTGTTTGTTGGATTTGGGCTAGACCGTGGCTTGGGAATTCGCGGCGCCGGTGTGGTTCGCCTACACGATCCTGTTTCTGGTCGCGGGGCAGCGGCTCGGGGAACTGGTTATCGCCAACCGCAATACGGCAGCCCTGCTGGCGCGCGGCGCGCGGGAGATCGGCGCTTCGCACTATCCCGTCATCGTCGGGCTTCATGTTTTTTGGCTTGCCGCGCTGGCTTGGTGGGTCGCTGTGCACTCGCCGGCCGTGAACTTGCCGCTGCTCGGGGTCTTCGCGGGGCTCCAGGCGGCGCGACTGTGGGTGCTTTGGGCTCTGGGACCTTTCTGGACCACGCGGATTATTACGCTTCCCGGGGCGCCGCTGGTGCGCCGCGGCCCTTACCGGTTCGTGCGACATCCCAACTACGTGGTTGTGGCGCTCGAGATCGCGGTGCTGCCGCTGGTTTTCGGGGCGTGGGAGATTGCTATGATCTTCTCAATCCTGAATGCGGCTGTTCTTTACGTCCGCATTAGCGCTGAGAACCGTGCTCTCGCCGAAAGACCCTAAGTCACTCCGCATCCCCTTCGAGCGCTCGGCGTGCGATCGCGTAACTGAAGCCGGCGCGCCCCAACGCGCCGAGTTCCTTCTTTTGCTTTTTCGCGCGCGCGTCCTTATCCGCCGGTACGGTGCCGAAGGCCCCGAATCGCCGCCGTTTTGCATACGCGATGGCCGCCGCAAGGCTCGCATCCTCGCCCGAGGTGGTTTCGGCTGTTTCCTTGAGGACCGCCTCGATCATGGCCCGCGGGACGCCTTTCGCGGTAAGCAGGGCGCGGATGCGCCCCGGGCCCTTTCCCAAGCGGCGAAGCGAGGCGGCGCGGTCGGCGGCGTATCGCGCGTCGTTGACCAAACCGAGGCGCACTAAACGCTCCACGATCTCGTCGATCCATCGGTTGGTTTCCGCGGCGTCGCCACCCTGAACCCGTCTCGCCCGTTCGGCCCTGCGCGCCAGAACGCGCCGCAGGTGGGTCGCCGTCGTCGCGAAGCGCTCAATGTAGAAGCGCGCAATGTTGTCCAGGCGCCGCTGCGTCATTTTGCGCGGGCCTGCCTTGCGCGCTGGGCGTTGTGGTTCGGTCATGGCCGGGGCATCATGGCGCTCAAGTAAAGAGGACTGCAATGCGCGATCAGACGGCACCCAATCCCAACGCTTTCACAGCGCCCCACCCACGAACGATGGGTTCGATCAATTGGCGCGGGATGTGGGAATTGTACCTAAAGGAGGTGCGCCGTTTCTGGAAGGTGGTCTTCCAGACCGTCGCTGCGCCCGTAATCACCAGTCTTATGTTTCTTTTGGTGATGGTCTTCGCCTTCGGGAGCGGCGGTCAGGTCCATGGCTATCCGTTCGGCGACTTCCTGGTTCCGGGCCTTGTCATCATGACCATGATTCAGAACGCCTTCGCCAACACGTCATCGTCCATCTTGGTTTCGAAGGTGCAGGGAAACATCGTCGACGTGCTCATGCCACCCTTAAGTGCGCTTGAACTGACGGTGGCGTGGACTCTCGGTGGCGTCACCCGCGGCTTGGCGGTGGGGGCGGTATGCGCGGGCGTGATGGCCTTCTTCGCCGATATCCATGTTTTCAACATCTGGCTGATCCTGTTCCATGCTTTCGCCGGGTGTCTTCTGATGTCGCTGATGGGCGTGGTGGCGGCCGTTTGGGCGGAGAAGTTCGACCACATGGCGGTGGTGACGAATTTCATCGTCACGCCGCTGACGTTCCTGTCGGGCACCTTCTATACGATCGACCGCCTGCCGCCGTGGGCGCAGTTCATCGCCCACTACAATCCGTTTTTCTACAATATCGATGGGTTCCGCTATGGGTTCATCGGCCAGCCCGCTGGCGATCACGTTCCGGGGCTGATCATCCTGACGGTCTTTTGCGTCACTGCCTCGGTGGCGACCTACGCCGTCATTCGCAGCGGGTATAAACTTAAGGCCTGAGCCCTCGCGAGGGGCTGTCGTTGACAAACCCCCTGAGTGGCGTATGAATGAAGAAGAGGGCGGTCCGAGGGCCGCCCCAATTTTTTTCCGTCTCGTTTTCGTAGGCCGGGTTTCCGGCCCGTCTTCGCCAGTGAAAGGGCGACTCATGGCTATTTCCGCTGTGATGCCGGTATTTGCGAGAACCGATATCATCTTCGAGCGTGGTGAGGGCGCGTGGCTGTTCACGGCCGACGGGCGTCGATTTCTGGACTTCGCCGCCGGCGTGGCAGTCAACAGTCTCGGCCATACGCATCCGCACCTTGTTGCGAAGCTCAAGGAGCAGGCCGACAAGTTGTGGCACTGCTCTAACCTGTATCGCGTGGCAGGACAGGAAAAGGTGGCCGCGAGGCTCGTCGCTCACTCCTTCGCCGATACGGTCTTCTTCTGCAATTCTGGCGCTGAAGCCATGGAGTGCGCGCTAAAGGTGGCCCGGCGCTTCCACCAGGCGCAGGGCGCCAAAGAAAAATACCGCGTCATCACCGCGCGCGGCGCATTCCACGGCCGGACGTTGGCAACGATTTCCGCGGGGGGACAGGAAAAGCATCTCGACGGATTCGCGCCCCGGGTCGAAGGGTTCGACCAAGTCGCTTTAGGTAATCTGAACGAAGCGCGCGCCGCAATAACGCCGGAGACCGCCGCCGTCGTCGTGGAGCCGGTGCAGGGAGAGGGCGGCATTTTGCCTTGCGACCCGGCGTATCTGCGCGGCCTTCGCGCGATGGCCGACGAGTTTGGCCTGCTCTTGATTTTCGATGAAGTGCAGACCGGCATGGGTCGCACCGGCAAGCTCTTCGCTCACGAGTGGTCGGACGTTGCACCCGACGTGATGGCTCTCGCCAAAGGTCTAGGCGGGGGCTTCCCGGTGGGCGCTTGTCTGGCAACCGAGCGCGCCGCGCAATACATGACACCCGGATCTCACGGGTCGACGTTTGGCGGCAACCCTCTCGCAATGGCTGCGGCGGATGCGGTTCTCGACGTGATGCTCGCCCCCGGCTTTTTCGAGAGTGTGAACGCGGCCGGCGATAAACTGTGGGCCGGCGTGCAGGCGGTGGCCGCCAGATATCCGAACATCATCACCGAGGTCCGCGGGAAGGGCCTGATGATCGGCCTCAAGTGCGGGATTCCCAATGGTGATGTCGTCGCGCGCCTGATGGCTCACGGCCTGCTGACGGTGGGGGCCGGCGACAACGTGGTGCGATTAGTTCCCCCTCTCATCATCGGCGACAGCGAAATCGACGCCGCTGTCTCGATCATTGAAAAATCGGCCGCCGAGCTGGCGGCAGCTTAGGGCGTGACGTCGCCCCGGAGATCCCGATATGTCGACTTCACTGAAACACTTCCTCGATCTGCATCTATTGCCTGCGGATACACTGCGCTCGATCCTGACGAGCGCGGCCCGCCTGAAGAGCGCGCAAGCGAAGCTGGGAGCCTCCGGCCAACCGCTGGCGGGAAAGACGCTGGCGATGTTGTTTGAGAAACCTTCCACGCGCACCCGCGTTTCGTTTCAGGTCGGAATGCAGCAGTTGGGGGGGCAGGTGATCGTCATGTCTCCGGAAAGCATGCAGCTCGGCCGGGGCGAGACCATCGCTGATACGGCGCGGGTTCTGTCGCGTTATGTCGACGCCATCATGCTGCGCACCGCCGGCCCCGAGAAGCTGCAGGAACTGGCCCGTTACGCGACGGTGCCGGTCATCAATGGTCTGACGGATGCGTCGCACCCATGCCAGATCATGGCCGACATCTTGACGTACGAAGAGCGCAAGGGGCCGATCAAAGGTGCGGTCGTGGCGTGGTCCGGCGACGGCAATAACGTCGCCACAAGCTGGATCCATGCCGCCGCGCTGTTCGATTTTGAACTTCGGCTGGCCTGTCCGGCGGAACTGCCGCCGGCGGCGGACGCCCTCGCCTGGGCGAAGGAACGTGGCGCGCGGGTTACCGTCGGTGCCGATCCGGTCGCGGCGGTCGCGGGCGCCGACTGCGTGGTCACGGACACCTGGGTTTCGATGGGTGACAAGGCCGGCGACCGGCATGCCGTGCTGGCACCGTTTCAGGTCAATGAGAACTTGATGGGCGCCGCCAAACCGGACGCCATCTTCATGCATTGTCTTCCCGCTCATCGCGGTGAAGAAGTAACCGAGGCTGTCTTCGAGAGCGCTCAATCCGTCGTGTGGGATGAGGCTGAGAACCGGCTTCACGCGCAAAAAGGCGTATTGTTGTGGTGTCTAACTTGATGGCGCATGCCGGCGCCGAAGATGTCTGTCAGCCGTTCATCATCGGAAATGGAGCCTTTCGCGGCCGCTTGGTTCGCCTCACCGGCGCCGTGACCGAGATCATTCAACGCCACAGGGATCCCACGGAGGTCTCTGTGCTTCTCGCGGAATCCATCGTCGCCGCCATCGCCCTGGCGAGCGGACTGAAGTACGACGGTGTCTTCACGTTGCAGGTTCAAGGCCGGGGGCCGGTCCACACGCTTGTGGCCGACATTACAAGTGCCGGAGATGTCCGGGCCTGCGCAAAATATGATCGAGAGGCGGTTATGGCCGATCTCGCCAAGCCGCGCGCGCCCGGCGCCACGCCGCAGTTGATGGGGTCCTCGGGCCACTTGGCATTTACGGTCGACCAGGGGCCGGACACGGAACGTTACCAAGGCATCGTGGCGCTGTCCGGGGAAAGCCTGGCAGAGTCCATCCATCATTATTTCCGTCAATCGGAGCAGATCGAATCGGCCCTGAAAATCGCGGTTGGGTCCCCGGCGGCGGACGGTTCTTGGACGGCCGGCGCGGTGTTGATCCAGCGCATGCCAGAGGACGGCGGACGGCCAGTAGACCGCGAAGAGGCGGAGGACGCATGGCGTACCGCGGTAATCCTCCTTGGGAGCCTGAAGGATTCGGAGCTTCTCGACCTCGGTCTATCCCCCGCGCAAATCCTCATGCGGCTGTATGCGACCGTCGGGATTGGCCTTTTGGAACGAAAACCCGTCCGCGCGAAGTGTCGTTGCTCTCGCGAGCGGAGCGAACGTATTCTTGCCTCATTTCCGGTGGAAGAAGTCAGATCCTACGCGCAGGACGGAGTGGTGCATATGACGTGTGAGTTTTGCGGCACCGACTATGCGTTCTCCGAAAGCGAGCTGACCAATCTCGCCATGCGTAACCAGCCGTAGCGGCTCCGACGCCTGAGGTGAAATCATGAAACGCGTTCTTGTCTCGGTACTCGCACTTGCGGGTCTTATGATTGCCGTGCCCTTACAGGCCTCGGCCCAGGATACCATCAACATCTTCCAGAGCGTTCCTGCCGCCCGCATCGACGCCAATACCATGGCGATCGAAGTTCAGAAACGTCCGCCTGCAGAATATCCTCATGTCGGACACCGCGCCCCGATCCCGCTGGAGCAAGCCATCAACATGTGGGTCAAAAATCGCTTCGAGCTGACGGGCGCCGGCGAAAACACTTTGCGAGTCACGGTGCGCGAGGCCGATATCGTCGAAAAACTTCTGCCTGTGAAAAAGGGCTTTGCCGGTCTCTTCCGTAAAGATCAGTCAGCTGAGTATGCGTTGACCGTCGATATCGCCGTTGCGCTGATCGACGCCAACGGCCGCCAGCAAGGCACCGCTTCCGCCACCACCAGCAATTCGACGACGGTGGCCGAAGGGACAACCGACGCCGAGAAGCAGGCGGTGTGGTCGGAGATGATGAAGAAAGCTTTCGAGAGCCTCGATCGGGAATTGTTGCCGCGGGTGCAGCAGAACGTGGCCCGTCCGGGCTAGCGACCTCAGCTGCGGCCGACGATCGCGAGAAACTCGCGGCGCGTTGAGGCGTCGTCGCGGAAGGCACCCAGCATGGTCGATGTCACCATCGCCACGCCCGGCTTGTTGACGCCACGGCTGGTCATGCATTGATGCTCGGCTTCGATGATGACGGCGACGCCGCGTGGTTTCAGCACATCGTTGATCGCATTGGCGATCTGCGAGGTCATCTTCTCCTGAATCTGAAGGCGGCGGGCGTAGGCTTCAACGACACGCGCCAGCTTTGAAATTCCGACAACGCGTTTATCCGGCAGGTAAGCCACAAAAGCCTTCCCGGTGATCGGCACCATATGGTGCTCGCAATGGCTGTGAAACTCGATGTCCTTCAGGACCACCATTTCATCGTAACCCTCTGTCTCCTCGAAGGTACGGCGCAGGATATCTTCAGGGTCTTGCCGGTAGCCTTCGAAGAACTCCTCGTACGACTTCACCACGCGCTTCGGTGTGTCTTCGAGGCCTTCGCGGTCCGGATTGTCTCCCGCCCACAAGATGAGCGTGCGGACAGCTGCTTCCGCTTCCGCGCGCGAGGGACGGTCCGCCTCGCTGCTCGCGACGGCCAGCCCGGCGACAGGCGCTGTGGGTACGTTCGTCATAGCTGCATCCTTTGCCGCGGCAACCACGGCGATAGCGAGTGGCTCAGTTGATCGCAGCGGTATCATACGGGCTGTCGAGCGAGAAGGCGGGGATCTCGATCTCGAACTGCTCCCCGCTGGCGTTCGACATCTCATAGATTCCCGCCATGATGCCCGAGGGTGTCTCCAAGGGACAGCCGCTGGTGTATTCAAAGGATTCGCCGGGCTTCAGAACCGGTTGCTCGCCCACCACACCCGGGCCGCGCACTTCCTGCAGACGGCCGAATTTATCCGTGATCTTCCAGTGGCGGTTCAGCAGTTGGACCGTGTCCTGGCTCCGATTTTGGATGTTCACGCGGTACGCCCATACGAAATGGTCGTCCTCGGGGGAGGATTGCTCTTCCAGATAGAACGACCGCACCGAAACGGAGATATCGCGAGTGACTTTCTCGTACATGGCCAAATGACTGACTAAACAACACTCTAACTATAACGCGGCTCGCTGCGGCTTGCCAAATCGGGGCGGCGGCGGCGCGGAAGCGGGCGCATTTATTGGCTACCGGACGCCATAGTCATACATCATATTGCGCTCTCCCCCGGGCCGCAGCGGTCATAACTTGTTAATCGCCCGGCGCGTAAATGATATATCTGGCTACATAGCCCTTTCGGATCAGATGTCCAACTCCTTCGCCGACTATGTAAAAACCTTTTTCGAAGCCCTGTCTTCAACCGCCGTGACAGATCGGCACGGCGCGGCTTTGACGGTCGATGACGGGATCGCGCGCGTGCACGACATTATGCGTCGCATCGCAAGGGGGACGGGAAAAGTGATGTTCGTCGGCAACGGCGGCTCGGCCGGTATTGCGGGCCATCTGGCGATCGATTTCGCGAAGAATGGCGGTGTGCGCTCGGTCACGTTCAATGACGCCTCGTCGTTGACCTGCCTCGGGAACGACCTCGGCTACGACCAAGTGTTCGCCAAACAGGTCGAGATGCAAGCGTTCAAGGGCGACGTCCTTGTTGCGATCTCGAGTTCCGGCAATTCCAAGAACATCGTGAATGCCGCGCTAGCCGCTGCCAAGGCCGGATGTGAGATTGTCACGCTCAGCGGCTTTGCCGCGGACAATGCGCTACGCCGATTGGGTGATGTGAACTTCTTCGTGCAGTCCGGGGTCTATGGCTTTGTCGAGACCGGACACCAAGCCATATTGCACGCCATCCTTGATACGGCGATGGGTTGGACGACCGCGACCAAATCCGTCCAACCCAGCACTGCCTTGAAGTGAACTAGCGCATTCCTTTGCCGCGTCGCGGCATGAGCTGATGGCCGGTCAAGAGACTGATGACATGCGCTAACGTGGCGAAGATCGCCACCGCTAGAAAAATCATGATCACGTTGTAAGGCAGGAGCCGCGGTCTTAGCGGGTCGATCGGGCGGCGCGCACGCACGACACATACTAAAAACAGGCCGACCTCTAGGGCCAAGACCAGCAGGGTCAGCAGAAGTTGGTCGTTCATAATCCTTCTCGCCGGAGAGTTTGGACACCTAAGCTACGAGAGACGCATCTGGAGTGATCGCATGTGAGTGGCGCCATCACGAATACCAGCGTCCGAATAAAGTAACCTATTCAATTGGTTTGCAGGTCGCCTTAAGAGGCTTCGAGATCACCGGATCGACCATTTTTTCGTGCGAAAATTCGCAGAATCTGACGTCTTTACCCTCTGGAACCGCCTTCAATGTGCATACGGATTCGCCAGGCTCACGGGTCGTGCCGTTGTGCAAAAACGTGAAGTACACATTCACCTCGCATTGCTCCGGCTTCTCGAAAGTGCTGAAAATCACATATCCCCGGCTGTGCGTCTCGGCGCGAAACGTTGCGGCCTGAGTGGCCGTCGCGCCAAGCAGCAGTTCAGCAACTGCGATGGAGAGCCATACTTTTCTCATCAGTCCTCGCTTATGGAGCCAGTTTTGCTGGTGAAAGGTCCGCGGCCGGGGCCGCTTTCAAGTTCGCACCCGGCATCTCCACAGGATCTCCCGGCTGCCACGCTACAAGGCCCTCACCAACCAATTGTGCGAGATAAAATGCCGCTCGCGCGTTCTGTTGCCGGGCGAACGTCCGCCGATACCAATAGGCTGCGGCCTGCGGGTTGGCGTCTATACCTTTGCCTTCGTGATAGATCATCCCCAACATGAGTTCGGCCGGCGGAAAGCCCCGATCGGCCGATTTCCAGAAGTAGGGAAAAGCACCGGACCAGCTGGCCGAGAACCCAGCTTGTCCGTTCGAGATCAGCACTCCCATCATATAAAGCGCTTCTGGATGCCCCTGCTCCGCCGCCTTTTCATAGAGGAGGGCCGCCTTCGTTTCAATCTTCGGCACGCCCACGCCCGTCGCATAGGCAGTGGCTAGCCAATGCTGTGCCTCCGCGTTGTTATTTGCGGCTGCATCCTCCAACAGTGCTATTGCCTTTGGTACATCGCGTGTGACGCCATCTCCACGCCCGTATCGCGCCCCTAGTTCGGCTTGTGCGTTTAGGTCGCCGCGTCCCATCCGCGCTTCTAATTCAGCAACTGTTAGGGACGCCATCGAAGGCTGCCGCGCGGCTTCCGCAGCCGAAACATTCGAA
Organism: Rhodospirillaceae bacterium; assembly: GCA_041905525.1. Taxonomy (GTDB): domain Bacteria; phylum Pseudomonadota; class Alphaproteobacteria; order Rhodospirillales; family Rhodospirillaceae; genus SHVO01. The sequence goes on from JAYRKY010000005.1 coordinate 92,317, forward strand.
AGTTCGACGGCCCAAGCTTCGTTTGTTCCGATGGCAGCTAAACTTGCAATCGCGAATAACACGCTCTGCAGCAACTTCATGGGTGAAAGCTCTATATCTTATTGTGGTGAGGACGTTGGCTCTGGCCCTGCGGGAGGGGATACTGGTTGCGCCCATTCGCCGAGTTTCGAGCGGAATGCATCCCGGACGCGCTGCGCTGTCTCAGGACCATCAATGATGTAAGGCGTGATCAAGACGATAAGTTCAGTGCGGTCCAGAGAGTGCGAGCCGCTCTTAAACAAATTCCCGAGAACAGGGATGTCTTTCAAGTAGGGTACGCCAGAATTTCCTTTGCTGAAATTCTCCTGAATCATCCCGCCCAGGAGGACGGTCTCGCCGTCATTCAGAGACAACGTGGTTTGAAGCGAACGATTGATGATGAGCGGGCTTTGTACGCCCGAAAGATCGTTGGCCTGTGCCGAGCTAACCTGCTGGGAAACTTTCAGTTCGACACGGCGGCTGGAGTTTATCACAGGCTCGATATTCAGAATTACACCCGTGTCCCGGTACTGGATCGACTGGAGGATCGACGTGTTCCCTTGCACCTGGCCGGCTGCGGTTTCTTGGGCCGTGATGATGGGAACTTGTGTGCCGACGCTGATTGCGGCCGCCTTTCCGCTCGCCGTGACGAGACGCGGGCTGGAAAGAACCTGAAGGCGGTTATTGCTGGCAAGGGCGTTAACGCGCGCCAGAATCTGTGCCCGGCTCCGGATCAGACTGAAGAAAAGTCCGCCGCCGTCAGACTTGACCAGGGTTTGGTTCGGAGCGACCGCCCGATCGCTATCGTAGTCCAAGACGATCCCGAGGTTCTCGCTATCCCGCAATGTTACTTCTGCAATCGTCGCTTCGATCATCACTTCAAGCGGTGCCCGGTCCATCTGCTGAACAAGCGTTCGGAACTGTGCATATTCCTCCGCTGTGCCGACGAAGATGAGGGCGTTCCGCTGGTCGTCGACCATTATCTTTTGGCGGCTACCAGCCACTGGGACCCCGGCGGCGGCGGCGGCGTTCGGCGCGGCGGAATTGGTCGTCAGCGCGCCGCCTTGGCCAACCATTCCTTCGATAACCTTTGCGATGTCCTCTGCCTTGGCATTGAAGACTTGATGATAAAAAGCGCCTTGGCTGCTGACGGTTTGAGAGGGTTGATCGAGTTCCGAGGCCCACTGCAGCGTATGTTGCAAGCCTGCTTCGCTTGTCGAGAAGGCGATGATGACGTTCAGCGCCTCGACCGGGATCAGCTTAATCGAACTCGCGTTCGTACTGCCGACGGAGATACTGTACCCTTCGGCGGTGAGGATCTCCACCAGCTGTTGGGCAAGGCGCGGCGCGCTCCAGAAGGCCGGCGATATTCTCAGGCTTTGGCTTCCTGCCATGTAGGGCTGATCGAGCGTTTCGATAATCTCCACAGCCGAGCGGACATCTTCGTCACTTCCAAGAAGCACAAGGCCGTTGGCGGATGGAAGGGCAATCGCCTGGATACGATCTCCCATGATCAGGTTCAACCAGATCGTCATGTTCTGTTGGGCAACACTGTTCAAGGGGTGAAAGTAAAACAGCGGCCTAATGTCGGATGGAACCGAAGACGCAGTGCGGGAGCGGATGATGCGTGGGATCGGCTTCTTAACGTTGGCCGCTTCGACGATGCGGTAGACGTTATTCGAATAAGCCACGCTAATCCCGTAGTTGCTCAGGACCTCGGTCACGAGCTGAAAGAACTCATTCGGAGGGAGAGGACCTGCCGTGCGCAGCGTGACCATCTGATCGCGCTGCATTACCGCGTTGTCGATTTCAAAAGTGACCTTCAGCAGTTCGCCAAAAACAGTATTCACGAAGGCGGGTAACCGGATGCCTTCAAAATTGATACTGATTGGATCACCGGTAAGGCGGGGCGGCGTCGATGACAGGACTGGCTCCGCCGCACCGCGACCCACCGGGATGGCCGGGCCCGCTTTCGCATCCAGTTTGTCCCTACGCGTGACGGGCTGATTTCCCGCTAATGCGATGCTTTCCTCACGCTCGGAGGCCTTCGGAATCCCAAGCGGCTCAGTAATCGGTAGAGGTTTCGGTGCGCAGCTCTGCAAGGCAAACGAGGCCACCAGGACAAGGCCCAGCTTGGCGCGCATATAGGGTCTGGAGAACGCTTTCATTACTTCTTTCCATTTCCGGCGGCTGGAATATCCATCTTCGCGGCGCTAAACAGTTTGAGGACCTTCTCGACGCCGCTCTCATCATAAACGAGTTCGCTGGCGTCTACCTTTTTGATGATTGCGCCGTTCGGGAGCGGCTCTCCGCTCGCAATCCGTCGTATTCGCTTTCCTTGATCAAGTTCGATCACTGCGACCCGCACGCGCCCGTCGTGGACGGTGCCAATAAACCGCCAGGGCGGGCCTTCTGGCTTTTTTTCCACGACCGCCTTCTTCGACGGATCGACCGTCCAAATCTCGGCTTTTGCGGTCATCTCGCGCTGCGCGCCGGCGCGGTAAGGGACCCATTGCGGAAAGGGCCAACGATCTGTGGTGTCCACGGCGGGGGGAGTACCGGAGACCTTGAAAACGGCCACGGTCAATCCAAGCAGGACTGCAACTCCCAATGCGCCCATATGAAGCGCGTATGGCCGCAACACCTCAAGTCTTCTGATCATCTCTCTTAACATGCGGTCCAAGGCGCGGCCCCTCAATTCCGTTCCGTCGAACGGTAAAAAGCCGACACATCCATTTCGATGCGCGCATTGCGCCCCGAACGAACGAGCAATCTGTCGACAACGATAGCCTTGTCTGCCTCTGCAATATCCGCGAGAAACTGTGAAAGCGCGGACCCGTCGAACGGAATGACCAGCTTGGCGGTCATTCGCTGGACGGTTGAAAGCGGTGACTCCTCGCCAATAGGAGCCTGGCGTACCAACGGGGTGCGGCGTACTTGAATCGGAGCGATCGGCTCAAGCTTATGGGGACCCATCCGGTCGCGCAACCATCGCTCAAAGCTGGCGTCGGCGAGGCCGGGAGTCTGGGCCGTCCATAAACGCTCCTCGAGTAACGACTTCAGTACTTGGCTTTCTTGTTTTCTTTCGTCCCACCCGCCAGCCTTTATCGTCGCTTCGAGACGCGCCTTATCAGTCTGCGCGCGATCATATTCTCGCTCCAGCGATGAAACCATCTGATTCAACCCGATAAGAGCGGCGAGGATGAGGAGTCCCCCGACCACCGAAATCAAGGCTTTGAGGCGATCCGTCAGAACAACCGGTCCGACCCGCGTTTGAACCTCAACCGTCAGGCGATCCAGGAGCTTGCGAAGAGTTGGAAATGAGTCCTTCATGATGTCGGCCATTGCCGCGGCTCAAGCTGCATGCTCAGCCGCAGTTCCCTTTGCTGATTTCCGACCGTTCCCGAAACGCTCGAAAAGTGATCGTCCTTTTCGAACATTTCGATAAAGAACGGAGCTTCGAGTGGCCGGTCGGCTTGTATGACAAGTTGAAGATTGCCGGCGTCAAAATTCCATTCGTCGATCGTCACCTGGCTGCCGCGAAGAAGCGCAGCGGCGACGCTCAGCGCCTCGAACTGCGAAGGCATGTTCTCGAGCGCCAGGTGCGCTTCGATGTTTTCCAGGTTGGCGAAGGCGGCGGCGCGGTCGTTGCGGATGCTTTGATTGGTCGCGGTGAGATCGGAAATCGTCGCGTGGATCCTCATGGTTCCGATCGTCAGCACCAAGGCTTGGGCCAGATAGTAAAGGAAAGGAGCGGCGATAACAGCCGCGGCGATAGCTGCAGCGCGGTCGTTTTGCAAAAGGCTCCAAAGGTCGGTGACTTGAGAACTGGGCACGGTCCAGGGCTGGTCGAGGATCTGGCTGTCCTCGACGGCCGGAACCGCAATGGCAGTCTGGGTCAGATCCACTCCACCCGCGCGCAGGAAAATTGCCCAATCCCGGGCCGCGGGCGTCGTCGGCCACCAGCGCGTGGCTGCGAGAAGGCCTCCCCTCCAGACCTGTCCTTCAACGCCGTCGCTCATGCGCGCCAGGCGTATTCCGTCCGCCATCGGTGGACGAAAAAAGGTCTCCGGCCAAATGGAGGTTCGGAGTGGACTTTCGCCGGCCTCGGAAATCGCCGCCGTTACCGTGTCGCCGTCCCAGGCGTACACGCACGCGCGATGGCCGACCCAATGGACTGCGAACTGCGTCGATGGGAAGGGCGACCACTTGCGAACCAGCAAAGCAAGCGCGGCCTTACGCTTCGAGTCCGGCAGTGCCTCGGCAATTTCGAAAACGTGCTGGCGGACGAAACGACGGCTTAAAATCCAATTGGCGCGTCTATCGGATCCCGGCAGCCGAGAGATTCCGCTGGTTGCTTGGAGAAAGCGTTTCGGGGGTTGGGAAAGTGAGCTGCGGACGGAACCCGTCCATCGGAGGATTGTACTGCGAAGGGATTCGGAAAGCATAGTCCACCTGCCAGGGCTGGTTCTGTCCGCGCGGGACAAGGGTAAGGGATACACGGGTGCGCTCTGCTGTCGTCCGATTCACAAAATCGATCACCATGCAGCTGCCCGGAGAGGTCCCGAAAAAGAAGGCTTCGTTCGGCATCGAAATATTGGAGAGCTCGAGAAATTCACGCGCGTGGCGGAAAGCCGATTTTTGCCGCCGGTCTACTATGAACTTCGCGGCGTCTTCGGTGAGCCCCGGCGTGTGCACCAAGAGGGATAATTCCGGGGCAGTGTTCGGATTGAAGCCTCCCGTGGTGCAGGTCGAGAATATGGGGGTTCTCAAATCGTCTTCCCACATTCGCGGTACCTGATCCCAACCAAGGATGCTCTGAGCCTCGCGCGGCGTCACCAGCCGGGCGTTCGTAGGAGGTAACCGGCGAAGCTGTTCGTAATCCGGCTTCTCCGCGCCGGCGAGACGGGTGAACTCGTCCTCATCGGTCCAATCTTGAAGCGTGTCGGGGAGTTGACTGCGGAGCGTCTCAGGCGCGTCATAAAGGGCCAAGAGCCGCCGCAAGAGCGGCGGCTGGATGCGGTTCAAATTGATCAGTCCGCGACCATCCTGAATCTGGATGATATAATCCGGATTGCTCTCGAGCACGTAAGGCCGGCGGTCGAATGCAACAAAATGCGAGCTCTCGCGCATCGCGTTTGACATTGCGGCAAAGGTATCGAGGGGCTCGGCATCCCTCTCATCGAGCGGTTTGTCGATGTCGGTGCCAACCTCCAGGCCACGATACGTCATCGGGCGCACAGCGAGAGCATATATCAGCTCGTTCTTTGCGTTCGACAGAGCGAGTTCGTCATCGACCCGCGAGCGAAGCGTGCGGGCATTCTCCGTCGCCAACGAAATCCAGCTGCTGATGGCGGCCACGCCCACGCCGAAAATAGCGATGATCCACAGCGTCGCGGCCAGGATAAAACCCTTCCCTTGCGCGGGCACCGAGGCACTGGGCGGCTGTGTGAACCAGAGGGACACGTCTTGAAACCCTTATCCCGCCGCGCGTGTGCGTTCGACAGACAATAGTGAGCGGCCTCAGTACGAAGGCCCGGAATGACGACGCAGATACTATCGGCGTATCGGCAGGGGGGGAGTTAAATCATTGTCAGGCCTAAGCCGTCAAATCTCTGGAATCACTTAATAAGTTGGCTTTAGCGAGCCATGTTCCGTGGCGCTAGGGCATGGGCGTTTCCGGGCCGAAGGGCGTGTCGCGGAAACGCAGCGGGCGGCGATGGGTCCCGGCCACGCCGGCCACCATGTTCGCAGGGAACCCCGTCCCCTTTTCCAATCGGATCAGCCATGGGGTCTGCGGAGCGTCCAAGCTATTTTTCGGAGGCCAAGTTGGAGTCCACTCTCCGGTCAGATCGCGATAAGAAAAACCGCCCTTCCGTCCGGGCCAGCTGCCCACGACCAGCGGCGGACTATTATCCTCTTGGTAGGTTAGGGAACTGCTGTCGGAACGGCTATCGTAGGAAATTGTGAGCGTGAAAGGCACAGGGGTCCCGGCGCGCCCTTGAAGAGGCCGAATGGTGATCCCATGCAGCCGGTCCGGTGCGCCAACGAACTGGTGGGGTCGCTCCGGATAGTCCGGCACGATCCCGCGCAGTGGTTCAAGAAAGAGGCTCTGCTGGAGCAATGCTTCGTTCACCGATACCAGCTTATCCTGTACCGACGTGCGTGCGCCGAGGAGCAGACCGAAGCCCTGAACGAGCACGACCGAGACCAGGCTTGTGATTATCAAAACCACAAGCGCTTCAAGAAGGGTGAACCCGCGCTGTACGTCTTGTCTCATCACGTCAGGGCCCTCCGCCGAAAGGGTCGGTCCCGCTCCCGCGCATGTTCTGGTAGCCGACCTTGCGCATCGGAAAATCGAACCAGGGCACCTTTCCCCGCGTCACGGTTACGGTGAGTCCGTAGAAACCGACCCGGAAGCCGGGTAGCAAGGTCCCGACGAGCGCCCCCTCGTTCGCAGGCACGATGACATCGCTTTTCCATGACACGCTGATCTGTTCGTCCAGTGGCAAAGTGCCTTCGGGCTCCGCCATCGGATTGATAGGGTCCATAAGAGCGAGCACGGACTGAGTGACGATACTGCGCTCATTCGCGTCCGCGGCGCGAATCAATTGGTCGGACGATTGTGCGATGAAAGTGATCAACGGGATGAGGGCCAGCGCCATCACCGTAAGTGCAACGATTGCTTCAAGAAGCGTGAAGCCGGCCGAGGCTTGGTCGCGGCGCATGTGTCACTCCCTCAGCTGCGCACGACAAAGGGGCGGCTTCAGTTCGTATATGTATTGAAGGCTGCCGACTAGCAGCTTTACCGTGCCGCCCGTGCAATATCCCGAGCCATGATAATAGATCGCGTCATCGACCTGCATCTGCCACCCAGTCGGCAAAGCGACGGGAACAAAATCAGCGTTAACCGGCGGCAGGTACTCTCGGGAATCGGCTACCAGAGATCGGGTCCGTAGAGACGGATCGAGTGTGGCGCCCGTATCGCGCCGGGGTACCAGACGTGCGTCGCGTCCGGCATCGGTATAGGTGCCGAGCAATAGCTTATCACTATTGCTGCGCAGGGCTGCGTACGGCAGATCATTGAGCGTCTGCTCGAACTGATCTCGGTCCGACGCGAAGTTGAAGCTGGCGGCCATTGTGCTGAGGCGCGGAAACGCCAACGCCGCAGTTAGGCTTACGATAACTAGAACAACAACGACTTCTAGCAGTGTGAAGCCGCGCGTATGGCCGGGTCCCTTTTTTGGACCGCTCATGGGTTTATCAGCGCTTGGCGCTGTCGGTAGCCGCAGCCTTCGGCAAAAGTCCGACGTCGGCGTTGATATCCTCACCGCCCGGCTGCCCGTCAGCGCCGAGGCTATAGAGCGCCACGGTATTCGAATTGATCGGCTGGTACTCGTATGGGGTACCCCACGGATCGGCTGGCAATTCCTCCGAGAGATACGGGCCCCGCCATTTACGGGCGATGCGTTCGTCGGCGGGCGCCTTCGTCAGCATCGCAAGACCCTCCTCTTTCGTCGGGTAACGTCCAATGTCGAGGCGCATCGTATCCAACGCGCTCTTTAACATGCGGCTCTGCGTTTCGGCCGCCGTCTGCCGCGAGATATCAACGCGACCCATCAACTGCGGCCCTATGAGACCTGCAAGCAAGCCGATGATGAGCAACACCACCAGCATTTCGAGCAGTGTGAAGCCGCTCTCGGCCGCGTTTGTGACTCGACGGATGCCATTGAATTTAAATAATTTTTCCATGTCACAGAGCTACCTGGTTGATGGAGGTGATAGCTAACATAATCGCTGCAACGATACCACCGACGACAATTCCGATGAGCAGGATCGCCGCTGGTTCGAGGATTAGCAGGAATTGCTTCATTCGCTGACGCGCGGTGTCCTCGTAGAGAGCGGCCAGCGACTTTAACATTGTGGGCAGTTCGCCCGACTCTTCGCCCACCTGAATGAGACTGAGCGCTGTATCCGAGAACGCGTGCTGACTCGCAATCGCAGACGATAACGACTGGCCGCCGCGCACCAATTTCACCGCCTGATCCAGCCGGTCGCGAAGCGTTGCGAGACGAACGCCGTCACGCGCTAGCTGCAGCCCTTTGATCAGATCAACACCGTTGGCAAGCATTGTTCCGAGCATGGACGCCCATCGCGCCACTTCTGCTTCCTTGAGCCAAACCCCAATCAGAGGAAGCCCGCCCATGACCTCGCGAGCCTGCGCCATACGTTTTGGGTCCTTGAAACTGGCAACGATCCACCATCCCAACGCACTGACGGCCAGCAGCAAGAGGAGTTTGTTGTCGTTGAGAAACATCCCGGTCTTGATCACGACCGCGGAGATCCAAGGCAACGGCTCCTTCGCATTGGCAACCATGCTGGAGAAGCGCGGCACGACGACAATGAAGATGAACAGCACAGCCGTAATGCCGGCGCCGATAAGTATCGCGGGGTACGTAAGCGCGTTCCGAATATCCTGACGGACCTGCCGGTCATAAGCCATCTGGGCAGCAGCATCGTCGAGCGCTTGGCCGAGATGGCCAATAGCCTCGCCCGACGCGGCAAGCTGATTGACGTAGGTCGGAAGGCTCGGCATGGCCGCGGTCATTGCATTCGTAAATGTGTCCCCGCCGCGCAGCCGCTTCTCAATAGCCGCGAATGCTTCGCTCAGGACAGGGTGTGAGGCCTGGTTCTTTAAGGCTCCGATCCCCTGGATAAGAGGGACCCCGGCTTTCAGAAGAAGGGCGAGCTGCTTCAGAGCCAAAATCCGGTCCTGGGTGGTGACCCCTCGCTGAACATTGAAAAGACCCCTCCTGGCGGCCTGGGGCCTAGCGGCGGATAAGCTGACGAGCGTTAGTCCGCGGCCTTCCAGCGTCCGCTGGGCCTCGCGCTCGTGGCTAGCCTCGAGCCGCCCGGTTAGAACCCGGCCTGCTGTGTCGAAGGCTTCATATTGGAAAGACTGAAGCATGATCCTGATGTGCCGTCTAACTCGACTTTCGAAGGGACCATACTTCGAAGGGTCCAACCTAACGGCTTAAATGAATGTCAGTTTGTTCCCGGTGTGCGGCCCCGGTCGATCATTGGCGATCTAATGGCGGCAAAGAAAAAGGGAGGGTGATTGCTCACCCTCCCTCGTCCCTTCAAGCCGGTAAACCGACTTAAATATCTTACGGCTGGTTCGTGGTGTTGCCGGCGTTGCGGTAGCCGGACAGATCGGCGACCGAGTTACCGTCGAACAGGATGTGCTGCACGTAGCCGATGATCGGGCCAGTGACAGACACGGTGTACGATCCAGTGCGGCTGGCCGTCGGAACCGCGGCGCCCGTTTCAATCTGCAGGGCCGAGAACTGAACGGTCGAGTTCGGAGCAATCGCGCTGGTCGTGTAAGCAGAACCGAGCACTTCACCGGTCGCATCGTTACGCACGGTGATCGTTACCGTACCGCTGACCTGACCGTTGTTGTGGATACGGAGGTACGAACCGAACGGACCATTGGTCGAGGCGTTGAAGGTGTTGACTTCCGCACGGAAGCCGCCCTGTGCAACCGCCGCCGTCGCGCCAGCAACGGTGACGTTTTGTTCGCCGCCCGAGATCGTACCAGACACGGTGCCCGCAACGGACGCCGGAATGGACGTGGTGCCCATGAACTGGACAACGACGTTGATCGAGTTGCCCGCCACCCATGTGGTGTTGGTGGCGCTGAACGTCACGGTGCCGCCCGAGAAGTTGGCAGCGGTGAGGTACGACAGCGCGCCCGAGCCACCAACGGTGGCATTGACGGTGACCGAGCGAACAGCGGCGCTCGAGAAGAGCGAGCTGGCGATCGAGATGTTCGTCGTGCCGGCGGTGCTGAAGCCCGCGGTCGAGACGAGACCGTTATTGAACGCGCCCGTTCCGGTGAGAGTGACCGTCGCCAGAACCATGCTCAGGTTGCCAGCCACGTCCGTAAGCGACGTGAAGGCGACCGGAGTGGTCGTGGCGCTAGCCGTCTTATCCGTACCGGCGGTGACAGCGACAGCGAACGGAGCACGCGACGTGATGATGTTGCCCGTGGTCGACGATTCGAAAGTCTGCGACGGGTTGCTCGGGTTGTAGATACGGCCGGTGAGGCTAATGGAAGAGCCGACCGTGGCGAGACCCGATGCGTTGTTGAACGTCACGCCGGACAGGCTGAGACCAATCGCTGTACCCGTCAGGTTAGCGCCGGTGAGCGAGCAATCGTTGGCGACAATCAGGTCGACCAGCGAAGTGAGCGAGGCGCAAGCCGCGGTGCCGGCAACGCTGCCGGTGATCGTCGTCGTGTTCGCAGTGGTGGACAGCAGGAGCGTTACCTGATTGACGCTCAAGCCAGCGGTGACGAAGCGAGCGCCGCTGATGGTGAACTCAGTGGTCCAACGCGTCGTGCCCGAATAAGCGTTATTGAAACGCATACCGAACCCTTGGCCGTAAACTCCGCCTTCACCGATGAGGACGGAATTGGCAGTCGACGCCGTGGTCGAGAAGATTGTGTTCGCAATCGCCATCGCGGACGTCGTGAAGTCGCCGTTGGCGTAAGCGTAGCGACCGATCGTGCCGGCGGAAGCATTGCCCGCCGAAAGCGCCGTCGACGCCAGCAGCGCGCCGCTGAGCGTGTAGAATTGAGTTTTATTCATAGGTATGGGATCCCCTTAAGGTTTCAGATCTGGTTCACGCCTACCCCTTTACGGAATAGACAAAGGCGCCCGTCAGCGCGTCGCCATATCACCTCTGCGCCCTGATATTGTCAAGTGAGCGGGATGTCCTTTTTTCGCGGATGTGGCTTTTTTTTCAGCGGTTTTCGCACTCGTGGCGCGTTCCCGACGATAGGTTATCGAGAGGTTAATGGTAGTTTCCACCTTATTCACAAACCGACCGCGTGCGTGACTTGGGCCGAAAGGCACGAAAATCAATATTTATCAATGCACTAGAGGTAATTTTGAGCCTCCGCGTCACCTGAGCGGCTGAAACGGTCGCATTTTTTACGTATTGCTATCGGACCCTTCAAGTACGGCGCGGATACCGCCAATTCCGCTTGCCCCATCGCGCCGAAAGACGCGAATCGATCGGTACCAGGGGCTAAAATTGCCCGTTTCGAACCAGTACCATTGCCGTTTACGGCCGTCAGGAACATAGAGCGCCGTGGGTACATCAAGCGCTCCGGCGAAATGCGCTGTCGAATTGCTGATGGTCACCACTGAATCGCATGCCGCGACTTGAGATGCGAACGAGTCCAGGTTCGCAAGAGGGTCAATGGCGGGGTCGGCTTGGATAGGAATCCCAGTACGCGCGTGAAACGCAGATAGCTCTTCGGTCACGTCTCCGTACTGAAGGCTTACGAAAGCGGTGTCCGGCATCGTCAAAACCGGAAGAAAGTCGGAGAGGTCCAGGCTTTTTTGGTGCCCCATCCCCGGATTGACACTTCGCCAGGATATTCCAACCAGGCGTTGTTGTCGGGCGGCAGCCAAGTACTTTTCCCTTAGCGACTTTGATGAGGCTGCATCCGCCCGCAGGAAGCCCCGCCGGTTCGGGAAAGCCCGGAAGCTCGGCCGCAAATATGTGCCAAGGTCGAGGACAGAACAGTGAAAATCGAAAGAACGCCCGGCCAACGGCGTCGCATTCGGTCCGCGTGTAGAGAAAATCTCAAGTTCCGGAAGCGAGCGTTGATAAAGCTCGATCAGCCGCGGCTCGCATTCCACAACGCAGGTGTCCGCGCGCGCGGCGATTTCCTGAATCATGGACCCATAAAGAATCTCGTCGCCAATCCCTTGGTCGCCCCAAACGAGAATTGTTTTCCCCGCGAGATCTTCGCCCCGCCACTTCGGCCAAGGCCAAAGACGCGGCACGAAAGGAAATCTTGGGTCGTCGAACCGCCGTTCATATCCTTTCCAGCCTTCGGCAAGTTTTCCGAGAGCCAAACACGTCATTCCGCGATTGACGATTGCGCCTGCGTTTGCAGGGTCCTGTTCCAGGGCGCGTTCAAACAGCGTAAGCGCAGTCTTTCGGTCGCCCAGGGCCTCAACTTGGTTGGCGAGGTTGTTCCACGCGTCGGGCCAATGTGGCCTTGCTCGAAGCGCAATCTCAAGGTGAGCGGCGGCCTCCCGGTAGGCCCCGCGAAATGTATGGAGATTGGAAAAAGCGTAATGAATGTCAGGGCTGCCAGGATCAAGGGTCAACGCCCTGCGGAACGCAGTTTCGGATTCCTGCGCAACGGCTTCTCGTTCGGCAGCCGGCGTTAGAGCTAAAATTTTCTCCAGGCTAGCGGCCAGATTGTAATGCCCGCGCACGTCCGCCGGACATCGCTCCGCCATCCGACGGAACGTTTCGATCGCTTCCTTGGCGCGTCCCGAAAAAAAGAGGAGCAAACCTGAATTAAGCAGTGCATCGCCATAATCGGGTCTCAGCCGAATCGCTTCCGCATAGGCATCGATAGCGGCCGCAGGCCGTTCAAGCGCGGTAAGAGCCAATCCCTTGTTGAAGTAGGGATCGGCAAAACCTGGGAGAGCCTTTGCGGCACGATCGAAAAAAGAAAGGGCATGCTGTGGTCGCCCGGAATCAAGCGCGATCAGACCCTTGAGATTGAGGGCGTCGGCGTTGTTGTGATCGGCCCTGAGCACTTTATCGTAGAGGCGTTCGGCAGCGCGCAAGTCGCCCGCCTGATGTCGTGCCGCGCCATCGCGTAGCCATACCATGACTGCCGCTGCACTGGCCTTGCTCATACAGGTCCGTTCCCAGGCTGTGCTTCGTCTGCCCGCAACTCCGCGGCAACCCGTTTGAGCGGCGCGGCAGGCCACTCCTGGTCTCGACGCGCCCGCTCAATCCTCACGGAGGGATACCACGGACTGTCGAGACGATGTTGGAACCAGTACCAGATGACGCCTTTGCCGTGCGGCAAGAGCAGTCGGGTAGGTATGCCCTGCGATCCGGCGACATGCACCGTTGTATTTGATGTTGTCACGACGAGGTCCATCGCGGCGACTTGGGCAAAGAATGTATCCATGTCCGTTAGTTGATCCACATCGGAGTCTTGGAAGACATCCACGCCAAAACGGTCGCGGATCTCTGCGACCTCGTTGGCGCAGTTACCGTACTGCAAGCTCACAAAAAAAGTGCCCTCTGTTTTCAGCAGGGGCGCAAAATCGACGAGCGTTGCGCTCTTGTTCGCGCCGATGCGGTGATTGAGGCTTTTCCATGCTATGCCGACGATACGACGGCCTTGCGCGAGATCTAGGTATCTTTTCCTAAAGCGCGCAACCTTGTCGCTATCGGCACACAAGTACTTATTGCGAACAGGGAAGCTGCCAAAAGACGTTCGCAGGTACTGGCCGATACTGCCGGCGGCGATTTGGAAGTCGTATCTCTCGCTATCGGCTGGCGAGGATGTCGGCGTCGTCCGGCCGATCACGGTGGTTCCCGGTAACGACCTTGCAAGTATTGGAGCGAGGCGGGCCACGCACTCGATTAAGACATGTGCCGCGCGTGTCACAAGTTCAGAGATCATCGACGCGTGAAGAATTTGGTCGCCGATGCCCTGTTCCATCCAAATGAGAAGCCGCTTGCCTGAGAGTTCCTCTCCGCGCCATTCGGGCGGAGCGCGCCGCACCGTTTGAATCTGTGGTACGCCAAAACGGGCTTCGTGTTCGGCCCATCCAGTTTCGAAACGACCGAGGCTAAGCAGCGTCAATGCGCGGTTGTAGCGTGTGGTGTCGCTCGGCGAGCCAAGCGACATGGATTTATCCTGGAGCATCAAACTCGTGGACATCCAGCCGAGATCCGACATTGTTGCGCCGATGTTGGTGTAGATCTGGGATGACGGCGCCAGCTGCGACGCCTTCTCCAAGATGGAGATGGCTTCTCCGAATTGATTCCGGTCTCGATAGATATTGCCCAGATTGATATAGGCGCTTGCGTAGTCCGGCTGGGCCGCGATCACTTTCTTATAAAGAGATTCTGCCTCAGCATCTTTCCCGGCACCCGCAAGGGTCACCGCGAGATTGAACTGAAAGAGATGGTTGCGACTATCGAGCGCGATTGCCTCGCGGTGCGAGATTATTGCGTCGTCGTGCTGCTGCTCCTTGCGAAGGTACTCACCCAGAGTGCTCAATACTTCTGCGCGCTTGCCAGTGGACCAGTGGGAGACCTTCTGAAGACTAAGGCGCACCGCATCCGTCGCGCTCGCGTAATCCCCTCGCATCGCCAGGGACCGTCCAAGCGCAAAGAGCACGTCAGCACTGTCAGGTTGAAGGTCTCGGGCTCGCATGAGCGCGGCCACTGCCTCTTCACATGGTATGCGGCGCTCGTCGCCGTGCGCTTGAGTCAAGGTTTCGAGAAGGCAGGATCCGAGGTTGTATAATCCACGCCAGTCGTTTGGGGCGTTCCGGATCGCGGCACGAAAGGCGCCGATCGCGTCTTCGATCCGTCCGGTTTGGTGATAAATGTTACCCAGGTTAAGGCTTGCGCCAGCATGTGTAGGGTCGAGTTGAAGTGTATGTGTGAAGGCGTGGATGGCCTCGAGATTTCTACCCAACGAGGTAAGCGCTATGCCTTTATTGAAGTGCGCTTCGACAAAATACGGAGCCGCAGCTACGGCGCGATCGAAGAGTGTTAGCGCCTCATCGTGGCGACCCGTGTGAGCGGCAATGAGCCCCATGAGATTTAATGCATCTGGGTTCCGTGCGTCGGCCGCAAGAACTTTGCCATAGAATTGTTTCGCCTCGGCGAGACGGTTGGCCTGGTGCAGGCGCACACCTTGTTCAAGCCACAGGGGAATATTTGGTTCGTTCATGAGGAACGATGTGCCGCGATAAAGTCTTCGAGTGCATGGCTCGCGCGCTCGAGTACGTCGCCCCAATTGCCCCGCGTGCTTTGACGAATAATTCGGACGGAGGGGTACCACGGGCTATCTTCACGTTCGAGGAACCAATGCCAAAGCCCTCCAAACCCGAGCGGCACCAGTACGACTGTCGGAACATTGAGGGCGCCCGCAATGTGCGCCGTGGTGTTTGACGTCGTTATGACAAAATCCATTGCAGCGACCTGGGCAGCAAAGTCATCAAGGCTTTGCTCCGGATTGATGCTATCATCAAGCCGCACCTCGACACCTGGAAGCATATTGGCAGCGTCGAGCTCATCCTTGATATCGCCGTACTGTAAACTGACAAAGCGAGCATCGGTCCTGCAAAGAAGCGGTGCCCACATTTGTAGTGGGATCGTTTTCGGGCCGGAAAATTTCACGCTCGGGCTGGTCATCCAGGAGAGACCGACAATCGGGCGTCGGTCCTGGGACTCATAACGCTTTCGGAGAATGTTTCGCTTTTCCGGGTCGGCCTTCAGGTATCCCTCGTGGCGCGGAAACGACGCGAAGTTGGGCCGTAGCCAGCGGGCCGCGTCCGCCAGCGTTCCCGAAAGGTCCCACGATTTGGCTGACAGGGACAAGTACCGTACCGCGGGGAAGGAGCGCGTAAGCAGCGGGTGGAGCCTCTCGTCGCAGCGGAGCTCTACGTCCTGGGTGATGAGGAAAAGATCGGGCAGGAGGCCCGAGAATAGAATCTGTTCACCGACACCTTGATCGCATGTCAGGCGCAAGGCCTCTCCCGGCCGTGGCGGTGCAAACATCAAAGGACGCCGAGACGGGTTTTGCGTTTGGTCCTTGGCGACTTTCCGCTGGGCGTAGAGAGGCCATCCATGGGTGAGATCGCCCATCGTTAAAAGCGCGAGAGCCAATCCGTCCCGAGCTGCCGCGTTTTCCCGCTGAAGGCGCAACGCCGTTAGATATTCTGCCGCCGCCTCCGTGTGTCTTCCGAGGTCCGCCAACAGAAGCGCGTAGTTTGCCCGGGTCTCTGCCAGGCCTGGGTTCAAGGACAAAGACTGCTGGTAGTGTTTCAGCGCGTGATCAAAACGTCGATCGCGCATCGCGACATCGCCGAGCACGCGGTGGGCGGAGGCCAACGTTGGATCGAGGCTCAACGCCTCCTGCGAGAGGGCCGCGGCTGATCCGAATTCGTTACGGGCGAAAGCGACTTCGGCGCAGAGACCTAAAATCTTTGGGGAAGTAGGAGATAACGCACGTGCGCGTTCCGCGGCAATGTGAGCTTCCTCGTGCCGACGCAGACTCAGGGAAAGGAACGATAGATTGTAAAATCCACGCTCATCGGCGGGGCAGTGCGTGGTCATATCCCTAGCGGCTTCGAGTGCCGCGTCAATTCGTCCCATCTTATGGAGTAGCGTTGTGCGATAGATTTGGGCGCCCGCATGTGTCGGATAGGATGTCGCGACTTGTTCAAAAACCTTAAGCGCTGTCGCCTCGTCTTTGAGCGCGACCAGAGAAAGACCTTTGTTGAATAACGGCTCAGCGGCGATTTGTGCCTGGATCGCGCGATCAAAGAACCCGATCGCTTCGACGTGGCGGCCAGACTCCGCGGCAGTCATCCCCTTGAAATTGAGGGCCTCGGGACACGCCGGGTCATGTCTCAGTGCCTCGTCGTACAAAGCCTCTGCATCCTGCGCATTGTCCGCTTGCTGAAGTCGGGCGGCTTTGGCGATCAATTCCGAAACGTGCACGGAACTCGTCACAGTTTTTCCCTGCCTGAGGCCTGGGATATCTGCGCAAGCCGGGTACGTAGTTCATCAAGTGCCCCTTGGGCTTCGGACGTGAAGTCTGTCGCCTCTCGGGCGTTCTCCATCACGACGACTGCGCTGGAAAGCCACCCCTTTTCGGCGAGGATCTCCGCGATGCCTAGGTACGCCGCGAGCGCACCCGGGTCGAACGCTAGCGCCGTATCGTATGCCGCTATAGCATCGTTCTGGCGGCCTTGGATGGAGAGCATAAGGCCTTCAAGAATATGCGCCGTAGCTTCGATTGGCGCTGCCTTTAAGTGCTCTTCGCAAAGAAGAGCGGCCTCCGCATGAAATCCGCTTGCGATCATCGCGCGCACTTGATCCACGATTTTGGTTTCGCCGCGTGTCATGCCTTTACGACGGGAAGCCTTCCAAGAACATAACTAAGTCAGCGGCCGCTCGCTCAATTACCTCGCCCCAATCCCCTCTCACGCTTTGCCGATAAAGGCGCACCGAAGGGTACCATGGGCTATCGTCGCGCTTTAGGAACCAATGCCACAGAGCGCCCATACCAGTCGGGACAAACACCCATGCGGGAACACCCAACCCTCCTGCCATATGGGCGGTCACATTAGAGGTTGTGATCACCAGATCCATAGCGGCTACCTGCGCTGCAAAGGCATCCAAATCTCCGTCAAGGGGTATATCGCTATCAGAAATGATATGCGCGCCAAAGTTTCTGCGCGCTGAGGCAATTTCCTCAGGATCACTGTTGTACTGGAGGCTCACGAACGTGAGTCCGGGTACAGAAAGTAAAGGCCCCCAAGCCGAGAGCGGAACCGATTTATGCGGACCCAGTTTGATGCTTTTCCGCGTTGCCCACGCAATTCCGACAACGGGGGCCCGCCTGCGGGTGTAACGCTTTCTCAGTTCCTTGCGCACGCCATGATCGGCCTTAAGGTATCCACTATGGCGGGGAAATGACGCAAAGTCGGGACGTAACCACCGCGCCACATCTGCGACACCAAAACTTCCCGCGACAGCCTTCGCGCCGGGCGTTGACCTGAGTGTGTGGGAGGTGAAACGGACGCCTGGAAAAGATTGGCTGAAGAGCCCTTTGAGTCGGGGGTCGCATTGCACCTCCAGCGCCGAGGTCCGAGCCTGCAAATCCGGAATAAGACTGGCCATGAGAATTTGGTCGCCGACCCCTTGGTCCAATACCGCGACAGCGGCACCCCCGCGAGGCAAACTCACGGGAAACGTCTGATCGACAATGGGAAGATTTTCGTCCTTCAGAAGGTGCCGCCAGGCGTGTAAGGACCATCCTTCTTCTAACTTTCCCTGGATCAAAAGCACATCGCCAAACCCGTGCTGAAGTGCGGCGTCATCGCGCAGCACCCCCACGGCTCGTCTGTACCATTGCTCGGATAACTCGTACTCGCCTGATCGCGCCAGAAGAAGGGCAAAATTTCCGTGCGTCTCCGGGTCGTCCGGATTATTCGCAAGAGATTTCTGATAATGGTGGGCCGCCAGTTGGTAGTCGCCATCGCGCATGGCGATGTCCCCCAAAACCCGGTGACTCACGGAGAGCGAAGGGTCGGCGGCAAGGGCCGCGTTGGCCGTTTCAAAAGCGCGCGTCACGTCCCCGCGCCGCAGCGCGACCCGCGCTCGCATGTCGAGCGCCTTTGGCCAACCGGGGTTTAATTCGAGACATCTATCGATGTAGCGCTCGGCCTCCTCGAAGCTAAAAGTCCTTACAGAATAGGCCGCGAGGCAAAGAAGCCCGGCGAGATTGTCCGGCTCCAGTTCGACGGCGCGCTGCGCATTTCGCGCAGCCTCTTCAGGGCGATCAAGGGCGAGAAAAGCGACGGCGAGATTGGCAAAAGATGCGGCGCTGGGCCGAAGCTTGGTCGCCTCCGCGATATCCTTCGCGGCGGCCTCGAAGTTCTTGAGATTTAGAGCTGCGAGCCCTCGCATTTGCCAAGCGCGCGACTCTCCCGGATTTGCGGCGACAATATCGCTACAAATCTGAATGACGCTCTCGTATTCAGCATTCTTAAAATGCTGGGCAGCCCGTTGTAGCGGTTTCATCGACCCCAGTTAACCCGCGAACAGCATCCGGTCCCGTTCGGCGAACCAGATATCGCTATAACTGCAGTTTTTATAAGTCTCGAAATAAGGACCACCCTCTGTGTAATGCAAAAGAGAGACGTCTTCTTGCGGCACGGTCGGGTCGTAGTCGACGAGGTGATTCCAGCGACGAGGAAGGTCCCCGATGAGCCTGTCATCCCCAAGCCATTTGAATTGATGCAGCTCCAACCCACTTGCGCGGTTCACATAGTCGGGAGTCAGAGCCGTGCACTTCGCATTGTTGAAGAGGATGACGCTTGACCAATTCTTCTTTTCGTACGGGCGCTGCGGCTGATCTAGGAACTTCACGGTGTCCGATGGCTTGTGATCATGTTTGACGACTTGCACGGCGTACCGGTCGTCGCGCAAAGACCACAGACTTGCAATATCGTCGAGCATCAGCATGTCGCAATCGCAAAATACACTCCAGCCCGTGTAATCCGAAAGGTACGGTACGAGGAAGCGGCTAAACGAAAAGTCAGTCGACTGAAGTGGATGACGCTCGCGCGTGAAGACGTGCGAAAGTTGCGACAGCATCAAGGGGGCAATGAGAACCGGCTCAGAGGCCCGAACCTGAATGCTGTGGGAAAGGACGTTGAAGGCAGCAGCTTCGCGCGGATCATAACCTATGAAAACACGAATCATGAGGGTTCTCTCGCTTTCTTTTCCTGAACCAATTGGTGCAGATCGCGCGCACACTGCGCGATCGGATGCGTCCAGTCGCCGGCGATCTGTTGTCGTACCAACCTTATTGACGAATACCAAACGCTGTCTGCCCGGTCATTCAGCCAGTACCAAATCTGACCGCGGCCCCTTGCCAAAAGGACCCAGGTGGGAGTGCCAATGGCCCCGGCGGTATGGACAAGCGTGTTGCTGGTCGAAATAACAAGATCCATCGCGGCGACTTGCGATGCATAGGCGTCCATGTCCTTCAGTGGGTCGACGTCCGGGTCATTCACGATGTCGATGCCCATTTCATCCTTGATGCTCTCCAGCGTCGCCCTCTGATCTCCGTATTGGAGGTTGATAAAGGTGACGCCAGGCACGGAAAGAATCGGCTTCCAGGATTCGAGCCTGCTCGCCTTCAGCCACCCCATTTCCTGGTTGATCGGACTTGCCCACGAAATTCCGACGATTAGGTTGCCGGGACGCAGGTCCGCGTATTTCTGGCGCAGCGTAGCGCTGCGTTTGGCATCATGCACAAGATGCCCCGATTTAGGCGTAAATGACGTGCGGTCGGGCCTGAACGCGAGGCCAAGGTCCCATACGCCGATCTGATAATCGAAATCGGTGGCCATTGCGCTTTTTGGAAGCGGCGTTGAAAAAGCGTCGACCTGAGCGCGCGGAAAAGAACGCCGAAATATTGGCACAAGCCTATCTGAGCACAGGATCACAATCTTCCGAGCAGCCGCAATGGCATCGGGGATCATTGTGGAGGCCAAGATCTCGTCGCCAATTCCGTGTTCGCACCAGATGAGAATCTTTTTGCCGGCAAGCACTTCTCCATTCCAACGCTTGAGATGGGCGAAGGTGTCGTAGCTCACCACTGTATTGGGCCGCTTGAGGCGCCAGCCATACTCCTGCCATCCCCGCCGCCACTCTTCCTGCGAAAGCAGGAGAAGGGCGAGATTGTAGTGCGCCTCAATAATTTCGGGCGCACGTTCGATGATGTCTTCTAACAGTTCGCGCGCGAGCTCGACCTCGCCGCTGTCGTGCAACACCAGCGCGTAGTTTACGGTTATGTTGTCGATGGCCGATATCTTCTCGGGAGGTATGCACTCGAGAGCTTCACGATAGTGCTTGATCGCTTCGTCGTAACGCCCCAGTTGATGGTACGCCTTTGCTATATTGCCGTGCACCATATGCGAACGCGGGTTGAGGGCCAGTGCTTGCAGATAGGCCGAGATGCCTTCATCGAAACGATGAAGATCCGATAGAGTGACGCCTATCAAATTATAGGATTGCCAGTAGGTTGGATCCGCCTTGATTGACTTTTCGCACGCAGCAAAAACGCCCGGCGCATCCAGCGCGGATTTCCGCAAGTCAGCAATGCAGTGATAGGCTTCCGCGGCGAGATTCGGATCGCGCGCCATATGTTCGCATACGCGCTCGGCGTCCTGCGGCCGTTTCATCGACAAGAACCCGGTGATCATAGCGCGGTAGTAATCAGCTGTTGGCGCCGGATGTCGCGCTGTCGCAAAATCGAGAACCGCGAGGCCCGCGTCGCGAATGACGTCAAACCAATCGCCAGGTTTATTCTGTATGAGAAGCTGCAGGGACGGGTACCAGGGCGTGCGCCCGTTCTCGGCCAGCCAATACCACCGTCGTCCGTGATCCAAAGAGGCCGGGAGCATGCAAACGGTCGGCACGCCCAATGCTCCGGCCACATGCGCAGCTGTATTACTCGTCGAGACAACCATGTCCATCGCCGCAACCTGCGCGATGTAGGAATCCATGTCTTTCAGCGGATCAATGGAACTGTCCTGGAGGATCTGCGTGCCAAATCCCTTAGATGCTTCGTTTGCCTCGAAAGCCACGTCTCCGTATTGGAGATTGACGAACACCACGCCTGGCACTTTGAGGATCGGCCCCCAATGGAGAACGCTGACCGATTTATCAGCTGCGTTGATCGTGTTTACGCTGCGCCAGGCGATCCCGACGAGCACTCGGTTCTTGTTTGCTCCGAGATAGTTGGCCCTCAGTTGGTCGCGTAGCTCCGAATCCGGCTTCAGGTAGCCCGAGGTTGCTGGAAACGACTCTCGCTCCGTTCGGAACCATTCCCCCAGGCTCGCTGCCGGCGACTGAAAATCGAAATTCTGGAGTTCCGCGGCCGTGAGGTCGCGGTCAAAGATCTCGGCGCTCGGGAATGAGCGGCGCATGACTGTCGCAAGCCGGGGAGAACATTGGATTGCAACGCTCTTGGCGCGCGCGATCGCGTCTGCGTACATATTCGCATACATAATCTCGTCGCCCGGCGCCTGCTCCGCCCAAATCAGCAGTCGCTGGCCGGTGAGATCTTCGCCCTGCCATGTCGGCGTATGATAGGGCTTCATCGGAACGCGATTCTCTAGGGCGCGGAAGCGGGCGCGGTAAGAGTGCCAACCCTCCTTCAGGCGTCCCAGCCCAAAGTTAGCTTCGCACGCCCAGATCTGTAAGGGAGGATGATCAGGCGCAATCTTGAGCCCCGCTTCGGAGATG
The DNA here is from genome assembly GCA_041905525.1 of Rhodospirillaceae bacterium. Taxonomy (GTDB): domain Bacteria; phylum Pseudomonadota; class Alphaproteobacteria; order Rhodospirillales; family Rhodospirillaceae; genus SHVO01. Next base: position 114,235 of record JAYRKY010000005.1, read on the forward strand.
GCGAGCATGGTTGCCTGATCGGCGGTCATTCGCAGACCTAAGCCATAGGCAACGTAGCCCTCCACGTCTCTCGGATTGCACTCATGTGCCGCTCGAAATGCCTGCAGCGCCTCATCGTACTTTTCTTGTGTCCGAAGGAGACGGCCGAGCATGGTATAGGCTGCCGCATTCTTTCGATAAGCGGTGACTCTCCGGGCATGGTGCTCCGCTAAGGAGAAATCGCCGAGCTGGGCGGCCAGATTTGCAGCGTTCGAATGCGCATCGGGAAAGTCATCCCGCACTTGGAGGCCCTTCTTGATCATATCCAAGCCGCCACGCAAATCTCCCTGCTGAGCTGTTGCAAGGCCCAACAAATGAAGGGCGTCGGGGTCGCGCGGATTCTTCTTCAAGACCTTCTGGTAAAGCGCAGACGCCTCCGCAAGGCGACCAGCACGGTGAAGTGCGGCTGCTTCGTGGATGAGGGGGAGCGGAGGACTCTGTCGGTGCGTCATAAGAAAGGGTAGATCTACAATTCGTTGGTTGCGCGGGTATCTCTAGAAAATTCGCACAAGTGCTGGGCAATCGTGGCCAGTACGGGTTCCCATCCTGCGTCTATGTCTTGCCGGAAGAGCCGGGCGCCTGGGTACCAGGGGCTATCCTGCCGTTCAAGGAACCAATACCAAAGCCGCCCATGGTTGGAGGGCACTAACGCCCAAACTGGACGCCCGACCGCGCCGCCGACGTGGACGGTTGTGTTGCTAATTGAAATCACGAGGTCCATCGCCGCGGTTTGAGAGGCAAAATCATCGAGGCTTACGAGAGGGTCGACCTCATTGTCGACTAGGATTCGGGCGCCAAAGTCGCGCTCCGCGCGCGCGATCTCTTCCCTCGTGTCGCCATATTGCAGACTGACGAAACAAATCGACGCGGTTTTGAGCACCGGCTGCCACATTGCAAGCGGGATGGTCTTGGCACTTTCGAGGCGGTTGTTTGTGCTTCGCCAGGAAATTCCAACAAGCATTTTCCCCTCGGCCGCGTTCTGGTAGCGGCGGCGCAGCGCAGCGGTTTTGGCGGCGTCAGCTTTCAGTAAGGCCGGTGCGCGGGGAAAGGCGTCGAAAGAAGGGCGCAGGGCGAGCCCGAGTTCGGAAAATGACGCCTGGAACTCGATGCCCTTCGTGATGGACGGATCGCTCGGCGCCTGTCCGGCTCCTATCACATGAGCCGTAGGAAAGGACCTTTCGAAAAGCGGAGCCATGCGTTGCGAGCACAATACGATGACAGTCGCGCCTAAAGCGAGCAGGTCCGGGATCATGGTTGCAAAGAGGATTTCATCCCCAGGACCTTGCTCCGTCCAGACGAGAATTTTCCGGCCGGCTATCGGCTCCCCGCGCCAATACGGAAAGTGGAACCGTCCGAAAAACGTCGGGATGCTCCTAACCCGCCAGCCGTACTCGGGCCAGCCTTCGCGAAACCGCCCCCGAAGGAGCAGGGCGACCCCTCGGTAAGTATGAGCCTCCGTATGGTTGGGTTGGAGGGCCAGAACCTCATCGTAGAAACGAATGGCATCTTCAAAGCGGGCCTGCGCATCCATGAGCATGCCCATGTTGAGAAGCACAGGCGCGGATTTTGGCGCAAGGGCAAGGGCGCGGCGAAGATACGGCTCCCCTTCCGTGTAATGTCCAAGATCAACCAACGCCCCGCCGAGACCATTGGCGGCTTGGATATTGTCGCCATCACGATGAAGGACTTCGCGAAAGTGATGTGCTGCCTCCGCCATTCGCAAGGCGCGGGCATAAATATTTGCGAGATTGAGATGCGCTTCTTTTGAGTCCGGATTCAGGGCGAGCGCGCGGGACACCAGCCCAATGCCAGCAGCGAGGTCGCCGCGCTGTGCGACTATCGTTCCGAGCAATTGCAGCGCATCAGCGTTGTCTGGATCGAGCTCCAGCGCCTGACGATAGCCTGATTCCGCGTCGGCCAGTTGACCGCGGCGGTGGTGGTCCATCGCGCGGGCGGCGATCTCATGCGCGGAGGTCATCGCTCCAGCCATGATGCAAATTCGGATTTGATGCTGGCTAGTGGCTTTTGCCAGTCCATCCGCTGTTCTTGCCGGAAGAGCCGGACGCTAGGATACCAAGGTGTGTCAGTACGGCCGTGGAACCAATACCAATGCGCACCCGGTCCTGTCGGTACGAGGGCGAATACGGGCCGCCCCATCGCGCCCGCGACGTGCACCGTCGTGTTGCTGACCGAGATGACGAGGTCCATGGCAGCCACCTGTGCCGCGAATCTGTCCAGGTCGCCGGCGGTATCGACCGCGGGATCGTGAATGATCGTGCACCCTGTCTCTCGCGCAAGGCGTTCGATGTCCTCCGCGCAATCGCCGTATTGCAGCGAGACAAAAGTTGCGCCCGGGAGCCGAAGCAGGTCTGCGAATTCTGCTAGCGGAATGGACTTGAAGCGGCCCGCAGGCCCGCTTGCGCTTCGCCAAGACAGTCCGATCAGTCGGCCGTTCCCCTCGCGCATATAACGCGCGCGTAAGCCTTCGACGACGGAGGCGTCTGGAGTAAGATATCCGTTGTGCGGGGTTATGGAGCTCAGCGTTGGTCGCAGTAGCTGCGCGACATCGGTGAGCGGAAGCCGTACATCGAAGTCCTCTTCGATGGTCTCGCCCATCGCGACGATTCGCGCGCGCGGGAATGAACGTTGGAAGAGCGATCTTAGTCGCGGCGAGCATGCGACGGTGCAATGTGCAACCTTGTCGAGCAACTCAGGCAGCAAGCTGGCGAATAAGATTTCATCTCCGAGGCCGTATTCGAGCCATACAAAAACGCGCTTCCCGTCCAGTGGCGAGCCGTCCCAAGGTTTATCCGCGCTAAGGTCTGGCGCTCCATTCAATGCTCGGATCCGGGATCGATACGACGGCCACGCGTCTTGAAGACGGCCAAGGATGAGATAAGTGAGCCCTCGGTTGGCAATTGCGGGTGAGAACCCGGGCTTTAGAGAAATCGCCTCGTTATAGTCCGCCAATGCACCTTCGAAGTCGCCCGCGAAACGCTTTGCTGTTCCACGATTCAGGTAGGCATTTTCTGACCTTGGATTGAAAATGAGAGCCTCATTATGGAGTGCGACGGCGCCCTCCAGATTGCCGCGGAGTTCGAGGACGCGGCCTAGGGTCGTGGCAACGTCTGCATTCGTTGGGCTCGCTTGGCGCAATTCGACGAGCACCGCTTCAGCCTCGTCGAGTTTGGAATTGTCGACCAGTGCCTCAGCAAACTGCAATGCAGTTTGCGCGTCCGCCGGCGCCGCACGTAGGATGTCCCGATAAACAATCTCTGCGTCGGCGAGCCGTCCTTGTCTATGGAGGGTATTGGCAAGCAGCCGGCGTGCTTCAGGATGTGACGGATTGTCAGCCAAGAACGCTCGCAGCACCTGTTCGGCTTCGGCAAAGCGCTCCGCTTGACCTAACACCAAGGCAAACGTGGTGTAAGCGCCTGCGTAGCCAGGATGTTGCTGAATGCATCTGCGAAGAATCTCTTCGGCTTCGGGCAGGTTTCCTACGGCCGCCACGCATATCGCTGCTCCGACCATGGCGTGACGGTCTGTAGGGTTAAGGACCAAAAGCCGTGAATAGACCTCTCTCGCTTCCGCATATTGACCGGAAAGCCTCAGCGCATTGGCGAGCCGTCCCATCGTGTCCGGTGTGCCCCCAGCCACTGCATCGGCCTCACGAAAATGGGGTACCGCCTTCTCTGGGACACCGCCACGCAGCCACGCCGATCCAAGCATCTCGATTGTGGGAAGGTGGCGCGCGCGCAAACGCAGCGCCTGTTCAAGCTCTGACACGGCCTCCGCCGTGCGGTTCAACTCCACATATGCGGCGCCGAGCAGATATCGAATCTGGGCGTCGTTCGGAGCGGTGAGGAGAAGGGCCTCATACCCCGCGGCGGCCTCTGCGAAGCGCGCGCCTTGATGCGCTTTCGTCGCCTTTTTAAGGGCCTCGTCGAAGGCCGGGGTTTTCGAAATCAGGGTCGTCATTCGTCTTCGTCCGCGCTATCAGTCAGCGTCGACGCCGCCGTGTCCTGTGACGCGAATGACTTCCTCGACACTCGTATCCCCCTGCCAGACCTTAATGAGGCCGTCTTCCATGAGGTCGCGGAAACCATGCTTACGGACCGCCGTCTGCAATTCCTGCAATGGCCGCTGTTGTAGGACCATTTCCGCGACTTCATCATTGAGTACCGTCACCTCGTAGATACCGAGCCGACCGCGGTAACCAGTGTTCTGGCAGTGTGTACATCCGCGTGCTTCGAACCATTGCGGGTTTCCGGTGAGGACATCGGGGAATCGTTTGCGCAGATGTTCACATTTCTCGCGGATCGCAAGGGGTGGTTGAGCGGGCGTGCGGCAATGCGGGCAAAGGCGCCGCACAAGGCGCTGCGCCATGACTTCGCGTACAGAAGAGGCGACCAGGAATGGTTCTAGCCCCATATCTATGAGTCGGGTGAAGGCGCTCAGTGAATCATTTGTGTGCAGCGTCGAGAAAACCATATGACCAGTGAGAGACGCCTGAACTGCGATTTGGGCGGTTTCGAGGTCGCGAATTTCACCGATCATGATGACGTCTGGATCCTGGCGCAGGATCGAACGCAATGCCCGTGCGAAAGTATAGCCGATGTCGGCTTTGGTCTGTACCTGCGTGACGCCCGCGATATTGTATTCAACAGGGTCTTCCACGGTTATGATCTTGCGTTTGCCGTCCTTGATGTGTTCAAGGGTCGCCTTCAGCGTTGTTGATTTGCCCGATCCCGTGGGGCCGGTGACAAGAATAATCCCATGCGGTTCGCGAGCGAGTTTTCCGAACGTGTGGAGATGATCTTTCGCCATGCCAATCTTGGCGAGTGAGAACTCCTTGTGCTCCTTTAAGAGGAGACGCATCACAATGGATTCACCCCACACACCTGGCAGGCACGACACGCGTATGTCCAGATCCTTACCGCTTATGCGTAGGCTGATGCGTCCGTCCTGTGGAAGGCGGCGCTCGGCGATATCAAGTCCGGAAATCAGCTTGATACGCGATGCTACCGCATCGAAGCGCGAGCGCGGAAGAGTTACCCGGCTCTGAAGGACCCCATCGATCCGGTAGCGAATTTCGAAGTCGTGTTCGAGGGGCTCGACGTGAATGTCCGATGCCGCTTCGTTCACCGCTTGCGACATTACGTTGGACACAAGTTCAACGACCGGGGCTTCCTCCGCCAATTCGCGGAGGAGTGCAACATCGCCCTCGATATCCCGGCCATCCGACATCAGCGCCCTACGGACGAGGTCGATCATGAAGTCCAGTTCGCGGTTGCGAATGAGCCACCATCGGATCTCCCGCTCGGGGAACGCCGCGATCAGCACTTCCTGAAGGCTTGGTTCAAGAGGATCCCGGCTGATGCAATGGGCGACGTTACGATCGTCGATCCACGCAAGTACCGCTTGATCGATCCACCATTCGCTATCAATGCCGGATGTCTTTATGGTCTCGACATAGGTGACCGGGTCTTGGGGCAGGCGGTCATTCGCAATGACGGGCAATCCAAGCTGCATCGACAGCGCATCGAGAACTGCGTCTTCAGATACTGCACCTATCCGAATCAGGATCGCGCCAAGAAGACCGCCATAGCTGGCTTGAAAGCTAAGTGCCTTGGCGAGGTCGTTCTCGTTGATGGCCTTGCGCTGCAGGAGAATTTGTCCCAAGGGGGGCTGCATTTCGAACGGAACGGCAGCATCCGGGGCAGCGGCGATGATGGGGGCGTCCAATAGCTACTCCACAGGATCGGAAAACGTGAGCGGTTCTACCATCTTCGCCAACATCTAAGACTTTAACAGAATGATAGATTGTCCCACCACATCAGGGCGGGGCGGGTCGTCGATCCGGCTTACAATTTTGTAAGGTCCTGGTGACCGGATTTAAGCGCTTAGAAGCCCAACGAGACCAGGGACAGCCCGACCATAAAGACGGCGCAAGGTAATTGGCCGGGAGACAACTTGTCGCAAGCCGGCCCGGCTTGCCATCTCCGCCATATAAGCATCGGTATGGGTGAAGCGGCCATCCGGGGCCAGCTTCATTTTGTTGGTTTCCGAAACTTCGATTGAATAGGCGAGTATTCCTCCGTTGACCAAGCGTGAGTGCGCGGTTTGAAGAAGAGTTTCGATGTCACCAACATATGGAAAGAAATCCCCGGCGCAGATAACGTCGAACTTCCCCTCCAGTTGCAGGAGGCTATTTTCCGCATCGCCAATGATAATCCGATCGTACAGATATTTGGCGCTCGCGATTTTGGCCATGTTCGGAGAGACATCTATGCCAATTGTCTGTTCCACTCTGAATGCGTCGTGGATGGCGGCGGCCACAAGTCCGGTGCCGCAACCGAGGTCCGCAAGTCGCGAGATCACCCTGCGATCTGGTTCATGCTCTTCAATCAAAGTTACAAGTTCTGCTGGAACTCTGTAGTCCCTGAAGCGGACTTCCTGGTTGTCGTAAAGTGGCGCCCGTCGATCAAAGGCCTCCTGGCTGTATCCTTCAATCGGCCGCGAGATCGCAGCTCCGTGCAGGGCTGAGAGCAGGTGACGAGCTTCTTTATCCTCTGGTGAGTGAGATAGGACCCGCTGCAGCGCAATCTCTGCCGCTGTCTTGTCATCACGTGCGACCTCGACAGACGCTAGTGCATACAGAGCTTCCACGTTGTGCGTGTCTCCCGCCGTGGCAACATGGAGTGCGGCGCCAGCTGCCTCAATGTCGGCTTGCTCCGCGAGTGCAAGGCCCAATAGCACGTTCGCGATTTGAAGATTTTGGTCAATCAGCAAGGCGTTCCGTGCGGAAATTACGGCGTTTTGAGCATTACCAGTATTGAAATAGGCCAGGCCCAAGTTGACATGGGCCCGCGCGTTACCAGGATCAATTTCCAGGGCCTGCATGAGGTAGGCATGACCCTCAGTTAGGGCGCCGCTGGTTATCAACGCGCTTCCCAGCGCAAAGAGCGAGTTGGCGTCCTTGGGCTCAATAGCTACCGCCCGGCGATAGCATGTGATCGCGTCCTCCAAGCGGCCGAGGTGAAAAAGTGAGTCCCCGCGACCGATCGCCGCGAGCGCGCTCATGGGGGCTCGTTCGAGGGCGTTCGCGTAGGCTGCTTCGGCAAGAACATGGTTGCCCGCAAGATCATGGAGCCGTGCGAGGTGTAGCCAAGCTTCTGGATCGCGAGAATCGTAGTCCAGATAGCGTTGGATATAGCTGGCCGCTCGCGGGTAGTCGCCGATGGTGCGATACATTTCTGCGAGAGCAGAGAGGTACGACGCACTCACAGATACTTTTTGCAAAGCAGACTGAAGAACGGCAACTCCATCGGTCCAAAATCCGCACTGGTTCAAACCTTCGGCAGCGATGGTCACAGCATTTTTTTTGTTGGGATAGGCTTCGGGCAGCTGGCGATAGATGGCTGCCGCCTCCTTCAAATCGCCCCGTTTCCAAGCCGCTTTGGCCGCGGCGACGGCGTCGGGAAAGCTGTCATAGGAAAGCGTGTTTGGCATGCGGCCTCATAAGCCGGTTCATACAAAATTAAAAGAGGCTGTTCGTGCGCTGGAGGCGGGTAGCGCGCCGGCGGCAAACGCTAAACGATCTGCCAACTGGCCGGCGTGCCCTTCTTTACAGCTACCCTCACGGTCCTGCCGAGCAATAGGTCAAAGTACTTCGGCGGCAAGCCGAGGCCCGGTCGGATGCAGCGCAGATTCTCGCGGGTTAGCACGTCGCCCGGGTTCAAGTCCTGTACCACGTAGATCGATCGCCGCAGGGCCCGCGAATTTCTCTCTTGTTCGACACATCCATAATGGATCTTACCGAGAGCCATATGCGCCCGCCCCGTCTCTGTCACGAGTGCAGCCATCTCTTCGGGTTCCATTGAGAAGGCGCTATCGACACCGCCATCAGCCCGGCGCAGCGTGAAGTGCTTTTCGATCACTGTCGCGCCGAGCGCTGTTGCGGCGACTGAAGCACCAATTCCCATTGTGTGATCGGACAGCCCAACTTCGCACCCGAATAGATCGCGCATATGCGGGATCGTCAGGAGGTTCGTATTCTCTGGCGTTGAAGGATAAGTGCTGGTGCATTTTAAGAGGACAAGGTTTCGGCAACCCGCTTCGCGGGCCGCCTGCACCGATTCATCGAGTTCAGCGATCGTCGCCATCCCGGTGGACATGATAATGGGCTTACCTGTTGCTGCCACCTTCCGGATCAGATTGACATCCGTGTTTTCGAAGGATGCGATCTTGTGGCAGGGGACATTCAAGCTCTCCAGGAAATCCACTGCCGTCTCATCGAAGGGCGTGCTGAAACAGAGCATCCCTTGCTGCTCCGCGCGCTTCATAATCGGTGCGTGCCACTCCCAGGGGGTATAGGCCTTTTGATAGAGGGCATGCAGCGACTCCCCGTTCCAAAGTGACTTCTTGTCTTCGATAACGAAACCCTTACCGGGCGCATCGATCGTCATAGTATCGGCGGTGTACGTCTGGAGCTTGAGAGCGTGTGCCCCGGCCTTGGCCGCTGCGTCCACGATCGCAAGGGCGCGGTCGAGCGATTGATTATGATTGCCCGACATCTCCGCGATCACGAAGGGGGCATGCCCGACGCCTATGCTGCGGGAACCGATCTTAAAACTTCCGGGCATGGTGAAGCACAATCCTTGAAGGTGGCGCGGCGATATTCTCGCTTAACGCGCAGAGCGGGAGGATACCATATCTGCGATGCGCGCGAATGCTTATCTTTCTGAAAAGGGATCGGCGCTTCACGAGCCGTATCGCAGCTTCAAGTCCTTCGCGCGAAGCAGGAAAAGGAACTGCCCAGGACCAACGCTCGAGGTTTCGAACGCAAGCCTCTCGAAGACGGAGCGTGACGCAATATTTTCGCTTTTGACGGAGGCATGGACATCTCCCTCCCATCGTCCCGCGAGCGCACGTAATCCTTTTTCCACGAGAGCCGATCCCCACTTGCGACCTCGGGCAACGGCGTCCAACGCATAGTTTAAAACGGCATGCCCACCCTTAATCTCAAAGCGGATCATGCCCACGCTTAGGCCACGTGCGGTGAGAATGAAGATATGGACATTCTGGTCTTGCCTCTTCGCGGCGAACCAGGAGACATGGTCCTCCCACCGAATGTCCGCAGAGTTGTAGGACTGCGCGCGCACGAGCGGGTCATTGGCAAGCTGAAAAAGGAATTCACAGTCGGTGAGTGAGGATGGGCGGACTTGCAGCAGGTACGGAGGAGTAGGCGCAAGTATTTCGGCTACTCGTGCGGCGCCCCAGCCATCGACAAGCAGCCGGCCCTTCTGCGACATCGAGGCGCGCATGTTGCTGTCGGCGATCATTTCATGAAGGCCGATAGCGATCATTCCGGCGCCGACGTCGCTCTGGTCGCCCAGATAGCGAATGATTCCATTCTGCGCGAGCGCAAGGCTTGCCGGTTTTTGATTGTCAGCGACGGTGACAACGAGCGATGGGACACCGCAGCAACACCGCTCCCATGTCGCGGTCCCGCCGGCGCCTATCGCGATGTCGGCGTTGGCAAATAGATCGGCGAGGCTCGACAGATTCTGATGGATATAGGTACGCTTGCGGCGGGCCGCGGCCGCTGTGATGCGGGCAGCATGCGGGTTGGCGGGCCCGATAACGATATCGACATCGAGATCGGCGAATCGACCGTCGTTTAGAGCCTCCAGGCTCCGGCCGGACATGTCCCCCGCGTCGACGCCTCCAAAGAAGACGACGATGCGACGAACAGGTTTGCCCGGGTCCCGCGGACTTCGGGCCGCGTCAATGTATTCCGGGCGCAAGAGGACGTAGCGGGCCCCCAGTAGCAAGAGACACCCGGATGGCACCCTCCCTTTATAGCGCGCGAGCGGCTCAACGGCGAAGTTCTGGTCGAGGAGGGCGTCGCTTGCATGGGCGCGGGCGATATCGTCGATTGCCAGAAGCATCTTCGACGCCGGATGCACCATGCTCTCCCACCGCAGTGAGAGTGCGTAGTGGTCCACCACCACCACCTCCGGCGCAAACTCTTCAAGGGCAGCGAGTGTGGCGCGCGCATCCTCTTCTTCAGTAGCTCCCAGCCACTCTGCATAAAGGTCTGAGCCCATATCGCCGCCGGCCGCTGCTGGCAGGAACGCGCACGCGTGCCCGTCTGCAAGAAGAAGATCGCGCAGCTCATCAGGCATATGGCGCGCGACGAAAAGAATCTCTGCGCCGCGCTCACGTAGAACCTGAGCGAGCGCTCTGCACCGCATTACGTGTCCGATGCCAATTTTTGCGGACGCATCGACGCGAAAAGCGACTTTCATTGTCCAACAAACTTCAGGGTTGGCGCCGCTGCAACTCATTCACCATGCGTTCGCATTCGTTCCAGTGCTGCTCGAAGACACCGACGAACTTGTTGTCTTCGAAGTTGGCAAGTGGAAGGCTACCGGGATTTGAAAGACGTTGAAGGTGTTTGAATTTTCCAGCGCCCGAATTGCACCACACATACCCGTCGTCACGGTAGTCGTAATCAACCTCGCGTTCGCCGAGGAGCGCAAGGCTCGGCGCTTCGCCCCGTTCTTCCATGTCGGCAAACACGCCGTACATCGCGAGTTGGTCGATACCCCAACGCAAGTTTTTGCGTTGATAAAAATAGGCGAGATAAGCTGCTGTCAGCTTGAAGTATTTGTGTGAAAGATCCGAGGTGCCTGCCCCTACAATACACGCATTGAATTGGTTCCATGGCTCCCTGCGACCGGGTCGTATGCGCATGGCGACATCTTTGCCATCCAAACTTGAGAACAAGCCGTCGAGGCTGGTGTTTATGACCGCGTCCACGTCCATGAGCCAAAGCGGAACGCCGTAGTGGGTTAAATGTTGATAGAAGCGAATGAAACGTACGGCGTGGTAGTAGCTTCGAGCTTCCATCGCAGGCGCGGACTGAAGGCCCGGACGCTCAACAGTCAGAGCGAACTTGAGCGGCGCAAGTTTCTGCAGGATCGCAAGCGCGAAAGCGGTCTCCTCCTCGTTCGCGTCCATGATGTGAACATGGACCGGCGTATGAACCGAGCGCTGCCGGAGTGAGACCACCATTGGCATCGCAAAGGCACGAAAGTATGTGAAGTTGCACGAGAGGTAGAGAATTCCCGCCCCATTCGGCACCATAGGCATGACTTCGATAAGGGGCGGCAGCGTACGGACCAGATCCTCATCGGCAAAGCCCCGAAGCTCGTCATAAAAGGAAAGCTCGAACCTCGTGGTGCCAAGGATCTGGTTGTCGATTTTTCCGCCTATCATCCGAAACAGACGCTCGGCGCCATGACGATCTTTCAGGCAGAAGCGGGACATGGCGGCGGATATCTGCACTGCTGGAATTGTCGGCGCGGCTTCGAGACGTTTGCGGTTCAGGGCGTCTAGTTCTTCAAGTTCAGGGAGCGCGTAATTGAAGAAAAGCTCGTCAAGTCGCGCAGCGTGATAAGGCATTTCGCCGCGTTTGATGCGCTCTGACCATTCCTTGTAGCAGATGAGCTGCTCGAGTGCGGACGCGCGTACATCCAAATTTTCGCCTGCCGCGGCCGCAACGGCTTGCCAGACGCGAACGGCCTCTTCGGGCTTTTTCTCAAACACGATCGAGGCGTATTTGTGGGTCGCGTGTACGTCGCCCGGCCGTGCCTCCAGCGCGAGACGATAGCAATCACAAGCGCCAGGTTTGTCGCCCATCGTTTCTTTGACGGCTCCGAGTTGAATCAACGCGTGATAGTTCTTGGGATCTGCGTTGAGAGCTCTCTTGTAGAATTGAAATGCTTCGGCGGGCCGCCCTGACCGTTCTCGTATATCGCCCAGCAACGTCCAGGTGACGGGATTGTTGGTTAGCTGCACACTCGTCAGAAGAATTTTTTCGGCCTCGGCCATTCTGTTGTCTTGAAAAAGCGCACAGCCGAGATTGTGTAAAATGTTTGGATTTGAGGGGTCTAGGCGCGAGGCTTCCTCAAGCTCGGCAATCGCCGTGGCGTTGTCTCCCGATTCCAGGGCCTGTAACCCTTTACGCATGCGAGCGTCAGCAACGGCGCTGATATCGATGGGTGTCTTGGTCATTCAATCCTACTTGTGCTTATCTGCTACGGATCGCGTGCGGATCTGAAGCGCCTGATACATGTGTTCCGCCATGGCCCAGTCCTCGGGTGTATCGATATCCTGCACAAGGTATCGAGGGAGCACGACGGGTCGGGCATCAGCGCTGTAGAGATTGGGATCGGCAATGAAGCGCTTCACGTCCATCCAATAAAACTGGCCAGCGTCGTGATAGGCTTCAGGCAAATCTTGTGAGCGGGTCAGGCGGTGTTCCGGCCAAAACATCGACAAAGTGCCCGCATCCGTAATCTTGAGCGAGCGAAAGATTGGAAATGCATAGGTCGTAACCGAGAATGCGGTAGTCGCCTTCGCCGCCTTGAGGATATCGAGCCCTTCGACCAAGTCGGAAGGGCGGACGAAGGGGGCCGTTGCATAAACGCAGCAGGCGTAGTCCGCAGGCGTGCCTTCGGCTTCGAGCCATGCAAGAGCATGAACCAGGACCGGCGCCGTTGCCGTGCGATCGTCGGAAAGTTCGGCGGGCCTCAGGAATGGGACGTCCGCGCCCTGCGCTCGCGCCACTTCGGCTATTTCCTCTGAGTCGGTAGAGACGATCACTTTGTCAAAAAGGCCGGCATCGAGCGCGGCGCGGATCGGGTATGAGATCATCGGTCGTCCGGCGAACGGCCGCACGTTCTTTTTCGGAATGCGTTTGCTGCCGCCCCGTGCCGGGATGATCGCGACCACACTACCTTTATCGGTCATTGGTGTTTTCCATGCTTAACCCATAGGCAGTACCGAGGATGGTTTCCGCCGCCGCCGCATGCTGATGGGCCTCGTCACGCAGCACCATTGGCCGCCCCGGAATAAGGCTGGCCGCCCACGCCTCTATCTCCGCGGTCGCGGTAGCAGGGTCTTCGACGAGCCGCAATCCCTGTCGGTCGCCGAACTGGCGTAACGACGGAAGTTTAAGATTCGGCTGACAACTTAGGACCGGCTTTCCGAGAAGCCATCCACGGTACAAGAGAACAGACGCCATTCCGATGATCCCGTCGTACGGAGCCACAGACTTGAGGGTGTTTTGCGCCAAAACTGTACCGGCGAGGCTACCGCGGCTGTGATCCCAAAGCTCCGCAATCCTCCTCGCATCGTCGCGAGGGTGCGGGGCAACGTCCACTTCTACGTGCGATGGACGCGATTTGAGGGCCGCACCGACCAAGGCCAAGACCTCCGCTTCCGTATAGCCCCGGTTTCGACCATGGTCCGCTTCTACCGGCTCCGAGACCAGCAAGATCCGCGCCCGAGTTCCGTGGGTCGCAGGGCTATTCTTCGCTTCGGACACAATATCGGCGAACGCGGGCTGCCCTGTCACACGGATGGCCGCTCCAATCCCTTCCTGTGCCGCATCAGCTTTCGCCTTCTCGTCCGGAACGCAATAAACACTGGGCCTAAAGGCGGGTCCCCCGTCCGTAGAGAGGCGCGCGGCATATGACGACCAGCTATCCAGCACGAAAACCGTGGGAACGCCATGCGCGTGCGCCAGCCGCGCAACTTGCAACGGCACAGCGTCGGCAACGCTTCCAGCAAACACATAAGCTGCGGGTTTGGTCTCAGGGGTGGCGAACGACAGGTGTTCGCGCGTGACCCATCGGGCCCCGACGTCAACTTCGTTGGTCATTGCCCCATGTCGAAGGACCATCGGGCCGAGGGCCCGGGCCGCGGCGAGCGCGATAATCGGGTGCAACGCGCGGGCGCCCCCCACATCGCCGGCAGCAAACAGCAAAGATCTCATCTAGGGAATTGGCCTGGTCCAGCACCTTAAGGACTGAACTATACCACCATAGGCAAGTGCTTGTGGCACCTACAACTTTGTCATCCCCTCCGCCCCCAGGTCACTTGCGCGAAACGAATTCGGCGTGGTACGGCCAAAAGATAACGCCATAGCGGCGTGATAAATGGGCCTTGTAAAGATGACCACACTAGCGCTTTTGGGAGGATCTCCCGCCGTTTCCGTACCGCTGGCGCCCTATCGGACGACCGGGCGAGAAGAGGAGGAGGCCGTCCTGCGCGTGATGCGGGGCGGGGTCTTGAGCGCCTTCCTCGGGGCGTGGAGCGACGAGTTTCGGGGTGGTCCGGAAATCAAGGCCTTCGAAGCGGAGTGGGCTGCCGCCTTTAAAGCCAAACACGCGATCTCCGTCAATTCGGCGACCTCAGGTCTCATCGCGGCGATGGGAGCGGTTGGAGTAGGACCTGGCGATGAGGTTATCGTCCCGCCGTACACGATGTCGGCCACGGCGATCAGCCCATTGTTCTACGGAGCCATTCCCGTATTCGTCGATATCGAAGAGGACGGGTTCTGTTTGGATCCCGTCAAGGTCGCGGAGGCGATCACGCCGCGTACGCGCGCCATCATTGCCGTGAACCTTTTCGGTCACCCGGCGGATTTGACCTCCCTGCGCGCGCTTGCCGACAAGCACGGTATTTATCTGATTGAGGACAACGCCCAAGGTCCCTTGGCGATGTTGGGCGATCGCTTCGCCGGGACGATTGGGCACATCGGTGTAGCCAGCCTGAACTACCACAAGCATATCCACACAGGCGAAGGCGGAGTCTGCACCACCGACGACGATACCTTGGCCGACCGGCTCGCGATGATCCGCAATCATGCTGAGAACGTTGCCGACCGCCTGTCGGGGGGAGATTACAGCAACTTGATTGGCCACAACTTCCGCATGACCGAGCTCGCCGCCGCGATCGGACGCGAACAATTAAAGAAGGCGCCTGCGCTGGTTGCTCGCCGTGCCGAGATTGCCAACAAGCTAAGTGCAGGGGTTGCCGGTCTTGACGGCATCACGGTGCCGTACGTCCGCCCCGATGCCCGCCATGTTTACTACGTTTGGGCAGGCAAGTTCGACGAGCGGAAGCTGGGCGTGTCGCGCGAGAAGTTCGCAAGGGCGTTGGTCGCGGAGGGCGTGCCCACGACGACCGGCTATGTGCGGCCCTTGTATCTCCTGCCTGTGTTTCAGCGGCGGATGGCCATTGGGCGCGATGGGTTTCCGTTCAACCTCACCAATCGGTCCTACCAAAAAGGTCTGTGCCCGATCACCGAGCGTATGCATGAGGCGGAGCTGTTCAGCTACCTGGTTTGCAGCTACGAGTCCTCGGACGCCCAGGTCGACCAGGTCATTTCCGCATTCCATAAGGTCTATGAAAATCGCGATCAGCTCCGCGCTCTCGCGTAGTGCTCTTGGGTGAAGAATGGCCATAAGCGTTGGGATTATTGGCCTGGGCAACATTTCGCAGGGCTATGATACTCCTGGCGAACCTACCATCACGACACACATCAAGGCCTGCCTGAGTGAGCCGCGCCTAAGATTGAAGTGGGTTGCGGACGTCAATCTTGGCCATGCCGAATCTGTGCGCCGCCGGTGGGGGTTGGACGCCAAATGCTTACCGCCTGAGGCGCTGCTGGCGGAAAACCTAGATGTACTTTGCATCGCATCGCCCGATGCGACCCACGGGGATTACATTCGCGCTGCTTTGCAAACTTCCCCCAGGTTGATCCTCTGCGAGAAGCCCCTCGCCGCATCTGCAGGGCAGGCTCTGGATCTCATCGGCACATGTGAGAAAGCCGGGACGACCCTGGTGGTGAACTTCGTTCGTCGCTGGTTGCCGGGGGTTCAAGAGTGGCTGGCGGCGGCTCGCGGCGGCGCTTTCGGCGAACCCGCGGGCGCGACCGGGGTTTATTGCCGTGGTCTTGTTCACAATGCGTGCCACAATCTCGACTTGATCGGTGCGGCGTTTGGCGCGGACGGCGTTGAGGCCGAATGCGTGGGTGTTCCCTTTCTCGACTATAGCGACAGCGATAGCACAGTTTCAGTTCAGATGAGCGTCCGTGCCGCCGGGCGCCGCGTGCCGATTCTGCTTACAGGTGTGGACGGACGCGTCTCAAATCAATGGGCCGTGGACATCATGTTTCAAAAAGGCCGTCTGCGTATTTGGAATGACGACGGGATTCGCCTGGAAACATATGCGCCCGCAAGCGATGTTGCCGCCTATGCGCCTGAACTCCGCTCTTCCATAAAGTTCCACGACAAGCCGGCGCGCTATATGGAATTGGTTTGGCGCAACATTGCCGATCATCTGGCGAACGGCGCGGCGTTGCATGCGACGGCGCATCAGAACGAGGAGGGGCTGCGCCTTCTTGAGAGGGCTGCGACGGCCCGTTAGAAGGGGCGGTTGGCGGGATCCACCCACCCACGCCCGATCAGCGTGTATTTCTCTGGATCCGGCCTGCGATCGCGAGATCCGGTAAGCACAAAATGGCAAGCTTCCTTGCGCTCAAGTCGGACCGCGTCGATCCCGGGGTCATTCTTGTGGTTAGAGATGTGATCCTTCAGCGCCCACGCTCCTGAAGGCTCACGCGACCAAATCCGGGGATCGCGGTGCTCGTCGATGTGCCACCAGAACTCATCTTCCGGCATTCCGAGCCAGTCCAGGAAGAGCGAGGTATCTTTGGCCTTCACAGCCTCGTACTTCTCGATGAGCTCAATGCCTTCTTCGCGCGTCAGACGCTTCAGGCGCAGTTCACGTGCGGCATGGTCGGTGACCTTGCCATATCCCCATTTTCGAAATTTGATCTCGTCATGCAGGCCTGAATAGTGGAAGCAATCGACGTCATTATACGTGTCGAACGTGCGTTGCTGCGGCGAAGTCTCGTAGCCGTACGCTTTGATCATTTGTTCGTGCTGAGCCTTTGAGTCCCAACGTACGAAGTTGCCCAGATAGATTCCGCGCACCCCGACCTGCTCTAATTCTTTATCGTGCGGATAGATGAATTGTTCCACGTCGGCCAATGTGACCGTTTTTGACTGCGCGACGAGATCTTCGGCCTCGAGGCGCATGATGTCGTGATCCTTGCGATATTTGCGGGTCATCTCCACCTCGTCGAGGTGAGAGAACATGCCCACTTGATCAAGTCCCTGGTGAGCACCCCAAATGATCAATGGAATCTTGAACCTTACCGCCACTTGGACAGGGAATACGGTTTGACCGGCAAGTATGTGCCAATAAATGCTGCCGCGGCTCCTGATCGTTTCCCGCGTAATCCGACGTACGCGCTCCGGGCTCACAGTCATCTGCATTGCATCGCAACCGAGATTCGTGCGCAGGTACGATAATTGGCGAATCCCGACGGGGGTATTGTATTGCCTGTTGTAGGACACAAGCATCGGGTTGAGCCGCAGCACGTTCTTTACAAAGTGCACGATGAAATAGGAATCGCGGGCGCCGCTTACAGGAATAATGCAGTCATGAAGTGTGCGAGTGCGATTACGATAGGCATCCGCGATCTTCTGGAGCTTCGTCAGGCGAACGCTCCAATCCAGCGTGTCCTTTTCTTCATGCACGCGGCAGCCGCTGCAAACGCCCTGATCGTCGAACGTTAGCCCAAGCGGATGATTCGCCGGATAGAAGCAGCGTTTGCAGTAAATCAAATCACTTCCTCTTCGATCCGCGTGAATAAAAGATCGTGGAGGACCTCTTCGGGCTGTCGCACGAGACGGCCGTCGCTATCAAATGAGGCGTTTTCATAGGATGCATAGTTGTCCGCGCGCAGTGCGATACCCTGCTTCGCGAGAAACCGTTTGATCAGCGCAACGCTATGCTCCGTATAGTTCAGCATGTTGCCGGCCGCTACCGCATTCGCGCCGGCTGCCAGTCCGGCGGCGAAGTGCGATGGGTGCCCTGCGCCCCCCAGCAAGATGACCGGTACGTCCACCGCGGCGCGTACGCTCGACGCGAGCGCGAGGTCGTATCCCGTCTTGAGACCGTCTTGGTCGATCGATTGAATTAGAATTTCTCCGGCGCCGCGGATCGCGGCCGCACGTGCCGCTTCGGCTGGGGAAATGCCGCGTCCCCGCGTGCCGCAATGAGTGAAGACGTCGTAGGCGCCCGAAGCTGACTTACGGGCATCAAGCGCAACAACCATGCATTGGCTTCCAAAGTGATGGGCGCCCTCATCAATGAGGTCCGGAGAATCCAGCGCGGCTGAATTGATCACAATCTTGTCGGCGCCGCTGCGCACCAAAGCATGCATTTGATCGACGGTGGTTACGCCTCCGCCGGCGGCAATCGGGACATGGCACTTTCGCGCGCAGCGTTCGAGCATGTTGGTATCCGGCCCGCGGCCGTCGCGGGTCGCGGAAATATCGAGAAGCGCGATTTCGTCTACGCCGTAACGGTCTAGAAATTCCACGCTGATCTCCGGATGCCCCACGGGAAGGAATCGCTGGAAACCAATGGACTGCACGGCCCAGCCGTCCTTCACGAGAACGACTCCCATAAGACGCGGCTTAAGCATGCAACGCACGTCCCAACGCGCGCGCGCGTTTCAGCACGAAGTCGGAGAAATTGCGCAAGAGGACAAGACCATTCCGCTGGCTCTTTTCCGGGTGAAACTGCGTTCCCCAAATGTGGCCAGACTGGACAGCGCCCGTGATTCGGCACCCGTAGGCGCACTCTGCGGCCACTAGGTCTGGTTCGCATTCCATTGCGAAGCCGTGGTCGTAATAGAAGTGCGCGCCATCGCTAATGTTCACAAACATGTCCGCCTGGCGGATTTGCGTCGCATTCCAGCCGACATGCGGTACCCGGATGCCGGGGGCGGAGGGAATCTGGCGTACACGACCTTTGATCCAGCCAAGCCCCTTGTGCATGCCTTGCTCGGAGGAGTCCTCCGCCAGCAATTGCATACCGAGGCAAATTCCGAGAAAGGGTGTTTTGTCATGGACGACCGCGTCCGTGAGCGGGCCTACCAGGTTCATCGCGTTTAGACGTTCCATGGCTGTGGCGAAGGCGCCCACGCCCGGCAGGAGGATCCCACCGGCTTGTCCCAACTGCGACGGATTACTCACAACGCGAAATGGAACTCCCAAGGTATGCAGTGCGTTGCCGACGGAGCCGAGGTTTCCCGCGCCGTAGTCAATTAGCGCAAGCTCCTCCGAGCGCGCTTCACTGGCCATAATCACACTTCAGCTCCCACTCGCCCGTCGCGCCACGTTGCCAGATTTCAGGATTCCGAAGGCGCTCCATGGTTTCCCAGAACTCCTTCTCGGTAATGTCCAGGAAACGGCATAGTTCGATTACATAGGAATCATCGCAGCGGCCGTCGTATTTCTTCACGAGTTCAATGGCCTCATCGCGCGTCATTTTTCCGGCAACGATGCGTTCTATGCACTGATCTGTGACGTGGCCGAAACCTAGTTTCAGATACTTGACGAGTTGATTCACTAGGCGGAAGTCGTCGTCCACGCCCGTAAAGCCCCAGAGATCGCCGGTTTTTTCAGGGCCTTCGGTGCGGCGCTGGAGACCTTTCTCCATCGCGATCTGACCGTTTCTGTATCCCGACCAATCTTCGATGTAATAGCCGAGATAGTGAATTCGCAGATCGGCGCGCTGCATGTGCTCGTCGGGCGGATATTGGTAGAAGTGCAAATCGTGCGGCGTGATATCGTTTGCCAGCATGCCTGAAACATTTCCACCGCCAACGGTGTTCGAATTCTTCATCTGGCTGGCGTCACCATCCGTGCGGCCGTGCTTCTCGCCGATGGTGTGCACCGGGTTTTCGCCTAGGAAGACGAGCGGGATCTGATAGGCGATCGCGACGTGAATCGGGATGGCGTAGAGCGCCATATCTGTGTGTTTGCACAAATTGGAATAGCGGGCGAAGCACAGCTTCATCACGCGCTTCCACGCCTGCGGATTAAGGCCGACCGTGAGCGTGTCGAAGCCGTGCGAGACAAGATTAGCGATATTGTGTGCCCCACGCTCCGAAAGCTGCTCTGGAGGATAGACGCTGCTGACCAGCAGAGGGTTCAATCCCAGTTCATCGCGGGCGAAGAAAGCCTGACGCATGCTGTCCTTGCCACCGCTCACGGTCACCATACAGTCGTAAGCGCCGCGGCAGTTCTTGCGTCCCCAATCGGCTATTTCGCGGATCTCATGACGGCGAGCGTCCCAGTCCACCTTGACCTGATCGCGCGCGTTTTGACACACGGGACATAGGCCTTCGGCGTTGAAGAAGATATTCGGCCGCGTATCGGGGTTAACGCAAGTCTTGCAAAGCTTCACGACGTCTTCCGCATTGGGGCCCGGCTCCTCGGGTCGGTGAGGGAAGATAGTGGTGCCCCCGCCTCCATATCAAGTCGCGGTTGCGTATGGGCAGCTCCCCCGAGTCCACATGCATAGCGTTTTGCGGCCGCTCTGATAAGGGGAGCCTCCGGTTGAAGAGATTAACGTTGCGAAAGGTCCCCGGTGGAGGCACCTAATCACCGTCCCGGAGACTATTTGACAAGCGGTCGCAAGGGCCTGAAGGTGTAGCAAGATAACTCGACACGGCAAGGACGGCGATGGACGACATACGGTCACGCGATTTTGTGCTCACGCGCGAACAGCTCCAAACTATGGCCAATTTTATGGTCAAAACACCGCGCGATCTACTTCTCAGCGAGGAGTGCCGTCGCTTTCTCGCTTTGGACCGCTGGAAGAAAAATCGCCATTTACGGGTTCACTCCGACACCGATAGCGGTGTGATGCCAGGCACTATCGAGCATAACCGCAAGGAGTTGGAGAAGGACGCTTTTGGCTCAGCGCGGCGCACCCTCCGGCTCATCAACCCGCTAACCGCGCTCGAGCCGGTTTATTCAATGGCGCCGCAACTCAAGGTGCTGTCGATCGGGCCGCGCACGGAGATGGAGCTATTTCACTTGATGGGGGTAGGTTTCTCGCACCCCAATATCCATGCGGTCGATCTTATTTCTTCCTCTCCGTTAATCGATACCGGCGACATGCATAAGCTCCCGTATCCGGACCGCTCCTTTCACGTGACGATCTCAAGCTGGGTTCTCGCCTACAGCAGCAACCCGCAACTCGCTATTGATGAGATGCTTCGGGTGACTGCGCACGGCGGATTGGTGGCGATCGGCGTGACGTATGACCCGGCAACTGACCAAGTGAAGACCGACATCACCGGCTGCAATTACGGGACCGCAGACGAGTTGAAGGGGCTAATCGGTCCCAAGCTCGACAAGGTGCACTTCGAGCAAGACCCGGCCGGAAAAAAGGGCGGGGTCATGCTCATCGCGCGCATCAAACACAAGTAGGTTTCTATCCTCTACGTATACATCAGACGCGTTGCGTAGCGCGCCAGCGGATGCAGGTGCGTTGGGTCGACGTCGATGTCTGCTGGCATCCGCAATTCGGACCGCGAGATCGGATTAAAGACCTCGTTGTACTTCGGCAGTGTGGAGTACACGATCTCGAATGCGAGGCGGTTGCCATGGGTGGGTTGCGTGCCCTTGTGCTGCCCGCGCGTATCCTCCAGGAAACTCATGCCTTGGGGGCCAACGAATGACTTCACCATGTCCGGTGGGAAAAAACTGCTCACTTCTTCATCCGACTTCCGGTGCTTTTCCATCCATTGCCAGAACTCGTTCATGCGCTTGGGATCTGATCCGAAGAGCTTAAGCGCCACCGGGTAGAGAATGTCCATTTCGTGCGTCTTCTCGACAAAAGCATGCGGGCCAGTCGTATCGGAAACATCGGTCAAGTAGACGAAGAGGTTCGTCGACCGGAAGTCACCGCGATCGTGGTGATAATGCTGCATGCCGGCCGCGGGCAGTTCGACCGGGAACGACCACCAAAGACTCACGCTTGAGATCGTCGGCGGCGCGCCCAAATAGGCGGTGATCGTGGCGAGCAGGTCCTGGTCATGCACCGCACGATAGATTGCCGGGCACGCGAGGAGGTCGGGCGTTTTGTAATGGGCGAAGCGTGTTGCCGGGGGCCGCTGGTCGATCGGACCCTCCGCGCGCCCACCCACTTGGTTGTAGCCACTTTCCTGGCCGTAAAGGACGTGTTTATCGGCAACGTAGTCGTAAATTGAAGCGATCTCCGCAGGATCAAACACATTAGGGATGATGGCGTAGCCATCCGCCCGCAGCTGGTTAACGGCTGTGGCGCCCTTGCGGCTAAGTTCTATTTTTCGATCATTGAAAGCCGGCAACACTGTCCGCGCCACATGCTGCGCCACCGCGAGTCCGATTGTGTCGCGTGTCTGTTTATTCAGTCCTCCCTTCAGCAGGGACAACATGAGAGACCTAAGGTCGTTGCCGCTGAGAAGAAATGAGGGGTCAAAAAAGCGACTGTTGGTGTCCTGCATGGTCAAAGGCTAACCTCAATTCTGGTGAACTGCCGGTGGGGCAAAACCGATGTTGGATAAGAAATCGACCTCTTTCCCTGACTCTTGTCAATCCGCGGCGAGGATCCGGGCGTGTTAGGGCGATTTCTTTACTTTGGCCTTGATTCCCAGAGCGGCAGTCACGAAATTCGCCGTCCCTGGCGGCGAATTAGGACAGGAAGTGGCGATGGCCGGACCGGAAATCGATTGCGACCGTTGTAGGTTGCGTCCCTTCTCCGAGCGTTATCTCAGCGAACGATATGTGGGCTGGCTAAACGATCCTGAGGTGGTGCGCCAAAGTGAGCAGCGCCACCGGCGCCATACCCTGGAAAGCTGTCGCGCTTATATGCGCTCCTTCGAGGGCACCCCGCACTATTTCCTGGCCATTGTTGCCAAGGACGCCGCTCTCGGCCACATCGGAAATATAAACGCCTATGTGGATCAGGCAAATCGCGTCGCTGATGTTGGAATCCTAATCGGTGAAAAGGCGGTGTGGGGAAAGGGGTATGGCAGCGAGGCGTGGATCGCATTCACCCGCTATCTTTTGGACACCGTCGGTCTCCGGAA
Source organism: Rhodospirillaceae bacterium (assembly GCA_041905525.1). Classification (GTDB taxonomy): domain Bacteria; phylum Pseudomonadota; class Alphaproteobacteria; order Rhodospirillales; family Rhodospirillaceae; genus SHVO01. Next base: position 137,135 of record JAYRKY010000005.1, read on the forward strand.
GGTCACCGCTGGAACCTTGGCGACGAACCACGGCATGCTTAGCATCATGCGCCACGCCGGTATGCAGATAGAAGCAACACGCCGCCGTCAGGCTTTGCTGGATGGTGAAGAGGTTGATGTCGTGTACGCCGCATTGTTCGCGGACGCCCACTAAACCGGCTGCCGAATTTCTATCGGGTGAGATAGAAAAGGCTGTCGTCCAACTGCGCGACCTTGACGTGCAGGCTGAGGTTCAGGCGTTTCGCCGCCGCCCCCAAATGCTTCACGAATTCATCCGGAGCAAGGGTGAGTTTGTCCTTAAGGATGTCCGACCGTTTCAACTGACGAAACGGTTCGCGCAAACCGAGCGGAAGGTCCGGACGCAATGTTGCTCCGTTCTGCCGCGCCAGCGCGGCCAAGTTTTCGGCGATCTTGCGGCTGCTATCGCCCTCTCTATGTCCCGGGTAGTAACGGTCGAGTGCGGCTGCATAAGTCTCGCGCTGCGCCACGATGGGACCCTCACCTCTGCATAGGAACGCTTCAATCGCGACTGTCGCTTCCTTCCAGGTCTTCACCGTCGGATTGACGTAGTTGGTCACGTAGTCGAATGAGGGGTGCGGAATGGGGACTAGATTCAGGGCGTGTTTGTCAAGAAGTGCGGCTTCAAGCCCAGTGGTGCAAGTCGTGTGAACCAGGAGATCTGAACCCATGATCCAAGGATGCGGGCTCGAACGAGCAACAAGTTTGAATCGCGGATGCTTGCCGAAGCGCTCCTGCCAATAGTCGGCACGCTCGCCCGGATGCGGTCGAAGAACTACGGTCCGATCCGTTATGTTTTCAAGGGTCCACTGGATGACCTCAACGATCTCCGCACGATTAATCTCTTCCCACTTCAGCTTGCTTTTGTACTCCTCCACACTTGCCGGATTATTGATATCCACCAATCCAGCCCGTGCTGCGATCTGGATGACATGGTTCATATCCGTCCAGATACTGTTGATCTGGCCGTAGCTCGTGTTGAAGAGGATGTAAGGGCCTGTCGCCTGCCGCAGCGCCTCGGCTTCGACCGCAATAGCTGTCCGATTGGCAGGTGACAACAACTCCATCCGCGAATTGCCGACCACCGTGGTGCGGGGCGCAAGCTGAGGGAAGCGCCGCCCGATGGCATCCTTATGGATGTCGCTCTGCGCAAAGAATAGGTCACAATTGTCGGCGGCGAGCGGGCTGAAAACCTCAAAAAAGCAGGCGTCCTCGAAACAGACCAGAACTTCCTCATCCGTGGCCGCGACCAAGTGGCCCTGGCTTGCGAAGGCCGCCATGTTTGCGGCCTGAATGTTATTCACGGTCTTGAACAGGATAACCCCCGGCGGAAGGCTGGACGCATTGGCGAACAAGGCCCATTGCTGCCCGAAAAGCACCGGAAAGCCCAGGTTCAGGGCATGGAGGGCGATGTTGAGGCGGGACTCGAGCTCGCGCTGCTTGATCTCCAGGCCTAGATAGAGAATAGGTTCCATAGTGTCCCAATAAGAGGCGTCCAGCAGGCGATGCGCCGGGCTATAGTTTCTTCTATGCAATCTTGCCGGGCTGCGCTACGGGGACAAACAGAGTATGAAGCAGAATTAAGGCCCGAGCGCCTTTCGCGGGGCGAATCCTATGATAGATAACGCGCTTTGGGGGCGTAGTGCCGAAAAGCCATGCTAACGGGGACCTTGGATAATCAAATGTTCGATAACGCCAGTATCATGATCACCGGGGGCACTGGCTCCTTTGGCCGCAAATACACAGAAAATCTGCTGAAGCGGTTCAAGCCGGCGCGCGTCATTGTCTACTCCCGCGACGAACTGAAGCAGAGCATGATGCAGCAGGAGTATTCGGCGAAGTCGATGCGCTACTTCATCGGCGATGTCCGGGACTACGACCGGCTCAGCATGGCGATGCGCGGTGTCGACTACGTAATTCACGCCGCGGCGCTGAAGCAGGTGCCTGCTGCGGAATACAATCCGATGGAGTGCATCAAGACAAACATTAACGGCGCGGAAAATGTCATTCGTGCTGCCCTTGCAAATCGCGTCAAGAAGGTCATCGCGCTCTCGACCGATAAAGCCGCCAACCCGATCAATCTCTACGGTGCGACCAAGCTGTGCTCCGACAAACTTTTTGTCGCGGCGAACAACCTCGTGGGCGACGGTCCCACGCGCTTCGCTGTTGTGCGGTACGGCAATGTCGTCGGCTCGCGCGGCTCTGTGGTGCCGTTCTTCAAGGAACTGATCGCCAAGGGAGCTGATCATCTTCCGGTCACCGACGCGCGCATGACCCGCTTCTGGATTACGCTGCAACAAGGCGTGGATTTCGTTCTGGAGAACTTTCAGCGAATGTATGGGGGCGAGATTTTCGTTCCGAAACTTCCGTCGATCCGCATCATGGATCTCGCCAAGGCCATGGCGCCCAATATACCGACGCGCATCGTCGGCATTCGTCCTGGCGAGAAGTTGCATGAAGTGATGTGCCCGGCCGATGACTCGCACCTGACGATTGAGTTCGCCAAACACTACGTCATTCGACCTTCAATCGCTTTCTGGGGCGAGAACGTGGAGTACGTCACGGATGGGCTCGGCGATAAAGCCGGTCAGGTCACCGAAGGTTTCGAATACAACTCCGGCACCAATCCACACTTCCTGAGCACCGACGAAATCCGCGCATTTAATACCGCTGCCGGTATTTGAGCGCGAGCGGCTCAATCTTTCTATTACGCGACAAGGGTGGCGATTTCCGCGGCACTGCGCCGGGTGATCAGATGATTGAAGTCACCCGAAGCGACCGAGCAGGGGGTTAAAGCGTCGACCGGCTCAATTTTGCCGGCGCGCTCGAAGATCTTGAATACGTTATAACCCAGCGACTCCAGGATGGGGTTGATGGCGCTACAGGACGCGCCGCTGAAGGTCTCCAGGATTATATCCGCCTCAAGGGCGAGGACTTCCCGGAGCCCCCCGATCGTCGACACCTCCCCGCCTTCGACGTCGATCTTCACAAGCGGCCGCGCGCCGATCATGGCGGGGAGTCCGGTGCCGTCGAGTTTATGCATCGGGACGACGATTTGCTCGATGTTGTCTCCTTTGCGCTGACCCACGCCGCCGCCTGAGGAAATTTGCAAAGTGGGTTTTTTGACCCAGCTGAAATGCACATGTCCGTCCTGATCTCCAACGGCGAACCAGTGCTCCACAATGTTTTCGAAGCCGTTGACGATTTTATGCATCCGTAGGCGCGTATACGCGTTCGGGTTTGGCTCGAACGCGTGGATTTTGATGTCATTGCGCAGTGACGCTGCCGCCAGCGAATAAACCCCCACGTGGGCGCCGATGTCGACAATGCCCGTGGCGGTGCGCGCGAGGCGGCACCAGATTTTCATCGATTGCGGTTCGAAGTAACGATTGAACAGAATATCCCACCCGCGCGGGCAATCATGATTGGTGAACATGATGAACTTGGGACACTCAAAAATATCGGCCGTGTAGTAACCGTAGTAGGGGTGCTCCATCGGATCGACCGGGCCCTTGCTTTCGCGCAGCAGCCGCAGCGTCTCGGCATTCCTGGCTTCGAGATCCTCAAGTTGCATTCGGCAGATCCTATTTCAAGACGTTGGCGACGGTTTCTACCACGCGTGCGACGTCGTCGTCACTCATCGCCGGGAACAGCGGAAGGCTGAGGCACCGCGCATAATAGGCCTCGGCGCCCGCGAGGGTCTGACGGCCGTAAAGCTTTTGATAGTAGGGCTGGAGGTGGACTGGAAAATAGTGGACCTGGGTGCCGATACCGGCCACCAAGAGTTCACGCATCACTTTCGCGCGGCTCTTGCCAGCGGCGGTGAAATCGATCAGCACAACGTAGAGATGCCAGCCGGGGTTTCCGCCAACACGCGCAATCGGTCTCACGATCGGGGCGAGCGGCTTGAAGGCGTCATCGTACAGTGCAACCAGTTCCGCCCGGCGGGCGACGAACGCTTCCAGTTTCTTGAGTTGGCTCAGACCTAACGCGGAGTGGATATCGCTGGAGCGGAAATTCCAGCCGATATCGGCCATCTCGTAGAACCACGGGTTGGCGCTTCCGTCGGTGTCGCGCGCATATTCCGGATAGACGGGTTCGGCCGGCGTGCGTTCCATGCCGTGGCTGCGCAACCGGCGCATCATCGCCGCCATTTTCGGATCATTTGTCGTAATCGCACCGCCTTCGCCCATGGCGACCGTCTTCACGGGATGGAACGAAAGACAGGCCGCTGCACTCATGTGGCAAGCCCCCACAGGCACGGCGTCATTGCCGGGATAGATTCCCCCGAGGGCGTGGCAGGCATCTTCCACAAGCGCGATCCCGTGTTTTTCGGCGACGGCCCTGAGGCCGGGCATATCGCAGCACTGTCCATTGAGGTGCACCGGCACCGCAGCCTTCACGGCGCCGGGACGGGCACGCGCAATCGCGTCCTCGAGGTGCTTTGGACCCATCAGACCGGTATCAGGATCCACATCGGCGAACACGACGTCGGCGCCCACATATCGCGCGCAATTCGCGCTGGCCAAAAACGTAAGGCTCGGCACGATGACCTGATCGCCTGCTTTCACGCCGAGGGCCAGCATCGCAAGGTGCAGCGCGACCGTGCCGTTTGCGCAAACCACCACATCCTTCGCGCCCGTCACACGCGCCAGTTCGCGCTCCAGAGCGTCCGTGGCCGGCCCATTGGTGAGGGCATCGGACTTGAGCACGGCGGTCACCGCCGCAATGTCGTCGTCATCGATGATATGGCGGCCGTACGGGAGAATCGTCTTGGTCATGGTTCCAGTTCTTTTGAGTACTTATAACCCCTGGGGTGTAAGCGCGAGCCAGGGAAGTTGGGCGAGCGCGGCGACAAAGCAGAAGAGTATCCCCGCGGCGAGCCCAGGGCCGAGCGGCATTTCGCCGCGCCAGACCGCCTTACCGGTCACGAGCCCGGCGACCCCCGCGCCAAGAAGGGTCAAGAGGCCGCCCGCGGCCATGATATAGGGGAGGGCGAAGGGGCCGACCCAGAGGCCACCCGCGGCGACGAGCTTTACGTCGCCAAGGCCCATGGCCTCACGGCCCTTCAATCGGCTTACGAACCACCGTAGACCCCAGAAAAGCCCGCCATTCACAACTGCACCCGCGATGGCAAGGGCGGGCGACAGGTTGATGGGGGAGCCGATGATAAAAACCCCGATGCCCGTGACCGCCAACGCCCCTTGTAGGGGGTCGGGAAGATAGCCGGTCCGAAGATCGATGACGGAAAGCGCGATCAGAATGACGGCGAGGAGCGCGGCGCACCCCAGCGACCATGGGTCCATCAGGCGCGGCTCCGATGCTGCGGCCGTCGGGATTTGGAGATTCTCTCAGTGGCTTTTCGCTGCACGCAGGACCCCGGCGCATGTTTTGCGCTCGTCGTGTTATATGCTATGTAAGCCCTACTAAAGCCTAAATTTCTCGCAAGGCTCGGTTCGAGCCTTAGGGCGCGCGGGTGTAGTTCAATGGTAGAACGAAAGCTTCCCAAGCTTTAGGCGAGGGTTCGATTCCCTTCACCCGCTCCAACCGCCAGACCGAGCGGACCGCGCCCTCCGCTGGATCGAGCCGCGAGGCTTTGCCGGCGCTTACCGGCCCGGACAGCTCTTGAATGGTGTTAGATCGGTGGAACCACCGCCCATGACGGGTCGCGACACGAAAGCCGGCGGTTCCGAACCCGCTTACGCCGGACCACCGCGCAACACCCACTTCGATTTCCATGCCAAGGTTTTCCAAGCGCCCGGTGCGTGCTTCATCCTCAAGGGGAAGGAGAAGGTGCCCATGTTCGCCGTCGAAATGGGCACCGGCCTGGGCTACGTATCACTTAAGGATTTGCGGTCGACCTTCCATATCGCCGAAGGGGGACATGACGACAAACTGATTGAGCAGGCGGCTGCGGGCCTGCGTCACGTTCCGGACATTCGGCCCGGCGACGAGATCCCGAATGAGATTCTGAACGGAACCGCCTCCTGGACCGTCGCGCGGAAGCACAAGCAGATCGCCCGGGATCGGATCCAGGTTCAGCTTCTCTCGTGGATGGGCGGCAAGCCGATCACGTACACCAGCCAGGACGAACTCAAGAAGATCGTCGGGACTGAGGAAAACAAAAAATCGCTCAAGGAAGCCTTCGCGCGCGCCGCTTCGACCTTGGGATTCGAAGGCGAGCCCGAAAAAGTGCTCGACCTGATCGAAACGCTCGCCCGCGAGATTTGCTATATCGAGGCGCTGCGCGAGCGCTCAGGCGAATTGCACAATATCCAAAAAAATCTCGGCATCCTGACGAAGGCGTATAACGATATTCGCGGATCATCCGACATCCGACGCGTGAAGATGCTGATGGAGCGCGGGATCGGCGAAGCGGACAAAATCCTCGACAACGTCGATGCGGAAACGGCGGACGTCATGAACGCGCTCATGTCCTTGGACTTCGTCATCAAGACGGTGCGGGAGGCGCGCGACGCCCTGCACTTCCTGTTGATGGATTGGGATCCGATTATCGCAAAGTGGGAAAATCTGACACTGGTCCGTTGTCAGGAGACCGACCGGGCGCTTCTTGCCACCTATCAGTTTCTCGCCTCACGCTTTGAGACCGGGAAAAGCCTGATGAAGAAAGGTGGAAGGTGACGCGGCTAGCGCGACAAATGCCGTATCAAGTCATGCATGAACTTCGTGCCCGCTTCGACCTGAGAGATTTCAATGTACTCATTCGGCTGATGGGCCTGCGAAATCGATCCGGGGCCGCATATCACGGTCGACAAACCGGAATGCTGGAACTGTCCGGCTTCAGCGGCGAACGCGACCGCGCGGGTGACATTGTCCCCGGTGAGCATGCGGCATAGCCGCTCGGCCTCGGATTCGGATTCAGGCTTTAGAGCCGGTGTGCCGGCCCGCGGAATTGTTTCAATGTTGCAAGACGGCGCGATCGCGCGGATCCGCGGAAGCACGTCTCGTTCGCAGTGGTCGATAAATCGGCGGATATATAGATCCGGATCGTCTTCGGGCAACGCGCGCACGTCCCACTGGAACTCGCACGACCCGGCCATAATGTTGATCGCCGTGCCGCCGTTGATGATGTTGGCCGTCAGTGTCGTGTGCGGCGGCTCAAACAGCTCGTTATGCGGTCCATTCGCCGCCGCTGTGTCGCTTAAGCTTCGCAAGTACTGGATAAGCTCGGCGGCGATCATCACAGCGCTAACTCCACGGTGAGTCTGCGACGAATGAGACTCGTGCCCGGTCACAATCGTTCGCACGCCCGTGATGCCTTTGTGCGCGCTGACCACCTTCATGTCGGTCGGCTCGCCGACGATGACGGCGCGGGGCGCCGGCAGTTCTGTGTTCAGGACACGGATGAGAGACGGAACGCCGGCGCATCCCACTTCTTCATCATAGGAAAACGCGAAGTGGAGGGGCGTCTTCAGCGCGGCGGCCTTCATTTCGTCGAGCGCCGCGAGCGCGATCGCCAGGAAACACTTCATATCCGCCGTGCCGCGGCCGTAAAGCCGGCCGTCTTTCGCGACAACGCTGAAAGGGTCTGTCTGCCAGTCCTGCCCGTCAATCGGGACGACATCGGTGTGGCCCGAAAGGACCACGCCCCCGGCTACATTCGGGCCGACGGTCGCGAGCAAATTCGCCTTGGTTTTTTCTTCGTTGTAAACGAGGCGGCTTTCGACGCCGTGTTCCTTCAAGAGATCCTGGACGTATCCAATGAAGGCGAGGTTCGAATTGCGTGAAACCGTGTCGAACGCGACCAGCTTTTCAAGCATCGCGACGGAGCGTGCGGCGGCGGGGGTCATTCCTTCATCCGCCACTTCGTGCCGTCGGCACGGTCTTCGATGACCACGCCGAGTCCATCGAGAGCCGCTCGCACACGGTCGGCTTCGGCAAAGTTCTTGGCCTTGCGCGCATCATTGCGCGCCAAGATGAGGCGCTCGACCTCGCCGACATCAACAAGCCGCGCTTTGGGCGCCGCCGCAAACCAATCCGATGGCTTTTGTTGCAGGACGCCCATGAGCGCACCGGCGGCCAGCAACTGGCCTTTGAGTTTCGCTTTCTCCGCCGCCTCGGTCGCGGAGTTTAGCGCGCGGGCAAGGGCGGCGATTTCCGCCATGGCCGCAGGCGTATTGAGATCGTCCTCAAGCGCCGCCATAAACGCCTCCGGCGGGTCCTCGTCCGTCTCCTGGATGTCACTCACCTGATCGAGCGTCCCATAAAGGCGGTCTAACGTCCGCTTGGCTTGCAGCGTTGTGTCGTCCGACCAATCCAACGGCTGGCGATAATGAGCCGACAGGATCGCCCAGCGCAGCGCTTCACCGGGCGTGGACTTCAACGCCTCGTTGGAGCTGATAATGTTGCCGACGGACTTCGACATTTTCTCACGATTCATCGTCAGAAAGCCGTTGTGCATCCAAATGCCGACGAAACGCGTGCCCCCGTGCGCGCAGGTGCTTTGCGCCAGTTCGTTCTCATGATGCGGGAAGATCAGATCGTGCCCGCCGCCGTGAATGTCGATGGTTTCGCCGAGGTGCGCGTCGATCATCGCCGAGCACTCGATGTGCCAGCCCGGGCGTCCCCGTCCCCATGGGCTGTCCCAACCCGGAAGATCGGGCGTGGAAGGCTTCCACAAGACGAAGTCGGCGGGATCCTTTTTATACGGAGCCACCTCGACGCGGGCGCCCGCAATCATGTCGTCCCGGTTGCGCCCCGACAACGCGCCGTACTTATCGAAGCTGGGAACGTGGAAAAGCACGTGGCCCTCAACCGCGTAGGCATGTCCACGATCGATGAGTTCCTGGATCATCCGCAGCATCTGGGGAATGTGCTGAGTCGCATGCGGCTCGATAGAGGGCGGCAGCACGTTGAACGCGCTCATATCCTCGTGCCAGATTTTGGCGAACTTCGAGGCAATGACCTCAATTGGAACACCGCCCTGCTTTGCGGCCGCGTTGATCTTGTCGTCGACGTCCGTGATGTTGCGTGCGTAGACGACGAGCGGGTAACGGTTCCTGAGGATGCGGTATAGGACATCGAAAACCACGGCGGGGCGCGCATTACCCACATGCGTATAGCCGTAGACCGTGGGGCCGCACACATACATCGTGACGCGGTTCGGGTCGGCGGGCGTGAAGAGCTCCTTGCGGCGGCTCAACGTGTTGTAAAGGGTCAACGGCATGACAGCGCACAGGTCCGGAAAAACGAGATTCCCGGCTATAGCGCGAATGCCCCGGCGGGGCTAGGGCGTGTCGGAGGCTCTACCGCGGCGGCGGCCCGCGGAATCCGCCGCGTTCGCGGCCTTCAGGCCGTAGTCCAGGTCCCTCTCCCTCGGCGGCCGCGGGAGGAATCCAAAGCTTCTGTTGCCAAGTGGACGCACGCTTTGCGCCGGCACTTTTTTCAGCCTCGCTCAGCGTGATCCGCACCGCGCTGAGCGGCCGGGGATCCGGGGTCTGGAACCCGACCCGCGCCTTGTTGGGGTTCGCATCATACAGCGCGAGCCAATAAGCGGCTTCTTCGCCCTGATGCGAGGGCGATTCGGCGCCGAAGTGCAACGCCAACGCGGCCTGAGCTTCCGGCCACCCCGCGTCCGCGGCCCGCGTCAGCCACGTGAGCCCTTCTTCCTTTTGGTCCGCGCTCGCGAGCAAACACTCGCCAAGGGCGGTCTGGGCGTTTTCGTACCCCGGGCCCAGTTTTGCGACCGGGCGTAAAAGCTTCACCGCTGTCGCGCAGTCCCCTTTGGCCTTGAATTCGGTCGCCTGTATGTAAGCGCCGTTCGGATCGCGTCCCGGACGCACGGCGACGCCGCTCCCATCGGCCCGCTGCGCCACGACAAGGCTTTCATCCCTTTCCATTCCGCCGCGCCGGCCACCGCCCCCGCAAGATGCAAGAACACAGGCGAGGGCAAGGCAGGCGAAAAGGGACGTGCGAGACATTAGAACCGGAAGCGAATGGTGACGGCGGCGGTATGCGAGAGGAAGCCCGATGCGACTTCAGCGTCATAGTCGAGGCTGACCGAGGAATAACTATCCTTGTGCGCCACGCCGAAGCCGGCGGTCAGGCGGTTCTGGCCCCACACATTACCCACGTTCGTAAACGTGGGGCCGCCTGACGCGAAACGCGCCGAGACGCTGACCGGATCGTTCATGAACTCGCGGGTGTAACCGCCGCGCAGCTGCGCTTCGACATAGGAGTCATACGACAGCGGGATGTTGCGATTGACGGCAAATCCGGCGGTTCCGCGCAGCGATTCCCCTTTACGATCATCGACGGCAAGATTTACGCCCGCGCCGCCGCCGGTTTCCGTGTACCCGTTCTCGGTGATGTTCAAGTAGGCCACGCGGCCGTACGGGCCGAATTCGTACAAACCGCTGCGGAACAGATAACCCGCCTCGACGCTGCCGTTGTATTGATAGCCGCTCCACTTGCCGACGGCTTTGCGATCGAGACCGCCAAAGGTCACCGTGCGCTCCGGCTGGTCGTAGGTGTTGTAAGCGCCTCCCGCCAGACCCTGAACATAGAGATTGCCGCTTTGGTGGTGCGCGTAGGCGTGCAGCTGGGTGCTGTAGAACTGGACCGGCGAATGCGTCGACACGTTCAAGCTGACGGAATGCCAGGACTCGACGAAGCTGACGCCGAGAGTGGTGTTTCCGCTACGGTCGACCGGGAAGTCAGCGCCGAGCGCGATGCCGAGACCCCAGTAAGAGAAACCGTTCTGCTCGCCTTTGCCGCTCTGATCGCCGTAGTTACCGAGCGCCTGCACCCAAAAGCTGGCGATATCGCCGCGCGAGTGGTCCGGCGCGCCGCCTCGGGCAACGCCCAACAAACGGCGCCGGATCATTCCGGTGGTGGCTTCCGCCGAGTTCAACGCCGTTTGCAGGACTGCGCCGCTGCTGTCGGGCATAAGCTGCTTCAGGCCCGCGTTGAAGTCCGCCTGGGTCGTAAGACCTGACAGCGCCGTCGCGACGGCGGCGTCCTGGTTGAGCGCGGGAGCGAGCGAATTGTAGGCCGCGGTCATGTTGGGCCCCAGGCCCAGAGCCGAGGCCGAGCGGCGCTCGACCGTCAGGAGCAAGTTGCTGGGATCGTTCGGCGCCAAGCTGAAGGCGATGTTGTTCATGTAGGAGAGGGGCACCTCCGACATCTGGCTCAGAGGCGCGCCCAAAGTCAGGCTGCCGGCGTCGATCAGGGTATAAACCTGACGTCCCTCCAGGATGCCTGTGATCGTCGTCACGAGCTTCGTGTCGGCGGAAATCGTGACATTGCCATTGGCGACCATAAGAGGCGCGCCGGAGTTGCCGGAGATGTCGAAGTTGATGCGCGAGCCGTTGATGAATCGCGCCGTCTCCGTCCGCAAGGGACCGGCCGAGAGCAACGAAATCTCGGAAGCGGAGACCGTGAAGTTCGTGAGCGTCCCGGTACCCATCGTGAACCCGCCCTTGGCAGAGGCGCCGGCCAGGGTCACGCCCCCGTTTCCGTTACCAAGGTTGATTCGTCCTGTGATTGTGCCGCCATTCAGGTCGACAACGCTGGCGCCCGTCTTGCCGCTGCCGCCTTGGAACGTTACCGCCCCATCGATCTTCGCGGTTCCGCTCATGGTGAGAGACTGGAAGCCGCTCCCCAGGAAGACGTCACCCGTGATGTTGCCGGTGTTGTTGAAGGACATCCCAGCCGTGTTGGCACGGAAGTCGACGGCCACCTTTTGACCGGTGCTACCAGCCGCAAGCGTGGTGGTGATGTCGCCGGCGTTACCGAAGGTCACCACAGAACCAGAACGATCGACAATGCCGGTGGAGCTCGAGGCGATGCCGTCCGAGGTTGTGTTGATCTTGCCGCTGTTCAGGACGGTGCGGACTTGGGCTCCGCTCTCGATCACGATGCCGTATGCACTGCCGCCTTTGTTGCCGACGGCGCCGGTCGCGGTGTTGGTGCTGGAATCCGTGGTGATGACCGTGAGGTCGCCGCTGTTATTGATTGTCGGGACGTTTGCATTCGCGCCAATCCGCACCGCCGTGGCATTCGCATCCAGCGCATAGGAGTAGATATTCCCACCCGCGTTGGAGAAGCCGTGGGTCAACGTCGTCGTGTAGACGGTGCCGCCGATCGACTGGCCTTCGATGTTGATGGTCACCGCGTTGGTGCCCGCGATGGCGCCGGAGGTGGTCAGGATGCCCTGATTGATGAAGGAATATTCGTTATCGCCGCGCCGGCCGATGACGATGTTCTGCGCGCCGCCGGGGCCACCCTGGGAGATGAGGACCGCCGGGCCGGGCCCGTAAGTATCGATCGTGGCGTCGATAGGTGTCGCGGACGCCGCCGTGGCATCCGTTTGTTGCTGCGCGACGGTATAGCCATTTCCGGCAATACCGAAGCCATCCGTCAGACTGGACGCGACCCATACGCCCGCTTTCGCCGGCAGCGGCGCGGTGCGTTCGATGCGGATGCCGTCTGGGCTGATGAGCTGCTCGGGGTTACCGGCAGTGATCGTGCCGCTGTGAACATAGGCCCCGTCGATGCCGCCACCGATGTAGACGCCGACGCCGTTGGTGTTCGTTGCCGTGATCGCGCCGCTCGAATTGAAGTTGCCGATGATGCGGCCCGTCGTCCTGACGGCGAACGAGTCCGCGTTTGCGGCGTTCAGAACGCCGTTGTTGGTCAAATCGCCGAGCAGGGTGGATTCGATCGAGAGTGCTGCGGAGCCGTTGCCCGCAACGCCGATGACGCCGCCGACGTCGTTGATGACCGACCCGGTAAATGTCCCCGGCCCGCTCAGGCGGATACCGGCATTGTTGACTGAAGAATTTAAGAGCGCGCTGCCGGTCTGGGGTCCTTGCACCGTGATCTGACCGAAATTCTGGACATTGCCGGTTCTATTCTGCGAGAGGTCGACCAAAATTCCCGAAGCGTTCTGTTCGGCCTTCGTGTCCAGCGTGCCCCGATTGGTGATCGTGTTGTTGCTGTTAAGCGTGATGATTGTGGGATCAGACACGGCGATGCTGCCGGCGGACTCCACGATGATGCTTCCGGGACCGCTGCCGTCGCCGGCGAGCGTCGTGGCCGGCGTCGTCCGCGCGGTCGAAATGGTCAGGTCGCCCGCGTGAGCGACCTTTACCGTCAGGGACGACACGGCCGTTGCCAGCGCGAGGTAAGAGCCAAATCTTTTGAACGTGGTAGCGCGGCCGGACATCAACTCATCCCCCTGGGCGAAAGAAATCGAGGTACGGCCCCATCGGTGCCGCCCTCCGCGAAGAACTTCGGGCTGGCCCGGGTTAGGCCGCCCATACAGGAAAACCATTGGCCGACCCCGTCAGGGGCCGGCCGCGGCGCACCTTATAGCAATAACACCGGCGAATACGGCAACCTTGTGATGATGCTCCAGCAGCCGTGACCCCGTGCGCCGCGGCCGTGCCGGCGGTTGGGATGGCCCCTATAGTGTTCGCGCACTTGGCGAGAACCTTAACCAAGCTTCAATTTTCGTCTGTTAGGGTCCGAAACTGGCGATCGTAAGCGCCGGGAATATCCAATAAATATCTGATAATAAAAGGATATTTCCAAAATTATCAGATGTGTCGCAGGGGACAGACGCCAGAGCGTCCGGAAACACGATGGGGCAGCCTCGTAATATCTTCGTCGCATTCGAACTTCTCCGTCCGGAGAAGGGCGATGATCGGATTGCGCAGACCATCGAATCCCTGGGCGGGGCCTGGGCGCGGGTGAATAAGAACACCTTTTACATTCATGGCGATTTCGACGCGCAGTACGTAGGCAACAAGGTCTGGGCCGCCATGAACATGGACGACAAGCTCGTCGTCATCGATGCCAGCAAGAACGACGCCCGCTGGTACAACATCAAGCCCGAAATTTCCGAATTTCTCGTCGCCAATTGGCACGCCTGAGGCCGGCCCCACGCCCGCCTGCGCGTACGCTCCCTAGGCGACGTTAGCGCTCGCGCCAGGCGTCTTCATGGCCAGGCTGAAGGCGGCCGTCACCTTGCGGATCAGATCGACTTCCACCGAGGACGGCTCATCGTAGTGGTCGGCGATGCCGTCCACGTTGGTCGCCAGCGATTCGCAAAGCTGCGAAAGCTGCAAGTCCTTCAACTTGTCGGCCACCTTTGCGGCGTCGCGAAGCACGCCGGCCAGCGTATGCAGGTCGGTTTGGACTTCCTCGCCGATCATCTGCGTGTCGTAGGCCTTCACAAGGCGTTCGCACACCTCGCCCAGTCTAAAGCTTTGAGAGTCGAGCTGCGCTTGCAGCACTTTCTGCAGCGAGCCTTCTACCGCGGCCTTCAGCGCGAGCTTATCCATATCGCGCCCGTTGACCTTCTCAAGCAACGTATTGATCACCGGAAAACGCTTCGCGGCCCGGTCCTCGGCTTTACGCTCAGGACCGACGTACCCGTCGACCGCGATGAACGGGCGGCGGTGGAAGGTGACGAGTTTCAAGCGCTCTTGGATGCGGTCGGCTGCGACGGGCTTGATGATGATGTCGTCGACGCCTGCTTGGATCGCGAGATCGAGCGTCTCGCGGCGGTTCGGCGACACCAGCATGCTGATGAGCATGAAGGGGTTGTCGGACACCCGCTGAAAGCGGATGTCGCGGACGAGATTGAAGATGCCAGGGTCGAAATTGTCGGCCAGGACCAGAAGATCCGGCGGGGTCTCGATAATTTGTCCACGAAGCGCGTCCAACGTGGCGTGGCAGACCACCTGCTTTAGTCCCTGCGCCAGAAACATATCGCGCAGCTTATTGCGCTCGTAATAATTGGTCTCGCCGATATAGACGGTGGCCTTTTTCAGGTTATCTCGATCTAAGCTGGCCATGATGCACTGCAGCGGAAGAGCGCCGGAAAATCCGTCACTTTCGACTCAGCATCTTCTGCGATTGATGCTCCCTTCGCAAGCTGACTCCCGGGGAAATTAAACCGCAGCGAGTTCCGCCAGGGGCGTTTTTGGGATGGCGGTGACGGCGAAACGTTCAATGCGAAGTTGAGGCGACCAAAAATGTCGCGGGAGACCGGCCTTCTCGCGCAGGGTTTCGAAGAAAATCCGAGGATTCGGAAGAACTTCCCAGACCTGCGGCAGGAAGAGCCCACGATGGCCGTTTGCGCTGATCACGAAACCGTCTTCCCCTGTCCGGGCCTGCCGGATCAGATCCGCCTCGCTTGCGCACTGTAACGTTTCAAAAGGTCCCAGAATGCTGATTCCCACCGAGAGGCGACGCAAACTGCGCTCGCTCAATGGGGGGAATCGCGGGTCCCGGAACCCCGCGCCGTAGGCATTGACGGCCACGTCTTCGACCAGGGAGCGGTGCGGCGTCACGGAGCCGATGCACCCGCGGAGTTCATTGTTTTCGTCGAGTGTCACGAAGGTTGCGCGGGGCGCTCGTACAGGCTCCGGGTATCCCGCCGCCTCAATGATCGGCGCCGCATTGTGATCCAGCCCGTAGCGCAAGGCGTCCGCGGCAACGCGGCACAATAAGGTGCCGTAAACCGTGCCGAGTTCGCTGTCGTTCATTGTCCGGCTCCGTAGATGGCCCAGGCGCCATAGCCGACCACGCGGTCTTTTGGGCCCGCGGTATCGCCCGAATTGCGAAGATCCACGCGTTCGACGCGTGCGCCATGGGTCTTCGCCACCGAAAGGAGCCCGGCAATGGGCAGGTACCCGCACGCGCGTTCCGAGCTCAGTTCCTCGCCCGCGCAGTGCTCGATGCTGGTCGCTGTGTCGCTGTCGCGGCGCTGCGCCTGCTCGTAGCGCAGGAAGTGGCTGAGGTCGGAACTGATCACGATCAGCGTTTCGGGATCCTCCCAAAAATATTCGATCACCTCCGCCACGGAGGCGGGGCTGGTATCGCCGACCGCCAACGGCACCAGGGTCGCGCCCGGGGCGACCCGTTGCAGAAAGGGAAGCTGCACCTCAAGGCTGTGTTCGGCTGCATGAACCTCGTCGCTGAAACGGATTTGGGGAAGCTTGCGCAACGCGTTGAGCGCCACGGAGTCGACGACGACGTCGCCAAGGGGCGTGCGAAACTGCCCCGCTGTCGGCGCCGCGATGCCGCGCACATAGACACGGTGCGTGGGCCCAAGAAGCACAACGCGACGAAACTGTGTCCCGGTGTCTTGCAACAGTTCATAAGCCTTCCCGGCGACGGATCCGGAGTAGACGTAACCCGCGTGGGGGACGATGAGGGCTCTCGGCGCAGCCGCCGGAGACTTTGCGGGGGACATGAAGCGCGCGACCATTGCGCGCAGCTCATCCGCGTCCGCCGGATAGAAATATCCGGCGAGGGCGGCCGGCCGCGTCGTCGCTGTGCCGTGGGCCATCGCAATTTCCTTTAATCGGCGCCCTCTCCTCGCGGCGGCACCTCTTCGTTACCATATATGAGCAATGGATAATGTTTCTGCAATCGTGCCCCGGACCGCGGGTCTCGCCAAGGATGGGGCCGGAGATTTGAAGGGCCTGGCGGTCGGGCATTGGCGAAAGCTGCCCGATGGACGCGTGCAGTGCGACGTCTGCCCGCGCGAGTGCAAGTTGCAGGACGGGCAACGAGGCCTATGTTTCGTCCGCGGGCGCGCGGGCGACTCGATGGTTCTCACGACCTGGGGGCGGTCGTCGGGATTTTGTGTCGACCCTGTCGAGAAAAAGCCGCTCAACCATTTTCTCCCCGGCACCCCGATTTTGAGTTTCGACACCGCGGGCTGCAATCTCACCTGCAAGTTCTGTCAGAATCACGACATCTCGAAGTCCCGTGAGATGGACATTCTGATGGATGCAGCGCCACCGGAAAGAATTGCGGAAGCGGCCATTTCCGCGGGATGCCGTTCGGTCGCGTTCACCTACAACGATCCCGCGATCTTCCTGGAGTACGCGGTCGACACGGCCAAGGCGTGCCATGAACGCGGGCTAAAGTCCGTCGCCGTGACGGCGGGGTACATGAAGGCGGAAGCGCGCCGCGATTTCTACGCGCACATGGACGCGGCCAATATCGACCTCAAGGGCTTCACGGAAGACTTCTATGCCCGCTTATGCACCGGCCAGCTTGCTCCGGTCCTTGAGACCATCAAATACGCCCACCGCGAAACACCCTGTTGGGTTGAGCTTACGACCCTTTTGATCCCGGGCGAAAACGACGACGCGGACGAGCTGAAACGTCTGGCGGACTGGATCGCGCGCGAACTCGGTGAGTGTGTTCCGCTCCACTTCACGGCATTCCATCCCGACTTCCGCATGCGCGACAAGATACGTACGCCGGCCGAGACGCTTCAGCGCGCACGGAGCATCGCGCAGAGCGTGGGGCTTCGGTACGTTTATACCGGCAATATCCAGGACGAGATCGGCGGCAGCACCTTTTGCCACGCCTGCGGCGACGTTTTGATCGGCCGCGACTGGTATGAAATCACGTGGTGGAACCTCGACGCGCAAGGGGCGTGCAAAAGCTGTGGAACGCCCTGCGCCGGTGTTTTTGACGGTCCGCCTGGGGACTGGGGCCGCAAGCGCAGTCCAGTCCAGATCGCGGCCGAGATCAGCCGCTAGCGGTTTTCGATGCCGCCAAAGCGTCGGCCTCTGCCATCTGGTGAGGCGCGGGGCCCATCTTGGCAATCTTCGCAAGCTCGAACGCTTTGGTGAGTTTGCGAAGAGTTGCGAGCGCATGGTCGGTGGGTGTCTCGTATTTTTCCGTCAGTTCTTCCACCTCCCGCGCCAGTTGCGTGCAGATCTGCGCGAGCTCGGGTTCGCCCAGCACCCGCGCGGTGCGCGCCGCGTCTTCGAGGACGCTCACGAGGATGAGCAGCCGCTCCTCGAGTTCCTTGTTGATTTGATTTTCTTCATACGCCTTCAGGATAAGGCCGCAGATCCAGCCCAGCTTCAGGCCATGGCTGTCCAGCCGCGCGGCCATGACGTCGTTCATGTTCGACTCAACTTCGCGGGCGAGTTCCGACATCGACATCCGCCGGCCTTCAAGCTTCGCTTTGAAGGTATTCACGACGGTGAGCTGTCGGATTTTCGACGGCCGGTCTCCGCCCGGCTTGCGCCGCTCCGGCCCTACGTAATCGGTTGTGGCGATGAACGGCAGGCGATTCATCGTGATGTGCGCAATGCGCTCCAGCAATTTGCCGGGAGAAACGGGTTTGATCATCACGTCGTCCGCGCCGGCGAGGATCGCGCGCTTCACCGCCTCGTCGCTCTCCGAGCGAACCATCAGCGTCACCATGACGAACGGATTACGCCCAATCTTGAAATGACGGATGTCACGAATGGTGTCGAACAGGCCCGGGTCGATGTCGTCGGCGGCGATCAAGAGATCGGGCGGCGATTCTTTGACGGCGTTGAGCAGGTCGTCCATGCGGGCAAAGGTGCGGGTCTTGCGAAAGCCTTCGCCTCGCAGCATGGCCCGCATGCTCTCGCGCACCTGCTCATTCGGCTCGCCAAGGTAAACGTCGACGTCCGAGAGCTTGTCTTTGTCGAACTTTTTCATCGTGGAGGTGGCTCAACTCAGGCGAAGGTTACCACGGAAGGATAAGCAACCTCGCCGCGAAAGCGCTACCCTAACATCCAGGGCAGGAATATAAAGTACCAATTCGGCCCGAAACTGTTTTTCGGGCCGAACGGTAGCTTCCGCGATAAGACGTGCGCCGAGTGCGCTAGAGGTGCTGTGTCGGCGGCACCTTTTCCCGCCACCGTGGATCCTCGGCGTCGAGGATCTTCTCCAAGGTCGCGATCCGGCCTTCCATTTTCTCCAGCAGTCCGACCATCCTCTCCATCATTTGCTGCTCTTCACCCGACACAGCGCGGTCGGAGCGGTTTAGTCTCCGGTAGTGGAACACGATCCACACGATCGCGACCACCATGACAAACGGAGCCAGCGGCACGAGCTCATTGAAGTGCATCACCCACGTATCCTTCTTCAGGCGCTAGAGGCGCCCCATTCCCCTAAGTTCGCGGTCCATCTGGAATTCCCGCGATGTTACGACATTCTCTAGCGTGCGAAGCCGGTCTTCGACGCGGTCGAACCGCGACTTAACGTCTGTGAACCGCCAGGCGCTCGCAGGACGGCGACTCTCGACGTCCCGGCGGGCATCATCGACGCTGGCGCGCAGTTCCTGGTAGCGGCTCCCCGCCGGCTTGTTGTCCACCATCCACGCGGCAACAAGATAAACAATGATCGGCCAACCGCCGGCGATAATGGTGCCGGCCACGCACAAGACGCGTACAACCGTCACATCCCAGTCGAAGTAGTCGGCGATGCCAGCGCATACGCCGAAGATCTTCCCGTTCTGCTTATCGAGATAGAATTTGCGCCGCGCGCCGCTCATTTCTTATCTCCCGACTGGGCGAGGCCCATGCCCGCCTTCAGCTTAGCTAAATCGTCCTCAATCTTGGTAGAGGCTTCAAGCGAGGCGATTTCGTTGGCCAGGGTTGCGCTTCCGCCGCCGACATCGAAGGCCTCCACGCGGCCTTCCAACTCATCGAGCTTGCGTTCGACCTGATCGAAGCGGGCGACCGCGTTGTCGACGCGGCCGTTGTATAGGTGCTCCCGCACGGCAAAGCGGGCGTTGGCGGTTTGCGCGCGGGCGAGGAGGCCGGCTTGCTTGGCCTTGGCTTCGGCAAGCTTGGTCTGGAGGCGGCCGATGTCCGCGTCCAATTCGCCCATGCGTTCTTTCAACGCCTCGTCGTCGCGCTCCAAAAGGGCTACGAGCTCGGCGATCTTCGACCGCTCGACGAGTGCGGCGCGAGCCAGATCCTCGCGGTCTTTCGACACCGCCAGTTCGGCGCGTTTTGTCCATTCCGCCTGAGCGTCCGCAAGGCGGCCGAGCCGGCGCCGGATCTCCTTGCGGTCCGCAATGAGACGGGCCGCATCCGAGCGGACGTCGACCAGGGTGTCTTCCATCTCCTGAATAATCAGGCGGATCATCTTGGCCGGGTCCTCGGCGCGATCCAGCAGGACCGTGATGTTTGCGTTTACGATATCCGTGAGCCGAGAAAAGATCCCCATTGGGTCCTCCGAAGTGACTTATGGCCCAGGTTTTGCAACTCCCATGCCAAGGGGGCGTCGTGGGCTAACTCATTGTTCTTAAATACATATTTTCCAGTCCTGTATGCGGCGCGTTGCAAAATTCCCCAATTAATGGCTAAATCGACAACTATTTAGCGGGAATAGAGAACCGTGAACCTTCCAGCACCTCTCGGCGAATCCTCGGTTTTCCTGAGCCATCTTGACCAACTTTCGCGGGTCGCGCCCTTGGACCGTCCGGTGCTCATCATCGGCGAACGCGGCACCGGTAAGGAGCTGTCCGCGGCGCGTGTACACTTTCTCTCGCGTCGCTGGTCGGGGCCCTTGGTGAAACTGAACTGCGCCGCTCTCCCGGAGACCCTTCTCGAAGCGGAGTTGTTCGGCGTGGAGCCGGGGGCCTTCACGGGCGCGGCAAGACGCCGGCTCGGCAGATTCGAACTCGCCGATACCGGAACGCTGTTTCTGGACGAGATCGGAAATGCGCCGCTTGCGGTGCAGGAGAAGGTCCTGCGGGTTATCGAGTACGGCGAATTCGAACGATTGGGGGGCAGCGAGACAATCTCGGTCTCCGTGCGGATCGTTGCCGCCACAAACCGAGACTTGCCCGCCGAGGCGCGGGCCGGCCGGTTCCGCGAGGACTTGCTCGACCGTTTGGCGTTCGACGTTCTCACGCTTCCACCGCTCCGGGCACGGTCGGGCGATGTTGCGCGGCTGGCCGAACACTTCGGACGTGCGATGGCGGCCGATCTGGGGTGGGAGGTGTTTCCCAGCTTCAGCGCCGGCGCGCTTTCGGCGCTGGAGCAATACCCGTGGCCCGGCAATGTGCGCGAACTGAAGAACGTGGTTGAGCGGGCCGTAGCGTCCTGGCTCGACCGGGACAAGCCGATCGATCGCATTGTTTTCGATCCGTTTGCGTCGCCCTTTCGACCGCAGACGCCGCCGTCCGTGGCGGCAGCGTCTGCGCCGCCCGTCGCCGCCGCGGCGGTGTCCGCCCCCACACCTACGGCATTACCTGACGATTTCAGAGCCGCGGTCGCCGCGTTCGAGAGTGACCTGCTCACCCGCGCCTTGCACGAGGCGCGTCACAATCAACGCGCCGCCGCCAAACGGCTAGGGCTTGGTTATCACCAGCTGCGCAATTTATTACGCAAGCACGACCTCATGCCCGCCCGCGAAAAGGACTAGGGTGCGAGCGACGACGCGTAGGCTGCGATATTCACCATGTCTTCAAGAGTGAGCGGAGCCACGGCGTCTTTCATCAGGCCGCTCCACGCGCCGGCACGCGATCCGTGTTTCAAATCGTAAAGGCTTCGCACCATATAACTGGGTGAGCGTCCCGCGAGCCCTGGAACGGGACCCAGCCCGCGGAGATCGACGCCGTGGCAAGTGGTGCACGCGGCGCTCTTGCCGCCGCCCGTGCGCACATAGGCCTCGCCCTTCTTGATGCTCCCTGGCGGAACGTAAGCCACGAACCCGGAGCGGGGGTCGCGCAACTCGGTGCGCGCCCGGTCCTCCGGGACTTCGATGATGCGAGTACCCAGCGCTTCCTTTTCCTCACCATCGGCCACCAGCATCGATCCCGCGACGCGCGTCTTCGGCACAACATCGGTCTCGACCACCCGGATCCACGGCGTTCGCTTCAGTGACGCGAAATATTCCGCCGCAATACGGACCTCGTCGTCGTTACTAACCTTGGAGAGCGCCACCATGTTCGCCGGCGGGCCCATCGCGGCGACGGAACTCTTCCGGGCGCCGCTGCGGAAGTCCCGCACCTGTTGAACGATGTAGTCGGCGGGTAGCCCCGCGAGGCTTGAGTTCTCCGGCCGTCCCAGGCCGTTGGCGAGATGACAGTAGCCGCAGGCAAGCACCCCACCGGGGCGTCCTTTCGCGACGATGTCCGGCATCGGCGGGTGATCGCCCGGGTGCCAATCAGGTACGCCGCGCGACAGATCGCGGATTTCGGCCAGGGTAAGCGTGACGGCGCTGCCGGGCACGGTTTTTGGAGACGTATCCGGCGGCGGCGGAGGGGCGGCGGTCTTGGCCGCGGGCGGATTGACTGGATAGGCCCAGGGCGGGGGGCCGTCTTCAGCCGCGCCGGCGGTGGCGGCGAAAGCAAAAGCAGCGATAACCGTTAGCGCGGCGGCACGTCTCATGACCCCTCCCCAAGCCAATAGGCGTTGGGCCGGAGAGTGCCAGGATTTCACGCCGGCTGCTATGCCGCCGGGTCGACAAACGCGGTGTTGTGATTGGGAAACGCTTCGTAGCCCTTGAGCATGTAGTCCCAGTACATCACGGGGAGACCATACTTCTTGATGAGCCAATTGACCGTGCGCTCGCGGGCCGGGTTGAGGGGCAGTGTCGGCGTCGGCTTACCGCCGTAGATGAATTCCGCCATCAGGACTTTGGTGTACCCGGTCGTGAGCGGGCAGGACGCATAGCCGTCATAGGAGTCTTCAACAGCCTCCCGCGCGATGAGGTGGAACAGGTTTCGCACGACGACAGGGGCTTGTTTACGCACCGCGGCCGCGGTCTTCGAGTTGGCCGTCGACGCTGCATCGCCGAGCGCGAACACATTCTTGTACTTTACGTGCTGAAGAGAATTCGCATGCACATCGACGAAGCCCGCGGCATTGGCCAAGGGGCTGGCTTTCACGAAGTCCGGCGCGCTCTGCGGCGGTGTCACATGGATCATGTCGTAGGGAAGTTGCACGCGCTCGCCCTGCTTTTCGCCGCCCACGACTTCGAACGTCGCCCGCTTTGAAGGTCCATCGATCTCCACGAGGTTGTGCTGATAGCGCACGTCGATGTTGTGCCGGGCTGCGATTTTCACCAGTTCTCGCGCGTAGAAGGGCACACCGAAGATAGCCGGCCCATGGGTCAAGAACTTCACGTCGACGAACTGGCGAATTCCTGTGCGCTTAAGATAATCGGCGGCCATATACGCGGCTTTCTGCGGCGCGCCTGGGCATTTGATCGGCATCGCAGGCTGCGTGAACAAGGCCTTCATGCCGGGCCGCAAGGACTGATAGCACGCCCAGGTGTATTCGACAGTTTGCGGCGAATAATTGCTGCAAACGCCGCCGTGATTTATCGCCTCTTTAAGACCCTCGATCGCGCCCCAGTTCAACTGCAATCCCGGGCAAACCACGAGATAGTCGTACGAGACCGTGCGTCCGGTCGCCAGAGTCACTGTGTTGGCGTCGGGCGCAAACGCGCTGACCGCGTCCTTGATCCAGGAGACATCGCCAGGAATCAACGTGCGTTCAGGGCGCCGCGTCGCATCCAGGCTATAGGCGCCCGCGCCGACGAGTGTGAACGCGGGCTGATAGTAGTGTTGCTCCGAGGGCTCGATGATCGCGATGTCCGGATTGAGTCCGTGGCTGTGGCGAAGCAGGCTTGCCGCGACGGTGACGCCGGCTGCGCCGCCGCCCACGATGACGATCTGATGATGCATGTTCCCCATGTCGCGCTCCTGCCTGCGGAAGTTGAGATTTCATCATCCGGTGGCGAGGGTGACAAGGGAAGAGAACGATTATTCTCCGCCGTCCTCCAACCGCGGAAGTCCTTACGCGCCGTCCGTGCTGAGCAGGCCGCTCACGGCTGTGGCCGGGTCAGGTCTGCGCACCGGCGGAAGGCGGATAGACGTGGACCTCGCCATAGGGATCCTCAATGGCATAGGACCCGTTGTCTTCGCTCACGTAGGGGCCGGTGAGGGGCACTTTTCCCGCACCTCCCGGGATGTCGAGAATGTAGGTTGGTTGTGCGAGGCCGGACACGCGTCCGCGCAACGACTTCACCAGCCGACGGCCCTCCTCGACCGGCACGCGGAACTGGCTGGTGCCGGGCGCGTAGTCCAGTTGATGGAGGTAATAGGGTTTGATGCGCGATGCGACGAGACCGCGCATCAGCGCTTCCAGTGTTTCGGGCGTATCGTTCACGCCCTTGAGCAACACGGACTGCGCGAGCAAGGGGATGCCGGCGTCGCTGAGTCGCTGGCAGGCGGCGCGCATGGCGGGTGTCATCTCATCAGGGTGATTGCAGTGGATCGCCACATATACCGCTTTGCCGGTGGCTTTCAGCGCTGCGACCAACGACGCGTCGATACGCTCCGGGGCGGCCACCGGCACCCGCGTATGGATACGAATCACCTGAACATGGGCGATACGGTCCAGGGCGCGCATGATCTCTTCGACCCGCCGGGCGGAGAGAACCAACGGATCGCCCCCCGTCAGGATAACCTCCCAAATCGAGGGCGTCCCGCGCAGGTAATCGAGCGCAGCCTCCATCTCGGCCGGCGTAAGGACACCCGCGCTGCCCACGTCCTCACGCCTGAAGCAGAAGCGGCAGTACACCGCGCAGGTCAGTGTCGGAAGGAAGAGCGCCCGATCCGGGTAGCGATGGACAATGCCTTTCACCGGGCTGTGCGCATGATCCCCGATGGGGTCGTCGTTTTCGCCGGGCGCGACGGTAACTTCATCGGCGCTTGGCACAAACTGGCGCATGAGCGCCGGCGCGTGCGCCGAGGCGTTCAACAGTTCGTGGATGGTCGGGGGAATGGCCACCGCATAACGCGCGGTGACGCGCTCGATGGCGGCGACCGCGGAGTCGGGGATAAGTCCCGCCGCCGCGAGATCTGAAGCTGAGGTGAGGGTGCGCGGCGCGAGGCTGTTCATGTCCTGAGGCTTTAGTCGATGGCCCGCCTGACGGCGTGAGCCAGGGCATCTAGTGTAAAGGGTTTTTGCAGCAGCTTCACGCCCGGGTCTAGTACCCCATTGTGCACGACCGCATTGCGCGTATAGCCGGTGGTATAGAGGACTTTGAGGTCTGGTTTCCGGCGCAGCGCTTCTTGCGCCAGCTGGTGCCCATTCATCTGGGGCATCACGACATCCGTGAAGAGGAGGGCCACGCCGGGCGTGCGATCCAGCAACGTAAGCGCTTGTTCGCCGGTTTCTGCCTCCACCACTTGGTACCCAAGGTCGAAAAGGCTCTGAACTGTCAGTTTCCGAACGGCGGCTTCATCCTCAACGACCAGGATTGTTTCCCCCTTCGCGACCGGCGGAGCCGTCGGGGCCGCGGCGATCTGCTCCTCCTTCGGACCGAAGTAACGGGGGAGGTAGATCTTCACCGTCGTTCCGTGGCCTTCTTCCGAATAGATCTTTACGTGCCCGCCCGACTGTTTGACGAACCCATAAACCATGCTGAGGCCCAGCCCGGTCCCCGTTTTCTTGGTCGTGAAAAACGGGTCGAATACTTTGTCGACGATCTCGTGCGGCATGCCCGCGCCGGTGTCCGTCACGCAGATCGCCACATACTGGCCGGGCTCGATCCCGAGTTGCCGCCCATAGGCTTCCGATATCGACGCATTCGACGTCTCCACCGTCAGCTTGCCGCCGTCCGCCATGGCGTCGCGCGCGTTGACGACAAGGTTGATGACCGCCGTTTCCAGTTGGTGAGCATCGGCGTGAATGCGCCAGAGGCCGCCCTCCGTAACGATCTCGGTTTCAATCGTTTCTCCGAGCGCGCGGCGAATAAGGTCGGACATGCCGCCGATAAGCCGGTTGGCATCAAGCGGACGCGGTTCAAGCACCTGTTTGCGCGCGAACGCAAGCAAGCGCTGGGTGAGGGACGCTCCCCGCATGGCGCCTTCGACGGCCGCCTGAACGAGGGGCTCGACATTGTAGTCGCCGCGCCCGATCCGCCGCTGAATCATGTTCAACGCGCCGATGATGACGGCGAGCATATTGTTGAAATCGTGCGCGATGCCGCCCGTCAAATGGCCGATGGATTCCATTTTTTGCGCTTGGCTCAGCGCGGCCCGGGCGTCTTCCAGGGCTTTTTGTTGTTCGACGCGCTCTGTCACGTCGCGCGTAATTTTCGCGTACCCAAGGACCTTGCCTGAAGAGTCGGTCAGGCGGTCCATCACCACGCTTGCGTGGAAACGGCTTCCATCTTTACGGACCCTCGTGGTCGCCTCGGATTCGTATCGTCCTTCCTGCTGCGCCGTGTGGAGGACCTTCACGGGCAGCCCTGAGGCTTGATCTTCCTGCGTGTAAAAACAGGAGAAGTGCTTTCCGATGATCTCGCTCGCCTTGTAGCCCTTGATGCGCTCGGCGCCAGCGTTCCAGGTCGTTACGTAACCTTCGGGATTCAGCATATAGATCGCGTAGTCGGTGACGCCTTGGACGAAACGAAGAAAATTCTCGTCGCTGGCGCGCTTTCCGGACTCCGCCGCGAGGCGGTCCGCGGTCTCAGCTGTCAATTG
Organism: Rhodospirillaceae bacterium; assembly: GCA_041905525.1. Taxonomy (GTDB): domain Bacteria; phylum Pseudomonadota; class Alphaproteobacteria; order Rhodospirillales; family Rhodospirillaceae; genus SHVO01. The sequence goes on from JAYRKY010000005.1 coordinate 163,425, forward strand.
GTCCTGCGTACTCGCAAGTTCGCGTTTGCGATCGACCGCGCGCGCAAGGCCGAATCCGATGAGAATGAGCAGCGCGGCAACGATCCCATACATTATGTATGAGCTGGGGTCAGCGATGGCGCGCTCCGCGGCGGCCGCGTGGTGCGAACTCAGGACGGCCCCAGAGGTAATGGTCGCGTGGAGCGCGGCGGAGCGGCCATGCGGCGTTCGCGGGCAGAAAAAACCGAGAGTCATTGTGGCCGGTGAGTGAATTGGAAGAGTTTTCGTAGCACATCGAACCGCTGTTGCATCCATAAACACCATGGTTCTCGCAACGCGTGAAATGATGCTCCCTCACTCGCGAGGCCGATCGCTCCTTTTGCGCGCGAGGGCTTGCTCCACCATTGCGCGCCCAATCTCACGTTCGCCCATGATGGTGACGTTGGCTCCTAAGCGCTGCAGATAATCGACTTCTGCGTCCGAATGTGCGCGCGCGACGATAAAGACATCGGGGTTGGTCGCCCGCGCGTGTTCCACGAATTGACCGGCTTCGAAGCAATTTGGAACGGCCACGAATACAGCGGTCGCCTCGGCAACGCCGGCGCTGGCAATGAGTTCCGCGGGCGGGCGCGCGCCCGTCACGACTTTTACGCCCTCCTCCTCCAGACCCGTCACGATTTCCTGCTTCTCTTCAATCACCACGAAGGGGCGCTCATGCTCGCGCAGCGTTTCTCCGATGACGCTACCGACGCGTCCATAGCCAACCACGACCGCATGGACGGCCGGGGTTGGCGGTGGTCCTGGCTGCCGGTCTGCGGTTTGTGCGGTCGCTTGCGGGAAGGCGGCGCGCAGTTGCGGTTCGAAGCGAGAGATCAGGCCGAAGATGAACGGGTTGAGAAAAATAGAGATGATCGCGCCGCCGAGGATAAGGTCGCGGCCTTCCGTGGGGAGCAGCCCCAGTTGCACGCCGAGTGTCGCCAGGATGAAGGAGAACTCGCCGATCTGCGCGAGGCTCGCCGAAATCACGAGCGCGGTGTCCAGCGGACGCTTGAACAACAGTACGATACCCAGAGCGGCCACGGATTTTCCGACGATGATGATCAGGACTGTGGCTGTCAGGGGGAGCGCTTGCTCCACCAGGATCATCGGATTGAACAGCATTCCGACCGCAACGAAGAACAAGACCGCGAAGGCGTCACGAAGCGGCAGCGTCTCGTTGGCGGCTTGATGGCTAAGCTCCGACTCGCTCATCATCATTCCGGCGAAAAATGCGCCGAGCGCGAAGGACACGTCGAACAGCATCGCAGCGCCGTACGCGGTCCCCAGCGCGATGGCCAGAACGCACAGGCGAAACAGCTCGCGCGATCCCGTATGGGCGATGTGGTGCAGGATCCAGGGAATCACGCGCCGTCCGGCGACCACCATGATCGCAACGAACGCGCCGACCTTCAGCAGGGTGACGCCGATCGCGAGAAAGACGTCCGCGGCCCCGACCGCCCCGGCGCCTGATTCCGATGAGCTCCCGAGAAGACCCGCGAAGGGGGGCAGAAGCACCAGCGTCAGGACCATCGCCAGGTCCTCGACGATCAGCCAGCCGACGGCGATATGTCCTTGCGGCGTCGACACCAGGTGCCGTTCCTGGAGGGCGCGCAACAGGACGACTGTACTGGCGACTGAAAGCGCGAGCCCGAAGACAACACCAGCGCCGACGCTCCATCCCATGGCGGCGGCAAGGCCCATGCCAAGCAGGGTGGCGATAGTGATTTGAGCCACCGCGCCTGGAATCGCGATGGCACGGACGGACAGCAACTCTTTCAGTGAAAAATGAAGGCCGACGCCGAACATCAGGAGGATCACCCCGATCTCCGCCAGCTCCTGTGCCAGCGATGCGTCGGCGACAAATCCCGGCGTTTGCGGTCCGACCGCGATGCCCGCCAGCAGGTAGCCGACCAACGGGGAGACGCGCAGGCCATTGGCGCTGGCGCCGAAAATGAACGCAAGCACGAGCCCGACGACGATGGTAGCGATAAGCGGTGTCTCGTGCGGCATCCCGGTAGGGTGTTCCTTATTTGTAGTAGTTCGTCAGTCTCTCCAAAGCGGCTTCGAGATAGGATTCCCGTTTGCAGAATGCAAACCGCACGAAGTGGCTCGGCCCATTGCCTTCGTAGAAGGCGCTGACTGGAATCGCGGTGACGCCGGCCTTCACGGTCATATCATGGCAGAAGGCGACATCGTCGCCGTTAAAACGTAACGCGGCGAAATCGGCTGTTACAAAGATGGTGCCTTGCGAGGGCAATACCTTGAATCCAATTTTCGCCAGCCCGGCCGACAGCATGTCGCGGCGGCGTTGGAGCGAATCACGATAGCCGTGGAAATAGGCCTCATCTTTCTCAAGTCCGTAAGCCACGGCCCATTGCAAGTTTGGCGGCGTGGTGAAGGTGAGAAATTGGTGCGCCTTCGCCACGGGGCCGAGCAGCGCCGGGCAAGCGCTGACGTAACCGACCTTCCATCCCGTTAGCGAGAAGGTTTTCCCCGCCGAGCCGAGACGCAGGCAACGTTCACGCATCCCCGGCAAGGTGATCAACGAAATGTGCTTTTCGCCATCGTACACAAGGTGGTCGTAGACCTCGTCGCAGATCACATAGATGTCGTGCTTCTGCGCGAGCTCCGCGATGAAATCCAACTCGTCGCGCCGGAAAACCTTGCTGCAAGGGTTCATGGGCGTGTTGAGAATCATCAACTTCGTCTTGGGACTGAACGCCGCCGCCAGTTCTTCGCGGGGCAGCTCCCACAGCGGCGGCATCAGCCGCACGATTTTGGGAATACCGCCGCCGCGGCGAATCATCGGCAGGTAGGAATCATAGAAGGGTTCGAACACGATGACTTCGTCGCCGGGTTCGATCAGGCCAAGGAGACAGGCGGCGAGGGATTCCGTGCCCCCGGAGGTGACCATGACCTCGGTCCAGTCGACATCCACGTTGAAGAAGCGTTTGCCGTTCGCCGCGACGGCCTTGCGCAGCTCAGGCAGCCCCATCATCGGGGGATACTGGTTGGACTTTTCCAACGCTTCGGCCGCCTTGGCCCGTACGTCGTCGGGGCCGTTGTCGTCGGAGAACCCCTGACCGAGGTTCAGGGCGTTGTGTTCGGTGGCCAGGGCGGACATGACCGTGAAGACGGTCGTCGGCAGGCCGGAGAGGACGCTGTTGGTGGGCTTCATGCCGCACCTATAGGCCATCCCCCGGAAAACTGTGAAGCGGTTTCAGCGCGGGGCCGCGACGAGAAGCCCGAGGGCGGGGTCAAAAACGCCCGATTTGGCAAGAATCGCTTAAGCGCGTCGATGGTCCGGCCACCCCTTAAGCGCCAGTCCCAAAAGTGCGATGGTGAGGGGGCGGAGAGGAACGCGGGCGGCGGTCCAGATGAGGGCGCGACGGAACGGCTTCATGCCAACGTAACGTGGCGTCCGCCAAAATGTTCACTACCTTATCGGAAACGCGCTTATATATGGCCATGTCGAACGAACCCATCCAAGTTCCCCTTCACGACGCCGCCCATGACGAAACCGTCACCGGCCGGGCTTCGGTCCCCGTCAGCGGCGAATTCGTCGACGCCCGGGTTGCGCCGCGCGGCAGTCTCGAAACGCTTTCGCACGACGAGGTCGCCAAGCTGCTCGATCGCGGGCAGGGCGGCCTGTATCCCTTGTTGCGGCGCTGCGCTCTTGCGGTGCTGAATGCCGGCAGCATCAGCGACGATGCGCGCGAACTGTTCGAGAAGTTCCAGGACTTCGACCTCAAAATCATCCAGAAGTCTTTCGGCGTCGAGCTCGAGGTCGTGAACGCGCCTGCGATCGCGTTTGTCGACGGCGAAATGATCCGCGGCGTGAAGGAACTGTTGTTCGCGGTGCTGCGGGACATCGTCTACATCTACAACGAGGTGATCGAGAGCGGCCGCTTCAATCTCACGCAGCCCGAAAGCATCACCAACGCTGTTTTCCATATCCTGCGCAACGCGCGGGTGCTCGGTGCTCAGAACAAGCCCGACCTCGTCGTGTGCTGGGGCGGGCACTCCATCAGCCGCGAGGAGTACGACTACACCAAGCGTGTTGGTTACGAGTTGGGCCTGCGCGGCCTCAACGTGTGCACGGGCTGCGGACCCGGCGCGATGAAAGGTCCCATGAAGGGGGCGAACATCGGCCATGCCAAACAACGCATCAAAACCGGGTGTTATATCGGTTTGACCGAACCGGGTATCGTCGCGGCGGAGCCGCCGAACCCGATCGTCAATCAACTTGTGATCATGCCGGACATCGAGAAACGCCTGGAGGCGTTTATCCGTCTCGGCCATGGCATCGTGATCTTCCCGGGCGGAGTCGGCACCATGGAAGAGATTCTCTTCCTTCTCGGCACGCTTTTGGATCCGGCCAATGCCGCCGAACCGATGCCGCTGATCTTCACCGGCCCAAAATCCGCCACGTCGTACTTCCAGCGCATCGACGAGTTTATCGCACTCACTCTCGGGCCCGACGCGCGCAAACGCTACCAGATCATCGTCGACGATGAGGCCGAAGTCGGCCGCGCCATGGTGCGCGGCTTCGCCCAGGTGCTGAAGCACCGCAAGGATGTCGGCGAAGCCTTCAACTTCAATTGGAACCTAAAGATTCCGGAAGGCTTCCAGCATCCCTTCGAGGTGACTCACGAAACGGTCGGTTCGCTCGACCTGCATCTTGATCAACCCGTTCACGCTCGTGCGGTAGCGCTGCGCCGCCTGTTTTCGGCCCTGGTGGCGGGAAACGTGAAGGAGACCGGAATCCGACAGATTGAGGAGAAGGGCCCTTTCCTCATCCATGGCGACCGTGCGCTGGTCGAGCCGCTGGACGGTCTGCTGGCCCAATTCATTGCCCAAAACCGCATGAAGCTGTCAGGCGACTACAAGCCGGTTTATCGGATCGTGCAATAACGGCGGGGGATGTACCGGGGCGCCCGGGATGTGCGGCGCGCGGAGGGCAAATGGTGCTGCCGAATAGGATTGAACTATCGACCTCCCCCTTACCAAGGGGGTGCTCTACCACTGAGCTACGGCAGCATGACCACATGCGGTTCGGACCCCTATCTCAGGCGCGGGGCCCTCAAAGCGGCGCGGAACATGCCACAAGCCCCCTGGCGGTGCAAGCAACCGTCATATAGGTCTTATCCTATGATTTTACAGCGTTATCCCGGAACCCGTGGAAAGCTCCCATGACCAGCCGAGATCACGGCCCAAAGAGCGGTCCGCAGGAAAAGCCGTCTTCTACCGCGGCGAAAGACCGCCTCGCGGCCGCCCTTCGCGAAAACCTGAAGCGCCGGAAAGCGCAGGAAAGAGCCCGCGACAAGGACCCACCGGCCTCTTCGGACGAAGGCGGCGGCCAGCGCTAACTTGAGGGCTCCGGCCCTGTAAGCTACAAGCGGACCACACCTCATTCCCCGCCTTTAGGACCCTTTCGCATGTCCGTACTGCCCGATACTTGGATCCGTCAGATGGCCACGGAGCACGGCATGATCACGCCGTTCGCCGACCGTCAGCACCGCGAAGGCATCATCTCCTATGGTGTCTCGTCATACGGGTATGACGCCCGTGTGTCGCGCGAGTTCAAGATTTTCACGAATGTCGATTCCGCGGTGGTGGACCCCAAGGACTTTTCGAACGCGGGGTTTGTCGACCGCGACACCGACGTATGCGTCATCCCGCCGAACAGTTTTGCTCTCGCCCGTACGGTCGAATACTTCAAGATTCCGCGCGATGTTCTCGTGATCTGCCTCGGCAAATCCACTTATGCCCGCTGCGGAATTATCGTCAATGTCACCCCGCTTGAGCCTGAGTGGGAAGGCCACGTGACCCTCGAGTTCTCGAACACCACCACGTTGCCGGCGAAAATCTACGCCAATGAAGGCGCGGCGCAGTTCATTTTCCTGAAGGCTGACAGCGTGTGTGAGACGTCTTACGCGGACCGCAAGGGTAAGTACCAGGGACAGAAAGGCGTCACGCTCCCACGCCTTTAAGGCCGTACGCCGTACGCCGGGCGGCGTAGCGGACATCCTTTTACGAGACTGAGAAGAAAGCACATCCATTGGACTCCATCCGTATCAACGGCGGCATTCCCCTCCACGGCGAAATCGTCATCGGCGGCGCCAAGAACGCGGCCTTGCCACTCATGGCAGCGGCGCTGCTGACGGACCAGCCCCTGACGCTGACGAACATGCCGGAGCTTGCCGACATCGGCACGATGGCAAACCTTCTTCGCCAGCACGGCGTACGCGTTGATCGCTCCGATTTCGGCGCCGGCAGCAATATCGCCGAAGCCGGCCCCACCGGCCGAACCATGACTCTGACGGCCGATAAGATCACCAGCATCACCGCGCCCTATGACCTAGTGCGGCGCATGCGTGCGTCCGTGCTCGTTCTGGGTCCCTTGGTTGCGCGCATGGGCGAGGCGAAGGTGTCGCTGCCCGGGGGCTGCGCGATCGGCACCCGTCCGGTCGATTTGCATCTGAAGGCCCTGGAGGCACTCGGCGCGAAGATCGAAGTCCAGGCGGGGTACATCCACGCGACCGCCCCGGGCGGTCTGAAGGGCGCGAACATCGTTTTCCCGAAGGTCACGGTCGGCGGAACGGAAAATCTTTTGATGGCGGCCGCCTTGGCCAAGGGTGACACGGTTCTCGAGAATGCCGCGCGGGAACCGGAAATCTCCAATCTTGCCGAATGTCTCAACGCCATGGGCGCCGACATCAGCGGCATCGGCTCCGGCACACTCCGCATCCGCGGCGTCTCGTCGCTGCGTGCGGCGCGCGTGCCGGTGATCGCCGACCGCATTGAAACGGGCACCTACGCCATCGCGGCGGCGATTACGCGCGGCAAGGTCAAACTCACCGGCACACGCTATGAGCTCTTGGAATCCGTCTTCGCGGTTATGCGGCAAGCCGGCTGCACGGTCGAGGCCGGCGATAACTCGGTCACCGTTTCGGTCGAGAACGATCTTGTCGGCGTCGATGTCATGACCGAGCCCTATCCCGGCTTTCCGACGGATATGCAGGCGCAATGGATGGCTTTGATGGCCACCGCGAACGGCGCGTCGATGATCACGGAAACGATCTTTGAAAATCGCTTCATGCATGTGCCGGAACTGACCCGCTTCGGCGCCGAGGTCAATGTGCACGGCTCGTCGGCGATCGTGCGCGGGCGCAAGAAGCTTTCGGGCGCTCCGGTGATGGCAACCGATCTGCGCGCCTCGGTCTCGCTGATTCTCGCCGGCCTCGCCGCCGAGGGCGAAACGCTTGTGAATCGTGTTTATCACCTCGATCGGGGCTATGAGCGCCTCGAGGAAAAGCTCGGCGCCTGCGGGGCGCGTATCGAGCGCATCTCCGGCGGCTAGCCAGACACGCGCATGGGTTTTCCGGCCGCCCGTTTCCAACCGTCCGAAGCCCTCCGCCTGGTGAGCGAACGGCCGTGCGGCGGCCGGACACCCAAGCACCATGACGGATAGCCCGCGCGCGCGGTCCATTGTTCGGATCGAACTCGACGAGCGCTCGTTTTTGCGCCGCCGGCCGGAGGTCGAGCACGAGCGCGAAGTGGCGCTCTTCGACCTTCTCGAAGAGAACACCTTTAACCTGAAGGGCGAGGGCAGTTGCCCCGGGCCTTATCACTTGCGGCTCGCGCTTCGCGAAGATCGTCTCATCTTCGATTTAAGGGACACGGCCGACGTTCCTCAAAAGGAACTGGTCCTTCCGGTCAGGCCGTTTCGCATGGTGATCAAAGACTATTTTCTTGTCTGCGAAAGTTACTTCGACGCGATCAAGACCTCCTCCCCATCGCAAATCGAAGCCATCGATATGGGCCGGCGCGCGCTCCATAACGAAGGCGCCCAGATGCTGGAGGAAAGGTTGCGCGAGCATGTCGAACTCGATTACGTGACCTCGCGCCGATTCTTTACCCTGCTCTGCATTCTCCATATGAGGGGATGATGACGCGTCGGGTCATTGCGCTCGCGAGACTATTGGCAGGGGGGTGGGTCTAGGCCATGCAAGTCCTGCCCAGCGCAGTGTTGTTCTGCTGCAACCTCAACGAGGTTCGCTCACCGATGGCGGAGGGAATCCTGAAGCGATTCCACGGTAGCCGGATTTTTGTCGATTCCGCCGGTGTCCAGCAGGGCGGGCAAGATCCCTTCATGGTCGAAGTCATGCGCGAGATTGGGGTCGATATGTCTCGTCACCAGCCTAAGACAATCGAGTCCTTGGATGCCGACGCCTTCGAGCTGGTCATTGCATTGTCGCCGCAGGCCAAACACCGCGCCGAGGACCTGACCCGCTATACCCATTGCGATGTGAAAACCTGGGACATCCCCGATCCCACCCGCGCCGAAGGCAATCGCACCGCGCGCCTCGCCGCTTATCGCCAGGTGCGGGATCTCATCCAGGCCAAAATCCTCGAGCTCTTTCCCCGGGAGGATTGAGCCGTCCCGCTCGCTCGCTAAATCCGTCTTGACCGGACAAAGGCGGATTCGCAAATTTCCGCCGGGCGACCTTTAAGGGATTGGGGGTATGACGAAAGAAGATATGATCGAGTTCCCGGGCACCGTGACGGAGTTGCTTCCAAACGCCATGTTTCGGGTAAAGCTGGATAACGAACACGAGGTCCTTGCCCACACGTCAGGCAAGATGCGCAAGAACCGCATCCGCGTTCTTGCCGGAGACCGGGTGAACGTCGAAATGACACCGTACGATCTCACCAAGGGGCGCATCACATTCCGCTTCAAATGACATTCCACGCATGACGCATTTTGTCCTCGCGTCGGCGTCGCCGCGCCGCCTGCATCTACTCGAGCAGATCGGCCGCAAACCCGACCTTGTATCCCCTTGCGACATTGACGAGACGCCGCAAGCGGCAGAAACGCCGCGCGCTTTGGCGGAAAGGCTTTGCCGTGCCAAGGCGCGGGTCGCCGCCGCCGCACACCCCGGGGCGCTCATTCTGGCCGCCGACACCGTGGTCGGCGCGGGGCGGCGGATTCTGGATAAGACCGACGACGAGGTGCGCGCGCGCAAAATTCTCGAGCTGCTGTCCGGCCGAAGGCACCGCGTCTTTGGGGGGGTCGCGGTCGTGTCCCCAAAGGGTAAAATCGCCTCGCGCGTTGTTGTCACCCAGGTCGCGTTCAAGCGTCTAAGCGGCGCGGAGATCGATGCTTATCTCGCGACCGGCGAGTGGCGCGGCAAAGCCGGAGCTTATGGCATCCAGGGACATGCGGGCGCATTCGTGCCGTGGATCAACGGCTCCTACACCAACATCGTCGGATTATGCGTGCATACGGCCGAGAAGCTGATCACGGCCGCTGCGTTTAATTGAACGCGAAACCGATCCCCGCTCCGGCGTACCAGTGCGACGCGGGTTCTTCCCGGAAAAACAGGAACCGGCGGCCGGTCTCCGCGGCAAAACGCGTCAGTTTGTCGGTGACGTGGGAGTTATCGCCGATCACGATGCTTTGGGCGTGAAGCAGCGGCGCAATCGTCCGGTACTCCGCCTCTTCATAGGCGGCGCTGTGATCGCTGTCGTTGATGAAGAGATCGATGGGTTGCGTGAGCGTGCGGAGCGAAGCGATCGAGTCGCCGATCATCACACCACCATGCGCGGCATAAGGCCCGCCGAGCAGGTAACCCGCCTGAGGATTGATATCCGTACCGATATAACGACCGGCATGGCCGTCGGCCGCATTGCGCTTCAGCGCGGCGCAGAGCAAAAGGGCGCCGTGTCCTTTGTCGACGCCGGTCTCTACCACCAATCGTGGTTTGAGGGCTCGCACCGTCGCGTACCAACCGAGGCGGCGTGACCATCTTGGCGCTGGATCTGCAAGGGCCGTCATCTCGGGCGGTAGCGCGGCGATTGTCTTGGCATAATGCGCTGCCAGCTCCACATCCGTCGCCGGCTCCGCAAGGTAACTTTCGATGTCGGCGGCCGGCTTTCCGGTCACGATGGAAACCATCGCGGCGAGATGGGCCATGTTGAGGGACGTGAGGTCGTACGTGAAGTTCGTGTCCTCGCGGGACCTCACCAACCATTCGACAAAGGCTTGCACCCGGCGCCCGACCGTCTTCGACGATGCGAGGGCGCGGGGCGCCAAACGCTGCAGGCGAACGGCCATACCGCGCGGCTGAGTCCCCGCCGGCATCGCGCCGGCGGCGCAGAGCGTGCCTAAAGTTTCCCGTAAGACCGGATCTCCAGTCTTTACGATTGCGGTGAAGCTCACCGGCTCATCGGGCGGCGCATATACGAGACTGATCGTCCCGTCCTCCGGGGCAAGGCTGACCTCAACCGATCTTCCTGGATCCGTGACCGTAAATCGCGACGCGCTCATGGACGCCACGCAAAGACCGTCAGGATGAATTTTTCCGTGCGGCAATGTTCAAACGGCGGGGGCACGTCGGTGGGCATCCACGTCGCCTGGTGCAAATCTCCCAGGACATAACGGAAGCCGAGGTCCTCGAGCCGCGCCAGCATATGGCCGATGCGCACCGGGCCGCCGTCCATGGCGTGCACTTCCATCACGATATTGGCGGCATTCTTAAGGCTCTCGCCGCAATCCTCGATGAGATCGAACTCCGCGCCCTCCACATCAAGCTTCAGCAAGTCGATCGGTTCGCTCAAGAACGACCGGAGGCGCACAGACGGCACCTTCACGACGCCGGTGTCACCTTCGTTAGCGACATGCCCGGCATCATCGCTGCTCTGCGCGAAGCTGACCCCGTTTTCATGAGTCCACACCGCTGCGGAAATGGTCTCGATGTCGGACATGCCGAAGGCGTTAAAATTGGCGCGGCAGATGTCGGCAAGCGCCGCATCGGCTTCGAAAGCTTTGATGCGCGCGGCCGGAAACCTCTCCTTGAAGAACATTGAGGCGAGGCCGATGTGTGCGCCGCAGTCGAGGATGACGGGGGCGGCGGTCGCCGCGCGGAAATTGTAAAGCCGCTGGCCAAAGATCTGACGGATCTGGTGATAGAAGCTGTGGAGGTCGGCATATTGGATAACCCGGCTCCCGGCCATAAACATGCCGGGTTTGCGCCGCGGCCATGTGGTCACGAGCTGCGTCAGGTTTGCCGCGATATCGAGAAGCTGAGGTGTCAACATCCGCGCGTTTGGACAAGTTGCGTCGGATTAATCGTTTAGACACCTTTAGTTAATTATATATGAGTCCTCGCGTCTCCCCGCTCTGGGTGGCGCCAATCGGCATTTCCACGGCCCAGTTGAGGCGTCTCGTGCCCCGTTTCCTTCAGGTCAATACTTTCTATCCGGACTACCTGATGGACTTCTATGCGGCGCGCCCGCAGTTGGAACATGCGTCCTACGAGACACAGATGGACGCGCTCCTCGACGACGAATTCTCGGGTACGCATATCTGGACACGCCCCCTGAAAGCGCACGGCTTTGAAACGTTGAATGTGATTGCGAACAATCCTTTCACACAGCGGGCATGGCTGCGCGAGCATGGCTATCCGGTCGGCGACAAAGTGGACTCTGCCTTCGCGACACTGAGACAGATTCACGACTTCGCACCCGACGTCTTTTACACGAACGATGTGGCGACCTTTCATTCCGGTTTTCTCCGCGCCGTGGAAAAGCGTCCTCGAGTCATCGCTGGGTGGCGTGGCTTCCCGCTTCCCGCAGGATCAGATCTATCAAGTTATGACCTCATTCTGACAAGTTTCGATAGGATGTTCACGGAGGCTGCGTCAAAGGGTGCGCGACACGTCGAACGCTTCCACCCAGGATTTCCCGACGAGTCCCCAGTGCTGCATGAACCGCGCGAGATCAAATTCGATGTGGTTCTGTCGGGCTCCGTAACGACGCAGCACCTGCGCCGCATCCAGCTCATCAATATGATCATTGAAATGAGCCGGGAGGCTCCGGGATTCTCGGTCGGTCTCTTTACGCCTCGGCCGCAGCCGCTGTCGCAAGCGGCGCAAGCGATCAACAGAGGCGCGCGCTGGGGGCTCGAAATGCTCCGCACGATCAGGAGCGGCCGTATCCTGGTCAACATCGATGTCGACGCCTTCGATGGGCAACCGCCGAATATGCGACTAATCGAAGCGACGGGGGCAGGAGCATTCCTCCTGACAACACATCATCCGGAGCTTGCCAACTTCTTCGAGCCTGGCGAGGAAATCGAGACGTTCCGCACGCCGCAAGAGCTCTTTTCGAAGATCAACTATTACCTGGCGATGCCCGAGCGCGCGGACGAGATCGCGCGGCGCGGCCAGGAACGGTGTGTGCGCGAACATTCGCGCTCGGCCCGGGCCGCATGGTTCGCCGACATCATGCGCAAGGCCCTGGAGCGCGCATGATGGCCACGAAAATTTCCCTCATAACCCCGACGTTTAACCGCGCCTCCACCCTCGCTGCCACCTTCGCATCGTTGGAAGCGCAGCGTGGGCGCTTCGATCTTCAGTACGTGGTGATCGACGGCGGTTCCACCGATGGAACGCTCGAATTGATCAATGCGAAAAAGCGCCTGATCAGCGATTGGGTCTCGGAGCCGGACGGCGGAATGTATGACGCAATCGCGAAAGGCTTCGCGCGAGCCGACGGCGACATCCTCGGCTGGTTGAACAGCGATGATACGCTGTTCCCATGGGCCTTCGACGTGATTACGCGCATATTCGAGGACGTGCCGCAGATCCAATGGATCAGCACGTTGACGCAAGCGGCGATCGATGCGGATGGAGACATCCGCTACTTGCGCAAAGTTCCCGGCTACGCGCAGCAGGCCTTCTTCGATGGGGTCTACTTTGGCTTTGGCGGCGCCGGCGATCTGCATGCCACCGACTTCATTCAACAGGAATCGACTTTCTTTCGCCGTAGCTTGTGGGAGCGCGTCGGCGAACTCGCCCTGCGCAGCCAGTCTTTGGCGGGCGATTTCGCATTGTGGACGGCGTTCATGGCGGAGGCGCCCTTGATTGGTGTTGATGCGCCCCTAGGCGCTTTTCGTATTCACAGTGCGGGCCAACTCAGCCGTGGACAGCGCGAGAAGTATGTGGACCAATGCAAATCGGCGCTGGGGGCGGCGCGAGCCAAGTTGAAATATGCGCCCCGCGCGATCGAAGGGGCGGCCACATACACCGGCTTCTATGCCGAGAAGCGTGCGCCGGAACAGGAACGAAGTTCCTGGCACGTTGTGGAACGGCCTTTTCACGTTCTTCCGCGCGGCGACCTCAAGACCGCGCTTAACCAGCGGCTCGTATTCTAGGGGGAACAACTCGTGGATATACCGAAACCGGCGGCTGAGCGGATGATGTGGGCGATGATGGAATCCGCCAAGGATTTCGCTGAGGCCAACCCTGAACGCTTCTCCAAGTTTGCCCTTTCCCACCGCAATGCGCTGCTTCGGATCAAAAAGCGGGGCGTAAGCGTCGCAACGATCATCGACCTTGGCGCTGCGCGTGGCGAATGGTCGAAGATGGCGCGCACTGTCTTCACGGACGCCAAGGCGCATTTGATTGAGGCGAATCACCATTGGGAACGTGAGCTTCACCAGCTGGCGGCGGACCCGGCCTACAGCTATGTGATTGCCGCCGCGGGGCCGTCCAAGGGTGTCGGTCACTTCCAGTTTTCGCCCGATCCCTTCGGAGGCGCCGGCACGTCCGCGGACGATCCCAAGGGTGTCCGGGTGCCCCAGATCAGCGTCGACGGTGAGATCGCGGAGAAGGGGCTTCAGGGCCCGATCCTTCTGAAGTTCGATACCCACGGCTTCGAGCGCGAGATCCTTAAGGGCTGCACCGAGACCTTGAAGTCCACTAGTCTGATCGTGATCGAGGCCTATAACTTCGGCCCGCGCGAGAAGCGCTTCGCCGCCATGCTCGATCTTCTCGAGGACATGGGGTTCCGATGCATTGACATCGGGGAGCCATTGTTTCGCGACTATGACCGCAGCTTTTGGCAGATGGACTTTTTCCTGGTGCCGGCGGACCGATCCGAATTTCAGTACGGCTCCTTCAAGTAATCCACGCCCTTGCGCATCGTTCAGATCAACACGCTGGATGTCCAAGGTGGCGCCGCCCGCGCCGCTTACCGTTTGCATCGCGGCCTTGTTTCCATCGGCGCGAACAGCACGTATTTCGTGCGCGAGAAGAGGACCCGGGACGATACGGTCCGCAAGTTCATTCCCGACCCCTCACCGGTGGCCATTGCGCATCGCGCGGCGGAGAAGGCCGCGCTCGAAACGGCGTATGACGCCTACAAGGCAACTCGCAGCCCCGATATCGAGCAGTTCAGCCAGGAGCGCGTAGACGGGGACGAGAATTTCTTCATCCAGCGCCCGCGTGCCGAGATCATCAATCTTCACTGGGTGGCGGGTTTCGTCGACTACCACTTGTTCTTTACGCCGGAGCGAATCGACGTGCCGGTCGTCTGGACCCTGCACGATATGAACCCCTTCACCGGAGGCTGCCATTTCGACCAGGGGTGCGGACGCTTCCGGACCCGGTGCGGGCAGTGCCCCCTCCTGGGCTCCAGCGAAGGTGAGGATCTCACCACGCGGATTTTCGACGCAAAAAGCAAAATCTTCGCCAAGTGGCCGGCCGAAAAACTGCACATCGTGGCGCCGAGTCATTGGCTGGTCGGAGAAGCCAAATCGAGCGCGCTCTTCGGCAAGTATGACGGGACGTGCATTCCCAACAGCATCGAAATCGATCTATTCAAGCCCATGGACAAGATGGCGGCCCGGGCGGCGCTGGGTCTGCCGCTAAACGCTCGGATCGTTTTGTTCATGTCCCACCAGGTGAGCCTGGCACGCAAAGGATTTCGCGAACTGGTCCAAGCGTTGTCGTTGCTGCCGGACACGCGCGATCTGGTCTTGATCGGTGTCGGTGACAAGACGAATGTCGCTATTGATTCGCCGGTGCGAATCGCCATGGTGAACTATGTCGGCGATGACGCAACAGTCGCCGCGCTTTACAGCGCCGCGGACATCACCGCCGTTCCATCGCAGCAGGACAATCTACCGAACACGATGCTGGAATCGATGAGCTGCGGCACTCCTGTCGTTGGGTTTGACGTGGGCGGCATTCCCGACATGGTGAAAGAGGGAGACACGGGATTCCTCGCGCCTGCCGGAAGTATCCCGGGCCTGGGAGCCGCGTTCATGACGGCCTTCTCCGACAAGGAGCGGCTCCAGGAATGCGGACGGCGCGCCCGCGCCCGCGTTGAGCGTCATCATTCTCCGGAGGTGCAGGCGAAAGCGTATCTCGCTCTTTACGAGCGCATCCTTGAAAACGCGGCGCGTTCCGCCCGCTAGCGCTTCCCGAACACCGTTAGTCCTTGCGCGTCGCGATGCGTCAGTAGGGTGATGGCATTGGCCATCAACTCAGCATGCTCTTTTGAGGGGGCGGTATAGAACTTGAGTGCGCGCTCGGACATTCTCTTGCGGAAGTCGGCCTCGGCCGCCGGCGTGCGTTCCCGTTTCTGGGTCACGAACTCCATATACTCCATGACATCCTCATGGACGATCGTCAGGAGTTCCTGATCGATCGCGAAGCCTTCTGATCGCAAAAGAAACCTGATCAATGTCGGTGAATAGACATTGATGTGACCGTAGCTCAGGCAGTGCTCGTAGTTCTTATCTATGCCCGGCCGATAATCGAGCGGCACCTCGACGAGGTGGCGGGGCGCGACGCGGCGAAGTTCGCGCAGCAGCACGCGCTCGTATTCAACATGCTCCAACACGTGACACAATATCACCACGTCGAACGAGTCGTCCGGGTATGGAATTTCGTAACCGTTGAACCACGCCGCTCTGACGAGGCCCGGAATCCCGCGGCTCTCGATCGCGGCGATGCCGGAGCGGGAGATCTCCAGCGCGTGGAACTCCTCTCCAAAGCCCATGCTTTGCAGGTGCTTGAGGACACTGCCTTCGCCGGCGCCAACTTCCAGGATTCGTTTCGGTTGAAATGCCGCGCGGTTGCAGACCTCGGCAAGATTCTTAGCTTTGAATTTTGCGCCCAGGTCACGCCACGCATTGGCGCCGTCATAGAATTCATCGTAGTCCGCGGTGACGGCGCTCTTGAGTGTGATTTCAGTTGTGTTGTGCGTCACGGCGGCCTCGGAAGACATCGGCGCATCGCCACTCCAGCCATGCAGAATAGGGCATAACCGCGCAGGGTATCTTTTTTATTAACTTTTCCGGCGTAGAACGGGACACTGCAGTTCGCATCTGTCTGGCTATGATACTCTCATTGACCGAGAAGTTCCTGTTCATTCATGTTTACAAGGTTGCCGGCACGTCAATCGTGCAAGCCCTTGGCAAAACCGATTTCCGGCACACGCTGCGAAAGCTTCTTCCGAAGACGACATCCCTCTATTTGCGCTGCCTCGGAATCAATCCGCGTGCCCTGTGGATGCACGACCACGCCCTAGCGAAAGACGTGCGGGCGATGATGCGCATGAGCGTATTTGAGTCCCTGTTCAAAGTGGGATTCGTACGGAACCCGTGGGATCTTCAGGTCTCGTTGTACAACTACAATCTTAGAAACCCTAAGGCGCGTCATGCGGGCCGGGATCTGACGTCGTTCGAAAGCTTCATTAAGTCCGCTCCCGAAAACGAGTTCCCGCTGGGACAACAAAAGCGCTTTCTCTTCGATGATACTGGCGCGCAGCTGGTGGATTTCATCGGGCGATACGAAACGCTGAATGACGACTTCCGCAAGGTTTGTTCCGCGATCGGGCTCGAGGACGCCGAATTGAAACATTGGAACGCGACCGAACACGCGCCGTGGCAGACGTACTACACACCGGAGCTGTTCGAGATAGTGCGATTATACGCGCAGGCGGATATCGCGGCATTTGGATATGCTGACGATCCTGCGGCGTACGCGATCCACTAACTGAGCAGGGGCCATGGCCACTATCCTCGTCACCGGCGGTGCGGGTTATGTCGGTAGCCACGCCTGTAAGGCGCTTGCCCGCGCCGGGCACTGTCCGGTCACATACGATAGCCTGATTCGCGGACACCGCGAGCTCGTGAAGTGGGGCCCGTTCGAGCAGGGAGATATTCACGATCATGAACGCTTGCGCGCGGTTCTAAAGGCCTATGAACCCGCCGCAGTCATGCACTTTGCCTCGTTCATTTTCGTCAATGAGTCGGTGGCACAGCCGGAACTCTATGAGCGAAATATCGTGGACGGCACGCAGACGCTCGTCGGCGCCATGGCGGAGGCCGGCGTCCGTACGCTGGTGGTGTCAAGTTCAGCCGCCGTGTACGGGATACCCGCGGGCTCGCCGATCACCGAGCGCGCGCCGTGCAATCCCGTAAATCCGTATGGCGCCGCCAAGCTCAAGATGGAGCGCCTGCTGGCGCACGCGCAGCAACAGCATGGACTCGATTGGGTGGCGCTTCGCTACTTTAACGCGGCCGGCGCCGACCCGGACGGGGAGACCGGCGAGTGGCATGAACCTGAGAATCATCTCATTCCGCTTGTCTTGGACGCGGCGTTGGGAACGCGCGCGAATATCACGATCAATGGGACCGACTATGCGACACCGGACGGGACCTGCGTGCGCGACTATATCCACGTCTCCGATCTTGCCGACGCTCACCTCCTGGCCTGGCGCCACGCCTTAGGAAACGGTGGTGGAACGGCATTCAATCTCGGGACTGGGCGCGGCGCATCCGTGCGCGAGGTGGTCGATACGGTTCGAGAGGTCACCGGCAGGCGGATCGAAGTCACATATGGCGCGCGCCGGGAAGGTGATCCTCCCGCGCTGGTGGCGGATCCGACGCTCGCGCAAAATGTCTTGGGGTGGTGTCCGCGCCGATCCGATCTTGCTTCGCAGGTCTCCGATGCGTGGCGCTGGCATCTGAGTTTGCGAAAATAGAAAAGCCCGCGGGTGCACCGCGGGCTTTCTTGGATCCGGCCGAGCCTAAAGGCTGCAGGTCGCTTCGGCGCTCGAGAGATTGTAGCCGCTCTCGTCAATGTTCAGCTTTTCCACGACACCGTCGTTCACGATCATCGAGAAACGCTTGCTGCGCGTGCCGAGACCGAATTTGGAGGCATCGAGTTCAAGCCCGATGGCTTTCGTGAATTCGCCGTTGCCGTCGGCCAGCATGAGTACCTTCTCGCCGACGCCCTGATCTTTGCCCCACGCGTTCATGACGAACGCGTCGTTGACCGCCATGCAGGCGATGGTGTCGACGCCTTGGGCTTTGATTTTGTCGTAGTTGGAAACATAGCTGGGCAGGTGCTGCTTCGAGCAGGTCGGGGTGTAGGCCCCGGGGACGGCGAAGAACACGACCTTTTTGCCCTTGAAGATTTCGTCGGTCGAAACTTCCTTGGGGCCTTCAGGTCCCATCGTGCGGAACGTGCCCGCCGGCAGCTTGTCGCCTTGTTTGATCGCCATGGTGTCCTCTGATGTCTCTAGGAGTTATAACGAGAATGCCGCGAGAGCCGCGGATGCCCTAATCTAAGGGGGCGTGGCTCGTTTTCCAATTGCGTTCATGGCGTCAAGGTTGGCATGGAAACCCTCGATCAAATCCCCGATTTTTATGCTCATGGCAGGACCATCGCGTCACAGACGCCGCTTTGGGCCGATGGCACGCCTGTCCCTTGGATGACCTATCCGGCCATTTGTTATCTCAACCAATTGGATTTCTCGGACAAACAGGTCTTCGAATACGGCTGCGGCGCGTCGACCCACTACTGGTCACGCCGGGCGAAGCAGGTCTACGCGGTGGAGCATGACCAGCCATGGTTCGAGCGCGCGAGGGCCGTGCCCTTGCCAAATGCTGAAATAACTCTTGCGAGCGGAATGGAATACGTGCGGGCGGTCGCGCGCAACGCGCCGCATGACGTCATTGTCGTCGACGGACGCTGGCGTGCCGAATGCACGATGACGTGCACGGGGTTCCTGGCCCCGGGAGGCCTCATCATCCTCGACAACTCCGAGCGCTACCCGTTGCTGACCGACTTTCTGCGTCAGAAGGGTTTTATCCAGGTGGATATGATCGGGTACGGTCCGCAGAACAAGTACATCTGGTGTACCTCGCTTTTTCTCTCGCGCGACTTCGCCTTTGCACCTGCCAAAAGCGCACAACCGCACATGGGGCCGGGCATGCACGACGCGCTTGAAGCCAAGCCGGAGCACGCCGCCGGCAATAAGCCGTCGCTCTTCTAACGTGCGATTAAGCGCGGACTTTATAGAGAATGTCGTGGTGCGACAGTTTCTCGACGCGATCGTAATACGGCGCGAGATAGGCATCCATCGCCGGCTCGTCGCGTACTTCGATCAGAAGCCATGTCGGGCGATGGCGCGTCCAATCGATGCCTTGTAACGCCGGAATTTCAAAGCCTTCGATGTCCAGCGACAAGACGTCGACATGGGTGATTCTATGTTTGTCGAGGACGGAGCTGATGGTCGTCCCGCGCGCTTGAAAATTCTCGATCTTCTCGCCGCGCAGATGCTGGATTCCCTTGATGACGTGATCGTCTTCCCAGGCCCGCGTTTCCGCGGAGTTGCGGGTCACGGTCATGAGATTGCAATATGTGAGCGTCATGATCTCGCCCTTGCGCTCGGGTGGCACTAACGCGCCCCATTCGACAAGAGCATCGGGCCGATTCACCACGCATTCAAAGAAACGCTTTGGGATCGGTTCGACCAAGACCGATCGCCAGCCCCTGTAGCGCTCGAAATAAAGACTATTGCTCTGATTCACGCCGTCATTGGCGCCGGCCTCAAAAATCACACCGCCGTCGAAGTCGACGAAGCGTTCGAGTTTCCGGTCGAGTTCGTTGAGACTGAAGTATTGACGGGGCGAGTTCATCGGCGGGCGGTTGTGTGCGAATGCGACACCCTACGCACACTTGCGCCAATCGCCAACGTATTTGGCGCGGATGTGCATCAATTCGCGTAGTTCGGCCGCATCACATAGTGGCTGCCGCGGAATTCGCCGAAGTAGGAGCCGACTTCGGGGTGCTGAACCGGCTCCCCGGACTCGTCGGCCAACAGGTTCTGCTGGGACACGTAGGCCACATAGTGGGTCTGCGCGTTTTCGGCCAACAGGTGATAAAACGGCTGGTCTTTCTGCGGACGCACGTCCTCGGGGATGGATTGCCACCACTCCTCGGTATTCGAGAACTGCGGATCGACGTCGAAGATCACACCGCGAAACGGAAAGAGCCGGTGCCTCACCACTTGGCCGATCTTGAACTTCGCTTCTCTGGATTCCATGACGCCCGCCGGTCTTTCCCCGGCCTCCTGAAGTAAGAGGCTTAGCATAAGAATCCCCATGCCCGTGGTCCAGTCCGCGCGGGTAAGTATTTGTGAAAAAAGGCGAAATAACTCCAGCCGGAACTTTCGTCCGACGGGGCGTCGAGGCGTCTTTTCCATTTGTGCTGCATAGAGCCCGCGGGCTGATCCGGATAGTATGGCCCCGGGGAGAGGTGGGGGATGAAGACATGAGTGCGGCGAACCTGAGGAGGGACCGGCCGCCCGTCGCGGTGACGTGGGGCGCCGCTGGGGCGCTCGTCGCGTCCATAGGCGCGGCGCTCGTTGCCGACCATTACGGCCATCACTTCACCGCCCAGATTCTCCTCGTGGCGGTCGCGGCGTTCGGCGGCGCGCTGTTCGGCGCTTATCAGCTTCTCGCCCCGCGCCATCCACGCACCCGCCCGGACCCAAGCAGCAACCTTCGCGTACCCACCGCCACCGAGCTTCATGCGATGGCCGGCATCGCGTGCTGGGAGTATGACGTTCGCAGTGAAACCTTTGTTTGGAACGAGGGCATGTATGCCCTGTATGGCGTCAACCCGGGCGTGTTCGTGCCAACCAAGCGGTCGATGCTCGATTTCGTCGCGCCTCAGGACATCCAGCGGGTCCTCGATACATGGACCAAGAAAAACGAAAGCCCCCCCGCCGGTACGATCGAATGTCGCATCGTCCGCAAAGATGGTGACCAGCGCCTCGTGCGGTTTTCGTGGCATGCCGTCGACCTTCAAGGAGCCAACCCAAAGGTTTTCGGTCTTGCGCAGGACGTCACCACCCTGCGCGGCCGCGCTGAGGATCTCCAACTCCGCGGCATGGTGGAGTGTTCCGCCGATTATATCTGGGAGCACAGCGCCGGCGTGGCGCTTGGTGAAGGCTTTCGACTTGAGACTTTCGGGTCGGAGGCGAGCGGGCCGAACAAGCCAATTCTTGATGCGTCGAGCGGCCATGATTTTGCGGCCCTGGAGCAGGCTTTCGCGCAACGCGCCAAATTTCGTGACATTCTCGTTCCCGTTATCGACGGGCGAGGTGAGACCCGCTGGGTCAATCTGAGCGGTCACCCGCAGTATGATAGTGCCGGTGAATACTACGGTTACCGCGGTGTCGGGGCGGATGTCACCGACCAGATGCGCGAGCGCCATTTGGAGGAAGGCCGTCGCCAGGCGGGCGCGATGGGCCGCCTCGCGAGCGGTCTGGCGCATGAAATCAACAATCTTCTGCAGCCGATCCTTATCTACTCCGCCTGCGGCGCGGAGGAAGCGAAGGAAAATGAGCAGCAGAAACTATACTTCACGCGCATCGCGCGCGCTGCGGAGCGGGCGAGTTTCATTGTCAGGAATGTGCTGCCTTTCGCGCGCCAAACGCCTCCGTCCCGGGAAGAGATCAACGTCCTAGCGATCGTGCGCGAAACCGCCGATCTCATGAGTGGAGCAATTGGCGCGCGTACACAGATCGAGATCTCGGCCGCGGACAATTCCTCTATCGTGCGCGCGGAACGCACAGGACTTGCTCAAATCATTACGAATCTCATCGCGAACGCCGCCGATGTGATGACCGATGGCGGGCGCATCAGCGTGCGGATCGATCAAGTCGGTGTCGCTGGCGAAGCGACTAAGCTGGCGGATGTGCCCCCGGGCACCTACTGCCGGATTATCGTGGAAGACACCGGCCCCGGGATTCCGCCCGATCTCATCGGAAAGGTATTTGAGCCGTTCTTCACCACGAAGCCTCAAGGAAAGGGCACGGGCCTCGGTCTCGCTGTGGTGTCCGGCATCGCAAAAAGTTGGGGCGGGGGCGTCGCGGTGGAGAGCGTGCCGGGCCGCGGGTCGCGATTCACGGTTTATTTGCCGGCCACGGAGCGCGAACTCCTGGCCGCGCAGTAACACGGAAATTCAATTCAACTTTCCGCCGATACCTTCTAGTGTTGCGCGTTCCAATTGTCCGTCCCGAGCCCGCTATGCTGGAATTGAAGCCCGAGCGCGAACGCAACATCATCTTCTTTCGCGCCGTCGGTACCCTCACCGAGGCGGATTATGTCGAAGTGTTTTCGCCGTCCATGACGTCCCTGCTGGGCGAAAATCCGAAGTTCCGGCTCTACTGCGATCTCAGCCGCTTGCTCGATTTCGACGAGAGTTCTCAATGGGAGACGGGGGCCATCCTGGCATCCAACGCCCATCGCTGCGAACGGGCCGCCATTGTTGGAGGACCCTCGTGGGCCGGGCTCGCCCTCCTGCTTCGCGATTCGCTGCCGCCGGCGAATTACGAGTTCTTTACTGACGGCAATCAGACGCGCGCACTCGCTTGGATTCGGGCCGCGCTCTAGGCGTATATCCTGATAGTTGCATAATCGTTGCGGGTCGCACGCGTTACTCTTCGTCGCGCCTAGCCCTGATATACGCGTATCCCCGAATTGTCCGTCTCTGCCGGGAGGCATATAACAATCATCAATGGAATCTGCTGTATGCCACCTGTGTGGCTGGGCGATTGCAGGATGGGGACGAGGCATGGGTGAGCAAGAAAAGACGGTCGACATCATCGTGATGCGCGCCGCCGCGGAGATCCGTAAAGCAGCGACGCTCGATAAGAAGCGCGCAACCGAACTCACCGGGGTCGCCGATTACCTCGAAAGTATCGTCTACGAAAAAGAACTCGGATACGGAGAGCCTCTTTTTCCGGAGGCCGCCGAACCGCCGCCGGAAACCCTGGCCGACGACGAAATCAAAAAAATGATGAAACCCTTCAAGGTCCGGCTGACCCGGTAGCGGGCGCGACGCCGGCATGGGTTCTGCTCCCTCCACGCCCGCCCCTCTATCCGCGGCATCGCGAAATGGGCCGGGGACGGTCGATGCTTTTTTGGAGGCGTTGCCCGCCGGCGCTGTCGTGGTCGATAACGACGACGTGGTCGTGTCGGCGAATACGCGCGCCGAAGATATTCTGGGCTGCACCGCAACTGCCGCCATCGGGCGGCCCGTCGAGGGCGCCTATAAACTCTTTCTCGAACGTGCGCGGCGCGTCGCTGGCCGAGAGGGTACCAACTTCGTCCAGCCGTTTGGATTGAGCTGGTACATCATCTACTGCTTCCCGTTTGCGTCTGGTGCCGCGGCGGAGCCATGGACCGTCGTCTCGGCCTTCGACATTACGGCCATGAAGAACGCCGAATTCGAGATTCGGGAAAGCGAAGCGCGGCTGGAAGAAGCAACACGCATTGCTCAACTCGGCACCTACAAGATTTTCTGGCAGACGGCGTCGGTGC
This sequence comes from Rhodospirillaceae bacterium, assembly GCA_041905525.1. Taxonomy (GTDB): domain Bacteria; phylum Pseudomonadota; class Alphaproteobacteria; order Rhodospirillales; family Rhodospirillaceae; genus SHVO01. The sequence goes on from JAYRKY010000005.1 coordinate 186,919, forward strand.
AATGGTCGCCGCATATGTATGTGATCCACGGTGTCTCGCCGACGGCCGCCACCCACGCGCTGGGGAAATATCGAAGCCTGGTCCACCCGGAGGACCAGGAGATATTCGAGCGCATATTCACCGATCAGCTGGATGGCAAAGCCGTGCGCGGAGCCGAGTACCGCATCATCCGCGGCGACGGTGCGGTGCGCTGGCTCAGGTTCGACGCGCGCGTCCTCTTTGACGCTGATGGCGAACCGTATGCCTCCTTCGGCACGTGTCAGGATGTCACCGAGGGCAAGCAGCGCGAACAAGAGCTCAAGCAGCTTTTACGCCGTAACGCCATCTTGTACGAAGCCCTCGATGCGTCGCCCATCGGCGTCGCCGTCGTCACGACCGACGGCGCACGGCCTGAGATCTTTTATGCGAATGCCGAATTCGAGCGGCTGACGGGATACACCACGTCCTCACTAAGTCAGCATGGGCTTGCCAGTTTGCGTGCCCCGGACGAAAGCGGGGATGGTTGGGATGCCGTGCTGCGGACCTTGGCCGCGTCGAACAGCGGCGCCTTCGAGTTGACCTGCGCGCGACGCGACGGATCCAGCTTTCTGGCTCAGATCGAGATCGCCCCGGTTAGGGATTACCCAGGCCGCGAGGCGACGGTGTTTGTGCTCAATCTCGACGACATCACGCATGACCGCGAGCGCGCCGGGCAGCTCTTGCAGTCGCAGAAGATGGAGGCGCTCGGCCAACTCTCCGGCGGTGTCGCGCACGAGATCAACAATTTGCTCCAGCCTATTCTTGCCCTCGCCGACCTCGGCCAGGACTTCGCCGACAAAGACCCATCGAAGGTGCGCAAGTATTTTGAGGTGATTGCATCGAGCGCCCGCAAGGCACGCGACGTGGTGCGCCAGATTCTCACTTTCGCGCGCCGCGATGCACCGCAAGTAGCGCCGCACAACATCACGAGCCTCGTGACCGACGCTCTAAACTTGCTGCAAAGCAGTTTACCGCCCGGGATCGCCCTCGACCGGGATTTCAGCGCCGACGACGCCATCGCCGTCGTCAATCCGACGCAAGTTTCGCAGGTCGTCCTCAATCTTGTCGCCAACGCGGCGGATGCCATGAGCGGCAAGGGGCGCGTCGCCGTCCGGTTGTCGGCGATCGATCTCGACGCAGCGCGCGCCTCGGCCCTGATGATCGACCCGGGCCGGTGGCTGGAATTGTCCGTGGTCGATCACGGATGCGGCATGGACGCGTACACCCTCTCGCGCATTTTCGAGCCCTTCTACACGACGAAGGTCGCCGGTAAGGGCACGGGTCTCGGCTTGTCCGTGGTGTACAGCATTGTGACCGGTTGGGGCGGGACACTTAAGGTTGAGAGCGAAGTTGATCAGGGAACGAAGGCGATGATATATATTCCCATCGCTTCTTCACCGCCTTCTCAACAGGCTTCATCCTAATCTCGGGTCCGGTCATGGCGCATATTCTGCTCGTCGAGGATTCTCCCGAGGTCAGCCTGTCTGTTCGCGAGATACTCGCGGCTGCGGGGCATAGCGTCGAGGATGCAACCTCGGGTAAGGAAGCGCTGGTGCGGCTGAAGAACGGCCGATTCGACGCGATCGTCTCGGACATTTGGATGCCGGAGATGGACGGTATCGCCCTCCTCAAGGAAATCCGCGGCGCGGGCGACAACATTCCGATCGTCGTGATCTCGGGCGGGGCGCCGAATGCACCGCTCACATACACGGCGCCGCTGGCGGCGACTTTCGGCGCCAACGTTGTTGTCTACAAGCCGTTCGAACGCGGCGAACTCCTGAAAGCTATCGACAGCGTTCTGTCGTAAGCCAACGCACGATCCAATTCCGGCTCTAACCATCGCGCGTGATGTGATTCGTCGCGCCGGATATGAAATGTATTCGTGGTGAATGTGCGTCGGGCGGAGCGGCGTTGCTCCAGCGTGGCGCTCGCCTACAGCTTAATCAGCTGCCGCAGGACTTTTTCCATATTAACCGCAAGGGCCCAGCGTTCTTCCTGGGTCAGGGTTTCGAGCGCGCGGGACAGCTGTTGAAGCGGATCGCCGCGCAGCAGACCCTCACCCTGTTCGGTGAGGACAAGACGATGGACGCGACGGTCCTGCTTGTCGCCGACGCGGCGCAGGTATCCCTTGCGCACAAGCGCGGCCACTGTCTGCGACGCGGTTCCTTTTGTCGTACCTTGAAATTGCGCGAAGCCTGTGACCGTGCGACGTTCAACGGTAGCTTCATCGAAATAGCGCATCGCCGCCCACTGGGCTGGATTCAGCCCGGGCGTATAACCAAGATTATAGGCAGCCTTGCCCACCTGTTCGATCAGGCGAGCCAAGCCCCGTGTGGAAAGCTTGGGGTCGCTACGCACGATGTTGTTGTTTTAAGCTGACAAAAATTCCCCTCGAGCGGGCAATATATCCGTTCACCGCCCGAACAAGAAGCAAATTGCTTCACGAAAATGAACCGCTATACAACGCACTCATCCGGCGAAACGCTTCGTGCAACGGCAGATAAATTTGGACCCTGTCCATCACCCACTTATGGTGGCTGTCTTGCGACTGCATATCAAAATTGATCTCGAATGATATTCGATCCCTTTCAAATCCTACGCCCTTTTCTATTCAAGATGGAGAGCGAGCAGGCGCATAGGTGTGCATTGCTCGGGCTAAAGTCGCGGCTCGCTACGGCTTTTTATGCCGCACCAGTCGACGATCCCGTGCTGCATCAGACGGTGTGGAATCGCGTCTTTCCGAACCCGGTCGGTCTCGCCGCGGGGTTCGACAAAAATGCGGTCGCGTTCGAAGCCGCGCTCGATCTCGGCTTTGGTTTCGTTGAAGTCGGCGGTGTGACGCCGCTTCCGCAAAAGGGGAACCCGAAGCCGCGCCTGTTTCGGCTGAACGAAGACCGCGCTGTGATCAACCGCATGGGATTCAACAACGACGGGCTCGCCGTCGTTGAACAACGTCTTCGCGCGCGCCGCTCACGCCGCGGCATCGTTGGCGTCAATCTCGGCAAGAATAAAGACCAGCAGGATCCGATAGCCGATTACGCAACGCTCGCCGGCGCGCTTGCTCCTTACGCTGATTTCCTCGTCATCAACGTCTCGTCTCCGAATACGCCCGGCCTGCGCGCGCTTCAAAGCGCCGAGCCGCTCATCGCCATCATTCGCGCCGCGCGCGCCGCCATGAAAGAGCAGACCCCGCCGCTGCTGATCAAGCTGGCGCCGGATTTAACGCCCGAGGATCTGGCGGAAGCGGTCAAGGCGGCGCGTGCAGAAAATCTCGATGGCATCGTGGTTTCAAACACGACGATTTCCCGGCCGGACACCTTGAAATCCGCGCGCCGCGGCGAGACGGGCGGTCTCAGCGGCGCCCCGCTCTTCGAACTTTCAACGCGCGTTTTGTCGGACGTTTGCCGGCTCACCGAGGGTAAGATTCCTCTGATCGGCGTTGGCGGGATCGCCAGCGGCGCGGATGCCTACGCAAAAATCCGCGCCGGTGCTTCGCTGGTCCAGCTCTATTCAGCGCTCGTATTCGAGGGGCCGGCGCTGGTGAACAAGATAAACCGGCAGCTTGCGTTGCTGCTCAAGCGCGATGGATTCACCTCGGTCGCCGCTGCCGTCGGGGCTGACCACAAATGAGTCTGTGTGCCATATCGGGCTTGCGTGAAGTTCAGAACGACTTCGATGCATTCATCCTGGACCTTTGGGGATTGGTGCATGACGGCGAGAAACCGTACCCACCGTCCGCCGATACCCTGCGGGCGCTCAAGGAGTCCGGAAAGAAGACGCTTCTGCTCTCGAATGCGCCGCGCCGCGCGCATGCGCTGATCGAAGCGATGACCAAGATGGGCATAGGGCGCGACCTGTATGGCGAGGTCTTGTCATCAGGCGAGGCGACGCGCGCAGCCCTCATCGCCAAAGACGATCCGTTCTTCGCCGGCCTGGGTCAGACCGTGTATCACCTTGGGCCGGAACGGGACCGAAGTGTTTTCGAAGATACGGGTCTTACGGTCGTTCCGGCGCTCGCCGACGCGGCTTTCATTCTGAACACAGGACCCAGCAATCTCGACGATACCGTCGAGGACTACCTCCCCGTATTGGAAGAGAGCGCAACCCGCGCGCTGCCGATGGTCTGCGCCAATCCTGATTTTGTGGTGATCCGGGGGGGACGGGCGATTGTATGCGCAGGCGCCATTGCCGCCCGCTACAAGAGCCTCGGCGGCCAAGTGGCGCTTCGCGGAAAACCCGATCCGAAAATCTACCGCCTTGCGATCGAAAGGCTCGGCGTTGATCCGCGCCGGGTTGCGGTTATTGGCGACGCGCTGGAGACGGATGTGAAAGGCGCCCGCGCAAGCGGACTCGCATCGATCTGGTGCACCGGCGGCATTCACGCCGAAGCGTTGGGCGTGGTTTATGGCCGCGCGGCCGACCCAGCTCAAGCGGAAGCCCTCGCCGCCAAGGAAGGGCAGATGCCGACCTATATGATCCCCGGGTTTTACTGGTAGCTAGGGCTCGAACTGCTCGGCGACGATCCGTTCCTCGAGGTTGTGCTCCGGATCGAAAAGGACGCGCAGGGCGATGCTGCGATCCTCACGCACGGTCACGTCCACAACGTCACGGACTTCCTCGCGATCGGCGACCGCGGAGACGGGCCGTTTATCCGCCTCGAGAAGCTCGAGGCGCACCGTCGCGGTGCGCGGGAGCAGCGCACCGCGCCAACGCCGCGGACGGAAGGCGCTGATGGGAGTCATCGCCAGGAGATTCGCGCCGACCGGTAGCACCGGGCCATGGACGGAAAGATTATAAGCGCTGGAGCCCGCCGGCGTGCAGACGAGGATGCCGTCGCAGATCAGCTCGCTCATCCGCTCCCGCCCGTCCACCGAGATGCGAATTTTGGCCGCTTGGCGGGTTTGACGCAGCATCGAGACTTCGTTGATCGCAAGCGCTTCTTCCTGTTTGCCGCTGGCGGTGGTGGCTTTCATCCGCAGCGGATGGAGCGTGACTTCGGCGGCGCGCGCAAGGCGATGAGGCAGGTCGTCCTCGTCATAGCGATTCATCAGGAACCCGACGGTGCCGCGATGCATGCCGAAAATCGGCGCATCCGAAGACATATAGGTATGCAGCGCTTCCAGCATGAAACCGTCGCCGCCGAGGGCAACGATGACATCGGCCGTTGTGGGATCATGCTGCCCATATCGTTGGATGAGAGCCTGGAGCGACTCTTGGGCTTGCGGTGTGTCAGCGGCGACAAAGGCAACGCGTGAGAAGGGCATACGCTAGCCGCCCGTCACATTCATGTGCCGCGCCACGGCCGGACGTTTGTGATTGCGGTCGATGACGAAGTCGTGGCCCTTCGGCTTGCGGGCGATCGCATCCTTGATCGCCTGGCGCAACTGATCGTCGCTTTCGCTCGCGCGCAAGGGACCCCGCAGGTCCGCCGCATCCTCCTGGCCAAGGCACATATAAAGCGTGCCCGTGCACGTGAGCCGCACGCGATTGCAGGATTCGCAAAAATTATGAGTCATCGGCGTAATGAAGCCGACACGGCCGCCGGTCTCGCGAACGCGTGTATAGCGCGCAGGGCCGCCCGTGGTGTCGGGGATGGGTTCAAGGGTCCACTTCTGCGCCAGCTTGGCGCGCACCAGCGATAACGGCAGGTACTGCTCCGTCCGATCGCCGTCGATCTCGCCCATGGGCATGGTCTCGATAAAGACAAGATCGAAGCCTTCGCGTCCGCACCACGCAACGAAGTCGATGAATTCGTCTTCGTTCACATCACGCATGGCCACGACATTGATTTTGACTTTGAGGCCCGCGGCTTTCGCCGCGCGGATCCCGTCCATCACCTGCGCATGATTGCCCCAGCGGGTGATGGTCTTGAACCTCTGCGGATCCAGGGAGTCGAGCGAAATGTTGATTCGCTTGACGCCGGCCGCCGCCAGCTGGGCGGCGTACGCCGGCAGTTGGGTGCCGTTGGTCGTGAGCGTGAGTTCGTCGAGGACGCCGGTTTTCAAATGGCGGCCAAGGTTGTCGAAGAGCTCGAGGATGTTCCGGCGCACCAGGGGCTCGCCGCCTGTGATCCGCAGCTTACGCACGCCAAGCTCAACGAACGCCGAGCACAGCCGGTCCAGTTCCTCCAGCGAAAGAAGATCCTTCTTCGGCAGGAACGTCATATTCTCCGACATGCAGTACACGCAGCGAAGATCGCAGCGGTCTGTGACGGAGACACGTAAATAGGAGATGGAGCGGCCGAAGGGATCGATCATTGTTCTTAGATAGCTGTTTTTAGCGCGGCTGCGAGTCGTCTTCGACGACGACAAGTCTTACCACGGCCAGGTTCAGGGTCACTTTACCGACATTTTCGAAATTGGCCGTCACCCGGTCGCCGATGGCCGATTGAACCTGCCCCAGTCCCCAGTCGGGCTGGTCGGGATTTCTTACAAGCATACCGGGCGAGAAGGCGTCATGCATGCAACAATTCCGCTATCTACCTGTTAATTCGGCGATATTTCTGTTTTAGATGCTTTCGACCGGCCTGTCTGCCCTGCTAAACTCTGGGCGTTCGGGGATTGGGGTTTAGGGGAATGAACGATTCGGACCTGGAGCTCGCGCAGCTTCTGTGTACGCGGCTTTGCCATGACTTGGCCGGCCCGATCGGCGCCGTGGCCGCCGGGGTGGAACTCATCGGCGACGACCCCTCCATGGCGGACGCCGAAACCATTGGTCTGATCGGCGATAGTTCGAGCGCGGCATCGCGCAAACTGAAATTCCTCCGCGCGGCGTTGGGCTTGGCTCAAAGCACGGCGGGGGACCTAAAAGGGCTCGTCGAGGACTATGTAACGACCACGGCCGGCCCCGGAGCCCGTATTGAAGTGACCTGGCCGGCGACGCCCGCGCTCGATAGGGCCTCGCGTGCGTTCGGTCCGTCCTGGATCCAGTCGGTACTGAATTTGTGTCTTTTGACCCTTGAGGCGCAGCCCGGATGCCGCAGTCTTGAGATCGCGACGGAAACGTCGGCGACCGTCAAGGTCGCCCTGACGGCGCGGACCGCCGCAGGCCGGTCGGTGAATTCGCGCGAAGACCTTCGGCAGGCGGCGGCATCCACCGCTCCCGCCGCACTGACGGCCAAGACGGTGCAGGCTTACTTTGCCGGCAAGATCGTGCGCGGTCTCGGAGGCACCCTCACGCTCTCGCCCCTGGCCGATGGACTGTCCGTTATTGCGGAGGTCCCGGCGGTATCATGAAGTTCTGCTTGGTGGTCGATGACTCTCGTGTGATCCGCCGCGTCGCCGCCAAGATCGTTCAAGATCTGGGTTTCGATGTCGAGGAGGCCGAGAACGGACGTAAAGCGCTGAATGCCTGCGCGATTCGCATGCCCGACGTGATACTTCTCGATACCGACATGCCGCAGCAGGACGGTTTGGAAACGGTGCGGGCGCTGCGCAAAATGCCCGGCGCGGAGAAGGTCATCATCGTGTTCTGTGCGACTGAAAACGAACCGAGCTTCATTCATTCCGCCCTCTCGGCGGGCGGCAACGAATATATTATGAAGCCCTTCGACAGCGAAATCGTACGCAGCAAATTCTTGTTGCTCGACCTTTTGGATTAGGACGGGTCAATGGTCCCGGACGACTTCGAATATGCCGCGAGGCTGATGAAGGAGCGCTCCGGGCTCGTGTTGACTCGCGACAAGGGCTACCTGCTCGAGAACCGCCTGATGCCCGTGGTCAGGCAGCATAATTTCAAGTCTTTCCACGAACTCGTCGCCGCGATGAAAGCGGGCGATCCGACTCTGCAGTCGAGCGCCGTGGATGCCATGATGGCGAAAGACACGGCTTTTTTCCGTGATTGGAAGCCGTTCGTGCACTTCTCGAAGGTCGTCCTCCCGAACCTTCTGGCGGCGCGGCGCGAGCGCCGCCACTTCCGGATTCTGTGCGCCGGTGTCTCCACCGGCCAGGAAGCTTACTCGCTGGCGATGGCCATCCGCGACGTCGCCCAGCACTTCGCCGGATGGCGCATCGAGATTATCGGTGTCGATCTTTCGGCCAGCGCGATCGCGTCCGCCATGAACGGTCATTACACCCAGTTCGAAGTCCAGCGCGGTCTACCTATTCGCGCGCTCCTGCGCCATTTTGCGAAAGATGACGCCGGCTGGCAGTTGAACGGCGAAGTGCGTAACATGGTGGGATTCCAGACGTGGAATCTCCTCGATGATATCTACCCGCTGGGCCGTTTCGACGTGATCTTGTGCCGCAATGTGATGGTGTATCTGGACCTTCAGGCGAAGATCGATCTTTTGCAGAAGATCAGCCGCAGTCTGCTGGACGACGGGGTGCTCTATCTCGGCACGCAGGAGCCGCTGACGGGTGTGTCGGCGGCGTTCCGTCCCGTGAACCGGGATCTCGGTATTTACGCCGTGCACCGCTTGGATAAGCCTCAGCTCGCGTCCCTCGCGGTTCCGCAAAAACACTAGAGCTCGGCAAATAAAAAGGGCGCGGGTCGTGGACCCGCGCCCTGCATTTTTTATTCGCCGTGATTACGCGTTGACGGCCTTCTTCACGCTCGCCGCGGCTTCCGCCGCTTCGTTTTCGCGCAGAACGTAGCCGCGGCCCCACACGGTTTCGATATAGCTTTCGCCGCCGGTGGCCGTCGCGAGCTTCTTGCGCAGCTTGCAAATGAAGACGTCGATGATCTTCAGTTCCGGCTCGTCCATGCCCCCGTACAGGTGGTTCAGGAACTGTTCCTTCGTCAGCGTCGTGCCCTTGCGGAGCGCGAGCAGTTCGAGAATGCCGTATTCCTTGCCGGTCAGATGGAGCGGCTGGTCGTCGACTTCGGCGGTCCGGGCTTCCAGATTCACCGTCAGACGGCCCACTTGCACCTTCGGCTGCGCATGACCCTTCGAGCGGCGCACGATGGCTTGGATGCGCGCGATCAGTTCGTCGCGATTGAAGGGTTTGGTCAGATAGTCGTCGGCGCCGACGCCGAAGCCTTGAACTTTCTTATCGGCTTCCTGCAGGCCCGAAAGGATCAGGACCGGAGTAGCGATCTTCGAGCTGCGGAGCTGACGAATGACATCCATGCCGTCCATGTCAGGCAGCATGAGATCCAGGATGATCAGGTCGTAATCGTAAATCTTACCGAGATCGAGACCGTCTTCTCCGAGATCGGTCGAATCGATGACCCAATCTTCTTTACGGAGCATGGCGGTGATGGCTTGAGCGGTTGAGGGATCATCCTCAACAAGTAGGATACGCATGATGTTGTGCCCCCGAGTAACCCCGCACACTACATTCCGTTAAAGAGATTAACATGGGTTGGTAACCCCTCCTAACGAAACCTTGCCGCGAAATCGGACCTTCTGGCCGTCCCGAAGCGGTGCAATGTCTTAAGGATTCCTCATTAACCTTTATCAAAGGTTAACGCCATTAACCTTCTCGGTAATTTTTGCCTAGTTTTTTGGGAGTTGTTAACGAGGCCCCGTCTAGGCTCGCACCAGGCTCAGCAAAGCCGATCCGGGGATCTTCTTAAGTGTTTAATATTACGACGTTATTGAGCGAACTCGAGCGTATCCCGACCCATCAGGTGTTCGGCAAGGTGGCCGCCGTACAGGGGCTGCTGATCGAGGTCGCGGGCGTCCAAAACAATCTTTCGGTGGGCGACCGCTGCAACGTCATCGCGCGCGACGGCCGGAAAGTCATCTGCGAAGTGGTTGGATTCCGCAGCGGACGGGCGCTCGTCATGCCGTTCGGGCCGCTTGAGGGGATCGGGCTCGGCTGCCGCGCGGAGATCGCCGAGGCGGCGCCCGCGGTGTTCCCTGACGACTCGTGGCTCGGCCGTGTGATCAGCGCGATGGGCAAGCCCATCGACGGCCGCGGCCCGCTCGCCGTGGGGCCGGCCGCTTACCCCATCAAAGCTTCCCCGCCGCCGGCGCACGATCGTAAGCGCATCGGCAGCAAGGTCGACCTCGGGATCCGCGCGCTCAACACCTTCGCCACCAGTTGCCACGGGCAGCGTATGGGGATCTTCGCCGGCTCGGGCGTGGGCAAATCCACCGTGCTCTCGATGATGGCGCGTTACACAAACGCCGACGTCACCGTGGTCGGGTTGATCGGCGAACGCTCCCGCGAAGCGCGCGAGTTCATCGAGGACGATCTCGGGCCGGAAGGTCTGGCGCGTAGCGTCGTCATCGTTGCGACATCCGATGAACCGCCGCTCACACGCCGGCAGGCGGCTTATCTCACCATGGCAGTCGCCGAATATTTTCGCGATCAGGGCAAGAACGTGCTGTGCCTGATGGACTCGGTCACGCGCTTCGCCATGGCGCAGCGCGAGATCAGTTTGTCCGCGGGCGAGCCGCCGGCGACGAAAGGCTATACGCCCACCGTCTTCGCCGAGCTGCCGAAGCTTCTCGAGCGCGCAGGACCCGGCCGCCGCAAGAGCGGCAACATCACGGGTCTATTCACCGTGCTCGTCGAGGGGGACGATCACAACGAACCTATCTCGGACGCCGTGCGCGGGATTCTCGATGGTCACATCGTGCTTGAACGCCAGATCGCGGAGCGCGGCCGATATCCGGCCATGAACATTCTCAAGTCGATCTCCCGTACCATGCCCGGCTGCAATACCGAGGAACAGAACGCGCTCATCCGCCGCGCGCGTAAACTGATCTCCTCCTACGAGGACATGGCCGAACTGATCCGCCTCGGCGCGTATCGCAAAGGCTCCAATCCCGAGGTTGACGAAGCAATCTTCTATTACCCGCGCATCGAGGAATTCCTCCGGCAGGGCAAAGAAGATCACACCGATCTCGAGACCTGCTACCGGCTGCTCGCCGAAGCGATCAAACCGCAGACCGCGGCGCCGCTCGAAGCTTCGGGTGAAGCTGCGCCCATGCGCGCGGCGCCTCCCGCCGCGCCCCAACGTCCGGTCGGCGTCCGCGTGCGTCCGCCTGTGCGATGAGCCTCTAAATGGCCAAGAAGGACCTCCATAACCTTATCCGCCTGCGGAAATGGGATGTCGACGAGAAGCGGCGAAATCTCGCGACGCTGTTGCGTCATGAGGAGGCTGTGATCGAGCGCCAAAACGCGCTGGAAGCCGAAATCCAGAGTGAGGTCGCCTTCGCGGCGAACGCACCAGTGGAGCTTCGCGGCACTTTGCCCGGCTATCTCGCGCTCAGCGACGAGAAACGGGAGCGACTTGCCCAGGCCCTGCGCGATGTTCAAAAGCGCGTCGCGCATGCGCAGGACGAACTCGCCGAAGCCTACCGGCGATCCAAAACCCTCGAGGTGACGCAAGCCAACCGCGACAGAGAGGAGGCGCTCGAAGCGGCGCGCAAGGACGAGCAGGATCTGAATGAGATCGGGCTGAACCTCTTCCGCCGCCGTACGACGGCAGGAAACGTCTAACGGCTCGGGCCTTTAATTTTTGACGGGCGTCGGCGCGCCGAAGGCGCCGATGTCATTCATCGCGTCCAGCGGGACGTCCGGCGTCAGCTCGTCGACGCTCATGAAGCCCGCGGTGCCGTCTGCGGTTACAACGCGAACCCAGCGCCCGTCGGGCGCGGTCTCCGTCGCCAGCACCAGCGTGCCCGTCTTCAACATCGCTTCCATCTGGTAGTTCGTTCCGGGTCCGGTGCGTACGGAGGCGCTGTCCTTGGTCACGCTATAGACGCGACCGATGACGCTCTCGGTCTTCTCGACGGGAGCGCGCGCCGGCGCGGTCAAGGACGCGTAGAATTCCCGCGCCATGGTCGTCAACGGCGCGGGCGCGGAGTAAACGGCGAATGTGCTCAGTCCGCCGACGATGATGGCGAGCGGCAGCACCTGGACCATCGGCGCCCATCCCGGCTTTGCCCATCGATCCTTGATGGCGCGCGTGGCGCCGCCGACCGACGTCGCGAACGGTGCAAGGAATTGTTCCACGTCGCCGCGCAGACTCGTCGCCTTCGCAAAGCCAAGCGCCTGCTCTCCGGCGCTGCGCGCGAGTTCCATTTCACCGCGGGCGCGGAAGGCCTTCGCCTGACGCAAGAGGAGACGCGCGTTCCGATCCGCGGGCTTGCGGCCGCCGCGCACGTTATTGGCGATCGCCTTGATGGTTTCACGCGGGCCCATGGGCCAAGCCCACCAGCCCGCGATCCAGGTCAGCAGCGATGCGCGGATGGCCGCGCGGTCGGCGCAACTACGGCAAAAAACGCCGGCGACCGATTGCTTTTGGACTTTCTTCAGCCGGCCCCACACCTGATCGAATACGACGTAGCGGGGCTGCGCCGTGATCTTTCCACATTGGCAGAGCGTGGGCTCCTCGACGGCCGCGGCCTTTGCGGGGGTGGAATGGGGGCTCGCTTTGGGCGGCTCCCCGCGCTCGGCCTTCGGTGGCGCTTTGGCTTTTGGTTTCGCCTCAGCCTTGGGCTCGGCGCTCGGCTTAGGTTTTTGGGCTGACTTCCAAGGGCGGTCGTAGGCCGCGCGTGCCTCCGGGTCGCTCAGCGTCTCATAGGCCTCATGAAGGCGGTGGAACTGCTTGGCCGCAATCGGCGACGGGTTGAAGTCGGGATGAAGCCGCTTCGCCTTGTTGCGAAAGGCTGACTTGATGGCGTCCGCGTCCGCGTCCTCGGCAATGCCGAGCGCGACATAGTATCCCTTGGGATCGCGGGTCAGGTTGGTCATCAGGCCCGTTTGCCAAAAACCTGGAAAGAAGCCGTTAAGAGTTCGCCCACAAGGCGAATTTTAGGCCCACAGGCCGCCTTTATCAGCCGGATTCCCGGCTTTCAGGGGATCGGCGAACTTTTTTGTCACCTGAAAGGTAAGCCCCCCGGCCAGGCCCATCGCGCCGTTACTGGCGGTAAAGAGTCCGATGAGATCCCGGCGCATATCCTCCGGCAGCGCTTCTTTCGTGCGAAGAACCATATCGAAAGTCTTCGCTGGCGCTTTGAACATGCCGTCCAGTTGCATCGGCCCGAGGCGCGAGAGATTCAAGTCGATGAGAAATCGCGTGCCGCCCCCCTTTTTGCCGCCGCCCGCGCCGTCCGCATCGCTGTCGCCTTCGCGCCGTGTGATCAGCGCGATCCGGTCGATTTGGCCGCCCGCATTCCACGGGATGGGAATGGCGCGCCACTCCGCGCCGCCGTCGCGCGCGCGCGCCGATAGCTCGCTCACCTCTCCCGACAGAGTCGCGGCAAGATGTGCGCCGCGCGGACCTGCTTTCTCCAACGCGCGAAGTGTGGTGTCGCCGGGCCACTGCCGTGCGTCACCGGTGCGCATGGATTGCACGAATGAAATGATCGCGGCTGCCGTGCGCGGGCCGCCATCGGGAATGACCTGGGAGAGTTGCTGCGCCGCGATCGGATCGGTCCGCTGAAGCACCGCGAGGGACTCGCTGAGGGTGGCCCAGCCTGTATACGCGCCCGGCGGCCCCGACATCGGGGCGGTGGCCGCGGGCTGCGCTAAGGTCACCGCGAGATCGGCCGCGCGCGGCGGTGTGGCGGACATCACCTCAAACACCAGCTTTGTCCCAACCGGCAAATTGGCGCGCACGTTCAGCTGCACCTGGCGGTCCTCGATCTCCACCGTCGGGATCGCGTCCGGCGCGGCGACGACTGTTCCCGTCACTGTGGCGAGAGGCGGACTCGGTTGCACGAGAACTGGAGGCGTCGGGAAGGGGCGCGGCTGCGCCGCGGCGAAAACAAGTCCGGGCTGCGGCGGCGGTGATGCGAGGATGCTTCCAGCTGGCGCGGGCGCCATCGGCGGCGGAAGCGGAGCAGCCGCAGTTGATTGCGCTTGAGGTACCGCAGGTTGGACATTGGCGACGGGCGGAGCGCTCACGGCGGGCGCGCCCGGCAATTGCACACTTACGATCTTGAGCGAGAGTTCACTCCCGCTCCCCAAGGGAAGAGTCGCAAGCGTCGGCGGTGGAGGCGCCTGCGGAGAAGAGGGCGCAGCGTTAGCGGGAGCTGTGGGAGTTTGTGCCGGCGGCGACGGCCCGGTGGGACTTTGCTCCGGCACAGGGGCCTGGGTGATGATCGCCGAGATCGTTCCCGCCTGCACAAAAGGCGCTGGACCGCTGGGCATCCAAGTCGCCCCGAGCGGCAACGGTTGGGGACCCGGAAGAATTTGTGTTTGTGGTTGTGGGGCAGCGACTGCTGGCGTTGCCGCCGGCGTCGGAGCGCGGGTTTGCGCCAGATATTGCGCCGTGGCGCTTCCGTCGACCGTGGTGATCTTCACGGTCACCTGCTGCGGCGTCGCGCGCACGATTTCCAGATCGACCTGCGCTCTCTCGGGCAGCGCGATTGGCAGGCGCGCCGCGATGTCGCCGAGGGAAGTGTGGAGGATCGCGGCCGGCTGCGCGGGCGTTGCAGGACCTGGGGGAGGGGACACACCAGGCGCGCTTGCGGCCGGCGCCGGCAGAACGACCGCTTCGATCGTGGTGCCGACGGGAAGGGCCGCGATGGCGGCCGGCGGTTGAGGAATAACGATGGTGGGCGCGGCCGCGGCTGCCGCGAGCACTTGCGGCAACGCGACATTGGGCGGCGGGACGGTCGTCATGGCCGCCCGCGGATTAAGTGGCGAGCAGACGCTCGGCGATGGCTTCCACATCCATGGCAGCCTCGGACGACGGCGAGCGGATCAAGATCGGGGTTTGATTGCGGATGCACTCGCGCACGCGCGCGTCGCGGCGGATGATCCCCGCCAGCGGGGGCGAGATTTTCAAAAAACCCTGGCACGCCTTGAACAGGGTTTGATAGGTGCGCTCGCCTTCCCGGGTCGAGTTCGAAGCATTCACAACGATGCGAATGTCGGTCTGGGGCCGTTCCATCGCCGTAATCTTGATGAAGGCATAAGCGTCGGTCAGCGACGTCGGCTCGTCCGAGGTCACGACTAAGATCGTATCGGCGGCTTTGGCCAATTGCCGCACCGATTTTTCGACGCCTGCGCCAAGGTCGAGCACGATGCGGTCGTAACGTCCCGCGAGGAGGGCGAGGTCTTCGCCCATGATCTGAAGGCGCGAGAGCGGAATGTTCGCGAGGGAGCCCGAACCTGATCGTCCGGCGATCACGTCGAAGCCGCCCGGCTCGTACTGCATGGCCGCTTGATTGAGCGACAGCTTTCCGGCCACGACACTGCCGAGGTCGTATTGCGGCATGAGGCCGAGTTGAATGTCGATATTGGCAAGCCCGAGATCGCCGTCGAACAGCAAGGCTTTCTGTCCGCGCCGGGCCAGCGCATGCGTGAGCGTGATGGAGAAGAATGTCTTGCCCACGCCACCTTTGCCGGAGGCGACCGCCATCAGCTTCCCGCGCTTGGCCGATACCGCCGGGCGGCCCGCCAGGCGCGGACCCCCGCTGGTCTGACCGGCGGGCGCAGGACCCAGCGAACGCGTGCCGGGTGGAACAGTCGTCGTCATCTCTTAACCTCTGAACGGATACCGGTGGGGCGCAGCACTTGCGCGGGCGGCTCTTCCACACGCGGCTGTAATTCTTCTTCGGGCGGCAATATAAGGCGCGCCATGGAGACAGGATTGACCGCGCACAAACCGGTGGCGACGTGCGGGTTCAAACTGACTTCGCTGAACATGAGCTGTCCGCCGTCGGCCGCCGCAAGGATTGCGCCAAGGCGCCGTGTCATATCCAGACGTGTAGCCAGCAGGCGCGTGGCGCCCGAGGCGCCGAAAGCCTCGCCGATGTCGGCGGCTTCCTGGGCGTCGCCGCCCGCCGCAAGGACCAGGATGGGCTCCACATCGGCGGCGTTCACGAGATTCCGCAGATAGTCCATGTCGTGCTGGCTGAAGGGATTGAGGCCGGGGCTGTCGATGAACACCAGATCGTAGCGGTTCATCATTTCATTTACGGCAAGACCCAGCTGATCCGGTCCGCGCACCTGGCGCAGCTCGACTTCAAGGATACTGGTGAAGGCCTGCAACTGTTCGATGGCGCCCGCGCGAATGGTGTCGGCGGTGATCACGCCGACGGGCCGGCCGGCGAGGCGCGCGCGTGCGGCCAGTTTTGAGCATGTGATTGTCTTGCCGGATCCCGGGGGTCCCACCAGCATGAAGGGGCGGGGCGACTTGCGCTCCGGCAGCGGCGCGAAGTCGAAGTGGTCTTCGAGAGCGGTGGCGCAGGCCATGGTCGGCGAGCCCACTTCCACGGCCATCGCGGCCTGGACCATCTTCTCCACAAGCCGCGCGGGCACACCGTGGTACTCGAGCGCCTCGCGCACCTTCTCGGCGAATGGCGTTGTGTTGCGGCCTGAGAGCGCGCTGGCGATGGCGTCATCGTCGGCCGGGTCTTCGAGCGCGGCGGTAATGCGCACGCCTTGGCCGTCGGAGGACCGCTGGGTCGAGACGATGATGGCATCGTCCCCCAGTTCCTCGCGAACCATGCGCATGGCTTCCGCCATGGTCGGCGCATTATACGACTTAAGCCGCATCCAATCCCCGCACCGGAGCCACACCGCGTCCGGCGTGTCCGGCCCCTATCGCTCTACAGTCTCCAGCGCCTGCGCACTTCAAACGCGGGCTCCGGCGGCTAGATCTGGCCCACGGTCCGGATCTTCGCCTTCGGATGAATTTCGTTCTGTGACATTACCACGGTCATCGGCCGGAAGCGGTCGATAATCGACCGCACGTAGGGCCGGACCGTCGGCGAGGTCAGAAGCACAGGCGTCTCGCCCTGCATCGCGAACCGCTCGAAGTTCTGCCGCACCGCGGTGATGAACTCCTGCAGCTTCGACGGAGCCATTGATAGCTGGCGATCATCGCCCTGGCCGGTCAGCGACTCGGCGAACTCCTGCTCCCACTCGGGCGACAGCGCAACCAACGGTATGACCCCGTTTTCGTCGACGTTCTTGTCCGACAACTGACGCGAGAGGCGCGCACGCACATGCTCGGAGATCATGAGCACGTTGCGCGTAATGGCGCAGGCCTCGGAAATACCTTCCAGGATCGTCGGAAGATCGCGCACGGAAATGCGCTCGTTGAGCAGGTTCTGCAGAACGCGCTGGATGCCGGCGACGGAGATCTGCGACGGAACGACTTCGCCGATAAGCTTCTGTTGTTCCTTGTCGAGCTCGTTGAGCAGCTTTTGCGTCTCGGTGTAGGACAACAGTTCGGCCATGTTGTCGCGCACGACTTCCGTGAGATGCGTGGTGATGACGGTCGGCGGATCCACCACCGTGTAGCCGCGGAACAGCGCTTCTTCGCGGTTCGAAGGGTCGATCCAAAGGGCGGGCAGGCCAAAGGTCGGTTCCTTTGTGCGTTCGCCCGGAAGCGAGATTTCCTCGCCGCGCGGATCCATGACCAGCAGCATGTTCGGCCGCAGATCGCCTTTGCCCGCTTCGACTTCCTTGATGTACACGGCGTAGGAATTGGCGGGCAGTTGCATATTGTCCTGGATGCGCACCGCCGGCATCACGAAGCCCATGTCGGTGGCGAGCGCGCGCCGCAGCGACTTGATCTGGTCGGTGAGGCGCTTGTTGTCGTTGTTGATCAGCGACAGGAGGCCATAGCCGAGCTCCAGGCGCACCATGTCGATCTTCATGGCTTGGCTGATGGGCTCTTCCTGAACCGGGACTTCCTGCTTGGACTTGATTTCTTCAAGCTGCTTCGCCTTGGCCGCCTTCGCGCCGTTTTGGAAGGTGACATAGGCGGCGATGCCGCCGGTGATGCCGGCAAGCAAAAGGAAGGGGAAAGCAGGCACGCCCGGCAATACGGCCATGCAAACCGCGAGGAAGCTGCTCATGCCGAGCGCTTTCGGGTTTTTTGTGAACTGCGTGGCAAGCGCCGAGTCCATCGTGTCTTTGATGCCGCCCTTCGACACCATAAGACCGGCGGCGGTGGACACGATCAGGGCCGGGATCTGCGTGACCAGGCCGTCACCGACGGTCAGGCGCGTATACGTATCGGCGGCTTCTGCGAAGGGCAGGCCACGCTGGGCCATGCCGATGATCATGCCGCCGATGACGTTGATGGCGGTGATGATAAGGCCCGCCACGGCGTCGCCGCGCACGAACTTCGAGGCGCCGTCCATGGCGCCGAAGAAATCGCTTTCTTTCTGAAGGTCTTCACGGCGCGCCTTGGCTTCCTGCTCGTCGATAAGTCCCGCCGACAGGTCCGCGTCGATCGCCATCTGTTTGCCGGGCATGGCGTCCAAGGTGAAGCGCGCCGTCACTTCGGCGATACGCGTCGAACCTTTGGTGATGACCATGAAGTTCACGAGGGTGAGGATCGCGAACACGATCACGCCGATGATGAAGTTGTCCCCCATGATGAAGCCGCCGAACGCCTGGATGACGTGTCCGGCGGCGTGGGTGCCTTCGTGACCGTGCGAAAGGATGAGTCGTGTGGAGGCCAAGTTGAGCGCAAGCCGCAGCAGCGTTGCGATCAGCAGCACGACCGGGAACGAGTTGAACTCCATGGCGCGGCTGATGAACACCACGGTCATCATGATGAGAACCGCGAGCGTGATGGAAAGCGCCAGCGAAATGTCGAGCAGCCACGCCGGCAGCGGCATGATCAGCACGACCATGATGAGCACGATGCCCATCGCGAAACCGAGGTCGCCGCGGCGCAAAGAAGCGGAGATGCGGTCGCTTATTTTGGCGAGGTCGAAGCTTGGGAAGGCCGCGGGTTGCGCGCCCGCCAGCCCTGCCGGCGCGGGCACGTTGCTTCCGCCTGATTGCGATGCTTGCTCAGCCATTCTCACCCTCTTGAACCCACGACCGCGCCTCTTTCCGGCAGCGGTTCGGTGCCCGGGGCTATGGCCTTCGCGCGCCACAAGTTCCCGCGCAAAGGCCGCTAGTCCCCTAGCCCGTTAACTTTTGCCCGCCCGTGGTTAACACCTGGTTTAAACCGGCAATTTTTGCCCACCCGCCCGCCCGGCCATATCGGCGCGGCCAGATCGGGGTCAGACTCCATTTCCCTGATTTACTCTGACCCCGAATACGCGTTAAAATCGTCGAATAATTTCAGGAGCTTGGATGGCGCGCCTCGGCCGATATTTCATCGCGGATCAGCCGCTGCATGTCATTCAGCGCGGCAATAACAAGAGCCGCATTTTCTTCACCCGCGACGACGCCACTTTTTTCCTCGGTTGGCTCGGTGATGCCGCCGAGCGGTACGGGCTTCTCATCCACGCCTACGTCCTCATGCCTAACCACATTCATTTGCTCGCTTCTCCCCGCGACGCCGAAAGCTTGCCCCGCACCATGCAATCCGTCGGGCGGCGCTACGTGCGCTATCTCAACCGCCGCATGGAGCGTTCCGGCACGTTGTGGGAAGGGCGCTACCGCGCGACCGTCGTCGATACCGACACCTACTTCATGCGCGTCGCGCGCTACATTGAACTGAACCCCGTGCGCGCCGGACTCTCACCGGATGCGGCCGCCTACCGCTGGTCCAGCCATCGCGCCAACGCGCTCGCACAGCCCGATCCGCTCGTGACTCCCCACCAGCTCTATCTCTCGCTGGGATCCGACGAAAACGAGCGGGCCGCGGCTTACCGCGCCTTGTTCCATGAAGCGCTCTCCGACGAGATGCTCGCGGCGATCCGCGGTGCGACGAACCGGGGATGGGCGCTCGGCGACGAAGCTTTCCAGGAGCGCATCTCGATTGCTGGCGGACGCCGCGCCAAGCCGCTGTCCAAGGGCCGCGCGCGCGGGGCCGCCGCCCAGGCGGCGGCGCCTTCTCCGGATTTTCTCGCGGTTTAACGCCGCGCGGCTAACCGCCGGCCAAATCGATGTACTTCTGGAGAAGCGCGTCGACGTCCGGGACCGGTTGCGACCATGCCGAACGCGGCAGGGTGGTCGCACGATCGCGCTGAAGCAACCGGGCCGGCTGCGGCAGCGCCAGGCTCGTCAGTGACACCCCGTGGGCCGCAAGGTCTAAGGCCGGCACGGCTTCGATCACGCGCCCCGGAAAAGCGCGGCTCAACACATCAAGCGCGTTTTCATCCGTCGGCGCATCAAAGACCGGGACAAGAACCGCGCCGTTGAGGACAAGAAAGTTGGTGTAGGACAGGGGCAGGACTTGAGTGCCTTTGCCTGCTGGAGGCGGCACGCAGAGATCAATCAGTATCAGCGCCCGACCTGCCGCGTCCTTGGTGCGCGCCAGCGTGCTACGCGCAATTCGCATGACATCCGCATGAGGGTGGCTATCGGGCGCGGCCGACACGGCCACAACACCGGGCGCGAGAAATGCGGCGAGAGATCTGACGTCGGTGCACAGAAGGTCCGCGGGCAACGCAAGCTCCAGCCAGATCACCCGCGCAGCGCCAAGCCAGCGCTGCAAGATTGCGAAGCCCTCCAGCCGGGTCACATTGGGATTGCGCGCGGCGTCGAACACACTTTCCGCCAAGGCGATGACGGTCCCGTCACCGTCGGCCACAAACGCACTCCCTTCCAACTTGAGCGGCGTGCGAAATCTGCGCACTTCGGCATAACCAAGAAGTTCGTGCGCGAAGGTCGCATCACTGCCGGTCGCGCCCCGTCCTCCCCATCCGCCGAAACCCCAGTCGGCGGCAGCCAAACCACCCTTGCCATCGACGAGGAATGTAGGGCCGATGTCGCGCAGCCGCGCCGAGCCGTGCCGCAACGTCGCGATTGTCACTTGGCCGCAGGCTTTGCGGGCCTCGTCCTCGCGGCCGGGTGAAACCACGAGGGAGACCGGCTCATACTTCGCGATCACCTGGGCCGCGAAGGCGACCGACGTCTGCAGCTCCGGCGCATTGGGCCACGGAAGCCACATCTGGGCATGGCGCGCGTCATCCGCCGGCAAGTAGAAACCGTCGTCGCCCGGTGTCGTGGATGCGCCCGCCGCAGATGTCATTCGGAAAATTCCCCGCGCCGGGACATTAACCGCTCCGCAGCGGAGATGCTACGTCGGCCGGATATTGCCGGCCGATTTGAAAGCAAACCGCGGGACGCTTTGGTCGGCGCGCCGTGCCATTTTCTTGTCTGGTACCCGGTATGCTAGAGGATGGATGCATGAGAGCTTCACGAAAACCTGCCGCCTCGAATGTCGAACGCGACCGGCGTTGGGACGCGGTCGTCGCGAAGGATGCCAGCGCCGACGGCCGTTTTTACTACGCGGTCAAGACGACGGGGGTCTTCTGCCGCCCTTCATGCGCGGCCCGGCTTCCCAATCCGCGCAACGTCGCGTTTTTTACCTCGTGCGATGCCGCGAAAGCGGCAGGATTCCGTCCGTGCAAGCGCTGCAAGCCAACGGCGCCCTCGCTCGCCGCCCGCCACGCCGCCGCGATTACGCAGGCGTGTCGCAGGATCGAGACGGCGGAGGTGCCCCTTTCGACATCTCAACTCGCCGAAACGGCCGGCCTCAGTAGCTTTCACTTCCACCGGTTGTTTAAGTCCGCGACGGGCCTGACGCCAAAGGCCTACGCCCAGGCGCATCGGGCGGGCCAGCTACGCGACGCACTCCCCAAAAGCGCCTCGGTGACTGCGGCGATCTTCGACGCCGGGTACGGCGCCGCAAGCCGATTCTACGAGAAGTCCGAGGAGATCCTTGGCGGACTGAATCCCCGTGATTACCGGCGCGGCGGCGCTGGGGCGGACATTCGATTCGCCCTTTCCAACTGCTCGCTCGGAATCATTCTTGTGGCCTCGAGCGACAAAGGCGTTTGTGCGATCGCGCTCGGGGACGATCAAGAGGCTTTGTGCCGCGATCTCATGAAGCGATTTCCAAACGCGCGGCGCCTCTCGCGCGATGCCGAATATCAGAAGACCGTCGCCAAGGTGATCGCGTTGGTCGAGCAGCCGCAAAAGGGACTCGATCTGCCGCTAGATGTGCGCGGCACGGCGTTCCAGGAACGCGTTTGGCGGGCTCTGCGAAAAATCCCGCCGGGACGGCCTATCACCTACACCGAACTCGCGGAACAAATCGGTGCTCCCGCCGCCGTGCGCGCGGTTGCCAGCGCATGCGCCTCCAACACGATCGCCGTGGCGATCCCGTGTCACCGTGTTGTGCGTAAGGGCGGCTCGCTTTCCGGGTACAGGTGGGGCGTCGAGCGCAAGAAGAAGCTCCTTCAACGCGAAGCAAAATCCAACCCGTGACGTCGCGGGCTTCTCGTTCATGTTCAGTGCATCTCCATGATCGTATCGCGTGTTCCAATCATGAAAATACGCGTCCTCAATCTCGCCCTGAAACCGGCTCAATCCCTGCGTTTCACTGTTCGTACTTGAGCGGCTGGGAGCAACGAGATGAGGAGAAAGAATATGAAGAAGACTTTGACCGGACTTGCGCTCGCGCTTGTCACCGCGATGACCGTTTCGGCGTGCACCACGCGTGAAACGCGCATCATTCAACCGGCCGTCGCGGTTCCGGCCGCTCCGGCTGCGGGAACGACTGTCATCGTTCCGAACAAGGATCCGGATGTGATTGTCGACATCAACTAACAGGCTTGAACTAACAGACTTGCGCTCACGTGAGCGGACGGACGCCGCCGGGGAAACCCGGCGGCGTTCCGA
>JAYRKY010000006.1:0-202214 GCA_041905525.1 Rhodospirillaceae bacterium
GCGAACGCGGGGCGCAGGCCTTGCGGCGTGCGACCGAACGCTCCAATACCGGTGCAGCAGCGCGCATAAACGTCGCTGCTGATAACGGTGGCTAAGTGCCTATGAATTTAAGCGGTGGGAGGGGGAAGCGGCGGAGGTCGCGTCAATCCGCCCGCGAAGATGCTCGGCGCTTGTGCGTAGCCTTGCAGCTCGGCAACGCGCGCAACAAGCGACACTAGATCGATCGTGAAAAAGTGTAAACACCCGGCGATACAGGCGCTCACGTCCTGGCAGGGCGTTTCGTCCGGGCAGTTGGCCTTGTCGGGGCACGGGCAGTCCATGCCGGCGTGCGGGGTTTCGTGCTTTTGGGACATGCCCGCAAAGGCATTGGCTACACCGACGCTGAGCATCAGCATCACCGCGAGCATCACGACCGAAACGAGTTTGGACCGCACGTACATATCCTAAGTCTAGCATTCCGGCCCGATTGGGGAAATCCGCTATTGCCGGGCCAGGATCGCCTTCATTTGGTCGATTTCCGCCTGCTGGGACTTAATGATGGTTTGGCAGAGGCTCTGAATTTCAGGGTCAGTAATATTGGCCTCGCGGCACATCAGGATAGCCCCGGAATGATGGGGGATCATGGCGCGCAGAAATTGGCTATCGCCAACGGCCGCCTGGGTGCGCATGCCCACAAAACCGAGAATGACCAAGGCCGCAGCAGCCGCGTGCAGAATGAGATTGAGCCGCTTGTCCATGAACATCGATTTCATATCGATCAGCATGATGATGACCATAGGCGCGGCCATCATGAGCACCATGTAGACCTGGTTTATGTTGTTATAAAAGTCGGGCAGGCCGGCGATCATCGTGTACATCACCAAGTACATGATGACAGCGTTGATCAACGTCGTGACAATGAGATGCGTGTAGTGCTTATGGTCCCCCTCTTGCTGATGTTTCATGGTTCACTCCTGCCGCCCAATACACGGGCGTTGCGGATAGATACGGTGTAGGCACGTAATCTACATAAAACTGAGGAATCTTCGCATTTGTTCCCTCAGCGCGGCAGTTTGCGTTGACGTGAATCAATCCGGAACTCGCGGATCGGACCTAATATGGCATCCGGCCTTGATAAGCGGGCGGGCATGGGATGTCACAAGTACGATATGTGGAGTGGTTTCAATCGTTAAGAAATAGCGATGTAGCTGCAGTGGGCGGCAAGAATGCATCACTCGGCGAGATGATCCGCACCCTCAAAGAAAAAGGTGTGCGGGTGCCTGACGGTTTTGCGACGACCGCGACTGCCTTCCGGGAGTTCGTAACCGCTAACAGTATCGCGCCGCAACTCCGGCAGCTTCTGGATCGCTTGAAACGCCGGGAGTTATCTCTACACGATGCTGGCGAGGCGATCCGGCGCCTTTTCCTTGATGGAACATTTCCGTCTGCAATCGCCGGCGAAATCCGCTCATCCTACGCGGAACTGGCACGCCGGAGTACGCAAGACAATCTGGCTGTAGCAGTCCGCAGCAGCGCGACCGCCGAAGATCTGCCAGACGCCAGCTTCGCGGGCCAGCAGGAAACCTTCCTCAACGTGCGTGGCGAGCGCGAGCTCCTTGATGCGTGCCGGCGCTGCTATGCCTCTCTATTTACGGATCGCGCCATCAGCTACCGTGAGGCCAAAGGCTTCAACCATCTCGATGTGGCGCTCTCGATCGGCGTGCAGCGCATGGTGCGCTCCGACATCGCCGGGTCTGGCGTGATGTTCTCGATCGACACCGAGACCGGCTTCCCTCACGTCGCCGTCATCAGCGCGGCCTGGGGTCTGGGTGAAACCGTCGTGCAAGGGGCGGTCAATCCCGACAAGTACCTCGTCTTCAAGCCCCTGCTCGCCGAGCCCGACGCTGCGCCCATCATTGAAAAGACCGTGGGCTCCAAGGAACACAAAATGGTCTATGCCACCGGCGGCAGCGCGCGCACGACCACCGTCGAGACGAGTCAAAAGGAAAGACAGGCCTTTGTGCTGACGGATGCTGATATCCTCCAGCTTGGCCGCTGGGCCGACATCATCGAGAAGCACTATGGCCGGCCGATGGATATGGAGTGGGCCAAGGACGGCGAAACCCAGGAGCTGTTCATCGTCCAGGCCCGGCCCGAGACGGTCCAGTCCGCCCGCAAAGTCGGACAAATCAAAACGTATCGCCTGTTGAAGAAGGCAAAGCCCATCCTGACCGGCGCCGCTATCGGCGATGCCATTTCGGCCGGGCCGGCCTGCGTGATCCGCAGCGCCGAGGACATCGGTCAATTCCGCGACGGCGCCATCCTTGTCACCGAAATCACCGATCCCGATTGGGTGCCTATCATGCGGCGCGCCGCCGGCATTATCACCGACCAGGGCGGCTCGACCAGCCACGCCGCCATCGTCAGCCGCGAACTCGGTGTTCCCGCCATCGTCGGCACCGGCCGCGCCACGGACATGCTCCGGGATGGTCAGGAGATCACCATGTCCTGCGCCGAAGGCGATCAGGGCATGATCTACGACGGGCGCCTGCCCTTTGACGCGACGGAAGTCGATCTGGGCAGCCTCCCCAAGACTAAGACAGCGATGATGGTGAACGTCGCCAACCCGGCGACGGCCTTCCGGTGGTGGCCTCTGCCGACCCAAGGCGTCGGGCTTGCGCGCATGGAGTTCATCGTCAGCAACGCGATCAAAGTCCACCCGATGGCGTTGATTCATCCAGATCGTGTGGAGAGCCCAGAGGAGCAACGGCAAATTCGCGCCCTCACCCGCGGATATGCAAATCCCGGCGACTATTTTGTGGATCGGCTTGCGCTGGGGATCGCCAAGCTCGCCGCGCCCCACCACCCTCATCCCGTCATTGTGCGTCTGAGCGACTTCAAGACCAATGAGTACGCGCACCTCCTCGGCGGCGCGGCGTTCGAGCCCCATGAGGAAAACCCCATGCTCGGATGGCGCGGCGCATCGCGCTACTACGACGCCCGTTATCGCGACGGCTTTGCCCTGGAATGCCGCGCCCTGCGCAAGGTGCGCGACGAGATCGGCTTCCGGAATGTTGTTGTCATGGTGCCGTTTTGCCGCACCCCGGAGGAAGCCGACCGGGTCCTCGCGGTCATGGCCGAAAACGGACTGCGGCGCGGCGAAAACGGCCTGCAAATCTACATGATGTGCGAAATCCCCTCGAACGTGATCCTGGCCGACCAGTTCGCCCGGCGCTTCGACGGATTCTCCATCGGCTCGAACGACCTGACCCAGCTCGTTCTGGGTGTCGACCGGGATTCCGGCGACCTGACGGCGTTGTTCGATGAGCGCAACGAGGCCGTGAAGATCATGGTGCGCGAGGCGATCGCACGCGCGCATGCGGCCGGCATCAAGATCGGCATCTGCGGCCAGGCGCCGAGCAATTACCCGGAGTTTGCGGCCTTCCTGGTCGCATGCGGCATTGACTCCATCTCCCTTAACCCGGACAGTTTCGTCGGCACAATCCGGCGCGTCGCGGACGCAGAGGCAAAAGCGCAAGCATGAAGATTGCCGTTTTCGAGACCGAAGACTGGGAGCATCGCGCCTGCCTGGCCTTACAGCCGGAGCACCAGGTCAATTGCACGCCCGATGCACTGAACGCCACGACGGCGGCGGCCTACGCTGACGCGGAAATCCTCAGTCCGTTCGTGAATTCCAAGCTCGGCGCAGAAACGCTCAACCTTCTCCCAAAAGTCAGGTTCATCGCCACGCGTTCGACCGGCTATGACCATATCGACCTCGCGACCTGCGCCGCTCGCGGCATTGTTGTGTCCAACGTGCCCGACTACGGCGATGCGACCGTGGCGGAGCATACCTTTGCGCTGCTGCTCGGCGTGGCGCGCCATCTCGTGGAGGCCGTCGAGCGCACCCGCCGCGGCCAGTTCTCGCAGTCCGGCTTACGCGGCTTCGAGCTGCGGGGCAAAACCCTCGGCGTCATCGGCACGGGGCGGATTGGTCGCCGCGTGATCGAGATCGCCAACGGCTTCGGCATGAGGGTGGTCGCCTTCGATACATATCCCAACCCGGATCATGCGCGCCGCCTCGGCTTCGTTTACGGGGATCTGGAGGCGGTGCTGGCAGACGCCGATATCATCACACTGCATGTCCCCTCGACCCCCGCGACGATCGGCATGTTGTCCGACCGCCAATTCGCGCTCATGAAACGTGGGGTCATTCTTATCAACACCGCGCGCGGCAACGTGATCGACATTCCGGCTCTGGTCCGCGCTTTGAGCGACGGGCAGGTTCAAGCTGTGGGCCTTGATGTCCTGCCGCAGGAGCCCCTGATCCGCGAGGAAGCGATGATCTTCCGCGCCCCGGCACCCACCGAGCATGACTTGAAAGCGCTGGTCGCCAATCACGTCCTCTTGCGGTTCCCGAATGTCGTCGTGACGCCGCACATCGCCTATAACACCGAGAATGCCGTGAGACGGATTATCGACACCACGCTCGGCAACATCCGTGCCTTCGCCAAAGGACGGCCGCAGAACATCGTGAACCTCTGACCGCCCGGACGATTAGCGTCCGCGGTGATCGAACTTGAAGTCGAGAACCACAGGCTCCTCGCGATGGTTCCGCTGCACCTTGATTCTGATTGTATACAAGTCCTCCGGCAGCGTGAAAAAGCAGCCGTAAGTGACGGTATTGGCGATTGTCATGGGCTGCATGTGCAGTTCCTCGCCCGCAAGCCCCAAGGCAGAGACTTGCGCGTGGACGGTCGCGTCCTCTATGCGTGTGCCGGTCGCGGCATCAAATAACGCAACGACCAAATGATATTCATGAGGGTCACCCTTCTTCCCGCCCTGATGCATTGTGCTTTCCGGGTGGTCCTTTGGATGCCCTTTGATCAGCTCCGCCGGCATGACGCCGAGGTACGCAGCGATGCCGCCGGCGGACTTATATTGATCGTCGGCCGCGGCGGCGGGTTGGAATGTGAGAAATGCCGCGGCGACCGACAATCAATAACGACCACCGCGCTATGGCCTGCCGAAGTAGACTTGAATTACCAATGCCTGAATTCATGATCTTGCCTCCAAAGTTACGACTGCGTTGAAGTTAATCCGTTTGCCGCTGCGCCACTCTTGTCCCGCTGGAGATACGGTCGCTCGGATGCAGGACGACCTTGTCGCCTTCAGCCAGGCCGGACATCACCTCCGCAAACCGGTTGTTGCGCTGGCCGACCTTGATGACGGCCGTTCGTGCGCGCCCGTCCTGGACCGTGAAGACCGCCCAATCATCGCCGACCCGGAATAGGGCGCTGACCGGCACCGTGAGCACATCGGCGCTGCTGGAGGTCACCACATGGACGATCACGCGATAGTCATGGCCGAGTTGCTTCCAGGCTTGGGCCGCGTCTGTGAAGTCGATGATTGTGCGCACGCGCTGCTCCTCGATACCGAGCGCGGAAACCTTGAGAAATCCCGTCGGCTCGACGCGATTCACGCGACCTTGTAGCGGCAGACCGCCCCAGCCATCGATGCGGACAGATGCCCCCGGTTTAATCTGTACGGCGTCCGTGGACAGAAGCTCCGCCACGATTTCCAAGTCTGCCGGGTCCCCGATGTCAACCAGGGGCGCCCCCGCCGGAACAACGGCCTCGCTTTCCTGGGGGAGTCGCAGAATTTGTCCTGTCACGGGGGCCGGCACTTGAATGCAACAGTCGGCGCCCGCCGTCGCGACAGCGGCGCCTGACGGATTCCCGACCCGAGCGGCGACGCTCGCCCGTTCGTTGCGCCGGACCAGAAGCTGCGCTTTGGCACTGGCAAGGGCGGCCTCATTTGTCTCGACGGCCATTGTGGCCTTGTCGAGCGCGGCCTGCGAGATCGTGCCCTTCTCCGCGAGTGGCTGGGCGCGCTTGAGATCATTGTGGGCCAGCGTCAGCGCCGCTTCGATCCGACGGACTTCCGATTCCGCGAGCGTCACGGCCGCGTCGGCAGCCGACAACGCGGCCATCAGTTCCTGGTGCGTCCGCGCATCATGAAACGCCGGCGATGCCGGCTGCATCACCGCAACGATGGTGTCGTTCGCGGTGACCGCATCGCCGACATGATACGGGGTCCGCAACACCTTGCCCGCAAGCGGCGCCGATACCGTGTAAACGTGCCGGATACGGGTCTTGGCCTCGTCATCGACCGTGACTTCGAGAGGAGCGCGACTGACACCGGCGAGGTCGACACCGACCGGCGCCGGCCGTAAGAACCACGTGACTGCAGCCACCACGACGAGCCCGCCGCCCACGGCGAGAAGGCGTTTCTTCGATTTCATGTTCAGTCTCTCGTTTTCAAAACGGCAATCATATCCAGCGCGTTGACCCTTCTGCGGACCACCAGGGCCGACGCGCTGGCGGCGGCGATGATGATGAAGCTCACGACGGCGTAGGTGGAATGTTCAACAACCAGACGGACGCGCATGATCTCACCCGCGAGCTGCATCCGCATGATCCAGGCAAGACCGTAGCCGATGGCCCATCCCAGCGGTTGCGCCAGCAATGTCAAAAGGGCGAGTTCCAAGAGAAGGATGCGTAGAACCTCGCCCTGCGTGAAGCCAAGAACGCGCAGACTGGCAAGATCGCGGGCGCGCTCGGACAAGGAAATACGCGCGTTGTTGTAGACCACCCCGAAAGCGATCAACGACGCGAGCCCGGCATAAATGCCGCCCATGGTCGTGATCAACAACGCTACGGTGTCGCGGAAGTTCTTCAGGGACATATCCTGCAAAGCAACACCACTGACCGTCGGCATGCGCTTGATGGCCTGGTAAAGCTCGTCCGCCCGGTTGGAATCGAAGGTGAAGTTGACGCTATCGACCGTCGGTCCCTCGCGCATCAACCGGGATAGGGCCGTCGCGTCCATCATGGCGCGAATGCCGAAGTAGTCTTCGACCAGAGACGCAATCGGCACCATGACCGTGCGGCGCTGTCCTTCCAAGAGATCGATTTCGACGACATCGCCGACCCGCGCGCCGAGAATTTGCGCCAGCATGTCGGAGATCGCGAGACCGCTTTCCGGCAGCGTGACCGGACGAAGGTTGACATCGATGATCCGGCTGAGGTCCGCGTCACGCTCATAACCGCTGAGGGTCACGCGCCGCGAGACGTTGCCAAAGCGTATGCGCACCGGGATGATGCGCCGCGGCTCCACCGCGAGAACACCGGGCAACCTGGCCACCTGGTTCAACACCACCGCCGAGCGACGTTCGCCAAAGCTGATGGTGGCATCCTGGCGGTCGGCGAGAAAGTAGGTCACGTCGATCAGGTTCTCCATGGTGTCGCTGACAAAGAGCGACACCACCAGAATGCCCGTCGCCAGCGCGATTCCCAGCATCGTCGCCGCCGAGCGCAAGGGGTGGTGCAGAATGCTGCGGAACATCATGACCATCGACTGCGACAGCATCCGCGGAAGCGACCACCGTTGCGGCAAGAGGTGGTGGAAAGCTGCTGGCGCCGGCGGCAGCATCGCGATGGCTGGAGGCAGTTTCACCACATCCCAGACGGCGCGGGCGCCGCCAATGGCGGCCGCCGCGAGACTCAGTCCGGCGGCGAGCAGATATACGGAAAGATTCTGGCTGAATACCAGAAACGGGAAGCGGAAGAAGTCGCCAAAGAGGCGCGTCACATAGCTGCCAAGGACCGTCCCCAGAACGCTTCCGATAACCACGCCGCCCAGCGCCACAACCATCACAAATTTCAGATAGTGGCCGGCGATCGCGGCATTGGAATAGCCGACCGCCTTGAGCAACCCCACCTGCTCACGCTCCAGGGAGACTAGCCGTGACAGCGTCAGATTGACGAGAAAAGCCGCCACCAACAAAAAGATCGGTGGCAGCGTGCGGCTCATATTGTTGAGCATCTCCAGCTCATGATCGAGCCAGGCATGGGACGTTTGGTCCTTCCGCCCAAAGGCGGCACTGCCGCCGTAGGGCTCGAGAATGCGGTCGAGGTCCTGAATGACATCCGGCTCTGAGGCGTTGCGCACTAGTTTCAGGCTGACCCCGGAAAACGCGTCTTCGAGGTTGTAAGCCGCCGCCAGCGCCCTTTCCGGCATCCACACCACGGCAAACCGCCGGTTGTCCGGCATAATGTCTCCGGGCCCGACCGCGAACACGAATTCCGGCGACAGCGCCGTACCCACGATGACGAGATCGCGCTTCCGACCGTTGAGGATGGCCCCAAAGCGAGAACCGGGCCCAAAGCCGTGCGCCGCCGCGAAGCTCTCGTTGACGACGACTTCATTGTCACTGTTGGGCGCCGGCATCCGGCCTTGACGCATGTGTATCCTGTTGAGGACAGGCTCGCGCTTCTCCGGCAGGGAGACAAACTGGCCTGTGGCAGGCTCGCGGTAGTCGGGGATGTCCAAAAGCGCAAGCTGCTTAATATGCGCTTCAACGGCGGCCACGCCGGGGATGCGCGCGATCTCGTCGGTGAGAGACTCCGGCGCGCGCCGGACATGGGCGAACACATCGGCAAAGCCGTAGCGTTCGTAGTAAGCGGCCCGCGTGTCTTCCAGAGAATGATGGGACCCGACCGCCAGGATCAGCGTTGCGACACCACCCGCAACGACACCGGCGATGGCCAGGGCCTGCGCCCAGAGACGGTGGAGGTCGCGCAGGAGCTTTCGATCCAGGATCCGCACCGCTACCACTCCAGCTCGGCCGTGCTGCGGCGGACCTCGTTACGGTGGATTTTCGAAATGCGGCCATCCGCGAAGAAGAACACACGGTCCGCCACGCCCTGGATCGTCGCATTATGGGTAATGATGAGGGTCGTCGTGCCGAGTTGCTTGTTGACATTGAGCAACGCGTCGATCACCCGGACGCCAGTCTTGGAATCCAGCGCCCCGGTGGGCTCGTCGCACAGGAGCACGTCCGGGCGCTTGGCGATGGCGCGCGCGATGGCCACGCGCTGCTGCTCCCCGCCGGAGAGTTGGGCTGGAAAGTGGTGCATGCGGTCTTGGAGATCAACAACCGCCAGCGCCTCCTCCGCTCGCATGGGGGCGTCGGCGATTTCCGTGACCAGGGCGACGTTTTCGTAGGCGGTCAGACTGGGGATCAGGTTGTAGAACTGGAACACGAACCCCACATGCCGCCGCCGGTAGTCGGTAAGTTGGCGGTCGTTTAGGCGGGTCACGGGCCGGTCGCGGAACAGAAGATCACCGCTGGTCGCATGATCCAGTCCGCCCATGATATTGAGCAGCGTCGACTTGCCGCTACCCGAAGGGCCGAGCAGCACGACCACTTCACCCGGCAGGATTTCGAAATCGACGCCGCGCAAGGCTTGGACCTGCGTCTGTCCGGACGTATAGGTCTTGGTCAGGTTCTTGGCCGCAAAAACGGCATGGGAGGCTGCCCCCTGGTCCTCGGCGATGGCGGTCGCCGCGGCCATCACGAGGCCGCCGCCAACGTATTTACGGCCGCCGGCACATCTCGCTTTACCTCGGCCATGACACTCTGGAGCTCTTCCCCGGCCAGCGTCTCTTTTTCGAGAAGGCGTTTGGCGCTCTTTTCCAACAATGCCCGATTGCGCGTCAGAATCTCCACCGCGTGCTGAAAGGCTTGGTCAACCAGGGCTTTCACCGCCGCGTCGATGGCATCCGCCGTTCCCTCGCCGTAGCGGCGCGGCTGCCAGCTTCCCGACGGTGCGCCAAGGAACGAGTTTTGCTCGGGCTCATATGTGACCTGGCCCAGTTCAGGCACCATCCCAAACCTGACCACCATGCTGCGGGCAATGTCCGTAACCTTGTTCAGGTCATCGGCCGCGCCGGTGGAGACGTCCGGGAAGATGAGCGTTTCGGCCGCGCGGCCGCCGAGTAGCGTCGTCATCCGGCTCACGAGCTCGGAGCGGTCCATGAGGAAGCGGTCGGCGAGCGGGCGCTGGATGGTATAGCCGAGCGCTCCAATGCCGCGCGGAATAATCGAGACCTTCTGAATGGGGTCGCAGCCCGGCAGGGCCATCGCCACGAGCGCATGACCAATTTCATGATGGGCAACGATTTCCCGCTCATGCGGGTTGAGAAGCCGGTTTTTCTTCTCGAGGCCGGCAATGATGCGCTCGATGGCCTGGGTGAAATCCTCGAATGTGACGGCGGTGGCGTTGCGGCGGGTCGCCAGCAACGCAGCCTCGTTGACGAGGTTCGCCAAGTCGGCACCGGTGAAACCCGGCGTGAGCGCGGCAATTTCCTCGACCGACACGCCCGGGGCGATGTTGATCTTCTTGAGATGCACATTCAGAATCTGAATGCGCCCACGGCGATCCGGCCGGTCCACGAGGATCTGCCGGTCGAACCGTCCGGCGCGCAGGAGCGCCGGATCGAGAATTTCCGGCCGGTTGGTGGCCGCGAGCAGCACGATGCCGCTGCTGGCGTCGAAGCCGTCGAGCTCCGCCAGAAGCTGGTTGAGCGTCTGCTCCTTCTCGTCGTGGCCACCGCCCAAATTGAACGTGCCGCGCGCGCGGCCGAGGGCGTCGAGCTCGTCGATGAAGATGATACACGGCGCATGTTTGCGGGCCTGCTCGAACAGGTCGCGCACGCGCGCCGCGCCGACACCGACAAAAAGCTCGACGAATTCCGACCCGCTGATGGAGAAAAACGGCACGCCCGCTTCGCCGGCGATGGCTTTTGCGAGCAGCGTCTTGCCGGTGCCGGGCGGCCCCACCAGCAGCACGCCCTTTGGCACGCGGGCGCCCAGGCGGCCATATCTTGTGGGGTCTTTGAGGAAGCCGATGACCTCGGACAATTCCTCCTTGGCTTCATCGACACCCGTCACGTCGGCGAACGTGACCTTGGTGTCCTTCTCGACATAGATTTTGGCGCGGCTCTTGCCGATCGCCATCATGCCGCCGGTCTGGCGCTCCATCATGGGCCGCACGACCAGGAGCCACAAGCCGAAGAACACCACCATCGGCATGATCCAGCCGAGCAAGCCTTTCAGCATCGATTCCGGCTTGGCGTAGAATTTCACATCGTATTTGGCGAGGCGTTCCGCGACGTTGGGCTCGACGCGCTCCGTCACGAAGTGAGTCTTCTCTCGCTCTGCGGGCTCTTTGAACGCGCCGGTGATCTCGGTGGCGCCAATGGCGACCTCCGCGATTTTCCCGGCGGCGAGCGCCTTTTCAAATTCGCTGTAGGGCAACGCTTCAACATGCTGCTGCGCCAGCCAGATATCCCGGAACACCAGGACGCCCATGATGGCGAGGAAGATGTAGACGACATTGATCTTCGTTTTCTTGTCCATTGCCATCGCCCTCTCAAGTCTAACGGTCCGGCCCCGGGATAGCGCCCGACGTCATCTCCTGAATCGCCGGAAGCAGCCCACTGCTGATATCGATCCGATTGCTCTCATGGTTGACCGTGTTGCAGGTGACGATGGTCGTCGCCCCTGCTTGAGCCAGTTCCGCGAACGCCTTATCTGCAAAAATGCCGTGAACGCCGATACAGGCAGGGGCGCGCATCGCACGCCGGCGCAATTCCTTGACGGTTTCAATCATCGTATGGGCGGTTGATATGATGTCGTCCACAACGACCGGCGTGCGAGAGGCATAGTCCCGGATATCGGGCATCTCGATCCTGACGGCGCGATCGCCCGACCGAACCTTGCGTTGCACGACGTAAGGGGCGCCGGCCGCCCGCGCGACGGAGGCGACCCACTGTTCGCTTTCCTCGTCGGGACCGATCACGAGCGGTGCGTCAATGTTGGTGCGAATCCATTCCGAGATCAGCGGCGCGGCATGCACGACCTCTGTCGGGATGCTGTAGATGGCATTCAGGGTTTTATGGCGGTGGAGATGCGGATCGACGGTAACCATCCAGTCGAGATGCTTCGACATCATGCGTGCAAACGAGACCGACGTGACGGCTTCGCCATCCTGGAAGCGGCGGTCTTGCCGCATATACGGCAAGTAAGGACAGACCAGGCCGACACGCGCGGTGCCCAATTCGCGCAAGGTATCGGCGAGAAACCAGACCGGCAGGATTTTTTCATCGGGGCGGTCCAGCGTGGCGACGATGATCGCCTGCCGTCCGGTCACGCGCGCGCTGTCCTTGACGATCCGCACATAGGAATCGCCGTCGGGGAAATGGCGCGTGTCGATCTCTCCGGTGTCGGCGCCCAGCAACGTCGCCAGGCGGTCACCCAGCGCCCGGCTGTAGGGCATGCTGAACACCAGGGGTTTCATGCGTCCTCCACAGCGAAGATGCCCGGCTGTCGTCCGAGGAATTCCAGGGCATAGGCCAGCTCACCGCGGGTTTCCGCATGGATCGTATAGAGGGGCTGCCCCTTTTCGACCCGCTGACCAAGTTCCAGGTGAACGTCGATACCGGCCGCCTTGGCGCTGGGCGCCCCCGCGAGCTTGGCAATGCGCGCCAGCAGGCGATTGTCGATCGCCGTGACACGCCCGGCGCGGGCGGCCGTCACCTGATGTGTGATCGGCGCCACCGGCGGCTCGCGCAAGCCGCCTTGCCGGTCGCAAATAGCCTGGAATTTTCGCCAGGCTTGGCCAGAGCGCAGGATTTCAGCGGCCCGGGCGAGACCTTCACCACGGCCGGCAACCCCGACGAGCTCAAGAAGCGGCCCGGCGAGATCAAGCGCACGTCGGCGGAGAGACTCCGGCGCGTGGGGCTCATTGCGTAGGACCGCCAGAACGTCCCTCGCCTCGAGCGCTGGGCCAATCCCAGCCCCAACCGGCTGCCGCCCGTCCGACTGGATGACTTTGATCCGCAGGCCCGCGCGATTGGCGATCTGCTCCAGGAGCGCGTCCAGGTGTTTCGCCATCTCCGGCGTGCGGATTTTTGCCGTTGGACCGACCGGCAGATCGATCACGACATGCGTCGATCCGGCGGCGATCTTCTTTGACAGGACGGACGCCACCAACTGTCCCTCGCTGTCCAGGTCGAGCTGGCGCTCGACACGGATCAGCACGTCGTCCGCCGGACTGAGATCAACCGCGCCGCCCCAGACGATGCAGCCGCCTTCGGCTTCCACGACACGGCGCATATCGGCGACGGACAGATCGACCGGCGCTAGCACCTCCATGGTATCGGCGGTGCCGGCCGGAGACGTGATGGCGCGCGACGATGTTTTGGGAATCTTGATGCCGCTCGCGGCGATGATCGGCACAAGGATGGGGGTGGTCCGGTTCCCCGGCAGGCCGCCGACACAATGCTTATCCGCAATCGGCCCCTGCCCCCAATCCAGACGGCTGCCGACCGAAACCATGGCGTCGGTGAGGTAGTAAACCTCATCATGGCTCAAGGCCCGTTCCGCCACGGCGGTGATGAAGGCGGAAAGCGCGACTTCCGAATACCGGCCCGCGGCGATGTCGCCGACAATCTCCTTTATCTCCGCTTTGTCGAGAGACCGCCCATAAATCTTGGCGCGCACATGACTGAGCGAATCGACGGGGTCGGCGTGGGTCACGGTGATCTCGGCGCCCTCGTTCACGCCAAGCCGTGTCCAGGCCGCCTCCGAGAGACTGGCTTCCTGATCCGCAATCAGATCCGATGTCACGCGGATGACGGTGGCAAGAACGGAGCGCCCGCTGGCGGACACCTGAACCTCGACACGGGTGCGGGCCGAAAAGCCCTCGGCCCGGCAGATATGGCAGTCGCGGTGCATGAAGATGGCAAATTCATCGCCAATATCGATGCCCAGCCGCCGAAGCCGCAGTGAATTCCCTTGATGGTTATGCGGCTGCAGCGCGGTCATGGCGCCAGCTCAAAGCTATCGCGGTAACCTGGAACCTGAACCGGCCACTTCAGCCGTTCTTCAATGGCAAGCCGCAACGCGTCGGCCGCAACGGGTTCACCGTGCGTGACGAAGGTCTGCCGCGGCGCCTCGCGGAAGTGGCCGAGCCAGGTGAGGATTTCGCTGCGGTCGGCGTGGGCCGACATCGATCCGATGTTCATGACCTCGGCCAAAATGGGCACATAGCCGCCGTGGACTTTCACCTGCTCGGCGCCGACGGCGATGGCAGCCCCGCGTGTGCCCGGGGCCTGAAAGCCCGCAAGGACGATGACGCTGCGCGGGTCGGGTCCATAGACCTTGAGGTGATGGAGGACGCGTCCGCCAGTCAGCATGCCGCTCGCCGACAAGATGATTTTCGGCATGGGATCCCGGTCGAGCCGCTTGGACTCCTCCGCCTCGTTGATGTACTTCGCAATGCCGCACACCGCACCGCACAGGTCTTCGCTCAGGCGGTGCCACTTCAGGTACTTGCACATCAGGTCGGCCGCATTGACGGCCATGGGACTGTCGAGAAAGACAGGCACCTCGGGAATGCGCTTGTCCTGCTTCAAGCGATAGAGGTGGTAGAGAATTGTCTGCACCCGGCCGACGGCGAACGTGGGAATGAGAACGCTGCCACCTTTCTGAA
The DNA here is from genome assembly GCA_041905525.1 of Rhodospirillaceae bacterium. GTDB lineage: Bacteria > Pseudomonadota > Alphaproteobacteria > Rhodospirillales > Rhodospirillaceae > SHVO01. The sequence goes on from JAYRKY010000006.1 coordinate 14,382, forward strand.
CGGCGCGATTGACGGCGGCGGCCAGCAAATCTTGCGGATCGGCCTTGTCATGCAGACGGTCGCCGTACGTTGATTCCACCACGAGATAGTCGGCATGCTCGACCGGCGCCGGGTCAACCATGGTGGGGTCATTGATGCGGCCGAGGTCGCCCGAGAAGACGAGCCTCCCCTCAGGGAGGACAAGGCTCACGATTGAGGCGCCCAGGATGTGTCCCGCCGGAAGAAAGGTCGCCTTCACACCGGAAACGACATCGACATCCTTCAAGAAGGGAACCGGATGGAAGCGCTCAAGGCTCCGGCGTGCGTCGTGCTCGTTATAGAGCGGCAGCGCCGGTGCGTGCTTTGAAAAACCATAGCGGTTCGCAAAGTCCGCGTCCTTCTCCTGAAGGTGGCCGCTGTCGGGCAGCAGAATCTTACAGAGATCCGCCGTAGCTTCGGTGCAGATGATCTTGCCTTTGAAGCCGTTCTTGACCAGCAGCGGCACGTAGCCGGAGTGGTCCAGGTGTGCGTGCGTGAGAATCACCGCGTCGATGGATGCGGGATCGACCGGAAACCGATCCCAGTTACGCAGGCGCAGTTCCTTGAGCCCCTGGAACAGACCGCAGTCGACGAGAATGGTCCGGCCGCCGGTTTCAATGAGGTATTTAGATCCGGTGACCGTGCCCGCGCCACCCAGGAAGGTAATACGACTTGCCATGATGCGTTACTTTGCCAGCTTGAGCATGCGCGCGTTGATGGCACAGATGATCGTGCTCAACGACATGAAGACAGCCGCCAATGCCGGGTCGAGCGCCACGCCCAAGCTGGTGTAGAGCACCCCGGCCGCGAGCGGGATCGCGACCGTGTTGTAGCCGGTCGCCCACAGGAGATTCTGGATCATCTTCCGATAGGTCGCACGCGCAAGGCCGATGATGGCGGCCACATCGAGCGGATTGCTTTTCACAAGGATGATATCCGCCGTTTCAATCGCCACGTCCGTGCCGGCGCCGACGGCGATCCCGACATCGGACTGCGCCAAGGCCGGCGCGTCGTTCACGCCGTCGCCCGTCATGGCGACGATCAGGCCGCGGGATTGGACTTCCTTGATCTTTTCTGCCTTTTGATGGGGAAGGACTTCGGCAATGGCCTCATCCAGGCCGATCTCCTTGGCCACCCAATCGGCCACCTGCCGACTATCGCCGGTGAGCATGATGCAGCGAATACCCATCGCCTTGAGGCGCGCGATCGCGAGTTTCGATTCCGGCCGGATGATGTCCGCGAGCGCGAGCGCGCCCTTCAGTTGGCTGTCGATCAGGACAAAGACGACGGTCTTGCCCTGACCGCTCAGCGTCGCAAAGCGCGGATCGTTCATCGCGATTCCCCGCTCTTTCAGATAACCGGGGCTCACCACCTGCACCTTGGCGCCGCGAACCACGCCCTCGGCGCCTTTGCCCGGGATCGCGCGAAACTCCGACACGTCCCACCGCTCCTTGGCGGACTTCACAACGCCTTTGGCGATCGGATGTTCGGAGTGACCTTCGACCGCAGCGGCATAGTTGACGAGTTGATCGTCCGTGATGCCTGGGTCGAAATTCAGCGTATCGGTCACGCCAAACTCGCCCTTGGTGAGGGTGCCGGTCTTGTCGAAGATGATCGCTTCGGTATTGCGCGCACTCTCAAAGGCCGTCCGGTCGCGAATGAGAAGGCCATTTTGCGCGGCAATGGCCGTGGAGACGGCAACGACCAGCGGCACGGCGAGACCGAGCGCATGGGGACAGGCGACGACCATGACCGTCACCGTGCGCTCCAGCGCAAAGGCGAGGCCGAGATTTCCAAACATCATCCAGGCGGCAAAGGTGATGCCACCCCCGACCAGAGCGATGATCGTCAGCCAGCGCGCGGCCGTGTTCGCCAGGTCCTGGGTGCGCGACTTGCTTTCCTGGGCCTGGCGGACGAGGTCGATGACCTGCGACAGAAACGAATCCGCGCCCATCCGGGTGACCTCAACGGTGACCGCCCCCTCCCCGTTGATGGAGCCGCCGATGACGCCGGCGCCGGCACCTTTGGAAACCGGCTTCGATTCACCTGTCAGCATTGATTCATTGAGTGAGGTCTGGCCGTCGAGGATGGTTCCATCGGCCGGCACTTTCTCACCCGGCTTAACCAGGACCTTGTCGCCTTTCTGCAGCTCGCCAAGGGGCACATCCCGCGTGCTGCCGTCGGCGAGAATCTTGTGGGCATCGGAGGGCATGAGCTTCGCGAGCTGTTCGAGCGCCTGGCCCGCCCCCATGACCGATTTCATCTCGATCCAGTGGCCGAACAGCATGATGTCGATGAGGGTGACCAGCTCCCAGAAGAAGTCGGATCCCTTGAGCCCAAAGACCGTAGAAACGCTGTAGGCGTAAGCCGCCGTGATCGCGATGGCGATCAGCGTCATCATGCCCGGGTTGCGCCCGCGGAGCTCGCTTACCAGGCCCTTGAGAAACGGCGTTCCACCGATGATATAGACGACGGTGGACAGCGCCGCGAGGATGTACATATCGCCGCTGAAGCGCCACGTTTCGCTGAGTCCGACGAAGTGTTGCAGCATGGGCGAGAGCGCAAGCACCGGCGGCGTAAACGCGAGGCAGATAAAGAAGCGCCGGCGATAGTCCTTCACCATGGCGCCGTGGTCGTGACCGTGGTGGCCGTGCTCCTGGTGCGCGGTGTGGCCAGCAGACGCAGGCGCCTGGCCGTGCGTCATGTGGGTGTGATGATCGTGCCGGGGCGGATGCGCGTGATGAACGTGCTGTTCCATGAAAACCTATCTCAAAGAGAGTCTAAGTTAATGTTTAGGCCGCGTTTTCCTGCGGCACGCGCCCGAGCTTGGGAAAGAACCGGGGCGTCACGGCGGCCCACTGCTCGTACTCCTGCCCGAACTCCTGCTGCGCCACCTTCTCCTCGCGCAGGGCGAGACGCACGTACATGAAGACGAGCACCGGGAACATGGCCAGTGTCACCAGCGTCGGCCACTGCAGCAGGAAGCCGAGCATGATGAGAATGAAGGCGCTGTATTGCGGATGCCGCATGCGCGCATAAAGCCCGGTCTTGGCGAGCCGATGGGCGCGCTGGGCTTTCCAGAGCGTGTGCCAGGAGTAGGACAGCATGAGGAAGCCGCCGAAGATGAAGACGTTGCTCAGGATGTGGAAAATATCGAAGTGCGGATCACCCTTCATGCGCAGAAGCGTATGGATCAGGTGGCCGCTATCGTGGGTGAAAAAGTTGACGCCCGGATACTTGCTGGCGAGCCAGCCGGAGAGCAGATAGATCGACAGGGGAAAGCCGTACATTTCGACAAACAAAGCGACCAGGAAGGCCGAGAACGCGCTGAACGTGCGCCAATCTGTCTTGGTCTGGGGTTTGAAGAAGCTGAAGGCGAACGCAACGAAAATGACCGAGTTGACGATTGCCAGCCCCCACAAGCCGTAGGCCGGAACTGCGTTGGTGTGCTCCATGTCGGGCTCCTCGCCTTGCGGTGAAATCAGTGTTTATGGGGTTGTGATGAATCGCCCGGCTCGTCGTTGTCCGAACTGGGCTTCCGGCCGCCGTGGTGATGCCCATGGCCGCCGTGCATGAAGATATGCAGCAACGGACATGACAGGATCAGGAGATACGGCAGAGCGCCGAGAAGGTGCGCCGTGTGGCCGGTGTAGACGAGAAAGGCGAGGATGCCGACCGCAACGGCGGTCGCAAGCCCGGTCCTGGAGAAGATCCAGTCGCCTAAGCCGCCGTTCTTCTGTTGATCAGGATGTGTCTGCATCCCCGTTCTCCCCATACCCTATTTTTTGTCGTGATTATGGTCAGAGTGATCATCGCTCGCGGGCGGCTTTGCCGCGGCCCCGCCAGCGTCAGGCATGCTGTTCATGTACTTCATCATGTCGCCCATGCGGCTTTGCATGTCCTTCATGGCGCCCATCATCTGATCCTTCTGGCAGTGCTTTTCGCCCTTGGCGCACTGGTCCATCATCTCGCGCATGCGCGCCATGCGTTTCTCCATCTCCGCCATGTGCGGCATCATGCCGGCGTAGGTGTTGTCAGCCCCCGCGCTCGGCGCCGGCTGTTTCTGCGACTCCGCCGCAAAGGCGGACGGCGACAAAAGGGCGAATGTCAGAGCGGCATAGATAATCGGTGATGTTTTCATGACGGCCTCCTTATGATGTTTAAGACGTATACGCATGACGGGCCTCAATCCCTCTCGCGGCGCGGGCCGCGCGCCTTCTTGATCCTCTCGGGAGGTCTTTCCGCCCATGACGCCGGCGACTCACAAGATGAACTTTAGGAGTTTGGAGCCGGACTCCACATTGATTGAGATCAACGGCAGCCGGCGCAGAACGGGTGTAAAAAAACCTTCGATAACGCTGGTTTAACCGGCACTTTGCCGCGAAATCAGGGCCGCAGTGACCGGCGAGCAAAAGGATATCCTTGGAGATAACTCCAAGGTCTAACGAATTTTGCGGAGATAAGATGAGTACCATGACGATCGGCCGTCTCGCCCAACTTGGCGACGTGACCCCGGACACGATCAGGTTCTATGAGAAGCTGAAACTGATTCGCCCGCCGGAACGCAGCCGATCCGGCTACCGTCAGTACAGTGACGAGGCGTTGTTGCGGCTTTCCTTTATCAAGCGCGCCAAGACGCTTGGTTTCTCTCTCGACGAAATCAAGAAACTCCTGGCGCTCGACGCCAAACGCAACGCGCGGTGTGGTGAGATGCTGGACATCACAAATGCAAAGTTGGCCGAGACGCGCGCCAACGTGCGTGACCTCTCCCGCATTCGGTCCATCCTGTCGCAGTTGACGGCCGACTGTCCCGGCGACGCGTCACCGATCGACGACTGCCCCATTCTGGCGTTTCTGCGCGCCCCCAAGCCGCGGCTTAAGGCAAAGTCGAGAGCCTAAGGTGCGTCGCATTGACCGGCATCAAAGGACATGAACATCGAGAGACGTATTTTTCGTGGGCCAGGCAATGTCAGCAAACATTTGGAGATATCAATGAAAAGACTCATGCCCCTATTTGGTGCCATAGCACTCGTCATTGCGCTCGCTGCGCCAGTTGCAAATCATGCCATTGCTGCCGCGAACCATAATCTCGAGGACATGGTGGCGACCGCCAAGACCGAGGCCGAACACAATGCCGTAGCCGCCGAATATGAATCCTCAGCGAAGGCATTGGAGGCGCAGGCCGTAGCGCATGACAAGATGGCGAAAACCTATAAGGGCCATCCCAGTAAAGGTGCTGATCTTTCGAGCCATTGCGAGAGCCTTGCCGCCAACTACCGTGATTCGGCAAAACTAAATCGGCAGCTCGCCGAAGCGCACCGGGAACTGGCCCGAACCGCTCGCTAACGTTTGTCTGGGACCACGGCTGCGATCACGATCACATCGCAGCCGTGCCGCTCTTGGCAGACCTATAGCACCGGCACCGGGCATACGTTCCAACGATCTCAGTCGTCAACGCCACGTCTGGATACCTAACACAAGGCTCGTGGCGCCGACCTTCTCGCCCACAGGCGCGTACAGAAAAATTGCCGACGGCCCTATTCTTGCGTTTCTGCGAGCACCGAGGCCGCATCTTAAGATAAAATCGCGCAAGTATTTTCCCATGTCGTCATGGAACTGCAGATGAGCGAACCTCAAGAGCGGCCGCCCTCCACACTCAATCAATCGTGTTTCTGCACGACCGTCGATCGCGGCGAACTGCTGCAGGCGCTTCAACGCGAGATCGGGGACGACAATCTGGCGCGCGCGCTCGCAACGACCCATCCGCATTTATTCGCAAGCGTCTCCATGTTCCTTTCCGCGAGCGACTTCGCGCGCATGCGCGACGTCGTTCAAGCGATTGAGTCCATTGCAGCCCTTCCGGACTATCGGCAAACCGTCCTTTCGTGGGCACCGACCATCGCGCAGCACAGCCCCGGCCCGATCGGCGCTTTCATGGGCTACGACTTTCATGTGGGCGACGGCGCGCCACAACTCATCGAGATCAATACCAACGCCGGCGGTGCGTTTCTCAACGCCTTTCTCGCGCGCGCGCAAACAGCCTGCTGCCGAGAGGCGCGGCGCCGTGGCATTGAAACCACAACAGGGTTTGAGTCCGCGATCGAGGCGATGTTTCGGGCCGAGTGGCGGCGACAACGTGGCGATGCGCCGCTGACCACCATCGCGATCGTCGACGACGCGCCGCAAGAGCAATATCTCTATCCTGAATTCCTGCTCGCCCAACGCCTGTTAACGCAGGCCTGCCTCCAGGCCGTCGTTGTGGACGCCAAAGAGTTGTCCTACCAAGACGGCCGTCTGGTCGTCGCGGGGAAGACCGTCGATCTTGTCTACAACAGATTGACCGATTTTGCGTTCGCATATCCCGATCATGCCGCCCTGCACGGCGCCTATCGCGATGGGGCGGTAGTGGTCACGCCCAACCCGCACATTCACGCCCTCCTCGCGGATAAACGAAACCTGACGCTTTTGTCTGACCGAACGGCCCTGACCTCCTGGGGCGTTGAAGAGCGCGTCGCCGACATCTTGGAAGCGTCCATCCCCCGCACGGTCTGTGTGACGGCGGATAACGCCGCCGACATGTGGAAAAACCGTCGCCAGTTCTTCTTCAAGCCGATGGCCGGGTTTGGCAGCAAAGGCGCTTATCGCGGAGATAAGGTCACGAAGGGCGTTTGGGAGAGCATCGTCAGCGGCGGATATGTGGCGCAGGCTTTCGCCCCGCCAGGACAGCGAACGATCAAGCTCGACGGCGCTGAAGTGCCGCTCAAGGTCGATATTCGCCTCTATACCTATGCCGGTCAGAATCTCATGGTCGCCGCACGGCTCTACCAGGGCCAAACCACGAATTTGAGAACTCAGGGCGGCGGCTTCGCCCCCGTCTTCCTAACCTGAGCGCTTGCTGACCCGAGCCTCGTTTGTCCTAGCACGGACGTGGGAGCGCATCCTCGCAGGATACTGCTACCTTTTCAGGCGGCGCCTTCGTGAAGATCATATAGACCAGGTATGCGGATACGATCGCACCTCCAAAGCAAAAGACGGAGACATAGGCATAGCGGAAGAAGAGATAGGTGATGGCGAGCACAACGGCGACCAGCACGCCGAAAATGCGGGCCTCCCGTGCACTCGAAATCAGAAGTGGGAGAATGATTATCGTGACATAGATCATGTACGTCACCTCGCGGCGCGTGATTGCATCGAGCAATTCGATATCTTCATACCGGATGGCGTAATCGAGGAACCGCGTCACCAGCCATCCGTCATGGGCGAAGTACGGAATATATAGAACGCCGCCCAGAATGGCCCCGGCGATCACGAAGGTCAGGTAGAGCGGGCGGCGGCGGCTTGGTTCCAGGAAGAGCCCGGACACCGGGACCCATATAGGCCATGCTAACCAGGAGAAAAACATATAGGCGAGCGAATAGCGTGCGACTGTCGCCGCGTCCGCATGCGCCCCAGCCGACCACACCATGCCTTCCAGAAATTGCTGTACCCCAAACAAGATCGGGAGGCCACAGAGCGGCAAGTAGCGCCGGTCAACCTTGGACGCACGATAGAGCGCTACTCCGCCCGCGGGAATAAGCGCAGCGGCGGCGCTGAAGCTGACGGCGGCGGAGAAACACATGAGATCGCATCCGTCCGGGCTAGAACCACGCCCTGATACCTACCACAAAACTGGTACTTCCGACGGGCTCCCCGGCGGCGCGCGCAAAATCGGCGGTGTTGCCGGTCTTGCGCTTATAGGAGAGCCCAATGTATGGCGCAAACTCACGGCGAATTTCGTACCGCAGGCGCAGTTCGGCCTCGACAGTCGAAATGCCCGCTCCGGTTTGAAGCTCCGGAACATCCTGCGTCGCAACATCAATTTCCGCGCGCGGCTGCAGGATTAAGCGCTGCGTGACATTGAGATCGTAATAACCTTCGATCCGCGCATGCACGTCGCCCTTGTTGGAGACAAACAACGCGCCTCCGACTTCGAACCAGTACGGGGCGAGCCCTTCGATACCAACCGCTGCGTAAGCTCGCGACGGATTGGGCACAAAGTCGTAGCGCAAACCTGCCTGAAGATTGAAGTAGGGGCCAATGGGACGGGCATAGAGCGCCTGCACTTCGACTTCTTCAAGGGCACCGTCAAGTTCGCCGTCGCCCTTGAATTTGACGACCCCACGATGCGTGTCGCCGCCGTACCAAGCTTCACCTTCCCAGCGGTAGCCTCCTTCGCCTTTGCGGCTTTGAAGCTCAAAGATGTTTAGTGAAACCAGCGAGATCAATGTACCGCCGTGCTCGCTCGTGAGTAGAGCACGCGCATCGGACATGGCCTTCGGGTCGTAAAAACGGTCCGCCGCATGATCGGTCACGGTAGGTGCAAGGTCACTTTCGTAAACAGGAATGTAGTCCATGCCCATGGAGTCTTTCTTAGGCACAGGCGACGTATCGGGTTCTCCCATCGGATTCTTATAGTAGAGGACCCGGCCTTTATCCTGCTGCTTCGGCGCGTCAGCTTCATACACAGGAATGTAGTCCATCCCCATAGAGTCTTTCTTCGGAACCGGTGACGTGTCCGGTTCACCCATGGGATTCTTGTAGTAGAGAATGCGCCCCTTGTTCTGTGTCCCGGCAGCGGGCGCATGCCCGGCGTGATCAGGCTGCTGCGTGGCCGCAGGTTGGGGTGTGGCAGGCGCGGCGTGGTCGGCGTGGTCTGCCGACGCTGCGGGTTTCGCCGCAGCAGCGCCGTGGTCATGGACATGATCCTGCGCGGCGGCCGTGGTGCTCAACGCTAACGCGGTAATGAATGCGATCCTGCTCACAGGGCATCTCCTGCGAGCGGGCGAATACTGACAACCTGAAACATGCCTGCGTGCATGTGGTAGAGAAGATGGCAATGGAACGCCCAATCCCCGGGCGCATCAGCGGTCAAGTCAAAAGTGGCTTTACCGCCCGGAGCTACGTTTACCGTGTGCTTGCGCGGATGATGACCTGGGTTACCGGTGACTAATTCGAAGAAATGACCATGAAGATGGATCGGGTGAGCCATCATGGTGTCGTTGACGAGCGTCACGCGTACGCGTTCGTTGGTGCGGAAAGCAATCGGCGCCTTTACCTCACTGAACTTCTCGCCGTCGAACGCCCACATAAAGCGTTCCATATTGCCGGTAAGGTGGATTTCCATTTCCCGACTTGGTGGCCGTGTATCCGGGTTTGGCTCGAGCGCAACGAGATCGGTGTAGACCAGAACCTTGTGCCCGACGTTCTCAAGCCCGATGCCGGGCTCGCCGAGACGGTCCTTGGCCATCGGCGAGATCATCTGGACCCCAGGCCCCATCTTTACCTGCGGCGCATTTTTTGGATCACGCATGTCCATGTCGCCATGGTCCATAGCGCCCATGGTTGACTGGTCCATTCCTGGCGTGGCGCCGTGGTCCATCTGGGAATGGTCCATTTTGGAATGATCCATCGGCGCAGCGTTGTCATGGTTCATGGCCGCGTGATCCATGCCGCCCATCGCGCCATGGTCCATTCCCGGCATCGACCCGCCGCCCATATCCATGCCCATGTCCTTCATGGTCAGGATGGGACGTTCGCGTAGCGGCGGAATCGCCGCGGTCATGCCCTCGCGCGGCGCCAGCGTCGCAACTCCCATACCGGATCGATCTACTGCTTCCGCGACAAGCGTGTACGCCTGGTCGTTCGGACGCACGACCACGTCATAGGTTTCCGCAACGCCGATTTGGAATTCCTCGACATCGACCGGACGCACATTCTCACCATCCGCCTGAACCACTGTCATGGTCATGCCGGGGATGCGGACATTAAAGTTTGTCATTGCCGCCGCGTTGATGAAGCGCAGGCGGACACGTTCGCCCGGTTTGAAAAGCGCCGTCCAGTTATCGTCCGGCGCGTGACCGTTGACCAGGTAGGTGTAGGCAGCGCCGGTGACATCGGAAATGTCCGTGGGGTCCATCCGCATCTGCGCCCACATCAACCGGTCCTTCAACGGCAGATCCTTGCCGGCCAGGAGACTGGAGAGCGTTTGCTTCTGGAAATTGAACACGCCTGGCTGCTGTTTCAGCCGTTTGAAGATGGTGTGCGGGTGCATAAAGCTGAAATCGGCCAGCACAATCACATGCTCGCGGTCATAGGCGATAGGATCGGCGCCGGAGGGTTCCAAGATCAGCGGGCCATAGTGGCCCATCTGCTCCTGCAAACCGGAGTGGCTGTGATACCAAAAGGTGCCGGCGTGCTTGATGGGGAATTCATAGACAAAGGTTTCGCCGGGCTTGATGCCGGGGAAACTGACGCCTGGAACGCCGTCCATCTGAAACGGCAGCAGCACGCCATGCCAATGGATCGAGGTTTCTTCATCGAGAGCATTTGTGACGGAAAGACGCACATTCGTGCCCTGGCGCAAGCGAAGAAGCGGCCCGGGGATGGTGCCGTTAATTGTCACAGCATGCGCAGAGCGTTTTCCGATGGGCCAGGTTGTGTGGCCGATTGTCAGTTTGACATCCGGGCCGGAAAGCGATGGGAGCGGGCGGACCGTGCCGCGGCTATTGGTTTGAGCCCAAGCCGGTAACAGGCTGGCGCCCATAGCGGCGGCACTTAAGGCGAGCGCACCTCGGCGGTTAAACGTTCTCATGACTAGCGTCCAGAAATAACAATTGGAGCGAAAAGTAACCGGATAGCGCCCACGGCATGCAGGCCCTTTGTTCTAAATACGCATCTGGCCGGGCGATCCCTCGCGCAGGCGAGGATATTCGAGCTTATCCGATCCCGTCGGCTCGCAGGAGCTCTTCCAGGCGCTGCTTGGCGCGCCTGACCTTCATCTCTACGGACTTCACGGAGGTTTTGAGTTGGGTTGCGGCCTCTTGCTGGGAGAGCCCGGCAAACGCAGTGAGCACGAGGACTTCCTTCTGGGCTGACGGAAGTTGTGCGATAGCGCGATCAAGGGCCTGCAGCCGGGCGGCTTCGGATTCCGCCCGTTCAGCGGCAATGTCGGCACTCGCTTCCGAGGTCTCCGAAACGCTGAGCAATCCAAAAAGGCGTGTCACGTTACGCCGGACCGCCTGACGGCGTCCGAAATCTCGGCACTTGTTGAGCGCAATCGTACGCAGCCACGCGCCGAAATCCCGGGCGGTATCGTAGCTCGCCAGGGCGAGCCATGCCGCCACGAAGCTGTCCTGCACGATATCGAGCGCGTCGCTGCTATTGCCGATGTAGTGGCGGGCGATACGGTAAATCTGCGCTTTGTGGCGAATGACGAGCTGATCGAATGCCCGCCTGTTGCCGTTCTGGGCGTCGCTCGCCAGAACTGCATCAGGCTGATCCGCCGCCGTCATCAGGGCGGGTCCGCGGATAACGCCTGACGAACAGTCTTATCAAACGTCTGCGCTTGTTCCGGTGTCAACACGGCGCGCATCTCAAGAATGTGCACAACCGTCAGCTCTTGAAGTTTGGCCATCGCAGCGTGGAAGTGAGAAATGGCCGTTTTAGCGGCATCACCGTAAGCACGTTCAGATTCTAAGGCCCGCGCCAGCTCCAGATTGGCCGCGCGCATCTGAATGTCGAGCTCTTTGCGGTCCAGGGCAAACTTCGCTTCAATGGCCTCGATCTTTTTTTCCTGCTCCTGGGAGAGGCCTAATTGATGGTGGAGGATGTTATGGACATCAGCCGCTTCGTGGCTGTGACCTCCGCCCATTCCCTTGCCGATCCACACACCTGCCGCCATCGCAATGACGGTCAGCACGATAACGGCGATTGCCGTTCTCGCGGCGGTCATGACTGCGCGCCAAGCAGCAGCGTCGACGGAGCCGGCACACCGCGAAGAGAAAATGCGTCAAACCCTGGCGACGCATTTGCGTCGCGTGGCGCGAAGCTACCAAGGGCAAAGCCACCCATGATCACGATCGCGACGACACCGGCCTGACAGGTCAGCACGATGCGACGCAACCGCGCCGCTTCCTGGTCGGCCGCTACTTTGTGCCAAATCCCGGCTTCCAGCCCTTCGAGGCCGGGCGTCACGAGGGAATTTCTAAGGTTTTCTAGGTCGTTTTCCAGCATGGCGATCTACGGTTGGAGTCACATGAGATACGCAGCCGCCGGCCCCACCCCTCGCGAGGGGTTCTCCAGCCTGGTGCGTACTTCCTTATATCACGGACCCAATTTGACCCTGAATAAGGAGCTTCCATGCGTAAATACAATGTTGCCGCTGTGACGGTCTTAGCCGTTTTGGGCGCTGGACCGGCCTTTGCCTCAGACCGTCCGGCCACGGGCCTTATCCAGGTCGCGGCCGACCACGACCATGACCACGCCGGAATGGCGCCGAAAGGTGCAAAGGGTAAAGGCGTTGTCAATTCGGTGGATGCAGCCGGTCACAAGGTGAACGTCTCCCACGAACCGATCCCGAGCCTGAAGTGGCCTGCCATGAAGATGGATTTTGCCGTAGCGCCTTCAGTGGATCTCAAATCCGTCCAAGCCGGATCACAAATTGAGTTTGTCGTCGGCACGAACAAAGACGGGCTTCCCGAAATCCAATCCATTCAGCCGGTGAAGAAGTAAGTCCATGAGAAAGTACATCGCACAAGCCGCCTTCGCCGTCGTGTTCGCCCCGGCGCTTGCTTTCGCGCACGCCGAACTCGTGAAGTCAGACCCTGCCAACGACGGTACTCTTGCTACCGCTGCCAAAGAAATCACGCTTACTTTTGATGAGGCGGTGCAGCCGGCAGCATGCAAGCTCACCATGGCTGACGGAATGGATGTTGCGAGCATTGGCAAGCCTCATGCTGACGGGATGGTCCTACATGTCCCGATCGCTAAGCCGCTTGCAGCCGGTCGGTACAGCTTGGGGTGCCGGGTGGTGGGACCGGATAGCCACCCGATCAACAGTTCCATTTCCTTCACCGCCGCGAAGTAAACAGAAACGGAAACAGGGGAGATTCCATGATCCGCTCATTCAAGCTGCCATGCGCGGCTTTCTTCGCCACGTTCGTCGTCGCTATCCCAATGGCACTTGCCCACGTCACAGTGCGTCCAGCGGAGGCGCCTCCCGGGACCGAGGTGACTTACACCGTGCGCGTTCCGACAGAAGGACAGTCCGCAACAACCTCGGTTGAACTTGAAATACCGGCGGGCGTCGTGGTGGTCTCGGTGAACGGCGCGGCCGACACTTACGAGGTGAAGAAAGCGGGTGATCGCGTAACGTCTATCGTATGGAAAACGTCGATCCCACCGGAACAGCGCGCCGAGCTGACTTTCGTTGCGAAAAACCCCACCGAAGGCGCAGAAATTACCTGGAAGGCGCACCAGCTTTTCGCTGACGGCACGCGTGCCGACTGGGTTGAAGCGAAAGGCAGCAAGCGGCCGGCCTCGATTACAGCTCTTAAAACACCGTAGTCCGCTTTCGATCTTCGGCAAGGACGGTCCGTGGACTCCGATCTTTCCTATTGGACCGTCTTCGCCGCGATTAATCGGTGGGCGCTCTATACGCTAATGCTCATCGCAAGCGGATCAGCGCTCTTTGTAGTGCTGACGCCGCTTCCAGTTAGGCTCCGTGACGCTGCGCGCAATCTTGGCCAGCCGACCTCCATATTGACCGCCTTGTCCTATCTAGCCTCCGTCGGTTTGGGCGGCGCTGAAATGATGGCGGGTGGACCAGAAACTCTCTGGTCGCCCGATACTTGGTCGCTCGCCGGGAGCACGTCTCTCGGCCAAAGTGCCGCTGTTGGCACTCCGGCGATGTTGATTCTATGGGCCGGCCACCGATGGCAGCTACGGCCTTTATGGTGGATCGGCGCCCTTGGAGGCTTCGCAAGCTTCCTGCTGACCGGACATGCCGCGACAGCCAATCCGACTTGGCTTGCTGCTACCGCGGTGGCGTTTCACCTCGCAGGAGCTGCGTACTGGATTGGCGCCCTATATCCCCTGAGCGTAGGTCTGCGCGATCTAGACCTAGGGAGTGCCAGCGTTGCAATCACCGCTTTCTCATACCGCGCCGTGGGCTTCGTGGCGGCTATTGTCGTGAGTGGCGTAGTGATTAGTTGGATTCAACTCTCAACACCGGCGGCACTCATATCGACAACATACGGCTACCGCCTGATAGTGAAGGTCGCACTCTTTGCCGGGCTTCTTTCACTGGCAGCGTACAACAAACTGATCCTTACGCCGCGGATCGAAAGTGGCTGGGTGGAAGCCAGCCGTGCGCTGCGACGGGTTATCTTGATTGAATACTCGCTCATCCTTCTCATTTTAGCCGCCGCAGTGTCGCTGACATTGGTTGAGCCGCCGCGCGCATTAATTCATACACTTGGCGCGCATTAGCGGAACGATCACTGCCAGGCTTCGTTTGCCTTACGGAGGGATGCGGCGCTCGCAATGGGTGAGCGCGCTATCACCGCCGCAAGGAGAACGCACATGCTTAAGCTCCACGTCCGCTCGCTCGGTATCGCCACCCTTGTTTTAGCGGTGACTTCCAGCGCTTATGTTCTTTCGAGCCACGCCGCCGACAAAATGGATGCGCCAGCCGGCAAGGCCTATCACGAAGCCATGATGAAAATGGATCAAGACATGATGAAGGGCATGACGGGCAATCCTGACCGCGACTTCGCCATGATGATGATTCCCCATCATCAAGGTGCAATCGACATGGCGAAGGTACTTCTGCAACACGGCAAGGACTCAGAGCTAAAGAAGATGGCTCAGGAGACCATTCCCAAACAGGAAAAAGAAATCGCCGATCTCAAGCGTTGGCTCGAAACGCATAAATAAATCAAGCGCGAGGGGCGCCGCGACCTGGCGCGGCGCCCACAATATTAGAGTTTAACCATGCGCAGCCGCAGTGAGTTGGCAATCACACTCACGGATGACAGCGCCATGGCCGCCGCCGCAATGATGGGTGACAGCGAGAGCCCAAACATTGGATAGAGCGCACCAGCCGCAATCGGTACCCCCGCTGCGTTGTAAATGAATGCAAAGAAAAGGTTTTGCCGAATATTGCGCATCGTCGCTTGCGAAAGACGGCGCGCACGAACGATACCCGTCAAATCACCCTTCACGAGCGTCACGCCGGCACTTTCCATCGCAACATCCGTGCCTGTGCCCATCGCGATACCTACGTCGGCTGCAGCCAAGGCCGGCGCGTCATTTACCCCGTCGCCCGCCATGGCAACAACGCGGCCTTCCGACTTTAGCCGCTGCACAACACTGCTCTTCTGATCCGGAAGGACCTGGGCTTCTACCTCACCGATGCCGAGCGTCCGCGCAACCGCTTCCGCCGTCGTGCGGTGGTCGCCAGTCAACATCACGACATGGATGCCCTCCCTTTTCAGCGCGTCGAGCGCGGCAGCGGTCGTCGCCTTAATCGGGTCAGCAATGGCCAGGATGCCGGCTGCTTGGCCGTCCACGGCCACGTAAACCGCCGTCGCACCATCCGCGCGCAATTCGTCTGCACGGGCACGCAACTCGGTTAGGTCAATGCCAAGCCCGGTCAGGAATACGTCCTGGCCGATCACGATTTTACGGCCTTCAACCACGCCGAGGGCTCCTTTGCCAGTGGGTGAATCAAAATCGCTAACGGTCGGAATTGGGATTTTGCGCTTTTCCGCGGCGGTGACGATCGCGAGCGCGAGCGGGTGTTCACTTGCGCGCTCGACACCAGCAGCTAACCGCAAAAGGCCTTCTTCACTCTGCCCTTGCGTGGCGATAATCGCAGTGACGCTCGGCTTTCCTTCGGTGAGCGTGCCCGTCTTGTCGACCACAAGCGTGTCGACCTTTTCCATGCGCTCTAGCGCTTCTGCGTTCTTGATCAACACACCGTGCTGCGCCCCACGACCAACGCCGACCATGATAGACATAGGCGTGGCCAGCCCTAAGGCACAGGGACAGGCAATGATGAGAACGGCGACCGCCGCAACCAACCCATAAGTGAACCGCGGCTCCGGCCCAAAGAGTATCCATGCAGTGAATGCCGCTGCCGCAACAAAGATTACCAGCGGCACGAACCATGCGGAAACCTGATCCGCCATGCGCTGAATCGGTGCACGGCTGCGCTGTGCATCTGCCACCATCTGCACAATTCGCGCTAGCATAGTTTCACTGCCAACCTTTTCAGCAGTGATAACGAGGCTACCGGACTGATTGATGGTTCCGCCGATGACAGAGGAACCGACGTCCTTCGTGACCGGCATCGACTCACCGGTAACCATGCTTTCGTCGATTGACGACCGGCCTTCGACAACCTTCCCATCAACCGGGACTTTGTCACCGGGGCGGACTCTGAGACGGTCGTGGATTTGGACGAGATCAAGATCTATCTCCTCGTCACTCCCATCGGCGCGCAGGCGCCGCGCGACCTTGGGCGCAAGCTTGAGGAGCGCCTTAATCGCGCCCGAGGTCTGCTCACGAGCGCGGAGTTCGAGAACCTGTCCTAATAGGACCAGGACAGTGATGACCGCCGCCGCTTCAAAATAGACCGCGACTGTACCTTCGGCGGTCCGAAAAGCCTCGGGAAAGATACCCGGCACAAAGGCCGCAACAACGCTGTAAAGCCACGCCACGCCGGTTCCCATGGCAATGAGCGTGAACATGTTGAGCTTGAGCGTGCGAAGCGACTGCCAGCCGCGAACGAAAAACGGCCATCCGGCCCATAGAACGACTGGGGTCGCCAAAGCGAATTGAACCCAGGTCGAAATTTGAGCGGATATGACGTGATGAAGGTCGGTGAGATGCCCGCCCATCTCCAACGCAACGACAGGAAGGGCTAAGACCAGCCCGATCCAAAAACGCTTTGTCATATCGGCGAGTTCGGGGTTCGGCCCGCTATCGGCACTAACAGCTAGCGGTTCCAATGCCATGCCGCAGATCGGGCATGAGCCTGGACCGATTTGCCGCACCTCCGGATGCATCGGGCACGTGTAGATGGCTTTACCGTCTGCAGCCGTCGCTTTGGGGGCTAGCGGCGCGAGATATTTTGCGGGATCACCCTCAAATTTTGTGCGGCACCCGGCCGAACAGAAATAGTAGGTCGCCCCGGCATGATCCGTCTTGTGCTTGGCGGTCGCGGGATCGACATCCATTCCGCACACCGGGTCCTTTACGGTGTGCGCGCCACCCGCTGGCTTGGCATGGTGAGCGCAGCACGAGGACTTGGCGGGTGCCGGAGGCGCCTTTTCTCCGTGGCCGTGGTGGTGGTGGTGATGCTGCTCATGCCCATGCTGAGCATGTGCGCTATGATTGTGGTGCGAGTGATTATCGGCCATTGGCGTCTCCATATATACCCCCCAGGGGTATGATTGTCCTTGCCAGATATACCCCCATGGGGTATCTGTCAAGGATGCAAAAGCAAACCAAAGCCTCCTGTCTTAAACGCCTCAACCGTATCGAGGGCCAAGTACGCGGCCTCGCTGGCATGGTCGAGGAAGACCGCTATTGCATCGACATCATGACACAGATCGCGGCCGTGCGAGCGGCCCTACGGCGTGTTGAAGAAGAAGTGCTGCACGATCACGTTGCGCACTGCGTCCAACATGCAATCGATTCAGGCAATGCGGCCGAACAAAAGCGCAAGATCGCTGAATTGGTCACGGCGCTCGGACGGTCAAATCGATAACCTTTGGAGTTTTTCGATGTCCTCCCCCGAAGATTATCCTGGTGCGCCGCGATGGATTAAGGCGTTGGGGGTTTTCGCGCTCATAGCGCTGGCAGTCATTGTGGGGATGCACCTGACCGGTGGAGGAGGCTTGGCGCACATGTTGGACCATGGTCGCCCAACTCCATCCTCCACGGCGCCATGAAGCGGTGGCTCCGAAACCTGCTCCTGACGTTCCACGTCACAACGTCGGTTGGGTTCACCGGCGCTATAGCTGCTTTTCTTTCTCTCGCCATCACGGGCGCATTTCAGCAGGACCAAGACGTAATTCGCGGCGCTTACGTCGCGATGAACGTCATCACTACATTGGTAATCGTGCCTCTATGCTTTGCAGCGTTGCTCACGGGAGTTGTCCAATCGCTTACGACACCATGGGGCCTGTTCCGGCACTATTGGGTCGTAGTGAAGCTAGGCCTGACCCTGCTCTCCGCGGCAGTTCTCCTGCTTCATACCACGCCGATCGAAGCGATGGCCCAAGCTGCGCAAGCCGCACCACTTGGACCGGAAGACTTCTACGGTCAGCGCCGGCAGCTCATCGTCGCGTCCGCTGGGGCGCTGCTCATCGGTTTGGGGGCCATCATCCTATCCATATATAAACCGACGGGGCTTACGCCCTATGGATGGCGGAAGAGGACCACCGCGCCTTAGCGTTCCTCACTTTATCTACGATCTCCTACGCCGTGTTTCGCTCTGCGTGGCGATCAGCTTGACTCCGGCGACGGCGAAAGTGAGTAAAGGGAATGGCTGAGGCAAACGGCATTCCGACCCTTTTAGAACGCGCGAAAGTGCCCGAGCACTTTCCGCTTTTCCGAAATGCTGCCGCGCTGGCGCATCTAGCCCATAGCGGCAAGGGCCCTCCCTATATCCTTGTTGGCGGGAAAGCCTGGTATGAAGTTGACGACATCCAAACGTGGATAAACGAAAACAAGGTGAGAAGTGCCCATCGGGACATTGTGGACTCCTCACCAAAACCAATCGCCGTCGCCTTCAAGAAACGGGGGAGACCGACCAAAATGGAGCAATATCTCCGCCAGCAGCGAGCGCCTGCCTCATAAGAGCGGTCCATTTCAGCTAGCCGATATGCCGTCCATGCTTAGTTGGGGACCCGGACCGGTCGTTGAGAGATGGGGTCGGTATTGAGCCCATTGATTGGCAGGTACCTGTTTATTGTTGGGGCCCACACGTACAAAAAGACGCCCATCCGCTTTGACTTGAGCCGGCCATTGAGGAGTTTTTTCCACTGAAATAATGACGACGATTTCATCGCCGTAATTTATCGGCTCCAACGAAACGCCTACCTCGCCATCAATATTGTCTTTGATGGCAGCCAGGAGCGACCCGCGATAACGCTCGGCTGCGACTTCATCGGGCGGCGCCTTTGCCCAAGCCTGTAGTTCCCGACAAAAGCCGGAAACGTCGCAATCATCCTTAATCCCTAGAAATATCTGTCCCCCGTCGGAATTGGCGTACGCAACAACTGTTGCGACCACTTCGCGTAGCTTTGATGGGCTGTCCTTGGTTCCCATTCCGTCGCCTAGTCGTACGAATGGCTTGAACTCGACTTTCTGACCTTCACCAGAGGACCGTGCTCGTTCAATTTCTTGAACTTTATCACGCACGATGTTCGATTGACCCCTGCGGCGGAGCCCATTTGGTCGGAACCGATCTTCGCGTTGGAAATCGAGTATGAACCCTCCACCTTCGAGCAGTAAGTACTCCAGGCGTTCGGTGCCGTCAGGCACAATAAACGTGGCTTTCCGCTCTATCACAGGCGCTTCGAAATGTTTGATTCTTCCCTCCTCCCAATAAGCGCCCTTGATTGTGAGGGGCAGTGTAGAACTCTGATCACCATCAATATGAACAGTGAGAATGCCTGCCTCGTGTTCCGCATCACTGAAGTATGCGCGAGCTTCAGGCAGGATAAATAATACTTCACCCCGGCGACCATCATTGGAGCCGTGATATTTCTTCATGGGAAGCCAATCGCGTACGGCCTCGTGAAGATCTGGGTAGTATGGTTGGTCCATAGCAACAAGTGGCTCGAGATCGTTACCGCCGTGACTTTCTCCAAATCGCGTGCCGGCAACTATGCCTGACCTACTCATGTACTCATTGTTAGCGGGAAGTAGCTCCATTCTCCAATTCGAATTTCCGTCACGACGGAAAACTGAATCAGCAATAGTGATCTCACCGCGATGAACCTCCTCCACAAAGCGTCTGCATTTATGTGGAGTAAGCCAATCCTCAAAGAGGATAGAGCGCATATAAACTCGAGAGGGAGTTTCCTGCACTTTTGAATCAGGAAAGGCCTCCACCACACAGGAGACCAAAATCCATTCACTCTGCGTCGAGCGGGTCAGAACTGCGCGCCTGCGGATTTGCGAGGTCTTGCCGGTCTGTAAAGACTCCAAATAATCGAGGAGCTTGGGTGGCGGTTCCGTGAGGTTATGTATCTGATACATCGTCACTCTGCCGCTTGGGCGGCCAGCTCTTCGGCCGTTGTATGATAATAACGGTCTAGAGACTTGAGGTCCTTGTGGCCGGTGACCCGTTTCAGATCGAGCGGGTTCTTATAGATCTTCGCCAAGCGCGAAGTCGCGATATGCCGCAAATCGTGGAAAGTCAGATCTTCAATATCGGCTTTTTTCGTCGCCCGGCGGAAAGCCATCTTGAGAGGGTTCTGATCAATCACAAATACTCGCCCAGTACGTTCGTCTCCCATTTCCTTTAAGAGCTGGACGGCCGCTGGGAGCAGAGGCACTTCGCGGATTTCGTTGTTCTTGGTCACGGTCCCGAGTGCCCCGCGAACGACGGCGGTAGCCTTATCGAGGTCAATGTCTTTCCATTTAAGGCCGACGATTTCGCCCTGGCGCATGGCCGTCAGAATGGCAAAACGCACGATAGGCGCCAGTAGCTCGTGATAGCTCTGCTCGCACGCGTCAAGTAGCAGCTCTTCCTCGGACCTTACTTTGTGTCCGTTTACGCGACGTGGGTCATCGGGCTTCAGAGGGAGGAATACGCGGTCGCGTTTGCGGTCCGCGCCGGCCGGCCGTTTGACCATCTGCGCAGGGTTAGAAGGCAGGTGGATTTTCCATTCGCGGCGGGAATGCTCAATGATCGTCTGTACCAAGTTTAGGCGGCGCACGATGGTGGCCGGCGCATACTTGTACTTCTTCATTCGGTCGCGGAATTTGGCGAGGTCGGCAGAGCTCAGGTCGGCCATCTTGATTTTACAGACTTCATCCTCGCCGACGATCTTGAGGTGGTTCTTCTCCTTTTCGGCGCCGCGCTTCTCGCTGTCGTCGCCGAGGCAGTCGTCCTGGTACTGCTTGATGATGTCGCCGAGGGTGCGCCGCTGCGCCTCGGTTTGGTCCATATACTGGCCCCGGGCGACGTCGGTTTCGATCGCGGCGAGCCACTTCGCCGCGAGACTGGCCGTTTCGAAAGTCTTGGTGGTTCGCACGCCTTTCACCAGCTTGCGCGCCCGGTACTGCGCCGGGCCGCGGCAGGTGACGCCGTCAGGCAAAAGCCGTCCGGTCGCAGGATCGATTGCGGGTTCTTTCCGTGTCCTCGCCATTGGTCCAATTCCTTTGTTGAGGATTGGACCATTGGACCAAAATTGGACCAAAAAGTCGAGAAAAGTGGCGTCCCCACGGGGATTCGAACCCCGGTTACCGCCGTGAAAGGGCGATGTCCTAGGCCTCTAGACGATGGGGACGCAATGGCGAGGCCGCCGAAGAGGGTGGGTTGATACCGGGTGCCCGGGGAGAAATCAAGCCCGCGCGAAACCTTTTTTTATCAAAGACTTCCACGGGTACCGCGCGGGGCATTTTTCATTGCGTGGGGGCGGCCCGCAGGCTAGAGACCGAGGCAGCGCCTTTTCCCGCATGGTGACACCGGCATGACCGCCTCCTCCGCGAAACTCGGCCCTAAATCCTTCAAAGTCCGCGTGCGCATGGCCACGGAGGCCGATATCCCGGCCATCCAGGAAATCTACGCCTACTATGTCAGTCACACGACGGCGTCTTTCGAGGAGGATGCCCCCACGGTCGCGGAAATGACGGCGCGGTTCCATAAGGTTCAGGCCAAGGGGCTGCCGTATCTGGTCGCGACGAAGGGGAAGGACATCATCGGCTACGCCTACGCAGGTCCGTTTCGAGACCGGTCCGGCTACCGCTATACGGTGGAGGATTCCATCTACGTGGCAAAGGAGGCGCTGGGGCGGAACGTCGGCAACGCGCTCATGGTCGAATTGATCGAACGCTGCACCGCGCTGGGATTCCGCCAGATGATCGCCGTCATTGGCGACAGCACTAACGCCGCCTCCCTCGCCCTTCATAGCCGCCACGGTTTCTTCGTGGTCGGCGCCCTCAGCTCAGCCTGCTTCAAGTTCGGCCGCTGGGTGGACGCAGTCCTGATGCAGCGGATCCTGGGTGAAGGCGATACCACCCTGCCCCCGAAAGTCCCGGGCAAGCGCAGCGCAAAGAAGTCGAAATAGGCCGGAGTGGGCCGCGACCCGGCTGGTTACGCGTACGAGACCCACAGGTCGCGCAATTCGTCCTGGCTCAGTCGGGCCTCAACCGTCTCCAATCCCGAGATCAATCGTTGGAAGATGAGGGCCTGCTGAACAGGTATGTCTCGCTTCCGGCAATCCTGCACAGACTCCTTCAGAATCGCGAGCGCTTCCCCGATCAGCGGGACAAATTCCTCCGGGAAACCCGTTGTGCGCCAGAGGATCTTGAGATGCATGAGATGATCCGCCCGCAGGCGGTCGGACACTTCCGCAGGTGACAGTTCAGAGCATTGCGCCAGGAACGCGACCAGGAACTGCATATTGCCGCGGCAGATCGCTTTGAAGATCAGGTACGGGGTGACCTCTCCACGGTCGGACAGGTATTTGACCAACGCACTGAGGCGATCCATCGAAAGATCGGAAGCGAGCCCAATCAGGGAGTCGCAATTAACATCGGTGGCGAGCGTATAGGCTTGCGCCGGCGTCAGAGCGTGGCGGGCGATCAACTGCTCGATGTAGGCGGATTCAATGATGCGGATGAACTTGGCCACGATCTCGGCCGGAAGCTGCCGGCCTTGAATGATGACGTCCTGAAGGTCCGGCTGCTGACGATCGCGAACAATGATGAGGTCGTAGGTCGGGGCGCCGATTTTGGCGCCCGGGTTCTGCAGCAATGTTTTCCTGACTGTCCAGTCGCCCGTCTCGGCGAGGCGGGCCGAAAGAACTTCGGAGATCTGTTGGCGCCGGCTAATGGCGAGGCGCTTTTCGTTTGTGGTCGCCAGATCCACCAACTGCAGCAGGTCCGCGTCGGTCAACACTTCCGAAACCGCCAGGAATGGGACGGCCACCGCGTCTTCATCTTGGGCAATCTGCAGCGCCACACTTCTCGGGAGGTCAGCGTTCTCGGCCGCCGCGGCGGCGAACGCCGCGCGCACATAGGCGTCGGCAGCATCGGTGATCTGCTGGACAATGGCGAGGATATGCCCCGCCGTGTCGTCCGCGATGTTGGCCTTCCCGCAGACCTGGCCCAAACGCCCCGCGAGGGTGCGGTGCTCCGCTTCCGTCAGCGTGGGCGCCATACTCTGGTACTGGTCCAGCGTAATGTCCTGCAAGGCGCCAATCCTTTAAAAATACGTACTATCTAAATAGTAGCGGCTGCAACCTACAACCGCCAATGGATTATTTGGTAAAAAACGCGTGTATCGCGGGAATAACTCGGATTGAGGGCCGAATACAAAACGAAAAGGGCCCCGGTAAGGGGCCCTTTCCAGTTCGAAGCCCTTGGGACTACTGCAGCTTCACCTTCTCGGAGACCAACGCCGCGATATCCATGTACTGGAGACCGGCGTTTTTGAGGCAGACGTTGTTAATGGCGCCGACCAATTGCGCCTTGCTGTCCACCGGCACTTCCAATTCCGGCTGGTTCAAATTCTTGAACCCCTGAATGAATGCGAACGCCCAAAGTTCGGCGATGTCGGCGCGGTTCTTATCCGCGGCCGCGCTTTGCTTCGCTTTCGTATGCTGTTCGCAGGTATATCCGACAGGAGAGAAATCGGCGCCGGCTTTCGCGGGCATCGCGCGGTCGGCCTTCGCCAGCACCTGGAGAGAAACACCAAGCAGGTCATTGCCGGCATGCTCACGGCACGTCTGCAGCAGAATATTGTCGAACGCTTCGACGGTCGCCGTGTCATCCGCCAGGTTCAACTTCTGCGAAGCGCGGTAATAGCCGGACAGGTATCCATGCATCCACACGCGCGCGATCACAGACTGGAGCTTCCCCGACGAATTTTCGCCCAGTCCATTGGTGTATTCCAGGCAGGTGAATTTCGAGCCGGTAAATTCGACATCCGCGGCCACCGCCGGCGCGGCCAGCATTGCAAGGCCGGCTACTGCAGCGGCCACAGTCTTCAGAAAACGCATGTCACTCCCCCTGTTGATGCCGATCGCGCGGCAAAGTTAGAGAAACACCGTGGCACGCCCATGGCGGTCGGTCAATCGCCGCTCCACAAGGAAAAAAGACCAAATAACAAGGCGTTAGGCTCAATCGCAGCGCGCGGCATCGTCAATGACGAGCTGCGCTTCTGTCCGCCCCTGCCACGTGTCGGCCCGGATCGTCCCGGCCAGATGCAGGCGCCCGCCCGCCGCGGTAAGGAGGCCGTGCCCCAGATCATCGTCGACGCAGTTGAACGCAATGGCCTTCAAGCGCCCGCCAGAGGCGCTGGAAAGAATACAGCGCACATGGCCGGAGCCGACGATGTCGGCTTTCACCACGCGCGCATCCACGACCGCGAAGCGCGGTTCGTCATTGCCCGCACCGAAGGGGCCGACGCAGGCAAGTTCCTCCACAAAGGCCGGCGTGACCGCGGAGACGCTCAAGGCGCCGTCGAGGCTTAACGTCGGCGCCAGTGCTTCACCCTTAAGCTGCGTTGCGACCTGGTCCTGCATGAACGCGGCAAAGGCATCGAGCTTGTCCGCCATGAGCGTAAAACCGGCCGCCATGGCGTGACCACCGCCGTTCATGAGATAGCCTGCTTCGCGCGCCGCAAGAACGGCGCGGCCGAGATCAATGCCCGGGATCGACCGGCCGGACCCCTTGGCGAGCCCACCGTCCATCGCGACAACGCAGCTCGGCCGATCGTAGCGCTCGCGCAAACGTCCGGCGACGATCCCGATTACGCCTGCATGCCACTTCTCGCCCGCGGCGAAGAGCAGCGGTGAGTTGTCCGCGCGGCTTTCGACTTGTTCGATGGCCTCGCGCAAGACGGCAGCTTCGATTTCCTTGCGCGCGGCGTTGAATTCGTCAAGGCGCAGCGCCAGCGCAGCCGCCTCGCTCTCATCTTGGGTGGAAAGAAGTCGCGTTCCCAGGTCCGCTTGGCCGACGCGACCGCCCGCGTTGACCCGCGGGCCCAGGAGATATCCGAGATGAAATGCCGTCGGCGCGGTGTCGATGCGCGCAACCCGACTGAGCGCCGCCAGACCGACATTCGCGCGTTTGGCAAGAACGTTCAGACCTTGGGTCACGAAGGCGCGATTGAGACCCGTCAAGGGGACAACGTCACACACCGTGCCGAGCGCGACGAGGTCGAGCCATTGTTTGAGGTCAGGCTCGGCGCGCCCGTTTTTTGCGTACCATCCCGCGCTTCGCAGCGCGCGATTGACGGCGACCACCAGCAGGAACGCCACCCCCACGGCGGCGAGATGTCCCTGCCGGCTTCCGCAGTCGAGACGGTTCGGATTCACGACAGCGGCCGCAGCCGGCAGTGACGGTTCGGCCTTGTGATGGTCGACGACAATGACGTCGAGCCCCGCGTCCCGCGCCGCCGCCAACGGTTCGTAAGCGACGATACCACAGTCGACCGTGATGACGAGATCAACGCCCTGCGCGCGAAGCTTTAAGAGAGCCGGCGCATTGGGCCCGTATCCCTCGGCGGCCCGATCCGGGATGTAGACAAGGATTTCGACGCCGATCGCGCGGAAAAAGCGGGCGAGCAGCGCCGAAGACGTTGCACCATCCACGTCGTAATCGCCGAACACGGCGATACGCTCGCCCTTTTCGAGAGCTTGCATAATACGTTCGGCCGCGCCGTCCATGTCGACAAACAGGCTCGGGTCTGGCATCAACGCCTTCAGGGTCGGGCGCAGGAAATCAGCACATTGCTCGGTGCTCACGCCGCGCGTTGCCAGCACGCGGGCAACCGCATCCGTGACGCCCGCATGCCGGACAAGATCGGTGACCAGCACCTCGTCCGCCGCGCGCAAATCCCAACGGCGGCCTTGGAAGGACTTCGCGACTCCCAAAAACGAAGACGCGAGACTGTTCACGTTATTTATGTTCGCCTTCGAAAGAGTGGTGCGCTTCAACATAACGCACAGTGCGGGTCTTCGAGCGCATGATCAGGGAATGTGTGACCGCGCCGCCGTGGAAGCGGCGCACGCCTTGCAGCATGGCCCCATTGGTGACGCCGGTGGCGGCGAACATTACGTTGCCCTTGGCCAGATCGAGCATGCCGTACTTGCGATTGAGATCCGAAATGCCCCACTTCTGCGCACGGGATTTTTCGTCGTCGTTGCGGAACAGGAGGCGTCCTTGCATCTGACCGCCAATGCAACGCAGCGCCGCCGCAGCCAGCACGCCTTCCGGCGCGCCGCCGGAACCCACGTACATATCGACGCCGGAGTTCGGCTGAGCGGTCGCGATAACGCCCGACACGTCGCCGTCGGTGATCAGCATGATGCGGGCGCCCGCGGCACGGACCTTGGCGATAAGATCGGCATGACGCGGACGGTCAAGGATACAGACCAAAAGGTCTTCGACATCGGCGCCTTTGGCCTTGGCGAGGTTCTTGAGATTCTGTTCCGGCGTGTTGTCGAGATCGACGATGCCTTCGGGCAATCCACCGCCGACGGCGATCTTGTCCATGTAGACGTCCGGCGCATTCAGGAAGTTACCTGACTCGGCCATCGCGATCACAGCGAGCGCATTCTGACCGCCCTTCGCGGTGATGGTGGTGCCTTCCAGGGGATCCAGGGCGATATCAACCTTCGGCCCCTTCCCGGTCCCGACCTTCTCGCCGATGTACAGCATGGGCGCTTCGTCGCGTTCGCCTTCGCCGATGACGACGGTGCCTTCAATATTGAGGCTGTTCAGAGCCCGGCGCATCGCATCGACCGCCGCTTGGTCCGCTTGCTTTTCGTCTCCCCGCCCGACAAGGCGAGAGGCGGAGAGCGCCGCGGCCTCGGTGACACGCACAGCCTCCAGCGCAAGGTTGCGTTCCAGAACGTTGTCGAACGAGGCGTCCAATTGCAGCGACATGAGTCTCTCCGGGAAACTTTCAGAAGAAAAAGCGGCGCATTCTAGGAATGTGCGCCGCTGCCAAGCAAGGTTACTTCTCGATCCGCATCATATGCGGGGGCTCGACCAACGCGGCGTTGGCCTGCAACCGCTTGAGAGCGCGCAAAAGCGGCGCTTCTTGCGTTTCGTGTGTGATGATGACGACGTTAACGTTTGCTGCATTGCGGCCGCGCTGCAGCACGGATTCCATCGATACCGATTCATCCCGGAAAGCCATGGCAATGTCCGCAAAAACGCCCGGACGATCCACGACCAAGAGGCGGACGTAGTATTCGCCGACATGCGCGGCCACGGGCACGTTCGGGATCGTCTTGAGCGCCCCAACCGGGATCCCAAAGGTCGGAACCTTGCGGCCGCAGGCGATATCCATGAGGTCGGCGACGACCGCCGAGGCCGTCGGCCCCGCACCCGCGCCGCGGCCTTCGTACACCGAGCGGCCGACGTAGTCGCCTTCGGCCACAACCGCGTTGAAGACCCCATCCACATTGGCGAGCGGCATATCAGGTTTGATGAGGCACGGGTAAACCCGCTGCATCAACACACCGCCCTCGCGATCAAGACGCTCGGCAACGCCGAGCAGTTTGATGATGTATCCAAATTCTTCGGCGTACTGAAGATCGAGGCTCGAGACGTTGCGAATACCTTCGACGTGAACCGCCTTGATGTCGACCGGCGTGCCGAAGGCGACGCTGGCCAGGATGGCGAGCTTGTGCGCGGCGTCGGTGCCGTCGATGTCGAAGGACGGATCGGCCTCGGCGTAACCGAGGTCCTGCGCTTCCTTGAGCACATCCGCGAAGCTGCGCCCGCTGGCGCGCATCGTGGTGAGAATGTAGTTGCACGTCCCGTTGAGGATCCCGGCGACGCGCCGTATTTTGTTCGCGGCCAAGCCTTCGCGAAGCGCTTTGATGATGGGAATGCCGCCTGCGACGGCGGCTTCGAAGTTGAGGGACAAACCCGCCTTCTCCGCCGCAGTCGCCAAGGCCACCCCGTGATGAGCGAGCAGCGCCTTGTTCGCGGTCACGACGTGACGGCCCTTCGCGATGGCCGTTTCCACCGTCTTTCGCGCAATCCCCTCGGACCCGCCAATAAGTTCCACGATGACATCGGCGTCAGCCTCGCCCGCCATCGCCGCCGCGTCGTCGAACCAGGTGACGCCGTCGAGGGGAACGCCGCGATCCTTCTTTCGATCGCGGGAGGCGACAGCCGTCACCGTAATCGGCCGCCCACAGCGCGCCGAGATCTCGGGCGCGTTGGAGTGAAGGATTTTAAGAGTCCCCGCGCCAACCGTGCCAAGCCCGGCGATGGCTACCTTAAGCGCGCTCATTACGACGCCGCGCGCTGACGTTCGGCGCGTTCCAACACCGTTCCGGCCGAGCCGAGGAAGGTGCGGATATTACGCAGGGCCTGCCGGATGCGGTGCTTGTTCTCGACGAGCGCGATGCGGACAAAACCTTCCCCCGCTTCACCGAAGCCGGTCCCGGGCGCGACAGCGACTTTCGCCTCGCTCATGAGGAGCTTGGAGAACTCCAGTGCACCAAGATGCTTGAAGGGCTCGGGGATCGGCGCCCAGGCGAACATGGACGCTTCCGGGCTCGGGATATGCCACTGAGCCTGGCCGAAACCCTCGATCAAGATATCCCGGCGCTCCTTGTAGATCTGGCGCACTTCGGCCACGCAGTCCTGCGGCCCGTTGAGCGCGGCGGCGGCCGCGACCTGGATCGGCGTAAACGCGCCGTAATCGAGATAGGACTTGATGCGGACAAGCGCATTGATCAGCACGGGGTTGCCGGCGGCGAAACCCACGCGCCACCCGGGCATGCTGTAGGTTTTGCTCATCGACGTGAATTCGATGGCGATGTCCTTGGCGCCCGGGATCTGCAGGATCGACGGCGGCGGCCGGTCGTTGAAGTAGATCTCGGCGTAGGCAAGGTCCGAGAGGATCCAGATGTTGTGATGGCGGCAAAAGTCGACCACCTGGCCGTAAAAATCGATATCCGCCACCAGGGCGGTCGGATTGGAGGGATAGTTGAGGATCAGCGCCACCGGCTTCGGGGTCGAGTTTTTCACGGCGCGTTCGAGGGCCGCCATGAACTCCGCATCCGGGGTGCACGGCAGTGAGCGCACCGAGCCGTCGGCAATGATGAAGCCAAACGGATGGATCGGGTAAGCGGGGTTCGGCGAGAGGATAAGATCGCCCGGGTTGGTGATCGCCGAGGCGAGGTTGGCAAGCCCTTCCTTGGAGCCGAGGGTGACACACACCTCTTTATTCATATCGAGGGAGACCCCGAACCGGCGCTCGTAATAGCTCACGAACGCCTTCCGTAACCCCTTGATGCCCTGTGAGGCTGAGTAGCGGTGGGCTTTCGGGTCCTGCGCGACCTCGGTCAGCTTATCGATGATATGTTGGGGCGTCGGCAGGTCGGGATTCCCCATTCCGAAATCGATGATGTCCTCGCCGGCACCGCGCAAACGCGCCTTCATCGCGTTCACTTCGGCGAACACATAGGGCGGCAAGCGTTTGATGCGATTGAACTCGGTCTTCATCGGTAGCCTATGAGATTGGAGTGGCCCCTTATGCGGCAGACGCCGCATTTCCACAATGCGGTAGGTACACTCAATTTATGACGGCGCTGTGGGCTGCTTGGGACTTTCTCGAGGCCATCCACCGTCTGGCCTCTCGTCCCTGCGGCCGATTAATAGCGCGCTATTAACTTCCAGTGGGGATCCTGTTTGCCGGGGCCGGACCGGCCGCGGGCTTTGACGCGGCGCCACCGGCCTCTGCGGGACGCGGCGGCGGGGCGGCGTCGAGGCGGCTCGTGTCGGGCTGCGGCGCCGGGTCGGCGGCGGGTGCCGCGGATTGGCCGCCCGCGGTTTCAACATAGGGGCGCACGACGACCGGGAGCGTCCGCCCGCCGACATCGTTATGGCGCGCGTTGGCCAGGTCGGCGATCAGACCCCGACGCGTCTCTTCGCGTTCGGCGTCCGTAGACCGAGGCGCCGGCGCCGTCGCGGGTACGGTGTTTACGCTTGGCGGCGACTGGTTGGCCGCCGAGGGGACCACAAACCGCGGGGACGGATTGCCCGCCCCAAATGTCGAGGGCGCAGGCGCCGACGGGGCGGGTGCGTTGGCCTCCGGAGCAGTCTCCGTTGCGGCCTCATCACCTGAGGCACACGCAGCAAGGGAAAGCATGGCGGCCGAGGCAGCAGCAAACGCTATTGCGCGCGCCCGAGATATTTTTTGGTTATAAATCATATTATTATGCGCCATATTTCATTTATCGGTGTAATTAAGATCCGAGGTTTCGGACCGGGTGCGCGCCCGCCTGGACAGGAGTCCTAAGCCAACGTATGCCTACCGGGATACCCCGCGAACGCAATACATACTATGCCTGAGTGAACTCCACCACGGCTGGATGGGACATGCCCAAAAACAAAAACACCTCCGCACCCAAGGAACCACCGCCCGACGCATCCACCGACCTCCAGCCGACCGCGCCCGACTGGACGTCGATCATGACCGACATCGCCCAGCGATCGCAGAAGCTGGTGCAGGAGTTCATGACCCGGGGCACGGCGGACCCCGCGGCGGCGGGCGTCGGCATGTCCGACATGGCGAACATCACGGCGGCCTTCCTCGAGCTGACGACAAAGATGATGGCCGAGCCTCAAAAACTGATGGAGGCTCAGGTCAACCTTTGGCGCGGCTATATGGAGCTGTGGCGCAATGCGACGCTCCAGGCGCTGGGCCATGAGTCCGCCACCCCTCTGGCGCCAGACCCCACCGACAAACGATTCAACGATCCCGCCTGGCAGGAAAATCAGGTTTTCAACTTTATTAAACAATCTTACCTGCTGACGGCGCGGTGGATGCAGTCGACGGTGGCGGAGGTGGACGGCCTCGACCCGCATACCAAACACAAGGTCGAGTTCTTCACCCGCCAGTTCGCCGATGCCCTCGCCCCGACGAATTTCGCCGCGACCAACCCCCAGGTCTTGAGGGCGACGGTGGAGTCCAAGGGCGAGAACCTGATCAAGGGCCTGCAAAATCTTCTGGAGGATCTGGAAAAGGGCAAAGGACGCTTACGCGTTTCAATGACCGACGAAGCGGCCTTCAAGGTCGGCGAGAACGTCGCGGCGACGCCGGGCAAAGTGGTGGCCGAAACGCCCCTGATGCAACTCATTCAATACAGCCCGACGACGGCCACGGTGAAAGAAACGCCGGTGGTCATCATCCCGCCGTGGATCAACAAGTTTTACATTCTGGACCTTCGCGAAAAGAACTCGCTGGTAAAGTGGCTGACCGACCAGGGCTACACGACTTTCATCGTGTCGTGGATCAACCCGGACGCCGCCCTCGCCGAAACCACGTTCGACGATTACATGATGAAAGGCGCGATTGCGGCCAAGGACGCCGCTCTTGCCGCGACGGGGGCCAGCAAGGCCCACATGGTGGGCTATTGCATCGGCGGAACCCTGCTCGCGGCCACGCTGGCCTACCTCAAGGCGAAGAAGGATTCGAGCGTCGCCAGCGCGACCTACTTTGTCACCCTCACCGACTTCAGCGAGCCCGGTGATCTGGGCGTATTCATCGACGATGATCAGATCACGAGCATCGAGCGGCGCATGGCGGAGACCGGCTACCTGGATGCCTCCGATATGGCCATGTCGTTCAACATGCTGCGCTCGAACGACCTGATTTGGTCATTCGTGGTGAACAACTACCTGCTCGGTAAAGAACCTTTCCCCTTTGATCTTTTGTATTGGAACGCGGACTCCACCCGGATGCCCCGCGCGATGCACAGCTTCTACCTGCGCAAAATGTACCTTGAGAACAAGCTGCGGGAGCCGGGCGGCCTCTCCCTGGGAGGCGTTCCCATCGATTTGCGCACGGTGGACGTCCCCACCTACATGATCAGCTGCCGCGAGGATCATATCGCGCCATGGAAATCCACCTTCGCCGCAACCCAGCTGTTCAGCGGGCCGACCAAGTTTGTGTTGTCGGGCTCCGGACATATCGCGGGCATCGTGAATCCTCCCACGGCGAAAAAGTACGGGTACTGGACCAACGACAAGTCCAAAGGGGCGAAGAAGGCCCGCTCGCCGGATGAATGGCTCGCAGGAGCCACGGAGCACGCGGGATCGTGGTGGACAGACTGGGATTCCTGGTTGAAGCCCCAATCGGGGGCCGAGGTCCCTGCCCGCGCGCCCGGCGACGGCAAGCTGAAGGTGATCGAAAACGCGCCTGGCCGTTACGTAAAAGCCAGAGCTGTGTGATCGTTCGCGGTTGAAGCAAAACCTCCTTTCAACCTAGTCTCGGACCAGAAGCCCGCTTCCGGCGGATGAGGCTTGCGGGCGCCAACCTATGGAGGTCCGATGAAAACCGGCGTCGTCGCGCGCGGCCTGCGCGGAATCCTTGTCAGCTCGCTTCTTGCCAGCGCGTGCTGGTGCACCGTCCCCGCGCACGCGGCGGACGACGCGAAAATGAATGCGGAAGTGCTGAAGCACTTCACGAAAATGATCCAGACGGATACCGCTGATCCGCCGGGTATGGAAAAGCCCCTGGTTGATTATCTTGTCGAGGTGCTGAAGGCCGAAGGCATCCCGGCGCAGACCTTTGCGGTGAAAGGTCAGGAGCATCGTCCGAATTTGGTGGCCCGTCTGAAGGGCAGCGGCAAGAAGAAGCCGCTTCTCATAATGGCGCACACGGATGTGGTGAACGTCGATCCGAAGAAATGGAAACATCCACCGTTCAGCGCTCACCGCGAGGATGGCTACATCTATGGCCGCGGCACGGTGGACGATAAGGACAACCTCGTCGCCGCGCTTATGACCATCGTGGACCTGAAGCGCCGGAACGTGCTGCTCGACCGCGACGTTATCTTCCTGGCGGAAGCCGGGGAGGAAGGCGCGACGCAGTTCGGCATCGAGTTCATGGTGAACGAACATCTGAAAGAGATCGAGTCCGAGTTCTGCCTGGCCGAAGGCGGCAATGTGACGCGCGAGGCGGGCAAGGTGAAATTCGCGTCGGTCCAAACCCTGGAGAAGATCCCACGCGCCATCGCGTTGAAGGCGACAGGGGTTGCCGGGCATGGATCGGTGCCGCTCAAGACAAATGCCATCGCCCGCCTCTCCGGGGCAGTGGCCCGTATTGCCGACTGGCAAGCTCCCTTGAAGCTCAATGAAACGACGGCAGCCTACTTCGAGCGTCTGGCGACAATTTCCTCACCGGAGGATGCGGCGCGATTCCGGGCCGTGTTGAAGCCAGACAGCGCGGAAGGCAAAGCTGCCTTCCAATACTTCCTTGAGAAGGATCCGTTCCACGCATCGGTTCTGCATACGTCGCTTTCGCCCAACATCATCGACGGCGGCTACCGCGTGAACGTTATTCCCTCTGAAGCGACGGCAACCGTCGACACCCGCGTTTTCCCGGACGAAGATCCGGAGTGGCTGCTGAACGAAGTCAAAAAAGTCGTGAACGATCCTGCCATTGAAGTGGGGTGGGCGCCCCGGAATGTGCGCCCGGCGGGCACGTCCCGCCTGAATACGGATGCGTTCCGCGTCATTGAGGGCCAGCTCAAGAAGCACTATCAAACCGTCGTATTGCCGACGATGAGCACGGGCGCCACCGACATGGCCTATCTGCGCGCCAAAGGCATTCAATGCTACGGTATTGGCGTCGCAATGGATAAGGAAGACGGTCCGCTCGGCTTCGGCGCACATAGCGACCAGGAACGCGTCTTGGAAAATGAGCTCTACCGGTTCGTGAAGTTTCACATAGAGACCGTGGAAGAACTCGCGAAAGCCAAATAGCGCAACGACGTTCACGCGTGCGGCGGACCGGCGTCCGCCGCACGTCTTGTTCGCTAATCTTTCATCTCAGCGTCACGGCGGGGACACAGAACTCGCGTAGAAGCTCTGCTCGCGAAGGAACCACTTCGGGCGGAGTTTCATGGTTGGCGCCCCCATCAGCCGTCGCAAGCTCTTTACGAGCAGCGCCGGCGCAGCACTTCTCGCGGCAGGTCCGGCTCGTGTGGCCGGCGCTCCGGTCCCGATCACACCGGCCCCGCAACGCGTTGCATTCGGCTCCTGTGCACATCAGGACAAAGACCAGCCGGTCTGGGAGGCGATCGTCGCCGCCAAGCCAGACCTTTTCATTTTTCTCGGCGACAACATTTACGCCGATACCCGGGATATCAACGTCCTGAAAGCGCAGTACGCGAAATTAGCGGCCAAGCCCGGCTTCCGGAAACTGCGTGATAACGTTCCCATCCTCGCCATCTGGGACGATCATGATTTCGGCGAAAACGAAAGCGGCTGCGACTACCCGCTGAAAGAAGCATCGCGGCAGGCCTTTCTCGACTTTTGGGGCGAATCCGCAACATCTGCGCGACGTACGCGCGATGGAATTTACGATTCAAAGATGTATGGCGCGCCGGGCCAGCGGTTACAGATCATCATTCCGGATCTTCGTAGCAATCGCACATCCCTCGAAACCCTTGATCTCGGCAGCCAGGATTACGGAGCATGGGCGAAGGCCAAACAGGTGGCGGGACACCCCGTGCCGGGGCCTTGCGCCCGGAATACTGATCCGAATGCCACGATGCTTGGCGAGGCACAGTGGCAGTGGCTTGAACAGCAGCTCATGACGCCGGCCGACGTTCGGATATTCGCGTCGAGCCTTCAGGTCATCGCGGATTTCCCGGGATGGGAGGCCTGGATCAACTACGCACGAGATCACCAGCGCCTCATCGAGACAATACGCCGGACCCGCGCCAATGGTCTGGTGTGCATCAGCGGGGATACACACTATGGCGAAATCTCGAAGCTCGACCTTAACACTCCGTTTCCGATCTGGGACGTGACGTCGAGCGGCCTCACGGAGGTGTGGCCGGTCCTTCCGCCTAACTCAAACCGCATCGGCGGCTCCGTCCGCGAGGTGAATTTCGGGCTTATCGATATCTCGTGGCGCGGGGCCGCAACGACGCTCAGACTGCAGGTGTGCGACGTGAAGGGCGCCACGCGCCTGTCACAGTCGGTGCGCCTTGCAGATTTGCAGCCGGTTCAGGTTTAGTCGCCGCCTTGCAATAACGCGCGGTATTCGGCCCCGAGGCCGACGTAGCGATCGACGGCATCCGAGAATCCTTTGAGTTCCTCCGGCCTTACGTCGCGGACGAAGCGCGCGGGAGACCCCGCCCACATCTGTCGCTTGGGAATGCGTTTGTTGGGCGCGACCAACGCACCCGCGGCGACCATTCCTTCTTCCTCGACAACGGCCCCGTCCATGACGGTCGCGCGCATGCCAACGAAGGATTTGTCTTGAAGGGTGCAGCCATGGATCGTGGCCATATGCCCGATCAGGACTTCGGATCCGATAATCGTCGGATGAGTTTGGTACGAAACGTGGACGACGGTGCCGTCCTGGATATTCGTGCGCGCCCCGACGCGAATATGGTTCACGTCCCCGCGGAGAATGCAGTTGAACCAGATCGTCACACCCGCGCCGATCTCGACATCACCAATCACAACGGCGCCCGGAGCGATGAACGCATCGCCGGCGATCTTTGGGCTGATACCGCGCCACGGAAGGATAATGGGACCGGACATTGTCCCAGGCTACGCGAGGCCCGCGTCCTCCGGCAAGCCGAGCATAATATTCATATTCTGTACCGCGGCGCCCGACGCCCCTTTACCGAGATTGTCGAGCAGCGCGACGAGACGCGCCTGCCGGCCCGTTTCCGCGCCAAAAACATAAAGCTTCAGTTGATTGGTGTTGTTGACGGCCTCGGGTTCGAGCGTCTTCATTCCGCGTGCTTTTTCCAGCGGCGCCACCTCGACGAACCGTTCGCCGGTATAGGCCTCGGTCAATACCTGGTGGACATCGTTCACCGTGGGCTCGCCGGGCAACAGCGACAAGTGCAACGGGACTTCGACGATCATGCCTTGTTTGTAGCGCCCGACCGCCGGCGTAAAAATGGGCCGCTCGCGCAGGCCGGAGTGCTTTTGGATCTCCGGGACGTGTTTGTGCTGCAGCTCAAGCGCATAAATCCGGTACGCCGCCTTCGTGTAAGTGGGAGCGGACGCATCCTCGAATTCGGCGATCATGGATTTGCCGCCGCCCGAATATCCGCTCACAGCATTGATACTGACGGGATAGTTCGGCGGCAGAAGCCCGCTGCTCACGAGCGGCCGAAGCAAAGCGTTCGCACCCGTCGGATAGCAGCCCGGATTCGAGACACGTCTGGCGCTTGCGATGCACGCCCTATGCCCCTTGTGCATTTCAGGAAAGCCATAGGTCCAGCCCTCCGCCACGCGAAAGGCGGTCGAGGCGTCGATGACCTTTGTTGAGCCGTTCGTGATGAATCCCACGGCTTCCTTGGCGGCCTCGTCCGGAAGACAAAGCATGACCATGTCGGCGGCGTTCAGGAGTTCGGCGCGCGCCGCGGGGTCCTTACGGCGTTCGGGAGCAATGGAGAGCAATTCGATGTCGGTGCGGCCCTGGAGGCGCTGGCGCAGTTCAAGCCCCGTCGTCCCGGCCTCGCCGTCGATGAAAACCTTTGCCGCCATCTCGCCCCCGGCTCCAGAAACTCGAAGGGCCCTACATATTACTGTAGGGCCCTTCCCTCAACTGGATTCAAACTAAAGCTCAGTTCGGCCGCATGAGGCACTTCGCGGTCATGTTCATCACCAAGCCGGCTCCATTGTTGTAAACGATGTGCTGGCCGTAACCGTAGAAATCGTTTTCGATCACGAGATTATAGTGATCGTGCTCAAGATATGGGGTGTAGTGCAGGACGCGCTCGATGTCCGCCGCGCCGAAGGTCGCCGCCGCGTTCGGGGCGATCGCCGGAACCACGATGCCGCCCAGCCGGTCGCCCTTGCGCGCATCATAGACGCCGATGACCGCGTCGGACGGTTTGCTTGCGAGATTATGGATCATGATCACGCTCGGATACTGCGTGATGTTGGTGGTGTGAACGTTGATCAGATTGCTGACATCGTCCGCCAGACCATTGCTGCAGCCGGAAGAATTGGTCAGTGAGACGCCCGTTTGATTCCAGATGACGGTTTGCACAAACCCTTGGAAATCCGGAGAGATCGTCGCGGTGTAATTATCCTTGCCGCCTGGATCGATTTGCGGGTTCGCCTGCTTCTCCATATCCGAGACCAGGAACTGCTTCGAGCTGTGAGGCGGCAGCGGAGGGCTGGTCCAGGTTCCCAGGAGCGATCCCGTCGTTCCATGGCGGAAGGTAACCGTCACCGTGCCTGCAACCAGGCCCGGATTATAAAAACGGAACAGGGACTTCGCGAAGCCGGTCGAGGACGGAAACGTGAGGGGCACACTCAACGAGGGGCTCGGCATCGCCGGGGATGGCTTTCCGGGAACCCATGACGCCCAAGCGCTGATCAGCGCTTTATTGTCTCCGCCAAACCAAACGCCGCCGGCAAAGTCATCGCCTCCGTACGAGACCAGCCCGACGAAACTCCTGCCAACGCCATCGAACGTCCAGATGGGCCCGCCAATGCTTCCCGTCGAGACATCCATCGCGAATTCGCGGATCTGAATGGAGCGGAGCAACGTGCTCGAGCGCACCGTTTCAGGGCCCGAACTGAACTACATCGCTTGGTTGATACCCTTCGCGCCGGTGATCGAAACGGGATAGCCCGCGTGATTGCCTACGCCGGCCGTAGTGCTGTCGTAGACGATCGGCAACAACGTCGTGGCATGAACCCAAGGCTCGAGAAAATAGTACACGGCATAATCGGCGCGCGCGTCATTGATCAGGATGGACTCGTCGCCGGAAATTTGGGTCCACCGGCCTGTGGTCTCGACATAGTCCGCGTAGCGGGACGGAATGCGCTGCGTGACGGAACCAAGCATGCTTTCCTGAGTCTGCCCCGGCGCGAACGAGGTGCGCGCCGCGAAGCCGCCCTTGCTGCGATTGTGCGCGCACTGACCCGCGGTCAACACGGCATACGGACTGATGAGCGTCCCGGTGCAGCTCGACTGCGTGCCATCCCGCCATGTGACCAGAAGCTGTCCGATCGTGTTCCAGGGTGGTTCGTTTGTCGTTGTGACACGGGTTCGTTCATCCGTCCCCACCGTGGCCGTCTTTTCGCGCGGCACAGCAAGCGCCGGATCGGCTGCTTCCGCCGTGGCCGGTTTTTCGCGCGGCGCCGTCCCTACCGGTGTTTTTCCGAAGCCGCCGTCCAGGATCGCATAAGCCTTGAGGTCCGGAGCATCGTTCAGCACATGTCCGGCGGTCGGAATGCCTCCTAAGTCAGTGTGTGCAAAATTCGGCGTGGCGGGTGTCTCAAGCGATGCGGCGCGTTGCGAATTCGCGACCTGTGCAGACCCGACTTGCGCCGAGGCTAAGAGCAGGTTTTTCGCTTCCAAGCGCGACAGCTGGCGTGCCTTGGGCACAACCTCGCTGACGCACCGGACCAACCGCGCCTTCGGGCCGTCCTGCGAGAGCATGATCCATTCGCGGTAAGAACCCGCGATCACCTGACCGACATGGCGGCTTTCAAGATCGGCGCCCGGCAGCGCGCAATTGTAGGACGCGTCGTCGACAATAACCGGCTTCGATGGCCCGCCGGGGATGTCCTGAGCGGAGACGGAAGAAGAGGCGAAAAGAAATCCCGTAATGATCGAAACGATTGAAACGCGCAGCAACGAACCATGATCTGACATCGTAAAATCCCTAAAGCACGCGCCTGGGTGACCCTAGGCATCGGCTAAAAGGAGACTCGAGGTTGAATTGTTCCGGGTTGAGCACGTCAGCCCAAAAAGAAAGGGCCCGCGCTGGCGGGCCCTTTCCAAAGTAGAACGGCGTTTGCGATTTTCGCGCTTAACGCTTCGAGAACTGGAAGCTGCGGCGCGCCTTCTTACGTCCGTATTTTTTACGTTCGACGACACGCGGATCGCGGGTCAGGAAGCCGCCGGCTTTCAGGGCCGGGCGAAGCGCCGGCTCGTAATATGTCAGCGCCTTCGAGATGCCGTGACGCACCGCGCCGGCTTGGCCCGAAAGGCCGCCGCCGGTGACCGTGCAGACGACATCGAACTCGTTCAGGCGGTTGGTCACCGTGAACGGCTGATTGATGAGCATGCGCAGCACGGGGCGCACAAAGTACTTCTCGAGCTCACGATCGTTGACCGTGATCTTGCCTTTGCCGGGCTTCACCCACACGCGGGCGACGGCATTCTTGCGCTTGCCGGTCGCGTAGGAACGCCCCTGCTTGTCGCGCTTCGGCTCGGCCTTCGGCGCCGCGCCCTGGGCGGCGGACTTGAGGTCAGCCAGAGTGGTTCTCGTTTCGGCCATGATGACCTGTCCTTCCCTTACGGCTTGTTCTTGCGGTTACGGCCGGCGATGTCGACCATTTCCGGGTTCTGCGCGGTGTGCGGATGTTCGGTGCCAGCGTAGATTTTCAACTTCTTCATCTGCGCGCGGGCGAGCGGGCTGTCCTTGGGCATCATGCGCTCGATGGCGCGATGCAGAACGCGTTCCGGATAGGCGCCGGAGAAGGTACGCTTCGGGGTGTGCTCCTTCAGGCCGCCCGGGAAACCCGAGTACCAGTAGAACACGCGCTGCTCGGCCTTCTTGCCGGTCAGCTTCACCTTTTCGGCGTTGATGATGACCACGTTGTCGCCCGTATCGATGTGGGGCGTGTACATGGATTTGTGCTTGCCGCGCAGAAGGCCGGCGACGATCGCCGCCAGTCGGCCGAGAACGAGCCCGTTGGCGTCGATCAACAGCCACTTCTTTTCTACGTCCGCGGGCTTCGCAGAATATGTCCGCATGTGTTTGGTCCTAACAAGTGAGAGCGGGCGGTCCCAGTGGTCCGCCTGACCCGAAGGCGGCGCATTATCGCGATGCCCGCTCGCAAGTCAACGGAAAAGCCCGAAAAATCGGGGTCTTTTGCATGCGGTATCATGATACCGCATTACAGCCGCTTCAGTCCTGGGATCGGGAAAGGTTCGAAGGCGCCGAGGTCCGGGAAAGAAGGGAAAATGGGGCGAACGACGGGGCTTGAACCCGCGACATCCAGTACCACAAACTGGCGCTCTACCAACTGAGCTACGTCCGCCGCACGGGGGATGAGACCGAGGGCCTCCCCTGATTTAGCTAACCATTTTCCGTGGTGGCCGGTTCCTAACCCCTTCCACGGGGCCCGTCAAGCAAGGGCGATGGCAGCTCGCCGGCCGACCTGCCCAAGAAATGCTCAGGCTGACCCGTTCTTGGGCACCCCCTCCCTCGCCTTGAAGGCGATTGGCACGAATCCCCAAGGACCGGCGGAATTCGAAACTGGCACGAGAATTGAAAGTAGGGGAACACCGCGTTTTTGGCCAAGCCGTCGGCGCGAGGTTTGCAGCATCCCGAAAACGTGATGTGCAAGCGGTGCACGCGGGGCGCATGGAGGACGTAATGAAAAAGATCGAAGCCATCATCAAGCCGTTCAAGCTCGACGAGGTCAAAGAGGCCTTGCACGAGGTAGGTTTGCAAGGCATCACCGTCACTGAAGCGAAGGGCTTCGGGCGGCAAAAGGGACACACAGAACTTTATCGTGGCGCCGAGTATGTGGTCGACTTTCTCCCCAAGGTGAAAATCGAAATCGTCATGGACGATGCCATGCTCGATCGCGCGATCGAGGCGATCCAGAAGGCCGCTCATACCGGACGGATTGGGGACGGAAAGATTTTCGTTTATGGGATTGAGGATGCAATTCGCATTCGCACGGGGGAACGTGGAGCGGACGCGGTCTAGGCTTCGGCCTCCCATTCATCGCCGGACGAAAACCGCACCGGCCAATCATCATCAATAAGAAGCTACAGCCTGGACGAAAGAACGGGTGCACGCTTCCAACGTAACAACACGAAATGGCAGGAACAGGAAACATGGCCGACAAAAAAGCCAACAACGACCTGAAAAAAGTTCAGGACATGATCAAGGAAAAGGAAGTCAAATACGTGGACTTCCGTTTCACCAATCCGGCGGGCAAGTGGCAGCACACCGCTCAGTTCATCGACACCATCGACGAAGAGATGCTGACCGAAGGCATCATGTTCGACGGCTCGTCGATCGCCGGCTGGAAGGACATCTCCGAGTCCGACATGCAGCTGAAGCCGGATCTTTCGACCGCCGTGATGGATCCCTTCACCGCGCAGCCGACGCTCATCCTGTTCTGCGACACGTATGAACCGGCCACCGGCCAGCTCTACAACCGCTGCCCGCGCGCCATTGCCAAGAAGGCGCTGGCGTACATGGAATCCGCCGGCGTGGGCGACACCGCCTACTTCGGTCCGGAAGCCGAATTCTTCGTATTCGACGACGTGCGCTATTCGGCGCAGCCCACCAACA
The DNA here is from genome assembly GCA_041905525.1 of Rhodospirillaceae bacterium. Classification (GTDB taxonomy): domain Bacteria; phylum Pseudomonadota; class Alphaproteobacteria; order Rhodospirillales; family Rhodospirillaceae; genus SHVO01. Next base: position 55,754 of record JAYRKY010000006.1, read on the forward strand.
TGTTCTTCTCGTTCGACAGCGAAGAACTGCCGATCAACGACGGCCGCAAGTACGATGAAGGCAACCCGGGCCACCGTCCGCGTCCGAAGGGCGGCTACTTCCCGGTCGCTCCGGTCGACCAGTGCCAGGACCTGCGCGCTGAGATGGTGTCGGTCCTCGCCGACATGGGCGTGCCGATGGAAAAGCACCACCACGAAGTTGCCCCGGCGCAGCACGAGCTGGGCCTCAAGTTCGACACGCTCGTCAAGACCGCCGACCATATGCAGATGTACAAGTACGTCGTGCACATGGTTGCGCATTCGTACGGCAAGTCTGCCACCTTCATGCCGAAGCCGGTTTACCAGGACAACGGCTCGGGCATGCACGTGCACCAGTCGATCTGGAAGGGTGGCAAGAACACCTTCGCCGGTTCGGGCTATGCCGATCTGTCGGAAACCTGCCTGTACTACATCGGCGGCATCATCAAGCACGCGAAGGCTCTGAACGCCTTCACCAACCCGCTCACCAATAGCTACAAGCGTCTGGTGCCGGGCTACGAAGCGCCCGTGCTGCTCGCCTACTCGTCGCGTAACCGTTCGGCCTCGTGCCGCATTCCGTACGTCGCCAGCCCGAAGGGCAAGCGCGTCGAAGTGCGCTTCCCGGATCCGGGCGCGAACCCGTACCTCGCCTACGCGGCGATGCTGATGGCCGGCCTCGATGGGATCAAGAACAAGATCCACCCGGGCGACCCGATGGACAAGAACCTGTACGACCTGCCGCCGGAAGAACTCGCTCAGGTTCCGACGGTGTGCGGCAGCTTGCGTGAAGCCCTCGAAAACCTCGCCGCCGACAACGCGTTCCTGCGCGCCGGCGACGTGTTCGACAAGGATTTCATCGAAAGCTGGATCGATCTGAAGATGGCCGAAGTGAAGCGTTTCGAAATGACGCCGCACCCGGTCGAATTCGATATGTACTACTCGGTGTAAGCATTTTCACTGACGTTTCAGTTAGTTAGGGAAAAGCGCGTTAGACTTTTTGAGGGTCAACAGACCCGCAAAAACCCAGGTAAAACCGCAGTTTTCTAATCAGAGTCTAACGCCCCGCAGTCCGTCACTGCGGGGCGTTTTTCTTAACTGCCCACGGCTCCCTGCACCGACTGCACCGAATAGCGGTTGGCGGCACTTCGCGATCCGAATACAACTTTGCTTCGTGGAAACACGCCGCATCAGGACGCTTTGGGTTACGCTGTGGCTGGGCCTCGTCGCCCTGGTCTCAGGTGCGTTCGAGCAGCAGCAGTTCGGCCTTTCGACCCTGACCGCTGGCGGCATCCACACCTCCTCGGCGTTCAAAGTGCCGACCGGCTATCACATGATGCCGGACGGAAAATTGATGGCTGGACCGATGCACGGGGCCTCGCCGGTATCTGAGCGAGAACCTCGTGACCCCCCATCGGATAGCAATGTTTGCACAGCGATTGCCGCGATGGGCATGTTTACGATGCCCCTCCCCGTCGCTGTTCTTGTGCCCGGAGAAGGCAACGAGGACCGCACAGTCCTCCCACCCGCCGCGATTGCACGCACATCTTGGCATCCGGCTTACACCTCTCGCGCACCACCTCGCATCGTCTGATCTCAGCGACATAGACCTGCCTGGCGTCCTTGGCTTCTTGGACGCACCGCGTTTGGCGGCGGCAGAACGCACTCAGACTTTTACGAGGACAAAATGACTACGACTGAAACCCGGCGCTGGCCGGGATATGGCGCCGTGTGGCGCTGGCACTTTTACGCAGGCTTGTTTTGTATTCCCTTTGTGCTGTGGCTCGCCAGCACAGGTTCTATTTATCTATTCCGGGAGGAGATCGAGCATTTCATTGATCGCCCCTATGCACATGTGGCGGCGACGGGGGCCGCAAAGCCCGCAGCCGATCAGGTCGCGGCGGCTGTGGCCGCAGTTCCGGGTTCCGTACTCCACACCTACATTGTGCCCAGGACGCCGCAAGAGGCGGTGCAAATCCTCGTCGGTGTAGGTGCGCATCAAACCCGCGTCTATGTAAACCCCAACTCGCTCGCTGTTCTCAAGACCGAGGATGAAGAGGGCCGACTGATGCAAATCCTGTTCCGCCTGCACGGTGAACTCATGGCTGGAGCCAGGGGTTCGTATCTGGTGGAACTGGCAGCCTCGTGGACCATTGTCATGATCCTCAGCGGTCTCTTTCTATGGTGGCCGCGTAGCCAAGGCCTCGCGGGGGTTCTTTACCCGCGCCTCGGCTCAGGCGGTCGGCGCTTTTGGCGTGACATACATGCTGTGACCGGCCTTTGGGTGTCGATCTTCGCGTTGTTTCTGCTTATTTCAGGGCTTCCCTGGGCCAAAAGTTGGGGCACCTACCTTCGCGGCATCCGTGCTGTTGTCGAGCGAACTGTCGGTCCGCAAGATTGGTCTGGCGGCGCGGAAGCCGACGCGAGCGCGAGGAAAGCTGAGGACAGCGATATCCGGGCCGTGATCGACGTACACACCGAACATACGGGCCATACCCCGGCGCAACACGCTGCCATGGCTTATGGACCGATAGACCGGATTATCGAAGCAGCCCGACCCGTTCAACTTGCGCCGCCGGTCCTCATTACGCCACCCCGCTCCACAGATGGTCGATGGGGCGCACGTTCAGACGCAGCCAACCGCCCGCTCCGCACTGACCTTGTCATTGACGGGGGAACTGGCGCAATTGTCAGCCGCAAGGACTTTGCGCAGCGCGCCCTCGCAGATCGCCTTGTAGGATATGGCGTCGCCGCGCACGAAGGCCGATTGTTCGGCATCGCCAATCAGATGATCGGGCTGTTCACTGCGTTGGGCTTAATCACGGTCGCAATCAGCAGCGTAGTATTGTGGTGGCGACGCAAACCCTCAGATGTTCTCGGCGCTCCGCCCGTCGTAGGTCGATACCCGGTTGCGGCAGGTTTTGTTTCTCTGATGGTTGTCCTGGGAGCCCTCCTCCCACTGCTCGGCGCATCCATGATCTTCGTGCTAATCGCCGAAGCGGTGATTCTGCGACGATTGCCGAAGGCAAGATCGTGGCTCGGCTTGACTACACCAGCCGCTCCAAGCAAATCGGCGTAGTCACCGAGAAGTCAGTCACCGGTACGGATAACGTCCTTTCAAAGACTTACGATACACTTTGGAAGGATACGATATGTACTACAGCGTCTGAGGCGTTCTTCGTTCCTGTTCAAAGGCTTGGAGGAACAAGGGAAATGGACCGGGTCGGAAATCGAGCTTCCTCCGACCCCGCATAACCGGCGCCTTCCTGCCTAGAGTCGGACGCCCCGCAGTTCATCGCTGCGGGGCGTTCCATTTTTGAACTGGCGTTTGCACGCAGGGTTCGCCGAGGCGGCCCCGCCGGGCTGCCGGGTCAAACCCTTAACCCCGCGCATCGGATAGATGTATAAGTGGCCTCGGCCCGGCCGTCGCCGCAGCCTGTCTGGAGCCACCGATGGCGGCTAGCTCACGTTCGCTCGATCTTGGAGACCGCAGCTTCGCGAAGGTGCTGGAGCGCCGGGTGTTCGGACCCGGCGACGTCATCTTCGCGGAAGGTTCGCCGGCCCGCGAGATGTTCCTGGTTATGCGCGGCGAGGTCGACATCTCTGCCGCGGGGACGCTGGGCAAGCGGGTTCCCCTGACAACGGTGCGCGCCGGCCAGATGTTCGGCGAACTTGCCCTGTTCGGGCAATCCCGGCGGACCGCGACGGCGGTCACCTCCACGGGCTGCGAGCTCACGGTCGTAAGCCACGAGACCCTTAAACAGAAGCTTGAGAAAGCCGACCCGCTGCTGCGGTTCCTGATCGCGTACCTCGGCGATCGGGTCATCGAGCTCTCGCACCGCATTCAATCCGGGCCCTAACTAAGGCCGGTATGGCCCCCCTCGCCGCGGTGACCGCGTGTTTACGCGGAAGTCTTCGCGCGATAAGTTAAGTGTTTGGGGCGCCGAAAGAATGCCGCCAAGGCATCGTCGGTGGTGTGGGCCTCTGGGTTTAGCCTCTGGGCTGAGCCTCGCGGGCGATGGGGATTAAACCTTGAAGTGCTGGCAATGCGCGAGCGAGCTGCGGCTCGGGGCTATGTATTGCGACCACTGCGACGCGCCGCGCGCAAGCGCCTGCGCCCGCTGTCATGCGACGGTATCGCCGAGCGCCAATTTCTGCGCCCAGTGCGGGTTCGATCTGCGCGCGCTCCGGGGCGCCGATGACGCCGCGGCCGGCAAGGCCCAGCCGGCAGCGACGGCCGAGCGGCGACAACTGACGGTGATGTTTTACGATATCGCCGAATCAACGGCCCTCGTCGGACGCCTTGGCGCCGAGGAGGTTCGCCGGCTGATCGGACGCTGCCACCGCGTGATCACCGAAGCGATCCACCGCCACCGCGGGTTCATCGTGCGCTACCTGGGCGACGGAGGCTTGATCCTGTTCGGTCATCCGCACGCCTACGACGACGACGTGCCGCGGGCCGCGGCCTGCGCCCTGTCCATCATCGACGCAATAACGGCCTTGGAACCTTCGCCGCAGGGCGAACGCCTGCAGATCCGCGTCGCCCTGGCGACGGGATTGGTGATCGTGGCGAGCGACGTCGGGCAGGGCATCACCCCGGACCAGGACGTGTCCGGCGAGGCCATCAATCTCGCGGCCCGGCTGCAAGCACTGACCGCCCCCAACACCGTGGTGATCTCAGCCATCACGCGGAAGGTTCTCGGCAACCGGTTCATTTCGACCGACCTGGGGCTGAAGACCCTCAAGGGTTTTGAAGCGCCGGTGCAGGCGTGGCGTTTGGACGCCGTGGCTCCATCCGAGATGCCGACGGGCCAGGAGGCGCCTTTGCCTCTGGTCGATCGAAACGCGGAATTGACCCTCTTGGAGCGCGCCTGGGGCAACGCCCGCGATGGAGCTGGACAGGTCGTGGTCATCACCGGCGAGCCCGGGATGGGCAAATCGCGCCTCGCCAGGCACCTCGTCGAGTTGGCGCGCGCCGGCGGCAACACCGTCTTGCGATACTTCTGCTCACCCCATCATGAGATGGTCCCACTCCATCCCTGCATCGGTCAGATCGAACGCGCGTGCAACATTCAAGCGCGGGATACCGCCGCCGTGCGCATGGCCAAACTCGAACAAGCCATGACCGCCTACGGCCACGGGGCAAACGATGTGCCGTTGATGGCGAACCTGCTAGGCCTCACGCCAGGCGACATGCACATGGCTCCGCAGAAGGTCAAGGAACGCACCATCGCCATGTTCCTGCGCCAATTGAACGAGCTTTCGGCGCGCGGCGCCCTCTTGGTCGTGTTCGAGGACGCACATTGGGCGGACCCCTCGTCAAGCGAGCTTCTGGACGTGGTTGTGGGCCACATCCGCACGTTGCCGATTCTGCTCGCGGTCACGTCGCGCAACGACAAGTTTCAGGCGTGGGCCGGTTTCGCGCATTTCACGGCGGTGGCGCTGCATCCGCTGTGCGCCGAGGCGCAAGCGCGCCTGATCCGCCATATCGCGGGCGGCGTGATCCTGCCGCCCGACATGCTTGGCGATATCATCGCCCGTGCCGACGGCGTTCCGCTATTCGCCGAGGAGCTGGCGAAACACCTTCTTGAGGCGCAAAAGGGCGAACCCGGCGCCCCGCCCACGGCGGCAAAGTCGGGAACCACGGCACACGCCCTACCCGACACGCTCCATGCGTCGCTGATCGCCCGGCTGGACCGCCTGGGCGAGGCCAAGCGTGTGGCGCAGGTCGCCGCCGCGCTCGGCCGTCACTTTCATCACCACCATTTGGAAGCCGTGTTGGACTGGGAGCCCGCGCGCGTACAGGCAAGCATCGATAAGCTGCGCCAAGCGGGATTGATCGTTCCGGCCTCGGACGGGACCGCCAAGGCCTACACCTTCAAGCACGCGCTGATTCAGGACACGGCCTACGATTCCCTGCTCATCGCAGACCGCCGAATCCTTCACGGCGCGATCGCGGACACGCTTGAAAAACTGCGCGACGCCGGAGCTGAACCGGAACCGGCCATGTTCGCGCGCCACTGCTCGGCCGCCGCTCGATATCCCTGCGCGGTGGAGTACTATTGCAAGGGCGGCCTCCAGGCGCTCGGGCGGTTCGCGGTTCAAGAAGCAATCGCGCAACTTGGGTGCGCGCTGGAGACCCTGGCCTTCCTGGAGGCCTCGCCGGAGCGCGACCGGCGCGAGGTGGAGATCGTTCTGTTGCTGGCGAAGGCGCATATCGCCGCGAGCGGCCACGCGGACGCGGTAACCGGCACCTACTTCCTGCGGGCGCGGCGCCTGTGCGACGCAATGGGACATCCACCAGAACTGCTGTCTGTCCTTCACGGCCAATGGGCCCATGCCTTGATGCGCGGCAATCCGCGCGGCGCGCGCGAACGGGCCGACGAACTTCTTGCCCATGACGCCTCCGGCGCCGATCCGGTGTGGGGCGTGATGCGATGCCGGCTTGCCGGCGTGTCGTGTTTTCCGCTGGGCGAGTTCGAGGAAAGCCGCGCCCTGCTTGAACGCGGCTTGGCGCAATTCGACGCACAGGAGCGGGCCACCTTCAGCCAGGTGACCCTGGACGATACGGAAGCGGTGATGTCCTACTACCTGGCGTGGTCGCTTCTTTACCTGGGACACATCGATCGGGCGCAGGCCATGGCGCGTTCCGCGGTGGAACTCGCGCGCGCGCTGGGGCAACCCTACACGCTGACACAAGCCCTGTGCGGGTCAGGGTACCTGGCTACGCGCCTCGGGGACTACGAGCTTGCCCAGGCGCAGTTGCTGGAGGTTTCGCACCTGTGCGATGCCCACGGCATCCCCTACTTCGCCGTGGTCGCACAAATTCTGCGCGGTTACTGCATGGCCAAGAGCGGCGATGTGGCGGGGTTGCCGCAAGCGCAGGCGGGCCTTGCAGCCTACAGAGCCAGCGGCAGCCAGCTTTACGTACCGAGCTTCCTGGCGATGACCGCCGAGATTGCCGCCGATTTCCCGGAAAGCGCGACGGGCGGCGCCGAGGCGGCGCTCTCGCTTATAGAAGAGGCCGGCGCCTTAGCTGCGCGCACGGACAATCGCCAGGACGAAGCCGAGATCCTGCGCCTGAAGGGCAAATATCTGATCGCGAGCGGGCGTGAGCGCGAAGGCCGCGCCGCGCTGAGGGAGGCCATCGCGACGGCGCATCGGCAAGGAGCCCTGCTCTGGGAAACGAAGGCGGCCCTGACGGCCCATGAACACGCGCCCGAAGATGCAGACATCCGGCGCGTGCTCGCCGACTGCCGCAAGCGGATCAGCGGCGGGAGTCTCTGGAGCGTCTGGCGGCGCGCGGACGAGGCTCTCGGCCCCGCATCCACGGATGAAGATCGCAAAGCCACGGTGGGGTAGAGGCCGCTATGGAGACAGTACCGGAGTTGAAGACGCAGGGACTTGTGGGCCGGATCGCGCAGTGGCTTCTGGTCGACAACGACCCGCAGTGGCTCTTCGGTCTGATACGCGACGTCTGGCCGGTGCCGCGCGGCGGCTGGGCATTCATTTCACGCTACGACGACGTCCAAGAAGCGTTGCTCCAGGATAAAGTCTTCGAAGTGCCCTTCGGCGAAAACGTCACAACGCTCAATGGCGGCGTGAACTTTCTCCTTGGCATGAGCGACGGCCCGGACTATCGGCGCTTTCAACACGAGGTGATGGGCGCTTTCACTCTGGACGATGTGGCCGCTTCCGTCGCTCCCCAGGCCCGGCTTTATACCGAACAATGCATAGAAGCCGCGCACGGGTCGGCGTTCGACGCTATCGAGGGAATGATCACCCGTGTGCCCATCATGATCTCGAGCGACTACTACGGACTTGAGATTCCCGAGACGCTCTGGCTCGACTTCGGCCGCTGGTCCATCATCATGAGCACGTTCCTGTTCGGAAACCCGACCAACGACCCGGCCCTGCGCGCTTCGGCGCTGCCGGCGGGCAGGAACGTACGCGAGTTGTTCGAACAACGGCTGGAGCAGGCGATCGCGACCGGCGACCGCAAGGGTGTGCTGGGAAAGCTGATCGCGGCGAAGATCAAAGACGGGGCGAGCCCCGACGAGGACAAACGCGCGCGCCAGGAGATCGTGGCCTACATGATCGGGATGGTGACCGGCTTCGTACCTACTAACACCATGGCGGCCGGGCACATGCTTGAAGTGCTGCTGTCGAACCCGGAGATGATGACCCGCACGCGCGCCGCGGCGCTGGCCGACGACGACGATCTTTTGAAGCGTTGCCTGTTCGAGGCCATGCGCTTCAAACCGCTAAATCCCGGCCCGTTCCGGATCTGCGTTCGGGACTATATCGTCGGCGAAGGAACGGCCTATGCGACGCCGATCCGCGCCGGCACAAAAGTGCTGGTCAGCACCCAGTCCGCGATGTTCGATGAGCGGCGCGTTGCCCACCCGACGGCGTTCGATCCCGATCGCCCCCGGTCCGACTATATGCTTTTCGGACGCGGCCTCCATTGGTGTATAGGCGCTTATATCGCCGAAGCGCAGATCATGCAGATGTTCAAGACCCTGCTGAAGAGAGGACTGCCGAAGCGTGCGGAGGGCAAACGCGGCAAGCTCACGCGCCTAGGGCCGTTCCCGCAGCACCTCTTCATCGAACTGAAGTAATCCCCGCCGCCTCCTTCTTTCCCTCCCGCGCGGAGAGCGTCCATGAGACAGTCGTTCATCACCATACTGCTTCCCATCGCAACGGCGTCGTCAGACGCCATCAAATCCGTGCTATCGGACGGATGGGAAAGCGCCGATTCAGGCGTAAGGAAAAAGCTCGAAAGCATCCCGGGTCTGCATTTTGCCTCGGCTTCCGTCCTGGACCTGGATACACCCGAGATCTTGATCGAGATCAGCGCCGACGGGTCCGCAAGCCACGCGCTCGCGGAATTCTGCGCGGCCCTGGAGGTCGAGCTGCGGGAGCTGGCCCAAATAATCGGTCACCCACAAAACAACCTCGATGGGTTGACGGCGTTCGTCGCGCGGCACACGGCGCCCGTCGGCCTGGGCTGGCGCGCGCGCGGCGGCCTCAATTTTCAGGGCTCGCCGGAGATGATGGCTGCGCGGATCGTGAGCGAGCAGGCCGCCGCTCACCTCGCCGCCGAATTTGTCGCCAGCGAACTGCCGCGCGCCGACGCGCCGTTGGCCGCACTTTCGAGGATCAGATCGCATCTCTGGAGCAAGGGCAGAAAATCTGCGTTCGTACCTCTGCCGGCTCCTATCGTGAATGGAAAAGCCGGTCCGCAGACCGCATTCATTCCCAGCGTGTGGCCGACTATCGGCAAAGCCTACACGTGGTTGGCGGTTGGCATCGCCGTGGCATGCCTCGGCGTTCTTCTGTTATGGAAAGGCCCCGCCCTCGCCGGCCCCACGGCATGGATCCTGCTTGCGACGGGCGCAGCTTCCACATTGATGATCTGGCCTCCCTCGTGGCAACTGTCGCGCCGTTTCGCCTTCTCGGCGTCGTCGGCTCTGGCATTGCTGGCCTGGAACATTGGGCCGGTGGCGGCAATCTGCGGTGCGGTGGCAGCCATCCTCATTGGGCTGGCGACGGCGCTGCTGACGCCCTTCGCAGGCGCATGGATATGGCCGCGCGTGAAAGGCTCCGTTGTGCCTGCGGCGGTGGTGCTGGTCGCGACGTTGGCCCTGGTGGGCGCCCTCGCCGGTCCCTGGGCCGTCATGTGGCTTTTCCTCGGCGTCAGCGTGGCCGTGGCGCTGTCGGCGCCGCTGATCCGCTCCCTTATCGTCGAGTTCCTATGGCCCGCCGTCGCCGTGGGTTTGGCGGCCCTGGTGCTGGGATGGTGGTACGAGGGCCCGTTCCTGGCTTTCGCCGCGCTCGGCGTGGCCGCGCTGGTGCAACTGGCGGCGGCCTTCGGGCTTTACGTTCAATTTCGTCGGCTGGAAAAGACAGATGTTCCGGGCACTGCCGTGCCGCAGAAGTCCGCGATGGAAGCGGTGCTGAGGCAGGAGAGCAAATACAAGCTCAATCATCTTTTTGCCGTGTCCCGGATCAAGAATGGTTGGCTGCGCCGCTTGACCATGCGCCTGGGGTTCAAGTTCGCGGAGACCATCGCGCTTTATTTCTCGAGCCCGGGACGCCTTGCGAGCCTTGGGACGATCCACTTCGCCCGCTGGTTCGTCCACAAGGGCGAAGTCGTTTTCCTGTCCAACTATGACGGCAGCTGGGAGAGCTATCTGGAGGACTTCGTCCAGCGGGCGCACCAGGGCGTCACGGGGGTGTGGAGCAACACGGAGGAATTCCCGCGTTCCGCCAATCTGCTTTCCGGGGGCGCGACCGATAGCGATCGTTTCCGCCTCTGGGCAAGGCGCCAGCAGCGGCCGACGCTGTTCTGGTATTGCGCCTATCCCAGCGTGCCGATGAGCCGCGTGCGCGCCAACGCGGCAATCTGTCAGGGCCTCGCCGGAGCAGGCGACGACGCCGCGGCCGCGGCGTGGCTGGAGAATTTCGGCTATCCGGCTTCTTCTTCCACGCTGGAGACTCACAATATCCAAAGCTTGGCCTTCGGCGGCCTTTCGTCGTTGGCCGAAGGAGCCGCGCTGGTGGTCAGGTTCGGAAACTCCCCGCGCGCATGGCTGGAACGGGCGAAGGCGGGATTGAGCTTCGGAGAGTCTGTAAAGCCCGAAGTGGCCGTGACCCTGGCGCTGACCGCCAACGGTTTGCGTAAGGCCGGCCTGGATGACGCGACCCTCGCGAAGTTTCCCGTCATTTTCCAGGACGGAATGACTGCGCCGTGGCGCGCCCGCGCGCTGGGGGACGTGGGAAGCAACGCGCCGGAGCATTGGCGATGGGGACACCCCCCCGTGGACGCGCTGCTTCTGATATACGCGCGAGATCAAGAGGTTCTCGCGGCCGAGCTGGCGACATGGAAAAACCTGTCTCGCACCGATGGACACGAGGCACGCGAGATCAAGCTGCAGACGTTGCCCAAGGAAAAAGACAAGCGGCGCGAACCATTCGGATTCGTCGACGGCGTATCGCAGCCCTTGATGAAGGGCACGCGGCGGGCCCGGCGCGTCTTCGGCGATCACAACATCGTCGCCGACGGCGAATTCATTCTGGGCTACGCCGACAATACGGGCTTCATGCCGCCGAGCCCGGTGATCCCCCTTCCCGGCGGAGCCGCGGTGGACTTTGGCCGCAACGGAACGTTCCTCGCGGTCCGGGAGCTGGAGCAGGACGTTCCCGCCTTCGACGCCTACCTGGAGTCCGCGGGGAAGGACCTGACACCCCGCCTGGCGGCTATGGGCGTCAAGGTGCCCGCGGCCGAGTGGATCGGAGCGAAGATGGTCGGGCGATGGAAGGACGGAACCTCGCTTGTCCGTTTTCCGGAAGCGCCGGGGACGTGGTTCAGCGAACTCGCCGCCCGGACACGCGCCGCCGGTGACCAGCCGCAGGGCGAACGCACGCGGCCCGACAATGATTTTCTGTTTGGGCGCGACGATCCGAAAGGCGCGCGTTGCCCCTTTGGCGCGCATGTGCGGCGCGCCAACCCGCGCGAAAGTTTCGATCCCGGCTCCGAGGCGCAGCTGGAAGTGACCAACCGGCACCGCATCTTCCGGGTCGGACGCCCGATCCAGCCCGAGGGCGAGAACAAGCCCGGCCTTTTGTTCATGTGTTTGAACGCGGACCTGGAACGCCAGTTCGAATTCATCCAGCATACATGGTTGCTGGGAAGCACGTTCCACGACCTGGCGGACGAAGTTGACCCCATCATGGGCGCGGGAGATCGCGGAATGACGGTGCCAAGCCCGGACGGGCCCGTCTGCCTGCGTGGCATGACCGACTTCGTGACCGTGAAGGGCGGGGGCTACTTCTTCATCCCCGGGCGCGCGGCGATTGGGTACTTGCTGAGCCGCATGTAAGGCTTGCGCGCTCCCGATCCATTGTCCCCGGGTTCCAGAGCAAGCCGCGTTGAGTTGGAATCAAGCAGCTTGCTCTATATTATTGCTGCAGGCGGCGTTTTCGCGGCGCGCGCGAAGGCGCGCTTCGAAAAATGCCGGCCTTCGCCGGCACCCGGGATCCACTTATCCACGCGCCGCTCTAGTTTGGCGCGGTCTTGTCCACGACCACGGCGCCGCCCTTCATCACCCAGCGGACCGTGGAGATGATGACGTCGAGGTCGGCGAGCGGATCGCCCTCAACGGCCACGATATCGGCGAAGTAACCCGGCGCGATCGACCCGAGGCTTTTCTCTTTGCGCAGCATCGCGGCATTGGTCGTCGTCGCCGCCGCGAGGGCCTGCGCCGCAGACATGCCGGCCTTAACCAGAGCGCCGAGCTCCCGCGTGTTTTGCCCGGCCATGGTGTAGACCGCGTCGGAGCCCATGCCGACCTTCACCCCGGCCTTCAGAGCGCGCCTGGTGGTCTCGATATTCTTGGCGATGAAGGCGTTGCACTCATCGCCGATCCCCTGCTTGAACTCGAACGAAACGACGTTGTCCGCGTAAAATCGATTGTGGTCGATAGTCGGGATGCAGGTGATGCCCTTGGCCTTCATCAGCGCGAATGTCTCGTAGTCGATATCGACGGCGTGTTCGATCGTATCGGCGCCCGCCTGACCCGCGCGCCGGGCGCCCTCGGGTCCATACGAATGCACCGCGACCTTCTTGCCGAGCGGATGGGCAATCTCCACGGTGCCTTGATCTCCTCGACCGTATGGGTCGCATCGCCGGTCAGATTTTGCGTGCCGCCCGTCGATGCGAAAAGCTTGATCCAGTCGGCGCCGAGCGCGATGACCTTCCCAACCATCAGGGTCATTTCGTAAGGACCGCTGACGCCGCCGACGGGCCGGGGCGAGGCGATGTGTTCGACAAGGATTTCATCGAAAGCTGGATCGATCTGAAGATGGCCGAAGTGAAGCGTTTCGAAATGACGCCGCACCCAGTCGAGTTCGATATGTATTACAGCGTCTAAGGCTTCCTGCCGCAGAGCAGTCTGTTGAGAGCCCCGCCGGCGCGTCCGGCGGGGCTTTTTTCTTTTGCGGCATTGCTGCCGGCGTCCTTGTCGGTGATGATCTGAATCGAGCGCTGCTGCGCCCGGCACGTCCGCGTTTTGCTGCGCGATGGGGGAATTGGGAATGCTGAAACAACTGTCCGTCCTGGCCGCCGCGATGCTCGGGCTGAGCGCCGCGCCCGCACATGCAACCTACTCGGTCGTCGCCTATGACCCTGATACCGGCCAACTGGGCGTGGCTGTGCAGTCGGATACGGTGTCGGTCGGCGCGCGCGTGCGATGGGGCATGGCCGGCGTCGCCGCCATTGCCAGTCAGGCCAGTTCCAATCCCATGATGGGCGAAATTGGCCTTACGCTGATCCAGCGCGGTTTTTCGCCCGAGGAAGCGCGCGATATGCTGGTGAAGATGGACAACGGCGCCGCCAACAGGCAGTTCGCCATAGTCGATACGAAGGGCCGTACGGCCGGCTGGACCGGGGCTGCCACGTCTGGTTTCGCCGGCCATATCTGCCAGCCCAACTTTTGCGTCGAAGCCAACACCATGACGGGCCCTGAGGTCCAGAATTCCATGGCGATCGCTTACGTCACGACCACGCAGCAGAAGTTACCGCTTATCGAGCGGCTGCTCGCGGTGCTCGAAGCGGGCGAAGCGGCGGGCGGCGACCGGCGCGGCAAGCAATCGGCGGGCGTCATGGTTTTCGCGGCCCGTTCCGTTGCCGGCTACGGCGATCGCATGTACGACATTCGCGTCGACGACAATGCGGAGCCGCTCAGGGAACTGCGGCGGATCTATAACGTCACCCAGGCGCGCAATCTGCCCAATCGCACCGGGGAACTCATCGCGGAAGGCAAATTCGACGAGGCTTTAGGGGACGTGAATAAGCGTCTGGCGTTAGATCCCAGAAGCGAGGAGCCACTGGTCGACCGCGCCCGCATCTACCTCGCCATGAAGAAAACATCGGACGCGATCAAGACGCTTCGCGAGGCCATTGCCATCAACCCCAAGCTCTACAACCAGGTGCTGCGCAACGAAAACTTCAGGGCGCTCTGGGATAACGCGGCCTATCAGGCCCTCGGCGACTACAGCCGGTTTCACGCCCTGGCACCGAGCGTGTCGGGCGCCGACAGCATGCCCATGCCGCCGGTCCCCAAGTAGGTTGCACCTTTAAATGGGGAACAAGCGCGCGATGAGGTTCGGGCGCACGAGGGTCACGAGTTCCCCGATCGCTTTCAGGACAAAGTACGCCGTCGCCACCGCAAAGCCGCCCACCGCCTGCGGGAGCGACATTGCCACGTCGTGCCGGTGGGTGCGGAACTTGTGCCACGTGCCCACCAGACCGGAGCGCAGATTCCAGTAGACGGTTCGCGCCTTCGTCCGGTTTGACCGTTCGACCATTTGGGTGACCAGAACCTCGTCGCGGCCGTTATTCAGGGCGCGGGCGATGAAGTAACGCGCCGTCAGCGGCACGGGGTGAGACACCCGCGCGCTGCGCTGAACGTAGAGCCCGATCCCCTTCTCCCGCAGCCGATGGCCGAGCACGGTGCACTGACCCCGGTAGGTGGGAAGGTCTGGAAAAGGATTGGTGAGAAACACCTCCGAACGGAACGCGACGTTATTGGCATGGAAATAGGTGGTCGGCCGTAGTCCGCCCTCCGGATCTTTCAGCTCGAAGAACCAAAACAGCCCGAACGCCTTGCTATAGAAGCTGCGGTGATCGATGTGCGTCTCGCCCGCGACCGCCGACACCTCCGGCGACTTGAATGAAGTCACCATTGCCGCGAGCCACCCCGGTTCCGGAATGACATCACAATCGAGAAAGATCGTGAGTTCAAAATCCGACAGGCGCGCGCCCGCGTTCTTCTGCTCATAGTAGCGCAGGCCCGGGCTCGGGATGATGCGCGTCACCGCGCGCAGCTGGGCGGGCCGCAGCTCTTCGTCAACGACGGCGCGGACCATCTCCCCATCTATGCTTCCGGGTTCGTACAGCAGGTTTATATGCGGCGGCTCAGCCGGGGCGGCCAGGCTGTTCACTTGCTCGCGCAGCGCGCGCAGCATGCGCCGGGTGCGATCGAGTTCGGCGAAACGGGCGTTCTCCCATTCGATTGAAATCGAGAACGTGGGCGTGCGCGTAACGGCGGGTGGTGCAGAAACGTGTGTCACTGGATCACGGCTCCCCTCTCAACGCACAGTCCTGCGGCACAACGGAGAGGGGCGCGAGATGTTCCGGCTCGCTCCGCCGCAGGTGGTAGAGGTCATGACGGCGGCGGCCCCAAACGAGCAAGCCCTCGGCGGAGCCGAGGGCTGTCGAAAGGGCGCTGGGAGACTCTGAACAGCGCACCTGACTGGGACACAGAAAAGCCATCGCGTTGCACACGCCCCTCCGCGTGCAACGCGTCGACGTTAGGCGGCCGCGGACGGCGCTGCCTGTTTGCGGCGGTAGGCAAAGAGGCCGATGAGGCCCAGGCCCAGCAGCGCGGCCGAGAGCGGCTCCGGCACCGGGTTCGTCGGCGTGTTTGCCCCGGTGGTCACTCCGAAGGTGAACGCCAGGTTATCGACCGAGGTGCCTGTGAAGGTGATATTCGCATTGGTCGGATCAAAGCCGGGGGCGGTCAGAACGCCAGAACCGATGGCGTTGATGAAACCGGGCACGGGGCCGGACTGCGACACGACGGTAAAGCTGTTGAGATCGAAGGAAACGCCACCGTTGATCGTGAAGAAGTCATTGATCGGGGCAAATGAGCCAAAGCTTGGAATATCCGCCATCGTTCCGGTGGCGCCAAGGTTCACGACGCCGGCGAGATCGAAGAGACCCGGCTCCGTCACGGTGATGAGACCGCCGTTGCCGACGAAGATGCCCGTGGTCGTGCCCAAATGCGTACCGGCGGCGGGGTCAAATGCACCGGTGAAACCGAAGGACGCATTCGCGATTGGGGCAGCTTCCGCCGCAGAAAACATGAGACAAGCTGCGGCTGCGGCGCCCAGCGCTGTCTTGATTACGGTTTTAACAAACATGCTTCACTCCACATTAGGCCGCGTAACGATTCACGTCGGCCGATCCATGCAGTGCAAATCAGATGCCAGCCAAGAAAATGTTCATTTTCAAAGGGAAATGCGCCCCGTACCGGCTGAGTTGTAAACCTTTCAGACTCCCTTGGCCGGTAGTTTTCCTGCGTTGCTTTTTCGCGTCCACGCCACGCTAGAAGCGCGATGTGCGGAACAGCACGCGGTTTTCGCCTGCGATGCGTTGACCCTCCGATGTCCGAAGGAGGTTCGCATGCTCTCGACCGCTCACCATGCCGCGGAACTGCTGGCGAAAATCATCGAACTCATCGGTGTGAGCGTGATCGTGCTTTCGCTCATCGCGGCGACCATCCTGTTTTTGCGAGAAGGACACGCGGGCGGTCAGTGGCGCGCGCCGTACGAGCGCTACCGCGCAAACCTGGGCCGCGGAATCCTGTTGGGATTGGAGTTGATGGTCGGCGCCGACATCATCGCAACGGCAACCGCGCCGCTGACCGTTCTGAGCGTCGGACTGCTGGGCGGTATTGTTGTCATCAGAACGTTCCTCAGCTTCTCGCTTGAAACTGAAATCGAAGGATGTTGGCCGTGGCAACGGCGCGAGAGTTCTAAACCGGATCGTACGGAGCGCTGAGATGACTTGTGGCTGCGCGTCGTGAATCGCGTATTGCGAGCGGCTGGAGAGGCGGTATCCTGACGCTCCACTCTCTTGGGAATATCCGCAGTGCACGATGCCATGGGCGCACCCATACCGGCGATTCCGGACAGCGTAAAACAACGCGTCTTCGTGCTAGGTGCAACAGGCACCATCGGTCGCGCGACCGTACAGGCACTCGTGCGGCGGGGACATGAGGTTGTCTGCATCGTTCGCCCGAAAGGCGGGGCATCCGCGCAACTCCGGGATCTTGCAGGAGCCACGCTTCGCTACGGTGACGTCACGGACCCGGTCTCCCTGCGCCGCGACGGCTTCGCTGGTGAACGCTTTGACGTGCTTGTTTCGTGCCTCGCGTCACGGACCGGCATTCCCTCCGACGCGTGGGCGATCGATTACCAAGCCCACATCGCGGCGCTTGAGGCTGCACGCGAGGCCGGAGTGACTCATATTGTGCTTCTATCGGCGATTTGCGTCCAGAAGCCCCTCTTGGCCTTCCAGCATGCGAAGCTGGCCTTCGAGGACGCTTTAATCGCCTCGGGCCTCCGGTATTCGATCGTAAGGCCGACCGCTTTCTTCAAATCGCTCTCCGGTCAGGTGGAGCGCTTGAAGCGTGGAAAGCCCTTTCTTGTCTTCGGGGATGGTGCCCTCACCGCCTGTAAGCCCATCAGCGACACCGATCTCGGCACATACATCGCGGAATGTCTCGGCGATCACAGCCGGCACAATAAAATCTTGCCCATTGGCGGCCCGGGCGAGCCCATTACGCCGCGGCAGCAGGGCGAACATCTGTTCGCCCTGTTGGGCCGTCCGGCAAAATTCAAACATATTCCCGTCGCGATGCTTGACGTTATCATCAGCGTGCTCGCCGGAGCGGGGCGCGTCTTTCCATCCATAAAGGCCAAAGCCGAACTCGCCCGCATCGGACGCTACTATGCGACCGAGTCCATGCTTGTTCTGAATCCTATGACCGGCAAATACGACGCCGCATCCACGCCTTCCACCGGAAGCGAGACTCTCTTTCACTACTATGCGAAGCTGATCAAGGGTGAGGCTGCGCCGGAACGAGGCGATCACGCCGTGTTCTAGGATCTTGCGCCGGTCTTCGTTGTCCGCGCTGTTATGGACAGCCTGCCAGAGACTGCTCGCACCGGCCCGTGATCGAAACGGCACGGATCCGGCCCCGCCTCAGGTCCGTTTGTCTTGCCCCCCTTCCCTTGTTTCCGTATCGTGACAGGACGAAGCGGGGGGCTCGGTTTGTTCAGAAAGTCGTTGTTCGCAGGTGCGGCATTTATCGCCGTCATGGGGCCCGTCGCGGCCCAGGCCCAACGCGCCGGCGAGAATGCCGTCACCTCAGCCGAGGACGCGTTCGGCGTTTCGATCGGCGACCAGAACGTGGGCCTGTATAGCGATACGAGCGCACGCGGATTTAGTCCGCAGCAAGCCGGAAACATCCGGCTGGATGGCCTATACTTCGATCAACAGTTCATGCTGAACGGCCGTATCGATACCGGCACGATCATGCGGGTGGGATTGTCGGCACAGTCCTACCCGTTCCCCGCTCCGACCGGCATCGCGGACATTCAGCTTCGCCGCCCAGGCGATACGTTCGCGGGAAGCTTGAGCTTTCAATACGGGCCCTATGGCAATGCCCAGCTCGAAGCCGACGTCTCGACCCCAATTGTGAAAGAGCGCCTCGGCGCCATCGCAAGCCTCGCGATCGCCAGAAATAAATACGACTGGCGCGCCAGTTACGACAACATCGTCTCCTCGGCCGCGGTGAATTGGACGCCGAGCGACAAAGTGAACGTCCTTGCTTTCTTTCATGGCCTGAACGGAATCGACGGCGAAGGCCAGCCGTTTATGTTCTCGGGCGGCCCCTACACGCCGCCCAAGTACGACCGGTCCGTCTACTTCGGTCAGGAGTGGGCGTCGCGCAACCGGGTCGCACGCAACTTCGGTACCGTCGTTATGGCTGAGCCGGCGAGCGGGTGGCGTTTGCGCGCGGGCCTGTTCCGGTCGATCAACGATCTCCAGGACGAATATATCATCTTCTTCCGCAACGTTCAGCCGGACGGCAACGCCCAGCTGGACATCACGCGCAGCCAACCTCAGTACGCCGCGTCCACCTCAGGCGAAGTACGCCTCTCGCGCTCGTTCGTGGAAGGCGATCGCCAGCACACCTTCCATATTGCGGTGAAGGGTCGCGACGTATTGCGTTACTTCGGCGGCAGCGACACCCGCTTTTTCGGCCCTGCGCGGATTGGAGTGGTCAGCCCGGTTCCGGAGCCGGTGTATAATTTATCCGCGCGCAGCCGTGATGATGTCTTCCAAGTCACGCCCGGTCTCTCTTACGTCGGCCAGTGGCGCAACGTGGGTGAACTCAGTGTCGGCGCCCAGAAGACCTTCTACGATCGCAAGGTAAATCAGCCCAACCTTCCGGAAGCGAAGACGGACAGCCGTCCTTGGCTCTACAACGCGACTCTCGCGATCAACGCAACACCGGCGCTGGCTATCTACGCCGGGTACACCAAGGGCCTGGAGGAGTCCGGGATCGCACCGGAAAACGCGACCAATCGCGGCGAAGCCCTGCCCGCCAGCCTAACCGAGCAAATGGATGCGGGCCTGCGCTACCGCATTACACCGCGCCTGACCTTCATCGCCGGTGTGTTCGAGGTCAAGAAGCCCTTCTTCGAGCGCGATGCGGTGAACCTGTTCGCCGATGTCGGCGATGTCAGCCACCGCGGCGCTGAATTCTCTCTCTCCGGACAACCGATCCCGGGGCTTACGGTCGTCGCGGGCGCGATGTTACTTAAGCCGCGGATCAAGGGAACCCAGGCGACAGCCGGCGTGATCGGCCCCGTTCCCGTGGGCCGCGCGTCGCGAAACGTGCGCCTGAATGTGCAGTATGGTCCCAAGGAGTGGAACGGCTTTTCCTTGACCGGCGCCGTCGTCCAAGACGGCCCGGTATATGCGAACCGGGCGAATACGCTGGAACTGCCGTCGATTACCACCATGGACCTCGGGGCGCGTTATAATTTCAAACTGATGGGCAACGCCGCCTCGGCGCGCGTGCAAGTCTTGAACGTGTTGAATGACTGGTCCTGGACGGTGACATCGTCCGGCGCGTTTGCGCCGAACAAGGCGCGCCGTGTTCAGGTCAATTTGGTATCCGACTTCTAAATTCCGGGGAGATTTCTATGATCGTATCAAAGATGTGGATGCTGCGCGGCGCGCTGGCGGCAGTGGCTCTGTCGGTGATGAACGTGCACGCCGCCGAGGAAGCGCCGACGCCGGCCACCATGCAAATGAGCACCGCATCCTTCACCGACGGCGGTGATGCACCGGAGAAGCACACCTGCCTCGCGAAGAACCCGGTCTCGCCCGGGTTCACGTGGATTGATCCCCCCACCAGTACCGTCAGCTACGTCCTCATGTTCCACGTCCCCGATGTCCACCCGAAGAAGGGGAAGGACGACAGCTTCCACTGGACTGTTTGGAACATTCCAGGCACCGCGCGGGCGATCCCCGAGGGATTGCCGGCGAAATCACCCCTGCCCGACGGCTCACAGCAGACCGTCAATTCCGAAGGTCATATCGGCTACGCGCCGATGTGCGGCCGGCCGGGGAAGAAGCTGCACTATATGTTCGAGCTGTTCGCGCTGGACACCAAACTCGACCTGCCGGCGAACCCCAGCCGCGACCAGATCATGAATGCCATGGACGGTCACATCGTCGGGAAAAATATGTATATCGGCCGATTCAGCAAGCCGGGGAAACTCGCGCCGGTGGCTGCAAGCTCGTTCTAGTCCGGAACGAATAAGGTTGGAGCGCCGTTCGGTACATTCATGCCTCGTAAGTCAAAAGCGCTCGACATAGCGCCGCCCCTCGTACGCGAACTCAAGCAGGAGCAGACCAGCACCGCGCCCGTCATCGACGGCGAGGAGCTGGCGCTCACGCGCTTTCTGCGACGGTCGAAAGTGGAATGCACCAGCCACACGAAGCCGGCTCTCGCCAAACTGATTGTCGAGTTTTTGCGGCACCGGAGGCGACATTAGAACGCGCGCCGTGCGCTCGCGCTAGAGCGACCTCAGGAATGCGAGCAGATCTTCGATCTGGGACCGCGGCAAACCGTTAAAATTGTCAATTACCGCGTTCGCCTCGGAGCCGGGGCTTGCGTGTGCTGAAATTGCCGCAACGAGATCGGATGTTCTTCCGTCGTGAAGAAAGAAAAGACGCTGTCCAAGCCCCCACAAGGGGGCTGTCCGCCAGTCCGGTTCCGCCGCCGCGCCCTGCGTTACCCCATCATTGAGGCGCTGTCCCATATTGTGAAGGGCGAAGTCGCTATACGGGCGGTATGTCACGCGGTCGAGGGCGGGAATCTCGGACGGCCCCGTGGTTTGCGTGGGAATGTGGCAAGTCTGGCAGCCGATAGCCGAGAATACTTGTGCACCCCGCTGAGACGCGGTTGTCACAACAGGGGCTGGAGGTGCAAGCAACCGAATGAAAGCGGTCACATTGGCGGTGCGGGATGCGGCGCTCGACGCTGTACTCACCGTGTGGGGGATCGTCTCAAATTGCGTGTGATCTTCGGGAAGCGCCGTCAATTGACACGAGGCATTATCCTCCCGCTCATTCGGGAAAATTTCGTTTGTCACGCCTTGCTCTACGTTGAACGCCTCTCCGGAGAAAAGCGCGATCGATTTGTTCTGGGCTTTCCAACCCAGGCGAAGAATGGTCCCATCATTGTCACTGGTGTTGAAATGACCCGAAACACCGAGCGCGGTCTTGGCCGTGGCGTTCTCCGCAAAGGCCGCCCGCAAATTTGCGTCAGGAGTATTCTCGACGAAGCCCAATCCGAAAAGCGGCGTTGGAATTCTGAACACAACGTTATTGGCGACGAGCTCGGCGGCAAAATCCGGCTGCACGATGGCGCAGTTGCCAGCATCAGTGCGGCCAGAAATGACGAAGAGCTGATAGACGCCGCCGTCGCGTTGCCCCGCCGCATTGCGCACGAACCGCGCCACGCGGACGGGACCGTTGGCCGTGATGAAGCTTGGTACGATATTGCGCGCGGCATGCATTGACGCAGCCTCGATTTGCGGATTGCGGGCAGGACTCGTGCCGCCGATGGCCGGGTATGCATGGCATCCGGCGCAACTCGTCATGTTGAATCGCGGGCCAAGCCCTCGGCCCGTTTCGCCCGGAAGTGAGCCTCGTACGGATGTGATCTGCGCGAATACCTCGCGCGCCGCCTCGAAGAAATCCGCCTCGGCAAGGTCCAGGTCGGCCAATGGATTTCCCGCATCGACGCTGCCGCCGCGCACACCGGGATCGATGACGCCGGCAAGGTTTGGCGGTGGTGGCGGCGCATTGCCATTACCGCGTGGGGGATTCACATTCTGAGCAACGCTCAGGGCCGCCGGAAACACCCCGGACAACAAGACCAGCGGCAGAATGTATTTCTTCATGGTAACGCCCGATTGATATGCGCCGCGTAAGGTCGGCAGAGAAGCGTGAAGGTGGACTTCTGTTACCATAACGCGCACCAGCTGAGTTTCCGTCGTTGGCCGTTACAATTGCGCGCAAAAACCGGGGCCGAGAACCTTGGATTTTGGACTAGCCAGAGATGTTCAATTGCAACGTCAATCCGCCAACTGCGCCGGGCGCCGCCGGACTCGCGGACACAAAAAAGCCCGGCACAACGGCCGGGCTTTTTCCGCTCGAGAAGACCGCGACTATTTCGCGGCCTGGGTTTCCTTCGGCTCATTGTCGCCGTCAATTTCACCATCCAGTTCGTCCTCATCGCCTTCCTTTTTAGGAGGCGCCTTGGAGGGCGTGATGGTGAAGGACGGCTTGTCGTCGACGATGTCGACACGCACGTGCCCGCCGGTGATCAGATCGCCGAACAGCAGGTGATCCGCCAGCGGCTTCTTGATTTCCTGCTGGATGATGCGTCCCAACGGACGGGCGCCCATCCGGTTGTCGTAGCCTCGGCGTCCCAGCCAGAGCTTGGCTTCCATCGTCAGCTCGATGGTGACGTTGCGGTCCGAGAGCTGGCCTTCCAGCTGCATCACGAATTTGTCGACCACCTTGTTGATTACTTCCGGCGACAGGTTCGCGAAGGTGATGATCGCATCGAGG
This sequence comes from Rhodospirillaceae bacterium, assembly GCA_041905525.1. Classification (GTDB taxonomy): domain Bacteria; phylum Pseudomonadota; class Alphaproteobacteria; order Rhodospirillales; family Rhodospirillaceae; genus SHVO01. The sequence goes on from JAYRKY010000006.1 coordinate 78,557, forward strand.
CGGTTACGAAATTCCGGCGTGAACATGCGCTCGATAGCTTCCTGATCCTCGCCCACACGGTTCTCGCGCTCGAAACCGATGGCGTTCTTCGCCAGTTCCGAGGCGCCCGCGTTTGTGGTCATGATCAGAATGACGTTGCGGAAGTTCACACTCTTGCCGTTGTGGTCGGTCAGCTTGCCGTGGTCCATCACCTGCAACAGGATGTTGTACAGATCGGGGTGCGCCTTCTCGATTTCGTCCAGCAGCAGCACGCAGTGCGGATGCTGGTCGACGGCATCGGTCAGAAGACCGCCCTGGTCGAAACCGACATATCCCGGCGGCGCGCCGATCAGACGCGAGACCGAATGGCGTTCCATGTATTCGGACATGTCGAAGCGGTGCATCTCGATGCCCAGCGAGGCGGCGAGTTGGCGGGCGACTTCGGTTTTCCCAACTCCTGTCGGACCGGCGAAAAGATATGAGCCGATGGGCTTCTCCGGCTCGCGCAGGCCGGCGCGCGCCAGCTTGATCGCGCTCGAGAGCGCCGTAATCGCCTGATCCTGACCGAAGACCATCGTCTTCAGATCTCGCTCCAGATTTTGGAGGGACTTCTTGTCGTCGCGCGACACGGTCTTGGGAGGAACGCGGGCGATCTTCGCGACCACGTCCTCGACGTCCTTCACCGACACCACCTTGCGGCGCTTGTTCTCAGGCAGAAGCATACGCGACGCCCCAACCTCATCGATCACGTCGATTGCCTTATCGGGCAGTTTCCGATCGTGGATGTACTTCGCGGCAAGCTCCACGGCGGTCCGGATGGCCTCGGAGGTGTAACGCACCTTGTGATGTTCTTCGTAGTAGGGCTTCAGACCCTTGAGGATTTTCACGGTGTCTTCGATGGTCGGCTCGGTCACATCGATCTTCTGGAACCGACGCACAAGTGCGCGGTCCTTCTCGAAGTAGCTGCGATATTCCTTGTAGGTCGTCGACCCCATGCAGCGCAGACTGCCGGATGCAAGCGCCGGCTTCAGAAGGTTCGACGCATCCATCGCCCCGCCGGAGGTCGCGCCGGCGCCGATGACCGTGTGGATCTCGTCGATGAAGAGAATTGCGCCCTTCGTCGCCTCTAGTTCCGACACCACGGCCTTGAGACGCTCTTCGAAGTCGCCGCGATAGCGCGTGCCGGCCAGCAGCGCACCCATGTCGAGCGCGAAGATGGTGGCGTCGTGCAGAACTTCGGGCACCTCTTTGTTGATGATGCGGCGGGCCAACCCTTCCGCGATAGCGGTCTTGCCGACGCCTGAATCGCCCACAAAAAGCGGATTGTTTTTGGTACGGCGGCAAAGGATTTGAATGGTGCGTTCGATTTCCTTGTCGCGTCCGATCAACGGATCGATCTTGCCGGCGCGCGCCTTCTCATTCAGATCGACGCAGTATGCGGTCAGCGCTTCGCGGCCCTTCTTCACGACTTCTTCGGAGCGCGCATCTTGATCCGCCCCGCCCACCGGTTTGCGGTCGGTGCTCGCGGCCGCGCGCTTCGCGATCCCGTGTGAGATATAATTGACGGCGTCGAGCCGGGTCATATCCTGCGTCTGCAGGAAGTAGACAGCGTGGCTTTCCCGCTCGGAGAAGAGCGCGACAAGAACGTTGGCCCCGGTCACCTCCTCGCGGCCCGAGGACTGAACATGGATGGCGGCACGCTGAACGACGCGTTGAAAGCCGTTCGTGGGCTTCGGATCCTCACCCAGCGGGGACACCAGCTCGGTCAGTTCATCGTTGAGGAAGTCGCGCGTGGTATTGCGGAGCAGATCGACGTCGACATTGCAGGCCCGCATCACGGCCACGGCGTCGACATCGTCGCACAAAGCCATCAAGAGATGTTCGAGGGTCGCGTATTCGTGTCGGCGGTCGGAGGCGGCGGCCAGAGCCGCGTGAAGGGTCTTCTCCAGATTCTGCGATAACATCGACAACGACGTTGTTCCTTTTCAACTAAGAGCGCTTTCTCTGTACATAGGTCGATCCAGCGCCGGCGCTACTCCACACCCCGTCTCGTCCCCTTCCGCTACTCCTTTTCCAGCGTACACTGCAGTGGATGCTGGTTCTTGCGCGCGAGTTCCATGGTCTGATTGACCTTGGTTTCGGCGACTTCGAAGGTGAACACGCCGCACACACCGACGCCTTTTTGGTGCACGTGCAGCATGATCCGGGTGGCTTCCTCGGCGGTTTTGCCAAAAAAGCGCTCCAGGACATGCACGACGAACTCCATCGGGGTGTAATCGTCGTTGAGCATCAGAACTTTGTACATCGAAGGCTTTTTCACCTTCGCGCGCGGCTTGACCACGACATTGGTCGTGGTGCGTCCGCCGCCACCGCCCTGGCGGTCGTCATCGCCATTCTGGGCGGCCCGTACGGCGGGCACCCCGGAGCCCCCCCCTGTCGGAGGAGATTGGCGCGGCAAATCGATCATTTCAGCGAACTCAGACATCGGAACCCAGCATCACCCAACAATAGCAAACGAGACCTTAAGTATGGCGCAAAAAACGCGGCGCCAGTGTGACTTGGCTATTCGGCGGCCTCGCCGGCAATTCCCGCGCCCCTGCCATAACGTAAGGGCATGCAAACCCTTCCCGACGGCGTCGAATTTAGCGGGAACCGCCCTTGCACCGTAACGTTGTGCCTTAGCGCCCGCTCCGCGAGGGAGCCGAATCTTCTTCGCAAGGAAGTAGAAATGCCGTTCGATTCAATGAGATGGGTTGCCAGCCCGAGTCGTTTTCCGTATCCTTTGCCCACGCTGGTAAGGCTGGGGTTAACCCTTACGCTCATAGAATGACATTCGGCCACAGGACCGAATGCCGCGTCCCTCCTCCGAAATCGCCTCGGACCGGAGGGAGATAGGGGTCGTGTTAAATTATAGGTTGGGAGTAAAGGATGGCGTTCCGCGCAGGATTAGTACGTTTCGCTGCCATCGCTGTGATGCTTATCGCCCCGTCCCTGGCAGAGGCCGCCAAGTCGCCCAAGGCGCCGGTATCGCCGGTCACAGGGCGCTATGCCACCATCGTTATGGAAGCCGGCACGAACCGGGTCCTGTACGCCACCGATCCCGATGAACTGCGTCATCCGGCTTCGATGACCAAGATGATGACCCTTCTCATGCTGTTCGAGGCCATGGACCGCGGGGAAGTGAATATGGATACCCGTATGAAGGTGTCCAAGCTGGCCGCGACCCGCCCGCCCACCAAATTGGCGGTAAAGGCGCGGAGCACGGTTCGGGTCGAAGACGCCATCAATGCTCTTGTTATCCTGTCCGCGAACGACATTGCCACAGTCGTGGCCGAGCATCTGGGCGGAACAGAGAGCCGTTTCGGTGAAATGATGACAAAGCGTGCCCACGAACTGGGCATGACCAACACCACGTTCCGGAACGCGTCCGGCCTCCCGGACCCTCAGCAGGTGTCCACCGCGCGGGACATGGCCCTGCTCTCGATGGCTATCGTGAACAACTTCCCCCACTACTACGCCGTCTTCTCGAAGGATCAATTCACCTTCAACGGCATCACCTATCGCACTCACAATCGCCTTCTCGCGGCCTATGAAGGCGCGGATGGCCTCAAGACCGGCTTCATCAACACCTCCGGATTTAACCTCGCCGCTTCGGCGATGCGCGATGGGCACCGGATTGTCGCGGTGACGTTCGGAGGCCCAACGGCCGCTGCGCGCGACCGCCACGTTGCGGATCTTCTGGACCGCGGGTTTGCGCTCCTATCCAACCAGCCGGAAGCCACAGTGGCCACCGCCCGAATCTATAATTACGAAGAGAGCTTCAAGAAGCCGGCTCAGGCGATCATGGTGGCGCGCGCGACCCCGGCCAAAGGCTCCGCTCGGAACCGTAAGGCGCGGGCGTCGGAAACCGCCATCGGCGACGTCAACGACCCGACGAGCACCCTGTCCGCGACGGTCCCCGCCGCCGCGCAAGGCATGTGGGCCATTCAGGTGGGCGCCTTCTCCAGCCGTGCCACCGCCGAAACCCAAGCCCGAGCCGCGGAGCTGAAGCTGAAGCCTGATTACGCGTCGGCTTCCGCCGTTGTCCAAACCGGCAAAAGCAATGGGAAGACCATTTACCGCGCCCGCATCGTCGGGCTGCCCAAAGCCGACCTGATCCGGGCCTGCGCGATCGCCGCCCCGAAGGCGAAGAGCGCCTGCCAAGCGATCTCGCCCGAAGCGGCCAATGCCCAGGTGGCGTCGCGCTAAACGGACCGCCTAAGACCGAACCATCGAGCGCCCCGCCTAAAGGCGGGGCGTTTTCGTAAGGGCATGCCCCTTGCCTACGCGTGAACCAAGGGCTGGACGGCCGCCGAACCGAGCATCTCGTTGATCTTGGCGCTCAGTTGCTCGAGATCGAAGGACTTGGTGATGAGCCCCATGTTCGTGCCGGTGAAGGACTCACGGATCGCCGCGTTCTCCGCGTAACCGGTAATGAAGAGCACTGGCAGTTCCGGACGCAGCCGGCGCGCCGTTTCCGCCAGCTCTCGGCCATTCATGCCCGGCAGGCCGACGTCCGTAATCAAGAGATCGATGCGCGTGGCGCGCGTGAGCGCCGACAGCGCCGCGTATGGATCGGAGACAGACATGGACGCGTAGCCCATGTCCGACAGGACCTCGCGAACCACCATACGGACATGTTCCTCGTCGTCCACGATCAGGACACGCAGACCACCTCCTTCCGGATCGGGGGAATGCGTGACCGGCGCGGCCCTCGCCGGGAGCTCATCTGTCGCCGGAATGAAGAGCGAAACTGTCGTACCCCGGCCGGGGGTACTGGCGATGGATACGCCGCCACCGCTCTGGTGCGCGAAGCCGTAGACCATCGATAGACCGAGCCCCGTTCCCGCGCCCATGGGCTTGGTGGTGAAAAAAGGATCGAAAGCTTTCTCGACAATAGCCGGCTCCATGCCCACGCCCGAATCGGTGACATCAATGCGAACAAAGTCCGTGGGCGCTACCCGATCCGGGTCCGTGCTGGGCGGCAGAACAGCCGGGACCGCGGTCGCCGGCACCGTGGTACTGGAGATGGTCACGGTCCCCCCGTCCGGCATGGCGTCTCGTGAGTTAATCACAAGATTGAGCAAGGCCATCTCCAATTGATTGACGTCCGTCACCGCCGAGCGCGTGGCCCGCAAATCCACCCGCAGCACCACTTTCTCCGTCACAGTGCGCCGGAGCAGTTCAAGGAGCGATTCCACCATTTGCGTGACGTCGACCGGCTTCGCCTCGAGCAGTTGGCGACGCGAGAACGCCAACAGTCTCTGCGTCAGGTTCGCCGCGCGCTTGCAGGAATCCGACGCCGCACCCAAAAAGGTATCGACGCCATCGGAACGGCCTGCCGCCATGCGTCGGCGCACGAGGCGGATCGCACCGCCGATCCCCTGAATGATATTATTGAAATCGTGGGCAATGCCGCCGGTGACTTGGCCAATCGCTTCCATCTTTTGCGATTGCCGCAGGGCCGCTTCGGCCCGTTCGCGGCTTTCCATCTCTGCCTTGAGGGCCGCCGTCCGCTCCTGAACGCGCGTTTCCAGCAGGTCCGCATTACGGCGCAACTCATCCGCGGCGTCCTCCAAAGCTTGCATCTGATCTCGAAGCACAAACTGGCGATGGCGGCTGCGCAGAGCGGTATCGGCCGCCCAGAACCACGCCTTGGTCCGACGGCTTATCAAAGCATCGCGGACGCCGCGGCAATTGTGGTCGGCCCGGGATTACTCGCCTCCGGCAAGGGCGCTGGCCTTGCACAGGCCGTCCTAAAGAGACCCCGCCGAGGGACATTAGTTCTCGACGCCGGTGCATTGCAGACCGTGGGCACTCACAGGCCGCCTCCACGAACAAGCGAGCCCCTCATTCTCACCCCAAACTACCGCGAAATGGCCGACCTTGCGAACGTGTCCCTGGAAAAGCTGGAAGCCACCCCACTGAAGATCGCGCGCGACATTGCCAAGTTCACTCACGCAATCATCGTACTCAAGAGCGATATCACACATATCGTCACGCCCACAGGGCGGGCCTGGGTCCATGACAAGGGGCTACCCGGTCTTGCCACCTCTGGCTCGGGGGACGTGCTCGCGGGTGCGATTGCGGGGTTATATGCACGATGCGGTGATCCCGTAATCGCGTGCCTCTGGGGGGTGACGGCTCACGCCCGAGCCGGCGCAGCATGGCGCGGCGCCATGGAGCGGTCGGGTTTCTCGCGCGTGAAATGCTCGATCATCTCCCGCGCGCTCTTACCTAGGTGTCGCGCATGAAAAACCTTCCATGCATTAACGCGCGCTAAGCGCGGCTCGATCTCCTAGCGCTATAGACCCGTCCCGATCTCTGCTGTTCGTGGGAGTCAGTCGTGACGCCGTTTTCGTGCCGCTATCTTTGCGCCGCCCAAACCTTGCTGGACCAGTACAGTACGCCTCATACGAATCCCGCCGAGGCTGCGGAGGAAGCCGCGATGCGCGCGGCGCACCTCGCCTTTGCGGTTATCGAAGTATGGGACGGAACCACACGCGTGCTGGTATGGAAACGGGGTGGTCGCAGGATGCCACCTGCGGAATGATCGAACCGGCACCCACACGCTCCGCACTTTCCCGCTGTGACCTCCGGACCTTGTGGGCGTTAGTGCCCTGCGTGAGGCCACGCAGGAGCAAAAGTGCCGGAGCAAGAACCGAGACAGGATGAGTATCGCCGGCGCGCCAGCGAAGCGCGACGGATGGCGGAGCTTTCGCGCGACACCTCACTTCGCGACGCCTACGAGACTCTTGCGCTTCAATGGGAGCGTCTCGCGCGCGCCCTGGAGCAATCGCGCCGCTGGTAAGCGAGGCGACTCTCTTCAAGAGGCGCACACGACGCGCGGTTCCCCAAAACAAAACCCCTCCGCCGGGGGGCGGAGGGGCGATTGAGCCCCGGCGTGTGGGCTGGGGGGCTGAGATGCCGAGGCTGTGTTCTAAGTGGGGCTTAGGAACAGTTTCATTACGTTGGACCGCTTAAATCGACCCCGAAAAAAGCAACCCCGCTCGAAGATTTCTCCCACTATCGAGCACCAGCGCCAGCCGGCACTTCCGGAGATTGCATCGCAGTCAGAAGTTCGTCTGCTTTTTGCTCCCACTCCGCCGCGCGACTCAGGAGTTGATCCTTCACACCTGGAAGCCGGCATACCTCTGCCGTCGTTCGCAAGTTCGCGGCGCGCGCGCGATGCGAAGCCGCAGTCTGTTCGGTCGTCATGACGATGGTGGGCGATTTTGCGCGTGGCATATGAGTCCTCCAATTGGCGCAGAACGCTCCAGCGCGCTCACTCGAGACCGCGGTTGGAGAATAGGCCGATAGAGCCCCTGGGAGAGCCTCGCGCTCTTTTGCGCGGCCAGCCGTTCCTGAAGACCGATTGTCACCCGATGTGTCGTCGCGGAGATTAAACTGGATTAGCTTTCGCCGTGAAAACGCCTCCTTGTCACCGATGTAAGGAAATACACGACCCGCGCGAGGTTGTTGCACACCGTGCCACTCGAAAACGGACGAATTTAGGGGGAAAAATGGAGCAAGCGGCCTCTGTGGGCGGAGACCGCTCGGGCTGCGTCCAGCCATCCAACGCGTTGGGGAGCGCGTTGGATTTACGTGCGAAAAGTGAAGCGACCGGAGCGCCACACGCAGTGGCGCTCCGGCGATTATTAGGCGGCTGTCTTGCGACGACGCGAAACGTAACCCGCGGCCAACATACCGAGGCCGAGGAGCGCCATGCTCGCCGGTTCCGGGACGCTGGTTTCAGGCGTCTGCGCGGTCGAACCGGCCGACCACGAGAATGTGGCGCGCGGTGACGCACCGGCGCTGCTCTGTCCGGAAAAGATCCAGTTGCCCGGCGTGGCGTCGTAGCCCGTGAGATACATCATTCCCTGGCCGCTGATGTTCAGGAATGACGCGCTCTGAAGGTCCACCGTCAGGGAGGTCAGATCGAAGCTCAACGTCGAGCCGCCGACAGTGATTGTGTAAAAGGTGTTGACGCTGCTGAACGGATTGAACGTCAGATCTTTGATGGTGCCCGTGTTCGTCTGGTTAGCGAACGCGGAAAGATCGCCGATGCCGGTGCCCGTGCTGAACGTACCTGTGGTGCCGCCGCTGGGGAGAAAGTCGATACGGTTAGCGGTGGTCATATTCTGCGTGTTCGAGCTTCCGTTCATAGGCTGGAAGTCGCCATACATATTGATGCTGCCGACGATGGCAGCCGCGGAAGCCTGTCCAGCAAAGCCGAGCGCAGGGCCGCCGAGCACAGTCGCCGCGAGAAGTTTAGATTTCATGCGAGTCTCCTTCGGTTAGTCGCGCGGAGACAAGTGCAATGGCCGTGCCATCGTGCACTTTCGTGCGATGCAATTCACACCCTCGCGAATCCCCCAACCATTCGAGCGGGTTAGCGAATGATCGCTCGCATGATGACGCTCACTTCAATCGGGCGAACGCTGCGAGTGTAAAGCCTGTCGGCAGTTTGCGGTCTACTTGCGCCGAAGCCAGCAAAAGACTGAGGAGAGTACCGGTGCAAAGCTCTCTCCCGTTTCATGAATGCGCGCGAAACATGGAAAAAGTCCGGTGACGAAATCAAGACTACTGTAAGACTTCCCGCTCAGATTTAGCGGTTGTTATGTCTCGCGGCTGCTAGGTCCAATTTGCGCATGCGACACGGCGGAAGGGTTCTCCGCAGACGCCGCGAGTTGCTATCACAGGTTAAGATTGACGGCCGATTATTCACTTACTCAAGTTAGACCAAAGGCCGTAACTACTTCGCCGAGCCGCCAGACAAATCGTCCTGCGCAAGATCAAGACCAAGCCTTCGTGCGCGTTCCCGGAAAGCGCGCGCCCCACCTTCGAGGATATCGCACACCGCATCCCGCGTCTCAGGCGTGTCGAGTGTACCCGTGCGGTATGAGATCGGAGGCAATCCCCTACCTGTGCTCCCACCGATCTCCGCAACGATGATCTGATCGGCCTCGGTATTCACCACGAGATTTGCGTTGTGGGTCACGAGAATAACCTGACGTTTTCTTCTGGCCTCGGAGAACAAGTCCACGAGTTCATCGTAGACCGACTTCGGATCGAGGTTCTCCTCAGGTTGGTCGATAATGAGCGGGCGGTCGTCGGCGTCGTCGAAGCCGAGGTAGAGGAGCAAGAGGACAATTCCGCGCGTTCCGGGTGAAAGGTGTCCAATGTCCACGCCGTCGTATTCGACCGTATATCGCACCGAGATGTGATCTGTTGCCGTAAGCCAAGCGGTGAAGCGCTGACGCCAATCCCGATGCTCTCCGCCTGCCGGGTCTGTAAAGGGCGCATGGGCAACCAGATCGTCAAGATGAGCTTCGCGGAAAGCGGCCATGGCTCGAGTCACGTCTATCGGACTGCCCCTCTCCCACGCGAGCTTCAACGGCGCAGATGCTTCCATCAGCGCCCCCGGCGCCGAGAACGGTCCCGGACGCCGCAAATCCAGAATCGCCTCGCCTGCGCGGACCCATTTACCAAGATCAACAACGCGCTGGACTGTAAAGGACAGCTTTCGGAGGGACCTACTGCCACCGGCCTTCGAGTTCGCCCCGGCCGCTTCGATTCTGGCGGCGACCGGAGCGTAGAGCATCGAAAGCACCGATTCTTCCGCAGCAATAGACTCAAAAACCCGCTCGTAGGCTGCGCTTCGTTCCCGCTGTAGAGCTGCGAGGCGTTCGCCGGCCCTCTCCGAATCATTTAGGCGTTCCTTGAGCTGCGCAAGAAGGTCTGTTTCCGCGACAATTCGACGCGACAGAGTTGCGAAGGCTTCAGACGTCTGACGGTCGAGACTTACCCGCTGTCCGAGGCGGGCGATTTCGGCTTCCAAGATCGCAAGCGGCACCTTTTCGAGGTCCATTGTCGGATGAATGAGTTCGACATCCGCATTGGGAGCCGCGGATGTCCCAATCGGGGCGCGGCCGCGCCAGCTGGCGGCGCTGCGTTGAGCGCGTGCGATCTGATCATTGAGGATCCGCTCGACGGGCCCGGTATGGTCGAGTTGAAACGGCGCCCATGCGTCGCCTTTAAGGCCAGTCCCCGCATAGCGCCTTTGCAACGCCCGCAGTGCCGCCGGAGCCTCGCGCCCACGGAAATTGGCAACCTCATCTTTGAGCGCAACAAGCTGTTGCTCCTGAAGCGTAAAGAAGCGAACGAATGAGCGGACACGTTCGGCAGCGTGTGTTAGTGCGGTCAGGCGGGCCACGCGTTCAGAACCTTTATTCGCTGCAAGCTTTTCTCGGTCCGCCGATAGACGGGCGACCAAAGCGGTTTTGTCCGCGATTTGCGTCTTATAGGCGGCCATGAGGCCTGATTTCTGCGCTTCCGCAGCGATGCGCCCAGACAGTTCTCCAAGCGCCGCTTCCTCGCGTGCCCGTGCATCCCTATGGCGCGCCGCATGCTGGGCAAGGAGCTCCGTGAAGTCCATCGCCCCCACCCGGCTCGAAACGTCATGGGACTCGAATACTAGCCGTTCTATCTCACGGAGCAGACCGCTGGTGACGCCATCGGACGCGCAAAGCTCCTCAACGAACTGTTGCGATAGATATCGTGCTCGCGGAGTGCCCCCACTCATCGTTCCATCCCGTCGGCCGCTGCCGAGCGCACGCGCCGTGATCTCACCATCGATCCACAATAGCGAAACCGTGGCCCCCTCGAGAAAGGCGCGCGCGCGATAAAGGAATGAGCGTGGATTCACCCCGGGCGGAATTGCATCGCAGCCCGCCGCAATCATTTCGGCGAGCGCGGTTTTACCCGAACCACGGGCGCCGATAATCGCGATGAGTCCGCGCGCGATCTTGAGGTTTGGCGTGCTTAACCAAGGGGCACCGGCGACACCGACCGCAGTCACGGTTTGGCTTGGTCCCGCGTCCGTGGCTTCCCGAGTGGGATCGGCTAAGAGGGGCTCCCACGCACGTTCCCCTTCCTCGTTATCGCCTTGGAGCTGCGATAGCTGGTCCATGTGACTGTCCTACGTATTCGAATCGCCCCGCGCGCCGCCCCACCAAGACGACCCTCTGCGAAAACCTAACAACGCAAGGCGCTGAAGGGTCCCATTTGCGTGCCTAAATGTGTTGGACTGAGGGCAAACGCTTCGGCACGCTTTTGATTTGTCACCAAGGACGTGTCACACTTGCTTGGCGAGCAGAGGTGAAGTTGCACACGCATATTGGAGCGGTAGTGATGAGATTGCGAACGGCGGCATTTGTCGGAGTTGTCGCCCTGGCGGCGCAAGCAACCGCAGTCAGACCTGTAGCCGCACTCGATGTGCCTTCCGCAAAAACAGCGATCGCGCGGATATTGGACAAAGATGGCACGCGCCTTGAAACCCTGTACAAAGACATTCATGCCCACCCCGAATTGGGCCTGACCGAGACCCGGACGGCCGCCAAATTGGCGGCCGAGATGAGAGCGGTCGGCTTCTCCGTGACGGAAGGAGTCGGAAAGACCGGCGTTGTCGCGATCTATAAGAATGGCCCGGGTCCGTTGGTGATGGTGCGCACCGAACTGGACGGATTGCCCATGGAGGAGAAAACCGGGCTACCTTACGCTTCCACTTCCAAACAGATCTGGAACGGACGTGAGGTCTACACGGCGCATAGTTGCGGACATGATATACACATGGCCTCATGGGTCGGAGCCGGACGTGCGCTTGTCGAATTGAAAGATCAGTGGTCCGGGACCCTCATGTTTATTGCTCAACCCGCGGAAGAGAGTGCGGGCGGCCCGGAAGACATGATCGCGGACAGGCTTTTTGACCGCTTCGGCAAGCCCGATCTCGGATTTGCCCTTCACGTTGGGTCCGATCCCGCCGGGGAAGTCAGCTACAAACCCGGCGTCCTGACTTCGAACTCGGACTCGTTCACGATCCTGTTTGTAGGTCGCGGCGGGCATGGTTCGATGCCCAGCGCCACGATCGATCCCGTTGTGATGGCGGCCCGCTTCGTCATCGACGTTCAAAGTGTCGTCAGCCGCGAAAAGCCGGCCGGCGAGTTCGGTGTCATCACGGTGGGTGCGATCGAAGGCGGAAGCGCGGGCAACATTATACCCGACCGCGTGACAGTCCGGGGGACGGTTCGCTCGTACTCGCCGGAGGTCAGAAAACTGCTGACGGACGGCATTCAACGGACCGCCGCCGCAGTGGCAACGATGGCGCGCGCGCCGGAGCCAGAGATCCGACTCATCCCGGGTGGAACCGCAGTGGTGAACGACGCGAAACTGGCAGAAACCACCGGCGCACTTTTCAAAACCGCCTTCGGCGACAAAGCCATCAGGAACGAAGAACCGGGCTCGGCGAGCGAGGACTATTCCGTCTTCGTGCTGGCGGGTATCCCGTCCATGTATTTTGGTATCGGTGGATACGATCCCGCGAAGATTGCCGACGCAAAAGCCAAGGGGACCGAGGTTCCGTTTAATCACTCCCCTCAGTTCGCCCCCATCCCTGGGCCCACAATTCGCACCGGGGTCGAAGCCATGACTTTGGCTGTCATGAACGCTATGCCGAAAGAGCCGGCGCAGCAGCGTTAGGGGCGCAAGGCCACGAACGCTTCAACAAAGGCATCGATCGCCGAATCCGAAGACTTCTGCGGCGCACATGGATGTGCCCCCCCCCGGCGTCTGAGAGGCCGTGGGCGAAATGCTGCGGTTGCAGCGCGGGCAGAGGTTTTCGCCCGCCGGAGTCATGGCGGGCGGTGACATTTCAACGGGAGGGATTTCGCGGAGGGCAGTGACACGCCCGGCACCAGAGGGGCGCGGGGCCGCATCAATCTCTATGAACGGTGGGCGCAGGACCGACATGGTGTTCCTGATATCAAATAATCAACGCAATCGGGACGGATGTGTTCCGCCTGGAAACGGACGCTTATGACCGTCGGACTGAGTTCCTTTGGCCTCATCGTGCGCCGCGTCCAAGTCATAGGCCGCGGCCAGCTCTAGATAGCTCTGTTGTACCGCAGGATCGGTCACTGTCACCGCCCGAAGACGTAAGCGCCGCGCCTTGGCCTTGAATTCATCGCTCAGTGAGAAGGACATAAGGACTCCATACCTGAGGAGAACAGTATGGACGCCAAGCCGCTCGCGATACTTAGGGAATCCCCGTAATGGTGAATTTCCGCTCTTGCCCGCCCCTTTTGATTTCCCCACTCACCCGTGAGACAATTCCCCGCAAGGGGGAGTTCCTAAAATGAAAAGACTTATGCCAGGCCTCGGTTTGGTCGCGATCCTGGTGAATGGAACGGCGGCTTTCGCGGCAGATGCGACGCCGCAAAGATGCCTGGGCGCCATCAGCTCGTGCATTAAGATCCAGGGCGTGCTGAGCATGGAAACCAATGTGGGCTTTGTTCTCGACATTGAAGGATCCCGGTCGTTTGTGATGAGCCGTCATCCGCCGCCACGCGCGATCAGCGAGATTATCGGACTCGACCTGAGTGCCAAAATCAATGGGATATACACCGTGTGTCCAATGCGGCACGACACCAACCAATTCGGGCACCGTCATATCTACTGCATGGAAGAATTCGAAAACCTCGTTGTGACACCGAGCGGCTCGGCGAAGCCGGCCTTATGCCAAACCTACACCTGCAAGAAATAATCAGCCCATGACCATGCGCATTCTCTGGGCCGCCGCCGCGATGATCATTCTCGCCGCCCCGGCCTTTGCACACGACGGCATGCTTTTGTCGCTAAGGAATCTTAAGCCGGGTCCCGGCGAGGGCGTCGCTTGGTTTCAGATCCAAATGGACGAGCCTGCGGCGATTACCTACCGCTGTCAAAACATCCCGTTTTGGACGATCAATACGGCGCAAATAGAGCTGGAAGGGCACAAGGTCATTCTGGAGGGCTGGACCGACAGCCAAGCCGCACGGATCGGCGCCAATCAGGTCGAGCGCCTGAACAATCTTCTGTTCCTGATGCGCTTCGAGGACGAGCCGTTTCCGTTGAAGCTGACCGGCAAAATTCAATACTGGCGGCGTGACGAGAAAGGGCTCATCCAAATCCGCGAAGAAGAACTGAAGCCCAACCAGATTGCGCTAGAGCCAAAACTGTCTTGTCCGCCGCAGCCATAAGGCCAGAGAGGGCGCTCGACGGATCAATTCGAACGCACTCGCCGTGAGACGGATCTTTAGCGCCGGCGCTCTTGTTAGTGCCCGACAGATTCGGTTGGGAGTTCGAGGCCGCTTGCCTGCAGTTGTCCGGCGAGTTCCGCCTTCAGTTTTTCCAGCGCAACGTCGTTGGCCGCTTCCGCGCGGGCCACAAGGACGGCCTGCGTGTTCGAAGCACGAAGCAGCCACCATCCGCCGTTCGAATTGACGCGAACGCCATCGATGTCCGAGACATTCGCCCCGGCCTTCTGGAGACGCGCCTTCACCTCATCGATGACCGCAAATTTCCGCGTGTCGTCACAAGGGAATCTCAGCTCGGGTGTATTCACCATGATGGGCATGGCATCGTAACGGCGCGCCAGATCGAAGCCCTCGTCGCGCGCCATGATGGAAAGAAAACGCACGGCGGCATAAACAGCGTCGTCAAAACCGTAATACTTGTCGGCAAAGAAGATATGCCCGCTCATTTCGCCCGCGAGCGGCGCCTTCGTTTCGGCCATCTTGTTCTTGATGAGCGAATGGCCGGTTTTCCACATTAAGGGCTTGCCGCCCATGCGGCCCACTTCGTCGAACAGAGCCTGGCTGGCCTTGACGTCGGCGATGATGGGAGAGCCCGGTCTATCGTTGAGGACGTCCTCCGCCAGCACTTGCAAAATCTGGTCGCCCCACAGGATACGGCCTTTACCGTCAATCACGCCGATGCGATCGGCATCGCCGTCGAATGCGAAGCCGACATCGGCCTTCTGCCTCGCGACTTCCGCCATCAGTTGCTCAAGGTTCTTTGGCACTGTCGGATCGGGATGATGCGCTGGGAAAGTGCCGTCGATAGCCCCGTTGAGCACCGTGTGCGTTCCCGGCAGCTTCTTGACCAAGGCCGTCACGACCTCGCCGCCGGCGCCGTTACCCGGATCCCAAACCGCCGTCAGTTTTCGGGCGCCTTTGAAGTCACGAAGGAGACGATTGATGTAATCCTCGAAAACGGGGGTATCGCTCACGGACCCTTGCGCTTCGTCAACGTCGCCGCGCGCGGCCATCTCGCCCAGCTTCCTGATATCCGCACCGAAGAACGGCTTCTTGTTCAACATCATCTTGAAGCCGTTATGCGTCGGGGGATTATGAGACCCCGTCACCATGATACCCCCGTCAGCCGCCCGCTCGACCGTCGCGAAGTAAAGCATTGGCGTTGGGCCGCGCCCAACACGCTCGACATCAACACCGGCTGAACGCAGGCCTTCGACGAGCGCGGCCTCCATCGAAGGAGAACTCACGCGCCCGTCGTAGCCCACGCATACACGCCTTCCGCCGGACCGCTTCACCAGCGTGCCGAAGACCTTACCCACGGCCGTCGCGTCCGCCGGTGAGAGCGTTTCACCGACAATGCCGCGAATGTCGTATTCCCGCAGGACTGTGGGATGGAAAGCGTGCTTGAACGTCATGGGCGTGCGTTGCTCACATTGATATCGGAGGAAGCGGCCTTCGTTTCGCTGACAGGCCCCGCGCCTAGGCCGGTGGCGGCCTTCAAGACCGCGAGCGGATCGGGGCCCTTGTTAGGGTTTTGGACGGTAATCGCCTCCGGCGCAGCCGGCATCTCCTGCGGTCGTCCAATGCTCGTGTAGTGGAAGCCCGCCGCCTTCACATCGGCCGGCGTGTACACATTGCGAAGGTCGATAAACACAGGCGCCTTCAGGAGAGATTTGGCGCGAGCCAGGTCGATGTTGCGGAACTGGTTCCATTCGGTCAGAAGAACCATCGCGTCCGCGTCCTTCATGGTTTCATAGGCGTCGTTGCAATAGACGACGTTCGGAAGCAGCTTTTTGGCTTCGTGCATGCCCTCCGGATCATACCCGCGGATGGTCGCGCCGGCTTCTTCGAGGACGGGAATGATCGAAAGACTTGGGGAGTCGCGCATGTCGTCGGTGTTGGGCTTGAAGGTCAGACCGAGGAACGCGATGGTCTTGCCCTTCACACTGCCGCCGCAGGCTTCCGTGATCTTTTCCGCCATCTTGCGCTTACGCTTGTCGTTCACATCGACAACCGTTTCGATAATGCGTAGCGGCGCACCGTAATCTTGCGCTGTCTTAACCAATGCCAGCGTATCTTTCGGGAAGCATGACCCGCCATACCCCGGGCCTGCATGCAGGAATTTCTTTCCGATACGGCCGTCGAGGCCGATGCCTTTAGCGACGTCGTGCACATTGGCGCCCACCTTCTCGCACAGGTCGGCGATTTCATTGATGAAGGTGATCTTCGCCGCAAGGAAGGTGTTGGCCGCATATTTGATCAGTTCGGACGTTTCGAGTGACGTGAACATGATCGGCGTTTCGATCAGGTACAGCACGCGGTAGAGCTGACGCATCACCTTTTGCGCGCGCTCGCTCTCTGTTCCAATCACGACACGGTCCGGACGCATGAAATCGTTGATGGCCGAGCCTTCGCGCAGAAACTCGGGGTTCGAGGCTACGTCAAACTCCAGATCGGGCCGCGCCGCGCGGATGATGCGTTCCACCTGGCGTCCCGTTCCCACGGGCACGGTCGATTTCGTCACCACGACGGCATAGCCGGTCAAGTTTGCGGCGATGTCCATGGCCGCGCCGTAAACGTAAGACAAATCGGCGTGGCCATCGCCACGGCGCGATGGCGTCCCCACGGCGATAAACACCGCGTCGGCGCCGGCAACGGCGGTCTTTATATCCGTCGTGAAGGTCAAACGGCCGGCGGCGGCGTTGTCGGCGACCAGCGTATCGAGACCCGGCTCATAGATGGGGATCTCGCCTTTCTTCAGGCGCGCGATTTTACCAGCATCTCGGTCGACGCAGACCACGTCGACACCAAACTCGGAAAAGCACGCCCCGGACACCAGGCCGACATAGCCCGTTCCGATCACTGCGATGCGCATTAAATGTATCTCCTCTGGAGCAAAAGGCCGAAGAAAGCCCCCCGTTAAGCCCGCTAAGAATTCATGAGCCGCGCGATCAGCGGCTTGAGATGCGGTGCAAGTTCCGGATTGGCGAGCGCGAACGCAACGTTCGCTTCGACGAACCCGACTCGTGTGCCGCAGTCATATCTCTTCCCCTCGAAGCGCAGCCCATGGAACGGCGTGCGCGGCATCGTATTATTCAGAGCATCGGTCAACTGGATCTCATTGCCCGCGCCCCGCGTATGCTTGTCCAATTCGTCGAAGACGGAGTGGTCCAAGACATAGCGGCCGATGATCGCAAGCGTCGACGGAGCCTTTTCCGGCTGCGGCTTTTCTACCAGACCGCGAGCCGAGGCAAGCTTACCGTCGTCGGACGCGACATCTAGAATGCCGTAGCGGCTGGTTTGATCCCGCGGCACATCTTCAACCGCCACCACGTGGCCCCCGACTTTGGCATGAGCCTCGATCAGCTGCTTCATGCATGAGGTCTGCGAGAGCACCATGTCGTCAGGCAGGATCACGGCGAACGGCTCGCGACCAACAAGGTCCTTTGCACACCACACGGCATGTCCAAGGCCCAGGGGTTCGCCCTGGAGAACGACCTTCATATTCCCTGGCGCGAGGCTCGCGTCGCGCACCAGTTTGAGTTCCGCGGCCTTATTCTTCGCTTCGAGGGACCGTTCGAGCACGGCGTGGGCGGAAAAGTGAGCCGCGATGGACTCCTTGCCCTCCGCACTGACGAAAATGAATTCTTCGATCCCCGCCGCACGTGCTTCTTCCACCGCATACTGGACGACCGGCTTATCGACGACCGGGATCATCTCCTTGGGAATGACTTTGGTGGCGGGGAGAAATCGAGTGCCGAGGCCGGCGACAGGCAGAACTGCCTTGCGCACGCGCTGAGCCATAGAAAATCCTTATCGAACAAGTGTCTGGGACCGGCGGAGCCGCCGACCGTAAGAATTTGTGACACGCCACGGGTAAGCGTGGCAATGCAACCTTTCAATTATGAAGATGTTCCCTTAGGAGAAAATCCTTTGCCTGGTTCACCTTAGCGGCCAGGTAGTCGCTCCCACCCCGGTCCGGGTGCAGTTGTGCCATGAGGCGGCGGTAGGCCGCCTTGATTTCGTCCCGACCGGCCGTGGCGGGGAGGCCCAGGATCCGCAACGCCTCGTCCCGGGACATGGCGCCAGTCCCCGGGGGCGGACTGCTCCGATCCCCTCCGACCCCCTCCCGCCAATCGTTGTGAGTGCGATCGAGATAAGCCTCGAGGAGGTTCACTGAGTCCGGATCGCCTGAAACCTCTTTCAAAAGCTCCTTGAGGTCGCCCAAGGCCAGCTCGCTGAGCCGCCGGCCACGCCACCGCCCAGCCGTCACCTCCCCGTCCATAGCGCCCGACGACAGGTCGAGCGTCATGCTCAAAAAAGCGCTGGTCACATTTGAAGCGGTCGCGGCTCCCGGCCCCGCGCCGAGCCCGCGGCCGAAGCCGAAGGACCGAAACATCCCGGAAAACTGACGCAGCGAATTAACCATATGGAATACGCGCCACGCCCAAGCAAAAAACGCCATCAACAGCCCGATCGCCGCGCCGAGGCGCCCCGTTCCCGCCAGCACGACGATACCCAACAGCAGGATCGTGACGCCGATCCATTTTGCCGAGGATTTGATCTGTTTGACGTCCGCGTCGGCGTACCACTTCATCAGGAAGTAGACCGCGACCACCACCGCGAGGCCGAGCAAAAGCGCGCCCATCAGCTTTTCCCGTACACCTGGTGGGTGAGCTGCAGCACCGCTCCGCCCGCCTTCGCGCCGTAGCTTTCGAGGGCCTTGCGGCCGCCGGCGGCGAAGACTGCTACGGCCTTCAGCAAGTCACGGAGCTGCTGGGCGCTATTTGCATCGAAGGTTGAATAGGCGCCGCGGGTGATACGGGCGATCTGGCGGAAGACGGTCCCGGCCGGCTCTCCACCCCCCTCATGAAACACAAAGACGGGCACCCCTTGAAGTCCCAGCTGGCCGGCCGCTTCGGCGATGAGGTCGTGGGACTCCTCAACGGCATCGCCAATAAAGACCACCGCATTAACTTTCGCGCCTTTGGATTCCGCAATCGCGTGACGGAGAACGCGTAAGATCTGAGTGTTGCCCCCCTCGACGTCCACGGTGCGCATTAGGCCGACGATGCGGGCGGGATCGCCGAGCCAAGGACTGGCGCCGAAATCCATCAGGCCGCGATAATAGACAAGCTGCACGTCGAGGCCGCCGACCGTGGCCGCCTCCTTGAACATATCGCTTTGAATGGTCATTGCCGTGGACCACGTGGGGCCGCGGCTGGCGGTAGCATCCATCGCGAAGACCAGCCGTCCATTCTTCACCCCCGGCGCACGCATCGGTGTCTTCGCGGCCTGATTCAAGAAGGCCGCAACATCGCCGGATGTCGCGCGTGTTGTGGGGGTTTTGTTACTGGACATGTCAGGCGCTTATGAGCGTCGTCTCCAAAGTGTCCTTGAGGCCAAGGGCGATGATAAGTGCGCGCAATTCCTGCCTGGCCGCTACATGAGACATAGCGAGCGCACCGTCCTTGGCAAGGGCCGCCAGGTCCTCCACCGTCAATCCGTCGAGAAAAAGTTCGCGGTAGACGACGCGTTCCGCGATACCGTCGACAAGGCGGAAGCCGATCCTGCGCGACAATTCCGCCAACAGCTTAGCCACCAACTTCTTGTTTCGAGCCTCCAGTTGTCCGAGGCGGTTGCGCAGCACGACCCAGTCGATCGACCCGCCATCGCGCTTGGCGCGCAGCTGCTTGGCGCGCCAGACCCGCTCGGCATAGTGGCTGGGGCGCACGATGGCCTGCTTCAGCGGATCGACGTCGGACATGACATCCAGGTCGATCAGACTGTCGTTCATCGGCGTCACGATCACGTCTGCGTAGGAGTGGCCGATTTGCGAGAGCGTCGTGTCGAAGCCGGGCGTATCGATCACGACGACGTTATGGCCGCTCGTTTCGGCCATAACGCGCGGCAGTTCGACTTCGTATCCAGCTTCGTCGGCCCGCGAGTTGATTGCATGGTGGGCTGGGAGTGGTATCGGGTGGCCGGTCCGTTCTTTGTAGCGGCGCCGGTTGGCAACGTATTTGCTCAACGTGCCTTGGCGGGCATCGAGATCGACGGTCGCGACCGAAAGGCCGCGATTCATCAAGGCCACCGCAAGATGCATGGCCAGAGTGGATTTGCCTGTACCGCCCTTTTCATTACCGAAAACGACGATCCGTGGCGCGGAGGGGGAACGCATTCTGCCTACCAAAACTGAACTTCGGGCGAATCTTAAACGCCGCAAGGCGCGAGGGCAACTTGACCCCGCCAGACGCCCCGACGACACTTCTCTGCAGGACAGAACGGAACATCGCCTATGGAGCGAGTAGATTGCATCGTTATCGGCGCCGGCGTCGTCGGCCTCGCCGTCGCGCGCGCGATGGCGCGCAAGGGCCGCGGAGTTATCATTCTGGAAAAGGCCGATGCGTTCGGGACTGAGACCAGCTCGCGCAACAGCGAGGTGATCCATGCAGGTGTCTTCTACGTCCATGGAAGCCTCAAGGAGCGGCTGTGCATAGAAGGCCGCGACAAGATGTACGCGTTCTGCGACGCGTACGGCGTGGCTTACAAGCGCACGACTAAACTGATCTACGCAGCGCAGGAGAGCGAGATTGAAGGACTGCGCGCCCTGCAAAAACACGCCCGCGACAGCGGCGTCCATTTAACCTGGATGAGTTCTTCGGACGCGCGCCGCCTGGAGCCGGAACTCCATTGCGCCGCGGCGCTGCATTCGCCCTTGAGTGGGATCGTCGATAGCCACGCGTTAATGCTTGCCTTTCTGGGCGACGCCGAGGCCCACGGAGCGTCTATCGCCTATAACAGCCCTGTCGTGGGCGGTGCGGCCGGCGACGCAGGGGTGGAAATCGAAACCGGAGGCCCGGACGCCATGCGCCTGCAGGCCCGGACCGTCATCAATTGCGCCGGACTTGGTGCCCAGCGTGTCGGGCGCGCGGTAAATGGCGTCCGTCCCGAAAGCGTGCCGCCGCAACACCTGGCGAAAGGAAGCTACTTCTACCTGTCCGGGAAACCGCCATTCAGCCGGCTTATTTACCCTTTGCCGGGCCGCGCCAGCCTTGGCCTGCATTACACGCGGGATCTCGCGGGGCAAGGCCGCTTTGGACCGGACTTGGAGTGGGTCGAGGCGGTCGACTATCACGTCCAAGAGCAACGGGAACGCCTCTTTTATGAGGAAATACGCCGTTACTGGCCGGGGCTGCCTGATGGAGCCTTGCGCCCCGGTTACAGCGGGGTCCGGCCTAAGATTCAAGGGCCCGGCGAGCCGGCGAAGGACTTCGTAATCCAAATGCCGCAGGAGACCGGCGTTAACGGTTTCGTTGCCCTTTACGGCATAGAGTCGCCAGGTTTGACCTCTTGTCTCGCCATCGCAGATTGGGTGGCGGAGCGGATCACGTGATCAGGCGCATAATTACGACCTTACTGGCGACCTCCTGTCTTTTCTCCTTTGCGGGAGCGATGGCGCAGGAAAAGCCCGCAGCGCCGGCCGCGCCTGCGGCCGCGCGGCCACTTGGTCCGCCACCCGGCGCCGGCCTGGAAGGATCGGACCCGGAGCCGATCGAGCAACCTGACGATACGCCGGTGATTCCGGTCTCCCCCGCCAACGCGAAGCCGGGCGCTCCTGGGACCCCTGGCGCGCAGCTGATGGATCGCACCCGCAGCCTCTTGGGCGAGATCGAAGTTCTCGACATCCCCCTGCGCGAGATTCCCAACTACCGCGCCCAGATGCGCGAGATCGTCGAGGACTTGGCCACCTACGCCAAGAAGCGGGATCCAAAGTTCATCGTGGTGACGCGTCCCGGTTTCGACCTTCTGTCATGGAGCCGGCGCGAGTTCGATCTCGCGGAAATCAAGCGCGATCCTCTCGCGAAACTGCCTTCGGACGCCATCGTGCAAGTCGGTACGCCGATGCGCCGCTACATTCAAAGCATCGATGGATTCATGCTCAATGGTCAGTTCTGCGCGCCGCTGCGTGTTCCGGCGGCGGACCTGGACGCCATGCTGAAGCAGGGCCTCAAAGGCATGAGCATCGAACACTGCCCCTCGCCCGAGGCCGCCACCGCGGCTCTCCAGACTGCAGTGCGCATGGGCGTGATCTCACATATCGATCTCGACGATACCGACGACTTCGCGCGTCCGCCAACACGCCGGCCGTCACCTGAGAACCCGCGAAACGTCGAGACCCTTCTTGGCGCACGCAACATGGTGATGCTGCTGGACAGCCGGAATTATGCAACCCGCGAGGAATGGTTCGCCGCGATGGCGGGAACCAATTACGACGTCATTGTCACGGATGCTTTCTATAAGGGCAACCAATCCCTCTCGAAGGATGAAGTCCATCATCTGAAATTCAAGGAAATCGGCGCGCGCCGCCTTGTCCTCGCGCGGATGTCCGTGGGCTACGCGGAAGACGAACGCTTCTACTGGCAACGGGATTGGCAGATCGGCACGCCGACCTGGATTCAAGCACTCGGTCCTGATCGTGCCGGGCAATATGTGGTCGAGTTCTGGAATCCGGCCTGGAAAGCCATCATCGGGCGTTACTTCGCCGGAATCATGGATCTCGGTTTCGACGGCGTGGTTTTGGACGGTGTTGAGGCTTATCGGCGCTGGGAGTTCATGACCCCGCTCGATCCCGTTTCGACGTCACAGCGCAATGACGGCGAGCGATAAGAAAAATTAGGACGCGGAGGCGGTGGCCGCCTCTCCGCCCGTCATTTTCTTGATCACCAGGGCCAAACCCGCGACGATCTTCTGCCCCATCGGGCCTCCGTCGCCTTCCATCTTCTGCTGCATGATCAGGCGCAAGGTCTCAACATGGACCTTCACACCTTCCATTTGCGCATCCGAAAGATTGTCGCCGCAGTCCTCGATAAATCGCGCCAACTGCGAACCGACGTTGGAAATGAGCGGATAGCCGAAGCTGGACCCCTGCCCCTTGATTAACTGTACGATCGCGTAAAGCTCCTGAACGCGCTCGGTTCTGTTGGCGCGGTCTTTAAGGGCGGCATCGTAGGCGGACTGCAGCCGGGTTAGGTCGTCGCCCACCGCTTCGAGATAGTCGAACCTGGCATTACCCATCGACTTTTCAGCCGCATCGACCCAAACATTGTCGAGGGTGCCGGAGACGCCAGCCAGTTTCTGCTTTAGCCGCAGATTGTTCGGTGGCGTAATGTATTGAACTTCCGGCTTATCCGACATCAGTAGTCCTTGGGGCGATCCTGGACAGGTTCCAGGGAACGAACGGCAAGTGTACCCGCCCCTCCGCCGCATTTCCACCGGCTTCGGGGGCTAAAGCAGTACCCAGGTGGCTAGTCCGAGGAACGTGAAAAACCCAACAATATCCGTCACGGTTGTGAGGAAAACCCCGGCCGAGGAGGCGGGGTCGGTTCCGGCCTTATCGAGTGCCAACGGAATCAGTATCCCGGCAAGTCCGGCCACCGTAAGGTTCGTCAGCATGGCCGCTGCGATGACGAGACCCAGCATGATGTCCTTGAACCAAAACGACGCGACCGCACCCACAAGCGTTGCAAACAGAAGTCCGTTGATGAGACCGACGAAAAGCTCCTTGCCGACAACGCGTAGCGCGTTGCTGGAATCCAACTCGCGGGTGGCCAGCGCACGAACCACCGTCGCCAGGGTCTGCGTGCCGGCATTGCCACCCATTCCGGCGACGATCGGCATCAGGACGGCCAAGGCCGCAAGCTTCTCGATCGATGCGGTGAACATTCCCACCACGTAGGACGCCATGAAGGCTGTGATGAGATTAAGGGCCAGCCAGGTGAACCGAGATTGGGCCGTGGCGATCACGGCGGTATAGAGGCTCGACTGCTCGACCTCCGACACACCGGCCATCTTCAAGATGTCGGCGCCGGCTTCTTCATCGATGACGTCCACGATGTCATCGATGGTGATCTGTCCGATGAGTCGGCCTGACTTATCAACGACGGGCGCCGCGGCAAGATCGCGCTGACGGAACAGAAAGGCGACTTCTTCCCGGTCCATGTCCGTCGGGATGATATCCATATCTGGCGTGATCAGATCCTGCATCCGGATCGGACGCTTGGAGGTCAGAACACGATGCAGTTCGACCACCCCTTGCGGCCGATGTCGGGAATCGACCACGAATACGACGAAGAATTTGTCCGGGATATTGCGGGTCGAGCGCAGGAAATCGATGGTCTCGCCGACAGTCCAGTAATAAGGGACCGCGACCAATTCGCGCTGCATCAAGCGGCCCGCCGAATCCTCGGCATAGGCGAGACCCTGCTCGATAAATTCACGCTTGTCGGGCGGCATCCGCTCCAGGATCTTCGCCCGCTCTTCGGGATCGAGTTTGCCGGCGACGTACACGGCGTCGTCCGAATCAAGTTCGGTCAGGGCGACAGCGAAGTCCTCGAAGCCAAGCGCATCCATGACCTCGTAACGCACCTCGGCATCGAGTTCCGGGAGCACGTCCGCCTGGAATTTGTCACGGATCGCCTCGATCAGAAGGCGGCGGTCCTCACTGTCGAGGCGCTCAAGCAAGTCCGCCATATCGGCGTAATGCAGGTCCTCGACGAGCAGCCTGGCTTGTTCATGGTCGTTGGCGCGCAGGGCCGCCTGGACGTCCTCGATGAAGGCCGGATCCAGCTCGAATCCGTCGTCCAACGCGTCCCCGACGGGGCGTCGGGCGCGCGCGTGCGGCGGAGGCGAGGTTGGCGTTTCGGCGCTTGCCACGGCGACACCAGAAAGTGCGAATTGTGTGATGACGGCTCGCCTCAGCGGACCGGCAAGCCCTTGTGCCCGAGGGTCAATTCGAGATCAAGCGAAAGCGGAGAATTGTATCTCTTAGGAGCGTCTTCGGGCGAAACCGCGGCCCGAACCTGACTTCAAATACCGTTCGAAAGCATATGCATTGCCGTCATCGCTAAAGGCCACATAGGTTTCCGGCCGCCAGGGCCGGAACTTGGCCGTCTGCTGAAAGCGGCCCGCATTGTGTATTGGAAGCCGATTATCGACGTCGGCCGTGACACCGGTGTAGTGGCGTCCAGCGTCCGCGAGACTTTCGAGCATGTAGACGTATTTCATGAACCCCCCACTATGAGGGCCAGTCTGCCGAGACAACGGGCTCGGAGCTAGTCCGCCTTCGCCCCTGCGCAGTGATGCTGTAATGCCAGATTGGTAAAGCTGGCTTGCCAAGCCGAAGCCCCCAAAAGGGGGGCGAAGGTTGGTGCGGTCGAGAAGACTCGAACTTCCACGGGTTGCCCCACAGCGACCTCAACGCTGCGCGTCTACCAATTCCGCCACGACCGCATCGTGTGGGGCCGTTAGTCCGCCCCGGAAAGGAGGCGGTGGAATACCAGATTGATTCGAGCCATGCAACAAACGCGAAGCTTGGTTCCGATTGCCTTGTTTTCGGGGGTTCAGTGGGAGTAACGAAGGGTATGCTTCCGCCTGCGCCGCCCTCTCCGTCCATGGCCCCCAGCCCCGTCCGGCCAGCTTCCGGACCCGTGGAACTATGCATCTCCGAGGGGCTGGTCTCGTACCCAGAGGCCGTGGCCTTTATGGAAGAGCGCATCGCCGGGATTCGAGCGGGGACCGCGCGTGAATGCGTTTGGTTCCTGGAGCATCCACCGCTCTACACGGCAGGTACAAGCGCCAAAACCGACGACCTTCTTGCCCCTAACCGATTCCCTGTTTTCACAACGGGTCGCGGCGGCGAGTACACCTATCATGGCCCCGGCCAACGGGTGGCCTATGTGATGCTGGATCTCACGCGGCCGGACTGGTGCGGCGGCGGCACGGACGTGCGGCGGTTCGTTCACAATTTGGAAGCATGGCTCATCCAAGCCCTCGCCCACCTTGGCGTGCACGGAGAGCGTCGCGAGGGACGCATCGGCATTTGGGTGGCGCGGGAGGGGCGGGAGGACAAGGTCGCTGCCCTCGGCATCCGCGTCCGACACTGGGTGAGCTTTCACGGCGTCGCGCTGAACGTGTCGCCCAATTTGGAACACTTCTCGGGAATAGTTCCCTGTGGGATTTCCGCCCATGGCGTGACGTCGCTCCGAGACCTCGGCCTGGCCGTGACCATGGCCGACGCGGACACCGCTCTCCGCGCGGCCTTCGCCGGCGTCTTCAAAGTTCCCTTGGAACCTGCACGTTGAGCGCGTCCAGCGCGCCGAAACATCACCCGCCTCCTCGCCGTTGAATTCTCCGAGCGCTGGCAAGTCAGCGAATTGATGAGCCGGGCGGTGGAGATGATTTCGCCGGACGATTCGGTTCAGGACGCGGCCCGCAAGATGGCCGACGAAGATTTCGGCGTCCTCCCTGTCGCGGAGCTGGACGGTTTCGTGGGGGTCGTCACAGACTCGCGCGGAAGCTGGAGAAGCCTTGAGCGCATTTTCGCGCCCGAATTTAAATACTCACGCTCACATTTAGAGCTTAACGCGGATCGGCTGTAGCGAGCTGTTGGAACCCGGAGACCTGTTCGGCGTCGGCTTGCTCTTGCGTATTCACCTGAGTCACCCGCGCCAAGGAGGGCCCGGCCTGGCAGGCAGCCACGATCGCGTCGACAGCCTCAGGCGCCCCTTGCACCAGCCCTTCCACTGTTCCGTCCGTCAGATTGCGCACCCAACCGGCAAGGCCGAGTTTTTTCGCTTTCTGTGCGGTCCAGGCGCGATAGCCCACGCCCTGCACCCGGCCGTAAACGCGGATCTGAACCGTTTTACGGCCGGCGACGGCCATGCTCAGCCGAACTCGAGGATCAGTTGATCCACCGCGAGCGAAGCTCCGGACTTCTCGTGGATCTTCTTCACGACGCAATCGCGCTCGGCCTTAAGGACGTTTTCCATTTTCATGGCTTCGACGATGGCAAGCGTCTCGCCGGCCTTCACTTCCTGACCTTCCTTCACCGCGAGCGAGACCAACAGGCCCGGCATCGGGGAGAGCAAGAACTTGGAAAGATCCGGCGGCGGTTTGTTCGGCATGAGCCGCGCGAGTTCGGCTTCTCGCTGCGTGAATACCAGAACGTCCAACTGGCTCCCGGCGTGGAAAAGCCGATAGCCGATTCCCTTGCGATCCACTTGAATCGTGACTGGTTTCTTGTCGATCTCAGCGACAAACAATGGTTGGCCGGGAACCCAGGTCGTCGTGACATTTACGGTTGTACTGCCCACTTTCAGCGCGCCGCCGGCGCTTCCGGCATCGCCGGACACGGTGACGGCCGCTTCGCTGGCCTTGCCTTCAGCGTCCTTGGTCATCACGACCCACGTCTGAGGTACCTTGCGGCCATGGCCCGGAATCTGTCCGGAGATGCCCGCCGCGCGCTGCGCATAGGTATTGTGAACGAGGGCTGCAACGGCGAGGAGTTTTGAGGGATCGTCGGCAGGTAGGTCTTTGTCCGAGAAGCCTTGGGGATATTCCTCGGCGATGAAGTTGGTGGAGAGATCGCCGCTTTCGAACTTCTTCTTTCCGAGAACCGAGGCGAGGAATGGAATGTTGTGAGAGACGCCGCGGATATAGTAGGCGTCCAGCGCCGATCGCATATGCGCGGTCGCCTCTTTGCGGTCCTTTCCGTACGAACAGAGCTTTGCGATCATCGGATCGTAAAAGACGCTGATTTCACCGCCCTCGTACACGCCGGTATCCACGCGAACGTTCGCATTCTCCGCCGGAGGGATGTAGCGCGAGAGCCGCCCCGTGGACGGCAGGAAGTTGCGGTATGGGTCCTCGGCGTACACACGAGACTCAATCGCCCACCCGTTGATCTTCACATCCTTCTGGGAGATCGGCAGCTTCTCGCCGTAAGCAACGCGGATCATCAACTCGACGAGATCGAGACCGGTGATCAATTCGGTGACCGGATGCTCGACCTGCAGACGCGTGTTCATCTCGAGGAAGTAGAAATTGCGCTTCGTATCGACGATGAATTCGACGGTTCCGGCGCTGACGTAGTTCACAGCCTTTGCCAGCGCAACCGCTTGCTCTCCCATCGCTTTTCGCGTTTTCTCATCCAGGAACGGGCTCGGCGCCTCTTCAATGACCTTCTGGTGCCGACGCTGGATGGAGCACTCGCGCTCGTTCAGATACAGCGTGTTGCCGTGCCGGTCGGCGATGACTTGAATTTCAATATGGCGCGGCTGTTCGACGTACTTCTCGATGAACATACGATCGTCGCCGAATGACGACTTCGCTTCCGATTGCGAGCGCTCAAAGCCTTCTTGAACTTCGGACTCGTTCCGGGCGATGCGCATGCCCTTCCCACCGCCGCCGGCGGAGGCTTTGAGCATCACCGGATAACCGATTTCGCCGGAGATCTTCTTAGCATGTGCAACGTCTTTGATCACACCCAAGAAGCCTGGGACGGTCGACACGCCCGCCTTATCGGCGAGTTTCTTCGACTCAATTTTGTCGCCCATCGCCTCGATCGCGTAGGCATCCGGGCCGATGAAGGTGATCTTCGCCGCGGCGAGCGCCTCTTGAAACTTCTTGTTTTCGGAGAGGAAGCCGTAGCCCGGATGCACCGCCTCGGCTCCGGTTTTCTTGCAAGCTTCGACGATGCGATCGATGACCAGATAACTCTTGGCCGCCGCGCTCTCGCCGATGTGGACCGCCTCATCGGCCATCTCCACATGGAGCGCGTTGCGGTCGGCATCCGAATAGACCGCGACGGTCTTGATGCCCATTTTTTTACAGGTCTTGATGACACGGCAGGCGATTTCGCCGCGGTTTGCAATGAGGATTTTCTTGAACATGCGCGGCAGCCCTTAGAGCGGAATGTTGTCGTGCTTCTTCCAAGGATTCTTGATGTCCTTGGTTTTGAGCATGGCCAGAGAGCGGCAGATGCGCCGGCGCGTGCCGTGCGGCATGATCACGTCGTCGATGAACCCAAGGTTGGCCGCGCGGAACGGATTGGCGAACCGGGATTCGTATTCCTTGGTGCGCTCGGAGATCTTGGCCGGATCGCCAATGTCCTGGCGGAAGATGATTTCCACCGCGCCCTTCGCGCCCATCACCGCGATTTCCGCCGTCGGCCAGGCAAAATTGACATCGCCGCGAATGTGCTTCGAACTCATAACGTCGTAGGCGCCGCCGTAGGCCTTGCGGGTGATGACCGTCACCTTGGGAACGGTCGCCTCGGCATAGGCGAAAAGCAGTTTCGCACCATGCTTGATAATGGCGTTATATTCCTGATTGGTCCCCGGCAGGAAGCCGGGCACGTCGACGAAGGTTACGATCGGAATATTGAAGCAGTCGCAGAAGCGCACGAAGCGTGCTGCCTTACGGCTTGAATCGATATCGAGGCAGCCTGCAAGCACCATGGGTTGGTTCGCGACCACGCCGACCGTCTGACCTTCCATGCGGCCGAACCCGACAATCATGTTCTTCGCGAAATGCTCGCCGATCTCGAAGAAGTCGCCCTCGTCCACGACCTTCAGGATGAGTTCCTTCATGTCGTAGGGCTTATTCGGGTTGTCCGGGATCAGGGTATCGAGCGAATAATCGTCCCGGTCGGCCGGATCGACGCATTGGAGGACGGGAGGCTTCTCGCGGTTGTTCAACGGCAAGAAGTCCATGAGGCGTCGAAGCTGCAAGAGCGCATCGACATCATTCTCAAAGGCGCCGTCCGCGACACCGGACTTCTGGGCATGCGTCATCGCGCCGCCCAACTGTTCCTGGGTCACTGACTCGTGCGTCACCGTCTTCACAACGTCCGGACCCGTGACGAACATGTAGGAACTGTCCTTCACCATGAAGATGAAGTCGGTCATTGCCGGTGAATAGACCGCGCCGCCGGCGCAAGGCCCCATCACGAGAGAAATCTGTGGCACCACCCCCGAGGCGAGCACGTTCTGAAGAAACACGTCCGCATAGCCGGCGAGAGACGCGACGCCTTCCTGGATCCGCGCGCCGCCGGAATCGTTCAGGCCGATCACGGGCGCACCCACCTGGACCGCCTTCTCCATAACCTTCAGGATTTTCTTCGCATGGCTTTCCGACAGAGAGCCGCCGAACACGGTGAAGTCCTGGCTGAACACGAACATCGGCCGGCCGTTGATCGTGCCATAGCCCGTCACCACGCCGTCGCCGGGGATGCGCTGCTCGCCCATCCCAAAGTCCTCGCAACGGTGCTCGACGAACATATCCCACTCTTCGAACGATCCTTCGTCGAACAGAAGCTCGATCCGCTCGCGGGCCGAAAGCTTGCCCTTGCTGTGTTGCGTGTCGATGCGCTTCTGACCGCCACCGAGCCGGGCAGCCGCGCGTTTTTGTTCAAGCTTCTGGATAATCTCGTGCATGTGATGTCCGATATTGGAGCGTTTCGAAGAACCCCGGCCCGGCCGACCTGCATCGTCGGGCCGGAAAGCCATAGCATAGGAAGACGGGGACTTTCACAAAAACTACATGCCAAAACCGGTCATAAACCCCTGGATTTGAGCGAAATTTTTGCGTGCGATAGGATTGACCGACCGGCCGGTCCGACGGGCTGGCGACCGCTCCCCTCCTCCCTTATAACCTCGTCATGACAGATCAACCCGCCAAACCCCAAGTCAACCAGCTCCTCAAGTTCGTCCTCGAGATGGGGCCGTTGCTTGTTTTCTTTATCGTCAACAATCGCGCCGGCATCTTCATCGGCACGGGCGCGTTTATGGCGGCCACAGTGATCGCGTTGGGCGCATCCTATGTGTTGATGCGAACCATTCCGGTTATGCCGATGGTGACGGCGGGATTTGTTCTGGTGTTCGGCGGACTGACGATCTGGCTCGCGGACGATCTGTTCATCAAGCTGAAGCCGACGATCATAAACCTTTTATTCGCGGCCATTCTGCTCTTCGGCGCGCTCAGCGGCCGTCTGTTCATCAAGCTGGTGCTCGAGGGTGCATTCAATCTCACCGAACGGGGCTGGCGGATAATCACCTGGGCGTGGATCGGATTTTTTATCTTCCTGGCCGCGATCAATGAGATCGTGTGGCGCAGTTTCTCGACGGACTTTTGGGTCAGCTTCAAAGTTTTTGGCGTAATGCCACTCACGATTGCGTTTAGCTTCGCGATGATTCCGATCATCCTAAAACATCAAATCCCGGAAGCCGTGAAGACGGACGAAAAGCTAGACAGCAAGTAAGTTTGTGGATGTAATGCTGCACGCCGGGATTGTGATCGGGAGGTCCGGTTCCAGTTTTGTCGTCTATTGAGGAAGAACCGTGACCGCCAAGAAATCCGCGAAAAAGTCCGCAAAGAAATCCGCCGCGAAAAAGACTCCTGCCAAGAAATCAGCCGTCGCGAAGTCACCCGCGAAAGCCGCGCCCCCCGCGAGAAAGAAAATCGAACCTGTGCCCGCGGCTGAGCTCAAGTCGAAGGGCCATGCCAAGCCGACCGTGAGGATCGCACGCCCTGCGATGGCCCGCGGGCGCCGGTAATCTAAGACCTTACGCCCCCAGCGCGAGATAGCGCTCGATCGCGGCCAGATCGCCGGCAATTCGTTGCCGGCGCTTTTGAGCCTCGGCGTCCTCGCCCCACTTCTCGACCTGATAAAGCTCGTCCAGGAATGCGGCCGTGAACATCGCGTCCGCGGTCAGTTTGCCCTCGATGAGAGCGAACGCGAGCGCCAGGGAGTTTGTGAGCGATGCCGCGGCTTGAAACGCGGTGAGCTTCGTGTCGCTGAGGCGCTCCAAAGCGGCACGCATGCGGTGCGCCACGTCCGGCGATTGGCTGGCGGGCATCAAGCCCTCCGTGACGCTCAGGCGAATTTCATGATCTGCGGCGAGCCAATCGAGAACCGGCTGCCAGAGGCGTTGCTGGCGTTCGCGAAGATCGGCCGGATGTCCGGCGCGATAACAGATTGAGTCCGCGTCGACATAGCTGAGCAGGCTGTCCACAACGGCTTCGCGCTGCGGAGCCACGCGGTCGAGTTCGGTGGCAAGCAGTCGTGTAAGCGGCATCGTTTCAGGATCGACATGCGGGTCTTGCGCATCCCACTCCGCGGCGGCGGCTTCGACCAATGGTCGCGCCCCCGATGCCAGCGGCTTCCGCAGCGGCGTCATCGCGGACCGACCGTCCAGCAGCACCGCATACAGCCCTTGGTCGGTCGCCCCTGTTGATACGGACTTGTAAACGCGGCGAGGCTTGGGCGGCGGCGCCTCCCTCACCCGCATTTCGAGGGGTTTTTCTCTATCCATTTTCTAAGCCTAACCCTTACGCCACGCGCGCGCCCGCGCACACAAATCGCCTCCCGGGGCGCCTTGCGCGGCGGGGGCGGTTCCCCCTTTCGGACCGATGCCGAAGAGGGCGCCAATGCTGCCGAGACCGCTACCGCCGCCCTTCGCCAAGGCCGATCCGAGGCCGGCCACGCTCTTTACGACGCCGGCTTGATCAAGGCTTACACTCGGCGCGGCAAGAGAGCCGGTCACCTTCACAGCCTGAGCGAGTTGATTGAGTCCACCACTAAGACCGCTTGCCCCTTGGGTGCGGACATTGAGGTCCACCTTTTCCGTGCGTAGGTCGACCTGACCGCTGGATAGGATCGACATTTTGTCGGTGACCAGAACCACGCTTTGGTTGGATTGGGCAATCCCGTCCACGATTTGGAAGTTGGCAACGCCGCAGCGCGCAACGGTGTACGGGTCCTTATTCGCGAAGGGATTCGCAATATTGAGAACCTGCAGCAGCACGCCGGCACCGGGCACGTTCAAGGCCTCGTTGCGGATGCGGCTTTCCCCCATTCCCACCACGAGAGAGCCATCGAGCGACGCCATTACGTCGTGGACGGAATTGCCTGTGCCGCGCACATTGAGCGCCACGTCGATTGGACCTTGAGTGATCACATCCCCCTTCTTAAAGGTCTTGGCCAAGCCTTCCGCGCTGAAATTCTGCGCCTGGCCGCGGAGGACGACCGTCTTACCGTTCGCATTGAGCGCCACGTCGGCGGAAATGGCGCCGCCCGCGACCGCGAGGGTCACCGGCGCCGCTGTCACTCGGCCGTGGTCGGCTTTGACGGGGACGGAAATGTCCGCAACCTCGGTTCCGCCGGCCGTCTTCAGTTTGCCAATCTTCACCGTGAGGTCCGCGTCGACAGCGTTCAGTCCATCCCATGGCACGGGATCGGCCGAGAAGAGGCGCTCGTCGCCCTTGGCAGGCGAAGCGGTCGCGAATTTCGAAAGGTCGACCTCGGGAACCGTGATCGTACCTTTTGCGAATGGACGTCCCTTGATCATTTCAAAGGTGACATCGGAGCTGGCTTTGACGCCAAAACCGTCCACCTCGACTTTCGCCGGGAAAGCCTTGTTCATCGCGACTAATACAGAAATCGGCGCGAGTGTGCCGTTTACCGCGATGTCTTGACCCGCCCACTTTCCAGCGAGGCTGACTTGTCCGGCTTCCGAGACGCTGAGACCAGCGATGACCAGATCAAGCGGCACCCCAGCGCCCTTATAATTGAGCGCTACGTTGGCTAAGGCCAGCGATGTGATCCCGAGATCGGCGATCTTGCCTTTCGCCTTTAAGTCCAGAGCACCGACAGTGGCCTTCCCCGCCGCCTCGGTGTCCTTGAACACGACCTCCGCGTCCTTGATCGCGAGCGCAGACACGTTCAGATCCTGGAGCGCCCCTTGAATATCAATCGCAATCGTCTTGGCGGCGGCGTCCACGGAACGATTTGCTTGAGCATCACGAAACCCAAGCTTGAGATCGTCCACCACAACTCCGCTCATGTTCAAAGGTGTCGACGCGCCACCGGACGTCGTCCCGAACTCCCAGTTCCCGCGTCCTTGCCGATCGATCTCCAACAGAATGTCGGGCCGCGCGGCGGTGATTCCCGTGAGATTAATCGTCCCCAGCAGCAGAGGAATAAGCTGGGTGTGCACTTCGATGCGCGGCAACACCGCCATCTCGGGACGGCTTCCCCATTCAGCGTTGGCCACTTTTACGTCGGACAGCACAATCGCGGGCGTGAGCGAAATCGCTAGATCGATGTCTCCGATCGTAACTTGCCGTCCCGTCGCCTCCTTCGCCTGCTCTTCGATCGTTCCCTTATATTGGTCGACATCGAATGTGAGCAGAAACGCGGCGATACCGGCAACGGCAAGGGCGAAAACCATCGCGGCGACTTTAAGGATTTTCATCGCGTACTCCTGGCCAGATCAGAGGACGACAGCGGCGCGGTAAGCGTTGTGACCGCGTGGATCAAATCGCCAAGGCGCTCGACCAGAACGTGAGCTCCTGCCGCCTGTAGCTCAGCGACCGGATGATTTCCCCAGGCGACCCCGACAGCTGAAACGCCGGCGGCGCGCGCCATCAGAATATCGTAGCTGGTATCTCCGATCATCACGGTCTGCGCCGGGTCCACGCCGGTTTCAGTCATGGCTCTGAAGATCATCTGAGGATGCGGCTTCCCGGGTGCATTCTCCGGGGTCTGGATCGTGACAAAGCGTTTGGCAAGCCCGTGGCGTTCCAGAACATGCCGGACTCCGCGCATCGCCTTCCCCGTGGCGATCCCCAGAAGCACGCCCTCAGCGTCGAGCGCATCCAGGACGTCATGTGTTCCTTCAAAAAGTGGTTCGTCAAAGTCGGCCTCCGTGCGAAACCGCGAGAAGCATTCGCGATAGGCTTGGTCCAACTCCATAAGCCGCGGAGGCTCCAAGGCAGGAAACAGCTTTCCGAGGGCCTCAGTCAAAGACAGGCCAATCACCCGTGGGATTTCATCGCGAGACGGCGGCGCGAGTGCGAGCGCCGCGGCCGCTTCATGGACGGCGCGTACGATATTTGCCGTGCTGTCGACAATGGTGCCGTCTAAATCGAAGATGGCCAGCCGCAGCGGCGCCGTCATTTTGCTTCGCTTTCGGCGAAGCCGAGGTCCCGAAAGGCATCGCGCATATGCGGCGGCAGCGGCGCCGTGACAGTCAGGGGCTTGGCTCCCCGCCGTGGAATAGTCAGCGAGCGCGCATGGAGACACATGCGGTTCGCGACGTCGGCCAGAAGCCCATCGTGAAAATCGACTCGTTGGCTGGGATCTGGATTGGTGATGGCGTATTTGCCGTCGCCGATGATCGGCGTGCCGATCAGCTTACAATGCGCGCGAAGCTGGTGTGTCCGGCCGGTCTGCGGCATCAATTCCAGCCAGGAGATCCGCCGCGCCGCCGTGGCCACGACACGATAGTCGGTGACGGCGGACTGGCCCTCTTCGTCATCCCACTCCATGCGCTCGAACCCGCGTCCACCGGTCTTCGCCAGGGCGGCGGTGATGGTCCCAGCTTCATGGTCGGGGTGGCCGATGACCAGCGCCCAATAGACCTTCTCCATGTCTCGGCTTTGGAAGGATTTCGCCAATGCGGCGGCAGACTTGGCCGAGCGCGCGACAAGGAGGACGCCGGAGGTATCGCGGTCAAGGCGGTGGACGAGGCGCGGACGCTCGTCGCGATCGAACTTCAGACCATCGAGCATGCCGTCGATGTGTTTGCTGGTCTTGGTTCCACCTTGGACGGCGAGCCCATGGGGCTTGTTAAGGACGATGAGGTCATCGTCCTTATACAGGACCATCTTCTGGATCTCGGCGATGTCCCGCGGCGAAAGCGCCACGTCCCTCTTGCGCGGCGCGGCCCCTTGATGCGGTGACGAGCCGAGGGGTGGTACGCGTATGACTTGTCCCGGTTCGAGACGCTGGTTGGCCTTCGCCCTGCCGCCGTCGACGCGGATCTGTCCGGTCCGCAACAGCTTCTCAAGCCGCCCGTGGGTGAGCTCGGGGAATCGCCGCTTGAACCAGCGATCCAGCCGGACCTCGCCCTCTTCCGTGCCGACTTCGATTTGTTGAACGCCGCTCATGATTCTTCTGGATCCATTGGCGCGCCGTCGCGCGCTGATTTGCTGCCGCGCAGCTTCTGCCAGTACGCGAGGCGTTTTGCCACCTCGCGTTCGAAGCCGCGCTCCACGGGACGATAAAATTGCTCGCGCGCCATACCATCGGGAAAGTAATTCTGGCCCGAGAAGGCTTCGGTCTGGTCGTGATCGTAGGCGTAGCCTTTTCCGTAGCCCAGGTCCTTCATCATGCGCGTCGGCGCATTGAGGATATGCATCGGCGGCATGAGGGAGCCGGTCTGCTTCGCCGCGGCACGGGCCTCGCCATAGGCCACGTAGGTGGCGTTCGATTTCGGGGCCGTGCCCAGATAGATGATGAGCATGGCGATGGCGAGTTCACCCTCCGGCGACCCCAAGCGATCGTACGTCTCCCACGCCGAGATCGCGACTTGGAGCGCTTGTGGATCAGCGAGCCCGATGTCCTCGGCCGCGAACCGCGTCAGCCGGCGGAGGAGGTAAATCGGATCCTCGCCACCGTCGAGCATACGGCATGCCCAATATAAAGCCGCGTCCGGGTCGGACCCGCGCAGCGACTTGTGGACCGCGCTGATGAGATTGTAGTGGCCCTCGCGGTCCTTATCGTAGACGGGCGCGCGTCGCTGAACGACTTTCGCGAGTCCAGCGGCATCGAGGGGAGACGCCGGAGGCGGAGTCAGGGCAAAGATGTCCTCAGCCAAAGTCAGCATGTGCCGACCATCTCCGTCAGCCATCGCACGCAAAGCGGCCCGGCCTTCGTCCGTCAGAGGCAGCCTTCGGCCGGAATTCTCCTCGGCGCGCGCGAGCAGCCGGTCGAGGGCCCCGTCGTCGAGGCGCCGCAGGACCATGACCTGGCACCGCGACAAAAGCGCCGCGTTCAATTCAAACGAGGGATTCTCGGTGGTCGCCCCGACGAGGACGATGGTGCCGTCCTCAACATAAGGGAGAAACCCATCCTGCTGCGACCGGTTGAAACGATGGATCTCATCGACGAACAACAGGGTCCCCTGCCCGAGCTGCCGCCGCTTGGCGGCGGCCTCGAATATCTTGCGAAGATCGGCGACGCCCGAGAACACGGCCGAGAGCGGCTGGAAGTAGAGGTCGGTGCCCTTGGCAAGGAGCCGGGCAATCGTGGTCTTGCCAACGCCCGGCGGCCCCCACAGGACCATCGAAGTCACGCGCCGGGCCCCAACCATCCGCCCAATCGGGCCCTCAGGTCCTAGAAGATGCTCCTGGCCGACAACGTCGGCGAGCGCGGCCGGACGAAGTCTGTCGGCCAACGGCTGGCCGACCTTGCCCCCCTTGCCGGGTGCGTCACCACCCTGCGGCGGCTCATGCCCCGCAAAGAGGTCGGTCATCCGCCAACCTGGAACTTGAGGGTCTGGCCATCGCGGCTCAGGACGACCGCCCAGGCCCCAGGGGCAGTCTTAATCGCGCGCTGCAAATCGGCGACGGATTTCACCTGGACGTCGTTCACGCCGAGGATGAGGTCGCCGGGCCGGAGGCCGAGCCGGGCAGCGATCGAGTTGCCCGACATAGTGAGGACGATCACCCCGGGCTCCTCATACTCACGCCCCAGTTCCTCGGCGAGCGCCGGATTAAGATTTGCAACCGTCGCACCCGAGAAGGGCTGTTGGCCGGAGAGCAGGGTGTCCTGGCGGGCGGGGGTATTTGGTGGAGCGACGAGCGAGATTTGGATAGCTTGCTCTTTTCCCTCGCGTAGAACTCCCAACCTCGCCGTCCCCCCGACGGGAAGGGTCGCGATCATGTACCGGAGTTCCTCCAGGTCCTGGACCTCGCGACCGTTGACCGTGCGGACAACATCACCCGGCTGAAGGCCGCCACGTGCCGCGGGGCTGGCCGAAGCGACGCGCTCGACCAGAACCCCCATCGGCCGGGGTAGAGCTAAGGACCGGGCGAGATCGGCCGTGAT
Organism: Rhodospirillaceae bacterium; assembly: GCA_041905525.1. Classification (GTDB taxonomy): domain Bacteria; phylum Pseudomonadota; class Alphaproteobacteria; order Rhodospirillales; family Rhodospirillaceae; genus SHVO01. The sequence continues at coordinate 116,441 of JAYRKY010000006.1, forward strand.
GGTCTTCCCTGATGCCCCAAACCATGCCCGAACCGCTCTTCCTTCTTTAAGTATACTAGCAACAACGGTCTTTACCATGTTGGAAGGAATAGCAAATCCTATGCCGTTGCTTCCTCCGTCACGGGAATAGATCGCGGTATTGATTCCGACCAACCGCCCATCGGACGTGATCAAAGCGCCGCCCGAATTGCCTGGATTCACCGCCGCGTCGGTCTGAATGAAGGACCGGAAATCGGTGATACCGACCGTGGTGCGGGCCAATGCCGAGACGATCCCGGAGGTGACTGTCTGCCCAACTCCGAACGGGTTGCCGATGGCAAGGACCATATCTCCAACCTCGAGATCGTCTGAGTCGGCCAGGTCCAATGCCGGCAATGGGTCCGAAAGATTTTGAAGTTGCAGCACGGCCAGGTCGGAGCGCGGATCCTTCCCAACCACTTTCGCCTCGTATTCGCGGCGGTCGTTGAGAATGACGGTGATCTCGTCGGCCTCGCCGACCACGTGGTTGTTGGTGATCACCACGCCTGTCCCGCGCACGATCACCCCGGAGCCGAGGGAACTCTCGACCCGCTCCCGAGGTCCGGCGAACTGGTCGCCGAAGAACTGGCGGAAGAAGGGGTCACTGAACAGCGGCGACGCCTGCTGTTTCAGAACGCGCTTCGTATAAACGTTTACCACCGCCGGCGATGCCCGCTTCACGATGGGTGCGAAGGTCAGTGAGACCTGTTGGCGCGATGTTGGGACAACAGTCTCGGCCGCCCGGCCGGCGGAGGACAGCAGCGCGAGGGCGGCGAACGAGAGGGCTGCGAATTTTCGGATGCTCATGTGATGCATGAAGTGCGGATTTGTTACTTCGTGTCAGACCATTAGGAGGCGAGCTTCAGATCTCACTCGGGCGAATCTAAGGCGCCGCCCCCTGCATTTCATCCCACCATAGCGCAAAAACAAGAACGGCAGCCGCGGAAGTCCGGGGCTGCCGTTCGAGAAGTCGTGAGGAGCTGGCTTAGGTGGCCGGCTCTTCCGCGGCCGCGACGTTCTGCGGCGGACCGGAGTCCTGGCCCTTCGCATCCATATCGCGGTCGACGAGTTCGATCACGGCCATCGGCGCGGAGTCTCCGTGGCGGAAGCCCGCCTTGATGACACGGGTATAACCACCGTTACGGTCCTTGTAGCGGGGGCCGAGGGTGCTGAACAGCTTTGCAACGATGCTTTCATCGCGCAGGCGGCCGGCAGCCAGACGGCGGGCCGCCAGGGTGCCCTTCTTGCCCAAGGTGATCATACGCTCGACGTACGGGCGCAGGTCCTTAGCCTTCGGCAGCGTGGTCGTGATCTGCTCGTGCTTGAGCAGAGCGTTGGCGAGGTTCGCCATCAGGGCGCGGCGGTGGCCCTTGGTGCGGTTGAATTTACGACCGCTCAATCCGTGACGCATAGCTAAGTCCTTTCTTCACCTTGTGGCTTCGCGCACGAAGCCGATTGTTAATTCCGCCTGCCGCACCTCGGAGCGAGGCATGAACAGTCGGGTTGGGCCAACAGGGCCCGGGCCTCTCAATCCTCCCCCTGTCGGAGGAGGACGCTTCGTTACTAGAACGGCTCTTCGAGCTTCTTGGCCAGCTCTTCGATGTTCTCAGGCGGCCAGTTCGGGATTTCCATGCCCAGATGGAGGCCCATCTGCGCCAGGACTTCCTTGATCTCGTTGAGCGACTTACGGCCGAAGTTCGGTGTACGGAGCATTTCCGCTTCCGTCTTCTGCACCAGGTCGCCGATGTAGATGATGTTGTCGTTCTTGAGGCAGTTGGCCGAACGGACCGACAACTCGAGTTCATCGACCTTACGGAGCAGGTTCTTGTTGAACGGCAACTCGTCCTCGACGCGCTCTGCGATGGCGTGCTGCGGCTCTTCAAAGTTAATGAACAGCTTGAGCTGGTCCTGGAGGATGCGGGCCGCGAGGGCGACTGCGTCTTCCGGCTTTACGGCGCCATTGGTTTCCACGGTCATGGACAGACGATCGTAGTCGGTCTGCTGCCCGACGCGGGTATTGTCGACCTTGTAGGACACGCGGCGGACCGGCGAGAAAATCGAGTCGACCGGCACGACGCCGATGGGATCGTCTTCCTTGCGGTTCAAATGGGCGGCCACATAGCCCTTTCCGGTGTTCACTTCCAACTCGATATTGAGGCTGGCGCCGTCATCGAGGTGGCAGATCACGAGATCCGGGTTCATGATTTCGATGTCCGCGGTCGCCTGAATCTGGCTGGCCGTGACTTCACCCGGGCCCTTGGCCTTCAACGTCATGCGCTTCGGGCCGTCACCGTGCATGGTGAGCGCCAGCTGCTTGATGTTGAGGATAAGATCGGTGACGTCTTCGCGAACGCCGGGGACGCTCGAAAACTCGTGCAGCACGCCGTCGATGCGGATCGAGGTGACCGCGGCGCCCTGGAGCGAGGAAAGAAGCACGCGACGAAGTGCGTTGCCGAGCGTTACGCCGAAGCCGCGCTCGAGCGGCTCGGCGACGATCGTAGCGACACGGCGCTGGTCGTCGCCCGTTTCGATGTTGAGCTTCGACGGTTTAATCAGTTCTTGCCAATTTTTCTGTATCACGGCTCAGTTCCACACGTGAGGTTGATCCCGATGTGAACTTGGGGCTGCGCTTCGACACGCGCCCGCATGCAACGCCGCCGGTGGGAGACTCCCGGCAGCGATATAGTCCTTTAGACGCGGCGGCGCTTACGCGGACGGCAACCGTTATGCGGCACCGGCGTGACGTCCTGGATCGACGTGATCGTGAAGCCCACGGCCTGCAGAGCACGCAGCGCGGACTCGCGGCCCGTACCCGGGCCCTTCACGAACACCGACAGCACTTTCATGCCGTGTTCCATCGCCTTGCGACCGCAATTTTCCGCAGCAACCTGAGCGGCATACGGCGTCGACTTACGCGAGCCCTTGAAGCCCTGCGCACCGGCCGACGACCAAGCAATCGTGTTGCCTTGTACGTCGGAGATGGTGATCATGGTGTTGTTGAACGTCGCGTTGACATGCGCGATGCCCGAGCTGATGTTCTTGCGTTCGCGCTTGCGGGCGCGCGGAGCGCCGGCGGCGGGAGCATTGGCTGCGGAAGCGGTTTCTGGCTTGGCCATGGCTTAATCTTCTTCTGTCCGTAGAAACGGCAATCGCGGCGCTGACGCCGCGATTACTGCGACCTGTTACTTCGTTACTTTCTTCTTGCCGGCAATCGGCTTCGACGGACCCTTGCGGGTACGTGCGTTGGTGTGCGTGCGCTGACCGCGGACCGGCAGGCCCTTACGATGACGCAGGCCACGGTAGCAGCCGAGATCCATCAAGCGCTTGATGTTCATCGCCTGCTCGCGGCGAAGATCGCCTTCCACCGTGTAGTCACGGTCGATGGTGTCGCGGATGCGGATGATTTCATCTTCCGTCAGCTGGTTGACACGACGCTTGGCGTCGATGCCGACACGCTCACAGATATCCACGGCGTTGGACGGACCAATGCCGAAGATGTAACGCAGGGCGATCACGACCCGCTTGTTGGTTGGTAAGTTGACCCCAGCAATACGCGCCAAAGCCCGTACTCCTTCTTTAATTTCAAACTGTTATGAGCGCCGCGCGCAACCGGAAAAGCGGGGCATTATAGGCAGTTAGCCCCCGGTGTCAACACGCCGCTCAGGTTCCTAAAACTCGCTCCAAATCACGCGCAACGACGTCCATATCCCGGTCGCCGTCGATCACTTCCAGGGTTCCCTTCCCCCTATAGTAGGGCAGCAGGGGAGCTGTCTGGTCGTGGTAGGCCTTTAGACGAGCACCCACGGTTTCCGCCTTGTCGTCGGCCCGGCGGGTAAAGCTGGTCCCGCCGCACACATCGCAAACACCCGGACGCTTCGGCTGCTTGAACTTATCGTGGTAGCCCTCGCCGCAGGCCCCGCAGGTAAACCGCCCGGTGATCCGCTCAATGAGCCTTTCGTCCGGAACAGCAACCTCGATAACCTTATCGAGCCTAATTCCTTTATCTTTCAACAGGTTATCGAGCGCCTCGGCTTGAGCCAGGGTGCGCGGGAAACCGTCGAGGATAAAGCCGTTCGCACAGTCCTTCTGATCGATCCTTTCGGAGATCAGGTTGATCATTATGTCGTCGGACACGAGTTGCCCCGCATCCATGACCGCCTTTGCCTTCAGGCCCACGGGCGTTCCGGCCTTCACCGCCGCCCGGAGCATGTCCCCGGTCGAAAGCTGGACGATGCCGTAACGGTCCTGCAAGCGCTTGGCTTGGGTCCCCTTACCGCCGCCCGGCGGTCCCATCAAAATCAGTCGCTTGCCAGCCATGCCCTTACCGCTTGCCGCGCAGTCGGGACTTTTTCAGCAAGCCCTCATACTGGTGCGCCAGGAGGTGAGCCTGAACCTGCTGCATGGTGTTTAGCGTTACGTTCACCACAATCATGAGACTTGTCCCACCGATCGCGAACGGCGTGCTCATGCGCGAGACCAGGTATTCAGGGAGCAAGCATACGACGATCAGGTAGAGGCCGCCGATCAGGGTCAGTCGCGTCAGCACGAAATCAAGGTAGTCGGCCGTGTTCTTGCCGGGGCGGATGCCCGGGATGAAGCCGCCGTACTTGCGCAGATTTTCAGCCGTCTCGGTCGGGTTGAACACAACCGCCGTGTAGAAGAACGCGAAGAAAACGATCAGGATCGCGTACAGGAACAGGTAGAGCGGCTGGCCGCGGCCAAGAAGCGCGCCCATCGTGTTCAAGAAACCTTCGCCACCGGCCGTCGTCGGGACGCCATTGGCGCCAATGACAGCGTTGCCCTGGAAGCCTGCGATGGTAAGGGGCAGCAGCAGGAGCGAGCTCGCGAAGATCGGCGGAATAACGCCCGACGTGTTGAGCTTCAGCGGGATGTGCGAAGCTTCGCCGCCGAACACCTTATTGCCCTGCTGTCGCTTCGGATACTGAACCAGGATCCGGCGCTGCGCCTGCTCGACGAAGACCACGAGAGTGATAAGAGCCACGGCACCAACTGCGCCGAGCGCAATCAGGACCAGAGACAACGCGCCCGTGCGGCCGAGTTCTAGAGTGCTCGCCAGCGCGCCCGGCATACCAGCAACGATCCCGGCGAAAATCAGAAGAGAGATCCCCTGCCCGATTCCGCGCTCGCTGATCTGCTCGCCGAGCCACACCAGGAACATGGTGCCACCGACAAGCGTGATCACCGTCGTCGCAACAAAGAACGGTCCCGGGTTCATGACCACGGGCAGGCCGTTGGACGCCGTCGACCCCTGCAGGCCTGTCGCAATACCGATTGCCTGCAAGGCCGTGATCGCGACCGTGAGGTACCGAGTGTATTGGTTCATCTTGATCCGGCCCGAGACGCCCTCTTTCTTGAGATTCTCGAGGGTCGGGCTGACGGCGGCCAGAAGCTGAATGATGATCGCCGCCGAGATGTACGGCATGATGTTCAGGGCGAAGATGCTCATGCGCGAAAGCGCGCCGCCGGCGAACACGTCGAACAAGCCGAGCACGCCGCCGGACTGCGCGCGCATCACGTCCTGCATGGCGATCGTATCGATGCCCGGCAGGGTGATGAACGTTCCCAAGCGGTAAACAATCAAAGCGCCAAGCGCGAACCAGATTCGCCGCTTGAGCTCGGTCGCCTTCGAGAAGACGCCCAAATTGATGTTCGCAGCGAGTTGGTCAGCCGCAGATGCCATATCTAACTCCGGTTAAGGCGAAATCGCCTTCCGTCCTACAGGCAATTACTTCTTTGCCTTTTTCGGCTTCTCAGCTTTCGCAGAGGCAGCCGCCTTCTTGGCGCGGGCGGACTTATCGCCCTTCTTCGCCTTCGGGTTGGCGTCGGCGCGCTTCGGAAGCTTGCGCACCTTCTTGTCTTCCGGCACCGGCTCGGCGCGGGTCATAGTCACCGAGCCACCCGCCTTTTCGACCGCCGCACGGGCGGACTCAGAGGCGTACACCGCTTCGATAGTGAGCTTCGTCTTGAGTTCACCGTCGCCAAGCAGGCGCATGCCGTCGTGCGCACGGCGCACAACACCGGCCTTCACGAGGCTTTCGATGGTCACTTTTTCCTTCGGGTCAAGACGGCCGGCATCGACAGCCGCCTGGATACGGCCGACGTTGATCGGCACGTACTTCGACGTGTCATACGAGGTGAAGCCGCGCTTCGGGATGCGGCGGAACAGAGGCATCTGACCACCTTCGAAGCCTTTGATGGCCACGCCGGTACGCGCCTTCTGACCCTTCACACCACGGCCGGAGGTCTTGCCCAGACCCGAGCCGATACCGCGGCCGAGGACCTTACGGGCATGGGTCGAACCCGGACGATTGCGCAGTTCATTAAGTTTCATAGTTCTAATCCTTTAGACGCCGGCTTTGAGATAGGAGGCCAATCAGCCTTCGTCCACCCGAACCAGGTGTTTTACTTTGTTGATCATGCCGCGAACCGCCGGAGTGTCTTCCAGGGTCGACGAACGGCGGATCTTGTTGAGGCGCAGCCCGATCAGAGTCTGGCGCTGGTCGGCGTAACGGCCGGCGGCGCTGTGGATCTGCGTGATCGTGACAGTCTTCTTCTTCTCGGCCATGATTAGGCTTCCTTCGCCACTTCTTTACCGGCTTCCTCGCGGCGGCCGATAATGTCCGCGACTTTCTTGCCGCGCTTCGCGGCAACGTTACGCGGGCTGGTCATCGACTGCAGCGCCGTGAAGGTCGCCTTGACCATGTTGTGCGGGTTGTTGGAACCGACGCTCTTCGCGACGATGTCCTGGATCCCCATCGTTTCGAACACGGCGCGCATCGGGCCGCCGGCGATGATGCCGGTACCCGCGGGCGCGGCGCGCAGAATGACCTTACCGGCGCCGAAGCGGCCGTAGAGATCGTGATGCAGCGTGCGGCCTTCGCGCAGCGGCACTTTGATCATGTGACGCTTGGCAGCATCCGTCGCCTTGCGGATCGCTTCCGGCACTTCACGCGCCTTGCCCGAACCGTAACCGACCTTGCCCTTGGCATCGCCCACGACCACGAGAGCGGCGAATGCGAAACGGCGACCACCCTTCACGACCTTGGCGACGCGATTGATGTGCACCAGCTTGTCGACGAATTCGTCATCACGCTCGCGGTCGCCGCGCTCTCCGCGCGATCCGCCTTCGCGTTCACGATCGCCCCCGCGTTCACGACGGCCGCCGCGCTCACCGCGCTCGCCGCGTTCACCCCGACCCTGGCGTTCGCCCCGTTCAGAGGCGCCTGTTGGTGTCCGTGCCATATCTTACTTCCCTTACCTGACCGGCCTTAGAACGACAGACCGGCTTCACGCGCCGCGTCAGCGAGCGCTTTGACGCGACCGTGGAACAAATAGCTACCGCGATCGAAAACCACTTCCTTCACGCCGGCTTTCACGGCGCGCTCGGCGAGCAATTTGCCCACTTGGGCGGCAGCATCCTTCGAGGCGCCGACCTTCAGCTTGCCCTTCAGATCCGTGTCGATGCTGGACGCGGCGGCCAGCGTGCGGCCGTCTTCGTCGGTAATGATCTGGGCGTAGATGTGACGACCCGACCGGTGCACGGAAAGGCGCGGACGACCATGCGCCGCGGCCTTGACTGAGTGGCGCGTGCGCTGCTTGCGCCGCTGGGTCTGAATTCTGGTGCTGCTCATCGCTAAATCCCTTGTCTCTTAGGCTCTTGGCCCGCGCCTTACTTCTTCTTGCCTTCTTTGCGAAGGATGAATTCGTCGGAGTACTTGATGCCCTTGCCCTTGTAAGGCTCCGGCTGCTTGTACCCGCGAATCTCCGCGGCCACCTGGCCCACCTTCTGACGATCGGCACCCGACACTTCGATCTGCACCGGGGTCGGCGTCTTTACTTCGATGCCGGCCGGAATGTCGTAGATGACGTCGTGCGAGAAGCCGAGATTGAGCGTCAGCTTCTTGCCCTGAGCGGCGGCCTTGAAGCCGACGCCGTTGATGTCGAGGGTCTTCTTGTAGCCCTGGCTTACACCCTTCACCATGTTGTTGATGGTGGCGCGGGTGGTTCCCCACTGCGCGCGGGCACGCTTGGTTTCGCTCTTGGCCTTTACCCAAACCTTGCCGTCGGTGACGCTGGTATCAACGTCGTCGCTGGTATCGAGCTTCAACTCGCCCAGTTTGCCCTTAACGGTGACGGTCTTGCCGGCCATGGTGACGGTGACGCCCGAGGGGATGCTCACCGGATATTTGCCTACACGTGACATCGTAGCTTCCTTCAATCCGTGTTCGTTAGAACACTTGGCAGAGCACTTCGCCGCCGACGTTGGCTTGGCGCGCTTCCGAGTCAGACATGACGCCGCGAGGCGTCGAGAGAATGGAAATGCCGAGGCCGTTGTAGACCTTCTGCAAGTCCTTGATTTTCGCGTACACCCGGCGGCCGGGCTTCGAAACGCGCTCGATCTTATTAATGACCGGCTCGCCTTCGTTGTACTTCAGCTCGATCGTCAGCTCATCGATGCCTTCACGCACGGTCTGGCGCGCGAAACCACGAATGTAACCTTCGCGTTCGAGCACGCGCAGTACGCTTTCGCGCAGCTTCGAGGCGGGGGCGGTAATCGAGGACTTGTTCGCCCGCTGTCCGTTGCGGATACGGGTGAGCAAATCACCAACAGGATCAGTCATTGACACGTGAGGTGCTCCTTACCAGCTCGACTTGACCATGCCGGGGATCTGACCCCGCGAGGCCAGTTCACGCAGCTTGTTGCGCGCCATCTTGAACTTGCGATAGGTCGCCCGCGGACGGCCCGTCAGGTCGCACCGGTTACGGATACGGACCTTCGAGGAATTGCGCGGAACCTGCGCCAGCTTCAGCACCGCGGCAAAGCGGTCTTCGTCGTTCGTGTTGCGATCCATGATGATCGCCTTCAGCTTCTTGCGCTTGTTACCCAGCGACTTCGCCATGCGGCGGCGCTTCAGATCGCGTTCAACTGTGCTCGTCTTCGCCATGAGACGTGTTTCCCTTATTTCTGGAACGGCATTTCGAAACCTTCGAGCAGCGCAAGCGCTTCCTCGTCGGTCTTTGCCGTCGTGCAGATGGTGATGTTCATGCCGCGGACCTTGTCGATCTTGTCGTAATCGATTTCCGGGAACACGATCTGTTCCGTGAGGCCCATGTTGTAGTTACCGGCGCCATCGAAGCTTCTCGCATTGAGGCCGCGGAAGTCGCGCACGCGCGGCAGCGCGACGTTCACCAAGCGGTCCAAGAACTCATACATGCGAGACTTGCGCAGGGTGACGCTGCAGCCGACCATCTGGCCTTCGCGCAGCTTGAAGTTCGCGATCGCCTTGCGGGACTTGGTGACGTTCGGCTTCTGACCGGCGATCGCCGTCAGATTCTCGACCGCGCCCTCGATCTTCTTCTTGTCCTGCGAAGCTTCGCCGACGCCCATGTTGATGACGATTTTCGTCAGCTTGGGAACCGCCATCGGGTTCTTGTAGCCGAACTTTTCCACCATCTTGGTGCGGACGACTTCGTCGTAGTGTTTACGCAAACGCGTTGTAGCAGCCATAGCTTTCGTCCTTCCTAGTCGATGACTTCGCCGGACCGCCGGGCAACGCGGACCTTCTTACCGTCATCGAGCGTCTTGAAGCCGACCCGGGTGGACTTACCGCCCTTCGGATCGACGTGCGCCACGTTGGAAACGTGGATCGATACTTCTTTCTCAATGATCCCGCCGCGATCCTGCGCCGTTTGGCGCTGGTGACGCTTGGCGATGTTGACGCCCTGAACGATCACGCGGTTTTCACTCGGCAGCGACTTGAGCACCGTGCCGGTCTTGCCTTTGTCGCGGCCCGTAAGGACGACGACGTTGTCGCCCTTCTTGATCTTCAATTTGGCCATTAGAGGACCTCCGGCGCCAGCGAAACGATCTTCATGAACTTCTTGCCGCGCAGCTCACGAGTGACCGGTCCGAAGATACGGGTTCCGATCGGCTCGCCCTGCTTGTTGATGAGCACGGCGGCATTGTGATCGAAACGGATCGAGGTTCCGTCGGCGCGGCGAAGTTCCTTCGCAGTACGCACGATGACGGCACGATGGACGTCACCCTTCTTCACGCGGCCACGCGGAATGGCGTCCTTTACGGACACGACGATCACGTCGCCGATGGCGGCGAATCTACGCTTGGAGCCGCCGAGCACCTTGATGCACATGACGCGCTTGGCGCCTGAGTTGTCGGCAACATCCAAATTGGATTGCATCTGAATCATGGTTTTACGTCCTTATTCCTGGAGGGTTCCGATTACTCGGCCTTGTCCAGGATCAATTCCCACTTCTTAGTCTTCGAGATCGGCGCGCACTCGCGGATACGCACCACATCGCCGATCTTGCCGACGTTGTTCTCATCGTGCGCCGCGAACTTTTTGCTGCGACGGATAAACTTCTTGTAGATCGGGTGCATCATGCGGCGTTCAACGCGCACGATCACGGTCTTGTCCTGCTTATCGCTGACGACCACACCCTGGAGAATTCGTCTCGGCATATTCTTCTTCCTCTCGCCCGCTTACGACGCAGCTTTTTGGCTGCTGCGTTCCCGCAGAATTGTCTTGATCCGCGCGATCTCGCGGCGGACGCGCCCAAACTGGGCGGTGTTGGTCAGCTGGCCCGAGGCCTTCTGGAAGCGCAGATTGAACTGCTCCTTCTTCAGGTCAGCAAGCTGGCCTTGAAGTTCTTCCGCGTTCTTGCCGCGCAGATCCTGTGCAGTGCTCATATTCTTAGGCTCCAATACGCGAGACCATCTTGGTCTTAATCGGCAGCTTCGCGGCCGCCAGAGTGAAACCTTCGCGCGCCATCTCAGCCGACACGCCGTCGACTTCGAACATGATGCGGCCCGGCTTAATGCGGCACACCCAATACTCCGGCGTACCCTTACCCTTACCCTGACGGACTTCGGCGGGCTTCTTCGACACCGGCACATCCGGGAAGATGCGGATCCATACGCGCCCCTGGCGCTTCATGAAGCGCGTGAGAGCGCGGCGGGCCGCTTCGATCTGGCGGGCGGTGACGCGCTCGGGCGTCAGAGCCTTGAGGCCATAGGAGCCGAAATTCAGGGTCGAGCCGCCCTTGGCGACGCCGTGAATGCGGCCCTTGAAGGCCTTGCGAAATTTTGTGCGTTTCGGTTGCAACATGACGACGTATTTCCGTTTCTAATGCCTTAGCCGCGAGCTTCAGAACGGCCGCGTTCTTCACGCGGAGTCTGAACTTCGCCGCCCAGGCGCTTGTCCTGCGCCATAGGATCGTGCTCCAGGATCTCGCCCTTGAAGATCCAAACCTTCACACCGCAGGTGCCGTAGGTGGTCTTCGCGGTGCCGATGCCGTAATCGACGTCGGCGCGCAGCGTGTGCAGAGGCACGCGACCTTCGCGGTACCACTCAACGCGCGCGATTTCAGCGCCGCCAAGACGGCCGGAGCAAGTGATACGAATGCCGCCGGCGCCAAGACGCATCGCCGACTGCACCGCGCGCTTCATGGCGCGGCGGAACGCCACGCGGCGCTCGAGCTGTTGCGCGATGTTTTCGGCGACGAGTTGGGCGTCGATTTCCGGCTTACGGATTTCGATGATGTTCAGATGAACTTCACTGCCGGTCATCTTCTGCAGATCCTTACGGATCACTTCGATGTCGGCGCCCTTCTTGCCGATCACCACGCCCGGACGGGCTGTGTGGATCGTGATGCGGGCCTTCTTCGCCGGGCGCTCGATGATCACGCGCGCAACGCCGGCCTGAGCCAGACGCTCCTTCAAATAGTCGCGGATCTCAATGTCCTGGTGCAGGAGCTGGGCATACTGGCCGCGGTTCGCGTACCAACGCGAGTCCCACGTGCGATTGATGCCGAGACGCAGCCCGACTGGATTGACTTTCTGACCCATTAGGCGGTCTCCCTCTTCTCACGCACGACAATGGTGAGATTGCTGAACGGCTTGGTGATGTGTCCGACGCGGCCACGAGCGCGCGGGCTCCAGCGCTTCATGACGATCGACTTGCCGACGTAGGCCTGGGCCACGAACAGCTGATCGACATCGAGCTGGTGATTGTTTTCCGCGTTGGCGATGGCGGACTCCAGAACCGTCTTCACTTCCTGCGCGATGCGGCGCTTGTTGAAAGTGAGTTCGGCCAAAGCCGCTTCAGCGCTTTTGCCGCGGATCAGCTGAGCCATCAGGTTCAGCTTGCGCGGGCTAACGCGGATCGAGCGCGAGAAGGCTCGGGCTTCGTTATCGCCGACGCGGCGCGGAGCGTTTTTCTTGCTCATGACTTAGTCCTTACTTCGCAGCGCCAGGGGCCGCGGCTTTTTTATCGCCGGTGTGGCCGTGGAACGTACGGGTCGGGGCGAATTCGCCGAACTTGTGACCAATCATGTTTTCGGTGACGAGCACCGGAACATGCTTGTGACCGTTGTGCACGCCGAACGTCAGGCCGACGAACTGCGGCAGGATCGTAGAGCGACGCGACCAGGTCTTGATCACTTCGTTGCGGCCGGAGCCACGAACCGTCTCGGCTTTCTTCAAGAGATAGCCGTCGACGAAAGGACCTTTCCAAACTGAACGTGACACGTTCGCTCTCCTTAAGCTTTCTTAGCCAGGTGACGGCTGCGCATGATGAGGTTCTGCGTACGCTTGTTGTTGCGCGTGCGCTTCCCCTTGGTCGGCTTGCCCCACGGGGTGACCGGATGACGGCCGCCCGAGGTCTTACCTTCACCACCACCGAGCGGATGGTCGACCGGGTTCATCGCGACGCCGCGGTTATGCGGCTTGAAACCCAGCCAGCGCATACGACCGGCTTTGCCGAAATTGATGTTCTGGTTGTCCGGATTGGACACGGCGCCGACAGTGGCCATGCATTCCGCGCGCACCAGGCGAAGTTCGCCCGACGAGAGGCGGAGCTGGGCATAACCCGAGTCCTTACCGATTAGCTGTGCGTAGCAGCCCGCCGAACGCGCCATCTTGCCGCCACCGCCGAGCTTGAGCTCGACATTGTGCACGATGGTGCCCACCGGCATGTTCTTCAGCGGCATGGCATTGCCCGGCTTAATGTCCGCGGTCTCGGCGGCGATGATCTTGTCGCCGGCCTTCAGACGCTGCGGAGCCAGGATATAGGCCTGCTCGCCGTCTTCGTAGCGGATCAGAGCGATGAACGCGGTGCGGTACGGGTCGTACTCGAGGCGCTCGACCGTCGCCGACATGTCGCGCTTCTTGCGCTTGAAGTCGACGAGACGGTAACGGCGCTTATGACCGCCGCCCATGAAACGGCTGGTGATTCGGCCGGAGTGGTTACGACCACCCGTCGAGTGCATACCTTCCGTCAGTTCCTTAACCGGCTTGCCCTTGTGCAGGTCGGAGCGGTCGACGAGGACGGTGCCGCGCAGCGACGGCGTTACCGGATTATATGTCTTCAAAGCCATGGCTTAGAGTCCCGTGGTCACATCGATCGACTGGCCGGCGGCCAGGGTCACGATGGCTTTCTTCACATCGCTGCGGCGGCCCGGACGGCCACGGAAGCGCTTCAGCTTGCCCTTGGTGATCAGCGTGTTCACGGCAGTGACCTGCACCTTGAACAGCGTCTCTACGGCCTGCTTGATTTCCGGCTTGGAAGCGTCGAGCGGCACGCGGAACACAAACTGATTGTGCTCGGACGCCATCGTCGCCTTTTCCGTGATCATCGGAGCGCGGATGAAATCATACAGCGCGGCTTCGTTCACGGCCGGAGCGGCCTTCTTCGCGGCCTTCTTGGCCGGCTTCTTTTCAGGGCTCATTTCAGGCGCTCCTCAAGCTTTTCGAGCGCCGCCTTCGTCAATACGAGAGTGTCGCGGCGCAGGATGTCGTACACGTTCGCGCCCTGGCTGGGCAGAACGTCGATACCGGGGATGTTGCGGGCGGCGCGGGCAAAGCCCTCGTCCACCTGCGCACCGTCGATAATCAGAGCGGAGGTCCAGCCGAGCTTCTTGAACTGAGCGTCGAGCTTCTTGGTCTTGGCGTCGCTGCCGCCGGCGGCGGATTCGATCACCACCAGCTTGCCGTCTTTCGCCTTCGCCGACAGGGCGCTCTTGAGACCGAGCGCGCGGATCTTCTTCGGCAGGCTGAACGCGTGGCTGCGCACGACCGGTCCGAAGATCACGCCGCCGCCGCGCATCTGCGCGGAACGCAGCGAGCCCTGACGGGCGGAACCCGTGCCCTTCTGCTTGTACGGCTTCTTGGTGGTGCCGCTGACTTCGCTGACGACCTTGGTCTTATGCGTGCCGGCCTGGCGCTTGGCGAGCTGCCAGCGCACGACGCGGTGCATGATGTCGCCGCGCACTTCGGCGCCGAAAATGGCGTCGGAGACGTCCACGGAGCCGACGTTCTTCTTGTCGAGATTGATGATGTCCAGCTTCATGGCCGTTAGTCCTTCTTGGCCTTCAGACCGGCGGGCAGCGGAAGGTCCTTCGGAAGCTTACGCTTCACAGCGTCCTTCACGAGCACATAGCCGCCCGGATTGCCCGGAACTGCGCCTTTGACGAAAATGAAACCCTTAGCTTCGTCGATCTGAACGACCTGCAGGTTCTGGGTGGTGACGCGTTCGACGCCGAGGTGACCGGCCATCTTCTTGCCCTTCCACACCTTACCCGGGTCCTGACGCTGACCGGTCGAGCCGTGGGAACGGTGAGAAATGGACACGCCGTGCGAGGCTTCGAGACCGGAGAAGTTCCAGCGCTTCATCGGCCCCTGGAACCCCTTACCAACCGTCGTGCCCGTCACATCGACGAACTGACCGGTGACGAAGTGCGCGGCCGAGAGTTCGGCGCCCACATCGATCATCTTGTCCGCGTCAACGCGGAATTCGACCAGACGACGCTTCGGCTCGATGTTGGCCTTCGCGAAGTGCCCACGCGTCGCCTTATTGACGCGCTTGGCCTTCTTGTTGCCGATGCCGAGCTGAACGGCCGTGTAGCCGTCCTTTTCCTTGGTACGTTGAGCGATCACCTGCACGCCGTCGACCTTAAGCACGGTGACGGGCACGTGATTGCCTTCCGCGGTGAATACGCGGGTCATACCCACTTTTTGTGCAACTAAACCGGAACGCATAAGTCCCACCTTCGAGAAATTCTTAGAGCTTGATCTCGACGTCAACGCCGGCGGCGAGGTCGAGCTTCATGAGCGCGTCCACCGTCTGCGGAGTCGGATCGACAATGTCGAGAAGACGGCGATGAGTCCGGATTTCGAACTGTTCGCGCGACTTCTTATCGACGTGCGGGGAGCGGTTCACGGTGAACTTCTCGATCCGCGTCGGAAGGGGAATAGGACCGCGCACTTGCGCGCCCGTGCGCTTGGCGGTGCTGACGATCTCCTTCGTGGATTGATCGAGCACGCGATGATCAAACGCCTTAAGGCGAATGCGAATATTTTGATTGTCCATCATGGCCTATACCCAAAAGTGAGCGGCATCCGCAAACGGCGGATGCCGCCTGTCTCAATTACTCTACGATGCTGGCGACGACGCCGGCGCCGACGGTGCGGCCGCCTTCGCGGATAGCGAAGCGCAGGCCTTCATCCATGGCGATCGGGGCGATCAGGTTGACCTGCATGGAGATGTTGTCCCCAGGCATCACCATCTCGGTGCCCGCCGGAAGTTCGATCGTGCCCGTCACGTCCGTCGTACGGAAGTAAAACTGCGGACGGTAGTTCGAGAAAAACGGCGTATGACGGCCGCCTTCGTCCTTCGTCAGGATGTAGCACTCGCACTTGAACTTCGTGTGCGGCGTGATCGAACCCGGCTTCGCCAGAACCTGGCCGCGCTCGACTTCTTCACGCTTCGTGCCGCGCAGCAGCGCGCCGATGTTGTCCCCCGCCTCACCCTGATCGAGCAGCTTGCGGAACATTTCAACGCCCGTGACGACCGTGGTCACCGTCGGCTTCAGGCCGACGATCTGCACTTCTTCACCGACCTTCACGATTCCGCGCTCGACACGGCCCGTCACAACGGTGCCACGGCCCGAGATCGAGAACACGTCTTCGATCGGCATCAGGAACGGCTTGTCCTTCGGACGCTCAGGTTGCGGGATGTACGCGTCAACCTGCTTCATCAGCTCAAGGATCGCTTCCTTGCCCAGCTTGTCGTTGGTGTTTTCCAGCGCCGCCAGAGCCGAACCGCGAACAATCGGGATCTTGTCGCCAGGGAAGTTGTACTTCGACAGAAGCTCGCGAACTTCCAGCTCGACCAGGTCCAACAGTTCCGGATCGTCAACCATGTCGCACTTGTTCAGGAACACAACGATCGCAGGAACGCCGACCTGACGGGCCAGAAGGATGTGCTCGCGCGTCTGAGGCATCGGGCCGTCAGCCGCAGACACAACCAGGATCGCGCCGTCCATCTGCGCCGCGCCCGTGATCATGTTCTTCACGTAGTCCGCGTGGCCAGGGCAATCAACGTGCGCGTAGTGACGCGCGTCCGTCGTGTACTCAACGTGCGCCGTCGAGATCGTGATCCCGCGCGCCTTCTCTTCAGGAGCCTTGTCGATCTGGTCGTACGCCGTGAACGTCGCACCGCCCTTCTCGGCCAGCACCTTCGTAATCGCCGCCGTCAACGACGTCTTGCCGTGGTCAACGTGACCGATCGTGCCGACGTTGCAGTGCGGCTTATTCCGCTGGAATTTCTCTTTAGACATGCTCTTCCCGTTTCGTTTCTAGGCGTTAAGTCGAATTCGAGGGCCCTTAAATCGTAGAACCGCCCCAAAAGGTCAATGAGATTCGCCAAAACCGCGGTTTCGGCGCAAAAGGATAGGGCCGCTCCCGGGTGGAAGCGGCCCTTTTCCGTAGGTTTTTCAGGCTTAGGCGAGCTCGATCGCGACCGCTGTCGCTTCGCCGCCGCCGATGCACAGGCTGGCCACGCCCCGCTTGCCGCCGCGATTCTGCAGGGCCGCGATCAGGGTCGCCATGATCCGCGCGCCGCTGGCGCCGATCGGATGCCCCAAAGCGCAGGCGCCGCCGTTCACGTTCAGCTTCTCGTCCGGGATCGCCAGTTCGCGCTGGGCCGCCATGGCGACGACCGCGAAGGCTTCATTGACTTCGAAAAGGTCGACGTCTTCGACCTTCCATCCGGCCTTCTTGAGAACCTTCTGCATCGCAGGAATCGGGGCCGTCGTGAACTTGGACGGCTCATGGGCGTGCGCGGCATGCGCGACCAGCTTCGCGACAATCGGCATACCAAGCTTCTTGGCCACGCTCTCGCGCGTCATGACCAACGCCGCAGCACCGTCCGAGATCGACGATGCGTTCGCGGCGGTGATGGTACCGTCTTTTGCGAAAGCCGGCTTCAGGGTCGGAATTTTATCGAGCTTCGCCTTGCCGGGCTGTTCGTCCGCTTCAATCTTCGTCGCGCCGTCGCGGCCTTGGATCGTCACCGGCACCACTTCCTTGGCGAAAGCGCCGGACTTGATGGCCTCTTGCGCACGCGTCAGAGAGCGGATCGCGAACTGGTCCTGCTGCTCGCGGGTGAACTGATATTCACGCGCCGTATCTTCGGCGAACACGCCCATCAGCTTGCCCTGGTCGTAGGCATCTTCAAGGCCGTCGAGATACATTGAGTCCTTGATGACATCGTGCCCGATGCGGGCGCCGCCGCGGTGCTTCTGCATCAGGTACGGCGCGTTGGTCATGCTTTCCATCCCGCCCGCGACGATGATGTCTGCTGTTCCGGCGGCCAGCGCATCATGCGCCATGATCGCCGCCTGCATACCGCTGCCGCACATCTTATTCACGGTGGTTGCTTCCACCGACTTCGCCAGACCCGCGCCAATTGCAGCCTGACGGGCCGGCGCCTGTCCGAGACCTCCAGGGAGCACGCAGCCCATGAAAATCTGCTCGACCGCATCGGCTTTCACGCCGGCGCGTTCAACCGCGGCTTTCACGGCGGTCGCGCCGAGATCGGTCGCCTTCACCGCGCCAAGCGCGCCTTGGAACCCACCCATTGGCGTACGGGCGTAGGAAGCAATGACGACTGGATCGTTAGCCATTCCGTTTCTCTCCTTGTTTCTTGGACCCGACGTTCGAGGAACCGGCGCCCGGTTCCCCAGCCGTGCCTAAAGCGCGCGCGCGATAACCATGCGCTGTATATCTGATGTGCCTTCGTAGATTTGGCAAACACGGACATCGCGATAAATCTTCGCGACCCCGAATTCCTCAAGATACCCATAACCGCCAAGGGTTTGGATGGCTCCTGACACCACGGTCTCGGCCGTCTCCGAGGCCACCAGCTTGGCCATGGACGCCTCTTTCAGGCACGGCAGGCCCGAATCCTTGAGACTCGCCGCGTGCAAAGTCAGGTGACGGGCCGCTTCAAGCTTCGCGGCGAGATCGGCCAGTCGGAAACCGACCGCTTGGTGTTCGATAATCTGCTTCCCCATGGACTTGCGGTCCTTGGCGTAGGCAATCGCAATATCAAGCGCGCCTTGCGCCATCCCGATACATTGCGCGGCGATGCCAATCCGGCCCGCCTCAAGATTCGACAGCGCAATGCGATAGCCCTGGCCCGGCTGCCCGAGTATGAGGTCGTCCTCGACGAACATATTCTCGAAGCGCAGGGCACATGTATCGGACGCGCCCTGGCCGAGTTTGTGTTCGACCTTGTCGACAAAATAACCTTTGCGGTCCGTCGGCACCAGAAACGCCGACATCCCTTTCTTGCCGGCTTCGGGATCGGTCACCGCAATAATCATCGCGAGCTTGCCGATCTTGCCGGAGGTGATGAACTGCTTTGAACCGTTGAGCGTCCAACCGCCGTTCGCTTTCGTTGCTCGCGTACGGATCGCGGAAGCATCAGACCCCGCGTCGGACTCCGTCAGCGCGAAGGCGCCGATCGTCCTTCCGCCGATGAGGTCCGGTAGGAACCGCTGCTTCTGCGCCGGCGTCCCGTCTTTCAGCAGACCGGTCACAAGAAGACTGTTCTGAATAGAGACGATGGTCGAGAGCGCGCCATCCGCTGCTGCCAGTTCGATCAGCGCCAGCGCATAAGACACATAATCAGCCCCGGCGCCGCCTTCGGATTCGGGGGCGACCATTCCCAGCAGGCCGAGTTCGGCCAACTCCAGGAAGAGCTCCGGCGGATAACCACCCGCGGCTTCGAACGCGTGGCTCCGCGGGCGAATCTTTTCCTGCGCATACGCACGGATACTCGCCTGAATGGCCGATTGGGTTTCTGTCAGGATCATCGCAGCTCGACGGATGTGAAAACAAAAGACAGGCAGTCCTCGCGCCTGTACCCGCTATTCTAGGGAACTTCAAGATTGACCCGCTACGCGCCGCCGAACAGCGCTGCTATGCCGCCGACGCACAGCTTCCACCAATAACCGAACGGCCGGTTAATTAATCGCTTTCCGGCAGGCCGCGATAAAAGGCTTCTGAGCCTTGACCCAACCGCCCAAGACGCCGCGGCGATTTCACCAGTACGGGCTTCTCACGCCAGAGGTCCGGGACACTCCGCCTCATCGCCTCAAGCTTCGGCAGATCGTGAAACATGATGTAAGGCTGTCGCGGGTTATTCACCAAATAATCCTGATGGTAGTCCTCCGCCGGGTAGAATGACTTGCCCTCTTCTACCGTCGTCGCGATCGCGACCGGGAATGCACCCTCGCGCTCAAGCTGGCTGATGTAGGCGCGCACGAGCCTGTCCTGCGTCTCGTTCAATGGAAAAACAGCAGAACGGTACTGCGGACCAACATCCGGTCCCTGCCGGTTTACCTGCGTCGGGTCATGGACCACGGAGAAAAAGATTTGAAGAATCTGGCCGAAGGAGATTTCCTTCGGGTCGTACGTAATCTGCACCGCCTCAGCGTGTCCGGTCTTTCCGCCGCTCACGACGCCGTATTTGGCGCTCGCTTTGTCACCTCCGGCGTATCCGGACACAGCGTTCAATACACCCTTGGTCCGTTGGTAAACCGCCTGCACACCCCAGAAGCATCCTCCCGCGAGGACGACCACCGCGGGAGAAGTTGCGCCGGGCATCTCATCGACAGCAGGGCGCGGGAGGGTGCGGGACATCTCGGCCGCGCTCGCAGGAACACCGAGCAGAGCCAAGACCGACGCAACAAGAGAACGCCGTGTGAGCATCCAGCGACTGTAGCACGGCGGCGGCGGGGCCGTTAGAGTGAACGGCTGGAGGCAGAGTTATGAAAACCCTCGTGCTCGCAATCCTATTGTTTGGCGCCTTCTCCGCCAGCGCCGCGGAATCTCAGCGCGCGGCGCTTCCTCCCGGGACATCCTATATACGCCCCGGCAGCGAGTTCGCGGTGACGCAAATCCGGCCCAGCTTATACGCGCTGTCGGAGCCCGAATATTATCAACACAACGTCTCTTACGTGATCGTTGGGGAGGACAAGGCCCTCGTAATCGATGCCGGCGCGAGTACGACGGAGGACATGACGGCAGCGGTGCGCAGGCTGACCGACAAACCCTTTGCGGTCATTCCGACACACCTGCATTACGACCACATCGGAAGCATTCATCACTTCCAGGAGGTGTGGTTGGTGGATGTGCCGGCGACACGGGAACTCGTGCGAGCCAATGGCTTTACCTATGTCCCGCCAGACCGGCACATCGCCGCGGCCGGAGAATTCACCGCAACGCCTTTCAAGGTCAGCCGATATATCAAACCCAACGAGACGATAGATCTCGGCGACCGTCCTGTGCAGATCCTTTTCACGCCGGGGCATACCCGCGATGAAATTGCGATTTACAGCCCCTTGGACAACATTCTGTTCACAGGAGATTTCATCTATCCGGCGGGTCTATTCTCCGGCAACGCGCGAGATTATCTCGCCTCCGCGGATACAATCCTCTCGGTGATAAAGCGCGACACCGCCATTTACGGTGCACACCCCGGACGCCCGAAAGGCGGCGTGATGGAACTACCGAAAGTCACCTACGATGAACTTCTGAGCGCGCGAGCCGCGTTTCAGCGCATGGCCAAAAACGCTCCGCCGGATGAAGTCATCGAGAACCCCGCACCGACCGGCAATTTCAAGATGACGGCGGCAAAGGTCTATCGAGCTAGCGAACGGATCCGCGTTTACGGCAACATCGTTTTCGCCGACCGCGGGTCGTTGAGTTACGAAACGAAGTAACGGCTACTGCAGCGCCTGTGCGAGATCGGCCTGCAGATCCTCGGCGTCTTCGATGCCGACGGAGAGGCGGATCAGACCATCCTTTACGCCGATCTTCTCGCGCACGTCCCTTGGAATGGAAGCGTGAGTCATGATCGCCGGATGCTCGATCAAACTCTCGATGCCGCCCAGGCTCTCCGCCAGCGTGAAAATCCGCGTCCGCGACAAAGCTTGGCGCGCGTCTTCGAGACCGCCCTTCATGAAAGCCGTGATCATGCCCCCACCGCCGCGCATTTGCTTTTGCGCGATCTTGTACTGCGGATGGCTCGGCAGGCCCGGATAGATCACCCGCTCGATCTTGGGGTGCTTTTCCAGCCAGTTCGCCAAATGCATTGCATTCTTGTTGTGACGCTCCATGCGAATGCCGAGTGTTTTAAGACCCCGGTGCGCGAGGAAGCTATCGAATGGCCCTGCGATGGAGCCGATGGAGTTCTGGAGGAACCCAAGTTGCTCAATCAAATCGGGATGGTTCGTGACCGCAACGCCACCGATGACGTCCGAATGGCCGTTCAGATACTTCGTCGCGGAGTGCACGACAATGTCAGCCCCAAGATCGAGCGGCCGCTGCGTCCAGGGTGACGCGAACGTGTTATCGACAACGACGATAATGTCGTGCTTATGAGCCTCCGCGGCCACCGCTTCAATGTCGGCCAGCTTCAGCAGCGGATTGGTCGGCGTTTCGATCCAAATCAATTTTGTGTTGTCGCGGATGGCTGCGCGCAGCTTGGCGGTATCGGTCAGATCCACATAGGAAATGGCGAGCCCCGCCGACTTCTTGCGCACGCGCTCAAGCAGACGGTACGTCCCACCGTATAGATCGTCCATCGCCACGATGTGCGAACCCGCCTCTAGCATGTCGAGCACCGTCGCCATGGCGGCGAGTCCGGAGGAAAAGGCAAATCCGGCCTTCGCGTTCTCCAGCGCCGCTATCGCCCTCTCATAGGCAAAGCGTGTCGGATTGTGGCTGCGCCCGTAGTCGAAGCCTTTGTGGACGCCCGGACTCTCCTGGGCGTAGGTCGACGTCGCATAGATCGGTGTGATCACGGCGTTGGTCGTGGGATCGAAATGCTGACCTGCGTGGATCGCGCGCGTATCGAAACCCTTGAGGAGGTGATCTTTATTGGGATCGTTGCTCATGCCTTGCCCGTTCTCTTGCGCAAGTAGTTGAGGAAGTCGGCCGGGGTTACCAAGCCAAGGAATTCGCCTTTGTCCATCACGCACACGGCGTGAGCGCGCTCAAACATCGGGATCAAATCGTCGACCGGCGCCTTCACATCGATGGTCTTGAACTCGCGCCGCATCACTGTGCCGACCGGGGTCGCGAAACCCGTGGCGTCGCCGGTGACCCGCAACAGCACGTCCGCCTCATCCATCAGTCCGATGAGTTTGCGGTCTTCCATAACAGGGACCTGCGAGATGTCGAATAAGCGCATCTTCGCATACACCTGCTGCAACGTTTCCTTTGGGCCTGCCCAAACCACGTCGCCTTGGAAGTAAGGACGCGCAATCAGGTCTCGCAGATCGTGTGTCTCCTTACGATCGGTGATGCCCTGATCCTGAAGCCAGTACGGGTTGTAAATCTTTGAGAGATACTTGTTGCCGCTATCGCAGACGAACGACACGACGCGCTTCGGCTTTGTTTGGGCACGGCAGTAACGAAGGGCGGCCGCGATCAGCGTGCCGGAGGACGACCCGCAGAGAATGCCCTCCCGTTGCAGCACCAAGCGCGAAGTATTGATCGCCTCCGTGTCGTCAATGGTGTAGGCGGCGCCGATCAAGTCCAGTTCGCAATTCTTGGGGATGAAGTCCTCGCCGATCCCTTCCACCAACCAGCTGCCCGGGGTGATCATTTCGCCCGTATTCACCAGCGGCGCGAGGATCGAACCCTTGGGATCCGCCAGCACCATTTCGACGTGCGGAGCCGTGCGTTTGAAGAAACGCCCGATGCCCGTCAGCGTACCGCCGCTTCCGACCCCGCACACCACGGCATCGAGGTTGCGGTCCATCTGTTGCCAAATTTCAGGTGCGGTCGTGCTCTCATGGGCGACTGGGTTCGAGGGATTTTCGAACTGATTGACGTATAGACCGCCGGTCTTGGCCGCGATCGCAGCCGCCTTCTCCTGATAGTATTCGGGATGTCCTTTCTGTACGTCGGACCGGGTCATCACCACTTCAGCGCCCAGCGCCTTGAGGTGGAAGATCTTCTCCTGGCTCATCTTGTCGGGAATGACCAAGATGACCTTGTAGCCTTTTTGGCCGCCGACCAACGCGAGGGCGAGACCGGTGTTTCCGGCGGTCGCTTCGACAAGGGTTCCGCCTGGTTTCAAACGTCCGTCGCGCTCTGCCGCTTCGATCATCGTCACCGCGATACGGTCCTTGATCGAACCCCCCGGGTTCTGGCTCTCGAGCTTCAAGTACAGTTCGCAGGGGCCGACATCGAGGTTGCGCGTGCGAACAAGCGGCGTATTGCCGATAAGCCCGAGAAGAGAATGCTGCGAGGGAATGTGGGTCATGAAACGATCCAGAACGGTTCTTGGGAGGCCGCGAAGAGAATACAGAGCAGCGCTTAAGGCGCGCGAAAGCGCGGCGCAATATCGTCTATTGCACCACAGCCCCGCAACGCTTACCTAGCGAAAAATTATCTCTAAACCGGGGCTGGGCCGCCCACTTTTACCGTCAAGTCCGGCAGGCGCGCGATCGTTCCGACCATCGTGTCGCCGGAAACCACCGGGCCGACATTCTCCGGCGTTCCCGAGAAAATAATGTCTCCAGGGAACAGCTCGTTCGCCCGTGACAACTGCGCGATCTGTTCAGCCACGCTCCAGATCATATTGCTGAGGTCGGAATTCTGTTTAACGGCGCCGTTGACCGAAAGAGCGATCCGGCCTTTGGCTAAATGTCCCACCTTTTCGGCGGTCAAAATCGGGCCCATGGGGGCCGACTGATCGAAACCCTTGCCGATTTCCCACGGCTTGCGCTCTTCCTTCGCCTTCTCCTGAAGGTCACGGCGGGTCATGTCCAAGCCGACGCTATACCCGAGCACGAGGTCCAGCGCCTTCTCGACCGGGATTTTCCGGCCGCCGCCCTTGAGGAAGGCGACGAGCTCGATCTCGTAGTGGAAGTTTTTTGTTAGGGTCGGATAATCGATTGTCCCGGTCGTGCCGGGCTGAACGACGACAACCGCGTCTGCCGGCTTCTGGAAAAAGAACGGCGCCTCACGGTTCGGGTCGGATCCCATTTCACGGGCATGTGCGGCATAGTTTCGGCCGATGCAATAAATCCGCCGCACCGGGAATAGCGCGCTGCTGCCGGTGACAGGCACCGTCATTTGCGGGATTGTGAAAAGCTGCGGGCTGGCCGCGGCGGCGCCGCCTCCCGCCCCTGTCGCCGCCGCGAACGTACCGGCCGCGCCCATGGTGACTGCTGTACGACGTGTCATGCCCTCTACCATCTGAAACCCTCCCCGTCTCCTACTCGTGGCGGTTCATGGCCGAGTCCTTTGCGGTGTCCCGCATGAACACATAAACGAGCAGCGATGTTCCGATAATAGCGGTCAGGTAATAGTAGAACCAGCTTTCATATCCCTGGGACTTGAAAAGAAGCGCCACGGACTCCGCCGAACCGCCAAAGAGCGAGACGGTGATGGCGTAGGGCAGCCCTACCCCGATGGCCCGCACGGCCGTGGGGAACAGCTCGGCTTTCACCACCGCATTGATCGAGGTGTAACCCGAGACGATGATCCACGCCGCCGCGATCAGGAAAAACGCCTGCCAGGGCCCAGTGACGGACTCCAGGGTGGTCAGGATGGGAATGGTGAACAAGGTCCCCGCGACGCCGAAGAAAATCAGAAGCGGGCGGCGGCCGATGCGGTCCGACAGAGCGCCGTACAGCGGCTGCAGGAATAGCGCAAAGATCAGGGAACCCGCCGTCACCATGGTGGTCTGCTCATCGGTAAGTCCTACCGACAGCTTCAGGTATTTCTGCATGTAGGTGGTGTAGGTGTAGAACGCCGTTGTGCCGCCCATGGTGAGGCCGACAACGATCAGGATCTCTTTCGGGTATTTGAGGAGTTGGCCGATCCCACCGATCTTCTTGCCCTGTTTCTCGGCCAGCTTTTTTGCTTCAACGAACTGTTCGGTCTCATGGAGACCACCGCGCATCACCGCCACGAATACCGCGAGCCCCGCGCCGATCCAGAACGGAATACGCCACCCCCACTCCTTGATCTCCTCGGTCGTCAAGAAGACTTGCTGAAGAAGGAGCAGCACCAGCAGCGCCGTCAGCTGTCCACCGATCAGCGTCACATACTGAAAGCTGGAGAAGAACCCGCGGTGCTTCGGATGAGCTACTTCACTTAGATACGTCGCGCTGGTTCCGTACTCGCCGCCCAAGCTCAAGCCCTGCAGGACACGCGCAAAGGCGAGGATGATAGGAGCGGCGATACCGATCTGCGCATAGGTCGGCACAACCGCAATGATCAGCGAGCCGAAACACATCAGCAGCACAGAGGCCATCAGTGTATTGCGGCGCCCATATCGGTCGGCGAAATGTCCGAACAGCCAGCCGCCAATCGGACGGACGATAAAGCCGAAGGCGAACAGAACGGCCGCGTTGAGCTGTTGCACGACCGGATCGTCCGAGGGGAAGAAAGACGGCGCGAAGTAAAGCGCGAACGCCGCGTAGGCGTAAAAGTCGTACCACTCCACCAGATTGCCGGCCGATCCGATGAAGATCATCTTCACCCGGCGCGCCATATCCGACGCGGTCATCTTTTCGGAAACGGCATCGTTCGCCGTCAGATCCGCTTGAGCCATTTGCTACACGCCCCCTCGAAAAGCACAGTCTTCGCGGGACGGTAGTTGGCGCTTTTGCGCCGGACAAGCGGACTATCGTAACGGTTTCGCAAGCCCGTTACTTACTGTTGCGCAGCGCGCGATTTGCCTTTTTGTTTTGTCACTTCTTCGTTGCCGTCGGCCACAGTCTGATCGGGATGCAGAATGAACGCCTGCGTGAACTTCACATCCCATGCTGCGGAGATATGCGTGTTCTGTCCCGTCGCGGGGTCCGGATAAGCATCGGCATTTCGGCGGAGCGAACGATACTGAGATGGAACGGGCTCGCCGCCATAGCTGCGGTGATGGCTGGACCAGAGCTGCCAGAGATTATGATGCCAACGCTCAAGATCGAGATAGCCGGCCATCAATCCTTCCGCGCCGTCTGACGTGAGGCTGAGTTGAACACGCCAGTCACGAACGGCGTTATAAGGGTAGCCGCGCGATTGTGATTCCGGAAAAGTGATGTCGATCGGCGTGGTGGTCAGCACGCCTCCTTCGATTTTCCCTTTGGTTTTGTACATGAACTCTTTTCCCCACTTAGCGTCGACGCGCTGCGTTCCACCAGAGGTGAAATTGCCGGCGGCATCTTGGGTGAGCGCATCCAGTCCCCGGTAAAGGCTCACGGTAACGTCGGGATCGTTGGTCAGATCGTCCACATCGGACACTTCGATGAGCCAGCGGTTGTAATTGAACTTGCGCATGTAATCCTGAATGAAGTGGCGCGCCTGTCCTTCCGGGCCGCGGTAGTTGTCCGTGCATCCCACCACGCGGTACATCTGGTTATCGATGCCCGCGACCTTCCCGTCTTCGCTGACGAAGTCGTTTTCATCGACTTTACCGTCCAGATTGAGACCCAAGCCGACCTTGCCGACGGGCTCGTGGAAGAAAAGCTTTGGCTCGGGCGTTGTATCCGGAAACATGATCTCCCCCTCACGCGCGAGCTGTGTCTCCGCAAATTTTCCTCCGTCCGGGTACAGGGCTTTAAACTGCTCTCGCGGGCCCACATTCACCCCGTTGGGACATTCTTTTTTGCCGTCCGGGGATTGCCACAATGCAAAGCTCTTGTGCGTCAGCACGAAGCCGATGGTCCGGTCCTTCAGCGCAGCGTCGTCGGACATTGCCGCCGACGAGAGCGCCATGACAATGGCCGCGGTGAATACAGCAAGAACGTGTTTCATGAGCGTCTTCCCCGCCTAACCGTGGCTTCCGCCAAAATCTTCGCGCACCCAGAACGCACGATAGCCGTTCCGGAGACCAAAATTTTCACCCCAAGAGTCGCACTCAATATCTCCTGGCTTTTTGTCCCGCGCGCACAGGTACACCGGACGATCGCGATACGCCCAAACCCTGAGTGCGCCGCCCTGCTCGGGTTTCGCTTTCTTGCCTGTTGCAGGATCGATGGAGATGATTGTCCAAACACTGCTCGGGCTTTTCACGTTGGCGGGCGCCAGCACGTAGGGAAAATTCTGCATCGCCCGCTGCTGATCACCTTTGCCGCTCACAGCCAGACGGTAGGCCTGGGGTTGCGACGGGTGCGAACAATCCTGCTGATCGGCTCCATCGTCATTGCAAGCGTAAACATAAATTGTCCGGCCCTTCTCATCGCCCAGCACGGTGCCGACACGATTGATGTGGCGGGTAAATTCAGGAGGCGCGGCCGGCGCCCTTTGCGTCCAGACATTCGACCATCCCGGAATGTCACCGCCTTCCAAACTATGTGGGATACGGTCGGACGGACGCGTGTAAAGCGGCTTTCCGCGGAACGTCCATTGTTTGACCCCGGGTGAGCTTTCAATGATCGCCCAATCGCCCTGAGGCCGGACGTGCTCGGGGGCGGCGATTGGCTGGAACTCCTGTCTACACTTGGCATCGCAGGTGGATTTGGTCGCCGTATCGGCGTCGGCCGTATAAACCGATCCGTCATTCGCGGCGAGGACAAGCATGCGCCCGCTATCGGCCATGGTCACTGCGAACTGAGGGGGAATGTTCGTCGGCGGAGCGGCTGGCTGGCGAATCACGCCCGTCGAGCGCGCATCGCCGCCCATTGTTCTTTTCGTGCCCCCGAGAACATCTCCAGGCTTCTGATCGAGTACGGAAGTGTACAGGGCATAACCTTCGTAGGCCCATTGCCGACGCCCGTCTTTGCGCGTGAGAACAGTGAACTTGCCGACATTGCGGGCGTCGGGAGGCGCCCAGACCCCGGGCCAAATGGCAAGGCAGCTGGGCCGCGTGTCCGCCTCAGGCAACTCAAGCCCGCCGGGATAGGGACTCTGCAGGCCCGTGTTGACCTTCTGTACCGTGTCATCACACGCGGGGTCGCCCTTGCGATCTCCAAGGTCGCCATTCCGAACAGCGTTGAGGGGCCATACATAAAGGGTCTTGCCGCTCGCGTCGGCGAAAACAGGCCCCTCGAGTTCGGTCTGCATCACTTGGAAGCCCGGCGGCATGGGCTCGCGCACGAAGTCTTCCAAAGCGAGCTTCGCGCGCTGCTGGGCCATCGCGCCGGTCGCCCCCGCCACCAGAACGATGGCGCCGAGTACGAAAGCATTCCTCACCGGTGTAAATGTGCTCATGCAAGGATTTCCCCGACTTCCTTGTTGGTCTGGTTGCTCTTCGTTCCCCAGGAGTCGATGTCAAGGCCCATCACTTTCAGGCAGGTATAGCTTAGCGCCGTTCCCTGACCTCCTTTGTGGTCGACATGCAATCCGGTCTTCACCTTGCCGCCCGCGCGGCCAGCGGTGAACGCCGGCATTTCTTCCAACGAATGGACCCGCGCGTAGCTGACATCGGTATTGGCCATGATCAGCACATTATCCAGAAGTGTCCCATCACCTTCCTTTATTTTCGAGAAGGCTTCGACAAAGTAGGCCCAGTTCTCCATTGAACGCTTGGTGAACCAGGACGCGTTCGGTTGATATCCGAGCTTCTCGTCGATGGACTCTTCATGTGTGCAGGTGTGATGAGGCTTCTCATAGCCCTGCTTGGTGGTGTTCGAATCCGATTTCGACATCGTCATATTGAAGACGCGGGTCTGGTCGCAGGCGACGGCCATCACCATCAGGTCGGTCATCATCTTATGGCGTGCGGCAATGAGCTGGCTGTCCGTGCCTGGCGCAGGCTCGTCTTTCCACGTCTTCGCGGGCTTGCAGGCCGCGCGTGGCTCCGGCTTCGTCAACTGATGATCGAATTGCTGTTCGAGGTGACGAAGTCCGGTGAAGTACTGGTCGAGCCTCGCCTTGTCCTCCGCGCCGACCTTTCCGTTCAGGACATTGATCTGATCCGTGACCGCCGAAAGTGCGCTCTTACGCATCATGATGCGTGGATTGGGTTTGAAATCGGCAGCATTGGGATCTTGAAAGTCAGGTCCGAATAAACGCGTGTAAAAAGCGACTGGAGAGAACTCGGGTGGATTGGGCGTCGTCGCGTTTTCGTAGCTGATGATATTCCGGATGTCGCCCGTGGCCGTTGCCGTCAAACTCTTGAACCGGGTGGTGCGTCCGATGCGGTTGGCGAGCGTGGTGTCGAGTGACTCATACAGCGGCAGATTACCGACAACGGGCGCGCTGCCGGTCCGGAACACAACCCAGCCGGTGTAGTGGCAGAAGAATGTACCGTCGCGGTAAGCCGTGAGGTTGGTATGAACGTTGATATGCTGTTTGACGTTTTTCAAGGCGTCGAGCTCTTCGGTGAGCTCATAATTCTTGCCGGTTTGGCCGGGAACGAAAATCTTCTTCGTCATCCCGCAGCCCCAGAACCACGTCCCGAACCTTACCGGCAGCGGAGTCTCATCCGCGAACGCCGTGCCATTTCCATTGAGGTCCGCATTTAGGAGCGGAAGCCCGACGGTCACGGCGCCGCCACAGAGCAGTCCTTTTAGCGCCGAGCGACGATTGAGTGTCATATGGTGCTCCTTCAATTCGCCTGGGCCGCCGGCGCAGCAGGGCCGACGACCCGAGAAAAGGCGTGGCTCGTCGCAATCGTGCGTAACAAATTGGGAAGCCTGTAGCCCTCTTCGCCGAAGCGCGTGTCGAGGTACGTCAGAAGAGGCCGATCCGTGGCCTCAGCAGG
Organism: Rhodospirillaceae bacterium; assembly: GCA_041905525.1. Classification (GTDB taxonomy): domain Bacteria; phylum Pseudomonadota; class Alphaproteobacteria; order Rhodospirillales; family Rhodospirillaceae; genus SHVO01. Next base: position 146,509 of record JAYRKY010000006.1, read on the forward strand.
CCCACCGACGCCGTAGCTGTAAGCCCGCTTCACGAGGCAGGACGTAAGCGCGGGATGGTCGTGCAACGCCTGGCCCAATCCAATGACATCTTTGAATGCCTTTCCGTCCAGTGAGCCGCTGGCGTCGATCGGTGACCCTCGTTCGGTCGTGCGGTAGCGACCCGACCCGTCGAAGTTCTCCAGAGCAAGTCCCATCGGATCGGTGATCTTATGGCAGCCCGCGCACACCGGATTCTCAAGGTGGGCATTCACGCGATCCCGAGCGGTGCGCAAGTTGGCCTTTGGGTTTTCGACCGCCGAGAAGTCCACATTCGCGGGAGGTCGCGGAACGGGCTGACAGAGCAGAAGTTCCCGCAGCGCCTTGCCGCGGAGCGTCGCGGAGCTTCGGCCCGGATGGGAGTGCACGGCAAGAAAGCTGATATGCGTAAGAATACCTGCCCGCGGACTGTCCGCCGGAAATTGGTAGCGGGTCCACGACGGCGGCGTTGTGAGGCCGTAGATGACGGCCAGCGCCGGCGAGATAAAGGTCTGTCGCGTTGTATAGAGATCGCGATAGTCCTTATTCTGCGTCACAAGGTGATCGATCGCGGTGCGGATCGTTTCCTCGCGCGCGTCGGCCATGGCCTGTCCGGTGAACTTTGGATAAACAGTGGCATCTTTCGACAATGCATTAAAATCGTCGAAGCCGAACATGTCGTCGAAAAAGGCACGCATCCCGGTTTCAAGCCGGACGCTGGTCAGCATACGGTCGACCTGACGGGCAAGCCCCTTCGCGGTGTGAAGTTCCCCGCTCTGCGCGGCCCGAAGAAGGCCGTCGTCGGGCACGGCGTTCCATAGAAAGAGCGAAAGGCGGGTGGCCAGTGAATAGGCGTCGAGCCGCTCCGATCCCGGGTGCGCCGGATCGGGCTCCGACGTCTCGGTAACAAAGAGGACGTTGGGGCTTACCAACATTGCCTCCAGCGCGATCGCCAGACCCGCATAGAAGTCCTTGAGACCATCCGCCGACTTGACCGCTTCATCCACGAAGGCGTTCAGTTCGACTTCGGTGAGTGGGCGACGATTGAGCAAACGCCCCTTTTCACGAAGGAACGACGCCGCGCACGCGCGATCCGCCGCATTCTCGGACGCAGGCTTACAAGGCACGAGGAACGCACGGTGCTGCGGATCGACCGCCATTTGAGCTACCGTCAGCGCGGCTTTCTGATAGAGCTCGAGTTGCTGCGTCGTGACCCCGCCCCGCGATGTGCCAAGCGCGATCAGGCCTTCCGTGCGTTGCGCCGGAGGAAAGGTTGCCACAGGGCGAATGTCGGGTCCGAAGACATACGCGATCGTGTTGAGGTACTGCGCTTCCGTCAGAATACGAAGGCGCTTCAATGAGCCGGTGGTTAACGGCTCGCTCGCAGCGCTCGTCGCCGGAGCTTTCAAGGAAGGCTCTTGCGACGGAGACGAACAATTCGCCAGCGCGAGGAAGAGGAGCGCCCCCAGGCCACGGCGTGCCGCGGCTTTTGGAAATCGCTTCGCGCGCTCAACAGCGCGTTGACAAAGCGTGTACACGCAATCTCCTCCCCTCGGCGCCGCCTCTGCTCCCCCGGCGGACCTTCAGCTTATCCGAAACCCGGCGTCTCAAACACTGTAAGTCTCCTGCACGGCGCTGACGGCGGCGGGGGCGTATCCCGTAACCGCCTCGAATTCCATGTCTTTTGGCTACGCGCCTTACGTGTCTTCGGACGGGGGCCCCGCGCGGCCCGGCCGCAGAAGCCCATACTTCGCCATTTTTTCGTTCAACGTCCGGCGTGGAATGCTCAACGTGTCGATCACCGCCGCAATGGAACCGCCGTGATCCCTGAGGGCAGCTTCAATGAGGCGTCTCTCATAGGCGGCCACTCGGTCGGCTAAGGCGTGACCGGCCGGGGCCTGCGAAGGCTCCGCATGACGCAGAATGTCCTGCACGGTTAACCCGGCTGCTTTCAATCCCAGCCCATAGCGCTCCGCGATCGCTTTGAGTTCGCGCACATTTCCCGGCCATTGATGCATCAAGAGCACCTCGATATCGGCCGCGGAAAGCGGACGCGCCTTGGTACCTGCGATGGCTGCGGCCTGTGCGGCGAAATGTTCAAACAAAAGCAGGACGTCCCCTTCACGGGTGCGCAAGGGCGGGATTGGAATCTCCGCACCCATAAGCCTGTAGTAGAGATCGGCCCGAAAGCGCCCGGCGCGACTCTCGGCTTCGAGGTTGCACTTGGTTGCCGCGATCACCCTGATATCGATCGGAATCGTCTTGTTGGATCCGACCCGTTCGATCGAGCGCTCTTGGAGCACGCGCAAAAGTTTGCTCTGCAAAATCAGCGGCATGCTTTCGATCTCGTCGAGCAGCACGGTTCCACCGTTTGCGAACTCGAACTTTCCTTCGCGCGCGCCGCGCGATCCGGTGAAGGCCCCGGCTTCATGTCCGAAGAGCTCGCTCTCAAAAAGCTCCATCGGGACGGCAGCGCAGTTGACCGCCACAAATGGCGCACGAGCACGCGGACCCATATCATGCAGCGCCCGCGCCACCACTTCTTTGCCGGTTCCGGTTTCGCCGACGACAATGACATCGCGATTGTGAACGGCCAGTTCAGCGATCATGTCACGCAGCCGGATCATTGCGGCCGACGTGCCAATGAGGCGCGCTTCCAATCCATCGCGGGCCGCGACGCGGTCGGACAAATCGCGGAGTTGAAGCTTGAGCTTGCGCTGCTCGATAGCCCGGTTGATTACGGCTGTCAGGTGGTCCGGCACATAGGGCTTCTGCAAGAAGTCGTAGGCGCCGGCCCGCATCGCCGCAACGGCAAGCTGGACGTCTCCATGGGCTGTCAGCAATACCACCGGCACATCGGGGTCGATTTTGTGGACCTCTTGCAAAAGGTCCATGCCGGACTTCTGCGGCATCTTGAAGTCGCTAAGTACGACGTAAGGCATATGGCGGCGCACCGCCCCCAGGGCCTCCTGAACGTTTGCGGCGGAGTCGACCGCAAGACCTCCCAGTTCCAGCCACTGCACGATCGAGTTGCGGACTTGCTCCTCATCGTCGACCACGAGAACAGTCGGCTTCATGCGTCCGCCTCCGTCACTGCAATCGGTTGCAAGGCCAACGGCAAGGTGATGCGGAATTTTGTCCCGACACTGGGTTCACTCTCCACCGTAATTTCTCCTCCCATATCCTTGACGATGCCGTAGGTAATGGAGAGTCCAAGCCCCAGCCCCTCGCCCACGTCCTTTGTTGTATAAAAGGGATCGAAAACCGAGTGCAGCATGTCGCGCGGGATGCCGCGGCCTGTATCCGAGACCTCCAACACCGCATTGCCGGTCTCGGCCTTGAACAATTCGACCGTGAGGGTCCGGTTGGGGTGATCCCGCATGGCGTCGAGGGCATTCGAGACCAAATTCACCACGACCTGCTCAAGGCGGATGGTGTTTCCCACCACGTAGACAGGATCTTCGGGAAGTAACAGCCTGAGGCCCACGCTATCGATCGCGATCCGATAATCGATCAATTTCAGACCGTAGCGCACCGCCGCCGCCAGATCGGTCGACTGCTTCGCCACGGTCTCTTTTCGCGCAAAACTCTTGAGATGCTGCGTCAACTCGCCCATGCGTTCGACAATCAGCGAAATCGTGGTGAGATTGGTCGCGACACGGTCCTTGTCAGTGCGCTCCAGGAAGACCTGCGTGCTGGCAATATAGGTTCGCAGGGCCGCGAGCGACTGATTGATTTCGTGCGCGACGCCGGCCAGCGCCTGTCCCAAGCTCGCCATCTTGGCGGCGTGGATCAAGTTGTCCTGCGCCCGCCGCAGGTTTTGTTCGATGCGGATGCGTTGATCGATTTCGACGGAGAGCTGAGTGTTCGCCGCCGTGAGTTCCGCGGTGCGCGCGGCGACGCGCTGCTCTAACACCGCCTGAGCGTTGAGGCGAGCCCGTGTGATCTGGCGGCGTTGATGAGTCACCAACACGATCAGGAGCGCCGCCACCATGGTCACGACCGCGCCGCCTGAGGCGATTGCGGCTTGCAGTTGTACGATGCGCATGTCGCTTAAGACGAAAAGCGTCCAGTCGTATTCCGGCAGCGTCCGCGAGAAGGCGACATATTCATGGCCTGTCGCAGATCCATCGTCGATGTTCTCGACGATCAGTCCGTCGATTTCACGTTCGCCGGTAAGAAGCGGGCTGGCCCGCAGCACGGCCCCACCGTACTGCTGCGTTTCGCGGAACATCCGCATCTGCGCGTCCGACAACGGCAACATCGGCCGGTAGAGCCATTTCGGGTCGGTCGTGAGGAAGATGACATCGTTGTCGTCGACCATCGCGACGACGTCCCCCGCGCTGCGCCAGTAGTCTTGCAGGTGCAGCAGGTCGATTTTAACGACCGCAATACCGATGGGATTTCCGTCATTGTCCGGTACCGCGTGCCAAAGGAAGTAGCCTGGCTGTCCCGTCGTAACGCCGACGGCGTAATAGCGGCCCTTCCCGGTGACAAGCGCATCAGTGAAATAGGGGCGGAACGCGTAACTCTGACCGATGAAGGTGTTCTCGCGATCGTAATTGCTCGCCGCCAGGGCAATACCGTTCCGATCGACGATATAGAGGTCGGCAGAGTCCGCTGTTTCATTCAGGCGTTTCAAATACCGGTTCGCGGCTTCGATCGCTTCAGGCCGGTCGGGATGCCGAAAAGCTTCGATGATGGGCTGCGCCTGCGAGAGGACGTCCGGGAGGTAGCTATAGCGGCTGACCGTGTAATCCAGGGTCGTCGCCAGCAGATTCAAGCGCACCTGCGCGGCGTCGCCTTGCGCGCGAAGGGCAGCCCGCTCGGCAAAAACATAACTGAGGGTCCCGGCGGTGATGAGAAGCAAAGCACCGAGGACGAATGCGGCCGTGCGGTTGACGAAGATCGAACGCAAGGACGGCCGCGCAAGTCCCATCAGGCGTTATCAGCGCGCTTGAAATATGCAGCAAGCCCCGCGCCGAAAAGCCGGCGCGCACAAAACCGATTCATGACATCCTCCCCAGTGACCTCCGCTTTGGTCACCGCTCCCTTCCTTGACGCACCGGCCGTTGCTACCGGCGCCGCGGCAAAGATGATGGCAGGCCGCGCTCATTCGGGATCGCGGTAGCAATCGGCATGCCATCGTCACCGCGGCAAATCCTGCGGATATGCCTGCGCTTATACGCCACAGCCGTGGCCAACGACGAGCATCGGCGGAAATCAGCCTAGTGTAAGCTTAGCGTCGGCAATAAATTGCCGAAAGGGTCAAGCAGGTACACAGACGGGCCGTGTACCTGCGATGGACCCTCGGGGGACTAGGGGAATTGAGGCGGCGGGACCCGCTTTTTTGTTGCTTGTTCAAAGGCATAGCCGATGGCCAAGACCTTCGGCTCGCTGCACTCGGCGCCGACGAAGCTCACGCCGAATGGACGATCTTTCTCGCCGGTCGGCTTTCCGTCCGGACCGTTTCCGGGATTGGTGGCCATCCCGAACGGCACGACGAGCCCGGGGTATCCGGCACGAGAGGCAAACTCGGCACCGTTGGAACCTGGGAACAGAACTGCATCCACCTTCTCACCGACCAGAAGTGTGTCGATGCCTTGCGCCCGGCTCATTTCCAGGCCGCGAGCTCGGTCGGCCTCGTAACGCGCCTTGTCTTTCACCAGGTCGACGGCGTCAGAGCTATCGAGCCGGGATTGCTTGTAGCGGATCGTGTTCCAATTCGCGTGCGCGACATTCCATTCGCGTAATTCGGTGAGCGACTTGAACGGAGCGTTCGGCCCGAGCGTCGCAAGCCATGTATTGAAATCTCGCTTCATTCCGTAGTTGAAGATGGTGGAACAGTTGTCGTTCACGCCGGGCACATTGGTCTGGCAGACGATATGCAGCGCGAAGTTTTTCTTCGGGTCCTTCTCCATATAGGTGGGGAAGTCCTTTTCGATCACCTCGGCGCCGGCCGCCTTGATCGCAGCGATGGCTTCCTCCATCGAGGCCAGTTCGTCTTCACGCAGGCCGGGACGCTTCCCGCCGCCGGGTAAATCCAGCGGCGTATAGATCGCAGCGCGCGACACTCCGATCCGCGCGCCCTTCAGCGCATCCGCTTTCAGGAACTGCGTGTAGTCGTTGTTGGCCGGCGGCTGGCACTTCGTGGTCGCCGGGTCGTTCGGGTCCGGCTGCTTACTCTCCATCGCACCCAGCATGATCGCGACATCCGTGACAGTCTTCGCCATGGGGCCCGACATGTCCTGATCGAGTGTCACGGGGATGATGCCCCACCGGCTGATCCGGCCTGTGGTCGCGCGGATCCCCGCAAGCATATTGGCGTTGGTCGGGCTCATCACCGAGCCGCCCGTGTCCGTGCCAACGTTCGCGGCCCACATATTGACCGCGACGCCGATCCCGGAGCTTGAACCACCCGTATTCAGTTCGGGCTCAAGGTCCGCCTGCATGCGCGGGTCATATGGGTTGTAGCTTTGACCGACCATCGCGTTGTAGCCGGACTCCATCTGGTTCGGCGGTCCCGCCATCCAGTTCGCTAGCTCGGTCAGCGTGGATTTCGCGATGATAATCGCACCGGCGTCTTTGAGATTCTTCACCAGCGTCGCGTCATACGGTGGATAGTAACCTTTAAAGGCGATGGACCCGCCGGTCGTGGGCATATCGGTGGCGGTCTGGATATTGTCCTTCACAGCCACGGGAATACCGTGCAGCGGCCCACGGACCTTGCCGCTCGCCCGTTCCTTGTCGAGTTCATCCGCCTGCTTCAGGGCGTTCGGATTGACCGAGACGGCCGCGTGAAGACGATGATCGTAGAGCGCAATGCGTTGTACATATTGCTCGACCAGCTGGCGCGATGTGACGCGGCCTTCCTGCATCGCCTTTTGCATATCCGAGATCGAGGCCTCGACGACGCTGAACGGTGGCTTTGCTTCCACCTTCGGTGCGGGCTTCTCGCAGGACGCAAGCATAAGCGGCGCCGCCAGCGCGGTGGTAGCAAGTAAAACGCGGACTCCGGTTTTCATGAGTGTCCCCTCCAAGTGGCCCCTGATTGTCGAAGCTTAGCGCCGCTCCGCCCCGCGTTTCCACTCGGAAACACCGGGACTATGGGGCGTTGCCGCAGGTTTTCGCTGCCGGATGCCTTATTCAGTAGGTGATCTTGTCGGTCGGCAGCCCCGGCGTCGACTTTGGAATTCGTCGAGCCTGCGTCGCCTGCTCGAAATCGTAGCCATACCCAATCAATTTGCCCTCGCTGAACGCGGGACCAAAGAAAGACACGGTGACGGGTAGTCCTTCCGGCGTCATACCTGCGGGCACAATCAAGTCCGGATAACCCGACTCGTTCGCGAGGTTCGTTGCGGAGTCTGTGCTCGCGGCCGGTTTCGGCGGCTCGGACGGAACGATCAAGGGTGCCGGGCGCACGGAAGTGGGATACAGGATCGCATCGATCTTATACTTGGCGAACAAGGCATCCATGCCGGCGCGGATCGCGGGGATTTGCTGATCGCGCAGCGTGAGGTATTGCGGATCCGTCAGGTCAAGGGCAAGGCTCGCGGTGTACGTGAGGGCGTACGCCTTCTCGGGGCTCTTGTATCCTGTCGCTGGGTCATTGGCCTTGGCGACGATCTCATCAAATGTTTTTGGGAAGCCAGGCTTAAGCGTCTTGAGATAGTCCGTCAGTTGCGCCTTGAACTCGGACGCGACAAGTAAGTTGTATACCGGTCCCTTCGCATCAAGCAGATAGTCCGGGTACTTGACTGGGTCGACGATCACCGCTCCCAGACTTTGCAGGGTTGCGATCGAGCTTGCGATCACCGCATCGACGTTGGCGTCTTTGCCAAGGAAATCACGCGCAATTCCAATACGCGCTCCCTTGAGCGCACCACGCTTGAGATACTTCGTATAGTCGGTGTCCGATTTTCCGGCGCTCGTCTCCGTGATCGGGTCCGCTGGGTCGACGCCGGCCATGACGCCCAACGCCGCCGCAACGTCGCTCACATTGCGGGCCATCGGTCCCGCCGTGTCGAGGGTCAGCGCCAACGGGACGATGCCGCTCCGGCTCACCAGCCCCATAGTGGTCTTGAGGCCGGCGATGCCATTGACGGACGATGGGCCACGGACCGATCCGCCCGTATCGGTGCCCAAACCGAACTGGGCGAAGCCCGCCGCGATCGCGGCGCCGGTTCCGCCGCTCGAGCCCGCCGGTCCGCGGGCGGGGTCATGCGGGTTCCGGGTCTGTAGGCCCATGGAGCTGAACCCGTTCGGAACCGCGCCGGCCAGCAAGACTTCAGGCTCCTTCGCGCCGCTGACGCTGCCGCCGCTGCCGGCGAATTCACTGAGATTGACCTTGGCAACCACAATGACACCCGCGTCTCTCAGCTTCTTTGCGACGAATGCGTCTTTCGCGGGTACGGAGCCCTTCAACAATTGCGAGCCGGCCGTAGTCTGCATGTCGAAGGTATCGATGTTGTCCTTGAGGACGATGGGAACTCCGTGCAACGGTCCGCGAACCTTTCCGGCCTTGCGCTCCTTATCCAACGCTTTGGCCTCGGCGCGCGCCCTCGGATTCATCAAGATCACGGCGTTGATGTTGGGGCCTTTTTTGTCGTACGCGGCAATGCGGGCCAGATACGCGTCGAGCACGCGCTCCGATGTCAGCTTGCCGGTGGCGTACGCCGCCTGGAGCTCGGCAATGGTCGCTGTCGTGATATCGAGGGTCGCGGCGCTCGCCCTCTGCGGCGCGCTCAGTGCGGCTATCAACGCGGTGGTGGCGAGAATCGTGCGAAATTTAGGTGGCATGTGGCGTCCCCTGGTAACCCAAGACCCAAGCCTAGCGCTCTGCGAACCGCAGCCACTACTAAGGTGAATTTTAGCTGAACTGGTGATGATGCCGGCCGATGTCCGGCACGCGAACCAAGCGCGTCCCGAATGCGTGCTGCGCCTGAGGTCTAGAAAGGGGGAAAATTGGAGCGGGTGAAGGGAATCGAACCCTCGTCGTAAGCTTGGAAGGCTTCTGCTCTACCATTGAGCTACACCCGCGCGCCCCTGTTTTACGCAGGCCCGCCGAACCGGGGCAAGAGGTTTATGCCGCGCGGTGATTTTTCCCCGAAAATCCGAGAGATAGCGGCCTTTTTGTTTCCGGCGCCGCACCTATTTTAGGGGTAGGAAAACGTCGGCCACGGCTTCGTGTTCCGGCACCTCGGGAAAGAAGCTGAGCCGCTGGCAATAGAGTGGGAAATCGCGGACCTCCTCCCCGCTGGCGGGCAGCCAGTCACGGTAGAGGTAGAGGGCCGGCGGCTCCAGATTATCGGTGTTTCCAACCACGCGAAGGACAGCGCAGCGCCCTCCTGGAATCTGGCCCATCCTGATGGCGTGACCATCGGACGTAACCGGCTTTTCGACACCAACGCATAAATCGATACTGTAAGCGTCGGGCGATGCTGGTCGGCGCTCGGACCGCCACACCGTGAAGGTGGGGTAATTTTTGGGATGCAGCCCGTTCGCCTTTCGCCAGGCAATGAAACGCTGGATGGTATCTCCCAGCCCCGCCGGATTGCCGCGATGCTCCATGAAGGCCACGGTTGTCGGAGGAACCTCGCGGATTATCACGTCGGCGGCAGTGTAGGTCTTCGTCATAAGCTTGCTCCTCGCGATGTCGAATGGCTCAAAGGCGGCATGCCACGGCTCCCACGCGGGAGTTCTCCGGAAGGAAGACGGTGATTGCCCGAACCGCTGCCGGAACGCGCGTGCGAAGGCATCGGGCGCGTCGTATCCCGCTTCCAACGCAATGTCGGTGACGCAAAGCCCATCGCGGAACGCGAGTTGGTAGGATGCTTTTTTCATGCGCGCGAGTTGCACATAGCTGTGAAACGACAGCCCAAAGGTCGCCGTGAATTGTCGGTGGAAATGGAACTTGGAGAAGGCGGCGATTCCGCTCACCGTTTCCAAGTCCAAGTCCTCGTCCAGGTGCCGGTCTATATGCTCCAGCACCCGTACCATTCGGGCGTTGTAATTCTCGCGCGCCGTCATCGTCCAATCCTGTGTGGCGTGTTCATTTAGACCGCGGCGATGATTGCGCGCTCGACCGATCTTGCTCATTTGCCCAACAGGCGGAAAAAGTCAGGGGGCCTTTTGGCCCCCTGCTCGCTGTCACGTCCTAGATCAGCTTCGGGTCCATCCCTCGCCCCGAAATCTGAACGTCGAACCCATCGGGGTCGACGATGTGGAAGCTGTTATCGGTGTCCGGGCGCGGGTCAAAGCCACGGCGCTTCAGCTCCGCTTCCACGGCACCCTTGTCCCACGTGTCAATGGTGTAGGCGACGTGATCGATCGTGCCGGGCGCGCGACCGTCGCGGGCGTTGCGAGCGACCACGAAGCTGTTGCCGAACTCGAGGAAGCATTGCGTCTTGCCGTTATCGTGCGACGGCGTCATACCCATCAGATCCTGATAGAAGGCCGCCGTCTTCTTATAATCTTTCACATTGTACGACAGGTGGTTCACGGCCACCGTCTTGAAGCCCTTTGCGGGCTCGGCGGCAATGACGGGGGCGCTCGATGCGGCCGCAGTCACCGCAAGCGTCGAGATCAGTTGCCGGCGCGACATCTTGCCGCGCTCGAAATCCCCCAGCAGTTTCGAAATCACTTCTTCCATGGCGTCCTCCCTTGTTCGGCCGGGCGCGCCGCCCGGCCCTATGGCACCCGGATGTTGGCATGAAATCCCGTACCTGCGCAGGGTCAGAAAACCGGAGTCACCGCTCCGTGATGGAAATCCGCGTAAAAAAAAACAGGGGGCCTTTCGGCCCCCTGCTCTTGGCTTTTGTCTTTCGATCGGATTAGGCGAGGATTTCGCCGATTTCCTTCGAAGTCAGGTTGCTCTTGGTGCCCCACGACGGGACGTCGAGGCCCATGATACGCATGGCGGTGTAACCAAGGCGCGTAGTGGCCGTGGCGCCGCCATCGATGTGCAGGCCGGACTTCACGCGGCCGCCGGCGCGGCCGGCGGTGAACAGGGCCATGCCGTCGAGAGCGTGGATGCGCGCAAGACCGTGGTCGCTGTTGGCCATGATGAAGCAATTGTCGAGCAGGCTGCCGGCGCCTTCTTTGAAGTCCGCGAACGACTTCACGTAGTACGCCCAGTTTTCCATCGCGCGGCGGGTAAACCACGAGCAGGTCGGCTGGTAATCGAGCGCCGTGTCCCAAGGCTCCTCGTGCGTAGCGGTGTGAGACGGCTTCTCGAACCCGGCCTTTGTCGCGCTGTTGCCGCCGTAGGACATATTGAACACGCGGGTCTGGTCGCACGCCACCGCCATCACCATGAGATCGGTGATGATCTTATGGCGCGAAGCAATGATGCTCGTATCCGAGCCGACCTTGGTGTCTTCCTTCAGGTTGCCCGGCTTCTTACACGCGGCGATCGGTTCTGGCTTCGTGAGCTGCTGGTCGAACTGCTTTTCGAGATGACGCAAGCCCGTGAAATACTGGTCGAGACGCGCCTTGTCGTCCGCGCCCACCACCTTCTCCAAATCCTTCACGTCGTCGAGCACGCCGGAGATGGCGCTCTTGCGTACCATCACCTTCGGGCTCGGCGTAAAGGTCGGCGCGTTCGGGTCTTGGAAGTCCGGTCCAAACAGGCGCGTGTAAAACTTGAGACCCGAGACTTCAGAAGCGTTCGGGGTCGTCGGGTTGTCGTAGGAGAATGTGTCGCGCGCGTTACCATCCGCCGAGGCCGTGAGCATCTTGAAGCGGGTGGTGCGGCCGATCTGGTTGGCGATGGTCACGTCGACGGTTTCGCCCGGGATCTGCCCCGAGGTCATCGGCGCGCTGCCGGTCCGCGAGATCACCCAGCCGGAGAAGTGGCATAGGTTCGGCGCGTTATCGCGGAACGCGGTGTAGTTAGTCAGCACATTGAAGTGCTGCTGCACCGGCTTTAGGGCCTCCATTTCCGGCTTCATGTCGTAGTTCGCGCCCAGCTTGCTGGGAACGAACGCGGCCTTGGCGATGCCCAGGGCCCAGTACCACGTGCCGAAACGCACGGGCATCGGACGGCCGTCCGCGAGCGCGTCGCCGTTTCCGTTCAGGTAGGCGTTCAACAGCGGCAATCCAACGGTCACGGCGCTGCCACCCAGCATGCCGCGAAGAACCCGACGTCTATTGAGGTCGTACATGACGCTTGTCTCCCTTAGTGAGTGGCCGGTGCGACGGAAGCGGTCTTCGCTCCAGCCGCGGCCGGAGCCGCTTCTTTGAATTCCGAAAACGCATTGCTCAACGCGACGGTCCGCAACAGGTCCGGCACCCGGAAGCCTGAGGTTTCGAAACGCGCGTTCAAGTACTTCAACATCTCGGCATCGTCGCCGGTGGTCCGGCTGCCGGTGCCGTAGGAGTAGACCCGCTTCACGAGGCACGAGGTCAGGCCCGGATGGTCATGCAGCGCCGCCGCAAGACCGGTCACGTCCTTGAACGCCTTCCCGTCGAGATTGCCGCTGGCATCGATCATCGCGCCGCGTTCACTCAGGCGATAGCGGCCCGAGCCGTCGAAATTCTCCATCGCGAGACCGATTGGGTCGGTGATGCGGTGGCAACCGGCGCAGACCGGGTTTTCCAAGTGGAAGCTGACGCGGTCGCGCTGCGTCTTATGCTCCGACTTCGGATTTTCGAGCGCCGAGAAGTCCACATTCGCGGGCGGACGCGGCACGGGCTGGCACAGCAGGAGTTCGCGCAACGCCTTGCCGCGCAACGTCGGCGAGCTGCGGCCCGGGTGCGAGTGAGACGCCAGGAAGCTGATATGCGTCAGCACACCGGCCCGGGGACTGTCAGCGGGGAACTGGTATTCGATCCAGCCCTTGGTCGTCGGCAGCTGGTAGAGCGCAGCCAACGGCGGCGACAGGAAGGTTGTGCGCGTTGTGTAGAGATCGCGGTAGTCGCCTTTCTTCGTGATCAGATGATCGACGACCGTGCGCAGGGTTTGTTCGCGCGCGTCCTCAGCCGTCAGACCGGTGAACGCCGGATATACGAGCGCATCCTTGGACAGCGTCGTCATCTTTTCGAAGTCGTACATGTCGTCGAAGAACGCACGCACGCCGTCTTTGAGACGCGGGCTGGCGATCATCATATCGACGACGCGAGCGCGGCCCTTCTCCGTCATAATCTCGCCGGTCTCGGCCGCTTTGAGCAGCGCTTCGTCCGGCGCCGCGTCCCACAGGAAGTAAGACAGACGCGAAGCAAGCGAGTACGCGTCCAGGCGCATATGACCGGGGTTCTTCGGATCGGGTTCGGCGGTCTCGGCGATGAGCATCGACTTCGGACTCATCAAGATCTCTTCGATCGCCACCGCGAGGCCGGCGTAGAAGTCGCCAAGTTTATCGGCGCTGGCGTTGGCGTGGCTGACCAGTTCGGCCAGCTTGTCCTTCTCCAGCGGCTTGCGGAACATGAGACGGCCGACCCGCGAAAGAACCTGCGTCGCGCAGGCGGCGTCGGCGGCTTTCTCGTTAGCCGGCTTGCACGTGATGACAAAGTTGCGCCGGGTAGGTTCGATCACCTGGGCCGCCACGAACTGTGCCGTCTTCTGGTACAACTCGAGCTGAGTATCGTTCACGCCCGCACGCGATGTTCCCAGACGCAGAAGACCGTCAACGCGTTCGACCGGCGCAAAGTCCACATCGGGACGGATATCGGAGCCGAACACGTAAGCCAGCGTATTCAGGTATTGATCGCGCGTGATCAGCCGAAGGTTCGGTTGGGCGCCCGGCGAGGCGGGCTCGGCCGCGACGGCGACTTTCTGCGACGCCGCCGCTTTGGCGCCGTCATTTCCCGCGGGAGCAGAGCAGCTCGACAGCGCCATTGCGGCCAAGAGGCCGATAGCGCTACCGCGCAGAAGCGAAGAGAGACTTACTTTCTTAGACACTAACTCGTCCTCCTGGCTTACTCGCGCGCCCGCGCTTCGCTGGCGCCGGCTTCGGCCGACTGCTTCTCATGATTCACAACACCGGCCACCTGGGCGCCGGGGTGCTGGACGAACACGTGTACGAACTTCACATCCAACGCGGTAGAGATGGCGGTGTTTTGGCCATTCGCATCCGGGAAGGCGTCCGCGTTCTTCATCAGGGCGCGGTACAGGGTCGGACCGGCGGTGCCGCCGTAGGCTTGATGGCGCGAATCACGGGTCTTGTGCGAATGGTAGTACCATGTCCAAACATCGGCATAACCGCCCATGTAGCCGTTGGCCTGCGTGTCGGTCAGGTTCAGTTTGAAGCGCATGTCGCGGTACAAAATGTCCGGCGCTCCGTCGCGCGGCGCGTACACGGACGCGGCCGGCATCAGCAGGTCCTTCGCTTCCGTGGTCAGGACACCATCCTTGATCTTGCCCTTGAACGCGGTGATGTAACGCTTGCCCCAGCGGGTATCGAGTGATTGCGAGCCGCCGGGCAGATATTCGTTCCCGGTCGCGTCGGTGATCAGGCGGTCTTTACCGCGGTATGTCGTCACCGTCACATCGTCGTCGTTCTGAAGGCTGTCGACATCGGTCAGTTCAATCACGAAGATATTGTAGGTCGCACGGCGCCATTGAGGCGTCAGGGTCGAGGTCTGGCCATCGCGGTAATTAAAGGTGCAACCGACCGTCCGATAGATCTGGTTGTCGATGCCCTTCTCGCCGGTATCCGGATCGACGTAATCGTTTTCATCGACCTTGCCATCGAGGTTCATGCCGCGGCCGACTTTGCCCTGTACTTCGTAATAGGGAACCGGCAATTCCTTGTTCGAGGGGTTCCACAGTTCCCCTTCCCACGCCAGGCGCGTACCTTCGACGGTGCGCTCGGTGTTCTCCGGATACAGTTTCTTGAACTGTTCGGGCGGGCCGTCGTTCAGCGCGACCGGGCACTGCGTCTTCGCATCCTTGGCCTGATAAATGGAGCGGTTTTCAAACACCATCACATATCCGATGGAGCGGTTCTGAACGCCAAGCGCACCTTCCTTGGCCGCTTGCTGGGCGCTCGCCGTCCCGGCTGTGAGCGCAAGGCTCGCCGTGATCGCAAGCGCAGAAACCTGGGTGGACATAAGGATGTGTTTCATCGGCGGCCGCTCCCTGAAGTATCCAAATACTGTTTGCGAAATTCCTCGCGGGTGAAGAAGGCATGGAATCCATTGATCCAGCCGTTGTTCTCACCCCATGAGTCCCCGTAGGTGTCACCGGGGATGGTGTCCTTGAAGAAGTAGTACACAGGACGATCGCGGTAGGTCCAAATGCGCGTCGCGCCCGGCGCCTTCTCGTCGACGTACTTGCCTGTTTCCGTGTTGATGTACTTGATCTGCCAGATGCGCGAGCTCGAACGCTCGCTGGCATCGGCGGTGACATAGGGGAATTGCTTCACGCACCGCTTCGGGTCGGAGCCGCCGCAGATCGCCAGCCGATACTTCTGGTTCAGCGACGGGTGATCGCAGATTTGCTGATCGAGCGTATCGTCGATGCAGGTGTAGATATAGATCGTGCGTCCGTCCGCGTTGGCCAGCACCTGGCCGCCCGGCGCATCCTGCACGGTGAACCCTTTCGGGAACGCCGGTGCCGGCTGCGTGAACACGTTGCGCCAACCTGGAATGTCCGATCCGTGGAACGCCGCGCGCTGCTCCTCGCCGACGAGCGAGTACAGGGGCTTCTTGCGATAGGTCCACTGATAAACCCCGGGCGAGCGTTCGATCACACCCCAGTCGCCGTGCGCCTTCGGCGCCGACGCATGCGCCAGCATCGGCGCGAATGTTTCCTGGCACGTCGCATCGCAGTTCGATTTGTTAGCGCCATCGCGGTCCCACGTGTAGACCGAGAACCCCTTGATGTCGGTCAGCATGCGACCGAGCGGAATCGTCACCACTTCGAACTGCGCCGGCACGTCGGCCTCCGGACCAATCGGCTTGCGCTTGGCGCCTGAATCGCCACCCGCATGCAGCTTGGCCGAGCCGATTACATCGCCGGGCCCGCGGTCCAGGACGGACGTGTAGGCGGCGAGGCCGTCATAGGCCCACTGTTTTGCGCCGTCCGGACGGTCGACGATGGTCCACTTACCGACCGGCTTGGCGTTCGCATCGGCCAAGAACGGCGGCCACATCGCCGTGCAGGACGGGCGCGTATCGACATCCACTTCAATGAGGTTTGGCGGATACGGTTCGTGGAACCCGGCCGTGACACGCGTCACCTTGTCGGTGCACGTCGGTTTACCTTCGCGCTCGCCGCGCACACCCTGGTCGTTCTGGTCGTTCTCGGGCCACACATAAAGTGTGCGTCCCTGCGCCGTCGCAAACACCGGTCCATCGACCTCTGTGCCGATCACCTGAACGCCCGCCGGCATCGGCTCTTCGATGTAGGCTTCGATCGGCACCTTGCTTTTTTGGGTCTGCGCGTACGCGCTGGCGCCCGCAAAAACGACAACGGCGGCCGCAGCAAGATGCGTAGCGCAACGTAGGTTCAGCATGCCTCTCCTCATTTGAACCGAAAGCCCGTTCAGGGCGTAAGTCGCTCGAGCATGAACGCGCTTTTTTCAGCGCGCAGTCTCCCGCTCCTGAGCGAGGGATATTTTTACCATGGGCGCGCCCCGGCTGCGCGGCTTTTCAACGGCGAAGGACGAAAAATCTTCGTGAATTCAAGGGCCTCCGTAACAGGTCGGCGGTCCTCCGCCAAAACGGCTCCAGCGAAGCCGTCGACACGGACGATGATCTAATCAATTGTAATATATATATTATTTTGACTATTGTTGCGATGCACAAAAAGCGGTCATTCCCTGGTCCGAACCCGGACGACCTTCACGGCTCGGCGGATTACCGCCGATGGCGCGGGCCGCGCCGGCACATGGAGCATTCCCGCCAGCCCCAGAAATCGCCGGGTTGGCACCGAATAAGGTGGAAACGGACTGAGACTCGCCCGCGAGTCCTAAAGGAACCTAGGCGGCGCCCTCGGCGCTGCGCAGATACGGCTCGACTTTACCCTTGAGGGTGATGGTCATGGGATTACCCCGGCGGTCGAGGCTCTTGCCGGCCGCCACTTTGATCCAGCCCTCGCTGACGCAGTACTCCTCGACATTATTCTTCTCGACGCCGTTGAAGCGCACGCCCACGTCCTGTTTCAGGACCTCTTCATTGTAGTGCGGGCTCTGCGGGTTGACCGACAGTCGGTCGGGAAGCGTTTCAGTCATGGCGAACTCGTTTTTGAAATGGGGCCGAAAACTGCCTTAAACCCCGCACTCAATCAAGCCGAGGAATGCACGGTGTTTGATGCACCTGCCCGGCCCTGTACAGAGCGCGGAACATATGCGGAGTGAGTCCATTGTACCGGCATCGGCGCAGAGGCCCCCTCCGCGTCGGCGCGCGATTGTCTGCCCGGCCCTTCCGGCTTTGACGATCCTCTCTCGGCCGCCCGCGCAGCGGCCTTCGCACGCAACGGAGCCAACCTGTGGCCGAAGCGCCGGACAATGACACTTCTATAAGCGCCGTGGACACGGCTGTCGCCGTCATCACCACCTACGGACTGCGGGTTCTTGGCGCCATCGCGATCCTCGCCATTGGATGGTTCATCGCGCGCGCCGTGCACGGCGCCATCGTGCGAACCACCAGGCGTCACGTCCATGTGGATCCGACACTCACGGGCTTCGCCGCTCAGGCTTCGCGCTATCTCATACTGATTTTCACGCTGATCGCGGTGTTGACCACGTTCGGCGTCGAGACGACCAGCTTTGTCGCCGTGCTGGGCGCAGCCGGCCTCGCCATCGGTCTCGCGCTTCAGGGCGCGTTGACGAACGTCGCGGCCGGGGTGCTTCTCATCGTTTTCCGCCCGGTGCGCATCGGCCAATACATCGAAGCCAGCGGCATCGCCGGCACGGTGCGGTCGATCACTCTTTTCGTTACGGCCATGGATACGTTCGACAATATCCGCATGGTGGTCCCGAACAGTAAGATTTGGGGCGAGATCATCAAGAACTACTCGGTGAACGACACGCGAAGGCTCGATATGCGAGTCCGCATCCCCTACGAAGGCGATCTCGGCGCGGCGCAACGCATCGTCCGTCACTACATCGAGAGCGATACGCGCATCCTCACCGCCCCTGCGCCGGTCGTGGCGGTCGAAGCGCTTGAAGACAGCGCGGCGAAGCTGGTCGCGCAGATGTGGGTCCCGAGCAGCGCATACGCGAACGTACAGTTCGACTTCAACAGCAAGGTCAAAGCCGCGCTGGAAGAAGCCGCTATCGGCATCGCCTACCCGCGGCAGATCGTGGAGTTCCTCCAGGTGCGCGCGCCGGACGAGCCGGACCCAAGATAACGCTGGGAACGCCTTCGAAAACGAAAATCGACGCGTCATGGCCCGACAAGAAAAATAGCCGCCTCCCCGGTCAGGAGGCGGCTATGTCCATCGGCTTCAGAATTTACGCCGCGTCCGCGCGCACCGTCCTCAGGAACTTCTCGACTTCGGCATTGAGATGTTCCGATTGGCGGGAAAGCTCCTGCGCGGCGCCCAAGACTTGGTCGACTTCTGTCGACGTCGTTTGCGCGCCGTTTGTGATCAGCACCATCTGGCTTGAGACTTCCGACGCGCCAAGGGCGGCTTGCTGGACGTTCCGCGCGATCTCTTGTGTCGTGGCGGATTGCTCTTCGACGGCGGAGCCTATCGTCGTCGACACGTGATTGATCGAACCGATGACGTCTGAGATTTTTGCCATCGAGTCCACGGAACGCTCTGTCTTCTCCTGCATATCGAGAATCTGAGTCTCGATATCCTTCGTCGCCTTGGCGGTCTGCGTCGCCAGGGCCTTGACCTCGCTGGCCACGACGGCAAACCCTTTGCCGTTCTCGCCCGCGCGCGCCGCCTCGATCGTGGCGTTGAGGGCGAGAAGGTTCGTCTGCTCGGCGATATCATTGATGAGCGAGACGATCGCGACAATTTGTTTGGCCGACGCGGACAGGTATCCCATCTCGTCGCGGGTATCCTTGGCGGTGCCCACTGCGGATTCCGTGATCTCCTGCGCCTTGCTCAATTGCCGGGTGATCTCGTTGACGGAAGCGCTGAGTTCTTCCGCCGCCGCCGCGACGGTTTGGATGTTCACCGACACTTCTTCGGATGCGGCCGCGACCAGGTTCGACTGGCCGACAGTGCCATTGGCCGTACCGGTCAGGGTCTGAGCGCTGGCCTGTAGCTGCGTCGCGGCCGAGGCGACACCGCGAATGATGGAGCCGACGGCGTGTTCGAAATCGTCGGCCATCTTTCTCATAGACGCCTTGCGCTGGGCTTCGGCTTCCGCCGCTTGGCGCGCCTGCTGCGCTTTCAACGCTTCGGTCTCGGCGAGGCCCGCCTTGAAGACCTCAACCGCACGGGCGACGTCGCCGATCTCGTCTTTGCGATCGACTCCGCCGACGGCCACATTCAGATTACCGCGCTCCAATTCCTTCATCACACCAATGATGCCGATGAGCGGGCCCGTGATGGACTTCATGATCAACAAGGCCAGTCCGCCGCCCAGAACAACCGCGGCGGCAATCAAGCCGATCTCAAAGCGAGTATCATCGCTGAACTGTTGCGAGGCCTTTTCATATTCCGACTTCGCGACGTCCGCCTGCAGCTGCTTCAAATTGTCGAAAGCCTCATTGATCGACCTAAACTCCGAGTCAGCTTCGGAGCCCTCTACGCGCGAGGCCTCCGTGAAGTTTCCTTGATCCGAAAGCTGGGCGATCCGATCGATAATCGCAAAGTACTTTGCCTTCTCCGCTTCCGCCTGCTTCGCCAGCTTCGCCTCCTCGGGCGTGAGGTAGGTCTTCATATATTCCGCCCAGACGGACTCGATGTTCTGACGCGCCCCAGAAATCGTCTTTTTGGCGCCGGCCCGTCCCGCCGCATCGCCGGCGTTGGCGAGGGAAGCTCCGGACTCGCGAATGTCGCCCAGCAAATCCATCATCTCTGCGAGTTGTATCGCGGGAACAGTGCGATCTTCATAGACTGTCTTCAGGGAGGCCTGCATTGTGGCCATCCCGGTGTAGCCTTGGTACGAAACGACAGCGAGAAACGCTAGAAGTACGACAACAAGACCGCTCAAACGCACGCCGATTTTCAAATCGTGAAGCATAAGAATCCTTCTGTTGCACCTGTCTGGGATTTGACCTGAAAAGGACGGCGAGGCGATAGTTGGCCCGTGGGACATTCCCCAAGTGGATAGTCGGATGAAATCTCACGGCGGCCTTGAGAATATCTCAGACACCTGGCCAGGCTTTATTCACCCGCAAGTTGGGGCTTTGGGGACGAGTTGACCGCGATCAATGCGCGCGCAACGATCGGCATGGGGGATACAGCAATGAATTTTACAGCCTTCATCGGAATAGCGATGGTTGGGGCCACCGTATGGTTTGCCGCTGCGACGTCAGGCATTTCCCCGCAGGCGCTGCTAAGTATCCCGGGGCTCATCATTATCCTCGGCGGCACCGCCGCGGCGACCTTGATTTCTTTCGACTTCGCGAGCATCCGGCGCGCCTGCGTCGCGACATGGGTAATCCTCACGCGCAGCGGTCGGCAAACAAACCGCGATGTCGCCGATCTCACCGCCCTCTCGCGCGCCTGGCACCGCAATGCACTCGCGGAAATGATGCAAGCGATCTCGGCAACCGAAAGTCCCTTTCTTCGGATCGGGGCAGAGATGCTGACGGACAACGCGCTTCCGCGAAGCGCCGTCCATCAGGCGCTGCAGAATCATATCGACCGCCTGCGTGCGCGGGAGACCGCGGAAGTGCAGGTGTTCCGGGGGATGGCGGGGTACGCGCCGGCCTTTGGCGTTATGGGCACCGTGTTCGGCCTCGCGCAGATGTTCACTAATATCGGCACGTCGAATCTCGCGGCCATCAGCACGGGATTGGGAACCGCGCTTCTCACGACCATTTACGGGGTCGTCCTCGCCTACGGGCTCTTTCGCCCGATCGCCGTCAGGCTTGAGCAGCGGATCGAACGCAGGGTCCGGCGGATGTATCTGCTCAGGGATGCGTTGGACTTGATGGCCGATAAAAAATCGCCATCGCTGACGCAGGATTTCATGCGCGCCGCCGAGGCGGAACTTCGTAATGCGTAGCACATCATCCGGAGACGACGCTGAAATGGATTTGGCGCGGATCAGCGCCGCCATCCACGCCGTCGAACGCGCGGAAGTCCAGAAGGCCGACTCCCACGACGCCGACATGGACTCTTGGTTGCTGCCCTATGTCGATACCATCACCACTCTGCTCGCCCTTTACGCCTTCTTCTTGGGTCTAATGGAATTCCCGGCGGACAAACGCGCGGCGGTCCAGGCCGAGATCCATAAGGGCTTCACGATCCCCGCTCTCATCAATCTTCCGGAAATAAAGATCGACGTGGAAGCCGCGCGCAAGATCGGCGACGCGGAACGTCTGATTGAGATCATCAGGTCGAATGGACTGGAACGGGACGTCGCCATCCGCGTCGAAAACGGGAAGGCGACACTCACGATTTCGAACGCGATTCTGTTTGAGGAAGGCGACGCCGCCATTTCGCCCCGCGGCGAAAGCGTTCTCCGCGCGATGGGTCCGGCGCTGGACGAACTTCAGGGCGCGATCACCGTAGCGGGGCATACGGACGCGATGCCCGTCGCCAACGGAGCATACGCATCTAACATCGATCTCTCGTTCGCGCGGGCAATGAGTGTCATCAACTTATATACGTCGCTGCGCATTCCCGAGGGCAGATTCCGGGCGGTCGCGAACGGCGCAACCGCACCGGTTGCGGATGACGCCACGCCGGAGGGGCGCGCCGCCAATCGCCGTGTTGAAATCTCCGTCGACCTAAAGTCCTCAGGCGAGAAACCACAGCTGGCACGCTAGAGGATCAGGCGGTCCTCTTGGCCCCGCCGAAAGAACTTGACCACGTGAACCCCTCCCCGTCGAGCACAACGAGGCAGGCCTCCACGACGGCGGGATCGTAGAACGTCCCCTTATGCTCGACCAACTCCAGCTTGGCGCGCTCCAGCCCTAAGCCGGGCCGGTAGGGACGATGGGAGGTGATGGCTTCGATCACGTCGGCCACGGCCAGAACTCTTGCTTCAGGGAGAATCTCGTCTCCGCGGAGGCCGCGTGGATAGCCCGTTCCGTCCATGCGCTCATGATGCTGCAGGATCATGTCCTGGATTGGCCAGGGGAATTTAATGCCGCTGAGAATTTCGGCGCCCACCTCCGGGTGCGTTTTGATCACCGCAAACTCCCCAGGCGTAAGCCGGCCTGGACGATTCAGAATTTCGGCGGGCACATATATCTTTCCGATGTCATGGATCATGGCGCCCAGCCGCAGACCTTCGACCCGCGCCGCATCCCAGCCCAACTGCACACCGATCCGAGATGCCAGTTCCGAGACACGGCTTTGATGACCGGCGGTGTACGGGTCGCGCTTCTCGACCGTGGCCGAGACGGCCGTGATGATATTGAGCGATGAGGACTTCAAAGCATCGTTCATCGAATCGCGTTCGGCTTCGATACGCTTCATCCAGATTGCAAGGCCGAGGTGACTGGCGAATTCCTTCAGAAGCTCGATTTCCGCATCATCGAACCGCTTCTCGCTACAGCTATAGACGTTGAGCGCGGCGATGATGTGGCCATCCATTCTGATCGGAACCCAGACCGAGGTCTGGAAGCCATACTTCTCGGCGACATTGCGCCACGGGTTATAGGCGGCGGCCTGCGAGACATCGCCGACAATCTGCACCTCTCCCGTGCGCAAGGCGGTCCCGGTCGGTCCACGGCCCAGATTATCGTCGCTCCAATGGACCTGGATCTCGTCCACGTAGGCCGCATGACGCCCGGCCCGCGCGCCAGCGGCCACACTGCGTTCCTGATTGAACATCGGGAACGCTATCCAAACGAGATCGTAGGCGCGCTTCTCCACCAGCGTCTCGCAAACACGCTGTAGAAGCTTCGCTTCGTCCCGATGCCGCAGAATTTCGACGTGGCAGCTCATGACCGCTTCGCGCATGCGCAGAAGGCCAGCCAACCGGAGTTCGCTCAGTTTCTGCTGCGTGATGTCGATATGAGTTCCAGCGACGCGCAACGGGCTGCCATCCGCCGCCCGTTCGACGACTTTGCCCCGGTCTGAAACCCAGACCCAGTGGCCGTCCTTGTGGCGCATACGGGCTTCGCATTCGTAAAAGTCGATCTCGCCGGCAAAATGCCTCTTCAATGCGGCGTCCGAGTTTGCGAGATCGTCAGGATGAGTCAGCGTTTCCCAGGTCTGGATGCTGACGGGAGAAAGTTCCGCCAGCGTGTAACCGACGATCTCCGCCCAGCGCTCGTTGAAGACGACCTCTCCAGTAGGCACGGTCCACTCCCAAATTCCCGCGCGCGTGCCTTCCAAGACCTCCTCGAGCCGCCGCCGCTCCGCGAACAACTGGTATTCGGCAAGGCCTAGCCGCCGTTGAACCTTGCCCTTTCTGGAGATTTCGGCGCGTTGCATGAGGTAGATGAACCCCGCGCTCAAAGCGACGAAAAGCAGCCCCTTCCCCACTTCGATGTGATTGACTGCGGCCAGCGATCCGTCCACGTCGATGCGGTTGAGGAGCGCATTCCCGGCGAGAATCCACGCTGTGCCGAACACAGCATAGGCAATCACCACGAAGGCGCTGGGGCGCGGCGGCGGGGCCGTCCGGCGGCGATCGGCCGTTGGCTTCGACGAATTTTGTGAAGACTCCAGAGTAAGGCCCCCCGATCCCCACTACGTACGCTGGCTGTTGCGATTCAAAACCGAAAGCGCTCGGCAATCAACGAGAGATTTTCGGATGCGGAAAATGCATCCAACCGGTGATGATGTACTTCACCCCCTTCCTCACCGCCTGACCCGCATGCATATGCGTCCATTCAGCAGGCCAGATGAGCGTCTTGCCGCGCTGCGGCCGAATATCCAACCCGAAGTTATGGAATCTCGTCTCACCGCCATCGTCGACATCGTTCAAATAAGTCATCCAAGCGAGCACCCGGTGCGAGAGCCCAAAGCTCATTCGTTCGCTATGAGGAGCTTGAAAGTGCTCGCCGACGCGGTACCGCTGGATCTGGAAGGGCACGAGGTCAGTCCGCGCCAATATCTCGCCGAGGTGCGGCCACTGCGCCGCGTAATCCGATAGGCACGTTTCCAGCGCGCGAAGGTAAGCCGCGACCGGCGCATAAGCGTGGGCGGACAGATCGCGCGGGAACACCACGACGTCCGTGGCATGTTTGATGGATAGATTCACGCCGCGGCTGGTGCGTCCTTGCCGCTGCCGTTGAGGACTGCTTTCGAAAAGATCAATCAAGGACTCGCACAACTTATCGTCGTCCAGCGCCCACGCGCCGATAAAGTGCGGTGAAGCCGCGCTGACGGCAACCCGGCGCACAGGAGACAATTCCGGGCCTGCCTGCTTTATCGCGAGACGCGCAAGGCCCGGCCCTCTTTCGATTTCGCTCAGGCCCTCGGCCGCGCGCCCCAGATCGTTCAGCGCCAGCCCCAGATCGAGGCGAACCTCATGGTCTTCGGGATTGGCATCGAGCACGGCGCGAAAGTGTGAGATGGCCTCCTCAAAGTTGCCCATCGCGACATGGGTCCTCGCCAGTGCGGTGCGAGCCCGAGGATCGCCGCTCAAGGAGACGGCGTGTTCAAAACACCGCGCGGCGTCCGGCCACCGGTGGGCCGCATGGAAAGCAACGCCCAAGTTTATGTGCAGCTCGTCAATGTGCGGAGCGAGAACCAGCGCCTTTTCATAGGCGCCGATAGCGTCACCGAAACGGCGCAGCCCCATCAATGCATTTCCGAAATTGGCGAGAACGACGGGCGAGTCAGGCGCCATATCAGCGGCTTTGGCGCACACAGCGGCGGCTTCCTCCCACGCCTCGCGTGCGCAAAGGGCATCGCCCAAATGGCTGAGCACGATCGCATCAGACGGGCGGATCGCATGCGCGGCGCGAAATTGGATGATCGCGTCTTCAATGCGGCCGGCGGCGCGCAACGCGCGCGCGTAGTTGTGCGTTACGTCCGCATCGCCGGGCGCGCGCGCAAGCAGATCGCGGTAGACCGCAAGCGCTTCGTCCAGACGCCCGGCGGCGTGCAGCGCATTCGCGAGATTGTTGCCGGCCTCCACCGACTGCGGATCCAGCGCTCGCGCTTTTGTAAAGGCCTGTACAGCCTGATCGGGCTTCCGGGCTTCAAGCAGCGCGCTTCCCAGGGTGTTGTAGTAGTTAGCGGTTTCGGGTGCGCGGGTGATGGCTTTGCTCACAAGATCGATCGCGATCTCCGCATGGCCGGTCTGATAGGCAAGCAGGCCAAGCTGATGAAGCGCATCGGCATGCCCGGGATCGGCGCGCAGCACGGTCCGATAATCCCGCTCGGCCTGCTGCCACTGGCCCGCTTCGTGGGCCGCGGTGGCGTGCAGAAACAGCTCTTTCACATCGAAGGTCATCGCTTTTGTGCCCAGGCGCATGAAAGCGCGCAGCCGTTCCAGAACTCAGTTAGCATATCGCCGCCCTGACACGGGAAGCCTTACGGTCGGCGCCGCGGCATTGATTTCGGTCAAGGCGCCGCCCGGCCTCGCGGGTCCATTGTGATCCCCCTGGAGGGGAGTCCCCATGCCGTACACCGCTGAAAGCTATGTCAAACGCGCGGAGGAATGTGTCCGCCTGGCAAACGCCACCGCCGACGCGATGCTCAGCGCAGCGCTGCTGCGCCTTCGGCAGGATTACCTGCGCATCGCATACAACCTGGCCGACAATCGCGAACTTCCGCGTTCGGCGTAAGAACCGCCAGTAAGCAGGCGGCTTTCGGCTCCAGCGTCACACCGATCTAGGACAACTGCACATGGCAGCGGCGCTTTGTGCCGTTAGGCCCCCGCACCAAGAAGGTGCCGGGGATAAAGTCATTTGGGATACGGGATAGAAGGAATGGTGGAGGGGGAAGGATTCGAACCTTCGTAGACATAAGTCGGCAGATTTACAGTCTGCTGCCATTGACCGCTCGGCCACCCCTCCTAACCTGTGGAAATCGTTTGGGAAGCCGGTCTCTCGGAAGGGCCTCCAAGTAGGGGGTTGGTCCTTGCTTGTCAACGTGAAAGAAGATCGTTACGCCGGGCGGAAAAGGACCACCGCAAATGTCGAAACATAACCGTTCTCAAAGACCTGGACCGAATATGGGCGGTCACGGGCGCCGCTCGACCCCACCAATGGCGCGCCAACAGGCCCGGGCGGAGGCGTCGCGCGCCGACCGGAAAGAGGCGCCGCCTCAAAAAACCGGTGAAGTTTGGCTGTATGGCCATCATGCGGTTGCCGCCGCCGTAGCGAATCCGTCGCGTAAGATCCTTCGCCTGATGGGGACGGCGGAGGCCCTGGCTAAACTCGCCGAGGAGGTCGGCGATCTCGGTCAGGCCCGCACCTGCTCGCGCCGCGAAATCGACGCGGTTGTCGGCGAGGACGCCGTGCATCAAGGCATCGCGCTGCTCACCCGCGCTCTGGATCACAATCTCGCGGACGTGCTGGAACTCTCGAGCGCAAATCCCAACGCCTGCCTTATGGTCCTCGATCAGGTCACGGACCCGCACAACGTCGGCGCCATCTTGCGCTCCGCGGCCGCATTCGGCGCGGTCGCCGTGATTGCACCGGACCGCCACGCGCCCGATGAAAACGGAGTGATGGCGAAATCCGCCTCCGGCGCCCTCGATAAGATCGCCTACGTGAAGTCGACCAACCTTGTGCGCGCCTTGGAGGAGATCAAGGAACGTCAGTTCTGGGTGGTGGGTCTCGATGCCCATGCCAAGGAAACGGTCAGCCAGATCAAGCTCGGCGGCCGGATCGCTCTCGTTCTTGGCGCCGAGGGTGAAGGCGTGCGCCGTCTCGTGCTCGAAACCTGCGATCACGTGGCGCGCCTTCCGATGGCCGGCGATATGGAGAGCCTGAACGTCTCCAACGCCGCTGCGGTGGCGCTCTACGAAAAAGTGCGTCAGGACGCCAAAGCCTGACGGACCACAAGTGAGTTGCCCTTTTCGGGGCTCGGCCCTATTTTCCGGGCCTCTTTAGGCGGTGCGCCGGATTAGCTCAGCGGTAGAGCAGCGGTTTTGTAAACCGAAGGTCGGGGGTTCAATCCCCTCATCCGGCACCACTTTCACATGCGGACCGCGCTTAGCCGCTTCCCACAGCCGCAACGATCTGTGCCCGGAGTTTTTCGACCGCGGGCCCGAGCGCCTGCACAAGCGCTTCATCGCCGGGAGCCTCTCCGCCAAGCCACCGATTGAGCACGGACTCCAAATCGCGCGCCGCGTGGCCAAGGCCCTGAAGTTTGAAAAGTCCCGCCGACCCCGCGAGCTTATGCACCCGCGCGGCAAGACTCTCCGCGACGTCGCGGCGCCGTTCTTGTTCCAGCAAGCGCCACTCCTTTTCGATGTCCGCCATCGAAGGCGCAAGCGTCGCGATAAATCGCGCGGCCACCCCGCCGAGACGCGGGTCTTGTGCGGGCGCTGGTCCCTGGGCGCCGTGAAACTTTAAAATCTCGTCGGCGATCGTCGAGGGATCGAACGGTTTCGTCAGCACCCCCACCGCTCCGGCTTCGCGCAATCGCGCAACATGCGCAGCATCGTCGCGCGCGGTCAAAAAGAGGACCCTGGGGGCGCTCCGCACCGCCGCGTTCATCTCTTGGAAAATGGAAAGACCATCGCGCTCCGGCATTTGAACATCGAGCACTACCAGATCGGGCTTAGCCGACCGCACGCGTTCCAGCGCCGCGACACCCGAGGCAAAGGATTCCACGCTTACGCCGGGACGCCCTTTCAGTGCGGCCGCGACCACCTCTCGAATAAAGGCGTCGTCATCGACGACGTAGACCGTGATCGCGGTCATTTCGGGCCTCGCGCGCCGGAGTACATCATTGTAGGTCTCAAACGGGGGATAGGAAGTTTCATCCTAGGTTGTATAATCGGAGGTGCGAAGAGACCGAGCACGACGCCGTCTAAGCACGTAATCGCTTGAAAACGCGAGTTTTTTGGATGGATAGCTCCAAACTTCCTCAGGCCCCGCCCCATATCCTGGTTGTGGAGGACGATCCCTTTGTGCGCGATGTCCTCGATATATACCTGCGCGGCGAGGGATATGAAGTGACCTTGGCGACGGACGGCAAGGACATGCGCCGTGTGCTCGCCGATACGCCCATCCACCTCGCGATCATGGATCTGCGCCTGCCGGGCGAGGACGGCTTCGCCCTCACCCGCTACCTCCGCGAACAGTACAAGACCCTCGGCATCATCATTCTCTCCTCGCGTCACGAGATCATGGACCGGGTTGTCGGTCTGGAATGCGGCGCGGACGACTACCTGACCAAGCCGTTTGAAGAGCGCGAGTTGCTCGCGCGCATTCGCAGCGTCCTGCGCCGCACGGGCGCGTTGGCGGCGACGAAGCAACCGGCGCGCCTCGAGGTCCCGCACGGCAAACTCAATTATCAGGGCTGGACGCTCGATCAAGATGCGGGCCTGTTCCGGTCCAAGAGCGGCGCCGAAGCGATGCTCACCGGCAATGAATGCCGCCTCTTATCGCATCTCATTCGCAATGCCGGACATGTGCAAACGCGGGAAGACCTGATGGCGAAGGTCCTGTCGCGCGAGTGGGATCCCATGGACCGCAGCATCGACGTCCTGATCACGCGCCTTCGCCATAAAATCGAAGTGGATCCCAAGCGGCCTGTCATGATCCGCACCGTACGCGGCTCCGGGTACATCCTCGCGCCGGACGAGGCCGCAGCCTCAAATAACGCGGCTTAAATCTCGCGCCATACGCTCAGGCGGACGTTTTCGATCGCCCCGCATAATCGTTCGCGGCAAGGCTCCAATCCGCCGCCTCCGCCAGTCCCGCCGCGGCCAACGCTCTGAGACGCTCGCGTTCGGCGCTGATCGCGACCGGGTCGCCGCCGTGCAAAGCAACCTCCAAGGCCGCCGCCGCCGCGGTCAGCCGCGCCGCGCCCGCGACCCCTGCGCTTCCCTTCATGCGATGGGTCGCGGCAAGCGCGGCATCCCAGGCCTTCTTGTCGACGCTGCTTTCGATTTCCTTCAAGACGCCGGCGATTCCGTCGGCCCATTGTTGGATAATCGGCGCAAGCCGATTGGGGTCGTCGCCGTACACGACGGTCAATCCGCGCAAATCCAGGAGCCGTTCGGACGTATCGCCTACTGAGAGCGCAGACGGCGGACCGGCCCACGTGGGGGTCTGCTGGGTCGGAATCCAACGGGCCAGCATCGTTTGCAGGCTGCTGATTTCGATCGGCTTGGCGAGATAGTCATCCATCCCCGCATCGCGGCACCGCTGCGCTTCGCCGTGCACCGCATTGGCTGTGACGGCAACGATTGGCATGCGCGCACCGCTCCCTTCGGCCTCACGAATGAGACGCGTGAGTTCGAAGCCGTCCATTCCAGGCATATGGCAGTCGCACAGCAGCAGGGGATACCGACGCTCGCTCAGCAGCTTCAGGGCGGCCTGCCCGGTGCCTGCGATATCGCAGTCGTAACCAAGAATGGCGAGCTGCTGGCGAAGCACCTCTTGGTTCACCTTATTGTCCTCGGCGATGAGAATCACCAGGCCGTCTGCGCGGGCGGCTTCGCGTGTTGCACCCGCATCGATAACCGGATCCTGCCGGCGCGTGACGACAGGTACGCCATCGCCGCGCGAGGCCCGCGCCGTCTTCTCAATGGCCGCAAGAAGGTCCACACGCCGCATGGGGTTTGCGCGCACAGGCCAAACGCCGCCCGGCAACGGCATGCTGCCCGCCGGGCCGCCATGGAGCCAAATGATCGACGAGAGATGCTCCGAGCCCATCCGCTGCAAAGCGTCGACGGTGGCTTCTACGTCTTCCGTCTCCGTGTCGGTGCCTAGAAGAACAACCACCCGCCTTCGCTCCGCGGGGGTGTAACGCCCCAGCGCTCCGAGATTGTCTACTCGCAGGATTGCCGCGCCAGCGCGTTCCAAGAAGCGCAATGCGATGCCGAGCCCCGCATCGCCGCCATCCACCGTCACAACTTCGATATCTTCGAGCCGCGCCGGCGTCATGGTTTGGTTTTGCGCGAGTTTGAAGGAAATATCCACGTCGAAACGTGTTCCTTTCCCTTGGCTGCTATCCACGAAAATTTGCCCGCCCATCGCATCCACCAACGTGCGGCAGATGGCGAGCCCCAAACCGACGCCGCCCAAACCGCTGAGCGTCGTCTCGCGGCCGGCCCGCTGCCAGAATGGTTCGAACAGATAGCCTTGCAGCTCCTGCGGAACGCCCTCGCCCGTATCGCTGACGCTGAAGCGAAGTGTGACGGCATCGCCGTGCGCCTCCTTGACGGAGGCCGTCAGGGCGACAGATCCGGTATCGGTATATTTCAAGGCGTTTGCGCCGATGTTCAGTAGGACCTGGCGCAATCGAAGCGCGTCGCACATCACCATCGGCAAGCGCGTCTCAGTCTCGCAGGTCAGTATCAAGCGCTTCATGTCGGCGAGCGGAGCTAGGAGATCCGCCGTACCCTCCAGGATCGCGGCTGGATCCGCCGCAGTTTCCTCGAGATGGACCTCGGTGGACTCCAACTTGGCGAAGTCCAATACGTCGTCGATGATACGCATGAGCGCGACCGATGACTCTTCAGCGGTCGAGATGATGCGGCGTTGCTCATCCGAGAGACTGGTGCGCCCGAGGACATCCAGCATTCCGACCACACCCATCAAGGGCGTACGGATCTCATGGCTCATCACCGCCCAGATGCGCGCCACGTCGGCAGGGGCTACGACCGTCCCGGCCGCATCGTCCGCTCGTTTGGTCTTCATGTTATTGGGCATTTGCCGGGCTCAAAATCACTTTACGCGAGCATAGGCGGCGCGGGTACGCGCGCCAAGGCTTGCGAGGCCCGGGGCAGCCCCATAAATTCGCCGTCCGACGCCCCCTATCGCATGAAGGACGGGCCCCGTGCCGCCCGCCCGGCGTAGGCATCGGCTCGGGCGTATATTCGCAACGCCATGAAGACAGGACCGCGCACCAATGCCTCGCGACACCGGCGATCACCAGCGTCCAGCCCGCAACGTTCTCGGCGGTCCGCTGCAGATATGTTCGGCCGATCCGATCACCGGATTTTTTCGCGACGGCTGCTGCAACACCGGCCCCAGCGATCTTGGCTCTCACACCGTTTGCGCGGTGGTGACCGCGGAGTTTCTGGCGTTCAGCAAACGGGCCGGCAACGACCTGTCGACGCCAATGCCGGAATATAACTTTTCGGGCCTCAATCCCGGCGATCGCTGGTGCTTATGCGCACCGCGTTGGCGTCAAGCGTTTCACGCGGGAAGCGCTCCCAAGGTGGTGCTATCCGCAACTCACGAAGGCGCTCTTGAGCACTGCGAGCTTGCCGATCTTAAGGCCCATGCCGTCGATCTTATGTGAGAGACCGATGAACAAGTTTATTCTGACGGCCACCCTCTTCCTCGCCTCGTCCGCTGCGCCCGTGCGAAGCGCCGAAGTCGCGGACACGCGCGCCGCGTTGAACGTTGCTTTTCCACGCGACGTCGAAATCGCGCTCGCCTTGTCGGGAGGCCCCGCACATCTTCGCAACGGTGCAACCGTCTATATCTACGGCGCGAAAGGATTTGAGAAAGCCAAGGAAGGAACCAATGGATTTACGTGCCTCGTGAACCGGGACGCATTCTTTTATGGAGCGGCAAATTTCAAGCCGACCTGCTGGGATGCTGAGGGCCGCAGCAGCTATGTCCCGGTGATGCTGCGTGTGGGCGAACTTCTCGCGGCCGGTAAGACTCTGGAACAAATCAGCGCCGATATCGACGCGGGCTTCGCGGCGGGCCGGTTTAAGCGCCCCGCTCGCGCAGGCGTTGCCTACATGACGGCGGGAGACATTAAACTGGACTCCGCCGGGGCGATTACCTCGATCGCCTTCCCCGGTCACATGATGTTTTATGCGCCGGGCGTGACGAGCGCAGATCTCGGCTATACCGCGGAAGCCGCGAAGGCAGATCCGACATTGCCGTTTGTTTTTGATCGCGGCGCAGGCGGCACGAACCTCGCCTACATCATTGCCGTGCCGCATCACTGAGAGATGGCGAGACGCGTCCGCCTAGAAGGGCATCGTGACGTGCTTGTCGATCACGACTGCGAGAAACACACCCGCAAGATATTGCATTGAGAACAGGAAGTTGCGGCGTGCGAGGTCGCGGCTCGGGTCCTTCACAAGCTTCACGTTCAGCCACAAGAAACGCGCCCCGAACGCTGTCGAAATTACCGCGTACAACAGACCCAATTCACCGAACAGCGCCGGAAGCAGCGCCGAGATGACGAGCAGCACCGTGTTGCCCAGGATCCATTTCGCGCAGGTCGCATCGCCCGCGATGACGGGAAGCATCGGCACACCGGCCTTCGCGTAGTCATCCTTGATCAGGATCGCCAGCGACCAAAAATGGGACGGCGTCCACAGAAATAGCGTGATCGCCATCAGTGTCGGCAGGAGCCAGATGCTGGGATCGACCGCAGCTGCGCCCGCTAGCACGGCAAAGCTGCCCGCGGCGCCGCCGATGATGATATTCGTCCAGTGACGACGCTTCAGCCACACGGTGTAAATCACGCCGTAAACGAAAGCGCCGAGGAAAAGATGCGTGGCGACGACCCAGTTGAACGCCAGTGTCGCGAGCACGCAGCCCGTCAAAAGAAGGGTTGCGGCGAACAACAGCGCTTTGCGCGCGTCTGCCATCGTTCCGGCCGCCAACGGTCGGTTGGCCGTACGGGTCATCAGGCGGTCGATGTCGCGGTCGTAGTATTGATTGAAGACGGCAGAGCCGGACGAACCCAGCACCATCGCGACGAACAGCACCACGAGCTGCCAGGCATCGACATGACTTGCCACCGCCGCATAGCCCGCCATCGCGCTGATCGCGATGAGGAAGCCGATGCGCAGCTTCATCAGCTCAATGTAACTGCGAAATTGCATTCTATACCGGAATTACTGGCCCCGGCCGCCAGGCCGGGATCGTCGTGCGCGCTTGGTCTACCGTTCCGGTCCCGGTTTGCCAATAAGCAATTTCCCGGCGAGAAAAATGAAGATGATGCCACCGGCGACCGCAATCAGCCCGCCAACTCCCATCAATGACATGCTGGCGATCTTCCAAGGACTATCAAGGCCCTGGGCCGCGCCCGGGGTTTTGCGCAGGACACCTTCAAGACCCGCTAGATATAGGCCCGTGGAGTGCAGGAACTGACCGCCACCCAACAGGAGATACATCGCCGTGCGCAGTTTCCGGCGTTTGGTGCGCCGGCCGAGGAGCGGCAGGAAGAGCGCGAAGTAAAGCGCCATGAAGGCGAGCGTCACCGCGATCAGCATCGCGTGATAGTGGCTCGGCGTCCGTGTGTCGACGGAACCTTCGAAGAAGCCCAGCACCCCACCGTAGGCGAACAGGAACAGCGCCGCGGCGATGGCCTTGAGTTCCGGAGCGCCGTGCATCGCGTCCTTCCATCGCCGGAACAGCAGGTACGCGACGCTTCCCAGGACGACCGTGGTCGGCAACGGCAGCGCGTACCAGTAAAGGCGGGTGAACAGGTCGCGCTGTGTGGCGCCGCCCGCTTCATGGGTGACATAAAGAAGCGGCCCGGCCGCCGCACCCGCTACAAGCACCAGCATCATCAGACGAAGCCAGGAGCTCGAAAGCGGCGTTTCACCGAGCGCGGCGCGCGCGATCAGATAGAAGGCGCACAACATCAACGCCGTGTTGGCGAACTGCAGGACGTGTCCGCCGCCCCACATCAGGTATTCGTTGGTGCCCTGGCGGCCGACGTTTTCCGGCATCGTCAGCGCAGCGGCGACGATGCAAATCAGCGCGAGTAGATAGATGAGGCCCGCCGCGGCGACCGAAAAACCAGCCGCGTCCGGATTGCGGTCGCGCGCCACAAGAACAAGCAGCCGGAGGACAGGCAACGCCACACAGACCGCCAGCAGCGCCAAACCGGCGTAATAGACGGGATGATCGAGGACCGGGATATAGTTGTTCAGCGAAGGCTCACCGAGATCGGCGAGCACGGGCCCCAGCAAGAGGAATAGGCTCAGCCACGCGCCATACATTCCCACGCGCCCGACGACGACGGAGAGAAACCCGGCATCGGACCTGAGACCTTGCATTTGCGCGGTCATCAGCACGGTCAGCGCGCCATGGACACCCATGTACCAGATCACGAACGCGAAGGTGACGTGCGCGACGAGTCCTTTCTGGAAAAAGCTATCGCCCGTCCACGTCAGGACCTTTTCGGCGCCCGGAACGCGCGATGCGGCAAGCAGCAAGGCCAGCAGCCCCGCCAGCGCCAGCGCCGCAAGCGGCAGGCTGACCCAGCCGCGCAGTTCATGCATGTAGGATGGGGCGATTTTGCCCGCAAAATTGCCGTCCACCGCGGTATCGACGGGCGGCGGCAGACTCCGTGCAAGGACTTCTTTCTCGTCCATGCGTTACGCCGCGGGCGGATAGACGTGGTATAAAATCACGTAAATCATGACGCCGGTCACCGTTACATAGAGCCACACCCAGATGGTCCACCGGGCGAGCGCCTTGTGCCGGTCGAAGGTGCCTTTCAACGCCCGATACACAGTCACGATCACCATCGGTGTGACGATGACGGCCAGCACGACGTGGCTGATCAGCATCGCGTAATACGCGGGCTTCGTCCAACCCGTCCCCGGAAACACGAAGATCGGCGCCGTGAAGTGATAAGTGAGATAGCTGATAAGGAACACCGCCGACACGGCGAGTGCGCTCAGCATGACCTTTCTATGCGTCTCGCGCCGGCCGGATCGGATCATCGCGAAACCGATGATTAACAGAATCGTCGAAACGGCGTTCAGCACCGCATTCACATGCGGGAGGACGGCAGCAGTATTCATCGACTCGCCCTCACGGACCTTTGACGGCGGTCTTGATGATGAAGCTCACGTACATGAAAAGAGGCACGAGCGCCAATACGCAGGCGAAAAGCACCAAGCGGCGACGCTTGGCCTTTTCGTCAGAGTCGGCGTTGGAATCGTGCGGCGGAATGGCGGTCACCAGTATTCTCCTGAAGCGCGAGCC
This sequence comes from Rhodospirillaceae bacterium, assembly GCA_041905525.1. Classification (GTDB taxonomy): domain Bacteria; phylum Pseudomonadota; class Alphaproteobacteria; order Rhodospirillales; family Rhodospirillaceae; genus SHVO01. Next base: position 181,610 of record JAYRKY010000006.1, read on the forward strand.
CGAGGTTGCGCTTGTCTAACCGACCGGACGGTTAAACAAAACCCTTTGATCTGTCACATACGGGTGCGTGCTGTAACGAAAACGTTCGCGTCCCAAAAGGGTTAACAACCCTTTGTGAATACGGGGCTTTACCTTTACGTGAGAAGGCCGTTCGGCTAGTCTCCGCGCGGGGCGGCGTTTAGGGATTCTGCGGAACCCATTGGCGCGGCAGGGGAAATTGCAAACGCCCAAAAAATATCGGTTGAACCGCCCGGTCCGGCCCCTTAAACGGAGGCCGTTCGCTGGGTTGCAATGGAGACAGAGTGTGAGTCGTTTGGCATTGGCGCTTGCCGCCGTCGTTTCTAGCATTTTTTCCGTGGGGACCGCGTTCGCAGCTGAGCAAATGCCCACCCCGTCCTTCCCGAAAGAATGGCAGCTCGGCATCCAAACCCCGGCGACTCCTCAAGCTGAAATGCTCCATGACTTCCACACGCTTCTTCTGTGGATCATCACCGTCATCAGCGTTTTCGTTCTGATCCTTCTCCTGATCTGCATCTTCCGCTTCAACGAGAAGGCCAATCCGGTTCCGGCGAAGTGGTCTCACAACACGCTCATCGAAGTGGTTTGGACCGTTGTTCCGGTGCTGATCCTGGTGGGCATCGCGGTGCCCTCCTACCGCATCCTCTACTACCTCGACCGGACCAACGATGCCGAGATGACCCTGAAAATCACGGGCAATCAGTGGTTCTGGTCCTATGAATATCCCGACACCGGCGTATCCTTTGATGCCATCGCCGTTCCCGACGCCGAAATCGACGTCAAGGCCGGCCAGCATCGCTTGCTCGAAACTGATCGCCACGTCGTTCTGCCGGTCGACACCAACATCCGCCTGCTCTTTACGGCGAACGATGTGATCCATGCTTGGACGATCCCGGCTTTCGGCGTGAAGCTCGACAACATGCCCGGCCGCATCAACGAAACCTGGACCCGCATCACGAAGCCGGGCCGCTACTACGGCCAGTGCTCTGAACTTTGCGGCGTCGACCACTCCTTCATGCCGATCGTCGTCGATGCGGTCAGCAAGGAAGAGTACCAGCGCTGGGTTGAACAAGAAAAAGCCGGCCTCACGCCCGCCACTGCGGACAGCGTGAAACTCGCCTCGGCTCAGTAAGAATTACGTTTCGGAGAAAGCGTCCATGAGTGCAGCTTCCCACGCCGATCACCACACCAGCGGCGGTCACGATCATAGCCACGACCATCATCCGTCGGGCATCACCCGCTGGCTGTATTCCACCAACCACAAGGACATCGGCACGATGTACCTCGTCTTCGCGGTGATCGCCGCGCTGGTGGGCGGCGGTTTCTCGATGGCGATCCGCGCCGAATTGATGCATCCGGGCCTGCAGTTCATCCACGACAAGCACTTCTATAACGTGCTGGTCACCGCTCACGCCCTCCTGATGGTGTTCTTCGTCGTGATGCCCGCCCTGATCGGCGGTTTCGGCAACTGGATGGTGCCGATGATGATCGGCGCGCCGGATATGGCCTTCCCGCGCATGAACAACATCTCCTTCTGGCTCATGCCGCCGGCTCTCGTCCTCGTGGTTCTGTCGATGACGGCGGGCGCGGGCGCAGGCACCGGCTGGACGCTTTATCCGCCGCTCTCCGGCATCTCCGGCCAGCCCGATATGAGCGTGGACTTCGCGATCTTGTCGCTCCACCTCGCGGGCGCCTCCTCGATCCTCGGCGCCACGAACTTCATCACCACGATCCTGAACATGCGCGCGCCTGGCATGACCATGCACAAGATGCCGCTGTTCGCCTGGGCGATCCTGATCACGGCCGTACTGCTCCTTCTCGCCGTGCCCGTCCTCGCCGGCGCCCTCACGATGCTGCTCACCGACCGTAACTTCGGCACCGCGTTCTTCGATCAGCGCGGCGGCGGCGATCCGCTCCTGTGGCAGCACCTGTTCTGGTTCTTCGGCCACCCCGAAGTGTACATCATGATCCTGCCGGCCTTCGGCATCATCAGCCACATCGTGTCCACCTTCTCCCGCAAGCCGGTGTTCGGCTACCTGGGCATGGCGTACGCGATGGCTTCGATCGGTGTCGTCGGTTTCATCGTGTGGGCGCACCACATGTACACCGTCGGTATGAACGTCAATTACCGCGCCTACTTCATCGCCGTGACCATGGCGATCGCGGTTCCGACGGGCATCAAGATCTTCTCGTGGATCGCCACGATGTGGGGCGGCTCCATCTCCTTCCGTGCCCCGATGGTGTGGGCGGTCGGCTTCATCTTCCTGTTCACGGTCGGCGGGGTCACCGGCGTGGTGCTCGCTAACGCCGGCATGGATATCGTGATGCACGACACCTACTATGTCGTTGCGCACTTCCACTACGTGCTGTCGCTCGGCGCGGTGTTCGCGATCTTCGCCGGCTACTACTACTGGCACGACAAGATGACGGGCCGCGTGTTCCCGGATTGGGCCGCGCAGGTCCACTTCTGGACGACCTTCGTTGGCGTCAACCTGACCTTCTTCCCGCAACACTTCCTTGGCCTCGCGGGCATGCCGCGCCGCTATATCGACTATCCGGATGTGTTCGCGGGCTGGAACTTGGTCTCGTCCTACGGCGCATTCATCGCCGGTGCATCGTCCATCTTCTTCCTCGTGATGGCGGTCCACAGCATGTTCTTCGGCAAGAAGTCGGTTGCCAATCCGTGGGGCGAAGGCGCCACGACGTTGGAATGGACCGTCCCCTCGCCGGCGCCTTTCCACACGTTCGAAGAACCGCCTGTGCTGGCCCGCGCGGCCGCACATCCGGCCGAGTAGTCAGCGCTTAAGGCACCAGGGTTAATGGACCAGTCCAACCTGAAACGCCGAAACATCCGCGTCGCCGCGGCCTCCTTTGGGGGGGCCGCGGTGATGGTCGCGGGTGCATTCGCGCTCGTGCCGTTCTATGACGCCTTCTGCCGGGCCATCGGCATCGGCGGCGACCCGCAGATCGTGGCGGAAAACACGACCGAGATTCTCGATCGCCCCGTTACCGTGCGCTTCGACTCGAATACCGACCCTCATCTCCAATGGAAATTCACCCCGGCGCAGCCGTCGATTACGACGAAGCTCGGCGAGACGGTGACCATCCACTACACGGCGACCAACATCGGCAACGAGACGACCGTCGGCACCTCGACGTTCAATGTCACCCCCGACAAGATCGGCCAGTACTTCAACAAGATCGAATGCTTCTGTTTCCAGGAGCAGATCCTCGCCCCAGGCGAGTCCGCCGACTTCGGCGTCACCTTCTATGTGGATCCGGCGCTCGCCAGCGACGAACACACCCAGGAAGTTAAGACCATAACGCTGTCCTATACCTTCTTCCGTTCCAAGGACGGACTGCCGGTGCAGGACAGCGCAGCATCGGATAACGGAACGCCGGCCTCCTCCGGGACGGGCGAAGCCACAAATTAGAGAGACTAAGAGGGATCATTTCCATGAGCGGACACGCCAAACATAATTTCCATATGGTGAACCCAAGCCCCTGGCCGGCGATGGGTTCCTTCTCGGCGCTCGTCCTCGCCATCGGCGCGGTGCTGTTCTTCCATAAGGTGCCGGTGTTCGGCATGGAACCGGGCGTGTTCAAGTTGCTCCCGGGCTTCGTGCTGGTCCTGATGACCATGTGGATGTGGTGGCGCGACGTGATCCGCGAGTCGGTCGCGGAGAAGGCGCATACCAACGAAGTCAGCCATGGCCTGCGCATGGGCATGGTCCTCTTCATCACCTCCGAAGTGATGTTCTTCGCCGCGTTCTTCTGGGCTTTCTTCCATAACGCGCTCGGCTTCTCGACCTCGACGCTGCAGTGGCCGCCGGCCGGCATCACCCCGCTCGATGCGTGGGAATTGCCGTTCTATAACACCGTGATCCTGCTCACCTCGGGTGGAACCGTAACCCGCGCGCATATCTACATCGAAGAAGGCAACAACCAGAAAGCCGCCAAGTGGATCTTCATCACCGCGGCCCTCGGCGCCCTCTTCCTTGGCCTGCAGGTGTACGAATATCACCATGCGGCGTTCAAGCTGACCGATGGCATCTATCCGTCCGCCTTCTACCTCGCCACCGGCTTCCACGGTTTCCACGTGTTCGTTGGAACCGTCTTCTTGATCGTCTGTGGCTTCCGCGCCGCCAAGAACCAGTTCTCGCCGCATAAGCACATCGGCTTCCAAGCGGCCGCCTGGTACTGGCACTTCGTCGACGTGGTGTGGCTCTTCCTGTTCGTGTGGGTGTACTGGCTCCTCGGAGCTCCGGTCCGCACCTTCGCCGGCTAACGGCCACGCGGCTAATAGCAACGCTGAAAAACGAAACGCCTCCCTCACGGGAGGCGTTTTTGTTTGTGCGCTTCTGTTACGGCAAATCCTTGAGCAAGTCCTGCCACGCCATCCCGGCCGCGCCGAAGGCCCGTCCCTGCTCGAACAGCGTGGTCATGCGCTGCTGATTGAAGTCGAGCGGCGAAGGGTTCACGCCAGGCGGAACCGAGCTCACGTGGAGCTCCAATCCGTTCCGCTCGGCAAAGGCCGCCACGGCGGTGAGCTCGGTGCGGGTGTTCGTCTTGCTTGCCACATCGAAGCTGCGCCGCACGATAGAGATGGTCTTGTTAGGTGTGACGTCGAAGTCCTCATCCAGAGCGCCGTTCACCAGCACATAGAGGCGAGCCTTGAGCACGGCGCTATCCTGATCGGTCCAAAGCAGGAGGGAGTCGGGCACCGCGAAGAAAGATGACACCGCGCTGCCGTCCACATGCATCTCCTCGAACCGACGGCCCGCCGCTTCCACGTCGATCATCACGGGGGGAAAGACCCCCGGGACGCTCGCTGAGGCAACCATCACCTTGCGGAACAACGCCGTGGCCCGCTCGCCGCCGCTGGCGGCGATGGCGCCCATGTCCCACAGCGTGAGCGTTTGTGCATCCAGGTTGGTCGTCCCCACCAGCAGACGGCGGCCGGCCAGGTGCTCCTTCGCGACGGCGGCGACGACGCGGTCGTCCACCATGTCCTCGACGAGTCGCTCCAGCGGGCGGCCGCTGAAAAGGCTCGGCCGGAACAACGCGAGAATTCCTCGAAAATCCAGAAGGTTTTCGGACTGACCTCCCGTGTAGCCCTTCTTCAAGGCTTCGTCGTAGGCGGAGCCGAGAAACGCGAACGGCGCCGCTAAAGCGCCTGTGCTGATCCCGGTGACGACATCGAATTGCGGCCGGTCGCCATGCTGGGTCCACCCAAAGAGCACGCCCGCGCCGTAGGCGCCGTTCGCGCCGCCGCCGGACAAGGACAGCACCTCGAGCGGCCGGCCTCGCGCCATCCGTTCCGCCCGGAAATAGGCGATCATCTTTTCGGCGGCGGCCTGCTCCGCCATCGACAGCCGCACATCGCCAAAGCCGACCGGCACGGCGGCCTTTTGCTCCGCCGCCGTGTAAGCGATACGCGCGGGCGCCGCGCAGCCGCTGGCCCCGGCAACGACGATCAGAACCGCCGCCGAACGGCGCAAGGTCTGGAGGAGTCGAAACGTCATGGCCGGAGACTACCCGCATCGGGATGGCTGATGCCAAGAATTTGCACGCACTGCTTCGCCCAGCGGTTCTATAGTGGGCCATGGCACCCACAGACAGACCAGCGGTTTCCCTTTTGATTTCAGGCCTCTTTTGCCGGTGTCCGCGCTGTGGACGCGGGCGGCTTTTCCACGGCTACCTGGAGGTCGCGCCGGCCTGCAGCGCCTGCGGCCTGAGCTTTGAAGGGCACGATACTGGGGATGGCCCGGCCTTCTTCATCATGATGCCGCTCTGCATCCTGACGGCGGTCTTCGCCCTCCTGTTGGACCGGATGGCCCAGCCCCCGATTTGGGTTCACTTCGTGCTATGGCCGGTGTTTATCGGGGCCTTCGCGGGCCTGCTCCTGCGCCCCGTCAAGGCCACCATGATTGCCCTCCAGTACCGCTTCCGCGACGTCGAACACGAATCAACCGGCGTGGAATAACCAGGCTCTTCAGTGCTAAACTTCCCCCGTTCGTGGCTGAACACGGGGGTGAAGCGCCATGACCACCGGAACCATAAGTCGTCGTCTATTGCTGAGCGGCGTCGCGCTGGCGGTTGTCTCACGCGCCCTTCCCGGCCGCGCCGCGTCGTCGCCCTATCGGATGACGCTGTACCGCGATCCGAACTGCGCCTGCTGCTTGGATTGGGTTGCCGTCGTGGAGAAGACCTTTGTCGTGGAAATGGTCACATCGCGTCCGCTTGCCGAAGTGAACAAGCAACTCGATGTTCCTTACGATCTGTGGTCCTGCCACACCGCCGTGATCGACAAGTACATCATCGAAGGCCACGTGCCGTCCGCCGACATCGAACGGCTGTTGCGTGAACGGCCGGCCAATGTCCGCGGTCTTTCCGTGCCCGGCATGCCGATCGGCGCTCCCGGAATGGAATCGCCCGATGGCCGGGCAGACCCTTATACGGTGCTCGCCTTCCGTACCGACGGCGAACTGAGAACCTGGTCGCGCTATAACGGCGCATGAAAAAGGGCGGCCCTTCGGGGCCGCCCTTTTCCGTAATTTGCAAACAGGCTAGCGCACGATGTCTTCGTCCGGCGTCGACGTGATCTTGTGGATGGAAAGGTCCGCGCCATTGAATTCCTGCTCATCCGACAGCCGGATTCCGACCGTCGCTTTCAAGGCGCCATAGACCACAAATCCGGCCGCGAGTCCGATTAGCACGCCGGTCGCGGTGCCGATCAGTTGCGCCATGAAGCTCACGCCGCCCATGCCGCCCAGCGCCTCCATCCCGAAGATGCCGCAGAGCAGACCTCCCAATGTGCCGCACAAGCCGTGCAGCGGCCACACCCCAAGCACGTCGTCGATGCGCAGCTTGTCCTGCATGAAGTTGAAGGCCCATACGAACAGAGCGCCGGCGAGGCCGCCGGTGACAAGCGCGCCGACCGGATGCATCACGTCGGAACCCGCGCACACCGCGACGAGTCCAGCGAGTGCGCCGTTGTGTACGAACCCCGGGTCGTTGCGTCCAACCATCAACGCCGTCAGCGTCCCGCCGACCATGGCCATCAGCGAATTCACCGCGACAAGGCCGGTGACTGCTTCTAATTTTTGGGCGCTCATCACATTGAATCCGAACCAGCCCACCGACAGGATCCAAGCCCCGAGAGCCAACCAGACGATGTTTGACGGCGGCATACCGATAGCGCGCCCATCGGCGGTGAAACGGCCCTTGCGATTGCCGAGCATCACGACGGCGCCGAGCGCGATCCATCCGCCCATTGCATGCACCACGACCGAACCGGCGAAGTCATGGAACTTCGCGCCGCTCAGGCCTTCCACGATGTCCTGGAAACCGAAATTGTTGTTCCAGGCCATACCTTCAAAGAATGGATAGATCAGTCCCACGATCACGAAGGTCGCCATCAGCTGCGGATAGAACTTTGCGCGCTCTGCGATCCCGCCGGAAATGATCGCCGGCACGGCGGCGGCGAAGGTGAGGAGGAAGAAATATTTGACGAGATCGTAGCCCTGACCCTGATAACCGGATCCCGCCGCGCCGGAGATGACGGGTGCGCTGTCGAGGAAGCTCATTCCGTAAGCAACCGAGAATCCGACGAAGAAATAGGCAATCGTCGATCCGGAGAAATCGACCAGGATTTTCACCAGCGCGTTAACCTGGGACCGCTTGCGCACTGTACCGACTTCGAGAAACGCGAACCCGGCATGCATCGCCAGGACCATGATCGCGCCCATCAAAATGAAAAAGACGTCTCCGCCCATAGATCCCCCTAAGACCTTAACCAGAATTGCCGCTTTTTAAGGCTGGCTAATGTCTTTAGATGCCCTATGGCTAAGGTTTAGGCAATCTTACGAATGAGGAATCTGGAGAATTCTGCTTCCGGGGCCACCACCACCTGGTGACCGTGGGCCGAACAGAAGGCGGGGACGTCCCGAAGGGCTGCCGGATCGGTGGCCAGGAGGACCAGGTCTGCCCCTCCCGGCAGGCTCCGCAGGGCCTTATTCAGCCGCAGCACGGGCAACGGACAACTCAGTCCGCGAGCGTCGATCAGGAGGGGCTGCGTTGCGTCTGGGGCGGGTTGCGTCATGGGTCCCGCACTGTAGTGTGCGTGGCCATGGCGGCGGAAGCGAAGAAGCATGTTTGAGGCCTTCGGGACTTTGGGGGGGACGTGGGTCGCGGGACTCGCGATCGGCGGGGTAATCGGCGCTGCGGTACTGCTGACCAATTTCTGCGCCCTCGGCGGCATCGCGGATATCCTTTTTGCCAAGGACTGGCGCCGGTTCCGCGCCTGGGTGCTGGCGGCCGGGGTCGCCATTGTGGGAACCCACGTTCTGGACGCTGCCGGCCTGGTCTCACTGGACCGGGCGACGACGCTCGCCCCTTACATCCCATGGCTCCCGGCGCTTCTCGGCGGACTTTTGTTTGGATTTGGCATGGCATTGGGCGGAGGCTGCATCAGCCGGGGGCTCGCAAGGGTCGGCGCCGGCTCCCTGAAATCCTTCATGATCATCGCTGTGATCGGCCTCAGCGCGGCAGTGACCATGACCTGGCTCGCCCCTGTTCAAGCCACGCTCGAACGGACGGCGGTGATCGGCACCTTTGGTCCTGCGGGCCTTCACCGCATCTTCGGCAATCTTCCCTTCCTCGCTGCAGAGACCGTGCGTTGGATCTTTGTGGGAATCATCGGCGGCGGCCTTCTGTGGTTCGCCCTCAAAGATTCTTGGTTCCGGTCGTCGCGGGATCATCTCGCGGGCGGATTCATCGTGGGCGCAATGGTCGTCGCGGCATGGTTCGTCGCGGGCCGCGTTTTCGAGACAAGCGGCGCGCTGTCCTTCACCGCCATCAACCTCGTTCCTCCGCTTGGTGAAATGGTGTTGGCGCCCGGTGGCCGCACGATTGATCTCTTTCCTTTGATCCTGCTGAGCGGTATCCCGCTCGGCGCGTTCGTTGCCAGCCTTCTTACGCGCAATCTTGCCTTCGACACCTTCTTCCAGCGCGACGACGTCCTTCGCAGTCTCATCGGCGCGGTGCTAATGGGGATTGGCGGCACCCTCGCCGGGGGGTGCACCTTCGGTCAGGGCCTTTCCGGACTATCGACGCTTGCGCCGGCCTCCTTCATCGCGGTCGCAGGAATTATCGCCGGCTGCATATGGGGCATTCGCTATCACGAAGCGGGGTCCCTCTGGGGCGGGTTGTGGCTCGCGCTTACGCGCAGCTAGCGGGAACGGCTGCCTTTCATGGGCATCGCCGTTCCCTCGCCGTTTACTTCTGAGTGCCCACGGGACGCACGACCGCCATCGCCTTCACAGGGCCGGCATTGCGAAACGTCAGCGTCACCTCGACTTGATCTCCGGCCTTCAGCGGCCTTGAAACGCCCATCAACATCAGATGGTGACCGGCTCCAGGGATGAGACTGACGACACCGTTTGCCGGAATGTCGAGGTGCTGAACCTGGTCCATTCGCATCACCCCGCCCTCGTGCGAAGCGCTGTGAATTTGCGTCATCGCGGCGGCAGGTGTGCTGGCAGAGATGAGATCGTCGGCGGTATTTCCGGTGTTCCGTATGGTCCCGAAGCCACCGGTAATCTTACCGGCCCCCGCGGTTTCCCGAATCCAAAGCCCTTCTACAACGATCTCGGCGGCGGCCGCGGCATGAATCGAAAGCACAGCAACAACGATTCCCTCCGCAAACGATTTCACAGAAACCTTCATGAGGAAGCCCCCTTCCCCATGGCGGTTTTCAAGTCACGCGCGAAGTCCGCGGGATCCATGTCAGGCGTAAATGCGCGCAGGAACTCCCCGGTGGGGGACACCAGATAAAACGCGGTGCTGTGGTCGATGGTGTAGTCACCGCCATCTACGGCGCGTTTGCGGTAGTAAACGCCATAGAGCTTCGTCATGTCCGCAACCGCTTCAGGTGTGCCTGTCAGTCCTGCAATCCGTTCGTCGAAGTGCGAAATGTAGTCCTTAACCACCTCACGCGTATCACGCTCAGGATCCACGGAAACGAAAACAGGCTGCAAGTTCGAAGCATCCGCGCCGAGTTCCTTCAGGGTCTCAGTCACATTTGTAAGCGCCATCGGGCACGCTTCCGGACAGCTTGTGAAGCCAAAGAACATCAGCATCCATTTTCCTTTGTAGGTCTCTAGGGACACGGGGGCGCCCGTCGTATCTGTGAGCGCAAAATCGCGCCGGGCGGGACGTTCCACGATCGCGCTCTCTTCGCGCTGCGCCGCGGTCCGGCCAAGCCACAAGCCGGCGATAACGACACAGGTCACGGCGACAGCGGTCAGCAAAAGAGTTGGCAGGAATTTGCCTGCTCGGTTTTCGTCACGAGACATATTCATCTCCAAGAAAAGGGGGACGAGCCCAGGCGGCGGCGCCGCCCCGGGCCGGATCATCAATGGAATCTTCTACGAGGCTTAGGCCTGCGGCGGCGCGCGCGAGCCCAGGGGCGGACCCCGATCGATGCCGCGCCCACTTTCCGACTCAACGCGCGCGGTCTGGAACGGGGCCGACGCGACAGCGGCAAATACGCCGATGGCGTGAAAGTCTGTTTTCGCCCAGAGCCCCGCCAGCGCAAACGGGCAGGCTTGATCGGCGCGATGCTCAGTGTCGCCGGACGGCGGTTGGGGAGCGTCTACATCGGCGAATACAGGGCCGCTCGCCGCGCACAACTGCAGTAAAGCACCCGTGCTGGACGGCATCCACCCCGCGGGCAGCAGGGATTGCGCAAAAATGGCGACCGCCAGCAATGCGGCCAGCAGGCCGCGAATCCGCACGTCTTTTCTGAAGGGCTTCGTGATCACGGTTGCTGTCGTAGCCAAGGACGGCCCGCGGCGCAAATGAAAAGCCCGCACCGCTCACTCGCTCCGAACCAGACGGCGCAAGGCTTTCAGATGCGGGGCGATGGCTCGCTCGGTCTGTTTCTCCATATCGCGGAAACGCGCCAGCACATCGCGGCCGCGCGCCGTCAACTCGGCGCCGCCTCCGCCGCCTTTCCCGCCTTTGGTCTTCGTCACCAAGGGGGACGTGAACATCTTGTTCAGCGCATCGACCAGCAGCCACGCGCGCCGGTAGCTCATTCCCATCCGCTTTCCCGCGGCCACGATTGAGCCCGTTTCCGCGATCCCCGTCAAAAGGTCGGCTTTGCCGGGACCCAGGTGTTCTTCGATCCCAAGGTAGACGCGCAGGCGCGCTCCCACCCGGCGTTTCGGTTTGGCTGCTGTGGCTTTCATCGCTTTCAACCTCGCGCCGCCGATTATACAGTCTTTGGACAGCTATTGGAGTTCCCGAATGACCGCGTCCGAAGGCCAAGTCTTTTTTGTCAGTCCCGCCCAAGTGGCCGAGTGGCGCTCGGCCGGCGCTGCGGTGATCGTCGATGTCCGCGAGCAGAACGAATGGGATCAGGTTCACATCCCCGGCGCGGTCCTCATACCGCTCTCCGCGTTCGATGCGGCAAAGATCCCTGCGGCGGACGGCAAGCACCTCGTCTTCCACTGCAAGAGCGGCGTGCGCTGCGGCATGGCGGCGCAAAGGGCTCTTGCAAGCGGTTTCAAAGGCGAGATTGCGCGTATGCAAGGCGGTATACTCGGATGGCTTCAGTCCGGTTACGAGGTCGAAGAGGGCTAGAACCCGCCGTGAACGCTCCGCCCGTCCGTAAACCTGAAGATCACCGGCTCTTCCTCGTGGTCGTCGATGACTCGCCGGAACTGCCGGCGGCGATCGACTACGCGTGTGAGCGCGCCCGTAAAACCGGGGGCCGTGTCGCGTTGCTCTATGTCTATCAAGTCGACCAGGAGTTCCATCACTACAAGTTCGTCTCTGAGTTGGCTGATCAGGAAGCGCGGCGCGAGGCCGAGGATGTCGTGCGTCTCCATGCGCTGCGCATCATCCAGGAAACCGGCCGCACGCCCGATACTTACGTTCGCCACGGCTCTCGGCGCGCGGAACTCTTCAAGTTGGTGAAAGAACACCCCGAACTCTCGATCCTCATCTTGTCCGCGGCGCCGGGAAAAAAACCCGGACCGCTGGTGGAAGCGGTCACGGGAAAATATGCCGGCAAGATCGGAATCCCGGTGACCGTTGTCCCGGGCAACCGCCGCGCGGCGCCGCTCTAGATTTTCCGACTCCATTTTAGTCTAGACATAAGAAGCCGCGAATATATTCGGCTCGAATATTTTTACATTGAACCATGGATAGAGGGAGGCCGCGCGTACCCGACGATGGGTAGAAGACGCGCACGCTAAACCAGTTCTTTCCAGTGCAAACGCCTGCGAAACAAAGAAACCGCGTGGAAAAGCCAAGGCTCTGTCTTACAGATTGATGAAAGAAAAGCGGACGCAGCGGTAACGCGAACCTTCGCAGCTGGGGCACTTCAAGACGATGCAGGACAAAGTCGTTCCGATTCCGCGGGTTGCGGTTCATCCGCCGCAAGACTTGCGCGCCCTCGTCGAAGACATGGCGGAGTGGCGTCACAAGCCGCTCTCCGGAACACAACTCTTCATCGTCGATGCCAACGGCGCCGTGCCCGTCGGAAAGCAAACGCCGGAAATGGCGACGATGCTTGTTACCGGCCTGTGTTACGTCGCCGCGCGGTATAGCGCGCGGATCTACAAAGTTGCGCCGACGGAATATGCGCTGCTCGCCCATTGCCCGGGCCCGAAGAGCATGGAACTACTGCGCGACATCAAAGTGGCGATGCTGCGGGCCGTTGAAAAACATTGTCCGGAGAATTTCGGCAACATCAACCAGGCGCGTTTTGCGCTCATCTTCGACCTCGAGCAGAACTTCCGGGGCGCGGCCGAGCGCATTGCGCGTTACACGGCCGATGCTCAGAAGGCGGCTGATCCCGAAGCCAAGCGGCACGAACTCCGGCCCTTGTCGCCGGACGACCTTGAGAACATCCTGCACGCCTTCCGCCGCTTCGGCGCGGACAAGTTCCTGAAGGCCTTCATGCGCGATCAGATGGTCGCGCGCGCCAAGCCGGGCTTCATGCCGGTGCCGACGATGCACGAATACTTCGTCAGCATGGATGCGCTGCGCAAACCGCTTTTCATCGATGTCGAGATGCGCGCGTCGGGCCCGCTGTTCAACGAATTCACCCGCGTCCTCGACCAGATCGTGCTCCGGTCCTTCTCGCACATGGCTTCGGTGACGCCGATGCCCTTTGGTTTGAATGTGAACGTGGTCACCACCTTCACCTCGGCGTTCGCGGATTTCATGGATCAGACATCCAAAGATGTTCTGTCGCGATTGATTTTCGAATTCCGCCAAGCGGATATCGTCGAGCATTTCGATGAGTTCGAAGTTGCGCGCGGCATGATCACCGCGATGGGCGCCAGCATCGGCGTCGACAAAATCTTCCCTCAGACCTTGGGCCTGGTCGATCTCGACTATATCGGCGCCAAATACGCGAAGGTCCACTGGCGCACCGGCGCCGAGGAACTCCTGCGCGAGCGCGGAAAAACCTTCAAGTACATGAAGAGCTGCGGGATCGAGCCGATCCTCATTCGCGTCGATAATCCGCAGGCCATCGCCCTCGGGGCGGAACTCGGTGTCGAAACCTTCCAGGGATTCGCCATCGACCACATGCTTCGCCAGAAGGTCGCCTAGCGCCTTTCGCCGCGCCGGCCCGTCTTTGGACGGTCCCCTTCAGACGCTTCCGGCGCTTCCGAGCCCCCAGTCTTTAGCCCAGCCGAGGCCGCGCAGCGTGTCGCCGCGTGGGGTGTACTCCGCGCCGACCCATCCGTCGTAGCCTTGGGCATCGAGGAAGTCGAAGACGAAGCGCCAATTCACCTCGTTGAATTTGTCCGGCTCGTGCCGCCCCGGGACGCCGGCCACCTGGACATGACCAATGATGTCGAGGTTGTTTTCGAGAAAGTCGGCCAGGTTCCCTTGAGCGCGCTGCGCGTGATAGGCGTCGAACAGCATCTTGAGATTTTTCTGCTCGAGACGCCGCACGATCTCGGCAACCTGATCCGGAAAAATGAGAAAGTAGTCCGGAGCGACGACATTCTCGATTACGATCTCCACATCCTCTTTGCGGGCACGCTCGCACGCGTACACGATATTCTTTTCGTACGTCTCCATCGCCCCGTCTTCGTCATAGGCTATGCACCCCGCCATCACGTGGATGCGTCGGCATTCCGCGGTCTCCGCAAACGCCAGCGCCACGTCGATGGTGTCGCGGAATTCCTGTTCTCGCCCCGGCAATGCGGCAAGGCCTCTTTCGCCGGCTTCCCAGTTACCGGGGGGCGCGTTGAAAAGCGCAAACTCGACGCCGGCGATGGCGCACGCGTCGGCGATATCGATCGCATCGACATGGTAGGGAAGCTGGCATTCTACCGCCTTGAAGCCGGCATCGGCCGCCGCCTTTATGCGTGCGATGAAAGGGGCCTCTTGGAACATCAGGGAAATATTGGCGGCAAAACGGGGCATATCATCTCATCCAAAACGTCGGCGGACCAATTCGTCGATCTTGTGCGCCACTTCCCCGGCGGCATTCAAGGGCGCATGTGTCCAGCGCTCCCCACCGCGGCCGAACGCGCGGGCGTACCCGCCCTCGTACAGCTGACGGTGCAGGCGCGCATGCTTGGGCACTACCATCCCTTCGGGCGCATAGATGTAGACGGGCGCCGGCGATGCGCAAGCCTCCGAACACATCGATACGGAATCCCCGGTGACAACAATGGCATCTGCAAGCGCGAGAAAACCGAAATAGGGATTGTCCCCGCCGGCGCTCCATCGGAAGAAGTGGTGAGGCGCGGTAACGGCGGCCGCGATGGCATCCTCAGCCTCCGAGCCGGTGCGGCGCGAGCTCGCGATGAGCAGCGACCCGCCCTGGCTCTCGGCAAATCTGGACACCTGCCCGGCCAAATCTCTCGCGAGATTTGCCGGAAAAGGTCTTCGATGAGTCGCACCGCCCACGATCAAGGCGACATAGGGACGCGGCAGCGCCGTGAACCGCGCGGCCCAAACGTCGGCGGCACTCGCGAGGCGCTGCGTCGTCAGTCGATGCGGCGCTCCGGTGATGCGCATGATGTTCGCCGCGTCGCCCGAAGGTGTTTCACAGTCGTGGCGCGGCAGCGCGATCACGTCGAAATCCTCGGCGCCGCGCCGTCCCGGGTTCATCACATGCGCAAGGATCACCGGCTTCCCGGCGTGATGTTTTATCCATCGCGCGATGGGCGCGGTACGGCGCCCGGCGGCGATCACCACGTCCGGCCACGGTTGGTGAAAGATCATCCGGGTCTCGGGTGCCAGACCAATAAGACTTGCACCCGTGAGGGCATTCGGAAGACGCGCGAGCGGGTTGTAGCGGATCGGGATGGTTTTGAACTCCCGTCCCAAGGACTCGGCCACGCCCAGCGCCTGGGCGACATTGCCCGCGCGGTCGTCGGTAAGAACCCAGATGAGCGGCTGGCCGTGCATGGAATCCCGGAATCCGTTGGGTTTTCTATACCAGATTGCGGGGCGTTGTACCGACCTCGCAATGCCGCTAAATAAGCGTCAAAATCTGGGGAACAAGGACAAGCTATGACCGCTGCGCGCAATGCCCGTCAGGACGCCGCTGGGAAGATCGTCGCCAAATTCCTGCTCGATATCAAAGCCGTGAACTTCCGTCCGGAAGAGCCCTACAAACTGACGGCGGGCTGGGCGAGCCCGGTCTATATCGACTGCCGCAAGGTCATTTCCTTCGTTGAGGCACGCCAGACCATCACCCGTTTGGCCAGGGAAGAAATTCTGGAATCCATCGGCGCCGGTAAGATCGACACCGTCGCGGGCGGCGAGACCGCCGGAATCCCTTATGCCGCGTGGATCTCGGATGCGCTCGGGCTCCCCATGCAATACGTACGCAAGAAGCCGAAAGGCTTCGGCCGCATGGCCCAGATCGAGGGCGAGTTGCATGAAGGGCAGAACGTCATCCTGGTGGAGGATCTCGCCAGCAGCGGCGATTCCAAAATCGGATTCGTGAAGGCCCTGCGGGATGCCGGCGCGAGGTGCGACCACTGCTTGGTAGTGTTCTTCTACGGCGCCTTCCCCGGCGCCATCGAGATGCTCGCCAACGAAGGCATCACGCTCCACTACCTCGCCACTTGGCGCGATGTCATCGCGGTGGCGGAGGAAGGCAAGTATTTCTCGCCGCAGGCTATCGCCGGAGTGAAGGAGTTTCTGAAGGACCCGATCGGATGGTCCGTCGCCCACGGCGGCAAGGGCACCTAGAACAAGGTCCCCGGGTCGACGACGGGCGTGATCAACGTCGCATCGTCGTTGCGCACGTTGCCGACCCGTTTGTCCACGGGCCACAGGTGCATCTCTTCGGACGGAAACGGCCGCAGCAGCGTCTTCAGATCCGCCAAAGTCGATTCGGTTTCGCCAAGCCAAGCAGGCCAGTCCTTTTCGTCCAGGATCACCGGCATGCGGTCGTGCAAAGGCCGCATGAGGTCGTTGGACTCCGTCGTGATGATCGTGCAGGACAGCACTACCTCGCCCGTGGGCCCTTTCCATTCCTCCCAGAGTCCCGCCATCACCGTGAGACGGTCGTTGACGCAGGCGATCGCGAACGGCTTCTTGTCGCCTTTGCGCCACTCGTAGAAGCCGTCCGTGATGACAAGGCAGCGCCGTCCTTTTTTCCACGCATCCCGGAAGCTGGGCGTGGTCTCAAGGGTCTCGGCCCTGGCGTTGAACGTGGCGAATTTCATCTTCGCCTCCTTCGCCCAGGCGGGAATTAAGCCCCAGCGCATTTTTACGGGCGCGCGCTCTCCAGTGACCGCGTCACGCACGCAGCAAAGAATGTCCTGCGTAGGCGCGAGGTTCCACGTCGGCATCAGGTTCGGCGCGGCACGCCGGTCGCCGAACTTTATCTGGCGTTTGATCTCGGAGTAGTCTTGAGGCAGACGGGCGCGGCCGCACATGGTTACCGGAGTGCCTCGTTCAGCACGTGCCCGAGCCGCATCCCGGCCTTGGCGACACGGTCCAGCGCCACCGGACGGTTCTGCTTGAGGTAGACCTCGTCGAACGTGAGTCCTCCTGGGTTGCCGACGTATCCCGTCGCCGGCGTGCGCATGACCCACAGGCTTTCCGTCGCCCATTCCGATGGCGGCGTGGAAATCCATTCGACGAACAAGCGATCAAGCGGGGTATACGCTTGGTATGTAGCCCTTAGGGACTGCAGGGCTTGCGGATCGCTTGCGAGCAGGCCCGTATCCCACATTTCGCGCATGGTCGTCGGCTGTCCGAGGAACGTAGCCGCCAAGCGCTCTCCGCCCCCGTCTTCCGCAAAACCGATGCGCAGCGGTTCATGGATGTCGCCCAGGAAATGGGCCAGGAATTTCAGCGCAACCGCGCGCTCGTCCTTGGGCGCTCCGCTTTTCAGGACGGCGAGGTTGCGCTCAATTTCGGATATGAGACACCCCGTGGTCGGGCAGTCGCGCGCGGCGTCGACGGCACGCGCCTCCCTCGGTACATAGACCACGTGCCAGCCTGCCGTCTCGGGGTGGTCCGCGAGGTGATGGTTCGCCCAGGCGCAGGCCTCGGCGAACGCGTCCTCACCGTCGATGCCGAGCAACGCCTTTATCTCATCCCGCGGTTTTTCCTGCAGGCTGTCCCACGCGACGTGGCACACCATACGGTGACCCGCGTCACCCCACGCGCGCGCCGGCGTGGCGGCGGCGCAGATAAGCAAAGCTCCGAACACTAAGCGCACGGCCATCGATCCCTCTCTGGAAGAGGCATCATAGGGCCATGGCCGCTCAAGCGGTAGTTATGCGGTCGCGTGAGGCTCGGCGCCCGCAACAGGCAAGCTGACGGTGACCCTCAGCCCGCCCTCGCTGCGGTTGGTGAGTTCGACATCGCCGCCCATGCTGCGGATGGCGTTGCGGGCAATGGTCAGGCCCAGACCTGCGCCGCCCGTCTCCCGTGACCGGGACCCCTCGAGGCGCACGAAGGGCTGGAAGACGCGGTCCATCTCATGCGGCGGAACGCCGGGGCCCGTGTCGTCCACAAAGATCCGTAATTCGCTCGCGGATGGCGCCAGCGTCACCTGGGCGGTCTTCCCATACTTCAGCGCGTTGTCGACGAGATTCGTGATGGCGCGTTTGAAGGCCAGGGGGCGCGTCAGAAACTCCAGGCTGTCGGGCCCGGTATAAGTTGCGTCACGGCCCGCGAAACGAAGATCGCCGCACAGCGAGGCGATGACCGCGGCGACGTCGATGTGCGACGCCGGCTCGTTCGCAGCGTCGTCGCGCGCGAACACCAGCGTTTCGGCGATCATCGCTTCCATCTCATTCAGGTCGTTCATCATCTTGCCACGCTGTTCATCGTCATCGACGAATTCAGCCCGCAAGCGCAGCCGCGTGATCGGAGTCCGCAGGTCGTGGCTGATGGCGGCCAACATCTGCGTGCGGTCCTGAATGTAGCGTTTCACGCGCGTCTGCATCGTGTTGAAGGCGCGTGTTGCCCGGCGTACCTCCGGCGGCCCCTTTTCGCGCAAGGGCTCGGCGTTCACGTCGACACCCAGACGCTCCGCCGCCGAGGCGAAGACAGACAACGGCGCCGTCGCGCGCGAGACGCCCCACAGCGCCACGCCCATCAGCAGCACCGAGACGGCCGCAAGCCAGTACGGAAAGGCCGTCAAACCCGGAGGCTCGGCGATATTCAGCACGACCCGGGCATTGAACCATCGTGTGGAGTTCGCCGGACGGACCGACACGCGGAACATCGCCGCGTCGGCCACCGGCAAGGTCCCGCCCAGCGAACGCAAATTGTGGAATGCGCGCCGCGAGAAGAGCCCCGCCTCGCGCGGGGTCTCATCCCGCGTGGCGGCCTCGGGGGCGCGCGGGAAATCATCGGGAATGATATGGGCGTCCTCGGGCGCGGTCTGCGACCGGTCGCCCAGCGGGAAATTGGGATCCATGTCCGTGACCTGGTCCATGGCTTCCATGAACGGAAGATTCTCGAAGGCCTGATCGTCGAACAGGCTGTCTGCGCGAATTTCGGCGTCGCGGGGAAACTCGCGGCGCAGCGCGCGCACGAAAATCCGCGACGGCAGCTGCCGGTCCGAGTTGCGGACCAGCGGCTGCGAGTTGAAGGTCATGCGCATCACGGGGGAGTTCAGGCGCTGCAGCAGCTCGATCTGGTCCTGCCGGGTCGGCGCGCGCTCGATCATCCGCCGGATGACGATGATCTGCTCGGCCGCCTGGCTGGCGGCGCCGCCGGCCGCTATCTCGTCACGGAACCCGTAATAAAAGAATAGCGCTGCCAGGTTGGTCCCGATGACCACCAGCAAGAGAACCGCGAACACCCGAGCCCGAAGGCTGAGTGGTGGAAATCTCACGAAGCCTGGACTTCAGCCGTGAACATATACCCGCCGCCACGAACCGTTTTGATCAAGTTTGGATTCTTTGGATCCATCTCGATCTTACGACGAAGGCGGCCGACTTGCACGTCGATGGAACGGTCGAAGGGAATTGCCGCCCGGCCGCGGGCCATGTCGAGCAACTGGTCGCGATTGAGGACGCGGCGCGGATGATCGACGAACGCAACGAGAAGATCGTATTCACCGGCCGTCAGCGCGATATCCGATCCGGACCGATGAAGGGTGCGGGTCGCGGAGTCGAGCACGAAGTCCGCGAAGGAAACCTTAGCGGGACGGTCGTCCGCGGTTTCGACGGCGGCGCCGTTCGACGAGCGGCGGAGCACCGCCTTGATGCGGGCAGCCAATTCGCGCGGATTAAAGGGCTTGGCCATATAGTCGTCGGCCCCCACTTCCAATCCGATGATCCGGTCGACCTCTTCGCCCATCGCCGTAAGCATGATGATCGGCATGGAGGATTCGCTGCGCACCTGGCGGCACAGGGTAAGCCCGTCTTCGCCCGGCATCATCAGGTCCAGCACAACCAGATCGAACGACCAGTCCTGCAGGGCCTGGCGCATCTCCCGCCCGTCTTTCGCGGTCGTGACGCGGAAGTCGTGTTTGGACAGGAAGCGAGACAGCAGATCGCGGATCTCCGCGTCGTCATCGACGATGAGGATGTGGGGCTTCGGTGTTTCGCTGGCGGTGGACATTTGATCTTCCCGGATGGTCAGAGAACCTGCGCCAATTGTAGGGGCGCTCCACAGCCATCTCCAAGATTCCATTAGGAAAAATAGTGCAACGCGCTGTAAGCGCACGCCCATCTGTTACACGACGTTACACCAATTTCAGGTGCCGGTTACACCCTTCACGGCCTTGCGACATGCAAAGGTTACAGATCCAAATCCATAATGGGACCGTATTAAAGGACGATAGTACTTCGATACCCATCAGGACGACCTCATGGCCCGCCGCGTTATTTACCCAGGCACAATTCTCATCGTCGCAGGTTTCATTGCGACGGCGATCGCCGCGGATCCGGAGAGCGCCGAAGAACGCGAACGCCTTCGCGAAATCGCCGCCGGGATCGACGGCGTGGATCGCTCCGGGATCGATCCCGCGACCGCGCGCGTGGACCTGCGTCAGTTCATCGGCCGGCCGAACATGACCGAGGAGACCATCGTCATCGATATCGCAGACTAAGCAGATGGAGCG
>JAYRKY010000007.1:0-198352 GCA_041905525.1 Rhodospirillaceae bacterium
GATGCCGCCAAGGGCGAAGCCTTGGCCGCCGATGTGTGCGGCGGCTGCCACTTGCCGAACGGCGAGTCCTCGGACCCGGCGACGATCCCGACCATCGCCGGGCAATCGCCGCGCGCGATCTTCAAGCAGCTGAAGGACATCAAGGCGGGCGTGCGCGTGAACGAGGCCATGATCCCGATCGTGGAGGGCCTGGACGATCAACAGATGAGCGACCTGGCGGCCTATTTCGGCGGCCTGAACGCGCGCAATTACAACAATCCGGAAACACCGGCGATCTCGCCGGCAACCCTGGACCTGATCAAACGCGGCGATACGTCGCGCGCGCTGCCGGCCTGCGTGTCGTGCCACGAGGCGCGCGCGGGCGGGCCGTGGGAAGCGCCGAATTTGGCGGGGCAGTATCCCACCTATATCGAGACGCAGCTGAAAGCCTTCGCGAGCGGCGAACGGCGGAACGATCTGTACGCGCGCATGCGCACGATCACGAAGAAGCTGACGCCGAAGGAGATCAGCGAGCTGTCGGGCTATTACAACGGGCCCGCCTACCCCTTCTAGCGTCGTCGTTCCGGTCCTCGTCCTGCGGCGGGCCTACTTCAAAGGGCAAGCCGCCGTCATGTCGGCGAGCACGCCGGCCGCCTGGTTGTTGAGCAGGTGCTGCACGGTGCCGGTGAAGGCGCTTTCCAGCTTCACGGTGTAGTCCCTGATCGACGTGCCGGGCGTGATGCGCGCGCCGGCTTCAAGGGCCGCCGCACCAACCATCACCTGTCCTCCGGCCGGAATGGCGGGCGTGGCGTAAGCGCCCAGCCGCGCGCCGGTGCGGGCGTCGTAGAGCCCGACCGTCGCCGCCGCCGATGTGGCCGCGGCATTGTAGAACACCAGCGTGCTGGGGAAGGTCGCGTCCGCGGCGGAGCTATGCACATGGGCGAGCTTGCCGGCGTTGGTGGTGAGCCCGGTATCGCAGGCGCTGAGGTTGGCGAAAGAGTCCGCCGAGGCGCGGTAGACGATGTGCTGGAAGCTGCCGGTGACGCGGGGCGCGACGGCGGCGACATAAAACGCGGGCTTGGTGGTGACGCCGCCCGCGGATTCCAGCGTGGCCACCGGCACCTCGAGCGCGGCGTTGACGGGGATGCTGGGGCTGGTCCAGGCGGCGGCCTTCGCGCCGGTGACGCCGTTGTAGAGCGTGACATCGACCGATCCGGCCGCCGCGCCCGTATTGAAGAAGCGCAAGTACGACCTGGTGTCGCCCTGGGCGGTGGAGAACACGGTGGCCTGACGCAGCGTCGGGCTGGCGGTCGCGATGGGCGTGGTGGAAATCGTGCCCGGTCCGCGCAGCGGGAGCGCCACATTGGTGAAGGTGTTGTTGGTGAGCGCGGCACTTACCGACGACGTGAAATTATAGGCCGCCGATGACGACGGGGACTACAACTGGTTGGTGAAACCGGAGTTGCGCACCACGAGGCTGTTGGTGGCCTTGAGATTGCCCTCGGCGCCGTAGCCGATCATGGCGGGGTTCTGGGTCTTCGCGCCCTGGGTGACGGTGATGCCGTCGATCACGCCCACGCCTCCGTTGGAGAGATCGATGGCGTAGGCGCTGGAGCCGGTGACGCCGTCGTCGATGATGGTTTGCACCACGGTGGTCTTGAGGGCGCGGCTCTTGATGCCGTGGCCGCCGTTCTGCGCGCCGAAGGTGCTGCCGGTGACGGTGAGCTGGCCGATCTCGTTGGCGTAAATGGCGTGGGTATAACCCGTGCCGGTGCCGTTGCCGGTGAAGCGCGAGCCGGCGATGGTGATGGTCGACGCGGTATTGGGATTGGCGAGGA
The DNA here is from genome assembly GCA_041905525.1 of Rhodospirillaceae bacterium. Classification (GTDB taxonomy): domain Bacteria; phylum Pseudomonadota; class Alphaproteobacteria; order Rhodospirillales; family Rhodospirillaceae; genus SHVO01. The sequence goes on from JAYRKY010000007.1 coordinate 1,818, forward strand.
TGCCGTTCTGATTGCCGACGAAGGCGCAGTTGTCGACGGTGAGCGCACCGGCCTGCATGCGGATGCCCGCGCCGTTGGCGTCGGTGACCTTCGCGCCCTGGAGCGTGAGGTTGCGCAGGGTGAGGTTGGCGTTGACGACAATGATGCCTTTTCCGTTGGCGATATTCTTGGTCATGGACAAGGTGGCGCCGCCGCCCGCGCCCTCGATGGTCAGGGGCACATTCACGGTGGCGGTGTCGTCGAGATAGGTGCCCGCATCGAGCAGCACGCGGTCGCCGGCCTTGGCGGACGTCACCGCGGCGGCGAGCGTTTTGGTGAGGCGGGTGGGACCGACGAGAATGTCGGCGGCATGAGCGGCGCCGGCGGCGCACAGGATGAGAGATCCGAAGACAACGGAAGACGAGACTCGCACAAACAAATTCACAACTCCCCAATTGACGCCTGTGAACGGCGCCGGATGACGCGACACGGATAAGCTTGCCATTAGGAAAGCCCCCGTTTCGTTCTTGGGGGAGCGAGCGAAATGCGTCCAGCCAGGGGGAGTTGTTGTTCCCGCCGCATGACCGCACGACTAGGTGAATTCGATTACGCGATTGTCACGCTGGTCGCGTTACGCGAAGAGGTTCCCTTGCTCACGCGGGAAAGGCGACACGAATCACCGCCGTTGCGCCGTCGCGGGTCTCGGCGCTCACGGCGCCGAGGGCGGAGACGAATTGCTTGATGAGCGGAAGCCGCCCGAGTTCGGGAAGATGGCCGCCGCTTTGCACAATCGAAAAAAGAGCGCGGCGGCGATTTTCATCCATGGTGGTGGACAGCGCGACGCGCACCTCGCCGCCGTCCTTCACCGCGCCGCCGATGATCTCGCCGAGGATGGTGCGGACGAAGTCGGCGCGGCCGCGCATGACGATGCCGCGTTCGACCTGGCTTTGCAGACGGGCCGCGGACGCGCCCAGACGCGAGGTTTCCTGGCGGAGATAGTCGGCGACGATGGTCGAGAGGTTGATGACCTCGCGCGCGGGATCGAGCAACTCGGAGCGCGCGCCGCCAGCGAGCGGATCGACCTCGGGTGCGAAGCTGTCGTCGGCGACCTGCGCCGCGGCGAGCGGCGGTTCCTGCACCGGTTCCTGCACCAGTTCAGGGGGCGTATCGGCTGGGGTGGCGAGTTCCGGCGCGGGTTCGGGCTGAGGCGTGGGTTGCGGTGGGGGTGCTTCGGCGGCGACGGTTTCCGGCGGCTGCGGCACGTTGTCCTGCGCCAGCGCCGGCGGGGCCACCAGCATCATCATGGGCTCGACCCGGCGCGGGAGCACGTCGCCTTGCGCGGCGCGGCGCGCGCGGCCGAGGGCGATCATGAGGCGGATGGCGCTGGTCAGCGCGATCAGCACCAGGCCCGCATAACCGGCAGCCATGATCTGGAAGACGCGCTGCGACCACAGCGGCGCGGCGGCGGGCGCGACGAAATCGCCGACGATACCCCAACAACCGTAGGGGCTGCGCACGCGCACGGCGGCGGTGAGGGTATCACCGTCGGCGGTGATGGCGGGCGGACGCGGCCCGCTCTCACCACAGGTGCGGGTGAGATAGGTGATGAGCCCGGCCTTTTGCAGGCGCGCGGTTTCGGCGCGCAGCGCCTCGGCACCGAGGGGCGCGCTGCTGGCGATGAAAAATACGCCGGAAGAGTCCGCAGCGGCGGGGGGCCGGAAAAAGAGTTTCACCGCGGCGTCGCCCGATTGGAAGCGCGCGAGGTGGCCGGCGAGCGCTTCCGCCTCGGCGGGAGTCGCCGCTTCGAGCACGGGCGTGAGACCGTCCGCCATGAGGGACGCGCGGGTCTCGACGATCTGGAAGCGCGCGGTTTCGCGCTCCATCTCCAGCGCGCGCATGAGGCCATAGATCAGGAGCGGCGCGGCGACGAATACCGTCAGCAGCACGATGAGCTGGACGATGGCGGCGCTTCGGCCGGACTCGAGGTGATGGGACAGGCTTTCGTCGTGCGGCATCGGGTTCAGTTCTGCGGCGGGAGGGCCGGCACCGCGCGCAGACACGGACCGGAGGCGCCCAGGGTCTTATGATCGAGGGCGGCGTAGCGGTTGTTGGTGACATCGAGGAAGAAGACGACCTCGACCGCGCAGCCCTTGCCCTGATAACGCCAGATCTTCTGCGAGGCGCGCTGGCTCGTGCTGGTGGGCACGCCGAGCGCTTCGCGCACGCGTGCTTCAGTCATGCCGGCGACGGTGACGAGCGTGTCGGGCACGATGGGTGTGTCGCGGGGCGCTTCGGGAAGAACGGCCGTTTCGGGCTGCGGCGCGGGACGCGGCGGCTGCGGCGGCAGCGGCGCCAGCGCGCGCGCCGAGGTCCGCGGCGCGCCGGAGGGGGGCGCGCTTGCCGGGGGCGTCGTGATGGGAGCTGATCGAACACGGGGCGGCAAGCGCAGGGCCTCGCGCAGCGGCGGCAGGCGCGATTCCTGAATGTCGTCGGGCCGCGCGGCGGGCGCGGAGAGTGTTTCGTCCGCGACAGGCGCTTCACGCCGGGGGGCCATCGGCGGCACGTCGCCGCGCGCGTAGAAGTCCTCGCCGTCGCGCCAATCGTCGCGGTCACGGCGGGCCTCGCGCGGGGGTTGGCTGAGATCCTCGGTCCACCACTCCTGGAAATCGCGGACCGTCGAACAGCCGGCGAGGGAAAGAGCGGCCATTGCCGCGCACACCGTGCTCCACCGCCTGCTCCACCGCCCAGACATGACACTCCCACCGCGACTAAGGCCCGGCGCTTAAACGTGGGGAACGGGAAAAGGTTCGGAGCGCCGCGCGAGGACAGCCTTGCCGTGCGCCGCCGCGCGTGTACGCGTGGACGGCTCAGAGCCCGCGTTTTTTGGCCGAGAGCCCCTCGCCCACGGCGTAATAATGACCGCCCGCCACATGGTGCAGGCTGCGCAGGGAGGGATCGGCGGTTTCGAACAGCCAGCGGCCGTCCTGAAAGACACGGGTATCGGCCCAGGCGCCGGTCACTTCGCCGATGAAGAGATCGTAGGCGTCCTGATTGTGGGGCTCGGGGACGACCTTGCACGCGAGCCAGGCGGAGCAGCCCACGACGAAGGGCAGGTCGTAGCCCTCGCGGGCAAAGAACGTGACGCCGAAACGCGCGAGTTTGCCCGGGTCCTCGCTCAGGCTGTGAGTGCCGACCCCGTCGGTGAGATGAAGCTGCGCGGCGGTGGGGACCTGGATGGCAAACGCGCCGCTGCCCTCAATCAGCTCGCGCGTCTTGGTGCCATGGGCGACGACCACGGTCAATTTGGGCGGCGCATAGTCGAGCCCGCAGCACCAGGCGGCCGCCATGACATTGTCGACCCCGGCGTGACGCGCGGAGACCAGCACGGTGGGACCGTGATTGATGAGACGGTAAGCCTTGGCGAGCGGGACTTCAGCGATGGTCATAAAGGTTCACGGATACAGGCGCGCGAGGTGGTCCAGCGCGCGCTGATCGATGGCGCGGGCCTTGAGGTCGAAACGCTCCTCGAGATTTTCGCAGCCGATGAAATTGTCGAGCGCGAGGCCGAGCTCGGGTGTCCATTCCTCGGGAAAGGTGTCGGCGCGCCCCGCCTTGCGCAGGATGGCGCGCAGCGCGGCGAGCGTGTCACCTTCGAGGCTGAGGCGCGGGCAATCGCCGGTGAAGAAATAAAGTTCGTGCAGATCGACGAGGCGGCGCATCTCGGCCATGGGATCGACGGCGTCGTCGACCCGCAGATCCATCACGGTGTCGCTGAGGCCCTGATACCCGGCGCCCGTGCGGAAGACCTTGATCGCGGCGGACTGGCGGCCGCGCTTGTCGCCGCCGGCGGCATCGCCCGCCTGCAGCGCGGCAAACAGGCGTTGATAGAGCGGACCGGACGCGGCTTCGAACGCGCGCGCCATTTCCGCGACCACGCCCTCGCCCGCGAGGCAATTGCCCTGCGCGGCGTAGCCGGCGCCGGTGCGGTGACCCGCCCAGCCGATGCAGCCGCTGCCGGTGTGGCCGGCGGCGGCGCCCCTGAGATCGACCATGCCGACCTGACGGCGTTCGCGGCCGGGATCGGCGGCGAGCAGATGATTGAGCACGTCGGACGCGCTGGCGCCGCTCAGGAGTTTCAGCCCCTCCACGCCGTAGCGCGCATTGCACAGGGCCTGGGTGGCGACGGCGCCGGAGGCGGCATCGACCCACGGCACGAGGTTGCCGATGGCGAGGAATTTGGACGCGACCGCGACGCCGGCATCGCCGGTTTTCGGGTCCACGGCAGCGATTGAGAAGGTCATCCGGGCTCCAGCGTTCTCGGGAGCCCGGAGTATAGAGGCAAAGGGCGCGGTTAGTATCGCACCACGTCGGACTTCAGCGCCGGGGTGAGCTTCGGCGTGCGGATGGCGCGGGTGGCCTGCTCGAAGGCGTAGGCGAGGCCGACGATCTGGCCATCGCTGAACGCCTTGCCGAGGAAGGACACGGTGATGGGCATCTGGTCCTTGGACATACCGGCCGGGACGACGATCTCGGGCAGGCCCGACTGGCTGGCGATGCTGGTGGCGCTGATGTTGGGCGTGCGCGGCTGCTGGCGGGCCGGATCGTCCTCGGGCGGACGGGGGCCGAGCTTGGCGGTGGCGTTATTGTTGGTGGGGAAGAACATGGCGGTGACGCCGTACTTCTCGAACACGCTGTTCACGCCGTTGGTGAAGGCCGGCATCATGACGGTCTTGAGCGAGACATAGATCGGATCGTCGTAGTCCATCTTGCGCTCGACCAGACTCTTGAACAGGGCCGCCTTCTCCGGGCTGCGGTAGTTGGTGGCCGGGTCGTTGGCCTTGGCGGCGAGTTCGTCGAAGTCCTTCGGGAAGCCCGGCTTCAAGGTGTGCAGATAGTCGGTGATGTCCTTGCGGAACTCGACCGCTTCGAGGAACGGCCAGATGGGGCCGCGCACACCGAGCAGGTGTTCGGGGAACGCGACCGGGTCGACGATCTCGGCGCCCTGGGCTTTCAGCACGGCGATCGAATCCTCGGTCACCTTGTCGACCTCCGCGTCGACGCCCATGAACTGGCGCACGACGCCGATACGCACGCCTTTCAGCGCGTCCTTTTTCAGGAAGCGCGTGTAGTCGCTTTCGATGCGGCCGACGGCTTTCTGGGTGTCCTTGTCGGCGGGGTCGATGGCGGCCATCGTGTTCAAGGCCACCGCGATATCGGTGACGTTGCGCGCGATGGGGCCGACGGTGTCGAGGCTGAGGGTGAGCGGAATCACGCCGGCCTTGCTGATGAGGCCGTGGGTGGTCTTGAGGCCCACGACGCCGTTGTCATGCGAGGGACCGCGCACGGAGCCTTGCGAGTCCGTGCCGAGGCCGAACTGGGCAAAGGCGGCGGCGATGGACGAGCCGGTGCCGCCGCTGGAGCTTCCGGGCGAGCGGTCGAGCGCGTGGGGATTGTGGGTCTGCAGGCCGCCGGAGCTGAAGCCGAGCGGGACCTTGCCGCCGCTATTGGCGAACTCGGCCATGTTGACCTTGGCGACGATGATGGCGCCGGCGTCGCGCAGCTTCTGGGTGACGAAAGCGTCCTTGTTGGGGATCGACCCGGCGAGCAGCTGGGAACCGGCCGTGGTCGGCAGGTCGAAGGTGTCGAAATTGTCCTTGAGGACGATGGGGATGCCGTGGAGCGGACCGCGCAGCTTGCCGGCCTTGCGCTCGGCATCGAGCGCCTTGGCCTGATCGAGGGCGTGCGGGTTCATATGAATGATGGCGTTGATGGCGGGGCCGGTTTCCTCGTAGGCCGCGACGCGGGCGAGATAGGCGGCCGTGACGCGCTCGGCGGTGAGGCCCTTCGCGTAGGCGGCCTGGATCTCGGGGATGGTGGCCTTCACGACATCGAGGCTGGCGGCCTGCGCGGCGCCGAAGCCCAGCACGACCGACATCGCCGCGACGGCGACTCCGGTCCGGATTTGCGCCGCAAAACGAGCGCTCAACACCTGCATCTCGACCTCCCCCACATAACATCGGATCAACCCGACCCGCCTACTACGTACGTTAGCGTAATTTACCGACATGGGATACGCTGCCTCCCGACGAAAAGAATGACGGCCACCTTGCATCCTTCATGGAACAGCGGCGCTCCCTTCTCGCTTATGTGAACGCGGGTCACTTCCTCGACCACTACGCGATGCTGATCTTTCCGGCGGCGGTGATCGCCATGCGGGAGGATTTTGCGTCGAGCTACGGCGATCTGCTGGCGTTGGCGGCGCCGGGATTCATCGCCTTCGGCGCGGGCTCGATGCTGGCGGGCTGGCTGGCGGACGCCTGGAGCCGGCGTCACATGATGACGTTATTCCTGGTGGGAATCGGCCTCGGCCTTGTGGCCTGCGGGTTTGCGTCGACGCCGTTCGAACTCGGCGCGGCGCTGTTCATGGTGGGCGTGTTCGCCTCCATCTATCATCCCGTCGGCACGACGCTGATCGCGACCCACGCCAGCGATCTGGCGCGCGGGATCGGGTTCAACGGCATGATCGGCAATCTGGGCGTCGCGAGTTCGGCGATCGCGACCGGCCTGATCGCCGATCACTATGGCTGGCGCGCCGCGTTCATCGCGCCGGGCCTTGTCACCGCGGCGGTGGGCTTCGCGTTCATGGTGACCTTCCGCGAGGACTTCCAGGGCAAGGCGGAGCCGCGCGTGTCGCAGCGTCCACCGACCCATCACATCGTGCGCCTGCTGGCGGCGCTGGGGCTGACCATCACCGCAAGCTCGATGCTGTTCAATTCCATCACCGTCGCGCTGCCGAAGCTGCTGGAGGAGCGCCTGGGCGAAGCCGGCGCCGATCCGGCGGTGTGGGGGTTTGTGGCGGCGGGGCTTTATCTGTTCGGCGCGCTGTCGCAGTACACGGTGGGAACGCTCGCGGCCCGACGCGGCCTGTTCACGCTGTTCCTGCCCATCACGATTGTCATCGTGGTGATGCCGTTCCTGGTCGCGTTCTCCTATGGGCCGTGGCTGGTGGCGGCGTGCCTGCCGCTGATCGCGGCCTCGTTCGGCTTGATCACGGTGACGGACGCCATCGTCGGGCAGAACGCGACCGCCAAGTGGCGCTCGACCATTTATGGACTGCGCTACTTCCTGACGAGCCCGGCGGCGGGCGCGGCGGTGGTCCTGATCGCCTTCGCCCACGAGCGCGGCGGATTCCAGCTGACCTTCGAAATCCTGGGCGGCGTCGCGGCGCTGGGCCTGGTCGCCTGCGCGCTGTTGCCCGGCAAACAGTTCAAGCCGGCGTAGCTATTCCCGCGACCAGGCGAGAAGCTTCGGCGCGAGCGCGCCGTCGCCGATCTCGGCGGCGAGATGCCGCGCCGGCGCGCTGAGCAGGATCGTCACGCCGACCCCGTGACCGGGCGCATGGCCCGGCCCGTGGCTGACGATGCCGATGGAGAGAAAGCCAGGGCGGTAGAAGCGCGTGACCGCGCTGTCGATGTCGGTGAAGGCCACCAGATCGCCGAAGCACAAGCCCTGCCACAACGCATCGTCGGTGATCTCAAGGTCGCCGACCCAACTGTCCTGACCCAGGCCCGAGCCCGCGACTTCCGGCGGGATGACGGCGCGCACCGCGCAGGTGAGACGCCCAGGCGCTTCGGTGAGCGGCAAGGCCTCGGCAAGACGCGGCGAGATGTTGGAAAGCGTGACGTGCGGGTGATCGAGGAACGCGAGCCCGCGCCCGACGGCTTCGACAGCGATGCGGTCCTCGCAGTTGAGGCCGCGCGCGATATCGTCCGGAACCTCGACACCCACAAGCTGCGGCGCCCAGAAGCCGGGCGCGAGCCCGCCGCGCTTGCCGGCGATGACACCGATGGTGCGGCCGCCCGCATCCCTCACACGATTGCCGATGCAGCCGAGAAGATGCAGCGCGCCGGGTTGCGCGGGCGTGCATTGCGCATCCTCGATGCTGGCGCCGGGCATGAGGTGGTCGGCGACCCAGCGCGCGGCAGGATCGCCGGCGTGCACACCGAGCGCGATGCCGCCGGTGCCCGGCAAGGGGCGCGGACGGCCGTCGGCGTCCACGTTCATGGCTTCGGGATGGAAACGCGCGGGCGCAATGCGTCCGGAGACGATGGTCGCGACCAGATCGGCGGCGTTGGTTCTCATGATCAGGCCCTCCCCCACGGCATGGGCAACAGCCCGGCGAGGTTGGCCGCGCCGCCGGTCTCGAACACAAAACGATCCGCAGGCGCCGTGAGCAGCGTCATGAGACCGAGGCCGTGGCCTCCGGCGGTGGCGGTTCCGTGCGAGACGATGCCGACCATCGCCCAGCCTTTGCGATGCTGACGGCCGTAGCGGTGGTCCTGATCCATCACCGCGACGAGATCGCCGAAGCGGAGGCCCTTCGCCATCTCAGCGACGGGCGCGCTGGACGTGTGCAGGTCCATGTTAAACATGGCCGCCGGCATGCCGATGCCCGCCGCCGCGGCGATGGAGGGCAGCACCGCCGCGACGGACACTTTGAGGCGCCCGGCGACGGGTTTCGCCATGGCCTCATAAAACGCGGGGCTGCAGGACTGGAAGGTGACGTCGGGAAATTCAGGGTCGGCGAGACCTATGCCCTGGGCGTCGATCGCGATAGCGTCGCCGGGCGTCAGGCGCACGAGCACATCGGGCGCGAACATGGCGAGGACCGCGCCGTGCTTGCCGGTGACGATCCCATGCGCGCCGCCGGCCGGGCCGCCAAGGACTTCCACCGGGTTGCCGACACAGGAGAGCGCGCGGATCGCGTGGTAAGCTTGTGGGTCACTGTGACCCAAGGACACGCCGGGCTCGACGTGATCGCCGACCCAGCGCCCCGCGACATCGCCGAGCGCGATGCCGGTGACGATGCCGCCTTGCCCCGGAAGCGTGGCGAACACACCGTCGGTGCGCACGAACTGGTTGGCCGATGTCGGCTGAATGATCGCCTTGAGGCGGGTGGTGACGAGGTTTGCGCTGTTAGTAGCCACGGGACGGCTCGAATTTATTGCGGAGGGGACGGCCCGCCAGGAAGCGATCGAGGTTATCGAGGAAGATGTCGACGATGCGGCCGTTCTCGGCGGCGACCGTACTGGCGGAATGGGGCGAGATGATCGTGTTGGGCAGCTCCCACAAGGGACTCTCCTTCGGCAAGGGCTCGACCGTGAAGGCGTCGAGGGCGGCGCCGGAGATCTTGCCCGACGCCAAGGCGGCCGCGAGCGCGGTCTCGTTGATGACGGCGCCACGCGCCACGTTGACCACCACGGCGCCGGGTTTCAGGGCGTCGATTTCCGGAGTGTCGATCATGAGGCGCGTTTCATCGGTGAGCGGGCACGCGAGAATCAAGGCGTCCACCTCGGGCAGCGCGGCGCGCAGTTCGGCTTTGGTGATCACCCGGCTGACACCTTCGGGCGCGGGGCCGCCGGTGCGACGCAAGCCCCACACATCCATGCCGAATAACGCAGCATCGCGGGCAATGGCGCGTCCGACTTCGCCGAGGCCGATGACCAAGGCGCGCGCGCCGGCAAGGCCGCGGACGGTGTACCGCTCCCAATGTTTCGCCTGCTTGGTGCGGTTGAGGTAGGGCACGTCGCGGAAGAAGTGGAGCATGCCGAGCATGGCGAATTCCGCGAGCGGACGGGCATGCACGCCGGCGGCGGTGGTGAAGACGATGCCGCTTTGGTCGAGCTTGGTGGCTTTCAGGAACTCGCCGATGCCCGAGCTGGTGGCTTGCACCCATCGCAGCTTCGGCGCGTTGCGGGGCATATTCGCCGGGTCGAGCAGATCGAAATCGAACAGGATGTCGGCGTTCGCGAGCAACGTTCCCCAGCGCTCCCGCATTTCCGGCGTGATGGTGCGCGCGGCGCCCTTGTGATCGGCGACATAGCGGGGCTTCGGAAGCAGGTCCGCCTCGTGCACCACCTCGACACGGCCGCCGCCCTCGCGCCGGATGCGGGCGACATGCTCGTCCTCGAGCGGCGATGAGATCAGGATGATGGGTTTTGTCGTCATGATCGTACTCTTTCAGATCTAGGCACTTGCAAGCCTGGGCACCGCCGCGAGCAGAGCGCGCGTGTAGTCGTGCGCCGCGTCGGCGATGGAGCGCTCGGCGGGAATGGTCTCGACAATCTCGCCGCCGAACATGACCAGCACACGCGGGGCGATGAAGTCGATGAGTTGAAGGTCGTGGCCGATGAAGATCACCGAGAGGCCGAGGCGGTCCTTGAGATCGAGGATGAGATTGACGATCTGCGCCTGGACTGAGACGTCGAGGGAACTTACGGGCTCGTCGGCGATGAGGATGTCCGGTTCGGCGGCAAGCGCGCGGGCGATGCAGATGCGCTGACGCTGTCCGCCGGAGAAGGACTTCGGGTAAGCGGAGGCAACGGCGGCGGGCAGACCCACTTGACCCAGAAGACGCGCAACGCGCCCGGGGACCTCGGCGCGGGAGGCGAGCCCGTGGACCAACATCACCTCGCCCAGCGCGTCACCGATGGTGGAGGTGGGATTGAGCGACGCATAGGGATCCTGGAAGACGGTTTGGATGCCGCGGCGGCGCTTGCGAAGCTCGCGCTCCGACAGGACCGCGAGGTCTTCACCCTTGAAGACGATGCGGCCGCTGTCGGGCCGCTCCAACAGGGCGACGCAGCGCGCAAGCGTGGTCTTACCCGAACCGCTTTCCCCGACGACGCCGAGAATCTCGCCCTTGCCGAGCGTGAACCCGGCGTTGACGAGCGCGGGGCGCGGCTTTTCCGCCGGGCGGAAGAAACCGCCGCGCGGCGCATAGGTTTTCGACAGCCCTTCGACGTGAAGCAGCGGTTCAGGCATGACGCGCCTCCGGGCCGAAGACCGCGAGCGCCGGAACGTCGGGCGCGCGCAGGCAGCGCACGCTGTGATCGGGCGCGACGGCCGTAAGGGGCACCGGCGCCGACCGGCAGGGATCGGCCACCATCGGGCAGCGCTGCGCGAAGCGGCACATGGTGATGCGCTCGGCCGGCGGCGGCGGCGCGCCGGGGATGGAGACAAGGCGCGCGAGGGTTTTGTCGCGCCGGGTGCTGGCGAGCAAGCCGGCGGTGTAGGGCATGCGGGTGCCACGGAGGACCGCCCCGGCGGGTCCCTCCTCCACGATCTGGCCCGCATACATGACGGCGATGCGGCTGCAGACCGAAGCGACCACGGCGAGGTCGTGCGAGACGAGCAAGAGGCCCATGCCTTCCTCGCGCCGCAACTGGTCGAGCAGTTCGAGGATGTTCTTCTGCACAATCACGTCGAGCGCCGTGGTGGGTTCGTCGGCGACGAGAATGCGCGGCTTTGCCGCGAGCGCCATGGCGATCATGATTCGCTGGCGCATGCCGCCGGAGAATTCGTGCGGAAAACTCGTCGCGCGGTTTTTGGCGTCGCGGATGCCGACCCGGTCCATAAGAGCAACGGCGCGCGCGAGAGCATCCGCCTCGGAGGCGCCCTCGTGGGATTGGATCACCTGAGCGATGGCGTGCCCGACCCGCAGCACAGGGTTCAGCGACGACATGGGGTCCTGGAAGACCATGGCGATCCCCGCGCCGCGCACCCGGCGGAGATCCGCGGGCGACATATCGAGGATGGAACGGCCATCGAGGCGCACATGACCGCCGACGACCGCGCCTTTGGGGATCAATCCCAGCGCGGCGCGCGAGGTGAGGCTTTTGCCGGAGCCACTTTCACCGACGAGGCCGACCGCCTCGCCGGGCGCGACCGACAAGGAGACCCCACCGACCACCAGCTTGCGTCCACCGTCGAAGGCGATGGTGAGCGCGTCGAACTGCAGACCGGCGTCAGCCATCGAGGCGCCTCACGCGGTCGGCGAGCCCGTCGCCGATCAGGCAGACAACGAGGCTGACTATGACGATGGCAAGGCCGGGCCCGACAACGACCCAGGGCGCGGAGAGCATCATGGAGCGGCTCTCGGCGATCATCAGCCCCCACTCGGGCGTCGGCGGTTGCGCACCGAGGCCGAAGAAGCTGAGGGTGGCGCCGACCTGAACGTCGAGGGCGAAGTCGCTCATGGCGAACACCAGCGCCGGGGCGATGGCGTTCGGCAGGATGTGCCTGAACATGATGCGCAGATGGCCGTAACCGAGATTGCGGGCGGCGAGCACATACTCGCGCTTTTTGAGGGCGATGGTCTCGGCGCGAATGATACGCGTGTAAAGCACCCAACTGACGACCGTAAGCGCGATATAGAGGTTGATCAGGCCGGGCCCCAGCATCGCGACGATGGCGATGACCAGGACGAGGAACGGAAAGGCGATGATCACATCCACCACCCGGCCGATGACGGCGTCGACCCAGCCGCCGAAATAGCCGGCGAAAAGACCGATCACGGTGCCGATAACAAGTGGGAGGACCACGCCGATGGCGCCGATCTGGAGATCGACGCGAGCGGCGTAGATGACGCGTGTGAAGACATCGCGCCCAAGATGGTCGGTGCCCATGAAATGTGCGAACGACGGCGCTTGCAGCGCCTTGGAAAGATCGATCGCGACGGGATCGTAGACCGTGACCAGGGGCGCGAACAGCGCCGCAAGCAGGATGATGACGAAGCCCGCAACGCCGATGCGCAGCGAGAGACCGGCGGTGCGCCAGGCGCGCGGCGAAGCGGGGGGAGATGACAACGCGGTATCGCTCATCGGTGCAGCGCCATGCGCGGGTCGAGAAGACTGTAGAGAAGATCGCCGACCAGATTGGCCGTGACGACCAGGAGCGCGAAGATCAGAGTCGCAAGCTGGATGACGGCATAGTCGCGGGTGGCGATGGAGCCGATCAGGAGCGAACCGACCCCGGCCAGCGAGAAGATCCGCTCGACGATCACGGTGCCGCCGATGAGGTAGCCGAGATTGATGGTCACGACCGTGATCACGGGACGTAAGCTATTGCGCAGGATGTAGCTGCCATTGACGTAGGACGGCTTCAGCCCCATGGCGCGACCGGTGGTGACATAGTCCGAGGCCAGCACCTCGATGATGCTGCTGCGCAAGGTGCGCACAAGAATGGGCGAGATGGAGATGGCCAGCGTGAGAGCGGGCAGCGTGAGGTGTACCAGCGTGTCCCATCCGCCGCTCCCCTGCCCCGTGATCGGAAGCAGTTGGAGACGCACGCCGAGCAGATAGGCAAGGATGATGCCCGACCAGAACACCGGCATGCCGAGGCCGATGGTGAACAAGATGCGCAAAGCATGATCGGGAACCTGGTTCTGGCGCACCGCCGACCAGAAGGCACAGGGCACCGCGATGGCGACGGCGATGGCGATGGCGTAGCCCATCAACAGGAGCGTGACCGGCAAGCGCTCCATGGTCACCAGCCACACGTCCTGCTGATAGAAGAAGGAAATGCCGAAGTCGCCCTTGAGGGCGTTGGTGAGGAAGTTGAGGTACTGCTGCCAGAGCGGCAGGTCGAGGCCGAGCTGATCGCGCACGCGGGCGATGAGCTGCGGCGTGGCGCGGCTGCCGAGGGCGGCGACCGCGGGGTCGCCCGGGATGAGCCGGACGAGGCAGAAGACAACGATGCTGATGCCGAAGAGAACCGGGATCGCCTGAAGTATGCGAAGGACGGTGTACCGGATCATGCGGCGCCGACACCCCCGTCGATGGTGAGCGCGCTGCCGGTGACAAAGCGGGCTTCGTCGGCGGCGAGATAAGCGATGGCGGCCGCGACATCCTCGGGATTGCCGATGTAGTGCACCGGCGGACGCTGAGAAACACGGCGGTAGGCCTCGGCGCGATCCGGTTCCAGATCGAAGCGGCGCTCCAGCATCGAAGTGTGAATGATACCGGGGCAGACGCAGTTCACACGGATTTTGCGGGTGGCAAAATCGAGCGCCATGCTGCGGGTGAGCGAAACGAGACCGGCTTTGGAGGCGCAGTACGCCGCAAGTCGCGGCGAGGACACCTGGCCCATGAGCGAGGCATTGTGCACGATGGACGCTCCGGCCGTGGCGGCGCGCGCCAGAAGCTGCGGCGTGAACAGGCGCGAGGTGAGATAGGGGCCGCGCAGATTGACGGCCATGATCTCGTCCCACACATCCGGCGTTGTCTCCTCGATCGAACCGAGTTTTTCGATGCCGGCGTTGTTGACGAGGACGTCCACGCCCCCGAAGGCGCGTTCCACTTCGGCCGCCGCGGCCGCGATGCTGCTTTCGGAGCGGACGTCGCAGTGAAGGGCAAGTCCTTGCACGGCGGGGCCACAGAGCGCGAGTGTCTCCCGCGCGCTGTCGAGGTTGATATCGAGAACGGCGACGCGCGCGCCCTCGGCGGCGAGGCGCAGGACGACGGCGCGGCCGATGCCTGAGCCGCCACCCGTGACGACACAATCCTTGCCGACAAAACGGCGCGCACCCGCGGTCATTTCAGGAGCGCTCCGAGGTCCACCGGCAAGGCAATGCCGGTGATGGCGCGCGCTTCCTCGGACGCGAGGAACAACGCCGCGTTGGCGATATCGACGGGTTCGCACCAGGGGATCGGGAGCGTATTCCAGTTGAGATAATGCTGCCGCGCCTCCTCCAAGGTCGTGCCGGGATGGCCGCCCAGACGGTCGAGATAGGCCTGGTTCATGACCATGTCGGTTTTGACCACGGTGGGATCAACGGAGTTCGCGCGAATGCCAAAGGGCGCCAGTTCCAGCGCGAAAGCGCGCATGACCCCGAGCACGCCGTGTTTGGCGGCCGTGTAATGGGCGAATTGTTTATTGGCGCGGTGACTGAGCACGGAGCCGACGAACACCATGGCCCCGGACTTTTTCTCGATCATCGCCGGGGCGGCGGCGCGCGCGGTTTTCCACACACCGGTGAGATTGACGTCGATCATGGTTTGCCACTGCTCGTCCGTCAGCTCCCAGGCTTTCGCCCAGGAGTCGATGCCCGCGGCAGCCACCATCACATCGATCCGGCCCCAGGCGGACACGACATCCGCCATGGCCCGGTTGATCTGCTCGCTGTCGGTGACATCGGCGGTCAGAGCAAGCGCTTTGCGGCCCAGGGCTTCAACCTCGGCCTTCGCTTCGCCGAGCTGCGCACTACGGGCGCCGGCATAGGGAATGCCGGGCACATCACGGCCGATGTCGATGAGCGCGACATCGGCGCCCTCTTCGGCGAAACGGATCGCGGTTGCGCGGCCAATGCCGCGCGCGGCGCCGGTGATGACGGCGACCTTGTTCGAAAGACGACCGGTCATTAGCGGCGCGGGGGAAAGGGACGGAGATCGTAGGGCTCGACCATCTCGGACGTGTGCTTATGGTAGATCTTGCCTTCGTCGTTCACCCAGTAAACGTCGACGCCCCATTCGCGGTAGCGCTTGCCTTCCTTCTTGATGATGTAGCTGGCCTCGGTCTCGCTGACGATGATATCGCCGGTGGCGGCGCGGAACTTGCGGGTGATCTGATAGTCCTCGAGAGAATCAAACCACTCCTTGGGGTGCGCGTGCACCTGCTCGGGGGTAAGGACGCGGCTGCCGGCTATCGTGATGGCGTCCTCTGTATAGAGGGCGCTGACACCCTCGGCATCGTAAGCGCGGTAGAGTCTCTCGACGTTCTTTACCCATGCCGCGGGATCGGCAACGGCCATAGCGCACTCCTTTGGTTAGTTCGACAAAGTGACGTTTTCGAAGCTGTACTTTCCTTGCGAGTTCGGCGTGAAGTTCTTCACGCGCGGGGACGCCGCGAAGATGCGGTCTTCCTCGATGGTGTAGATGAAGGGGCAATCCTCATTCACGATCCGCTGCAGCTCCGAGTAGATCGCCTGACGCTTGACCGGATCAAGCTCGCTACGGCCCGCCAGCACCAACTTTAGGGCCTTGTCATTTCGGTAGCTTGAGTGCAGAGCGTTCTGCGGCCGCGGATCCAGCGCGACGCCCATGAGCTGATCGGGGTCCGGCGTATCGTTGGTCCAGGCGGAAATCCGCATGGTGAAGCGCTCGGTATTGTAGAGCTCCTGCGCCGTAGTCGCTTCGATCTGCTCGATATTCATGGTGATGCCGATCTTGGCGAGCGAGGCCGCCCAGATCTGCGCGATGGCGAGCTTCACGTTGTCACCGCTCGGCACTGTCGCGGTGAAAGCGAAACCGTTGGGCACCGTGCTGGAGGCCAGGAAGGCGCGCGCTTTCTCGAGGTCGTAGCCGATCGGCGATGTGTTCGGGTCGTAAAAGAACGTGGCGGCGGGCAGGATCGACTTGGCGGCGTGGGCACGTCCGAAGTAGATCGACTTGGCGATGGAATCGCGGTCCACGGCCCAGGCCATCGCACAGCGCACGGCGGCCTGATCGAAGGGCTTCACCTTTTGATTGATGGTCACGAACCCGACGGAACTGCCTTCGACGCTGACCACCTGACCGCCCGCCGCGGTGATCTGATCGATCTGGTTGGCGGGCACGTCGGTCGCAACCTGGATCGCGCCGGACGCAAGCTGGAGCGCGCGGGCGTTTTCGTCCCCCACCACCCGGAATGTGATGCTGTCGACCGACGGCTTCCCGGGCTGCCAATAGTTCGGGTTCTTCACGAGCACGACGTTCTGGCCGCGCTCCCAGCTCTTGAGCATATAAGCGCCGGTACCCATCGGATTCTCGCCCGCCGCAGCGCCCTTCGCCGTGAAGTTGGCTTCTTCATAGATACTGGCGGCGAAGGTGGACAGCGCAGGCAGCAGAGGCGCGAAAGGCTCCGACATGACGATGCGCACCGTGTGCGGATCGACGGCCTCGACGGACTTCACCGGTGAGAAGAGAAAACCCCACGAGCCGGTCTGGTCGATGGCGCGCGTCAGGGAGAAGACCACATCCTTCGACGTCAGCGGATTGCCGTTCCAGAACTTCACATCCTCGCGCAGCTTGAAGGTCGCGCTCATGCCGTCCTCGGCAACGCTCCATTCGGTCGCAAGCTCGGGCTCGACACTCTTCCCGTCCGCCGTGAGCTTCACCAGCCGCTCGAAGACCGTGAGCTGGGTGAACATCGAGCGGTCGTCTTGGGTGTTGAACGGGTCGAAGGTGAAGATGTCCGCGGGCCGCGCAACGACGATGCTGTTACCGGCGCTCGCGGGCGCGGACGGCGCCGGCGCGTCACCCGATCGAAGGAACCAAACCGCGCCTCCGATGATCAAAATCGCCGCCGCGATGAGTCCGGTCTTTGAAGTCTTGGGCGCGTCTGACATGGGCGTAATCCCGGAGAGCTAGATGTGAACGCGTGAGTGATCTGGAACATCCTGCCACTGCCGCTCGGCCTTGAGCGCGGCGATCAGGATATCTTGGACATGCGCCGCCTGGGCGAGCGTCGGGAGTGTCGGATGTGCGCTCCCCTTCGTGCGGACGCTGTCGAGGAAGGCGGCGATATGCCGTGTGGCGGCGTCGCTGCGGCGCTCGCCCATCGGCGCGACCGCGCGCTCGGCTGGCAAGTCGCCAAACGCCGGCCCCACCGTGTAGCGCTGGCCGTTCGGGAGCCGGTCGTCGAGGAGGACTTCACCGACGGCCTTCGCACCGTGGAGTTTGACGCGCGTGCCCGGAAAGCCGCCGCTGAGCACCCAGCTTGAGATCAGAAGACCTTGCGCGCCGCTCGCGAATTGCAACTGCAGCGTTGATGTATCGTCGAGACGCGCGCCCGCGATCACACGCTTGAAACTGGAGGACACGCGCGCGACGGGTCCGAGAAGCCAGGCGCCCATGTCGATGACATGCGATCCGTATTCGAAAAGCGCGCCGCCCGCGGCCTGGCTCGGATCGCCTTTCCAATTGAGGGGCTTTCCGCCGACGGGATGGAATTGCGGATTATGCTCGGCGAGTTCGACCAGCCAGATCTCGCCGAAGGTGCCGGCGTCGAGATCGTCCTTCATCGCCTGGATGGCAGGATTGAACCGGAAGGAATAACCAACGGTGGCGGCGACACCACGCGCACGCTGGAGCTTGACGAGCTCGTGCGCGGACGCGGCGTCGTTGGACAACGGCTTTTCGCAGTAAACCGCAACACCCGCGTCCATGAGCGCTTTCATTTGCGCGGCGTGGAGATGGTCGGGCGTCGCGATGACCGCAACGTCCAGCGCCTCGGCGGCGATCATCGCGGCGATATCCGGGTAAGCTTTGGCGAGGCGATGGCGCGCGGCGAACTCTTGCGCTTCACTCAGGGAGCCGCCGACACACGCGACAACGTCGACATCGCTTTGCGTGCGCAGCGCCGGGAGCAGCGCGGACGCGGTCCAATTCCCGGTCCCGACAAGCCCACAGCGAAGAGTCATGCGGCACCGCCTATCGCGCAGCTCCGCACTCTCAACAAACCATCAGAAGCGATGGCGATGAAACCCCGACAGTCTCGCATCGTTCCCCCGCCATGAGCCTAGCCCAATGGCGGCGATTTTCCAAAGATGGGAATCGAGGGATGCAAAGCCTACACGATATCCAACGTGTAACAGTGCGGACGGCGATCAACCGCCGCGGCGGCCGCGCGTGTCGGCGTACTGCTTGCGGAATTCCTCGCGGACGAAGAACGCGTGATAGCCGTTCATCCAGCCGTTGTTCTCGCCCCAGGAGTCGCCATAGGTGTCGCCGGGCATGTGATCGCGGAAGAAGGTGTACACGGGGCGGTCGCGATAGGCCCAAACCCGGAGCGCGCCCTTGGCGCCTTTTTCGGCGAATTTGCCGGTCATCGGGTCGATATATTTGATGGACCAGATTTGCGAGGTGCTCACCGCCTTCTCGTCGGCGATGACATAAGGGAAGGTCTTCAGGCAGCGCGCAGCGTCCCCCCCACCGCACATAGCCATCCGGTAGGCCTGGGGATCGGAGGGATGGTCGCACGAAAATTGATCAAGCGAGTCATCGGTACACGTATAGGTGTAGATGGTGCGCGCTTGGGAGTCGGCGAGAACGATGCCGCCCGGCGCTTCTTGAAGCTGAAAGCCCTTCGGGAACGCGGGCGCAGGCTGCGTGAACACATTGTGCCAGCCCGGCTCGTCGGAGCCATGGAGCGAAGAAAGCTGTTCCTCGCCGACCAGGGTGTAGAGCGGCTTCTTGCGATAGGTCCACTGGTAGACCCCGGATGAGCGTTCGATGACACCCCAATCGCCCTGCACTTTCGGGGCCGAGGCATGCGCCAGCATCGGCGCGAACTTCTCCTGGCACGCCTCGTTGCAGTTCGACTTGTTCGCGCCGTCACGGTCCGACGTATAGACCGAGAAGCCATCGACGGTGGTCAATAGGCGGCCGAGGGGCATCGTCACCACGGTAAATTGGGCGGGAACGTCGGGCCGCGGGCCGATAGGTTTGCGCTGCGCGCCGGCCGAACCGCCGGCCCGTAGAACGCCTATTCCGGTAGGCAGACCGGGCTCATGGTCCAAAGCCGAGCGATAGACCGCATAGCCGTCGTAGGCCCATTGCTTCTTGCCGTCCTTGCGTTCGACGATGGTCCACATACCGACAGGCTTGGCGCCCTCTTCCGCCAGCAGCGGCGGCCAGGCGGCGGCGCAAGACGGGCGCTTGTCGAGTTCAGGCAAAATCATTCCTGCGTGCCACGGTTCGTGGAAGCCGGCGGTGGTGCGCGTCACAGTGTCGCCGCAGGTCGGCTTACCTTCCTGCTCGCCGCGATAGCCGAGATTGTTCTGCCCGCGGCCCTGCCAGATATACAAGGTGCGGCCGGCTGCATCGGCGAACACGGGACCGTCGACCTCGGTTCCAATCACTTGGATGGACGCGGGGCGCGGTTCCTCGATGAAGGCTTCCACGGGCGCGCGGCCCGGACCGCGGCTCTGCGCATAAGCGCTGGACGCCGCGACGACCATCGCCACTGTTGCCGCGGCATGGACCGCTCTGAAATGAACCATGTAAACCCTCCCCGACTCTGAACGGGGAGAGCGTAGTAGCGACCGGCGACTTTTGGAATGGAGAAACGCCCGCCTCGCCTTCACAAGGTGGCGCAGGCGTTCATCACTGTAACCGGGCCGTGCAGAAGGCGTCGGCGACTTTCCGCCGATATGGATCAGCTGGCGTTGTTCAGGAAGTCGTCGCGCAGGAAGAAGCCCTTATATCCATTGCGCTTGCCGTTGTACTCGCCCCAGCCGTCGCCATTGATCTCGCCCGGCGATTTATCGAGTCCGTGCGTATAGACTGGGCGTTCGCGGTAAGTCCACACATGCAGCGCACCCGGCGCATTATCCGCGGCGGCGTGTCCGGTTTTCGGATCGATCCACATCGTACCCCAAATACGGCTTCCGGATTTCGCGCTGACGGGCGCAATCACATAGGGAAACGTCTTAAGGCAGATCTCGGGATCGCCGCGGCCGCACACGGCCATGCGATAGGCCTGCGTCTGCGACGGATGATCGCATCCCAACTGATCCTGCGCGTCGTCGCCGCAGCGGTGGAGATAGACGGTGCGGCCATTCTTGTCCGCGATCACCTCGCCGACCCGCGTGTCCTGCACCGTGAAGTCGGCCGGCGCCGGTGGATTGATCTGCGTGTAGGCGTTATGCCAGCCGGGAATGTCGGAGCCTTCCAAACTGCGGAAGCGCGTCTCGGCGATGCGGGTGTAGAGCGGCTTGCCGCGGAAGGTCCATTGTTTGATTCCCGGCGAGCGTTCGATGATGCCCCACTCGCCGCGCTGCTGCGCGGTTTGCGGCGCCGCCACCGGCCGCCACACCTTCAAACACTCCCCCTTGCAGTTGGATTTATTCTGTCCGTCGCCGTCCCAGGTGTAGACGGAAAAACCGACATCGGTCGACAACATGCGGCCGGTCGCGACGGTCCGCACGACAAACGCGGGCGGCGCATCCGGAGAGGGCCCGATGATCTCGCGGTGCGACCCCGAATCACCCCGGTTCCAGCGCCGCGAAGAACCGACAACGTCGCCCGGCTTGTGGTCCAGCGCCGAGCGGTACACCGGCATGCCTTCATAGGTCCATTGCCGCTTGCCGTCCGTATTGGTGACGATGCCCCATTTACCGACCGGTCTCGCGTCGTCAGCGGCGTACACCGGCGGCCAGGCTTCATGACAGGTCGGGCGCGTTTCGAGATCCGGCAGGAGCAGCCCGCCGGGATACGGGCTCATGAGACCGGTGGTCACGGTCTGTTTGACGTTGGTGCAAGACGACGGTTCGTTCTTGCGATCGCCGGCGTTGCCGTTGCGCAGATTATTGAGCGGCCACCGGTAGAGCGTCATGCCGTTGTGATCGACGAATACCGGGCCGTCGACGTCGGTATGCTGGACACCAAAGCCCGGCGGCAGGGGCTCGGGCGCATAGGCTTCCAGTTCAGCGACCGGTGGACGGTACTTCTCGGCCTGCGCGTGAACCTTCGACATCGCACCGCTGCTCGCAAGCAGCCCGGACGCCAAAACAATGGACGCGATACGCCTCATGAATCCGACCTCGATTTAGAGTTCCTGCAAGCATAGTAGCCGCTCTTGCGCACGCCTACGGCAAATAGGGGTGTGCAACCGTGTAAACACGCTATTCTTTGGAGTGGCTAAAAAACATTTTAGCGCCAGCCGGGCCCCGGCTTGATAGACTGCCTGCAAGGTTTGAAGGCGATGTGCGCCCCACGGAGTCGGTCATGAAAGTTCGGTTTGGAGTTGCGATCGCAGCGCTAGGTCTGGGCGTTGCCGTCTCCGCGCCTGTGCGTGCGGCCGAGGGCGCAAAAAGCGGGATCACGAACCGGACCATCGGTTATGTCATGACGCTTCGCGAGTGGTCGATTTATCGGACCCCGGGCGCCAAGCAGGAGTGCCCGCATGGTGTCAATGACGGCCAGCGCGAACAATTCAAGATTCTGTACCCCGATGACGGCGTACAGCGCACGGTGCTCGACACGCAGCTGAAGTGGGAAGGCGATACGTGGCACCCCACCCTGACCCCGGAGCCGTACGAATATCGTCAGGTCGAAGGCAAGATCAGCAAGGGCCTGAACCTCGACGGAAAGATCGGGCCGAATGATTTTGTGAGTCCCGACGGCGAGAAGGGAATCGACAACCAACTCTACCGCGCCATCGGCTGCCTTGCGGGATACAATAATTCCCAGCCGTACATGACCTTCTTCGAAGGCAACGCGGTCCGGCGCAACAACTTCAACCGCACGCTGATCGAAATCACCGACGTCGACGATCTGGTGAACGACGCCGATGTGACGGTGACCACCTATCGCGGCCTCGACAACCTGCTCAACGACGCCTCGGGCAACAACTTCCTGCCGGGCGGTACGCAGCGGGTCGATGCGCGGTTCGGGAAAGAGTTCATCAGCACCTTCAAGGGCAAGATTGTCGACGGGATGTTGACGACCGAAGCAGCCGACCTGCGCCTGCCGCTGACCATCGCGTTCGACTCAACCGGCGTGCACGTCATCAAGGGCGCACGGTTTCAGCTGAAGCTGACGGGCGACTACGCCCAAGGTTATATCGGCGGGTACGCAGACGCGTGGGGCTGGTACCTGCAGCTCAATTCCGGCTGGGCGACGCATCACCAGAATTACGGCCAGGTTTCGTCACCGTCCCTGTGGCGTCTGTTGGCGAAATTGGCCGATGGATATCCGGACGAAAGCGGACGGAACACCGCCCTTTCGGCCGCGATCGATGTGCAGTTCGCGCGCACCTATATCATCCATCCCAACAAGCCGGTCGCCGCTGATACGACAGCGCAAAAGCCGGACCGCGCCGCGCGATAAACAGTTGAACAGCGACTGAAGGTCAACTGCACGGCGTGTTTTTCACGCCGGACTGGAACCCTTTGCACGCCAATACGTTACGCCGGTATCCCAAAGCAAATCCGGCGCATGCCTGGCCACGTCCTAAGCCCCCTCGTCCGCAAACTGGAAACGACGCTCACGCTTACCAACGATGAGGCGGCGGCGATTTGCGCCCTCCCTGTTCGCCTGAAGGAGTACGCCAAGGGGCAAGTCATCATCCGCGAGGGCGAACGCCCGATCCATTCCTTCACGATCATCGAGGGGGTAAGCGCGGTCTACAAGACCTCCAGCGAGGGACGCCGCCAGATTCTCATTTTCCATGTCGCCGGCGATTTCCCCGACCTGCAGACCCTTCATCTCAACGTCCTGGACATGAGCATCTTCGCTGTCGTGCGAACAAAAATCGGGATGGTCCAGCATGAAGACATCCGCATGCTCTATCGCCAATATCCCCGCGTCGGCGAAGCGCTGTGGCGCATGAGCCTTCTCGACGGCGCGATCCTAAGGGAGCGCATGCTCAACCTGGGACAGCAATCCGCCTATCAGCGCATCGCGCATTTCTTTTGCGAGGTGACCATGCGGATGAAATTGGCGGAACTCTCGGACGGAGTTGCCGTGCCGATGCCGTTTACGCAGCAGGAAATCGGGGACGCCGTGGGATTGAGCAATATCCACGTGAACCGAATCACGCAGGAACTGAAGGATGCGGACCTTATCGATGCCAAACGCGGCCGCCTCCTCGTAAAGAACTGGAAGAAACTGAAGGAAGCGGCGGACTTCGATCCGACATACCTTCACCTCACCCCGGCCCAGAAGCACCTTCTGGCGGCGAGCTGATTTCCTCCGCGCTGACCGCGCGTCTCTCCCATTCCTCGGCTCTTTCGACCAGCACTTTTCGCGCGACCGGATCACGCGATGCAGCAGCGATGGCGCGCAGGTTCTTCGCGCGGCTGACCCAAGATCGTTTGATCTGGTCGTCTGTGAGGATGATCGGCGGCTGGCGCAGTTTGGGCATGAGGCACGTGGAAATGAATGCACATCATAGGCGTCGCACGGCCTTCGCTTGTTAACGCAGGTTTAGTTCAGCGGCGAAATCCCCGCGCTCATTCATTCAGCTTAAACATGTTGGCCGTGGGCGCGCTGTGCGCAACCATTTCGACAACACGCCCTTCGCCGTCGACGGTGAAGTGATCAATGGCATTGCGCACAAACTCACCGTTCGGGTCCAGCACATAGACCCCGGCCGCGTCCTTGCGGGAGCGCGCCCAGATCTCGAAATAACATTCGGTCTTGCTGCCGACGAAGCCTTGCGGACGGACCACCAGCCCCGTGAGCTTGGCGGCTTCAACAGTATAGAAGCGCCGTATCTCCGCCGCGCCGCGATACACCTTTCCTGTCGGCGCATAGACGACGGCCTCGGGTGCGAAGAGGTCAGCGACCGCCCCGAAGTCGCGTTTCTGAACAAGCTCGATATATCGCCTCCCGGTCGCGCAGGCGTCGCCATCGTCGGCCCGCACCGCGGCCGGGACCAAAACCATTGTCGCCAAAAGTGCCGCGCGGACCATGGGCCCCTCCCCTGTTGGAGTTCTCGCGAGAGTAGCGCAAAATGAACGCATGCAGATCAAGATCGATCCGACGCTCGTCGAGCGCTACATCATGGACTTAGCGGCCTTCGGCGCGCATGGCCCTACGGGGGTCTGGCGGACGGTCTATTCGCCGGAGTGGGTCGGCGCCACCCGGCAATTCGCCGTCTGGTGCGAAGACGCCGGACTGCGCGTCCGCCACGACGCCGTTGGAAACGTGTGGGGCGTCCTGAAGGGTTCCGAAACCGGCAAGTCGATTGTGTCGGGATCGCACATCGATACGCAGCGCCCAGGAGGCCGCTACGACGGGGCATTGGGATTACTGGCCGCGCTGATCGCAATCCGCGCCTTGAAAGAGCAGTTTGGGCAGCCGAAGCGGACACTGGAGGCGGTGGCGTTCTGCGAAGAGGAAAGCAGCCGTTTCCCCACCACGAACTTCTGGGGCTCGAGCGCGGT
Organism: Rhodospirillaceae bacterium; assembly: GCA_041905525.1. Taxonomy (GTDB): domain Bacteria; phylum Pseudomonadota; class Alphaproteobacteria; order Rhodospirillales; family Rhodospirillaceae; genus SHVO01. The sequence goes on from JAYRKY010000007.1 coordinate 26,506, forward strand.
CACGGGGCACATTCCGCCGGGAGCGGCGGAGACGATGAAGGGCTACGCCGACGAGACCATGGCCGACGCCATGAAGTCCATCGGCCTGGACCCCGCGCGTATTCCCGAGGCGAAGCGAGACGATATCGACACCTTTCTTGAACTGCATGTGGAGCAGGGTCCGACCCTCGAGCACGCTGGTTACGCCGTGGCCGTGGTCGACGCCATCACCGGACTGCGCCATTACCGCGTCACCCTGAGTGGAACGCAGAACCACGCGGGCGCGTTTCCCATGGATCTTCGACAAGACCCCATGGCGGGGTTCGCCGAAATCGCGACCGGCGTGATCGACACCGCCACAAAGATGGGACGCCCCGCGGTGACGACCATCGGCCGCGTCATTCCAGAGCCGAATTACCCGGCCGTCGTGCCGGGCAAGGTCACCTTCGTAATCGATGCCCGTCATCCCCATCCTCAAGGACGCGCCGAACTCTATGCGCGGCACGAAGCCCTCATGCGGGAGGTCGCGGCCCGCCGCGGCCTTAAGATCGAATGGGATGTGGCGGTCAATCACGAGCCGTGTTTGTCCGACCCGGATCTCGTATCCGTCCTTCAGAACGCGGCTAAGTCACAGGGCATACCCGCCATCACGATGCCGAGCGGCGCCGGTCATGACTCACAGGAAATGGCGTCGATCGCCAAGGTGGCGATGATCTTCGTGCGCAGCAAAGACGGGCGCAGCCATACGATCGAGGAGTTCTCGTCGATCGAGGACATCGTGGCGGGCATCCGTGTCCTCGCCGCGGGAATGCACGCTCTCGCCTATTAGCGCGCCCGCAATCTCGCCGTCTCAGCCGCGTCCACCTGACCGGCGGCGATCGCCACGCCGTAATGGTCGCGTGCGGTTTGCACGGAAATTAGGCCGTCGAGGACGTTCTCGAGAACCGCGTCCGGCGCGCGTTTGAAGGGATCGCCGTATCCTCCGCCCGACGGGCCATATGTGGCAATACGGTCACCGGCTTTCGCTTTCTGGAACGGCTCCTTGGACGGCAGAGCCGCGGACTTGCCCATGCTCTGATGTTGCATGGAAGCGGGCGTACCGTCGATGCCGCCGCCGAAGCCCCAGGGGCTGTACTTCACACCGTCACCCTCGATGGAGAACCCGCCGTCGGAGAGGTAGGTGAATTCGCGCACCGTACCGATGCCGCCGCGCCATTGGCCGGGCGCAACCACGTCCTCTCGCAATTCGTAGCGGTCCACCCGCAGCGGCAAATGCGATTCAATGTCCTCGATCGGATTGTTGCGGGTGTTCGCATAGAGGGTATCGACGGCATCCATGCCATCCATCCCGTGACGCCCGCCATAGCTGCCTTCGAGGATCTCCATGTGGACCCAGGGCTGATCGTTGACCGCGCCCGAGAATGCGATCACCCGCAAATTGCCTATCCCGGCGCTCACCTGTTTCGGAACCGCGGGCGCCAGGGCCTTCATCACCGTGTCGGCTACGGCGTTGCCCGGGCAGAAACGCGCAATGACGGGGGCGGGGAAAATCGGATTGGCGAGGCATCCTTTCGGCGCGACGATTTTGATGGGCCGCGTAAGCCCGCTGTTTTGCGGAATGTTTCCATAGGTGGCGCTGTCCAGCAGGATGGACCGAACGGTCATCCAGATCGCGCAATCGACCGTTCCGACCAGCGGCATATTGATGGGCCGATCCGAGACTTGCGGCGCCGTACCGGCGAGATCGACGGTCATTTCGTCGCCCGCGATGGTGATGGTCACCGCGATGGGCAGATCGCGGCGTGCCGGGTCGGGATCGTCGATATAACCGTCGATAAAGGTTTTGGCGCTGTATGTCCCGTCGGGGATAGCCGCGATGGCGGCGCGCATCAGGCGCTCGGAATAATCCATCAAATCTTCGCACGCGTTATGCACGGTCGTGCGTCCATACCGCTTCACCAGATCGAGGAAGCGCGTCGCTCCGATCTGTGCGGCGGCGATCTGCGCTTCCATGTCGCCGACCACCAAGTCCGAAATGCGGATATTGTCGCGCATGATGTGCCAGACCATATCGTTGCGCTTGCCCTGGTCGATCACCTTGATCGCCTTGAACTGGAGGCCTTCGGCGTAGGTGTCGACAGCATCGACGATGCCGCAGCTTCCCGGCGTGTGCGCGCCGATATCGAGGTGGTGCGCCGTGGTCATCGAGAAGCCGATAAGCTCGCCCCCGTCGAAGACCGGCACGGCGAAACCGACATCCGGACCATGCGAGGCGCCCCCGTAGGGATCGTTATGCATGATGACGTCGCCGGGGTTGATCGTCTCGCCGCGCGCCTTGAGCCGCTCAAGAATGCCGCGGATATACCCGGGGATCGGGCCCGACTGAAGGGGTGTGCTCATCTTGCATTCACAGAGCTGGCGCCCCTCGGCATCAGTGAGCGCCGCGCCGAAATCCTCGGACTCGCGAATGATGCTGGAGTAGCTCATCCGCATCAGCTTGTGGCCCATCTCGATGGCGATGTTTTCGAGCGCGCCCTGAATGACGGCCCCCGTGATCGCATCGACACGCGTCGCCGGAAGCTTGTGGTTGGACTTGAATGGCGTATCCATCATTGTCCTCCGTCTCGGGTGAGAATGAGATTACCGATCTTGTCGTGCGAGGCAATCCAGCCCGGCGGGACGACGGTGGTGCTGTCCTTCTGGAGCACGATGGCGGGCCCCTTGAAGGATGCACCCACGGGCAACTGATCGCGCCGGTAGAATTCCGTGGGCAGCGTTTTGAGTTCCCCGCCGACGCGAAAGACGCATTCCCCGGTGCGCAGGCGCGCCTTCTCCAGGCTCGTGCCCTTGGGCGGCGCGAGGGTTTTGATCTTCGGCATCGCGCCCGCGCCGCTGACGCGCACGTTGACGACCTCGATCGGGCTCGCGGTAAAACAATGGCCGTACTCGCGCCGGTGAGCCTCGTGAAAGCGCTCCCACACCTGCGCCAACTCGGCGTCGTCGATCTCGCCGTTGGGGAATACGATCTTCAATTCGTACCCCTGTCCGACATATCGAAGGTCGCCGTCACGCACGAAGGATATGTCCTTGATGTTGTCGGCGGCAAACTGAGCGCGCAGGTCGGCTTCCATGGCGCGGAAGTCGGCGTTCAGTCTCTTCAGGTCGACCTTGCCGCTGACCTGGAATTGCGTCCGGATCGCATCGTACTTGAGATCGGTGGTGAGGAGACCCATCGCCGATGTGATGCCCGGATACGGTGGTACGATCACTTCGGGGATCTCCAGGATCATCGCGACCTCGGCGCCATGCAGGGGTCCCGCACCACCGAACGCCACCAGCGCAAACTCGCGCGGGTCGATGCCTTTTTGCACAGTGCGCGAGCGGATGGCGTTGGCCATGTTGGCGTTGATCACCGTCAGCACGCCTTCGGCGGCCTCCAGTTTGTCCATGCCAAGGCTCTGCGCGAGGTCTTCAAGGACCTGGTGGGCGGGCGAGGCCTCAAGCTTCATGGAGCCGCCAAGGAATTCGTTCACATCCAGGCGCCCGAGAACGACATTCGCGTCCGTGACTGTCGGTTGATTGCCGCCCTTCCCGTAGGCAGCAGGCCCCGGTACGGCGCCGGCGCTGCGTGGGCCCACGCGGAAGGCGCCGCCCTGATCGATATAGGCGATGGACCCACCGCCCGCGCCGATGGTGTGGATATCGATCATGGGCAGGAGGAGCGGGAAGCCGGCGATGGAGGACGAGCGCGGGTCGGTCTCGACGAACCGTCCATCGACCACGATGCCAATGTCGGCGCTGGTGCCGCCGATATCGAAGGTGATGAGCTTGCGCCGGTCGCTCAAAGCGCCGATCCAGGCTCCGCCCAGGACCCCGGCGGCTAAACCCGAGAGAAGCGTGATGACGGGCTTTTCCGCCACCATACCAGGGGTCGCCACGCCGCCGTTGGACGCCATGATGCGCACATCGGCGTCGACGCGCGCCTCCTTCAAAGCGCTATCGAGACGGCGAATGTAAGTGCGCATCTTCGGGCCGATGAAGGCGCAGAGGCAGGCGGTGGTGAAACGTTCGAATTCGCGAAATTGCGGTGAGACCGAGGAGGAGGTGGTGACAAACACCCCGGGCATCTCTTCCTGGAGGATCTCCTTCGCCCGGTTTTCATGGGCAGGGTTCAGGTAGGAGAAAAGAAAACAGACGGCAACGGCCGTGACGCCTTCGGATTTCAATTCGTGGGCGGCGGCGCGAACGGCCGCTTCGTCCAACGGTTCAAGTTCGGCGCCTTGCGGGGGAACGAGGCGCCCCTTGACGACTTTACGATGGCGACGCTTCACCAGAGGCCGGTTCTGCCAGGGAAGCTCCTGCATGATCGAGTAGTGTTCCACGCGCTGGTGACGCGCGATGTGGATGATGTCGCGGAATCCCTGATTGGTGACCATTCCGGTCTCCGCGCCCTTATGTTCGAGGACAGCGTTGGTGGCGGTGGTCGTGCCGTGGAGAAGGAAATCGATCGCGGACGGCTCAACGCCCGCGATGCCGCAGAGCTCGATGGCGCCCTGGACGATGGCGCGGGAGGGATCGTCCGGCGTGGTCGAGACCTTGTGAATGGCCACGTCGCCGGAGTCCATGTCGCAATAGACAAGGTCGGTGAAGGTCCCACCCACATCGACGCCAATGATCTTCATTGTACGTGCGCTCCCCCATATCCATTGGTAAAGACGATATCCCGCCGGAAACGCGGGCGTCGAGGCGTAAAAAGGCGATATAACGGGGCTATGGACACCAACGAACTCATCAACACCGCGCGGGAGTTGATCTCGCGCGAGGAGGCTCAGCGGGCGCTCGACCTTCTCGGCCCGGCCGTTGCGGCAAACCGGAACAACACCGAGCTGTTACAGGTGCTCGCGGAAGCGTTGATGGAGGCCGACCGGCCCGCCGATGCGACCGCCGTTTATCAGGGCATCCTGGGACTGAACCCAGACCACGCGGTGGCGCAGGCCAAGGTTCAGGAAGCGATCCGCGCGATGGAGATGCTGCTCCAATTGGCGTCCAACGCGGACGAATTGAGGGCGTGGGACGAAGCGCGCGAAAACTACGAAGCGGTACTGCACCAGTATCCCCTTGCGATCCTTGCGCTGACCCGGCTGCTGGCGATGGATGGGTTCGAAGGACGCCTTAGCGACGCGGACCGGCACGAACGGTTCCTGATCCGCGCACTCAAAGCGATCGACCTCATGACGATCCACCACAACAACCTGGCGATGATCGCATATCAGGCGATCATGCGGCCGCTGACGCCGTCCGTGGAAGCGGCGGTGTCCGCGGCGCTGAACGCCCAGATCGAAACTCTGGCCGATAAATACGGGCCGCTTCCCCCGCCCCTACCGAAACCGGGAGGCCGTCTTCGCATTGGTTACCTGTCGAACAATTTCCGGGATCATCCCATCGGTCACGTCACCCAGGCGCTGTTCGCGGCCCACGACCGGAGCAGGGTCGAAGTCCACGTCTTTTATTTCCCGGCCGGCGATCCCAATCCGTACACGGACGCGATCAAGGGGGGCGCCGAACGGTTTCACGTCGAGCGTGAGTCCCAGGCGATGCTGCGCGCCATTGCTCGCGAGAACCTGGATATCCTTGTGTACCTCGACGGCTATATGACGACCTTCCTTCTTCCGGTCATCGCCCGCCGCCCGGCTCCGATCCAGGTGTACTGGCTGGGCCACGCGGGTAGCTGCGATATCCCCGGCATCGATTATCTGCTGGCGGACGGGATCGTGGCGCCGCCCGGCGAAGAGGTTCTGTATAAGGCGAAGACCATTCGATTACCGGGGTGCTACCACCCCGCATCGCCGCACGACATCGGCCCGACCATGAGCCGCGCAGAGGCGGGGCTGCCCGAGGACGAATTTGTCTTCTGCGCCTTCAACAACCCGCAGAAGATCGATACGCCGACATTCGATTTGTGGATGCGCATCCTGCGCCGCGTTCCGGGCAGTGTTTTGTGGCTCTCGGTGACGCAGAGCGACAGCTTGATCGAGAACCTGCGCGCGGCCGCCGAAGAGCGCGGGATCAAGGGCGAGCGCTTGATCTTCGCGCGGCGCCTGACCGACAAAGGCGCACACCTCGCGCGGCATCGTCATGCCGGCCTGTTCCTCGATACGTTGGGATTGAATGCTTCGACCACCGCTCTGGACGCACTGTGGGCGGGTCTGCCGGTCCTCACCGTCGCCGGGCCACGGTTCGCCTCACGCATTGCGGCCTCATTCCTGACCTCGCTGGAGATACCGGACTTGATCTGCCGGAACGCGATGGAGTTCGAGGAAAAGGCCGTCCGGTTTGCCTCCGACCCCGCGGCGCGGAACGCGGCGGCGGACCGCTTGGCCCACCACCTCACCAGCAAACCGCTTTTCCAAATCGACGCATTCTGCCGAAAGCTGGAGGACGCCTTGATCGGCATCTCGGCGACCCATCCGCGATAGACCGGCGGATCAATCAGACGTAAAGTCCGGCCACGAGCATCATGGGTAAATAGGTCGTTCCATGCTCATCAATTGCATCGCCTACAAAGACGGAAAGAAACTCGCCGATATCCCGGTTCAGGATATCAGCAAGTATCTGAGCATCCCGGACGCATTCGTATGGGTCGCCCTAAAGGATGCGACCAACGAAGAGCTGGAAGAGATGCGCGTCGAGTTCGGTTTGCACGAACTGGCGGTGGAGGACGCGCGTACGGGTCACCAGCGTCCGAAGATCGAGGAATACGGCGATTCCATCTTCGCCGTCGTCCACCTTGTCGAGGAGGTCGACAAGGAACTGAACGTCGGGGAAGTCGCGATCTTCGTCGGCCCCAACTACGTCTTGTCGGTGCGCAATCGCAGCCAAAAGAGCTTTGTCGGCGTTCGCGACCGCGCCGAGCGCGAACCCCACCTCCTGAAGCATGGATCCGGTTTCGTGCTGTATGCGCTGATGGACGCGGTGGTCGACCGCTATTTCCCCATCATCGATATGCTTGACACCGAGTTGGAAAAAATCGAAGAAGCGATCTTCGCGCGCGGATCGGCGCGGCAGAACACCGAGCGCCTCTATGAGCTCAAGCAGAAAGTCATGGTGATGAAGCACGCCGTCTTCCCGATGATGGAAGCCAGCGGGAAGCTTTACGGCGGCCGGGTGCCGGCCATGTGCTACAACACTCAGGAATATTTCCGCGACGTGTACGACCATCTGACGCGGCTGAACACATCGCTGGACAGCCTGCGCGATACCATCGGCGCGGCGCTGCAAGCCAACCTGGCGATGGTGACCATCGAAGACAACGAAGTCACCAAGCGGCTGGCGGCCTGGGCCGGGATGTTCGCGGTTCCGACCGCCTTCGCCGGCTTGTGGGGTATGAACTTCAAGCACATGCCGGAGCTTGAATGGTACTACGGCTACCCGATGGCGCTGTTCACCATCGCGGGGGCATGCGCCTTCCTGTACTGGCGCTTCAAGAAGTCCGGCTGGCTTTAAGCAGTCTCGCCTAGGGCTCGCCCGCGCCATCCGGCGCGACCGCCGCGTCCATCGCCTTGTTGAGCAGCATATAGAGCTTGCCCATGTCGGACGTTGAGAACGTGGTGGTGAGCACTTCCGCGCGGTCGGTGGCGCGGGCGTGTTTGACCAGGGCCGAGTACTCCTTGAGATAGCGCATGACGTACGAGCGGAATTTCTCGTCCATCTTGTACTTCTGCTGAATGGCCTCGAACTTCTGGCGGCTGAGGGTCTTCGTGATGTGGCGCAGGAAGACGGCCTGGTCGCCCTTGTAGTAGCGCTTCCACAGCTCTTCCTCGACGCTGGGCTGGAAGATGCGCGCGATATCCACCGCGATCGAATGCAGTTGCTCGATGACATAGGTGGTGTTCTCGAGGAACTTGCCGGTGTGGGCGCGGTCGTGCACGTCCTCGAGCTGCTTGGCTGTGTCGGCGGCCTTGTTGGCCGAGACGAGCAGCTGGTCCACCTGACGGGCAAAGATCTGGCCGGCCTTGCCGGTCTGCTCGGTGATGCCGTTCGAGGCTTCGACGAGGCTGTCGGCGTGTTTGCGCAGGGTCTTGAGAACCACTTCCACGCGATTGACGGCTTCGTCCGCGGACTTGCCCAGGGTGAGCAGCTGCTGACGGAACGCCTCGCCCGTGGCGCGGGTGCCGCCGGCGATTTTCTCCGACGTGTCGGCGAATTCGCCGAGCGACTGGCGCATCTTGTCGCCGGCCACGGCGACCTGCGCCGCCCCGCGGTTGGTGGCGTCTTCGAAGTCCAGCATGAGCTTCTGCAGCGCGTCGCGGAAGCCATTGAGGCGGACCTGGGCGTCGTCCGCGGTGGAGTCGATGTTGGCCGCGCGCTGGCGCAGGCCGTCGCCGACCATGGCCATGACTTCGGTGGCGTGGCTGGCGGCCTTGTCGATCGAGGAGATATGGCTGTTGAAATCTTCCGAGGCGTGTTTCATGCGGCCGGACGCGACATCGGCGGCCGAACGCAAGGAGTCCTTTACCGTATCGAGTTGGTTGAGGACCGACTGCATGTCCTTCGAGACGTTGCTGGCAACGGACGAGAGCGCGGACACCTCGGCGCCGATTTCGCGGCTGACATCTTTGGTCTTCGCGACCGAGTGCGAGACAGTGTCGGAGACCTTCTGTGAGGTGGCTTCCAAGGACTCGCGGATGGACTCGAGTTCCTTCGTGACGCGTGCCGACAGCTGCATGAGTTCGGATGAATTCTGACTGAGCACGTCCGACATGGAGCGCACGTGCGACAGCACCTGCTCCGACGTCGAACCCATCTGGCGGGCCTGCTGGGCCAGCGCGGTTTCGCTGAGCTTGACGTGCGTCGTGAGGGTGTTCGCCGCCATTTCGACTTCGTCGTTCTGGCGCCGCAGGGTCTCGCGGATATTGTCGGCCTGCACGGACGCGCGGGTAGCGGAATTCGCGAGCTGTTCGGCATGTTCGCGCACGCGGGCGCCGACCGTGTCGATCTTCTGGATGACGGTGTCGGAAATCTGGCCCATGGCTTCGGCGCGGCCGATGGCGACGGCGGAGGCCTTTTCCAGATCGGCGGTGGCGCGTTCGAACTTCTCGGTGACGATGCGCGAGCGGACGTTGAACTCGTCCGCAGACGCCTGGAGACGGTTTTCGACACGGTCGGCCGATTCCGCGACGGTTTCGGCTTGCTTCTTGACCATGCTCTCGACGGTGCGGAGCTTGGCAACGGCGCCGTCCGAGGCGGCGCTGAGTTCCTTCGTCTGAATCGCGAGCGCCTCTTCCACGATCTTCACGCGGCTCAGCACGCGCTCCATGACCTGATCGAGGTTCGCGGTTTGCTGGCCGAGGCGCATATTGACCTTGGTCGCCTGATCTTCGATCCGGTCGCCGGCGGCGGCGAGTTCGCTGCGCTGGCGGTCGAACAAGTGCTCCAAACCACTCGCCTTGCCAGAGAGATTGTCCGCGATTTCGCCGACCACGGCTTCGGCGCGCTTGGCGGCCTCTTCCACTTGTTCGGCATTGGCGGCGACCGCCTTGCCCATTTCGTTGGCGTAATGCTTCGCGGCCTCGCCGGCCTTGGCGAGCGACTTTTCCTGTTCCGCGAGCTGCTGGGCGATGGCGGCGCTTTGACCGCGCGCACGCTCCGTCGCGGTGGAAAGGCTGTTCACCTGGCCGGCCAGCGTCTGGCCCATGCTGTGGACTTCGGCCAGCGTCTTCTGACTGGCCGAGCGGATGAATTCGTGTTGGCGGCGCAGGCCGTCTTCGATCTTCAGGTTCACATCGGCCGCGGAATCGATCACGGCCTGAAGCTTGGAGACCTGTTCGGTCACCGCGGCGGCGGCGGCGGTCGCACCGGCCTCGAGGGTGCCGGTCACCGTGGCGAGCTTTTCCGTATCGCGCAGGAAGCCCGACTGGAGCTTCTGCATCTGGCGGACCGCGGTGTCGCTGGCCGCGACGAGCGCATTGGCCTGGGCGCGCAAGGATTCGGAGATCGCATTCACGCGCGCTTCCCCTTCGGCCGACGGATAGGTGAGCTGGGCCAAGTGGGCGCGGAGCGCGGCGCTCTCGCGGCGGAGTTCACGGCCGCGGTCCAGGTACGCGATGATCACCCAGAGGAACGAGAGCGGGAGAATATAAGTGGCGGCGAGGCTGCCAAACTGATCGGGGAGCAAGGTGAAGAGCTGTCCCCAGCCCACGGCCGCCGTGACGTAAATGGCAAATACCGCGGTCCAGGCGCCCGAGATGACGGCCCCCGCAAGGACCGATTTACCCGCTTCATGCCACCAGCTCGGTGGGGCTACGGCGGCAGGAGCGGCGGCGACGTTGATGTCGGACGTGAGCTCAGGCATCGCCGGGACGCCCTGAACGCTGGTCGGCGCACGCAAACCGAACGGCGGTTTCTTGATGCGCGCGGCGCGCGAAGACCTGTTCTCGATGTGGATCGGCGCGCCTGAATCGATCGCGCCTTCGTCCTGATGATCCTGAGCCATCGTAACCCTATCCCCGGCCCGGCTGAGGCCGGGCTCATCTTTATGAGCGCGGGCGCGCGCAATCGCAGGCCCGATACACCAAGCCTGCAAACTACCGGCCTGACCGTTAAGAAAGTGTGGGGATAAGTCGGGAAGTGCGCGCCTTTTCACCAGCTTGGCGGCGCTAAAATCCCAAGGTGCGCGGACTGTGACTCCCGTCAACCGCCGCGCACCGCACAGGTCAAAAATCGTTAAATGCGTGTGTCGCAGGCCCGGGCAGGCCGAGCGCGCCTGTGCCAAAAACGTCCCACAAACCCATAAAAATCAATCTGTTAACGAAATATTAACGAATGCTCGCACTCGCCGGAAAAAGTTAATAAGATGCCCGCCTGGGTAGCAAGTGCCGCAGAACGCGGTTCCAACCTCCGAGAAGGGGGATATCGAGCGCCTCCGTGATGGGGGGAATTCGAAGGGGAATCGCATGAGTGATATTGCAGTTGGCTCTGCCACGCGGACCAACATCTCGTCGTTACAGCGCACGCAGTCGCTGATCGACGTCACACAGACACGCCTCGCCACGGGCCGAAGAGTTAACAGCGCCATCGACGACGCTGTCGCATTCTTCACGGCGCGCAACCTGAACGACCGCGCCGCGGATCTGACGAACATCAAAAGCACGATCGCCAACGGCGTCGGGATCGTCACCGCCGCCGTGAAGGGTCTGGAAGCGATCGAGACCCTGGTCCAACAGATGAAAGCGCTGGCGCAGTCGGCGATCTCTGCCACGGATTCGGACTCTCGCGCCTCGCTGGCCAGCCAGTTCAATGAACTGCGCAGCCAAGTGGACAATCTCGCCGAGGATTCGAACTTCGACGGCGTGAACTTGTTGAAGAGCAGCACCGCGGCCTTCACGGGCGGCGGCGACGATTTGACGGTAAACTTCAACGAGCGCACGGAAGCATCGGCGCTGAATCAGGTCGTGATCGCCGGCCTGGCCGATGCGTCGTTCCAGAAAATCGTGTCGACGGCCGTTGTCGCAACGGGCGCCGCGGGCGATACGACCGTATGGGGCCAGACCGGCACCGCCGCCGTCACCGCCATCAACGCGGCCATCCGCGGACTGGACTCCGCCTTGACCACTGTCCGGACGGCCGCGCAGAGCTTCGGCAACAACGCCTCACTGCTCGAACTGCGCATGGAGTTCGCGCAGAATCTGATCACCGCCTTGAGCTCCGGCGCAGCCCTGTTGGTGAACGCCGACCTGAATGAGGAGTCGGCAAACCTGTTGTCGCTCCAGACTCGCCAGCAGTTGGGAACGATTTCGCTTTCCATCGCGCAGCGTTCCGAACAGTCGATCTTCCGCCTGTTCTAGATCACTCCTCCCTGCCCGGCGTCCCGAGGTGGACGCCGGCGCCGGAAGGCGCGCGGACTATGTCGGGCCGGTAACCCGGTTACACGACCGTCGAAAAGCCGGCACGCAGCGCGGGAAAGGGGGAGACTCCAGCCCCACACAGGTCTGCCTTTCCGATAATCCGCTGCCGCAGATGGCCCGTTCAGTGTAAGAACCGCTGCGGGTGCGCGCTTCTTGTCGCGCGCATCCGGGTTTGAAGGAACGGCGGTATGACGCAGAAGGTACGTTCAGTTTCGCTCTTCAGGGCGCTCGGGCGCGGACTTGCGATGCGGTGTCCCGCCTGCGGCGAGGGCCGCATGTTCGGCCGTTTCCTGAAGGTCCACGATGACTGTGCGGCGTGCCGCGAAGAGCTCCATCATCATGAAGCCGACGACTATCCGGCTTATCTCGTGATCTTCATCATCGGCAAAATGGTCTTCGCCGGCGTCCTGATTGTGGAGCTTGCATTCCGCCCGCCCTACTGGGTGCACTTCGCCCTATGGCTTCCGTTCGTGTCGATCGGAGCGCTTTTGCTGCTGCAGCCGGTGAAAGGCTTCGTTGTCGGATTGCAATGGTACCTCGGCCTGCACGGTTTCGAAGCCGCGAAGCAGCGCCGCGTCGCCTTGGCGAAGCGCATGCTCGGCGGACAGGTCAGCGTGGGCTAGGACGATGCTCCGTTCGCTCGCGTACGGCGCGGTGATCGCAGGCGCCGCCCTCCTCTCCGCTCCCGCGGGCGGGATGGAATCGCCCATCGACCAGGACGCGATCGCTTACCGCAAGTCGATCATGAAAACGCTGGAAGCGCAGTTCAACGCGCTCGCGGGCATCATTGCCTTCGGCGGGCCGTCGCATAATCTGAAATCCCACCTCGAGACGATCCAGGTCACCGCGCGCATGGTCCTGCCGAGTTTCGAGAAGCGCGCGCCCGGCGGAACCTCAAAGCCGCACCTTTGGGACGACTGGGAGGGCTATACCCGGCACATGCAAGAGTTCGAAGCCGCCGTCGCGATGGCCATCGAAGCGGCCAAGCACAATTCGGTCAACCAGGTCATCTGGTACACCGACCAGATCAGCTGCCGGAAATGCCACGACGCCTACAAACAAAAGGGCGTCACGGGCGGCGAGGAATATCTCGGCTACTAGAGCCCGGCCGCGGAAACCGGAACAGCTTCCGCCGTCTCCGCGCCCGGCTCGGCGGAAAGTTTTTGCTGCTTCGTCCAGGCCGCGGCGTAGGCCCCGCCGAGGTTCAGAAGCTCCTCGTGGTTGCCGCGCTCCACGATCGCCCCATTCTCGAGCACGAGGATCTGATCGGCATCGACAATCGTCGAAAGACGGTGCGCGATGACCAAGGTCGTGCGCCCCGTGCTGACCTCGCGCAGGTTGGCCTGAATTTCCTTCTCCGTATGGGTGTCGAGCGCGGAGGTGGCCTCGTCAAAGATCAAGATCGGCGCGCCCTTCAAGATGACACGCGCAATCGCCACACGCTGCTTTTCACCACCCGAGAGCTTGAGGCCACGTTCGCCGACGAGGGTCTGATAACCGTCCGGGAGCGAGGCTATGAAACCATGGATATGCGCCAGTTCCGCGGCGCGATTGATATCGGCGTCGCTCGCGCCCGGCTTCGCGTAGGAAAGGTTGTAGCGGATCGTATTGTTGAAGAGCACGGTGTCCTGCGGCACCACGCCCAACGCGCCGCGCACGCTTTCTTGCGTCACGTCGCGCAGATCCTGACCGTCGATATGGATGGCGCCGCGATCGATGTCGTAATAGCGGAAGAGAAGCCGGGCGACGGTCGATTTTCCAGACCCTGTCGTCCCGACGATCGCGACCATCTTGCCCGGCGGCACCGTGAAAGAAACGTCCTTCAAGATCGGCCGGCGCGGATCATAGGCGAAGGTGACGTTCTCGAACCGCACCTCGCCGCCGCTAACCTTCAGCGCGGGTGCATTCGGCTTATCTTTAATCTCGGGTTCGACCTCCATCAGGTCGAACATCTTCTCGAGGTCGACGAGCGACTGCTTGATGTTGCGGTAGACAAAACCGAAGAAGTTGAGCGGGGCGGCAAGCTGCAGCATGTACAGATTGACGAGGGTGAAATCCCCCACCGTCATCGTGCCTGCGGCGCGGCCCGCAGCCGCCATATACATGAGCACGCCGAGACCGATTGAAATGATGAACGCCTGTCCGACGTTCATGAGCGCGAGGGATGACTGCGTGCGCACGGAAGCGCGCTCGTAGTCACCCATCACGCGGTCGTACTCATCAACCTCGAGCTTCTCGTTCCCGAACGCCTTGACGGTCTCGTAGTTGAGGAGACTGTCGATGGCGCGCGTATTGGCCTTGGTATCGAGCGCGTTGCTCTCGCGCCGGTACTTGAGCCGCCATTCCGTGGTCGCGCCGGTGAAGATGACGTAGACGATCACGCACACCAGCGCGACGACGCCGAACCAAACGCTGAACGCCTTCCACAGGATGGCGAAGACCAGGACGACTTCGAGAAGCGTCGGAAAGAGGTTGAACAACGAGATCGACAGAAGACTTTCAATCGCGTTCCGGCCGCGTTCGATGACACGCGACAGACCGCCCGTCTTGCGGTCGAGATGAAAGCGCAAGGAAAGTTGGTGCAGGTGCTCCAAGACCACCGCCGACGAGCGGCGCACGGCTCGCACGCCCACCTTCGCGAAGATGGCGTCACGGAATTGCGCGAAGGCGAGACCCAGGAAACGCGCGACGCCGTAAGCAAGGATAAGGCTGAGCGGGACATAGACCTCCGCCGAGAGATCGGAGGGTGCCAGAGCGTCCACCGAGCGCTGCATGTAGATCGGGGCGAGGACCGTCGCCACTTTCGCCAGCACGATGAATATCAGCGCGATCACGACGCGCGCCTTGATGTCTGCGCCTCCCGCGGTTCCGCGCGGCGGCCAGAGGAACGGCAGCAGGGAGCGCAGCACCTGCATATCGCTACGCTTGCGGGTGGGCTCTTCGGGCGGGGTCGACAGATGACGCAAGGTGAGGATCCAGGGGACTGCGAGGGGACCCTGATATAGGACCGCCCGTCGCAAGTTGTAATGGCCAAACAGTGCAAAAGTCGGCGCGCATTGCGCGCGGCAGGCCGACTTTCCCCGGCGGAGTACCACCAATAACCGTATATAATCCAATTACTTATAAATCGACCCCGCGCGGCGCGAGCGCCCCGAGAACTTTTTCGCGTAAACCGCGTTTAAATCGAGGCACCACCTCGGGTCCGCGGAGTCCGGCGCAATGACATCGCCCCTTTATCATCTGGTTTATATGAGCCGCGCCGCGCCCGGCCTGAGCGACGCAGAGATCGACGAGATTTTGGCGGTGTCGCGCGCGCGCAATCAGGCCACCGGCATCACCGGCCTCCTGCTCTATGCCCGGGACAGTTTCATTCAGGTGCTCGAAGGGAGCGAAGCCGAGGTTGAAGGTGTGTTCCGCTCCATCAAGCGGGATGCGCGTCACTCCTGGGTCACGGTCCTGATCCGCGAGGAGATTCAACAGCGGGACTTTCTCGAGTGGACGATGGGATTTCAGCGACTCCCGGCGGCACCGCCCGCCGAGGGCGTATTCCACCTCACCTCGCCCGCGCTGGCCGAAAAGCTGCGGTCCGCCACCTTGAACGTGCAGGACATGATCCTTGGCTTCGCCGAGTGCCTGACACCGCCGCCGAGCGCGCGGCGCGGCGTGCTTCGCGCATAAAAAAAGCCCGGCTCGTCAGCCGGGCTTTCCAGCACCCCAAGAGGAATTATTAGGCTGTGACCATCGTCGGAACGGAGACTTCCGGCTGTTTTTCACCCTGCAGCGCCGTGTAGGCCGCCGCGATTTCCTGGGCTTTTGCCGAATACTTCTGACCCTGCTCGCCGGACTGGCCGTCGGCGTTTTCGCCCCCTTCGGCCTGCGGCACGCGGTCGTAATACTTCACTTCGCCGGTGCCTTCCTCGCTTACCGCGAAATCTTTCACCGGCGCGCGGTCGGCATATTTCACCGGAGGATTGGAGCCGTTGTTGGCCTGGCCGGCGACAACGACTTCCGCGCCCTGGCCGTAGTATTTCTTCGGCGCATCGGCGACGCCCGCAGGCGCGCCTTGCTCGGCGACTTCGGCAAAGAACTTCTTCGCGCCCGGATCCTGAACGATGGACGCGGAGAACTTCTTCGGCACCCCGGTCTCGTCGTAGGTGGACAGCGAGGCTATGGCGGCACCGGTCTCGCGCGCAAGCGCGGGCGCCTGGTCTTCCGTCAGCTCGGGGCCCGCCGAAATCTGAGGTGCCGCGTGGGGCGCAGCGGCGAGGCCCGCGAAGGTGAAGACCTTCTGACGAACCAGCGCGGCCTTATCGGCTTCGAGCGTATCGACACGGCCGTCGCCATTAGCGTCGAAGCGCTGGAGTACGTCTTGCGTTCCCACGACTTCGGCGGCCGAGAGGCCGACATCGAATTGTTTGATCTCAACGCGCGGACGCGACGGGCCGCTACCAGCGCCGGCCGATGCATCCCGCGAGGGGAGCTCCGAGGCGAACGACTTGTCTTCCGACTTGTCGGCCGCGGCGAGGGCGCTCTGAAGAGCATTGGAGTCTGCGGTGGGAGCTTCCGGCTGAACAACTGTGGGCGCGGAAACACAGAAACCCTGTTGCCGCTGGGCTAACAGGTTGAGCTGCGGAGCTGCAGCGTAGGATGTGACCACTTCAGTCATTCATCGCCCCTTCTGGCCGATGAAAAGAATTCGACGCACTTCTGCGTAGTGTTAATTCTTAATGGAAACCGACCGGAAAAACAAGGGGAGTCTGTGAATAACTCAATCCGAGGTGAAGGCTAACATATTGATTTTAAATAACATCTTGATTCAGGGAATGTCGCAGGTCGAAACCAATTCCCGCCCGTCAAGGATTTTTTAGCTATCTCAGGGCAAGTTCATTCACTTTTTTGGATCGATTCGGCATCCGAGTCGCCTCGCCCCAGATCACCTCCGGCGCGGTTTGCTTTGGTCCTGCGATTTCAGTAAGTACACACGTCATTTCATCAGCTGGACACCGCAGGGCATGGGGCCCTGCAGGCCTAGAGGATGAAAGCCAAGGATTGATTCATGCCCACCCGCGCTGACCGGTTGGAGGCGCTGAACGCAGCGCTGCATTCCCGAATCCTCGTGTTGGACGGCGCCATGGGCACCATGATCCAACGCCGCAAACTCGATGAGGCGGCCTACCGCGGAACCCGCTTCGCCGATTGGCCGCGAGAGATCAAAGGCAACAACGACATCCTCTCGCTGACACAGCCGGATCTCATTCGCGAGATTCACAGCGAGTATCTGGAGGCCGGTTCGGACATTATTGAGACGAACACCTTCTCCTCGACACGGATCGCCCAGGCCGACTACGGCATGGAAGACCTCGCGTACGAGCTGAATGTGGAAGGCGCGAAACTCGCGCGTCAGGCGGCGGATGCCGCGACGGCGAAAACCCCGGATCGCCCGCGTTTCGTCGCCGGGGCGTTGGGCCCCACCAACAAGACCGCTTCGATTTCACCGGATGTCAACGACCCGGGCTTCCGCGCCATCACCTTCGACGAACTGAAGGCCGCCTTCGGCGAGCAAGCGCGCGGGCTGCTGGACGGCGGGGCCGACCTTCTGCTGGTCGAGACCATCATTGACACACTGAATGCAAAGGCGGCGCTGTTCGCAATCGATGAACTTTTCGAGGAGCGCGGCGAGCGCGTTCCGATCATGATCTCCGGCACGATCACCGATCAATCGGGGCGTTTGCTTTCGGGCCAAACAGCCGAGGCCTTCTGGAATTCCATCCGCCATGCGCAGCCGCTGACCATCGGCTTCAACTGCGCGCTGGGCGCCGACCTGCTGCGGCCCTATGTGGCGGAAGTCAGCCGCGTGGCGGATACTTATATCTGCGCCTATCCGAACGCCGGATTGCCGAACGCCTTCGGCGAGTATGACGAACAGCCGCACACGACGGCGGGACACCTGGGCTCGTGGGCCAAGGACGGCCTCGTGAATGTCGTGGGGGGATGCTGCGGCACCACCCCGGACCATATCCGCGCCGTCGCGGGCGCGGTGAAGGGCGTGAAACCCCGCCGTGTGCCGCGCTGCGAACCCGCCATGCGCCTGGCCGGCCTCGAACCTTTCAAGATCGCGTCATGAGCGAGACGATGGAGGGGATCGCCCCCCAGCAAACGGCGACGTTCATCAACGTCGGTGAGCGCACGAACGTCACGGGCTCGGCGAAGTTCAAAAAACTGATCCTGGCGGGCGATTTCGAAGCCGCGCTGGACGTGGCGCGCCAGCAGGTCGAGAACGGCGCGCAGATCATCGATATCAACATGGATGAAGCCATGTTGGACTCCGAAGCGGCGATGGTGAAGTTCCTGAACCTCATCGCCGCGGAGCCCGACATCAGCCGCGTGCCGATTATGATCGACAGCTCCAAATGGAGCGTGATCGAAGCCGGGCTGAAGTGTGTCCAGGGCAAGCCGATCGTCAACTCGATCAGCCTCAAGGAAGGCGAAGAGGCCTTTATCGCCCAGGCCAAGAAAGTGCGCCGGTACGGCGCCGCCGTGGTGGTGATGGCCTTCGACGAACAGGGCCAGGCCGACACCCAGGCGCGCAAGGTCGAGATCTGCACGCGTTCTTACAAGGTCCTCACCGAGAAAGTCGGATTCCCGCCCGAAGACATCATCTTCGATCCCAACATTTTCGCGGTCGCGACCGGCATCGAAGAGCACAATAACTACGCCGTCGACTTCATCGAGGCGACGCGGCGCATCAAGGCGACCCTGCCCCACTGCCATGTGTCGGGCGGCGTATCGAACGTGTCGTTCTCGTTCCGCGGCAACGAACCCGTGCGCGAGGCGATTCACTCGGTGTTCCTGTATCACGCCATCAAGGCGGGCATGGATATGGGCATCGTCAATGCCGGCCAACTCGCGGTCTACGAGGACATCCCGGCGGAACTGAAAGAACGTTGCGAGGATGTGATTCTCAACCGGCGCCCCGACGCGACGGATCGTCTGCTCGAGATCGCGGACAAGTATAAAACCGGCGGTGCGACCAAGGCGGTCGCCGACATAGCGTGGCGCCAGGGCGACGTGAATAAACGCCTGACCCATGCGCTTGTGAACGGGATCACCGACTTCATCGACGAAGACACCGAAGAAGCGCGCAAGGAAGCCGAGAAGAAGGGCGGCCGCCCACTGGACGTCATCGAAGGCCCCTTGATGGCCGGTATGAATGTCGTCGGCGACCTGTTCGGCGCCGGCAAGATGTTCCTGCCCCAGGTGGTGAAAAGCGCCCGCGTGATGAAGAAGGCAGTCGCCTATCTCATTCCTTTCATCGAAGAGGAAAAGGCAAAGCGCGCCGCGGCGGGCCATGCCGAGGAGCGTCAGACGAACGGCAAGATCCTGCTCGCCACCGTCAAGGGCGACGTGCACGACATCGGTAAGAACATCGTGGGCGTCGTTCTTCAGTGCAATAATTACGAAGTTGTCGATCTGGGCGTGATGGTGCCGGCGGCGAAGATTCTGCAGACCGCGCGCGAGGTGAATGCGGACATCATCGGTCTGTCGGGCCTGATCACGCCGAGCCTCGATGAGATGGCTTATGTGGCGCGCGAAATGGACCGCGAGGGCTTCCACGTACCTCTGTTGATCGGCGGGGCGACCACGTCCAAGGTTCATACCGCGGTCAAGATCGCGCCGGGCTATAAAAACGCCGTCGTGTACGTTCAGGACGCCTCGCGCGCCGTGGGCGTCGCGGGCAGCTTGATGTCCGACCAGCTGCGCGACGGTTTCGTGAAGGACGTTCGCGCCGACTACGAAAATATGCGTGAGGCGCATGCGCGCCAGCAGCAGAGCAAGAAGCGCCAGAGCCTCGCGGCGGCCCGCGCCAATCGCACGAAGATCGCGTGGGAGAACTACAAGCCGGAACGCCCACGCGCACTCGGCCTCCAGACCTTCGAGGACTACGATCTCGCGGAACTCACGCGCACGATCGATTGGACCCCGTTCTTCCAAACCTGGGAACTTGCGGGCAAGTATCCGAATATCCTGGAAGACGAAACCATCGGCAAAGCCGCCCGCGGCCTTTACAACGACGCGCAGGCGATGCTGCAGCGCCTAGTGGGCGAGAAATGGCTGACGGCGCGCGCCGTGATCGGTTTCTGGCCCGCGAACGCGGTCGGTGACGACATCGAGATCTACACGGACGACAGCCGCAGCAAAGTGCTGACAACATTCCATAGCTTGCGTCAGCAGATGGTGCGGGACGGCAACTCCGACCGCGCCAACGCCGCGCTGGCCGACTTCATCGCGCCGAAAGACAGCGGCGTTGCCGACTATATCGGCGCGTTCGCCGTCACGGCCGGAATCGGCACCGACGAGCGTGTCGCCGTTTTCGAACGCGATCAGGACGATTACAACGCCATCCTGTTCAAGGCGCTCGCCGACCGCTTGGCGGAATCCTTTGCCGAACGCATGCATCAGCGGGTGCGCAAGGAGTTCTGGGGATACGACCCCGGCGAGGCACTCTCGAATGAAGACTTGATCGCGGAACGCTACCGCGGAATCCGTCCCGCGCCCGGTTACCCGGCCTGCCCCGATCACACGGAGAAGGGTCTTTTGTGGAAGCTCCTCGATGCCGAGAAGAATGCCGGTATGCGCCTGACGGAAAGCTTCGCGATGTGGCCGGCGGCCTCGGTCAGCGGTCTCTATTTCGCACACCCGCAAGCCGCCTACTTCGGTGTCGGAAAAATCGAACGCGACCAAGTGGAAGACTATGCCGCGCGCAAAGGCATGGATCTGCAGACGATGGAACGCTGGCTGGCGCCTAACCTCAACTACGATCCTAGCGCCACCTAAACGGCGGCGGCCTTAGTGCCAGAAGAGGACGAGCGCGCCGCCGACGGTGACGCCCGCGCCGGCGATGGCGCTGAGCATCAGGATGGTGAAGCGGCCCCACGGCCCCGCGATGGCCTTGGCGCGGAAGACATCGACCGCGAGCTTCATGAGAAAACCGGTCGCGGCGCCCAGTGCAACGCCGGCGGCGACAATCGGCCATCCGACGAAGCCGGTCCACAGGGCAAACATAGCAACCGCCAAACCCAGCAAGGCGCCGGCGACCAGGCCGAGCAGAACGTAGGGAAAATTCTTGCGGAAAATGGTCGCGGAGCGGATCAGGCGCCACTTGCGCAGCGCCGACGCAACGCCCTTCGCGCGTTCGTTTTGGTTGAGGGCGGCGGCGATATCGCCCTTCAGCGCGGTCGCGGCGGCGGCGCGGGATTCGAAGTGATCCAGGAACACCGACGCGATGACGGTGTAATGACTTTCGGGAGGCACCCGCAAAAGGCCGAGCAATGCGTCGGTGAGATCATCCTCGGCGATGAAGATATCGCGCGACGTCCCCTCACCGGCATCGCGCGCACGCGACACCCACCACCGCCCGGACGCGGGGTCTGAATCCTCCCAATCAAGTGTGTGGAGTTGCGAGACTGGAGACAACCGGTCGAGAGCCCTTGGTGACACCCAAGGCCTTCTTAATGGGAGGACCGCGCCAAAAAAAGGATTACTTCCCTGTAGGCAACGTGAAGTGGATCGCTGTGCCGCGCCCAACCTCGGAGTCGACGGTGATTATGCCCCCGTGCCGGTCGACGATATCGCGGCACAGGTAAAGGCCCAAACCGGTGCCCTTTTCACCAAGAGTCCCCGCTTCCGGGGTTGTGCATTTGATTGCAAAAAGGTCGGCGCGCGCGCCGGGCGACATGCCGATCCCGTCGTCGCTGACGGTAACCGTGACATAACGGTCGGTCTCGCCGGGCGCGGCGGAAAGACGCACCGCGCCGCCGGTTTTGCAGAACTTGATCGCGTTCGAAACGAGATTGCGCAGCACGATGCAAATGAGATCGGCATCGCCCATCACCGTGGTGGACACGATATTGTTGGCGATGGAGATGCGCTTCTCCTCGGCCATGTGCGCCAGCGGCTCGACACTGCGCGCCGCCGCCGCGCCGAGATCCAACGGCGTGAATTTAATGCCGGCGTCGCGGATCTGGATCGAGGCCCAGGTCAACAAGTTGTCGAGCAGCGTCTGCACATCGCCGGCGGAATCGCGGACAATGCGGGCATATTCGGCGATGCGGTCGCGCGGCAATTCGTTCGCGCTTTCGGCCAGCAAATCGGCAAAGCCCATGACGCTGTTAAAAGGGCTGCGCAGATCGTGGGCGATGATGGAGAACAGCTTGTCCTTCTGCCGGTTCGATTCCTGAAGCTCGGCTTCCGCGCGCGCGAGTTCTTTCTCCCGGCGCTTGGTTTCGCTGATGTCCTGGACGGTGGCGATAAAGCGCCGCAGCTTGCCGTGCTCGTCGACCATCGGCTGGCCGATCTCACGGATATCTTTGACACCGCCGCCGGCGCTCTCGATCTGATATTCGATTTCATAGGCGCGCGGCGCCGCCAGCGCCTCGGCGACCGTCGCGGCATAGCGCGTGCGATCCGCGGGAATCGCGGTCGCCGCAAGTTGCTGCGGATGCGCAAATCGGGTCATGGCTTCGGGCGGCATGCCGTGGATGCGCGCGAGTTCCTCGGAACAGAAGGTGAGACGATCCTCGTCCTGTGCCCAGATCCAGTGCCCGAGGTGGGCAAGGTGCGCCGCGAGGCTGAGCATTTCCTTTTGATCGTGAATGGCGCGGATGGCGGCGAATGCATCGGTGACGTCGGCGATGACGCCGAAGAGACCCGTGGCCGCGCCGGTCGAGTCATATTCGGGCTGGCCCTTGCAGATGATGGTGCGCACGCCGTCGCGGCGCAGGATCCGGCAGTCGAACTCAAAGGCCGTGCGATTTTGGATGGCGTCGTCGAACGTCGCGACGACATGCGCGCGGTCGTCCGCATGAATGAACTCGACGGCCGCGGCGAAGGTCAGGGTGAGCGACGCAGGATCGACGCCGTGAATCTCGTAGACCTGCTCCGACCATGTGACCTTGTCGGTGCGCAGGTTCCAATGCCAATGGCCCATGTGCCCGACGCTCTCGGCGAGCATGAGCAGCCGGGATTCATCCGCGGCCGTGCCTTCACTCGGCCGCGGCCAGTGCGAGAGCGCAGCCGAGGCGGAAGATCGCGCGGGACGGGTCTGCAAAGTCGCCATTCACGGGGGTCATATTGGTTTTTAGTCAAAATCAATTATAGGCGCTTGGGCGGGCGGAATAAAGGCGTATCGCAGCGGGTCCCGGGCTCACAATCCGGCGAGCCGCAGCCGTCACAGGGGCCGTTTTAGGCCCCCACATGGGCTTTGACGACCTTGCCCGAGGTTCAAAGCGCCAAACCCGGCCGGGTTCCCAGCGCGGGCCGGTGCGAGGAAAAAAAACAGTGCAAATTAGGAGCTTACGCGCACTTGCGCGGGCGGAAAGCTCCTGTTAAAACCCCGCCTCCTTTGACGGACGGGGCGCGATCCCACCGTCATCGCCCATGCGGGGGCGTAGTTCAGTTGGTTAGAACGTCGGCCTGTCACGCCGAAGGTCGCGGGTTCGAGTCCCGTCGCTCCCGCCACTCTGCTTCGCGCAAAAACGCGTATTGCAGACTGGCGGCCTCCCCCCAATCACTTCTTTAGAAAAGTATCGACCACAGGCTCGCACGCGCGGGATCGACGGCGGTGGTGGTTTTGCCGCTCGTGGGTTTGGCGTCCACCACGCCCGCAACCAGCCGCGCGAGGTCGGTCGCGGCGATCCAGCTGAATTGCGCTCCCGTGTCCTGAAGGACGGCGGTGGGATTGGATGTCTCGTCGGCGAGGATCCATCCAGAACGCACGATGGTGTAATCGAGACCCGAATTTTTGAGATGAGTTTCCGCCGTTCCGGCTGCGGCGATCTTCTCGCCGCGCAGGAAGCGGACGTACCACGGCAGCAACGCCGCGCTGTCTCCGGCGCCGGTCGCGCTGACCAGCACCAGACGCGGGAGGTTCGCGGCCTTGGTGGCATCGATGATATTGCGCGTGCCTTCGGCGCCGAAGGCCGGGCGGTCGCCGGTGACATCGAGCGCGGTGACCACGGCGCGTACCGGCGCGGAGGTGAACATTGTCTTGAGCTGTTCGGCCGACATCGGGTCCGCCGACATTGTCTCGACCTTCAGGTCCGCGAAGGGCGCCTTGTCGGCTCCCTCCGGGAGAATCGCGACAACCTGCCGGTGCGCGGCGACGAGCGCCTTGACGGTCTCCCGCCCGAGCGTCTGATCGGCGCCGAACACAACGATGGCCCCGGCCCGCGGCAGTTCCTCCGCCATGACCGACACGCGCGGCGCGGCCACGGGCGGCGGCGGCTCGGTCGACTCCTGCGCACGCGCAGCCAATCCGACACCAAGTATGAGACAAAGACCGAGAGCGTATCTACGGAGCATGCGTCACCTGTAAGTGCGCCGCAGTCTCTTCGGTTTGAGGAGGCTTGTCACTAGCCTCGGACTGAGCTTGCCGGAAATACACGTACGGCGCGCGCGGTGATTGCAACCGGCGCACCGACCTTCAGACCGAGATCGAGAAATGTCTGGCGAATGACCTGGACCTCGATCAGCCCGGGCAGGCCGGGCACCTCAAGTTCGAGACGCGCCGTGGGTCCGGCGGCGCCGATATGACGCACGACGGCCGATTGCGCGCCGCCCGGCGCGAGATCTATGTCGTGGGGCCGCACGTAGGCGATGCCGGCAACTTCCCCGCGCGGAATAGGCGTTCCATCCACCGTCTCCGCACCGATGCTGACGCCCCACAAATTCACGGCACCATCGGAAATCGTACACGAAATCCGGTTCACATTGCCCAGGAACTCGTAGACGAAGGGCGTGGCCGGGGTGTCGTAGACCTCCTGCGGCGTGCCGATCTGTTCGATCCGCCCCTGGTTCATCACCACGACGCGGTCGGCCAATTCCAGCGCCTCTTCCTGGTCGTGGGTGACGAAGATGCTGGTGAGCCCCATTTCGTCGTGAAGGCGGCGAAGCCAGCGGCGCAGTTCCTTACGGACTTTGGCGTCGAGCGCTCCGAACGGCTCGTCCAGGAGCAGAACGAGCGGTTCGATGGCGAGCGCGCGCGCGAGGGCCACGCGCTGGCGTTGACCGCCGGACAGCTGCGACGGGTAGCGCGCGGCGAGCGTCTCAAGCTGAACCAGCGACAGCAAGGACATGACGCGCGCTTTGATGTCGGTATTCGACATGCGCCGGTCCGCCGGCGCCACGCGCAAGCCGAAGGCGACATTCTCGAACACTGACATGTGCCGGAACAACGCATAGTGCTGGAATACGAAACCGACCCGGCGTTCGCCGACACGTTTTTCGGACGCATTCGCGCCGTCAAACAGGATCCGCCCCTCGTCCGCATGTTCGAGCCCGGCAATGACCCGTAAGAGCGTCGTCTTTCCGGACCCCGATGGCCCCAGCAGGGCGACCAACTCGCCAGGACGCACTTCCAGGGTGAGATCGTTCACCGCCGTGAAGGTCTCGAAGCGCTTAGTTACGTTTTGGACGTCGATACGCATGATGGCCTAACGGTGAGCCGAGGCGAGTTCGTGGCCGTAGCGCCACTCAAGCAATCCCTTGGCGGCGAGAGTCACGAGCGCGAGAAGCGCGAGCAAGGAGGCCACGGCGAACGCGGCGGGAAGATTGTACTCGTTATAAAGAATTTCGACATGAAGAGGCATCGTATTCGTGAAGCCGCGGATATGTCCCGAAACGACCGAGACCGCGCCAAATTCGCCCATCGCGCGGGCGTTGCACAGCAACACGCCGTAGAGGAGCCCCCATTTAATGTTGGGCAGCGTCACCCGCCAAAACGTCTGCCACCCGCTAGCGCCGAGGGACCGCGCCGCCTCCTCTTCCTCGGTACCTTGCTCCTGCATGAGCGGAATCAGCTCGCGCGCGACAAACGGAAAGGTCACGAAGATTGTCGCGAGCACGATGCCCGGGACGGCATAGACGATCTGGATATCGTGCTCGTCGAGCCAGGGACCGATGAGGCCGTGTCCGCCAAACATGAGCACATAGATAAGACCCGAAATAACGGGCGACACCGAGAACGGCAAATCGATCAGCGTAATGAGAAGGCTCTTGCCGACGAAATCGAACTTCGCGATGGCCCATGAGGCGGCGATGCCAAAGATCACATTCGCGGGGACCGCGATCGCGGCCACGGTCAGGGTGAGTTTGATCGCGGCCTGGGCATCCGCTTCGGTGACCGCTTCGAGATAGTGCGTGAAGCCGCGGTCGAACGCCTCGGTGAAGACCACCACGACCGGCAGCACAAGGAAGAACAGAATGTAAATCAGCGACAATGACACCAACCCCACGCGGGTCGCCTTGCTTTCGCTGATCGGAGACGTGAAAGACCGTGCGGCCATGTTCAGAAGGCTCCGATCCGGGCGCGGCTCCAGCGCTGGAGCAAATTGATGACCAGGAGCAGCACGAAAGCGGCCGTCAGCATCGCCACGCCAATGGCGGCGGCGCCGGCATAATCGAATTGTTCCAGCTTTATGATGATCAGGAGCGGGACGATCTCGGATTTCATCGGCAGATTGCCGGCGATGAAAATCACCGACCCATACTCCCCGAGCGCGCGGGCGAAGGCGAGCGCAAAGCCGGTCAGCGCCGCAGGGAGGATCGCCGGTAGAATGATGTGGCGGAAAGTTTGGTACCGGCTGGCGCCCAGGCAGGCGGCGGCTTCCTCCACCTCCTTGTCGAGGTCTTGGAGCACCGGCTGCACCGTCCGCACCACAAACGGCAATCCGATAAAGACCAGGGCGATCACGACCCCGAGCGGCGTGAACGCGATCTTGATGTCGGCGCGCGCCAGGATCTGCCCAACCCATCCGTTTTCGGCGAACAACGCCGTCAGGGCAATGCCCGCCACGGCGGTCGGAAGCGCAAACGGCAGATCCACCAGACCTTCGATCAACCGCTTGAGCGGGAATTGGTAGCGGACCAGCACCCACGCCGTGAGAACGCCGAAAAAAATGTTCACCGCCGCCGCAATGAACGACGCGCCGAAACTCAAGCGATACGCCGCCACCGCGCGCGGATCGGTCACGACCTCGACGAATTCCTGCCAGCTGAGTCCCGCCGCCCGCAGGATCATCGCCCCGAGCGGGATCAAGACAATGAAACCGAGGTACAGCAGTGTGAAACCCATGCTCAAGCCGAAGCCCGGCAGGACACTGGGTTTGCGCCAAAACGGTGTGCGCGCGGCGATCGCCGTCACAAAATCCCCATCAGCTGAAGTTTTCTTTTGAGGCTAGGGGCAAGAAGATCAGTTCTCAAGGCTTGTAAATTCTGTCGAACATGCCCTTGTCGTTGAAGTGTTCGGCCTGCGCCTTTTTCCAGCCGCCGAAAACCTCGTCGATGGTGAACAACACGACCTCGGGAAGTTTGACTTTCGCCCCGGCCGCCGCCGCCGGATCGCGCGGACGGTAGTAATGGCGCGCAATGATGGCCTGACCTTCGGGCGAGTAGAGATATTTGAGGTATTCTTCAGCCAGGTCCTTGTTCTTGTTCCGCTCCGCGACCCGGTCGACAACCGCCACCGGCGGCTCCGCCAAGATGCTCACGGAGGGCATCACGATCTCGAACTTGTCGGCGCCGAATTCATCGAGCGCCAGATAGGCTTCATTCTCCCAGGCGATGTAAACGTCGCCCAGCCCGCGCTGGGTAAAAGTAATGGTCGACCCTCGCGCGCCCGAGTCCAGCACCGGCACATTCTTGTAAAGCTGGCTCACGAACTGCTCCGCCGCAGCGGGATTGTTGTTGTTGGCTCTGAGCGCGTAACCCCAGGCCGCGAGATAGTTCCACCGCGCGCCGCCGGACGTTTTCGGATTGGGTGTAATCACGGAGACGCCCGGTTTCACCAAATCAGACCAATCCTTGATGGCTTTCGGGTTGCCCTTCCGTACCAGGAAAACGATGGTGGACGTATAGGGCGCGCTGTTGTTGGGCAGACGCTGCTGCCAGCCGGGCGGTAGCGCCTTCGAGCGTTCGGCAATCGCATCGATATCGTAGGCCAGCGCAAGTGTCACCACATCGGCGCGCAATCCATCGATGACAGCGCGCGATTGTCCGCCGGACCCGGCATGCGACTGGCGCACGGTCACGGTGTCTCCGGTCTTGCCCTTCCAATAGGCGGCGAAAGCGGCGTTGTATTCCTGATAGAGCTCGCGGGTCGGATCATAGGACGCATTGAGGAGCGTGCGCTCGGCGGCACCCGCGGGGCCAGCAAGCATCGACAGCGAGATCGCGATAACGGCGGCACGGCGTGTAAAGGAAAGCGTCAACGGCGTGTCCCTTTTCCAGTTGAAAGCAGAAGAAGGTTACCCAAGTGGCGGCCCTTCGCATCCCGCGCGGGGAGATTTTTCTCCCGGGCGCGCCGCGGAGAGACGTACTCCCTCCCCGTCACGCCGCCCGCGGGGCGCCGCGGGATGCAGACGTCAGGCCGTCCAGATCGCCGCGATCCGTTCACGCTGCTTGGCGTCGGGAAGCGGACCGTGCCCGGCGGCCAAGTTCTCGATCATATGCTGCGGGCGGCTGGTTCCGGGGATCGCGGCGGTGACCGCCGGATGAGAAACCACAAACTTGAGCAGAAGTTGCGCGAAGCTGACGGCGCCGAGTTCCTGTTTCGCCCATTCCGGAACGGTCTGCCCTTGGACTTTGCCGAGGAGTCGCCCCCGCCCGAGCGGCAGCGCCACAAGCACCGCCACGCCCTTGTCCGCCGCGGCGGGCAGCAGGCGCTTCTCCGCCTCGCGCGTATCGACGGCGTAGGCGAATTCCACGAAATCGATTTTGTCCATCCAGGTGGTGAGACGATCCTGCTCGCGGCCCGTGGAAGACACGCCGATGTACCGATAGCGCCCTTTGTCCTTCAACTCCTGAAATACAGGGAGGTGTAAATCGGTGTCGACCATGTTGTGGACGAACATCAAATCGATGGTATCCGAGCGCAAGCGCTTGAACGCGGTATCGATCGCCGCTTGGCCAGCTTCCTTGCCGCGCTCCTCGATCTTTGTCGCGAGAAAGATTTTATCGCGCAGCGCATTTTTCGCGATCACATCGCCGACAAACGCCTCGGCCCCGCCCCCGCTATACTGCTCGGCGGTATCGAGCACGCGGCCGCCCTTCGCGACCAGTTCACGAATCACTTGGGCTTTCTGGTCCATGACCTCCGGCGCGGCTTGCGCGCCAAAGTCCTGCGCCGTTCCAAGCCCGATGACGGGAAGCTGCTCCTTGTTCTTGCTTTTGGGAATCGTGCGCATCACGAGCGGACTTTCCACAGCGCGCGCCGAAGCAGGAACACCGGCGAAGGCCAGCGCCGCGCCCGCGCCGACGAGAAAGTCCTTGCGTGAAATGGTCGTCATGATCCCCGTCCCCTTTACGTGGTTTAAAGGCGCCGCGAGCGTCGGATTTTGCGGCGAAGGGTGTCAAGGACAATGAGGTAACGCTTGTTTTTCAAGCGCCAAACGAACCTGTCATCGCGCGTGAAAGCGGGATGACAGAACGTTCAGAAACGCCTGAAAAATCTGGCTAAAATGCCCGTATGACGAGATTAAATAGCTGTTACCCCAATTGATCGAATCTCGGGCTCCGCTAACATCACGGCCAATCATCGCGCCCACATCCCAGAACATCTGACACGAGCGCGACGAGACACACGGACGGTGGATCTGACTCGCAAACGGCGTCGCCCGTGTCTCACCCACGAAAGGACAGATAAAAAAATGAAGACGGTTTCCTCTCGTTTCCTTCCGGTGGTCGCGACGGCGGTAGCCCTCGCGCTCGCGGCCCCGGTGGTCGGCGATTTCGCCCAGGCTCAATCCGCGCAGTCGATCCCGATGCGCGACGGCATCCCAACATTGGCGCCTCTGGTCGAGAAAGTGATTCCGACCGTGGTCAATGTGCAGGTGAAGGCAAAGGTGAGCCTGGCCGAAGAACAGCAGGCGGACCCGTTCCGCTTCTTCAACATTCCGCGCGGCCAGATGCCGCCGCGTGAGCGCCAGTCGGCCGGCTCCGGCATTATCATCGACAGCAACAAGGGCTACATCCTCACCAATCACCACGTCATCGCCGATGCGACCGACATCCAGGTGACGCTGCATGACCGCCGCCAACTGACCGCGAAGGTCGTCGGCAGCGACGAAGGCACCGACATCGCGCTCTTGCAAGTGGACGCAAAGGGCCTGGACGCGCTGCCGATCGGCGATTCCAACGACCTGCGCGTCGGCGATTATGTGTTCGCGGTGGGCAGCCCCTTCGGCCTGCAGAAGACCGTGACCTCGGGCATCGTCTCGGCGCTGGGCCGCTCCGGCGGCGGCATCGAGGAGTATGAAGATTTCATCCAGACCGACGCGGCCATCAACCCCGGCAACTCGGGCGGGCCGCTGGTCAATCTCAAGGGCGAACTCGTCGGGGTGAATACCGCCATCCTCGGACCGGCCGGCGGAAACGTCGGCGTCGGCTTCGCGGTGCCGACCTCCATGGTCAAAGGCGTGGTCGCGCAGCTGCAGCAGTTCGGCGAAGTCC
Organism: Rhodospirillaceae bacterium; assembly: GCA_041905525.1. Lineage (GTDB taxonomy): Bacteria > Pseudomonadota > Alphaproteobacteria > Rhodospirillales > Rhodospirillaceae > SHVO01. The sequence continues at coordinate 56,892 of JAYRKY010000007.1, forward strand.
GCCGCGGCCGTATCGGCGTCGGCATATCGGATATCACGCCGGAGGTCGCGGCCAACCTGGGCATCGATCGCACGGAAGGGGCGTTGATTGGCAGCGTCGAGAAGGGCTCGCCCGCGGATAAAGCCGGACTTAAGGCCGGTGACGTCGCGATCGAAATGGACGGCAAGCCGCTTCGCGGTTCTTCGGATCTGCGCAACCGCATCGGCATGTTGACGGTCGGCACCGACGTTCAGCTCACGGTGCTGCGCGAAGGCCAGAAGAAGACCTACAAGGTCAATATCGGCAAAGCCGCCACCGCGCAGCTCGCCAAGCTGCCGGACCGTCAAGCCCTGGAAGGCGCCAGCTTCTCGGCCGCAGGCCGCGGCGACGGCACGAGCGGCGCCAAAGTGACGGACGTCGAGGACGGCAGCCCCGCGGCACGGATCGGCCTCGAAGTCGGCGATATCGTCACCGCCGTGAACACGAAGTCGGTGAAGAACCTTGAGGAGTTCCAGACGGCGATGGCGGCGTCGAAGCGTTCCACCGTGCTGCACGTCCAGCGCGGCGACGAACGCCGGGTGATCGTCGTCCCGTAAGAGCTTACGGCTTACGCATTCCGAACGGCGCCGGTCCCTCCGGCGCCGTTTTTTTTGGCCAATTTCAAAAGATTGGGCATACTAACCCCGGGGCGTTGCAAGGGGTTTCAGGATGTTCGGGTGGGTGCGGGCTTGGATCGGTGCGCTGATACTGGTGGGCATCGCCCACGCGGCGAACGCCGACGTGGACCGCGTTGAGATCCTCGAGCGCGCCGTCCTGGCCGAGGGCCGCGCCTTCGGCGCCGTGGGCCCGTACGAGCGCCTTCGCGGAAAGCTCACCTTCACCGTCGACACCGCGGCCGCGGAAAATCAAGCCATCACCGATATCCGCCTGACGCCGCGGGATTCCCAAGCGCGCGTACAGTTTTCGGCCGACTTCATGATGCTGCGGCCGGTGGAAGGCGGACGCGCGAACGGGCGTCTGCTGTTCGAAGCCGGCGGCGCGGCCGGTCCCGCCATGCTGAGCGTGTTCAACGACGCCACCAACGGTCTCTTGCCGTCGACCAGCGCCGAGGCCGGCAACGGATTTCTCATGGATCAGGGCTATACCCTGCTGTGGGTGGGTTGGAATTGGGACGTAGCACCGGGTGAAGGACGCTTGCGGGCGGATTTACCGACGGCGTTGGAGGCGGGCAAGCCGATCTTCGGGAGGGTGATATCGGAGATCGCGGTGTCGCAGGCGGCGGCTTACGCGCGCGCAACAGGCGGCGCGCTCACGGTCGGATACGAGCCCGCCCGCCCCGACGATCCCGACGCCATCATGACGGTGCGGGAAACCGCGAGCAGCCCGCGCGCGGTGATCCCACGCGAGCGTTGGCACTTCGGGCGTAAATTCGGAACGCGCACGATCTACGATCCGAGCTACGTCACGCTCGAAGGCGGCTTCAAGCCGGGCGCGGTTTATACCGTCAGCTATATCGCGCGCGGTCCGCGCACAGCAGGGCTCGGTCTTGCCGCCATACGCGACGCGCTGTTGTTCTTCCATTTCGAACGCACGGACCGTTATGGGACGGTGAACCCCATCGTCACCAGCGGCGGGGAACTGCCGCGCGCCGTGCTCGCCTTCGGGCACGGCGAAGGCGCGCGCGTATTGCAGACGATGATGTACTACGGACTTTCGACCAGCAGCGGCGGGCGCCTCGCATTCGACGGCGCCCTCATGAATGTTGCCGGCGCCGCCAAGGGTCCCTTCAATCTCCGCTTCGGACAAGGCGGCCGCGAAACCGCGCCCGACCTTGGCACCGACTACCCGAACCTGTGGTACCCTTTCGCAACCGCGCCGCAGCCCGATAGCGTGACGAATGAAACGCGCAGCCTGCTCGACCGCCTTAACGCCAACAACACCGCGCCGCGCCTCTTCTACGTCAACACATCAACCGAATATTGGGCGCAGGCCGCCTCCCTCACCCACACCGCGCTTGGGACGCCAGCCGATCTGGCCCCGAGCCCACGCGCGCGGATTTATTCGATTGCGGGCGCACAGCAGCGCAGCGGCGCCGCGGGAGAGCGTCTGGAGTTGGCGCATTGCATCAACCCGCTCGATTACCGGCCTGTTCTTCGCTCGCTACTTTTGCATCTCGACGCCTGGGTCACGCTCCGCACGGAACCGCCCGCGTCCGAGATTCCCACGATCTCCGGTCAATCCCTGGTCACCGTGGCGAGTTACCTGGAGAAGTACCCGAAGATTCCCGCGACGCGCACGCCGACACGCGCCTTCGAGCCGTCGCGCCAAGATTTCGGGGGACGCTTCCTGACGGACGGCATCCTCGACAATGTCCCGCCGCGTGCGGGCCGGCCGTACAATGTGCTTGTCCCTCAGGTGGATGCCGACGGCCTGGAACTGGCGGGCATCCGCCTGCCTGATATCTCGGTTCCCTTGGGAACCTATGTCGGCTGGAACCCGCAGAACGCCGCCACGGGCGCGCCGGACCGCCTCTCTCGCAGCGAAGGCAGCTTCATCCCCTTCCCGCGTAACGAGGACGATAAACTTGCGGCCAGCGACCCGCGCCGCTCCATCGGTGAGCGATACGCCAACCGCGACGCGTACACCCAAGCGTACGCCGCCGCCACGCTGGCGCTGGCGGAAAAGGGTTTGGTCCTGACGACCGACATCAATCCGATGATCGAGCGCGCGAGCAGCTTTTACGACCGGCTGATGGCACGCGACCCGAAGGATACGACCTGCGGCTACCTGCAGCGCGCCAACTAGACCTAAAGTGTTTCCTGGAAACGCACCGGCGCGCCGATGGGTTTATCCAGCAACTGATCTTCGCGCATGACGATATGGCCGCGGACGATGGTGGCGATGGGCCAGCCTGTGACCTGCATCCCGTCGAACGGCGTCCAGCCGGATTTGCTGGCGATCCAATCGTTGGTGATCGTGCGCTTCGCCTTGAGGTCCACGACGGTGAAGTCGCCGTCATAACCGACGGCGATGCGGCCCTTGTTAGCGATGCCGAAGATGCGGGCGGCGCCCGCGCTGGTTAGATCAACCAAGCGCTGCAGCGTGAGACGCCCCTCGGCCACATGGTTGAGCATAATCGGAAGCAGTGTCTGGGTGCCGGTGAGGCCGGACGGACTGCGCGGATAGGGGCGCGCTTTTTCCTCGCGCGTGTGCGGGGCATGATCGGATCCGATGCAATCCACCACGCCGGTGGCGATGCCCTGCCACAGCCCTTCGCGATGGCGCGCTTCGCGGATCGGCGGATTCATTTGGGCAAAGGTGCCGAGGCGCTCATAGCACTCGGGCGCCGCAAGGGTGAGATGCTGCGGCAGGACCTCGACCGTGGCGATGTCCTTGTTCTGCGCCAGGATGCCGATCTCTTCCGCGGTGGTGACATGGAGGACGTGAATGCGGCGATGCTCCTGGCGCGCCAAGCGCAAGAGGCGGTTCGTGCAGCGCACAGCCGTTTCCACGTCGCGCCAGACCGGATGCATGGAGACGTCGGCGCCGTTCTTCACCAGTTCGGCGCGTTCGGTGAGACGCATATCGTCTTCGCTGTGGACGGTCACGCGCCGCGACCCGGAGCGCAGCACGCGCGCGACATTCTCGTCGTCGGCCACCAGCAGCGAGCCGGTCGAAGACCCCATGAACATCTTGACCCCGCACACGCCGGGCAACCGCTCCAGCGTCGCGAGATCGTCGGCGTTTTCGGCGGCCGCGCCGACGTAGAAGGCAAAGTCCGTCCAGGCCCGGCCCGTCGCACGCTTGATCTTATCGTTGACGGCGGCTTCGGTGGTTGTCGGCGGATCGGTGTTCGGCATTTCGAAAACCGTCGTGACCCCGCCGAGGGCGGCGCCGCGCATGCCGGATTCAAGATCTTCCTTATGGACCGGCCCCGGTTCGCGGAAGTGCACCTGCTCGTCGATCACCCCCGGCATCACCGTGAGGCCCTTGGCGTCAAACCGGACACCCGCCGCAGCGGCGCCAAGGTCGCCGATTGCGGCGACCCGCCCGGCGCTCACGCCGACATCGGTTTGGGCGGCTCCGCCCGGAAGCAGCAGTGTCCCGCCGGAAATGATCAGATCGAAGGTCTGGGTCATGCTTACCTCAGCTGGCGGCCATCGGTTCCGCGGGCGCGGTGAGCGCCTTCATCAGAGCAATATAACGCTGCGCGATCTTTTCGTCCGTATACCCGGCCTCATAGACGGCGCGGCCCGCGTCGCTCAGCTTCTTGGACAAGTCCTTGTCCTGGCAGAGCCGCTTGATGGCTTCGGCCATACTGATGGCGTCGTCCACCGGCACAAGAATCCCGTTCTCGCCGTTCTTCACGAGAAGGCCCGGGCCGAGGCTATCGGCGGATATGACTGCCGCGCCCGCGCTCCAGGCTTCCACAATCACGTCGTGCCCGTCATCCTGACGGACCGGATACACAAAGGCGTCCGCAGCGGCAATGTAAGGCGCGATATCGTCCTGCCAGCCGAGGAAGCGAACGCGCGGCTTCACGCCCTTCTCATGGGCTTGGCCTTCGAGATAGGCGCGGTCCGGCCCGTCGCCGGCGATCCAAAGATAATGGCCCGAGAGTCGCGCGATGGCGTCGAGCAGGGTCTCGAGACCCGCTCCCTTCACGAGGCGCAGGGACGTCACAACCAGGCGCGCCGTCGGCGGCGTGTAGAGCGTCTTTCGATTGATGGGCGGCGCGGGCGTCTTGCCGGTGCGCGCGAACGGAAGATTTGGAATGACATGGACCCGGCTCGACGGCCAACCACCGTGGACGGCGGTGTCGGCCCGCGCCTGCGTCGGCGCCAGCAAGTGATCGCACTTTGACAGCGCGGCCCCGTCATAAGGCGAGCCAATCCGTCCCAGATGGACAAAAGCGCCCTTCTCGACCAGCGCCGCGACATCCGGCGTCCAGGAGATCACCACGTTCGGCTCAAAGCGGCGAATGACGCCATTGATTCGGCGGCGATCCAAGAAGGCAAAACGGCTTGGAAACTGCATCTCGATGGTGATGGCGCCGGCGCCGGCGAAGCGTTCGGCGCGCGCAGGATTGTCGGCGAGCATCACACGCTGCTCGTCGCCGTTGTTCTGCAAGACCGACACAAGACGCTCGGCCTGCTGTTCGACGCCGCCGTAAGGCGCGCCGCTCATGAGGTGAAAAACTTTCACCGGACCCCTCTTTCTCTTCTCTGAGAGACTTTGCACAAGCGGGCGGCGAAGCCAAGACGCTACGACAATATCCCGCGCGCCGCGTCCACAACTTCCGCGACACCCAGGCCCGAGATGTCACCGGCCGGCGCTTGCAGAAAGCGGGCGGCCTCGCCAAAGGGCGCATATCGAATCGGATCCGAGGGGCCGAACAGCGCAAGAACGGGGATGCCGACCGCCGCCGCGAGGTGACTTAAGCCAGAGTCATTTCCAATGAAGGCCGCGCACACCCGTAACGCCGCCGCGACGGTCAGCAAATCCGGTTCGCCGAAAACCTTGATGGCGTTCGGAAACGCACGCAGCAGCGGCGCTGCTTTTTCTTCATCCCCGGGGCCGCCAAAAAAAGCGAGCCGCCATCCGGCGCAAGGGCCCGCCAGCATCTGCGCAGCCAGTTCCGCATAACGCTGCGCAGGCCAGGTTTTCTCCGCAGCCGCGGCGATGGGCGCGATCGCGAGAACCGGGGCTCCGGGCGGAAGAATGGCGCGCGCCAAATCTTCATGCCGCGCGCCGACATAGATGTGGGGCGCAGCAGGCCGGGGCAGATTGAGCACCGAAGAGAGATGCTCCACGCGATGCACCGTATCGTTGGCAGGGCCAATCACATGCCGCTGACGCGCTCGCAGAAAGACGGACAAAAAAGACCGCCGCAGATCGACCACCACGTCCCACCGGGCGCCCTTCAGCGCCCGCCATAGGTCGATCCAATGAAGATCGAAGCGGCGCTTTTTGAGAACGATCACCCGGTCGAGGCGCGGGACATCGGCAAAAAGCGTCTGCGGCAGCCGGCCGCAGACGATGGTGAATCGCGCGTCCGGATAAGTTTGAACCAAGTGGTGAAGCACGCCTGACGACAAGATCGCGTCGCCGATGCGGGTGTTGGTGATGAAAAGAATATTCAAGCGAGCTTCGCGACGAAGGAATCGAGCGCTTCGGCCGCCCCGGCCCAGGTATGCCGCCGCGTGATCTGCTTCGCTTCCTCGCTCAGCGAGGTGTAGACGCCGTCGTCCCGAAGGATCTGCAAGGTCACGTTGGCGAATGCCTCGGCGTCCGGAACGAGATAGCCGGTTTGACCGTTGGTGATGCGTTCGCCCGTCCCGCCCAGCATGCGCGCCACCGCCGGCGTCCCGGCGCACTGCGATTCGCTCAAGGTCCAGCACGCAAAATCCTGGGCATGCCCGGGATAGAGATGCACACGCGCTGTTCTATAGACCGCCGCCATGCCGTCGTCGGAGATAGGATCGGCGACCGCGACGTTCTGCGCCTTGGCGGCCAGCACCTTGGCGAAGATCGGGGCGAGATCGTCGGCGATCCCCTCGCCGCGCGCGGCCTTGCTGAGGCTGGCGGAGAAAATAGACAGACGCGCTTCCGGCAGCGCCGGATGTATCCGCGATGTCCACAGGTCGATCAACCAAGCAAGCCCATGTTGCGGATGCGACGTCACGATGGCGTTGGGACCCGGCGGCCCCTTGGGCATTGCGTCGAGCACCGCCTGGCGGGCTGCGTAGAGATCCGGGTTGAGAGCCTCCTCGTGCGGATCGGGCTCCTGCATCAAAGGTGTTTCGTAGAACGACGACCGTACGCCCGGGACCAGCGCGACACTTGGGAGCTTTCCCTTGTAGGCCCGCTGCTGCTGCTCGGAGACGAATAGAAGCCCAGGTTTGAACGACTCCCACAGTGGCGTGTTGGGCTGCGCGGTAAGGTACTCGGGCGCGCCGGTGACCCATAACAATCTGTGCTTGGCATTGCGCAAATGACCAAGCAACGTGGGTTTGCGCATGGCAATGACGACATCGGCGGCTTTGGGCGCCCAGGTGTCGCCGAACGGGGTGTAATAGGCCCCATCGGCCATATGGGCGTAGGTGGTGTTATTGATGACCTTTACCTCGTGCCCGCGCTCGGCGAGCGCCGCCGCGAGGCCCCCGACCGCCTTCTCCGCGCCGCCGATGGCGCGGCGCAGATTGGTATAGCCGTCGTACTGAAGCGGAGAGTCGTCGACAAAAACGTAGTGCATGGGCCGGGTTATATCCGAGACTGGCCTGGCTTGCAGCAGGCTCTAACGGTGCTACATAGGCGGGACGTTAGGAGAACCCCATGGCGCACGCCACAGTCCTACCCCATCGCGCTTTGGTTGCCGTCACCGGCGACGACCGTGCCGCCTTCCTGCAGGGTATGATTTCCAACGACATGCGCCATGTGGCCGCGGGCCAGGTCATGTGGTCCGCTTTCCTGACCCCGCAGGGCAAGTTCCTGCACGAATTCTTCGTGGTCCCTCATCGCGACATGATTCTTCTGGAGTGCGAGCGCGACCGGCGCGAGGACCTCGTCACCCGGCTCTCGCGATACCGGCTCCGCGCCAAGGTCGCCCTGGCTCCGCACGACACCTTGCAGGTGGGCGTGGCCTGGGGAGAAGGCGCGGCGGCCCTTTTGGAGACGAGCGAGGCGCCCGGGACTGTCCGGGAGCGAGGGGATGGGGTCCTTTACACCGACCCGCGGGTGAGCGGCGCCGGGGTGCGCTTTGCGCTGCTCCCCGCGCAAATCACGGACTTGCCCCTCGCAGCCGCCACCCCCGAGGACTTCGACGTCCACCGGCTGATTTTGGGCCTGCCCGACGGCAGCCGGGACCTCGAGGTGGACAAGGCGCTTTTGCTCGAAAACGGCTTCGCCGAGCTGCGGGGCGTGGATTTCGAGAAGGGCTGCTATATCGGCCAGGAGTTAACGGCCCGAACCCACTACCGCGCCTTGATAAAGAAGCGCCTGATGCCGGTCCTGATCGAGGGTGCAACCCCGGAGCCCGGCCAAGCGTTAACCCTGGATGGAAGAGACGCTGGGGAAATGAGGAGCGTCGCGGGTACGCGGGGCCTTGCGCTTGTGCGTCTGGATGCTCTTAAAGGCGAGGGTAACTTGACGGCGGGGGCGGCGCGGATTACGCCCCTCAAACCGGACTGGATGCAGTTGCCGCGGGACTAAAGGCGTTCGGGAACGCAGGTGGGGAATGGCGACCCGGTACCGAAGACGACCGATCGAAATACAGGCGTGGCAATGGAACGGCCAGCCGCGGTCCGAGTGGCCGCAGTGGCTGGAAGCCGTTCTGCTTGCCGACGGCGGCCTCGCCATCGGCGGGATCCGCGACAAGATCTACAAAGGCGATTGGCTCGTGCGCGAAAGCGGAACCACCTATCGTCTTCCTCCTGCCGTCTTCGATGCGCAATACGAGCCGGTGGACGAAATCGGCTGACGCTTGCGCGGCGTGCGTCGAATCCCCCCTTCGCGGATCAGGACAAAAGGCATAGCCTTGCCTTGGGCTATGTCCGGGCAGGCTCCCCTGCCCCGGGCCCCCTCGGATGCGCGGCGATGAAATTCCTCTCACCGATGCTGTTGCTGCTCCTTCTGGCCGCGCCCGCCCTGGTCGCGCTGTATTTCTATTTGCTCTCGCGACGGAAGAAGATGGCGGTGCGGTACGCCGACATCGGGCGCATCCGCGAAGCGCTCGGACCGGGAAGCTCCTGGCGTCATCACCTGCCGGCGGCGCTGCTTCTTGTGTCGATTCTTCTTGCACTGGCCGCCGTCGCCAAGCCCGCGGCAATGGTCACGCTCCCGTCCCAGAGATCGCTTGTGATACTAGCCATGGACGTCTCGGGCAGTATGCGCGCCGAGGATGTAGAGCCCAACCGTCTGACAGCCGCGCAGAATGCCGCCAAGCAGTTCATCACCGAGCAGCCGAGCACAACGCGTATCGGGATTGTCGCTTTTGCCGGCGCGGCTGCGCTCGTGCAAACACCGACGTTGAACCGCGATGACCTGATCCAGGCGATCGATCGGTTCCGGACGTTTCGCGGAACGGCCATCGGCAGCGGCATCCTGGTGTCGCTGCAGACGATCTTTCCGGAGGTCGCCTTCGATCCGCGCTTCAACGAGTCCGACTTCGGCCGGGATCGCGACAGGCAGGGAAGCTCGCTTGACCAGCCCGCGCAGCCCGCCTTCAAGCCGGTCCCGCCAGGGTCCAATGAATATGCGACGATCATTCTGCTCACGGACGGCCGCGCAACGGTGGGGCCGGATCCCATCGAGACCGCGCGCATGGCGGCGGATCGCGGCGTGCGCGTCTATACCGTCGGCCTGGGCACAGCCAAGGGCGGCGGGTATTACGGCGGCATGCAGTTCGACGAGGAGACGCTGAAAACCATCGCCGACGTGACAAAGGCAAAGTATTTCGCCGCCAACTCGGGCGCCGCGCTGAACGAGGTTTATAAGTCGCTCAACACGCAGCTGGTCATGGAGCGGCAGGAGACGGAGATCAGTTCGATCTTCGCCGGCCTTGCCGCCCTGTTCGCCATTACCGCCGGCGCGCTTTCGCTGCTCCGGCAAAGCCGCATCCTGTGAGTGCCATGCCCAGCAACCAGGGACAGGCTTAGACTTTCGGGAACATCTGCTTGGTGGGGCAGACGACCACTTTCTCGAACAGCCCTGCTTTCTGATACGGGTCTTGGCTTTGCACCTCGCGCGACTGCTCAAGGCTGTCGAACTCGGCGATGATGCAGGAGCCTTTTAGGGTCTGGCCGTCGTCGCTCATCATCGGGCCGGCGAACTTGAAGTTCTTCACCGCCTTCTCGATCCACTCGAGATGCTCCGGCCGCGTCTTCATGCGCAGATCCATCGCATTCGGTTTATCGAAGCAGAGCCACATCGTCAGCATAACCATACCCTCCCAAGGTCCTAGGCGGCGGTTCGCAACGTGCGCTCGGTGCTGTTTTCCATGAGAACAGCCTGCGCCGCCGCGAGCCGCGCGACGGGCACACGATAGGGCGAGCACGAGACGTAATCCAGGCCCGCGCGATGGAAGAAGGAGATCGAATCCGGATCGCCGCCATGCTCGCCGCAGATGCCCAGTTTGAGGGCAGCGCGCGTCGCGCGGCCGCGCTCTGCCGCCATTGCGATCAACTCACCGACGCCCTCCTGATCGAGACTGGCGAACGGGTCTTTCTCGTAAATGCCCTTGGCTTTGTAGAGTTCGACCAACGTCGCGCAGTCGTCGCGCGACAGACCCAGGGTGGTCTGCGTGAGATCGTTGGTGCCGAACGAGAAGAACTCGGCGGTCTGCGCGATCTCGCCCGCGCGCAAGGCGGCCCGGGGCAACTCGATCATTGTGCCGATGGTATACGCAACCGTGGTGCGGGCCTGCGAGAAGACCGCGTCGGCGACTTCGTCCACGACTTTCTTCATCATGTCGAGTTCGGCGCGGGTGCCGACCAGCGGAATCATGATTTCGGGGATGACCTTTTTGCCATCCTTCGCGACCTGCACGGCGGCTTCGAAAATCGCCCGCGCCTGCATCGCATAGATTTCCGGGTGCGAGACACCCAGGCGCACACCGCGATGCCCGAGCATGGGATTGCTTTCGTGCAAGCGCGCCAGCACTTCGCGCACGGAGTCCTCAGAGACCCCCGCGCCGGCGGCGACTTCGGTAATTTCGCTATCGGTCTGCGGCAGGAACTCGTGCAACGGCGGATCGAGCAGACGGATGGTGACCGGGAGTCCTTCCATAATCGTGAAGAGCTTCACGAAGTCGCTGCGCTGATGGGGAAGAAGTTTGTCGAGCGCCGCCTTACGGCCGCCGGCGTCCTTGGCGAGGATCATCTGACGGACGGTGAGAATGCGCTGCGCATCGAAGAACATATGTTCCGTGCGGCACAGACCGATTCCTTCCGCGCCAAACTTGCGCGCGGTTTCGGCGTCGAGCGGGGTTTCGGCGTTGGCGCGGACCTTAAGACGGCGGATGCTGTCCACCCACCCCATGAGTGTCGCAAAATCGCCTGTAAGTTCAGGGCGAATGGTGGCGACCTTGCCAAGAAACACTTCGCCGGTCGCGCCGTCCAAAGTGATCACGTCGCCTTCGAGCAGGATCTTGTCGCGGATGCGCATGGTTTTCGCCTGCACGTCGACTTGCAGTTCGCCCGCGCCGGAGACGCACGGCGTGCCCATTCCGCGCGCAACGACGGCGGCGTGGCTGGTCATGCCGCCGCGCGTGGTGAGAATGCCCTGACTGACGTGCATCCCGCTGATGTCTTCGGGGCTGGTTTCACGGCGCACAAGGATGACCTTCTCCCCGCGTTTGACCCAATCCTCGGCGTCCTCGGCGTTGAACACGATCTTGCCCGACGCCGCGCCCGGCGAGGCCGGGAGTCCACGTGCGAGAAGCTGGCGCGGAGCCTTCGGATCGAGCATCGGATGCAGAAGCTGGTCGAGCTGATTGGGATCGATGCGGCGGACCGCCTCATGCTCGCTGATGAGGCCTTCGCGCGCCATATCGACGGCAATCTTGAAGCCGGCTTGCGCGGTTCTTTTGCCGTTACGGGTTTGGAGCATCCAGAGCTTTCCTTTCTGGATGGTGAACTCCATGTCCTGCATGTCGGTATAGTGACGCTCCAGGTGCTCACGCACCTCGACCAGTTCGCGGTACAGCGAAGGCATTTCCTCTTCCATGGAGGGAAGCGTCGAGCCTTGCGCTTTCTTGCCGGCGAGCGTGATTTGCTGCGGCGTACGGATGCCGGCGACGACGTCCTCGCCTTGCGCGTTCACCAGGTATTCGCCGTAGAAAACATTCGCGCCGGTCGAAGGATCGCGGCTGAAGCAGACGCCGGTGGCGCAATCCCCGCCCATGTTGCCGAACACCATGGATTGGACGTTGACCGCGGTGCCCCAGTTATCGGGAATGTCGTGCAGCTTACGATAGGTGATGGCGCGCTGGTTCATCCAGCTTGAGAAGACGGCGCCGATGGCGCCCCAAAGCTGTTGGTGAACATCCTGCGGGAAGGGCTCACCCACCTCCTCTTCGACTTTCGCCTTATAGGCGGCGACGAGCGCCTTCAAATCTTCGGCCGTGAGTTCGGTATCGAGTGTGACGCCTTTGTCTTCCTTCGCGATATCGAGCAAATGCTCGAAGTCGTAGGAATCGACCCCGAGCACCACGCCCGAATACATCTGGATGAAGCGGCGATAACTGTCGTAGGCGAACCGGGCATCGTTTGCCTCGGCGGCAAGGCCTTCGACCGTCTCATCGTTGAGGCCGAGGTTGAGGATGGTATCCATCATCCCGGGCATCGAGGCGCGCGCGCCGGAACGCACGGAAACCAGCAACGGATTTTTGACATCGCCAAACCGCGCGCCGATCTGTTCCTCGACCTGGGAAATGGCCTGCGACACCTGATCGCGCAAATCGGACGGGTAGCTTTTGCCGTTGCCGTAATAGTAGGTGCAGACTTCGGTGGAGATGGTGAAACCCGGGGGGACCGGGATGCCGATCGAACTCATCTCGGCGAGATTGGCCCCCTTGCCCCCGAGGAGGTTCTTCATGCGGGCGTTGCCCTCGGCTTTGCCGTTGCCGAACGCATAGACCCATTTGCCGTCATGCGCTGGTTCGGGCGCGGGCACAGTCTCTACCGGGACCGGCTTGGTCTCTCCGGCGCCAAACACGTCTGGGCGCAGTTCCTGGCGGGTGACTTTGCCCTTGGTGGCCTGCTCAACCGCGATGGCCCGTTCGGCTGGAACCCGGTCCCACTGGCTGATGGCCTGGGGCGTGACATTGATGGCTCGCGCCAGCGCGGTGACGCCGCCCGCCTCGGTGATGGCACGCTCAAGGGCATTGTCTCGCATGGCGCAAGCTCCGTAAGTTTTGCTTTCGATTTTGGCTTAAGGCGGGCTTTAAATAGTCCCTTTGCCTGGCTCTTACAACCAAAATGACGCCTGAAAGTTCCCAAAGCGCCTTACATTGGTAAGTATTGCTTAATTTTTTAGGTCTTCCAATGCCATAGAGGCCCCCTTTTCGGCGATCGCCATGACGGGAGCATTTGTATTGCCCGAGGTAATCGTCGGCATGACGGAAGCGTCGATCACGCGGAGCCCCTCGAGTCCCCGCACCCTCAAGCGGTCATCGACGACCGCTTGAGGGTCCTCCCCCATCCGCGCCGTCCCGACCGGATGAAAGATCGTCGATCCGACCTGGCCCGCCGCCCGGGCGAGATCGTCGTCGGTCTCGAAAGCGGCGCCGGGGACATATTCGACCGGCGCGTACCGGCGCAGCGGCTCCTGCTCCACGATGCGGCGCGTCAGCCGAAGGGCCCGCGCCGCCACCGTGCGGTCATGGGGGTCGGAGAGGTAGTTCGGATCGATCCGCGGCGCTCGGGCGATATCGGGGCTGGTAAGGTGGACGCCGCCGCGGCTGCGCGGCCGCAGATTGCACGGGGCCATAGTAAACGCCGGGAACGCGTGCAGGGGCTCCCCGAAGCGATCAAGGCTCAGCGGCTGAATGTGGAATTCGATGTCAGGCGTTTCCATCGCCGGATCGGAACGGGCGAAAAGACCCAGCTGGCTAGGCGCCATGGACATCGGGCCACTCCGGAACAACGCGTACTCGGCGCCGATCAGCATCTTGCCCAAGACGGTGCGAACGCGCTCGTTCAAGGTAGCTGCGCCAGCCACCTTATAGACACAGCGCAATTGCAAATGATCTTGAAGATTCTCACCCACCCCGGGCAGGTGTCGAATGACCGGAATATGAAGGGCCCTCAGCCGGTTGGCGTCGCCAACCCCAGAGACTTCCAAGAGATGCGGCGATCCAATCGCGCCCGCCGCCAAGATAACGGACGCGCGGCATCGCACCGACCGCACGATTGAGTCTTGAACGTACTCGAGCCCGACCGCGCGCGTGCCTTCGAACAAGATGCGTTGTGCGACAGCCTTGGTCGCGACGGCAAGGTTGGTACGCTTGAGCACCGGGCGCAGGAACGCGGTCGCCGCGCTCCAGCGAAGACCGCGCCGCTGTGTCACGCTAAAATAACCTACGCCCTCGTCGTCGCTGGTCGTGATGCTGTCGCGCTTGGGGATTCCGGCCGCCGCCGCGGCGTCGGCGACGGCATCAAGCAGCGGCCAATGGAGGCGTTGCTTTTCGATGCGCACCTCGCCGCCTTCGCCATGAACCCCGAGATCCCCGGCAGCGAAATCCTCCAATTTCTTGAAGTGCGGCATCATGTCATCGGCGGCCCACCCCATGTTGCCGAGTTGGCGCCAATGGTCGTAGTCGGCGCGCTGGCCGCGGACGTAGATCATGCCGTTGATCGACGAACACCCGCCGAGCACGCGTCCGCGCGGATAGTTGAGCGCCTTGCCGCCGAGTCCCGTCTGGCTTTCGGTGCGGAAGCACCAGTCGGTGCGCGGGTTGCCCATGCAGTACAGGTACCCGACGGGAATTCGCACCCAGATGTAGTCGTCCTTCCCACCTGCTTCGATCAGCAGGACGCGGATTCTGGGATCGGAAGAAAGCCGATTGGCGAGCAGACAGCCGGCGGTGCCGCCACCGACGATGACGTAGTCAAAGTTTTCGGGTGCGGGCGGGGGGCTCATGGTCTCAGCTTCGCGGCTCTCGATCCCGGGGACAAGCCCCAGGATCGCTCAAAGTGGCCGTTAGCCTTCGATCTTCGAAAAGTCGGCAACCTGATTCATCACCGCGACGATACGTGCAAGGAGCTTCAGGCGGGCGGCGCGCTGGTCCGCGTTGTCGGTGTTGACCGTCACCTTTTCGAAGAAGGCATCGACCGGAGCCCGCAGCTCGGCCAGCAACTTCATGGCGGCGGTGAACGCCTCCTTGCCGAGGACGTCTTTGACAGGCCCGTCGACGCGATCGAGGGCGTCCAGGAGGGATGCCGCTTCGGGAGCGCCGAGTTGCTCGCCGGTCACGTCGCCGGAGTAGGCCGTGTTGTCCTTCTTTTCCTCAATACGCAGAATGTTGGCCGCGCGTTTGTAGGCGACCAGGAGGTTAGCGCCGTCGTCACTCGTCAGGAACGCCGCGAGCGCCTCGACACGGGCGATCAGACGCACGAGATCGTCTTCCGTGCCAAGCGCGAACACGGCCGACACATAGTCGTGACGCACGCCCTTTTCGCGCAGGTGAACCTTGAGACGGTCGGCGAAGAACTCCAGCACATCCTCGGCGACTTTGTTTCCATCGGCTTTCAGGCTTTCGTAGCCCGCGAGCGCATGGCCAAAGGCCGCGCGCAGCGGAAGCCGCAGCTTGTTTTCGAGAATGATGCGGATCACGCCGAGGGCGGCGCGGCGCAGCGCGTACGGATCTTTCGAGCCGGTCGGCTTTTCATTGATGGCAAAGAACCCGACAAGACTATCGAACTTGTCTGCAAGCGAGACGGCGATGCTGACGGGCTTGGATGGACAGGCGTCCGCCGGCCCGAGGGGCGAATAGTGTTCGGCGATGGCGTCCGCGACGGACGCGGATTCCTTATCGTGCAGGGCATAGTAGCGGCCCATGACGCCTTGAAGGTCCGGAAACTCGCCGACCATGCCGGTTGAAAGGTCAGCCTTGCAGAGAAGTGCGGCCCGTTCGGCGTCGGCACGGTCTGCGCCGACAAATCCTGCGAGATGACCGGCCAGCTTGACCAGACGTTTCGTCTTGTCGAGCACGGTTCCGAGGGCGGCCTGAAACACACGCTCCTGCAGCTTCTCGACGCGGGACGCGAGCGGCTGCTCGCGATCTTGATCCCAGAAGAACTTGGCATCTGAGAGACGCGCGCCCAGCACGCGCTCATTCCCCGCGATAATGGCCTTGCCCTTATCCTTGGTGACCATGTTGGCGATGACGCCGAAACGGTTGGCAAAAGCTCCCGTCTTGGTCGAAAGCGCGAAGTACTTTTGATGCTTGCGCATCGCCGAGGTCATGACTTCGGCGGGAACGTCCATGAAGGCTTCGGGAATGGTGCCAAGCAACGGCACCGGCCATTCGACGAGGCCGATCACTTCGGAGAGGAGCCCGGCGTCCGCCCGCACCGACAGCCCTTCGGCGGCGGCGAGCCGCGCGAGCTCGCGCGTGATGATCTCTTCGCGTTCGGACGGCTCGACGACGACATGCGCCTTCCGGAGCTTTGCGACATAATCCGCCGCGTTCTTAACTGTGATGGTCTGCGGCGCGAGAAAACGATGGCCGACCGTGGAGTTGCCCGCCGAGACGCGCGCGAACTCCACCGGCACGACCGCGCCGTCAAACAGGCAGATGATGCTGTGCAGCGGACGCACCCAGCGCGTCGGGTTCGTGCCCCAACGCATCGACTTCGGCCACGGCAACTGCGCCAGGGCGGCCTCGATGATCTCCTTCAGAACGACCGCGGTGGCGCGGCCCTTCTTCGTCACGACCGAGAAGTAGAACTTGCCCTTCGGCAGATCGCGGACTTCGGCCTGATCGATGGATGTGAGCCCTGCGGCCTTCATAAAGCCTTGCAGCGCCTGCTCCGGCGCGCCGACTTGCGGGCCTTTGCGTTCCTCGGTGGTGTCGGGCTGAGCCTTCGGCAAGCCGTCCGCCACCAACATCAGGCGGCGCGGACCGCCGACGGCGCGCAATGACTTGGGTTCAAGGCCCTGGCCCTTGAGGCTTTCGATGACAAGACGGGCGAGGTCTTCGGCCGCACGCGTCTGCATGCGCGCCGGGATTTCCTCGGAGAAGATTTCGAGAAGGAGCTCAGCCATGACGATTACCGGGCATTCGTGGGCTGGAGCCACATCTCGCAGCACGCTTTGGCAAGCGCGCGCACACGAGCGATATAGGCGGCGCGTTCAGTCACGCTGATGACGCCGCGGGCATCCAGAAGGTTGAAGGTGTGGGAAGCCTTGATGCACTGATCGTAAGCGGGCAGCGCAAGGCGATGGTCAAGCAGCGCACGGCACTCGTTCTCGCAGTCGGTAAACCGCTTGAACAGAATGTCGGTGTTCGCAAATTCGAAGTTGTGGGCCGAATACTCGATTTCGGCTCGCTTGAAGATGTCGCCGTACTTCACGCCCCGATCGTTGAAGGCAAGGTCGTAGACGTTCTCGACGCCGTACACATACATGGCGAGACGCTCGAGACCATAGGTGAGTTCAACGGCCACCGGGTCGCACTCCAGTCCGCCGACCTGCTGGAAGTAGGTGAACTGGGTGATCTCCATGCCGTCGCACCACACTTCCCACCCGAGGCCCCAGGCCCCGAGCGTCGGGCTCTCCCAGTCGTCCTCGACGAAGCGGATGTCGTGCGCCATCACATCGATGCCGATCGCTTCGAGGCTCTTTAAATAGAGCGCCTGAGGGTCGGCCGGCGATGGCTTCAGGATGACCTGGTACTGATAGTAGTGCTGCAGGCGGTTCGGGTTCTCGCCGTAGCGGCCATCCGTGGGACGACGCGACGGCTGAACATACGCCGCATTCCACGTCTCGGGTCCGAGTGCGCGCAGCGTCGTCGCGGGGTGGAACGTGCCGGCGCCCATCTCCATGTCGTACGGCTGCAGGATCACGCAGCCCTGCTCCGCCCAGAAATTCTGGAGCGCGAGGATGAGGCCCTGGAAGCTGGTGGGTTTCGATGCGGCTTTGGCGGCAACCTTTGGCGCCGGAGCGACTACGGCACGGGGACGCGGCGCGGCCTTCACCGCCGCTTTCGCCGGCGACTTGGCGGACGGGCGCGCCTTCGCTTGCACCCGTGCCTTCTGACGGCTTTTTGCCTGAGTTTTTGGGCGCGCCTTGGGGACGGCTTTGGCTTTGGCCTTGGATGCGGCCTTGGGCTTTGCCTTGGGAACAGGCTTCGGCGTGGCTTTGGCTTTAGGACGTGTCTTGGCGGCGCGAGCCATCGGTCTTTTCCATATCTAAAAGGTGCCGGGAAGCTACCGACCGAGAGGCTTCAAATCAACATGCGCGGGAGGGCAATGGCGGAAAAAGACCGGAACCAGCGGCGCGGGAGCGCGAATTCAGGTCTTTTCGCACGAACAGACGATGCCCGCAGCGACGTAAGCGCCGCATTTCCGGCATCGCACGAGGTCATGGACCACCGGCGGCCCCGCCCGCGGCGGCCCGGGCGCGCGTACGTCCGCACCGGCCATGCGCGCGGCTGCGCGGCTCATGTCGGTCAGCCGCCACCGGTATTTGAAACCGAGGTAGACGACGATGATCACTCCGATGGTGAAGAGGATTTTCAGGATGGAGATCACAGGCCGAACCTCGCCCAATGGGCGCGTTCTTCTACGGCGGAGATCAATTCAGACGCCCACCCCATCCGCGCATCCGTGGTGTCCGGCGCCGAGAAACCGACCTTGCCCAGGCGCCGCTCCAACCAGTTCATGGGCCGCTCGACTGTCAAGAACCGGACATCGGGCCCGTACTTGCGCCGCATGATCGTCCGCATATCGCCCAGCCCGTCGACCAATCCCAACTCCAACGCGCGCTCACCGGTCCAGATATCGCCGTTGAACACCGTCTCGTCACTCGCGGTCAGACGTTCGCCGCGGCGGTTGCGCACGAAGGTCGTGAACTGCCGATGGATGTCTTTTTGAATCGCATCAAGGCGGGCGAGATCGTCTGGGTTTTCCGGCTTGAAGGGATCGAGAAAGCTTTTGTGCGCGCCCTGAGCATGCACGCGGCGCTCGACGCCCATTTTCGCGATGAGGTCCTGAAAACCGAAGCCCGCGGAGATCACACCGATCGATCCGACCACAGACATGGCGTCGGCGTAAATCTCGTCCGCCGCCAGCGCCAGCCAATAGCCGCCGGAGGCCGCGATATCTTCGGCGAAGGCGAAGACCGGAATTTTGTTATCCTTAGAGAGCTGTCGGATGCGGGTCGCAATCTGCGCCGACTGGACGGGCGAGCCGCCGGGCGAATTGATCTGGAGACAGACCGCGCGCACGTGTTTCGAGAACGCCTTTTTCAGGGTCTGCTCGAGCGCGGTCAGGCTGAGCCCGCGGCGGCCGAAGCCCACGGCGCCAATGACACCCTGGAGGCGCACGACGGCCACCGACGGCGTCGGTAGTTTCGCGCGCACGATGCCGTGGTCGGCTAGAAAATCGTTGAGACGATCCATCACTTCCATAAGGTCAGCTTACCATATCGGCCAGGGACACGAGTCCTCACAATTTCGGTGCGCATTTGGGGGACGCAAGGCCTAGAGGGCACTCGCCCCGCGGAGAACGGCCTCGGCGGCGGGCGTATAGCCGCCGTCGTCGTCATGCAGGACCAGGCCCGGCAGGAGCGTATCGGGCGAGCGCCTGCCCTTGCCCGCATCGACAATCACGCGCCGCGCCGGCAGGCCCGTCTTTGGATGTATTGCGCGAATGCGAATGTCACCCGCGCGGCCGTGCAAGACGCCAAGGATATCGGAAAGACGATCAGCCCGATGCACAATGACAAGCCGCCCTTTGGGTTTCAGGGCTGCAAGACAATGCGTGAGCCAGGCGGCAAGATCCAAATTTCCCTCCATATGGGCGACCGCCAGTGAGGCGTCCGGAGGCGGCGTGCCGCTTTCAGCAAAGGGCGGATTGGTCATCACGACGTCGTAAGCGCCGTGGGCGACGCCGGCGAGATTACCTGTGATGACCTGCGCCGAACCGGCCAGCTGATTGAGACCGATGCCGGCGCAAGCGAACTTGGCCAGCGTGGGCTGAAGTTCGAGGCCGACCACGTGAATCCCCGGCACACGCGCGGCAAGACAGAACATGGCGGCCCCGGTGCCGCACCCCGCATCCAGCACAACGTGGCCGGCCCTCGCCGGAACAGCGGCGGCAAGTAAAATCGGATCGACGGCGACGCGATAGCCCGTCACGGGCTGGCGAATGACAACGCGCCCGTCCAGCAACCGGTCTTCCGTATAGGAGACGTCCTGCGACATAGGCGTAGAAGATAACGAGAAGCACACGCGCAACGCGACGTTTTTCTTCCGGCCCGCCGCGCTACTCGCGGCGACGCGCCCTTTCCGCCGCCGTTTGAAACTTGGCGCAGGCGGGAGACGTTAAGGCTTCGACGATCAAGGAGCATTCGCATGCGCAAACCAATCTTCCTTCTGCTTTCGGCCCCGGCCCTCGTGGCCCTTACCCTTGGCACCGCGGCCTGTACGCGGGTCAAGAACGAAGTTGGAATTCCCAACACCTTCACCTTTGATTGCAAGCGCGGCCTGGATGCAGATTGCGATGCGCAGGCGTACGCCGCGTGCCCGAACGGATACGAGAACGCCGCGCGGATCACCGCCGATTCCAAAATGCAGACGCGGGTGATCCGCTGCCGCTAACGCGGCGAGATGACATCTCGGTCAGTTCGCCTGCGGTTGCTTGATCGAAGGGCATGGCACCTTACTGCGAGATCATCTGGGTTTGGCCCCCCTTTTTACCGTGCTGGGTGTACCCCTCGCCCCCCGCGCCGCCCGCCCGCGGGCGGCTCGACTAGGCGAGGTTCATACCCACCGAAACTCTGGCGCGCCCTCCGTCGTTGTTCTGACAGGAGGATCGATGACGACATTCATGTGCCGCACCATTGCCCGCACGGGCACACCGCGCCCGCCCTTTCTGATCCGGGCACGGGAACCGCTGGAGGCCGCCGCGAAAGCGAGCCTGCATCTGGCGGGAGAAGACTATCGAACGGTTGAAGTTTGGACGGCACGCAAACGCGCGGTCGCCCTGATGAACCCCGGAATTCCGAAATCGCGCTATCTATCGTAACGGTTGCCGAAACAGTCTAACTCACCAGCAATTCCAGGCACTTTTTGCGCTGAAGGGCGGCCCGCTTGCGCAAAAGGACAAGATCCGAACCCTGCCAAATTTCGATCGCAGCTTCGCTGCGCATGAATTTTGTGGCGCAGACCGCAGCGTCTTCAGGGCTGGCGGCATCAATCGGTGGCAGTGTGACGCGCCGATTTTTCGCGTAGACCAAGAAACAAAAATAAACCAAACGGCACCTCGGCGATGTTACCGAAGACTAACGTCACGACGGTGCAAAAGTTGCTCGGTGCGCCGCACCTCAACTTCGAGAATATAGGACAGCGGCTATGCGAGCTTGGGCGCCGCGCTATATTGCGGATATGAAAGTCGCGACCTTCAACGTCAACAACATCGCCCGGCGACTGCCAAATCTTCTCGCGTGGCTAAAGACGGCAAAACCCGATGTCGTCTGTTGGCAGGAATTGAAAGCGGAGGACTCCGCGTTCCCGGCGCAGGCGCTGGAGAAGGCCGGATACGGCGCCGTTTGGTGCGGACAGCGCACATATAACGGCGTGGCGATCCTCGCGCGCGGGAAGACACCGGTGGTGACCCGCCGCGCCCTGCCGGGCGATGCGACGGATGTTCAAGCCCGCTATATCGAGGCGGCGATCGATGGCACGCTGTTCGCGTCAATCTACCTGCCGAACGGCAATCCGCAGCCTGGACCGAAGTTCGATTACAAGCTTGCTTGGTTCAAGCGCCTGATCGCCCACGCGCGCGCTCTAAAGAAGGCGAATATCCCGGTTATCCTGGCCGGCGACTTCAACGTGGTGCCTACCGACCTGGACATCTACCCGTCGAAATCCTGGGACGACGACGCCTTGTTGCAGCCGGAGAGCCGCGCCGCCTTCAAGAATCTGATCGGTCAGGGGTGGATCGATTGCGTGCGCATGCTGCACCCCGATGCGCCGATGTATTCGTTCTGGGATTACATGCGCAACCGCTGGCCGCGCGATGCGGGGCTTCGGATCGACGCCATTCTCATCAGCCCGGACCTTGGGCCGCTCTTGACGGCCGCGGGCGTTGACCGGGCGGTGAGAGGCAAACCCGGCGCCAGCGATCACGCGCCGGTGTGGGCGAACCTCAAAGACTACGCGCGGCCGGGTTCCAGGAATTCCGGGCAGATATCGAGGGCAACCCGGCGCGCGCGGGTCAAATCCTCATCCAAGACCATTAAGCGGCGCGGAAAAGCGGCGCCGTAGATATCCGCGATCCCGTCAAACACCACGGCCTCGATCCCCGCATCCGCAAGGGCGGCGAGCATCGCTGAAATCAAAACAGGGTTATCGCTGCGCAGAAGCTCGACCATGCGGCTATGGATAATGCTTCATGGCCTGCTCAAGCAACCGAGCAAGTCGGACGCCGGCCTTGGCCATTTGGTCGAGAGCAATGGGACGGTTCTGCCGCACGTAAAGTTCGCCAAGTTCGAGGCCTCCGGGATTGCCGACATAGCCCGTCGCCGGGCTGCGCATAAGCGTGAGACTCTCGTTAGCCCATACCAGCGGCGGGGCGTCCACCCAATCGAACGTCCTGTTCGACGGGACAACGGGCCGGAAGCGCACAGGCTCCGTCTCGTCGCCTTTGTGCTCGTATTCGACCAAGGCGTAGTCCCAGATGCCGTGCATGGTCCAATCTTCGCCGAACAACTTGACTTTCAGCAGTGTACCGCGGCGGTCTTCCTGAAAACCTGTGTGCAGCGGCTGGTGGAGGTCGCCGACGAAGTGCGCCAGAAACTTCAGCGCCTGGGCGCGCTCAGCCTTCGGGACAGGGCTCTTGAGGATTTCGAACTGGCGTTCGATTTCACGCACGGCGCAACTCGTCTCGGTGGGACAGTCCCGTTCCATGACGATTTCGGTCGCGCCTTTCGGCACGCTGACATAGTGCCACGGCCCGGTCTCGCGATGTTCCTCGCGGTAGGCATCGGCCCAATTGCAGGAGTCGGCGAACTCCGCTTGCGATTTGAAGTCCAGGAGGTCGAGGATCTTGCTGCGCGCCTCTTCCGTCAGATCGTCCCAGGTCTTGTTGCACACCATGCGGTGGCCAAGATCGCCCCAGGCGGACGCCGGAGAAGGCGCAGCCGCAAGCCCAACGCTGAACAGCGCCGCGCACGGGACCACGCGCGAGCGCACCCTCACGCCCGCTCCTGCGCGGCCGCGACGACCGATTCTGGCGCCGCGGGTTCTGGCGCCGGGCTGGATGTTGAGGTCCCGAAGGGTAGCGTGAAGTGGAAGTTCGACCCTTCACCCAGGATGCTCTCGACCCCGATCTCGCCGCCCATCAGTGTGGTGAGTCGCTGACTGATCGCGAGGCCGAGACCAACGCCCCCGCCGCGACGCTCGGCGCTCGCATCGACGCGCGCGAACTCCTCAAATACCTTGCTTCGCTGCTGCGGCGCGATTCCGATTCCTTGGTCCTTCACGCTGAAGCGGACTTCGCCGCGCTCACCTTCAAGAGCTTCGGCCGAGACGACAATTTCACCTGTCTCCGAGAACTTCACGGCATTGCCGACGAGGTTCGCGAGGATTTGCCGCACGCGCACGGAATCACCCCGCACGGCCAGGGGAATATTCGGGTCGACGGACGTGACCAGCTTAATCCCTTTCTGCGCCGCCGCCTGGGAGACTGAGGCGACCACATCCTCGACGATCGACCGAATGGACATGTCGGAACTCTGAATCTCCAACTGCCCGGCATCGATCTTGGCGAAGTCGAGAATGTCGTTGATGACCTTGATGAGCGTTTGCCCCGCGCCCCGGACGGTCTGCAGCATCGAGCGCTGCCGATCGTCGAGATTGGTGTGCAGAATAAGGTCCACCATTCCAACCACGCCATGCATCGGCGTGCTGACTTCGTTGTTCATGGCGGCGAGGAATCCCGCTTTGGCGCGCGAAGAGGACGCCGCCTGCGCGCGCGCTTCCTGCAGCGCCACGGTTATCTGATCGCGCAGGTAGACACGGCCCAGCTCGGAGCCGACCCGTTCGAACGTCAGCTGAAGCAAATCGTCGGCCGCAGCAGGTATCTGCTTCATGAATTCCAGGACGGCGACGACTTGATTGTCGGCCTTGATCGGAATCGCGAGCACCGAGCCGATGATGTTGCGCGTCATGTCGAAGCGCGTAAGCGAAGGTTCGCCGGCGACATCTTCGATCCAAACCGACGCCCCCGTTTCAAGCACCCGCCCCGGTATATCCTCGCCGCGCGCGAAGGACTTGCCGAGCACCGCGGACTTCACGGATTGGTCGGCGAACAGGTCCTTGGCCAGCGCGAAGGTCGCAATCTCAAGGCGCTCCTTCTCGCCTTGGGACAGGCGGTAGACAAGGCGGATCGGCCAGCCGAGGAACGCGCCGATCTCAGCGGAGCCCTGGCGCAGCGCGTCGTAGAAATTCACAGCACGGTTGGCGATGGCGGCGATGCGGTTGGCCAGTTCCACCTGGCGCGTGGTGAACTCCCGCGTGTCTTCTTTGCGCTGCTCCTCAGACTGATCCTCGACCCACGTGAGGATCGCCGGCTCGCCGCGATAGGAAATCAGCCGATTGGTGATGAACGACAGGCGCGGTTTTCCATCTGACGTGCGCAAATGCAGCGAGTACCGGGTCACGCCCCCCTGCCCGCTCACCAGCGCCACCAGCTTGTCGCGGTCGGCCGGATCGACAAAGAAATCGGCGGTGGACAGTCCCAGCGCACGGCCCTTCGGCATACCGAAAAAGCGCTCGAGGCTTGTATTCGCGAGGAGAATGACACCGTCCGAAACACGCGAAATCACCGCGCCGATGGGACTGGTATTTAGAGCCTCCAGAAATGGATCGGTCGCGGGCGCGGCACCTTGCACGCCGGACTCCCGCCGCGCCGCAGGCGCTTTCCTTGGCTTCACCGCCCCCGATTTCAGTTTTGGCTTGGGCGCCGTTTTTTTTGGTTTTGCCTTCGCCACGCGTCTCATCACTCCCTTGTCATCGGGCGCGGTGCGCCCGGAAACTCCCGCGCCGATGGTAACCGGAAGCCGCGTAAAGGTCCGCTGATTTGTAGCCAACTTCCCGTCGAATGTTGTCCGCCGCAAGAACACGGGGCGTTGACGCGCGTCAGGCGGCTACTTTGGAATTGCCCTCAAGAAAAGGTGAAGTCATGCGACAAAAAGCATACCCGAGAGGGTTCTAGGAAGTTGGCCGTTCACCCACTAGAATAGACGATCTGGGGAATTCTTGGGGTCGCGGCCTTTGCTGTCCGGGCCGCCCATGGCATGGGATCAACGCGTGGCTACAGTCGTCAATCTGGAAACAAGCCGCAGGGCGAAATCTAAGGCGCTCGACGCCCTTGTCGACCTGGTCGAAGACGACCTGCGCGCGGTCAATCGGACCATCGTCGCGCGGATGCATAGCCCGGTCGCGCTGATCCCTCAACTGGCGGGGCATATCGTCGCCGCCGGCGGGAAGCGCCTGCGCCCCCTGCTCACGCTGGCCGCAACCAAGCTGTGCGGCTATCAGGGTGAACGTCACGTCAAGCTCGCCACCTGCGTCGAGTTCATCCACACCGCCACGCTGCTGCATGACGACGTTGTCGACGACAGCGAATTGCGCCGCGGGCAAAGCAGCGCCAACGCCATCTGGGGGAACCAGTCCAGCGTCCTGGTCGGCGATTTCCTGTTCAGCCGCGCCTTCGAGTTGATGGTGGAAGACGGATCCTTGAAGGTGCTGCAGATCCTTTCGCGCGCTTCCTCGGTGATCGCGGAGGGTGAAGTCCATCAATTGCTGACCTCGAACGACACCGAGACCAGCGAAGCGCAGTACCTGGAAGTCATTCAGGCCAAGACCGCCGAGCTTTTCGCCGCCGCCGCGCGGATCGGCGCGGTCGTCGCCGACCGCCCGGACGTCGAAGAAGAGGCGTTGCGCGTCTACGGCCTGAACCTGGGCATCGCGTTCCAGCTGATCGACGACGTGCTCGATTACTCGGCGCGCCAGGCCGAGCTGGGCAAAACGGTGGGCGACGACTTCCGCGAAGGCAAGATCACGCTGCCGGTCATTCTCGCGTTCCGCCGGGGTGACGACGGCGAGCGCGCCTTCTGGAAACGCACGCTTGAGACCCTCGATCAGAAAGACGGCGATCTGGCCCGCGCGATGGAACTGATGAAGGCTCACTCGAGCCTCGCGGACACGGTCAATCGCGCACGCCACTACGGCGCGGTGGCGCGCGATGCGTTGGGCATCTTCCCGGAGAGCCCGGTGAAGACCTGCCTGCTGGAAATCATCGACTTCTGCATCGAGCGCGCCTACTAGTCCGAGACGGCGATGGAGATTTCCATCCGCCGCTATACACCCGATGATCTTGATGAAGTGGCGGCCATCTGGCACGACGGATGGGCATCCACCGGTATGAACGCGCTGATCGCGCCCCAGAACCTCACCAGCCTTGAGGATTTACGCCAACGTCTTCCCAGGGACATTGCGGGCGGTTGGGAGGTTTTCGTCGCATGTCGCCGCGCGATCCCCGTCGCGTTTCTGGCCATGAGCCCGAACTACATTCATCAACTCTTCGTCGTGCCCGGCGCGCAATCGCAAGGCATCGGGAAAACGCTTCTCGATTTCGCGAAGCAATCCTTTCCACAAGGCTTTGCTTTGACGACCCCCACGGCAAGCCTGCGGGCCATCGCGTTTTACGAGCGCGAGGGGTTGATCGCCGGGCACCGCGACATCCACCCACGGCATGGGCTGGAGCGCATCCACTTCCGCTGGGCGCCGCAGCCTGAAAAGCCGCCGGCGCTCGGGGAGGCGTCTGGACCCAGCTAAAGTCTCTTCCGCACGCCCTTTTTCGGCCCAAGCCCCCTGCCCAGGGCCCGCCCGATCAGTATAATGCGCTCCCCACTACACCCCAGGGAGGAGATTTTCCTATGAAGTTCCGCACACTGAGCGTCGTCGCACTGGCCGCCGGATTGGCGTTCGGCGCCGCGCACGCGCAAACCGTTTCCGACGCCGTAAAAGCCGCCGTGTCCGATGCTGGCCGTCCGGCCGCCGACAAAGACCGCGACGCGACCCGCAAGCCGGCTGAAATCACCGCCTTCGCCGGCGTGAAAGCCGGGGACGTGGTGGCCGATATCAATCCGGGCGGCGGTTACTTCACGCGCATTTTTTCCAAGACTGTTGGCGCCAAGGGCAAGGTCTACGCCGTTGTATCCGATGCAGCCGTCGCAAAGCGTCCGGAAGCGGCCGATGGCGTGAAGGCCATCGCGGCCGATCAAGCGTATGGCGGCAACATCGAAGTCATGATCGCGGATTTCGCGAACCTCAAGACCGCCATGCCGCTCGACGTGGCCTGGACCTCGTGGAACTACCACGACTTCAAGAACCGCGGCGGATCCTTCACCGCGAACATGAACAAGGCGATCTTCGCGGCCCTTAAGCCGGGTGGCACCTACATCGTGATCGACCACGCCGCCGCCAAGGACGCCGGCGCGGACGTCACGGAAAAGCTGCACCGCGTCAGCCCCGAGGTCGTGAAGCAGGAAGTGATGGCGGCCGGCTTCAAGCTCGAATCCGAAAGCAACCTGCTGGCCCATGCGGAAGACAACCACACGAGCCCGGTGTTCGACGGCGCGGTGCGCGGGAAGACCGACTCCTTCCTCCTGAAGTTCCGTAAGCCGTAGGTCGGCCGCCCTCGCCGGGGAGACCTTTTCCGGCAAGGGGTTAGGACGAAAATAAGGGGCCGGGAAGCGCTTGCGCTACCCGGCCCCTCTGTTTATAAGCACGCCTCGATAAAGGATCGGAGCGTAGCTCAGCCTGGTAGAGCACTGCTTTCGGGAGGCAGGGGTCGGAGGTTCAAATCCTCTCGCTCCGACCAATATTAAGCTATTGAAAGGCTGCACTTTTTCCCGAATGGTGCGGCCTTTTTCTTTGCCTAGGTACCTCATAGGTACCTCTCGTGCATCTGAGCCTCACGTTACGCTCTGAAGCGGTCGGCCCCCGCTGTCGGTCCCCTTGCTCTGTCTAACCGCAAGTTTAACCGTGGTTCGGTGTGACGTCGGGGGTAAGCCACCGTCTATTGGAGGTGTTGTCCTCCCGGGCGTCTGAAAAAAATATAGACGCAAAGACGCCCCGAAGAAGAATTCATCAGTGGCCCGCGAGGGATTACCGGCACGTTCCTGGGAAGCCGCTCCATAAGTCGGCACCTACGTTAAGGGTGGGACGCGCACATCTTATGCTTTGCCTATCCAGACGTCCGGAAGGCAAACCTTTGCTGGCTCGCAGAAGCGAACTCGACGGTGTCTCGATCAAACCGCGCTAACGCCCGCCGGGGCACGCAAAATCCCCTTTGCAGCGATCTCGCTCATCTCTTCCTGTCACACAACAGAAAGGAAAGCTTCGTTGTAGGTACAAGCGACTGTCATGATGGGCGTATTAGGTTTTGCCCCTTGAAATCGAGCCGCATCCTGCGGCTACGCACAGGGGGACTGACATGATGTTGACTGACGAGCGGCCTGAAGGTTCAAACACCAGCAAGAACGAGTCGATGCGCGAGCTTATCGCGATGTCGCGCCGCCAAGTTTTGGAAGGCGGTATCGGGGCCGGCATCCTCGCATTCCTCGGGGCCGAGGCTCTCAGTACCGGTCCCGTGTCCGCTCAGGTCGCCTCCCGCTCGGGATTGGGGTTCGCCGCGGTGCCGGCAAGCGACGCCGATACGCTTATCGTCCCGAACGGCTACACCGCGGAAATCCTCATTCCCTGGGGCCAGCCGATCCTCTCCACGGGCCCGGCATGGAAGAAAGACGCCTCAAACACCGCGGCCGAACAGGAACAGCAGATCGGCATGCACCACGACGGCATGCACTACTTCCCTTTGCTCGGCGATAACCGCAGCAGCCAGCGCGGGCTCCTCGTGGTGAACCACGAGTATGTGGATCCCATTTTGCTTTACACCGACGGCGCCGCGACGATGACGCAAGAGAAGGTGAATAAGGCGTTGGCAGCTCATGGCGTGACCGTCATCGAGATCGCGCTCATCAACAACAAATGGCAGACCGTCGACAGCCCCTATAATCGCCGCATTACCGGCAACACGGCGGTGACGTTCTCGGGTCCCGTGACAGAAGCCCATCCGATGCTTCAGTCGGAGCTCGCCGGCGTTCCGAAAGGCACGCTCAACAATTGCGCCAACGGCTGGACGCCCTGGAACACCTACTTGACCTGTGAAGAAAACTTCAACGGCTACTTTGGAACGGCCGATACTACGTGGGCGCCGACGGCGCTTGAAACCCGCTACGGAATCACCGCGGCGGGCGCAGGGTATCGCTGGCATCTTGCCGACCAGCGCTTCGACCTCAGCAAAAATCGAAAAGAAGCCAACCGATTTGGATGGGTCGTCGAAATCGACCCGTTCGTGCCGACATCGACGCCGGTGAAACGTACCGCGCTCGGCCGCTTCAAACATGAAGGCGCAACTTTTGCCGAATCGCGCGGTTACGCCGTCGTCTATATGGGCGACGACGAGAACGGCGACTATTTCTACAAGTTCGTGAGCGCCGAACCGTGGCGCGATGTCACCAAGGATTGGTTCCAGAACGGCAGCCGCACGGCGACCACGGTCCGCAAGAGCCCGCTCGACGCCGGCACGCTGTACGTCGCCAAGTTCGACGCCAACGGCACCGGCCGCTGGCTGCCTTTGGTTCATGGCCAGGGTGTCCTCACGGTGGCGAATGGCTGGGCCGATCAGGCCGACGTTCTGCTTCGCACGCGCCAGGCCGCCGACGCAGTCGGAGCGACGAAGATGGATCGCCCCGAGTGGTGCGCTGTTAACCCGCGAACCCAAAACGTTTACCTCTCGCTCACCAACGGATCTGGCTGGGAAGCGCCATCCAGCCCGAACCCGCGCGCGCCTAATCCCTACGGGCATATTCTCGAGATCGTTCCGACCGGCGGCGATCACACCGACCTGACCATGCGCTGGAGCGTCTATCTCCTGGCCGGCGATCCTGCTTTCGATCCACTCGTTAAACTCGACGCTTCGAACATTTTCGGATCACCCGACGGCCTTTGGATCGACGACGACGGCCGCATGTGGATCCAGACCGACATCTCGAACGGCTCGCAGAACCGGACCAATTACGCCAACATCAAGAACAACATGATGCTGGCCGCCGATCCGGCAAACGCCGAGATCAAGCGCTTTCTCACCGGCCCGCGAGGGTGCGAAATCACGGGTATCACCGTCACGCCAGACCAGCAGACGATGTTCGTCAACATTCAGCATCCCGGCGAGACCACGACGGCCTGGGGTACGCCGACGCCGGAAAATCCGCGCCTCGTCAGCAACTGGCCCGACTTCGATCCGGCCGGACGCCCGCGCCCAGCGACAGTCGTCATCCGGAAAGCCGCGGGCGGAAAAGTCGGCGCGTAACCGGCGTCTGAAAAAACAAAGGGCGCCCTGCGAGGGGCGCCCTTAACCTTTTCGGAGACTAGATTATCGGCTCAGCCGCTTGAACGGAGCGGTGAGCCGCCGTTCATTTACTTCAGCGAAGCCATCGCCTTCTTCGCGAGCAGCTTCGCCCGTTCCGGGCGGACCGCGTCACTCGACGATCCCACGGCAACCAGCGGATTTTCATTCAAGACAAGCACGCGCGCGTAAAGGTTGGCGGCCTCTTCAGCACGGCCGGTTTTCTTTAGGACGTATGCAAGGTTGAGGAGCTTCATCGCATCGTTCGGATCGGCTTGCAGGCCAGCACGGAGTTCTGCCTCCGCCTTCGACCAATCGCCGCCGGAGATCGCGCCCAGCGCAAGGCCTTCACTCTCAACGACATCGCCGGCCAGGGCCGGAGCGGTAGCGAGGAGCAGCGTGGCGGCGCAAGACAGCAGGAGTTTTTTCATAACGTGAGTCCTCCACAAGAAAATCCAATGAACTCACTCTGCGCGCGGATTCCCCGCCGCACAATTACTTTATGATGACGTCAATATGAATTTTGTATGACATTTACCCACGGAGTCCGCGCGCGTTCGACCCCAATTTCTGTAGTTATATTAAATAGTTATGAGCACTCACCCGCATAGAAGGGACGGGCTGCCGGCGGGTCGAAGTGTCACAAATGCGTCCCCTAACGGCAGGCGCCGGCCGCGGGTCGCACTTAAAGAGAAAACCAACACCGACGAAAAGGCGGCGCGGCGCCGGCGAACACGGGGACGCCAAGCTTCCGGATTCGTTTTCCAATAAAGGCCCGAAAAAAACAAACGCGTCGGAACGGTTTCAACCGTTCCAACGCGTCGCCGACGGGTTGTGGTCGACTTGGCTCTTAGAACTTCGCTGTCAGTCCCAGCGAGAACGTGCGGCCAAGGTCGTAAGTGTTGGTGTTGAAGCGCTTGCCGTTCGATTCCTGATACTCGCGCGACTGGATCCCGTTGAGATTACGCGCCTCAAAGGAGCCAGTGAACTCGAGGTCACGGATCGTGAAGGTCTGGCGATAGACGAAGTCGACGCGCAAGCCCGGGTCCTGGGTCAGGTTCGGCAGGTTGAGGCTGCTCGACCGCGCCGACACACGCTTGCTGGTATAGGTGACCAGCACTGTCGCCTGCGAGTCGTTGGTATCGTCCTCATAGCCAAACTGAACGTTTGCGAGGTGATCCGACTGACCCTGCATGCGCTCACCGCCCACCAGGTAGTCGGTGGCTTTGGGCGTTGCGCGAATGCCCGTGGTGTTCAGGGTGATCGTATCGCCCGCTTTCACATGCAGTTTCGACTTGGTGTAGGTGTAGTTCGCCGCGACCAGCCAGCGTTTATCATCGATCCACTTCGAGCCGGACGTCAGGTCGAAGTAAACCTTCCCTTCGACTTCGCCCCCGAACAGGTTCGCGCGTGGCGCGTTGTAGAAGGTCTGCTGGAAGGCGCCGTCCGAACCCAGCACGGCAAGAGCTTCGACGGGCTTGTTCAGGCGCTTGAAGAAGCCGCCGACGGTGAAGTACTGGCCTCGATCGTAGTAATGCTCGATACGCGCATCGGCATTGTAGATCTCGGTATCTTCAAGGTACGGGTTACCCGTGAGAATGCGGTCGGTTTCGGTGTCGCGGTACCGCTGTGGGGCGAGTTCGCGGAACTGCGGTCGGCCGATAGTCTTGGACGCGCCGACACGGAGTTGCTGATCTTCGGCGAAGTTCCACGTCACCGTACCCGCGGGGAGGAAATAAGCCCGCGAGATCTTGCGCGAGAACAAGAAGTTGGCCGGCTTGAAGATGTCGAAGGTCTGGATTGTCTCCTCAGCATACTCGTAGCGGCCGCCGAGGCTGGCCCGCAGAAGCGGACGGATTTCGGAATCGATCTGCACGTACCCAGCGCGGGCATCGAGCTTGGCGTCGTAACGGGCCGCGTCGCCGGTGAGAGAGGTTCCGGTCAATTCGCGGAACGAGATAATCTCGTCGTTAATATTGCGGTCGGACACGAGGTAATCAATACGCTCGGTGCCGTAACGCGACGGATCCCAGTTGCGCCCCTGATCGTAGGTAAAGTCGCGGCGTGATGAAGTGCGATCGTTGTTTTGCCACGCCGCGCCAACCATGATCTGCGCCTGGCGCAGAAACTTTACGTCCAGGTCGTAGGTCAGATCGAGGTTCGCCGAAGCGGAGTCTTCCGTCAGGCTCGAGAACGACACCAATTGATTGGCGCCCGATAAAAGTGCCGAGCGCTTGCCATCGGCGCGCAGGCCATAGCGGTAATAGCGTTCGTACGGCGCATCGCGATTCGTGCGCGAATAGGTTCCGCGCCAATCGACTTTGATCTCGCCGATCGTGTGCTTGCCGGACAGCTGATTGAAGTACAGATCTCGTTCGAACCATTCGGTATTGTAAACGTTGACGTTCGCGTTGCCCTGCGAGACTGGGGAGTTTTCCGTGATTCGGGCGCGCTTGGAGGCGGAGCGAATCCAGACCCCCGTGTAACGGACCTCGTTGTTATCATTCAGCCACGACAAGCCGCCGAGCCCGCTCCAGCCGATGTCATTCTGGGTCGAGCGGAACTTGGCGTCCGTGGCGAGCGCGAGCCCGCCCAGATCGGGAACGGTGGTCTGGCGTACGCCCTCGCGAGAAAGCCAGCTGTTGCGATAGTTCAGCACGCCAACCACACCGATGCTGCTGCTATCGGAGGTGAACGTATGCCCGCCGGACAGATCGAGACTTCCACCCGGTGGGATCTTTGAGGTCTGGATGAGATTGAGGGGCGCATTATTGAAAGAGCGCGCAACGCCCTTCACTTCTTCCGGCGTAAGGCTGCCGGTGGTCCCGCTTGCGACGACCGGCTTGGTCATCGCCAGTTCCTTGATGCCCGCGGGCAATTTGCGCGCGCCATCGTCGAAAGCCAGAAAATCGGTATCGGACCCGAAGTAGGTAAGGCCTCGCTTGCCGGTCGTCTCCGTGTCGGCGCTGATCCCGATGCCAACATTGAAGTAAGAAGAATCCGGAATACCGACCGTGTTCAGATCGATCACGCCACCGCCGAACTCACCCGGGTATTTGGCAGAGTAGGTCTTTTGCACGGTCGTGCTAGCGAGAATGGAGGCCGGGAACAAATCGAGCGGAACGACGCGCTGCAGGGGCTCCGGGCTCGGCAGCGGCGAGCCGTTGAGCAGAGCTTGCGAATAGCGCTCGCCAAGGCCGCGCACGTAGACGAAGCGGCCGCTTACCAGCGACAGGCCGGTGACGCGGGTCAGCGCTTGGGCCGCGTTGTCGTCGCCCGAGCGCTGGAGATCTTCGGCAGTGAGAACGCTGACGACTTCCGGGGTGTCGCGTATTTCATTCGGGATGAAGCGGCCCTGAACGATAATTTCTTCGGTTGCTTCACCCGGCGGCGGAGCGGCGGTTTGCGCCTGTGCATAAAGGGGCTGCGCCATAATCAGCGCCGTTCCCCCGAGCAGCAGGGCTTTCAGTCTGCACGTGGTGACTTTCATTGTGAGTCGGCCTTCTTAGAAAGTGAAAGATGCGGGACCGGCGGCAAGGCACGAGCCTCGCCGCCGGATGCAATTAGCAAGCGGTTCCGCCTGCGAGGCCGCATGTCCAGCCCACATACCAATT
This sequence comes from Rhodospirillaceae bacterium, assembly GCA_041905525.1. Lineage (GTDB taxonomy): Bacteria > Pseudomonadota > Alphaproteobacteria > Rhodospirillales > Rhodospirillaceae > SHVO01. The sequence continues at coordinate 90,688 of JAYRKY010000007.1, forward strand.
GTCGTTCGGGCCGGAGACCGCACCGACATAGGTCGTGTTCACGAAGAACGAAGAAACCGAGGTCGGGTTGGTCGGGATCAGAGCGTTTTCGTTACCGCCGTTGATGAACACCTGGGTGAAGGTGGGGGTGTAACCAGTGGCGATGTTGTTGGTGCCGGCGGTGAATATCTGCTGCGGAGCATCATTCTGGTCGCCGTCGGTGTTACGATATGGGCCAGCAGCGCAGGAGAAGGCCACCGAACGGAAGCTCGGTGCCGGAGCGGCGATGGTCGAGGCGCCGTCGATATCGAGGCAGAAGATGCTGGTGTTGGCCGAATACACCATGCCGTTGAGGAAGTCATAGCGCGTGCCGGAGTTCAGCACGATGCCCTGGTGTTGGCGGGAGTCGAAGGCCGTGGTGGCCAGCCCCTGGCGGCAGACGAAGTTAGCGATCTTCGGGTAGGAGCGTAGAAGCGGCGCGCCGCTTGCGGTGGAGCCGGCTGTCGAGGCTTCGAAGCAGCGGCTTTCTTCGGTCGGGTTGTTCGAGAAGATGATCGCGAACTGGATGGCGCCCGAGAAACCCTCGTCCGTATCGATGCCGTCGTCGTCGTAGTTGTCGGCGATGAGGTGCTTCACGTTGACGCTGCCGCCAAAGAATTCCACCGAGTCGTCGGCCGAGTTGTGGACCTGCAAGAAATCCACCGTGGTTCCGGAGCCGACGCTGCCGAAGGTGATGCCGTTCAACTCTTCGTTCGGCGCCACTTCGTAACCGGCTTCCTTGACTTGCACGTAGCGTAGGATGCCGCTGTTGTCGTTCGGCGCATTACCGCCCCAGTTGATCGTCTGGATCGCTTCAAAGCGAAATTCGCAGGCCGTCGGGTTGGTCGGGAACGCCGTCGCGGTCGTCGGGCAGCGGTTGATCGGCGCGCGGCCGGCGATCACGAGACCGCCCCACTGGCCAGTGAGATCCTGACCGCCGTTCACGTCGTTGAGGCTGGTGAAAATGATCGGGCGCGATGCGGTACCGTCGGCAATGATCTGCGAGCCGCGGTTGACCACGAGGTATTCGGCGACGCCTCCGAACACGGTGACGCCCGGTTCGATAGTCAGGATGCCGGCCTGCGCGCCCGCGCGCGGGGCCTGGGCATCCGAGCCTTGGTCCACACCCACTTCGACCTTGCCGTCGATGCGGTATACGGTGCCCGGACGATAGGGGAGGGTCAGGTTGCCGAGGATGGTGCGGGGAATGCCGCACGAACGCAGGGTATTATTGGCAACGGTGCCGAGGTTGTTGAAGCCCGTGGGACAATCCGCAGAAGCGGTCCCGTTACCGCCCGTATTGCCGGTACCGCCCGTACCGCCCGTTCCGCCGGAGGCGAACTGCCCTTCACCGGGGGACTGAATGTCGTCGGCATTGTTACAGCCGGCAAGCATGACGGCGACGAGGGCCGTCAGAGCGATCGGTTTCAGGAAGCGGTTTCTCATTTGGGGGTCCCCACGATTATGGTCAGAGGCTAAGAAAATCGGCGCCGGTCGCGTGTTTTGAAGGCGCAACCGAGTGGGCGGACCGTACTGGCGCAGTATGACGATTCAGGAGACGGTTTTTTGAAAGTGATGTGACAATTGCCGGGGACTCGGCGAATAGGTCCCGGGCGCGTTCACAAGCAGGTGCGCGGGATCGGAGAAGGGAAGCCCCCTCCCCTAGAGTTCCTGTCGGTGACGGAAAAGAATCTCCGTGACCCGTCGCGCACCGTCGGCCCTTTCGAGTTGCACGACGACATCGATAACGCGAGTGACGTAGGTTTTGACCTTATCCCAGCCCAAATCGACCCCGGAGGTCAGGGCAAGCAGAGCGATCTGATCAAGCGCCCCGGCCGGCGTGTCGGCGTGGACGGTGGTGAGAGACCCCGGATGCCCGCTATTCACGGCGCGAAGGAAGGCGAACGCCTCCTTACCCCGGAGCTCGCCCAACAAAATGCGATCAGGCCGAAGGCGCAGCGAGGCGGCGAGAAGGCTATCGGCGTCGACCTTCGCCTCGCCCAGGTCACCGCGTACGGCGACGAGTCCAACGCTATTTGGATGATCGAGACGCACTTCCGGCGCATCCTCGATCACGACCAAACGTTCGCCGCGGTCGATCTCTTTCACGAGCGCATTGAGCAGGGTTGTCTTGCCCGTTCCAGTGCCGCCGGAGATCACGATGGTTTTGCGCCGCTTCACCGCGGCGCGCAGAAATCCCATGAGATCGCCGGCGTCGAGCATTGCCCCGAGCTCGACATCCGCGGCCGCCTGACGAACGGTATCGGTCCGGTGAGCGACTTCGAACAGCCCCTCGCGGCCCAAATCGTCCATCGAGAGGTCCGACATCATATGCTTGCGCACCGCCATTGCGAGCGTACCGCGCGTCGCAGGCGGCGCAACAATCTGCACACGGGCGCCATCCGGCAGGGTTGCGGAGAGCAATGGCTGTTCACGATTGACGCCCTGGCTGCTGGCCGCCGCAATTTGGCGTGCGAGGCGCTGCAGGGACTGTTCGGTCAAATCAGGTGCGGCTTCGCGCTTCATGCCGCCCCCCGCCGACTCTACCCACACCTCACCCGGCCGATTGATCAACAGATCGGTCACATCCGCGCGGTTGAGCCAGGGCGCAAGCGGCGCGAGATAGGCGTTGAGATAGACATTCCCGTGTATCGCTGGGGCGTTCACGTGGGGACGCTCGCGGTTATTGCGTTATTGGGCAACGTTCGTGAAGTCGAGATCGCGCGCGACGAACACCTGGACGGGCGCGCCTTGCGGAACCCGGATCGTGACCGGGATCTCGATTTGGCGCTGGAGCGCGATTTCCGCCACGCGGTTCGCCTGTCCAGGAGAGGCGATGATCAAGCTGGTGTTGTTGTTTCCCGTCCCTAGAGCCGCCGGCAAGCCGGCGTCGATCACGGACAGCAAGATCGCGGCGCCGAAGCGGCGGAAGAAGTGGGTATCCACCTCTCCTTCAAGACCGCCGCGGCCCAGGCGATCCGTCGCGGGCGAGCCGATTTCGACCGCCACGCCGGTGGGCGTGATCACGCGTGACCAGATCACAAACGCGCGCGACTGCCCCTCCGCAACAGCACTCTTATATTGCCCGATCAAGGCGGAGCCACGCGGGATCAGGGTCCGCGCACCGTCGAAACTTTTCACGTCGCGGCTGACAACACCGCGCACCGAGCCCGGCAAATCGGAATCCAACGCTGTTTCAAGCACGGCCGGAATCACGGTGCCTTGCGGGACAACATGAGCGACGTTGGCTAGGCGATACGCCTGCGCGGAGTCCGCTGTAGCACCCGATACACGCGCAGCGAACCGCTCGTCGGCAGACATGCGATTGTCTTCTCCGGCCGCCGCCGGGGCCGCCGCGGCGGCTGGGACGGCGCCCGCTGCAGCCGCTTGTGCCACCTGCACAGCGGGAGTCCCCGCGGCCGCGTCATAAATCACAGTCGGCGCGCGGAGGTTCGCTTCGTAAGGGTCCGGACGCGTCAGAACCGGCTGTGGCGCCGCCTGAACGGGCGCCGGAGCAGGTTCGGGGGGCGGCGGCGGCGGGGCGACCTCCAGCGGCGCCGGCGCGACCGGCGCGGGTGCGGCCGCCTCGGCGACCTGTTCGCGCCCTTTCGATAATCCGCTGAACACTGTCACTCCGAGTACGACGGCACCGATGACACCCAACGGCGCCACCCAAGGATTCTCGGCTCGCGGTACGCGCGGCACGATCTTCGTCGCCCGTGCGAACACTTCACTCACGTCGGCAGGGTTCGATTTCTTCTTCATTGCCGGCTCCACCAGGATTTCTTCGGGCGCTCCTTGAGTGTGCTCGGCTCAGGCGCGGGGAAGGCATCGTTGTAAATGGTTGTCACCTCGCTGCCACGCCGCAGAACGAAGGATCGCGCGATACGGTCGACAATCACCAAGCCATCACGCTGGCGCGCGTTGATAACGGCTTCCTGCCCTTCAGGATCGACCGCATAGATCGCGGGACGGTCTTCCCGGGTCTTGAAGTCGAAGTAGGTTTGTTCGCCATCATCGAAGACACGCACCGGAAGAGTGTGAATGGACCCGGTGTAGCTGTACGCGGTGTTCTGCTCCTTCGGTTTTTCGGGCTCTGGCGGCGGGGGCGGCGCGACGACCGCGAAAGCAGGCGCCGGATATACGAACCGAACGCTCACAAGCGGGACCTGCTTGCGCGACTTGGGCTGCGCAGACAGCTGAAAGTAATAACTTCGCAAGTTCGTCAGCACGGTCATATTCGTATCCGGCCCGTTCGCCATCGGCTTCAAGAAGAATATGTTGCCACGCCGGTTCGGTGTTACCTGCCACGACACGGAATCGCCGATCGCGATGCTTTCAATACGCTCGGCGGGACCAAGCTCGACTGACATCTGGTATCCGAGCGTCGCCTTGAGTTCGACAACCTGCTCGGGGTCATAGTCCACGATGTGAATGCGTGAGTCCCCTGGACCTGGACGCGGTGCAACGGCGCCGGCCGAGCCGCCAAGGGCGGTCAATAGAGCGAGAACGAGGATCGCTTGAACAGAGCGTTTCATTTGGCTACTCCCGCACGGCGAGGCGTGAATGCAGCGGGACGGTAAAAATCTCCGAGACGCGGTGCGCTAGCCACCGCGGCGGAGGCCGAGGCAACCCGGACAACGGGCGGCGCGTTGCCCGCTGCAGAATAGGCCCGGGCGGCCGATTGTGCGCTATCGCGCTGAAGATCGAAGGCCAAGCGTTCGGCGCGCGTCGGCGCCGGCGACAGAGCCGCGACCGAAGCGGCCGCACTCGTCGCGCGGACGGCGGCCGGCGCACGTCCTTGGCTTGGCAAGCGGAAGCCAAACGCCATCACGCAAGCCCCGAGCACGAGCGCCAACTGGCCAAACGCAAAGACGAAGATGAGCGAAGCGAGACTGGTTGCCGTTTGGGGATCGACTTGATCGGCGCGCTGCCTAGCCGCCGCCTCCAGCCAGGGCTGAATCACGGCCAGCATCAGCACGATCAGCAACCAGCCGACCATCTGGATCAGCGCGGCCGCCGTCAGCGCCCTCACCCACCCGACGAATAAACCCCGGGCCGCGCGGATCAAAAACAGCGCGATAAAAACAGGGCCGACGGCGGTGAGAACACCGATGGAAAGCATCGCGGCGGATATCACGCCGGCGCTCATAACGAAGAGAACAGTGGTCGCCGTGGTAATCGACTGCGCCGCGGACGCTTCGGCGCTGGAATAGGTCCGCGCGGCGGGACCGGCTTTATTGCCTAACGCTTCCGCGGTGCGGCCCAACTCGTCATAGGTGATCTGAAGGCCTTCAACGGGTGCCGAGGCAAGGGACGCGCGCTTGTCCTGCAGCGGCGCAGACACAACAGCGGCGATTTCCTTGGGTACGCGGCCGGCGACATCGAATACGAGGGTCTGGAAATTCGCCCAGTTGGTCACGAGCGCGAGGATCGCACCGACCTTAAGCGCCATGATCGGCGCGTCCGAGAGACGGATGTCGCCGCGCGCAAACAGCATCCGGTATCCAACGACGGCGACGTAGATTGTCAACAACGCGGTCAGAGCGGTCTGGAAGACCCCGGATCCCGCGGTCAGCGCCGAATAGCCGACCTGGGCATAGTTACGTGTCTCGCAGTCGACCGCGGCAAGCACGCCGCGGATCACGCCGTCGTCGACCAGGGCTCTGCACGCCGCAGTCATGCCGCGCTCCTGCCGTCGATGAAGTGCGCCAACCAAGCCTCGGGCGAATTGCCTACCTGCTCGCGCAGCGCATCAAGCCGACGGACGGTACGCTCGGTACCCGCGAGCACCGCCAGCTCGCCCTTGAAGCCCGACAAATCGAGCTTGGCCACCACGCTGTGGTCACCGCGCTTCACCAGGAAACAGCGCGACGTGTCGGGCAGCGATCTCACGACATCGAATTCGTGTTCGGTCAGGCCGAAGCCATCGACGTAATCGCGCGGTTTGGCGCGCGCATTCGGGAAGAACACCTGCGTCGCGGCCTGCTCAATGATCGCGGAAGCGATCCTGCTGTCGAGCGCATCGGACGCGCTCTGTGTACAGAAGCCAACGACACCATTGCGCTTTCGGATCGTCTTTTCCCAATCCTTGATACGACGCACGAAAACAGGGTCGTCGAGCGCTTTCCAGCCTTCGTCGACGACAATGATGGCCGGATTGCCGTCGAGGCGCTGCTCGACGCGGTGGAACAGGTACATCATGGCCGGCGTGCGCACGATGGGACTGTCGAGCAGCCGCGTCATGTCGAATCCTAGGATGCGCGTATCCACATCGAGATGGTCGGCGGCATTGTCGAACAGCCAGGCATGATCCCCGCCTTCGCACCAGGCGGCAAGGCGCGCCGAAAGATCGCCGCTGGTCGGTCGCCGCCCGCCACGGAACAATTCGCGCAGATAGCGTAAGCGGCGATGCGGCAGCGGCTGGGCGTAGTTCGCATCCACGGCATCGGCGATCATCGCACGGTCTTCGGAATCGAGCTCTCCGCCTTCGGCAGTGAGAAGCTGGGCGATCCAATCGGTGAGGAAGGCGCGGTTTTGCGGGCTCTCGGGGAGCGCCAGAGGATTGAACCCCGTAGGTTCGCCCGGCGAGAGCACATCGTAGCGTCCGCGGACCGCGCGGATGAAAGGCTCTGCGCCGCGATCCTTGTCGAAATAAACGATGCGCGGCTTCAGACGTTCAGCTTGGGCGAGCAAAAACGTGAGAAGGACCGTCTTACCTGACCCCGATGGCCCGATAACGGTAAAATTCCCGAGGTCGCCGTTATGAAAGTTGAAATGGTAAGGACCGTAGGCGGTTGTCTCAAGAACCGCGATCGCGGGTCCCCAGTGATTGTCGCGCTCCTGGCCCGTCGGGTGATTGTGGAAGCTGGCGAGGCCCGCGAAGTTACTGGCCGAGATCAGAGCTGAGCGGGCGATGAACTTTGCGTTTCCTGGGAATTGTGCCCAGAAGGCCGGTTCGAGATTGACTTCCTCCCTCACCGCGATGGCGCCAACCTCGGCAAGCGCACCCTGCACGTCGGCGACGTTCCCGTCGAGCTGTTCGAGCGTGGCGGCGCGAGCCAGGACGGTAAGATGATGTTCGCCATAAGACTGCCGGCCAGCGCCGACATCGTCGCGTGCCTGGGCCAGTTCGTTGCGAAGCGAGTAGGCGTCGTCGTCCGCCGCGCGAAGCCGGCGCATCGCTAGCCCCATGCGATCAAGGGCGGCTTGCCGGTCGACAAACGAGAAGCTCTCGGTCAAGACAAGTTCCATCGGAAGCCGCAGAACACCGTCCAGAAGTCCCGGCGCGGTGCGGGCGGGATAGTCCTTGAGCGATACAACGGCGGCGAAGGTGGGCGCATTTGCGCCTTCCTTCAGTTCGATCGCGTCCATGCCGAAGCTGATACGGCGCGTGGCGACCGCTTCGCTGAGATCGCCCGTGGGAGCGAGGGTGGGCCGAAGTTCACCGTTGAGCAGGACCCCGAGAAATTCAGCCGGTTCCGAGCGGAGAACGCCTCCCGGACCATCGTAGAGCGTCAAGGGACGCACGCCGTAAGGCGTGAGCGCAGCGACGAACGCGTCGCGGATAGCGTAGAGATGACGCACATCGCGGTCGAGATCCGCTTTCCGCATCCGCGAACCCTTCATCATCTTCTGTACGAAGCCCGCACTTCCGGGCAACGGGCGCAGAACCAGAGAGAGGAAGATATCGTTGACGTAGAGATTGCGGGCCGCCAGCTGGTCCCGCCACTGGGAGTCGATGCGCGCGCAAAATGGATCTTCGGGCGCCGGGGGGAAAGCGGGCGTGACCCGGCGGCGCACCACATGATGATAGACGCCGAGACGCGAACTCGCCGCTCCGCGCAGGACGGTTTCACGAATAGATTTGCGGTAGTTCAGTTCCTCGTCCGGCGCCGTTTCAAATGGGAAGCCGGCAAGATGAAGCGTTTGAACGAGATACCCGTCGCGCGTGCGCAAGGTGGCAGCGTCGACGTGACCAACATAGGGCAGACGGCTCCCCACCGAGACTTCGCGTGGTGCAAGCACGCTGGCAGCGCCGGTGGTGAAAATCTTCCCGCTCATGGCCGATAAGAGTTCCCACCCCAAAAGCTAAAGTTCCGAACGCGCGGACAGGTGCGAAGCTTTGTGATCCACAGATCGAAGAACCTCGGTTCGCGCAGGCAGCCGATGTATCCGACGCCGTGCAGGAAGGCCGCAACCAGGAGCGACCAGAAGGAACCCGTGATGAGAAACAGTTCGACGGTGACGATCACATTGAAAACAGCGAAGGCGTAGGTGACGCCGCCGATCATCTGTGGCCTGGTCAATGCCGCAAAGACGGGGTCTGCAGCAAGGCGGCTCATGATCTAATGAAGTCCCTGCGCCAGTTGGCGGATACCGGCGACAATCGAGACGGCTCCGAAGATAATGAACGCGCCGACAACGACCATCAATCCGCGGCGCCACTCTAGGCGGCCGGTGAGCATCATATAGCCGACGACGGCAACCGCGATCACTGCGGCGGAGGTCGCAAGGTTTCCGAGCAGTGTCCCCTGGACCCATTGTAGGGCGGCCAGAAGCGGTGACGATCCTTGCGGATCGGTGCCTGCTTGCGCCCAAGCGGGCCCGGCAAGTGTGGCAAGGCTCAGAGCCAACACATGGATTGATGGGCGTTTCATAGTGCGCCTCCGGTGGCAGTAAAATCTACAGCGTGGAGCAAAAGAGCGATCCATCGAACAGGCCTTCAATCCCGAACGCTTCGCCCCATCACTTATCGCGGGGCAAACTGCCAGGACGAGGTCATTTTGTTCGTGAAAATTTCATGACAAAAAATCGATTGTCTCGATGTTTCCGCGTCTAAGCGAGGTGCCAAGACACCTCACAACCGCCTTGTCGCTACCAGTTTATCTTTTTTCGAATCAGCGTGATGAGCGACGGACTTGGCGATCGCCAGGGCGCGCCAGAAGCAGCGAGGTACGCCGTCAAGAAATCTGGAGGTCGGAGACGCTGTGCCGCGCAAAGATCACTTCTCCTTGTTTTCATTAAACCGTCACATGCGGTCATATTCCCGACATTTCATATACATACGGCCCTCCCCTACCCGGGGTGGGCCGTTGTCGTTTCGGGCTCCGGCCGCGAACGAGGCCGCCTCGATTCCCGGCCGGCGGTCCATTAGACTGACGGTGCGCGTGGGGCAGAACATCGGGCAGTTTGGTCGCGTTGTCCGACAGCGGTCCGTTGCGCCGACAGTCACGGTCGGGAAGCCCCTCAGATGATTCCAGCAGACTATCCGGACCGGCATCTTCTCGCGAACGAGGTGCACGCGCGTCCGTCGGACAGCAGCACCACGCCGAGCCGCGCCTCATGCATCGCCATCCTGGTCTCGCCGGATGAGCGAGCGCAGGAACTGGCGCATATGGGCGTCATCTGCCGGCGCGTGGGTGCCCTCGCCCCGGTAGCGGATACGATTCATTTCACGGTGGCTTTCGGGGGCGTGCGGCTGAAGTGGGAGCGCCACGGAGAGTTCTCGAGTTACACGTTTTCGACTGATGGCGCCGCCGACGATCCATTCGCCGAGACCGCGATGTCGCTTTTGCCCCGGGATTGGGTGAACGGTCTTCCAGGACGTACCGTGTTCGCCGGACACGCCGCGATCCTACCGCTGGCCGACCGGGCGCCGGACGCGCAGGACCTCGCGCGTACCTTCCAGACGAATACGGTCGTCGGCGCGAACATCGGCGGCGGCGGCGGTCTCGCCTTCACGGACTTCCGCATCCATAAGGACGGCTTTTCGCGCTTTCTGTTGTACAACCGCAGCTTCACCGATGAGCAGACGGGCCGCATGCTGCAGCGCCTGTTCGAGATCGAGACCTACCGCATGATGGCTTTGCTGGCGCTGCCGATGGCGCGCGAGCAGTCCCGCCGGCTGTCGTTCATCGAGCGCGATCTCGCGACAGTCACCGACAATATTGCCCGAGGCGTTCTGGAAGACGAGAAGTTGCTGCAGGACCTGACGAGCCTCGCGGTGGAGGTCGAAAGCCGCCTCGCCGGTTCGCAATTTCGCTTCGGCGCGTGCAAGGCCTATCACGACCCGGTCATCCGCCGCATTGCCGAGCTTCGCGAGGAGCGGCTGCCGGTGATTCAGACGATCGGCGATTTCATGATCCGCAGATTCACGCCGGCAGCGGCCACCTGCGCCAGCACGGCGCAACGGCTGCGCGATCTTTCGGAACGCGTGGCGCAGACGTCGTCTCTGCTTTCAACCCGGGTGGACATCGCGCGCCAGCGGCAAAGCCAGCTACTGCTCGCGTCCATGAACAAGCGCGCGCGCCTGCAACTGCGTTTGCAGCGGACGGTCGAAGTGCTGTCAGTGATTCCGATCACCTATTATCTGACCGCGCTGCTGGATCACGTGTTCGCGGCGGTCGGCGAGAAGATCCCGGGGTTCCACGCGGAGGTGGCCAGCGCCATCGCCATCCCGGTCGTGATGCTCCTGGTCATCGCCGCCCTTGTCCGGGCCCATCACAAGATCCTGGCGGACCCGGACGCACGAGACGAGCCAAAGCCATAGTATTTCAGGACTTTATGGGTCCGCCCGCTCAATCCCGCGGCAACTCCTCGCACGCGGTCCGCTAACCCTCAGCGGGCTAGGCATTCCCGTATTTTCCCGTAACCTTAGAAAACCAGCGCCTTTGGGGCCCGCCGGACGGGCGATCTTCGACCTTGAGACCGCCGACATGAGCATCCTTGCCGTCAGCGAGATGGGAGATCCCGGCGCGCCGCGGGACAAGCCGCGGTGGTCGATCATTCTTCCGTACTTCAATGAAGAGAAATTCCTCGCCGCGACGCTGAAGGGGTTAATGGCGCAAACGCTGCGCCCCTTCCAGCTGATCGTCGTCGACAACGCCTCGACCGACACATCGGCGCGATTGTGCCGCGAGATCTTGCAGGAAGCGCGGGACATCAGGGCAGTTCACCTCCATGAACCGCGGCCCGGAAAGACCAATGCGTTGGAGCTCGGACTGAAGCACGCGGACACCGAGTTCGTGGCCCTCTGCGACGCCGATACCTATTACCCGCCTCACTATCTCGAAAAATGCACGTCGCTTTATGACGCGTCCCCATCGGACGTGGTGGCGGTCATGGCCGTGCACCAGATGCAGGAAGGCACCCGCCTGCGCAAATTCCTGCGCCAGGCGAAGGTAGTCTTTCGGTCGTACATCTACACCAAGCAGTGTTTGACCGGGGGGTTCGGTCAGACCTTTCGAACGTCGGCGCTCAAGGGCGTCGGCGGCTTTTCCGCGAATATCTGGCCCTATGTTTTTGAAGATCACGAAATCATGCAGCGCCTCTTCAAAGTGGGGCGCTCGCGCTACGACTTCGATCTCTGGTGCGTCCCCTCGGAGCGCCGCAACGATCGCTCCCGCGTCGACTGGACCTACTGGGAACGGCGCCTCTACGGTATCCTGCCGTTCGCCTTCAAGGACTGGTACTTCTACACCTTCTTGGCACGGCGCTTCGACGCACGCGGTCTTTATCAGGTAAGACTGCGTGAGAAGACGTGGCAGGGCGAGAAAGCAGCTACGCCTGCGGTGGACTTGGTTCCGGAGATTGCGCCGTCCGCCGCCGCAGCTGAACCACGGTAAAAATCCACATTCCGCCCAAGGTGCCCGCAGCCCCGGCGACAACCGCGGTCGCAGCCCCTGCGGCTCCGTAGGCACTGGTCAGCAGAAACAGGAGTGGCAGCTGGATCGCAAAAACGACAACTGCGCTGACACGAAGCGGAATTTCCGGCCGTCCCAGGGCAAACAGCGCGGCATCGACGGGAAAACTCATGATCGCGAGGCCACCGCCGAAAACGAGCAGCACGAGCGGCACATAGGCGTCCTCGAAGTCATGGCCAAAGAACGTTCTCAGGAACAGCGGGCCACCGATCGCCACCAGCATAAGCATGGCCGCGCCTGCGCCCGCGGTGATCGCGGCGCCGCGCCGCATCAGCTGGGTGAACTCGTGCCACGCGTTGCGGCTGCCCAGTCGCGCGAACTCCGCATAGATCGACTGATTGAGCAGTTCCGCCGGCTTTGTCAGTACGGTGCCAAGATCCCGAGCGAGCTTGTAAAGGCCCGCTTGCGCAGGCCCCGTCAGGTAGCCGATGGCGAAGGTGCTGGCGTGTCCCGTGAGGATCAAGAGCGAGGAATAAAGGTTCGATGTGACGATGAAATGCAGCAAGCCGGGATGAGGAAGGCCTCGCGGTTTCATCGAGAATTCGAAACCGGAAAGCTTCTTGTGCCGATAAAGCTCGCGCCACCCCAGATAAGTGAGCACTCCGCCGCCGATCATCTGCGCGACAAACCACGCCAGCAGATAAGCCCACAGCGGCGCCTTCAACAGCACGGCGAGGCCGATCCCAACCAGCCGCAGAAACGGGATCAGCGTCGTCTGCGCGGCGAGAAGGTCGAAGCGATCGAAGAGGCGCAAGATTCCGGTCGGCGTGGCGCAGACAGTGAAGAAGACAAGGAAGCTGTAGAGCTGCGCGTAGTCGACGACATCCTGGCTCCAGCCGAGGTAGGGCCCAACAAACGGCGCCACTAGGAATCCCACGATCACGCCAAGAACGCCGCCAGCGACATCAAGCAGGGTGACGTATTTCAGAAGATGCTGAAGGCCCGGGGTATCGTTTTCCTGAAGTGAGATGGCGCCGTAACGGATCACCGCCTGCGGCGACTGCAGGGTCGACAATGTCGCGATCACCTGCCCGTAAGTCTGAACAAGGACGAGGATGCCGAATTGCTCGACCCCGAGGCTGCGGGCCGAAAGCGTGAGGGACGCCAAACTGAGGAGGCCCGTGGTCGCGCGGCCACTGAGCATGAGGCCGGCGTTCTTGAAGATCCGGCGCAGGACCCCATCGCGAAACCAGTGACGCATCGTGGAGATCAGGCGCGCGACCGAAATCATCTTTTCATCTCAGAAGGCAGGTCGCTCGGTTGCCGCCACCCTAGGCGACAGGGTCTTCGTGCCGAACCCCACGGTCCGGAATCTAGGGTCAAAGGGGATTACAGGAAAGTGGGCCCTGGAGGCGAGCAAAAAGCACGGCCCCGCCAGGGCCAAAAGTTAAGGCGCGTCTGACACCGTGCAGGATAAACGTCAGGGGCAAAAAAAAATCGGGGAGAGGCTCGCGCCCCTCCCCTTCAAGGATGGAGAGAACTCTACCGCGCCGCTTCGGGCGCGGGCGTCTTTGCGGTGCCCCGCGTCTTCCACAGCGACCACCCCACGCCACCAGCAAGGATGGCGAATGTGATGGAGAGCGAGATGGACGGCGGGATCTTGGCGAGACCCAAGGCGTCAGCCACGAAGATCTTCGAGCCGATGAACACCAGGAGGATGCTGAGCGCGTATTTCAAGTAATGGAAACGCTCAACCATGGCGGCGAGCGCGAAATAGAGCGCCCGCAGGCCGAGGATCGCGAAGATGTTCGAGGTGTACACAATGAACGGATCCGTCGTGATCGCGAAGATCGCGGGCACCGAGTCCACGGCGAACACGATATCGACAATCTCGACCATGATCAGGGCCAGGAACAGCGGCGTCATGTACCAGGCGCTCTGTCCGGTCGCGGAGTCCGTCTTACGCACCCAGAACTTTTCACCGTGAAGTTGCTCGGTGACGCGGAAGCGCCGCTTGATCCACTGCAACGCCGGCGAAGCGCCAACGTCGTAGCTCTTGTCGGCGGTCAGCCACATCTTGACGCCCGTGAAGATCAGGAAGGCCGCAAAGACGTAAAGGGTCCAAGCGAACTTCTCGACCAGGGTCGCGCCCATGGCGATCATGATGGCGCGCAACACGATCACGCCGAGAATGCCCCAGAACAAGACGCGGTGCTGGTAGAGGCGCGGCACGGCGAAGTATGTGAAGATCATCGCGATGACGAAGACATTGTCCATCGCGAGACTCTTCTCGATCACGAACCCAGTGATGTAGGCCACACTCGAGTCCTTGCCCATCTGCCACCACACCCAGCCCGCGAAGGCGAGGCCCATGGCGATATAAAAGGCGGACAGGAGAAGGCTTTCGCGAACGCCGATCTCACGCTGCGACCGGTGAAGCACACCAAGGTCGAGGACGAGAAGAACGATCACCACGGCCAGAAAGGTGAGCCACATCCAGACGGGTGTGCCCAACCAAAGCATCTGCAAGAGTTCCATGGTTATTCTCCGCCTCGCATGAGAGCGGTGCGGGCAAGATCACCTGCCCGGAAGTTACGTCGTATGTGTCTATCTGAGGTCATGGCCACCTACCCATTGAGATTTGGACTTCGGGTGTGGCTCAGGAGGCCTGATGGGCTGAGAAAAAGGACCCGGCACCGAGATACACCCGATGCGGTCCGACATCGCGAGTGAACATCACTCGCCAGAGGGGCCCGGCCCGCAGGAAGAGAATTAGGCGAAGCGTGTAACTGTTACAAGTGACGAGGCTGTGCCACTTGGCAACCGATTGTAACAAGGTCTAAGCGACGAAAAGCCGGCCTAAATGCCCAACAAAGGCTGCACCAACCGCGCGCCCCAGCTCTTGAATCGCAAAGGGGCCTCCGTGACCGCCAGACAGATACAATCCTCCCCGGGAGCCGCATGGGGCTGGTGCACGAGACTATCGTCCGCCTCCTGCAGATCGCCGGGCCCGAAGTGGCCGGTCGCGTCGCTGTAAGCCCCGCACAGCGTCAACGTCAGTTCGTAGCCGCGATGGGTATGTACGGGCACCGGGCGACCCGCCGGGATGCGAAGAAGGCGGACCGTTGCACTGGGATCATTCGCCGGAATCACGTAGTGGAAGGCGCCACGCCCGAGACGTTTCCATGGTACGGCGTCGAGGTCACATCCAAGGGCCGAACGCACAGGATAGGGGAGGGCGAAGTCACCGGTCGCCCGCACGGATGGCGCGGCCGGCGGTTCACGTTCGATCCGCGCCAAGAGGGCATCGAAGTCCGCCGACGGCGGCAGAAACGCCGCATCGGACTCGGCGAGCAGCTTTCCACCCACCGCCTCCAAGCGCCGATGGTCGCGCCGGCAGCGCGGACAAAATGTAAGATGGGCGGACACGGCCAAGGCCGGCGCCGGGCTCAAACTGCCCGCGGCAAAATCCAAAACCATCGCTTCACTGGGATGATGACGCACTGTCATTGCTCTTCCCCGAATTCCATCCTGATCCGTCGCAGGGCAAGGCGTATCCGTGACTTCACGGTCCCAAGCGGAAGGTTGAGACGCGCCGCGACCTCCGCGTGAGGCATGTCGGCCATGAATGCAAGGCGCAGGACCTCCCGCTGCTCCGGGGGAAGAGCCGCCATAGCCTTTTCCAGCCGGACCGTTTCGTCCGCTAGCGTAAGTTCCTGGTAGGGCGTCGGCGTCGCTTCGGGGGCAAGCGCGGGGTCCTCGTAATCGAACATCGGGCGTGCGCCTTTGCGCAGCATATCGATCCGGGCATTGCGGGCGATGGCATAGATCCATGTCGCCGCCGATGCCTTGGCAGGATCGTAGAGGTGAGCTTTCCTCCATATGTTCACAAACGTTTCCTGTACCGTGTCCTCAACGCTCGCCTGATCGGCTTCCCGTCGTCCAATAAACGCGCGAAGCCGGGGCGCAAAAAACTCGAACAAGCGCCGAAAGGCGTCCCGGTCGCGGTCGCGGCCAACCGCGACGAGTAGATCCGAGAGACGACCGCTTTCGTCGAGACGCGAGTCGACGTTCATACCTTTGCGTCCCACGCCTTGAAGGCCGCGCTTGCCAACAGGGGGTATACGCCCGGGCCGCGGAAACGGATCACCGCGGGGGCAAAATTAACCAATTGCTGTGATCCAGCCCCCAACCCAAGCCGTACTATCTGCGAGGGGCATGAACGCCACCGCTGGGGCGGCGTAACGGGGAAGGCGAGGCTGGGGAAATGACTGCTACGAGGCAAGGTCTTCGGATCGCTGTAATCGGCACCGGGATCGCTGGGATGTCCGCAGCTTGGCTACTGAATGGTCGGCATGACGTCACCGTATACGAAAAAGAGCCTCGATTGGGAGGCCATTCCAATACTGTCGACGTTCCCGGCCCCAACGGGCCCGTCCCGGTGGATACCGGCTTCATCGTCTACAATACGCGCACATATCCCAACCTGACCGCGTTATTCGACCATCTCGGGGTACCGACCAAGGCGTCGGATATGTCCTTCGCGGCTTCGCTGCGCCGCGGGCAATTGGAGTACGCGGGTACCGATCTCAACGGGCTCTTCGGTCAGCGCCGGAACCTGTTCAGGCCGCGCTTCTGGACGATGATCGCCGACCTGCTGCGCTTCTATAAAACAGCGCCGGCGTTTGCGGCCCTGGAAGAAGCGGGCCGCATGAGCCTGGGCGACTATCTCACCCGGGAGAAATACGGGCGGGCCTTCATCGAAGATCACCTGCTGCCCATGGGCGCGGCGATCTGGTCCACGACGCCGACCGACATGCTCAACTACCCGGCCAAAGCCTTCATCCGCTTCTTTGAATCCCACGGCCTGTTGTTGCTGCGCGACCGACCACAGTGGCGCACGGTCGAGGGCGGTAGCCGCGCCTACGTGAACCGTCTCACGGCGGATTATGCGCATAAGGTCCGCCATGGCGGCGTTCGCGCCGTGCGGCGCACCTCGAATGGCGTCACCATCGAGGACAACGCGGGACACTGCGACCAGTTCGATCACGTCCTGATCGCCGCGCACGCGGATGAAGCTTTAGCTTTGCTGGCGGATGCGGATCCGCACGAGCAATCCTTGCTGGGTAAATGGCGATATACCCGTAACCGGGCGGTCCTCCACACGGATCAGCGCCTCATGCCCAAGCGGAAACGGACCTGGGCCAGCTGGAACTTCATCGAGGGCACCGATGCTGCCGAAAACAGCCTGTGTGTCACCTACTGGATGAACCTTCTGCAGGGCTTACCCGCCAGCCAGGATATATTCGTGTCGCTCAATCCGGTGGTTTCGCCCGCCCGCGATAAGGTCCTTTACGAAGTGGATTACACACACCCCTACTTCGACGCCGGCGCCCTCGCCTCGCAGGACAATTTGTGGACCCTTCAAGGTCGCCGCCATACCTGGTTTTGTGGCAGCTACTTCGGTCACGGCTTTCACGAGGATGGGTTACAATCCGGACTCGCGGTCGCTGAACAGCTGGGCGGTGTCAGGCGGCCCTGGAATGTCGCCGAAGAGAACGGCAGGATCAGGGTTCTGGCGACACAGAACTTGGAAGCGGCTGCATGAGTTGGCGTTCCGCCCTTTACGACGGCGATGTTGTTCACGAGCGGTTCCGTCCAAAGGAGCATTCTCTCCGCTACTCCGTATTTTCGATGCTGTTCGACCTGGACGAGCTCGCCAGCCTCAGCCGCGGCCTGCGTTACTTCGGATACAACCGCGCCGCTGCGATCTCCTTCCACGACCGCGATCATGGCGCCCGCGACGGCACGCCCTTGCGCGGATGGGCCGAAGCGCAGATGCGCGGCGCCGGCGTCGAGCCGGACGGCGGGCGCATCGAATTACTCTGTTATCCCCGCCTCTTCGGCTACGTCTTCAATCCTTTAAGTGTGTACTTCTGCTATCGGCGCGACGAGACGCTTGCGGCGATTTTGTACGAAGTGAAAAACACGCATGGCGAACAACACATCTACGCCCTCGCGGTCGAACCGGGAGGCGCCGTGGTGCGGCAACAGGCCGAGAAGAACTTCTACGTGTCACCGTTTATCGGCCCGAGTGCGACGTATCACTTTCGAATCCTGCCGCCCTCCGCGGCGGTGAGCATCGTCATTCGCCAGGAAAGCGAGGGCGCGCTGTTGATGGCCGCGTCGTTCCGCGGAGTTCGCCGCGAATTGAGCTCGCAGGTTTTGCTGAAGCACATTCTCCGGTTCCCGCTGATGACCTTAAAGGTCATTGCGGCCATCCATCTGGAAGCGGTGAAATTATGGTGGAAAGGCTTCGAGATTTTCCGCCACGTCCCGCAGACCAGCCGAAACTAAGCAAGAGGAAGTACAACGATGATCGGCGTCGCCGTCACCGCAGACAGCAAACCCGTTCCCCTGCCGCCTCTCCTCGGCCGGCTGCTTTCGAACTGGCTGGCGCCATGGGTCGGAGGTTCGATCACGGTCGTGCTTCCGAATACGCAGAGCCTTGTCTTCGGGGACGGCGCTGGACCGAATGCCACGCTGAACATCCGCAACGCGCGGGCGTTGTGGCGCATCGTCACCTCGGGCGTCATCGGCTTCGCGGAAGGCTATATGGCCCGCGATTGGGACACACCGGATCTCTCCGCCTTGCTAACCCTGGCCGCTCGGAACATGGAAGCGGTGGAGAGCAAGGGCGGCGCGGGTTTTTGGGCCGCGCGGACGTTTCATCGGCTTATGCACAAACTGCGGCCGAACACCCGCGCGGGCAGCCGCCGCAACATCGCGGCCCACTATGACCTGGGCAACGCGTTCTACGGTCAGTGGCTCGACCCCAGCATGACCTATTCGAGCGCGATCTTCGATGCGCGCACCGACGATCTGGAAACAGCGCAACACAGAAAATACCGGCGCCTGTGCGAAGTGCTTGCGCTGAAGAAAGGTGACCATGTCCTGGAAGTGGGATGCGGGTGGGGCGGCTTCGCGGAAGTCGCGGCGCGGGATTTCGGTTGCCGCGTGACGGGATTGACCGTCTCGGCGCAGCAGGCGGAATTTGCCCGGGCGCGCATGAGCCGCCTAGGCCTCGACGCCCGCGTCGAGATCCGCCTGCAAGACTACCGTGATGTCGGCGAGCGGTACGACGCCATCGCCTCGATTGAAATGTTCGAGGCCGTCGGCGCGGAGAATTGGCCGACCTATTTCGCGACGCTTCACAGGTGTCTCAAGCCAGGCGGCCGGGCGGCTGTCCAGACGATCACCATTGCCGAACCCTATTTCGAGGAGTACGCGCGCTCGGCGGACTTCATTCAGCGCTACATCTTTCCGGGCGGCATGCTGCCCAGTCCCACCGTGTTCCGCACGCACGCGCAGCAGAACGGTTTTCGCGTCGCCGATGAATACTTCTTTGGGTTTGGCTACGCTGAAACCCTGCGGCGCTGGGCGAGCGCGTTCAACGCGGCGTGGCCGCAGATCAAGCCCCTGGGCTTCGATGAGCGGTTCCACCGCATGTGGAACTACTATTTAAGTTACTGCGAAGCGGGTTTCGCGACCAAGCACACCGATGTCGGCCAATTCTTGCTGGTGCGCAGCTAGGACCGGATGGCTTAAGCGCGGCGCATCCGCCGCGCGATCGCGAAGAACAGCGCGTCCGGCAGGAGACGCAGAACTTTCATGATCGCAGCGAACACCGGGGGGAACGAAATCTCAAATTTTCCCGCCGCCAAACCGCGAACGATGTAACCGGCGGCGTCCTCGGCTGAGATCAAGAAGGGCATCGGGAATGTGTTCTTATCGGTCAGCGGCGTTTTGACGAACCCTGGGCAGATCACGCTGACGGCAACGCCGACCGGTTCCAGATCCACCTTCAACGCTTCGCACATATTGATCAGCGCCGCTTTGGTCGCACCGTACGCCGCCGCCGACGGCAATCCCCGGTAACCCGCCACCGAAGAGACAACGGCAAGATGGCCGCGTCGGCGTGATGTGAACTTCGGGAGGATGTGCGCGATACCGTTCGCCACACCCATCACGTTCACATCGATCTGGGTGCGAAAGTCCAAGATGCTGAAGGCCGTGGCATGGGTGGGAACGTAAGTGCCGGCATTGAGGACCGCGAGATCGATTGGACCAAGTTCGGCTTCGATCTTCGCGACGACGGTCCCGGCGGCGTCGAGATTGGTGACATCGAGCGGGAAGGAACGCAAAACACCGGCGGGCCCTTCGGCGACAAGGGACTCCAAATCGCCGGTGGTTCGGGCGCTGACGGCGACCGTCCAGCCTTCCCTGGCGAGCCGGAGCGCGAGCGCGCGCCCGATCCCCTTACCTGCCCCAGTGACCCATGCAACGCGGCGCGCAACGCTCATACAGCGGCCTGCGGACCCTGGCACCGGCGGCAGGTGTATTCGATCATCGAGCCATCACGTCCTTTGAAACGCAGCTTCACCCAGCGGCCCTCGGCGTCGTACCACACCTCGGCGTCGAGGTCGCCGCTATACCGAAAGTGGGCGGCGCGCACCGGTCCCCTTTCCGTGGGAACCTCGTCTTCGCCGACGCGCGCGATCGTCACATTGTTGATTTTGCCGGTGATGGTATTGAGGACCCGGTTCTGATTGATGACCGAGACGTCCCAGTGCTCGGTCGGGTGCACGAATTCCTGCACCGAAATCGGGACGCCGTTGTGTTCACCGGTGAGGCCATCGCTATGGCTTTGGAGGCGCAGCCGGTCACGACGGCCATTGTCGTTCACGTCGACCGCGAGCCCCCGCAGACGGCCGTCCTGCCAATAGCCGTGGGAGTCGTAGCGATACCGGAAGGCCGGGAAGATGAAGAAGTCCACCGCGATCCGGACCTCGCTGCGCGCTTCGATCCCGTCCTGGGTCAGCCTGAAGGTCACGGCATGGGACCCAATGACCTGGCCCGCCCGTTGAATATCAAAGCGGATCTCGTCGCCGTAAAGCGTGAGGGGATTTTCGGCGGCACTTGCCCTTGCGCCGTTGAAAAATAACAAGAAAATTGGAATTGCCAGGCGAAAAGACAATCGCAGCTCCCGGGTTATTACCGGGATTACGATCAACCCGTCCCGTTGGATCACTTTCAGGCAGGACTTAAGGCGTTTGGGTGATCCAATCCGGGCAACCTGCCGTAAACACCAAGTAACAAATGGAGAAACCGATGGCCGGCCTTGCAATCGCCTACGTCGTGGTCCTGGTGGTTTTTGCCGCGATCGACCTGGCGTGGCTGACGCTCATGGCGGGCCGGTTCTACAAGCCCACTCTGGGCGATATCATGCTCAGCACGGTCAATTTGAAGGCCGCCGCAGCGTTCTATCTGCTCTATCCCTTGGGTCTTGTCATCTTTGCGATCAGTCCCGCGCTCAAGTCCGGAAATTTTCTTGAAGCTGGGGTGAAGGGCGCCCTTCTCGGCCTTTTCGCCTACGGCACCTATGACCTGACCAATCAAGCGACGTTACGGAACTGGAGCACCACTCTGACCGTCGTGGATATGGCCTGGGGCGCCATTGTCAGCGGACTTGCAGCGGCGATCGCGGCGTGGCTCCTGATTAAGTTTACTTAGCGTTCGCCGTGGCCGATCCTGCCTTCCTGGCGACGGTGCGACACAGGCACCCGCGGCGATGAGCGGACACAGAACCGAGTCCTCTGGAGAGATCTATCTCCGGCGCGCCGCTGAGATGATCGACCTCGCGGACCGGTTTGCCGGCAGCGCCATGCGAGAGGAACTGCTCAAGGTGGCCGCTGAATGGCGTCGCTTGGGATATGCCGAGTTGGAAAAGGAAAAGGCCGCCCGGGACGGGGCATCGCAACCCGGCGAACCTGCCGCGGACTAGGCCCGCGCGACGTCCCGACTCCCGTTTTCTTCCCGAAGGCCGGCTTATCGGTCTTTAAGCAGATAAGCCGCCTATGCCATGCTGGCGCATTCCGCGTAACGGCTAGCAGAAGGGAGGCCCTCCGATGGGACATATAACCGACCGCAAAAAAGCATCAGACTTTCCGCAAGAACTCCTGAATCTTCTGGACGGCTACGTGCACGGGCGCCTTAGCCGCCGCGATTTCATCGATCACGCACAGAAGTTCACGGTGGCAGGCGCCACGGGGGCCGCCTTGTTCGAAATGCTGCGCCCGAACTTCGCCTGGGCGATTCAGGTGCAGCCCGACGATGCCCGCATCAAGAGCGAGCGCGTCGAGATTGCGTCGCCGCAGGGCCACGGATCCATCAAGGGTTACCTCGTGAAGCCGGCGTCGATGAAGGGCAAACTGCCCGTCGTCATCGTGGTGCACGAAAACCGTGGGCTCAATCCCTACATCGAAGACGTGGCGCGCCGCCTGGCCGCGGCCAATTTCATCGCGCTGGCGCCGGACGGATTGACATCGCTCGGCGGCTACCCCGGTGACGAGGAAACCGGCGTCGCCCTGTTCCAGAAGCTGGACCGGGCAAAGCTCACGGAAGACTTTGTCGCGGCGGCAAGCTGGTTGAAGAAACATCCCGACAGCAACGGCAAACTCGGCGGCGTCGGCTTTTGCTTCGGCGGCGGGGTCGTGAATACGCTCGCGGTGCGGCTGGGCGCGGACTTCAACGCCGGCGTCCCGTTCTACGGCGCGCAGCCGAAGCCCGAGGACGTTCCCAAGATCAAGGCGCCGATCAACGCGCAATACGGTGGCCTCGATGAGCGCATCAACGCCGGATGGCCAGCCTACGAAGCCGCGCTCAAGGCGGCGAAGATTCCGTACGAAGGGCACATCTATCCCAACGCCAACCACGGGTTCCACAACGACACGACGCCGCGATACGACGAAAAGGCGGCGAAGGAAGCGTGGGATCGCACGCTCGCGTGGTTCGAGAAATATCTGCGGACCTAGCCTGAACTGTTTCTGACGATAGAGCCGCGGTTCTCGACCGCGGCCCTCCTCAGTTTGGAGGACCGATGTTCCGGATCGCTCTCATCGCGGGACTGTTGGTGTTTTCGATCCTACCGGCACGCGCGCAAACGCCCGCGCCCGTGAAAATCATTCCGGGCGCCGTGCCCGCCGATCGCGCCCCGGACGGCAACACCGTCATATTTGAGACCGCCGAGGGCCTGATCGTTGTGGATACGGGGCGGCATCTGGAGCATCAGGCGGCGATCCTTGCCTACGTGCGCGAGCGCAAAAAGCCCATCTCCGCAATCGTCAACACGCACTGGCATCTGGACCATAGCGGCGGCAATCAGGAACTGCGCCTTCAATTCCCCGCCGCGAAACTCTACACGAGCACAGCCGTTTCCGACGCCTTGGACGGATTCCTCGCCAAGGAACTCGAACGCAGCCGTGCGCTGGTTGCCGATCCTCAGCGGAGTGAGTTGGAAAAGGCGGAAATCCGTCTCGCCATCGGGGCAATCGAGGATCGGAAGGACCTCATTCCCGATGTCCCCGTATCGGGTGATGCGAAACTCGGGACCCTGGAATTGCGGCTCGCCCCCTTCGCCGCCACCGCGGGCGATACCTGGGTTTACGACCCGCAAACCAAAACACTGGCGGCCGGCGACCTGATCGTGACGCCTGTCCCCTTCTTCGACACAGCCTGCGCGCAAGGCTGGCGCGACGCCCTGGAACGCCTTGCCGCGCAGGACTTCGCGCAGATCGTGCCCGGTCACGGTGCGGCGATGACCAAGGCCGAGTTCAACGTGTATCGCCGCGCTTTTGGCCGCCTTCTCGACTGCGCCGCCGGCGCAGCGGTCGCGAGCGCGTGCGCCCAAGGGTGGCGCGAAGATGCTGCCCGCTTCTTGACGAGCGCACAGGAGCAGAGTTACGCCGACAGGGCAATTGCCTATTACATCGACAACATCCTACGCGTCCCCGCCAAGCAAACGGAGCTTTGCGGATCCCGGAGAGAGAGATGAGACGTTTGGTCCTGGCACTTGCTCTCGTGAGCGCCTGCGGTGAGGCGCGCGCTTGGGACGCCGCGGGCCATCGCCTCGCGTGCTTGAAGGCGTGGCGCGAATTTAGCGATCCGGCGCGCGCGGCCGTTTCGCAGCTCCTGGATGTGAAGACCGCGGATGCATTCGCGGAGACGTGCACCTGGGCGGACTTTCAAATCAAGAAGCGGCCCGATACGCAGGCGTGGCACTCGGTCACCATTCCAAAAACCGCCCGCGCGGTCGATCTCGCGCGGGACTGCAAAGCGCCCGCAAGTTGCGTTGTGGAGCAGGTCGAACGGCAGGCCGCCATCGTCGGTAGCGAGGCCCCTCGTCCCGCGCGCGCCGAAGCTTTGAAGTACCTGGCGCATTTGATCGGCGATCTACATCAGCCGCTTGATATCGCCTTTGCCGAGGATCACGGCGGACGCGACATCGAAGTAAAGTTTCTGGGCCGGGCAACGGACATGCATACAGTGTGGGAGTCGCTGCTCCTCACCGCCCCCAACCCACCGACGCGCGGCTACACGCCTTTCCTTCAGGAGATGGCCGACCGTCACAACCGCGAACGTTGGACCATAGGCACCCCAAAGGATTGGGCGGAAGAGACCTTGTGGGTCATGCGCGCCCCGCCCACCGGCTATCTCGGCAACCCCGGCGGGCTAGAGCTGGACGACCTCTATGTTCAGCAGAACTATCTGATCGCCACGGACCAAATCGACAAAGCTGGTGTCCGTCTGGCCTACATCCTCAACGGCATCTTCAAGTAAGTTTCACTTCACCGCCGCGGCCACCTTGGCGAGATCGAGTTTTTCCCAAGGACCTGCGAAGACCTGCTCGCCGGCGATAAAAGCCGGCGCTTCGGCGATCTTATGATCAGCGGCGTACTTCGCGTTGGCTTTCACCTGCTCCGCGATCGCCGGATCTTGGAAGTCTCTCTGGAACTGCGACCAATCCAGCCCGAGCAGCGGCGCGCTGTCGCGCAGCGAGTAGTAGGTGTTGGCTTGGGACGCCGCAATCGCTCCGTCATGGAACGCGGCAAATCGGCCCTGCCGGGCGGCAGCATATGCGGCCTTTGCCAAAAAATCCGAGAGGGGCCCCGCGCCCGCGACCGGCTTCACGACAATCTTGATGTCCGGATTGGCGCGCGCGAAGGCGGCAAGGCGATCGTGGACCCCGCGACCGGCGACATTTTCGTAATTGATGACGGCCACAAGAACCGTCCTCCCTTGCGGGTTCGCCGCGACCAAGTCCTGGGCCGCGCTCGGGGTAGCCGGAGCTACTGGCGCTAGCGCCGCCGCCGCATACGCAGGCACGACTGCTGGGACCAGGAGCGTTGCGACAACCCCCAAGGCAACAAATGCAGATCGCTTCATAGTGCTACCTCCCCGTGAAAGATGATGACACAACCAAATTTTAGGAAGGATTTTTCGTCGCGCAAGCGGGGGACGTTTACGCCGCGGTAACAGGCCGGTGACTTTACGGACCCGGTCCTGTCCGGGAGCGTAACGAAGTCCGCGGCCGATGCGTTGTGGTGGGGAGATTCACATAACCGGAGATTATTATGTTCCTTTCCACGCGACGTTCCCTCCTGTCCACCAGTCTTATCGCGGCGTGCTTCACACTCGCCCTGCCCGCGTTCGCCGCCACCGAGGAAAGGCTTTCCGAACCCGAACTGTTGAAACTCAATCAGTGCATGGCGATGACGAAGGACGTCCTGGCCCAGGATACGCAATGCGGAACGGTGATGAAAAAGGCCAGCATCACCGCCGCCGACATCGAAAAGATGCGGCGCTGCGAAGCCAAGATGAACATTGACGTGACGAAAGATCCCGATTGCGCGGCGATGATCAAGAAGCATCCGGACCTCGTCCGCGGCCACGGCGAACTCGAGCCGGAGACGAAGAACAGCACCAGCCCACAACCAAAGTAGTCCGTTCCCCACGCAACAAAAGGGCCGCCGAAAGGCCGCCCTTTTTCTCTCGAGATCCGCTCTATCGCCAGCGCGGATTGTTCGGGCGAGAGTCGAACCGGTTGGGAATGCCATCCCCGTCACGGTCGCGATCGAATCTATTCGGGATTCCATCCCAATCGCGATCCCGGGCCCCGTACCCATAGTCGCGGGGGTAATAGCCGTCGCCGTAAGACGAAACGCCCACACCGAACGAGCTGTAGCCACCTTCGCTTGCACAGGCGCTCAGACCCAGCGCGGAAAGTGTGAAGACCGCACCGACAAGCTTTTTCATCACATTATTCATGAGCGTACCTCCTTTTTCAGATAACGACCTAACGCGCCGAGCACGGCGGCTCTAAGGCTCAACTGTGGTGAAGGATGGGTGCGCGGCGAGCCGGGCTGAATTTTTGTCCATCTGGCTTCGATAGGGAGAACAAGTTCGAACGCGCTTCGTTCGGCTACATGAGACCGACGAACACGATCGAGAACTTGGCATTGAAGGATAACGCGGGCCGATGGTGACAGCTTGGTCACCCTTCAACCGTGGCGCCCGGCGTCCTCAATGCCTATGTAAAGCGTGTGAGCTGGAGCGCCCGTCAGCGCCGCTTACATGAGCGAGGCCCGTTCCCCCTTCGGGCATCGCATAAGAGTGGCCCCGAACTTGAATTTGAGTTCGAGGCCGCTTCTTTATCTCTTAGCGCATTCTCAGAATGACGACTTCGTCGCTCGCTGGGTTTGTCTTGTCGCGCAGCTTCTTCACATCTGCAGCGCTGACGGCCGCCGCACCATGCCCCCACCCTTTGCGCATGAAGGTGATGACATCGGCGATTTCCTGGTCGTTCAACAGCACCCGGAACTGCGGCATGCGGTATGCATCCGGCATTCCTTGCACGACGATCCGGGCGGAACCGTTCAGCGTCACGTTGATCAAGGACACGGGGTTCGCGTCGAGAATGGAAGGATTGCCGGCGATCGGGGGCAGATACGGCGCATGGCCGCGCCCGTCGTGCCCGTGGCAGGCGGCGCAGTGTTGGACATACAGGCGCTCACCGGATGAGGCAAAGGTGCCGCTGCGGAGAGCATCGGTCGTCTTCTGATCGTAGGTGTACGTCGCTTTGGCCGAACTGACCGGCGACAGCGACTTAAGATACACGCCCATCGCGGCCACATCCTCGTCGCTCAAGTGTTGCGTCGAATTGTTGACTACCTCGATCATCGTCCCGAAGGCCGAAGAGAAGCCATTGTGGCCGGTCTTCAGGAACGACGCGGCATCGGCTTCCGACCAGCGGCCCAGTCCTGCGAGCGCATCGCCCCTGAGGTTCGAGGCGTACCAGTTATCGAGTTCCGCACCGGCGAGGTAAGAGCCATCCGCGGCGCGATATCCTTTTTCCTGGAAGAACAGGCCGCGCGGCGTATGGCATGCGCCGCAATGGCCCAGTCCCTCGACGAGGTAGGCGCCGCGGTTCCATTTTGCGTCTTTGCTCGAGTCCGCCTCATAGCCGGCCTTCGGCAGGAAAATCGCGTTCCAGATTTTCAGCGGCCAACGGATGTTGAGCGGCGATTTGATCTCGCTCGGTTTGTTCGGAACGTTCGCGGCGGGCACCGCTTCCATGAAGAAAGCGTACAGTGCGCGCAAATCCTCCTCGCTGGTCTTGGCGTAGGATGGATAGGGCATCGCGGGGTACAGCATGTGGCCGTCCTTCGCGACTCCCCGGCGCATCGCCCCTTCGAAATCCTCGAAGGTGTAGTTGCCGATGCCGTGTTCTTTATCCGGGG
Organism: Rhodospirillaceae bacterium; assembly: GCA_041905525.1. Classification (GTDB taxonomy): domain Bacteria; phylum Pseudomonadota; class Alphaproteobacteria; order Rhodospirillales; family Rhodospirillaceae; genus SHVO01. Next base: position 117,989 of record JAYRKY010000007.1, read on the forward strand.
TAATGTTGGTGGTGTAGATCGCCCCGAGGAAGGGAACCGCCATCTTGAGGCCACCCGCAAACGGCTCGCCGTCGGGCGTCGAGTGACAGCTCACGCAGTTTCCGGCCCGCGCGAGATACTCGCCTTTCGCAATGAGATCTGGAGGAGACGCCGCCTGCGCGGACGCCGCGGCAAAGAGCCCGAGCACGGCCGCAAACGTGAGGCGAATGATGCGCATCGCGTTCCCCCTTTATCTTTAACACCCCGAAGTATGTACCGCGTCCGGTGGGGGTTCGTAAATATCAGTAAAGACAGTCGAAATCGTCCCCCGCCGCGTCTGGGACGTTGACCCGACCACCGGGAGGGCTAGTCTAGTCGCTTGTAACGGACCCCCAGCGGTCCGTCCGGGGTTCGGGGGAACTATCCAATGTCAGCCTATGACTACGATCTTATCGTGATCGGCTCCGGGCCCGCGGGCCAGCGCGCGGCGATCCAAGCCTCCAAGATCGGCCGCAAGGTCATGCTGATGGAGAAAAAAGGGGTCGTCGGGGGCATCTGCATCAATACCGGCACCATTCCCTCCAAAACCTTGCGCGAAGCGGTCATGCACCTCTCGGGATATCGCGAGCGCGGCATCTACGGGTCGTCCTATACGGTGAAGCAGCACATCACCATGGAGGACTTGCACTTTCGCACCGACCACGTCATCCGCCATGAGATCGACGTGACCCGCCATCAGCTTCAACGCAACCGGATCACGGTGGCCACCGCGAGCGCGAAATTTGTCGACGCCCACACGGTCGCCCTCGAGGACGCGGACGGGCGGGGCCAGCGGAACGTGAGCGCCGAAAAGATCGTCATCGCCACCGGCACGCATGCCACGCGCGATCAAAGCATTCCCTTCGACGGCCAACGCATCTTCATCAGCGACGATGTGCTGACCTTGCAGAAGCTGCCGCACACCCTGGCCGTGATCGGCGCGGGCGTCATCGGCATCGAATATGCGACCATGTTTTCGGCGCTTGGCGTGCGCGTCACCCTTGTCGACAAGCGGGATCGCCTGTTGCCGTTCATTGACCGCGAAATCACCGATAGCCTTGCCTATCACATGCACCAGAATAGGGTGACCCTGCGGCTCGGCGAGGAAGTGAAGATGCTGGAGCCGACATCCGACGATAAGGGCGAGCGCGTCAAGATCACGCTCGCGAGCGGCAAGCAGATCGTTGCGGAGAAGGCCCTCTACTCCATCGGACGGACCGGCGCGACGGATACACTCCATCTGGACGCCGCGGGCCTGACGGCCGACGATCGCGGACGCTTAAAGGTGAATGCGCAGTACCAGACCGCCGTGCCTCACATCTACGCGGTAGGAGACGTCATCGGCTTTCCAAGCCTCGCGTCCACCTCCATGGAACAAGGGCGCCTTGCCGCCTGCCATGCGTTCGGTGAAAAGTATGAAAGCACCCCCTCGCTGTTCCCGTACGGGATTTACACGATCCCTGAGATTTCGACTGTCGGCAAAAACGAAGAAGAACTGACGCAGGAGGGCATCCCCTACGAAATCGGGAAGGCTCGCTACAAGGAAATCGCGCGCGGCCAGATCATCGGTGACAATACCGGTCTGTTGAAGCTGATCTTCAATCCTGAAACTCGCGAACTCCTCGGTGTACACATCATCGGTGAAGACGCGAGTGAACTCATTCACATCGGGCAGGCCGTCCTCGCCCATAAGGGCACGATCGACTACTTCGTCGACACCGTCTTCAATTATCCGACGCTGGCGGAGTGCTATAAGACCGCCGCCTTCGACGGCATCAACCGCCTCGGCTAGGCCGCATCACTTCGCTGCGGGCGTCGCCATTGGCTTGCCTTTTTCGACCACCCACGTAACGGCGGCTTTGGCTGCCTCGCTACTAACCGTGCGCGCGTCGTGGACCTTCCCGGTGGGGATCGCGAGGGAGTCGCCAGCCTTCAGATGTTTCGGCGCCTCGCCGTCGATGAAGACGTCCATCTCACCTTCCAGCATGATGAGCATTTCGACACCGAAGTGGGTATGACGCCCGGTCGCGCCGCCCGCCGGCACTTCGACCGTGCCGATGACAGTTTCATGTGCCGCCGCGGTCGGCACGTCCACCCGCTGTAGGATGGCACGCTTCACCTCCTGCGCGCCGGCCGGCGTTACTGCAATAGCGAGTCCCAGCGCAATCCATGGAAGACGCATGACGATCCCTCCCCAGGTGATGCGGTCGTCTCGCGCTAAAGATAAGGCGAGAAGAGCCGCGCGAAATTATTTCTCAGACGGCGACCGAACGGAAGGGCCATCATATCGGCGCTCGTGATCGGCTTGGCGATTTTCTTGATGCTATCGAAGTGAGTCTCCAGGTCTCGCCCGAGGTCGCCATCGTAGCATTCGAGATTCGCCTCGAAATTCAATCTGAGGCTCCTCTGGTCCCAATTCGAAGAGCCCACCAGCGTCCACACGCCGTCCACGATCATGAGCTTGGTATGGTCGAAGGGCGGCGGCGACCGATAGATTTTCACGCCGCGTTCGATGAGATACTGGAACTTGGCTTCCATCGCCCAGTCGACCAGAGGGATATCGGTGCGGGACGGGACGACCACTTGTACGCTGACACCGCGCATCGCACAGACGCATAATGCATTGGTGAGCACTTCGTTCGGTAAGAAGTACGGCGTCAGGACGTGGACGCTCTTTTGCGCGACCGCCAGGGCGCCGAGCATCAGCCACTGGGTACGCTGGGAATTCGTATCCGGCCCGTCTGGGATGGCGCGCGCATACACCGGCCGCTCGATCCTGTCGGGCGGCGTTTCGACCAAGGGAAGCTCGACCACCTCTTCGGTGGCGAACTTCCAATCCTCCTCGAACATCGCATTAAGTTGGGCGATGACCGACCCGCTGACCCGGAAGTGAAGGTCATGGATCTCCTGGTCCTTTTGCGCTGCGTAGCTGAGACAGATGTTCATGCCGCCGATGTAACCGATGCGGCCGTCGACGATTATGATTTTGCGGTGATTGCGCAAATTTATCAGGGGCAGGAATTTGAGATTCTGGGGAATGAACCGCGCCGTCGCGATGCCTGCGTTCGATAACAGTTCGTCCGCCGGTCGGGAACGTTTGCCGCTGCCGATTTCATCCAGGAGCACCCGGACTTGAACCCCGCGGCGGTGCGCTTGTGTCAGCGCCTCGATGAACTTCAGACCAACATCATCACAATCGAAGATATAAACCGAGAGGGCGATGCTCCGCTTCGCCTCCGCGATCGCCGCCAACATGTTCGGATAGGCGCCCTGCGCGTTGACCAAGGGAACGACATGGTTCCCGCCCAGGAACGGTACATCGTGGACAGAGCGCGCGTATTGAAAGAGCTGCCGCTGCTGCGAAGTGGGCAGTCCCTTGAAGGGCATATCGTGCGTCGCGAGATTGGGCGGAGCGTCGCCGCGACGCCGCCCGCGATAGCGCCGCGCCCGGCGAGAGACACGGTTGATGCCGAAGATCCAGTAGAGGAAGGCCCCCACAAAAGGCGACACAACGACAAACCCGATCCACCCGATGGCGGCGGTTTCCGATTTGGTCAGCAGGATATGCACGCACACGATCGCCGCGACGACGACGTGCAGACCAAGCAGGAGAGGCAATAAATCTGCCATCAGTTATCGAGGATATCGCGGACCGTTTTTCCAAGTTGCTGAAGGGTATACGGTTTTCCGATTAAACGCACCCCGGCGTCGAGCGCGCCGTTGTGAATGAGGGCGTTGCGCGTATACCCGGTGGTAAAAAGGACCTTCAGTGCCGGACGCAGGCGCCGCGCCTTCTCGGCCAACTCCCGGCCGTTCACATGCGGCATCACGACGTCCGTGAAAAGCAGGGCGATGCCGGGGTTTTCGGACAGAAGCTTCAGCGCGAGGTCGGCCCGGTCGGCCTCCAGAATCGCGTAGCCAAGCTCGCTGAGGCCTTCGACAGCCAGCTTGCGCACCGCGTCGTCGTCCTCGACCACCAGAATCGTTTCTCCACGCACCGCCCGCGGAGTCACCGTTTCGGCTCTCTTGCCCGCCTCAACGTCGCCCGGACCATCGTAGCGCGGGAGGTAAATCTTGAAGGTCGTGCCGTGGCCGACTTCCGAGTAAATCTTGATATGCCCGCCCGATTGTTTCACGAACCCGTAGACTTGGCTCAGCCCCAGGCCCGTCCCCTTGCCCGGATCCTTGGTGGTGAAGAATGGATCAAAGGCGCGCGCAATAATCTCCGGCGGCATGCCCGTGCCGCTGTCGGTGACGGACACCATGACGTATTCGCCGGGCCCCGAAACATCGGGATGGCGCTCCGCATAGGCGGCATCCAGTTCGGCGCTTGCGGTTTCGATCGTGAGGCGCCCCACGCCGGACATCGCGTCGCGGGCGTTCACGACGAGATTGAGGATCGCGGTCTCTAGCTGGTGGGCGTCGACATGGGTGCGCCACAGACCGCCGGCCAGAACCACCTCGGTTTGAACGGTTTCCCCCAAGGTGCGGCGAAGAAGATCCGACATGCCGGACACAAGTTTGTTGGCATCGACCGGGCGAGGTTCGAGCACTTGCTTGCGCGCGAAGGCCAACATGCGCTGGGTCAACGCGCCGCCGCGTTGCGCGCCCTCGATCGCCGCTTGCATAAACGGCTGGACGTTGAAATCGCCGCGGTCGAGACGGCGCTGCATGATGTTCAGCGCCCCCATGATCACGGCGAGCATGTTGTTGAAGTCGTGGGCAATGCCCCCGGTCAGATGCCCGATGGCTTCCATCTTTTGTACTTGCCGAAGCTGCTCCTCGGCCTTTTCGCGCCGAAGCATTTCCGCGCTCAGCATATCGTTCGCGGCACGCAGATCGGCCTCGACAGCTTCGAGATATTCTCGCCGCCGGACAACCGCGGACAAACTGAGGACGGCCACGGTCATGACCAGAAAGAGTGTGCCGTAGGCCAGAAGCTGAAGAACCGCGGCCGTGAAATTTGCGCTGCCCCGCCGCTCGACCAGCAAGCGGTCCTCCTCGGCGGTCATGGCGTCCACGATCGTCCGGGCGGCCTGGAGCAGGTTCACGCCGGTGCGCTGGCGCATATCGTCGACAATCCGTGCGCCGTCTCCGCCCTTGGCCGCTGTGACGAGGCCTTCCATTTGCGCGAGGCGCGTCACCACGGTCGCGCGAAGAGCGACGAGCGATTTGGCCTGCGCGGCGTTGTCGGAAATGAGGTCGGTCAGGGCGTCCAGCTCGGGCGTCAGCCGTTGCTCGGCTTCGGTCAGGGAGACGAGATAGAATTCGTCCTCGGTCAGGATGAACCCCCGCACGCCCGCCTCGGCCTCCTGGAGAAGGGAGTAGACCAGCGTCAGTCGCCCCTTAACGTCGGTGGCGTGACGAACCTGCTCTTGAAGCCCCTGGAACTGTTGGGCCACCAGGGCCAGGATAAGAACGATGGCCGCGAGAACGACGGCGGGAACCAGTATCGGCTGTGCCCACTTCTTTAAAAAACGATCTTCCGGCACCCTACGTCCTCGCGCTTCGGAGGCCGGAATGTAAGGGGGAACGGGCTTCGAACCAACCCTCGCCGGCGGCTGCACGGAGCGCGGGAAAACCACCCTAAGCCTCGGGGGACGCATTCGAATTTGGTGACAGAAAAAACCCCATACCGCTTTACAAACGCGCTTCTGCACCGCAACTAAGAGTAAGCTGTTCAAACACGACGAGAGACATGGCTAAGAACCCCTACGAAGTGCTCGGCGTTGCATCGGGCGCCAGCGATGACGAAATCCAGAAGGCTTTTCGCCGCCTGGCCAAGAAGTCGCACCCCGATTTGCACCCAGGCGACAAGAAGGCCGAGGACAAGTTTAAGGAGATCAACGCCGCCTACGACATTTTGGGCGACGCGTCCAAACGTGCGCGCTTCGACCGCGGCGAGATCGACGCCAACGGCAACGAGATCCGGCAAAACCCATTCGCGCGCGGCGCCCGTCAGGGCGCGGGCGGAGGCGGCCAACACTTCTCGTTCGAAGACCTGGATCTGGGCGATCTATTTGGAGGCATGTTTCGCGGAGGCGGAGCGGGCCCGCGCGGCGGCGACCCGTTCGGAGGCGCGCAACGGCCTGGCCGGGGCGAGGACCAGCGCTTCATGCTGGAGGTCGATTTCGAGGAGGCAGCGGTGGGGGCCACCAAACGCCTGACGCTGCCCAGCGGCAAGTCGCTGGACGTGAACATCCCGCCGGGGATCAACGAAGGACAAACCATCCGCCTGAAGGGTCAGGGCGGCCCCGGCCAGGGCGGCCCCGCCGGCGATGCCCTGATCGAGGTGAAAGTCCGGCCGCATCCCACCTTCAGGCGGGAGGGGCGCGATATCTATGCCGAAGTCCCGATTTCCCTCGGCGAGGCCGTGTCGGGCGGCAAGGTCCAGGTGCCGACAGTTCATGGCCCTGTGGCGATGACCGTGCCGAAATGGACGAATGGCGGGGCGCGCCTGCGCCTCAAAGGAAAGGGCATCCCCGCCACCAAGAGCGAACCCGCAGGTGACCAATATGTCGTGTTCGAGATCGTCCTGCCCAAAACCCCAGACGCCGACCTGGAAGAATTTGTGAAGGGCTGGGCCAGCCGGAAGCCCTATAATCCGCGGACGTAAGGCGACCTGGGGGAAGCATGCAACGGTTATGGGGTACGCTCGGCGTCATCGCCGGAGCTCTTGCGTGCGCGCAGGCGCACGCGCAACAGGCGGCGCGCGCGGGCGGCGTATCGGCGGTTCAGGGTAGCGCCCAGGCCGTCCGGGAAACGACGCAGGACGATCTCGCGGTCAACGATCCGATTTTCCGCAACGATGTTCTCGAAACGGGACCAGACGCCAAGTTGCGTGTCACCTTCGCCGACAATACGCAGCTCACGCTCGGCCCGGACGCGGACGTCGTGATCGACGACTATGTTTACGCGCCGGAGAAGAAGACCGGCAATGCGGCGCTGCGGATTACCTCCGGCACCGCGCGGGTGCTGGCGGGTCTGATTGAGGACAACGGCGGCAGCCAGGCGTTCTCAATCCGCACACCTGTCGCCACCATCGGCATTCGAGGCACTGACTTCTTCGTGGAGATGAAGGGGGACCACCTTCAGGTGGCCCTTTTTTCCGGCTACGAGGTAACGGTCACCAGCGCCGGCGGCACCACCGTCTTGCGCCCCGGCGAAGGCACGGACGTGTGGGGCACGGCGGCTCCAACCCCCGGCATTCCCTGGGGCCCGGACCGCGTCAACCGCGCGCTCGCGATGGTCTCGCCGGTGCCGGCCAACGCACGCCCCCTCACCTATGCGCGGCCGCCCGCTCAGGAGAATAGCCTGCTGGAGGCGTTGACGCGCGGCGATGTGAGCATCGATGCGCGCCTCCGCTATGAGCATGTCACGCAAGCCGCGGCTCCGCTGCCGGCCTCGGCGACGACCGCGCGGCTGCGGGTCGGCTATGAGACGGCGGCGTATCGAGGTGTGTTCGCCGGGATTGAAGGCGAGATCACCCGCGAGCTTTCGGGCACGCGGAGCGACGGCGCGCGAGCTGTCCCCGGCCGGCCGGTCATTCCGGACCCCGATAGCGAAGAGCTGAACCAACTCTACGCGGGCTGGGCGATGGCGGGCGACGACGGTATGACCGCCGCGCGGGCGGTGCTCGGCCGTCAACGGCTCGTCTACGACAATGAACGCTGGATCGGCGCCGGCGCGTTTCGGCAGAACGACCAGACGTTCGATGCGGTGGCGCTCGAGGGGCGGCCCCTTCCGCATCTGTCTTTGCGCTATGCCTATATCGACGGCGTCAACCGCGTCCTCGGGAACAGCACGCCGAACGGCCACTGGCGCAGCGATAGCCACGCCCTGGGGGTGACGACCGATCTGGTGCCCCACGGTCTGCTGACGGGCTACGCCTATCTTCTAGACCTCCAGTCGGCTCCGCAATTTTCGTCGGCCACGTACGGCGTGCGCTACGACACGATGGCGACCGGAGGCGAGGCGATGTTCGGCGTGGAAGCCGAACTCGCACGCCAGACGGACTATCGCGGGAATACCCGAAACTTCGCGCTGACGTACGGCTTGCTCCGCCCGTCCGTGCACTACGAAGGCACGACTCTCTTTGCAGGAGTGGAATTGCTGGAAGGCGACGGCGTCAGCGCGGTGCAAACACCGCTCGCGACGCTGCATCGTCACAACGGCTGGGCCGACGTGTTCAACATCACGCCGGCGGAGGGCCTGCGCGACATCCATGTACGCTACCTGCAGGAGCTTTCGGACTTCGGCTTCCTCAAAACGCCACGCATGGATATGCGCCTGCACCACTTCACCAGCGACAACGGCCGGATCACGTACGGCACGGAATACAACGCGGACGTCAACGTCAGCGTCAGAGGCTACGCGACCGTGGGCGTCAGATGGGCGCGCTACGAAGCCAATAGCTTTGCGTCGGATACCGAAAAGCTGTGGGTTTACGTGGAGACGCGGTTTTAGGCGACCTTTGGAAGACAGTTGCAATTCAACAGCCATCCGCTGCTACCAGAGCAGTATCACCGCTCCCTGTTTGCCATCCCGCGCGGAAGCGCCGGACCCGTCGCCCCCCCGGCCAGGATTGCTGATCGGGCCGCCTGTCGTGGTGTAGTGCCGATCGGTACAGGGGTCACCCGCCGGGTTACAACCTGGAACCGCTAAAGCACCACTTGCGGTCACGGAGTTGAGGACGTTTACATTGCTGCTGGCAACCCCGGTTCCGCCGGCGCCATCAGCTCCGTTCGTGCCCCGCGTCCCGCCATTGCCACGCGCTCTCACGCTGCCGCTTTGAGAAAGGGTGCTATCTGTCCCACTGACGCCGTTGGCATCTTGCCCAGCCGTACCGCCGGTTCCGACGGTGACGGCCAAGTCGCCTCCCGTATTCAGCAGCAGAATCCCTGCGAACCCTCCACCACCTCCGGTATGCGCAAGCACGCCGCTATTGATACGAGCGCCGCCACCCGCGCCCCAAACCTTGGCGTAGATTGACGCCATACCGAGAAGATCTTCGCCGGAAATCGTGAATCCCGTGACCGCATCCCGGAAATCGCACCGATATGCGCCGACGCGGTAACCGTTGCATATGTCCGTCGATATCAAGCGGTAAGTATTGAGGAGGTCGGCGACATAGATGGCCCCTCCCTGAATATCGCCGTCACTTCCGAGCGTCGTTGGGCTGGGCTCAACCTGGACCGCCGTAAAGCCACCGGACTCCCGATCGAATTTCCAATTGACGACGAGGTTGTCGAGGGTCGCGTCCGCGGCATCAACGACGGGTAGGCGGTGTTTGTACCAAGCGGAGATCTCCGTAGCCGTCCGCACATCGCTCCACACCCGAACATCAGACACCAACCCATCAAAGACATTGGTAACGGCGCTGTTGGTATTCATATTGCCGCCCACAACGAAATGGCGCGATGCAGTCCGTATATTGGCACCGGATAGCGTCTGTCCTGTAATCGTGTTGGCGAGCGAACCGTTCACATAGACTCTCACCTCGCCGTTGGCGACGGACTCATCGTAAGACACCGCAAGATGCGTCCAGGTATCAACCGTCAAAGCGACGCCAAGTGATTCCGTGTCGTTGACGGCGCCGTCACCCACGGAGAGTGACAGAGCGCCGCCGGACGAAACAAATAAGCGGTAGGAACTATTGTTTGTCGCGGCGGCAGTGCCCGCGGTGTCCCACTGCGAAACAAGGCTGGCGGTATTTGAACCTGTCGGTAAGCTCCGCGCCTTTACCCAAGCCTCGATCGTCACGCTGCCGGTCGTCGTGCCGTTCTGATTGCCACTGGTTTCCGCGTAGCCGGTGCCGTTTGTATCAAACGCCAACATCGGGCGACCAATCACAACATCGTCCAGTCGACTGACCGCTGCGGCGCCATTTACGAAGGCGATGCGCGTGCCCGTCGTATCTTGGGTGATCCCCGTCGCATAAGCAGAAGCGCGGTTGCTGGTGAGGCTTTTTTGGGTGATCTTCATCCACACTTCGTCACCGTCGTCGTAGACCTCCAGGAGATAGGTCTCGCCGTAGGTCAAAGTAAATGTGCTATCCGCCGACGTGAAGGTGCCCACCTGCGCACCATTGTCCAAAATCGAAATCGTGTTACTTCCGGCCGTACCAGTGCTGAAGAACTGGAAAGTGATGCCTGGGTCGAAATAGGAAGCACCGGGGGAGGCTGCCGCGCGGGTCACAATGGAAAAGCCAGCGGCGGTTGCTGCGGAGTCCGGCGTCCACTCGGCGGAGATGTAAAGCGGCTGCTCGCTTGTATTCAAAGTGTTCGAAGACGCCGTCGTCATATAGGCGTCATCATCGTCGAAGCGAGCCTGACCGTTTTCCTTTACGACCGGCGTCGGGGATGTACCTGTGTCGAACTTAGAAGAATCGACTTGGCTTCCGGTGCCCTCGAAATTCTCTGCCACGGATGCGTTGACGGCTTCTCCCACTGTTTTGCCTGCGCAAACGCTCTCGAGTTCACTCGTTTGCGGATACCAAACTGAGTCGTCGAAGTAGGAACTTCCATCAGAACTGTAAGGGCCAGTATAGATCGTCGTCGGATTGGACGTAGCATTCGCAGTTTCGGATGTGCTTGTCGGACTTGCCGTGGCCTGATCTGTCGAACCCGCGACTGCGCCGAGCCGGTTTGCACCGTGGCTGATCAAGGCGTAGGGAACATATATGCCTGTGGCTCCGGCAGTAGTTGAAATCACTTGCAGTGTCGCAAAGTCGTTAGTCTCACCTGTGTATTCTGGAGAAGCGCCCGAGTCATAATCGTTGCCGACAGCAACGCAGAAATTTTTCTCTGCGCCCGCAACCACATAAGTGAAGTAATTGCCGTAAGGATCGAGCGCATCTTGTTTGGAGATTCCCAAGGTTATCCAGGGGAGTGTTCCTGATGTGGTCGAGGTGCTAGTGCAGGTTGACTCTGCAGAACCATCGAAATTGGTATCGGGACACGGGGAAGCATTGTTAGCGTTGAAGTACGCGAAAAGGGCGGCCTGAACTACCGTTTCCGAATTGGACGTGTTCTTCAGTTTCTCGAGATCCCGCGCCGGACCTGTGTAGTTTCTAAAGAACACCGTCAGCGCAGTCGCAGCGACGATCGCAATGATCATTGCAATGACGAGTCCAGCGGCCCCGTCGTCCCGCGTGAAATGACGCGCTGCGCGCTCGAGAATTTTTCGCACCCCAGGGTCCCTTATTCTTTGTCAGCGCGAGAGCGCTTCACCGGTCTCCGCCTGAACACCGCTCATTATATAGCAGCGATCAACCAATAGTAGCACAAGGTGGCGCGAGGCCGCGACACGCCAAGAACGATCCCACCCTTGAGCCGTTGCATGCCACCACGCTATTCGTTGTCACGGCCCAAGCCTGTTTAGGACTGTTCGAATGAAATACCTCCACACCATGGTGCGCGTCACCGATCTGGACGCGTCGCTGGATTTCTATGTGAATAAGCTCGGCCTTATCGAGCTTCGGCGCACGGAGAGCGAAAGGGGTCGATTCACCCTGGTCTTCCTGGCGGCCCCAGGCGACGAGTCCGCGCAGATCGAACTGACCTATAACTGGGATCCGGAAACCTACACCGGCGGCCGGAACTTCGGGCATCTGGCCTATGAAGTGGACAACATCTACGCCTTGTGCCAACGGCTGATGGAGCGGGGTGTCGTCATCAATCGCCCGCCGCGCGACGGGCGCATGGCGTTCATCCGCTCGCCGGACAATATCTCGATTGAACTGCTGCAGAAGGGCGCCGCGAAACCGCCCCAGGAACCCTGGGCGTCGATGCCGAATACAGGTGTCTGGTAAACCGCCTTAGTGGACGGCGAGCGAGGCCGCGGGCACCTGCGTCACCTTCGCCAGCAGGTATTCCAGATCGTCATTGGCGAATTCGCCGCCAATGCTTTCGTACTGGGTCAGCACGCGCTCGATGATGCGGCGCGAGTAGCGCTCGGGATCAAGGTCACGCCCGTCGAACTCGGTTTGGGCAATGACGTCCAGAGCCGCCCGCACAGCGGGAAGGCTCTCGCCCGGGAGCCGTGACTTGGTCCAGAGGGTCTGAAGCCCTCTTTGGCCCGGATCGTGAATAAGGGTGCGCGCGTTGTCGATCGGCAGCGCGGCAAGCCGGGCCAGCGCGTGTTCGAAGAAGCGCAGATTGCCCATGCACAGCGCGCGCAAGACCAGCGAGGCGCTGAGGCGATTGTTGGTGTGAAGCTGCACGACAAGCGCCTGCAGGCTGTCTTCCGAAACGCCCATGGCAAGGCCGACGGTCGCGCGCTCGCGCGTCTGCAGCACGAGTTCGAGGGCAATGTCCGGCGAAATCTTGTGATGCGACAAGAGATGCGTACGCAGATGCTCGGCGACACGCGTCACCAGCCGCTCGGTAATGGTGATCGGCAGACGGTCACGGTGAACCAAGGGATCCTGGACAGCTTCACTATGACCGAATTTGTCGACAACCTTGTGCAGGGTCGGCTCGGCAATGTCCGCACCGGGATTGGCCAGCAGCTTGGCAACGACGGTCTCAGATCCATTTTGCACGATCGCTTCGGACACACGCGCATCGACTTGGCGGCGACCGGCAATGGCATCCAAACGCGCGGGCGAGCCCTGGCTCGAAATAATCTGAACAAGGTCTTCCGCCGTCAGAACGTCGGACGCGCTCAACATCGGCAGCGCGACGGAATCGACGTCGCGCGCGAGAGTCACGGCAACGTCGTGCGGCAGCCGGGGATTGGCGCGCAGGTTCGCAGCGAGAGCCTCGCGGACGCGCACCTCGGCGTCACGGACCATAATTCGGAAAATTTGTTCAGCGAGGGCCATCTCGGACGGCCCGAAAACGTCGCCATTGAACTGTTGGGCAATCTTCGCCGCCGTATCCGCACGGACGGCCGGAGACGCGTCTTTTTTCAGCAGCTTAACGTCGTCAATCGTCAGTCCGGTCATCGCCCAGCCCCAGCGGCCTTTCTCGCGCATTCCGGTCGGTTGGTGGCCCGAGGAGCCGGCCGACAGGACTCAAGGTTTCGCAGCATAAACGCTTCGATCGTCCGGAAGTTGTGTGAGACTGACCGATTATGTAGCAATGGGGCGTAAACCATGCCGGAGCCCCGCTCATGTAACCTTATACAACTAAAACGCGTCATTCCACAACCTCTACCGGCGAACAATCTTCACCCTGTTTACGGCCGGCGCCGGCTCTGGGTTGCATTTTGGGGATAACTTTCTCCTCAAGGGGCACTTTATCGCAAAAAGGGTGCACCTTCTGGCGGCAAATGCCATGGTTTAGAGACATTTAGCGGCCTGTAGGGGGACTTGGGATGTTGCGTCGGCTCGCGAACCCGATCGTCATCGCGATGGTGGTGGGAATTATTGTGGGAGCCATCTGCCACGATCAATTGGACCCTGCGACGGCAAAGCAGGTGGCCAGCTACTTCTCAATCATCACCGACGTCTTCATCCGCCTGATCAAGATGATCATCGGCCCCCTCGTCTTTTCCACCCTCGTGGTCGGGATCGCGCACATGGGCGACGCCTCCTCGCTGGGACGCATCGGCGCCCGGACCCTCGCCTGGTTCATCGGCGCCTCTCTGGTCTCCTTGTTCCTCGGCCTGGTGATGGTCAACATTCTAAGGCCGGGCGAAAACCTTGGCCTTCCCCTCCCCGATGCAACCACGCCGGCGGCCGTGCAAGGCGCGGCCTTGAACCTGCGCGAGTTCATCACCCACCTGGTACCGCGCTCGTTCTTCGAGGCCATGGTGAATAACGAGATTCTCCAGATTGTCGTGTTCTCGGCCTTCGTCGGGGTCGCGGCAATGAACCAAGGGCACCACGGCAAAGTCATTGCCGACTTCGCGAACAGCGCGGCCAATATCATGCTGGAAATCACCGCCTACGTGATGAAGGCTGCGCCCCTGGCGATTTTCGCCGCGCTGTCGTCGGTGGTCACGACGCAGGGTCTCGACATTCTCAGCGCCTATGGCCGCTTTATGGGCGGGTTCTACCTGTCGATCCTCATCCTCTGGATCTTCCTGGTGGGCGCCGGCTATCTCGTCGTTGGAACCCGCATCAAGGATCTGTTGAGCGGATTGAAAGCTCCGATTCTTCTTGCCTTCTCGACGGCATCGTCCGAGGCGGCCTATCCGAAAACGCTCGAGCAACTGGAGCGGTTCGGCGTCTCGAAGCGCGTCGCGTCGTTCGTACTCCCCGTCGGTTATTCGTTCAATCTCGACGGATCGATGATGTACTGCACCTTCGCCGTCATGTTCATCGCGCAGGCCTATAACATCGAAGTTTCATGGGGCCACCAGATCACCATGCTGCTTTTGCTGATGATCACCAGCAAGGGGATGGCCGGCGTCCCACGCGCTTCGCTGGTCGTCATTGCGGCGACGCTCACGACGTTCAACCTGCCTGAAGCGGGTCTTTTGCTGATCCTGGGCGTGGACCAGTTCCTCGACATGGGCCGCAGCGCGACGAACGTGGTTGGGAACGCCATCGCGACCACAGCCGTCGCCCGCTGGGAGAACGAATTGCATCCCAATGCGGCCGCGGCTAATGAACAACCCCGGACCACCTGATACCCTCCAAGCACCGATGGATCTGAAGAAACACGTGCGTCAAATTCCCGACTTTCCGAAGCCGGGGATCAACTTTTTCGATATCTCAACCCTCATCCGGCATGCGGGGGCGTGGCGCACCACGATCGACCGCATGGCGGATTTGGTTGGACCGTGGAAGCCGGAAGTCCTTGCGGCGGTGGATGCGCGCGGATTCCTGGTCGCGGCCCCCCTTGCCATCGCCCTCAACTGCGGAACCATCATGATCCGCAAATCGGGAAAACTGCCCGGCAAGGTTAAGGCCCATACCTACGGTCTGGAGTACGGAACCGACACGATCGAGATCCAGCATGATGCGGTGACTGCCGGCGAACGTGTGGTCATTGTCGACGACCTGCTCGCGACAGGGGGAACCCTGAAGGCTGCGGCGAAGCTCTTGCGCGAGTCCGGTGCCGATGTCGTCGGCGCCGCCTGTGTCATCGAGCTCTCGTTCCTGAAGGCACGCGACGCGCTCGGCATTCCGTTCGCCGCGCTTCTCCAGTACGACAGCGACTGAGCGCTTAGGCGCGGGTCACCGGACTGAAGGTTTCCTGCCGCCGCAAGTCGCTGAGCACGCCCCGGATCACATGCTCGGCGACACCGAGCTCCCGCAGCGAATATTCGGCCATCACGACCGCGAGTTCGTGCTCGCCCATCACCGCAAGATCGACCCCGTGCCGCTTCAGGAAGGCAAGCTGTTCCTTACTGTGACTTCGGGCGATGACCTTTATGTCGGGCCGCACTTTGCGGGCATGCGTGAGGGTCTGACCGGCGGCAAATCCGTCTGGAGCCGTGATTACAAGCAGGCTTGCGGTGGCGATATGCGCCGCTTCAAGCACCGCGGTGGTCGAAGCGTTGCCATAAACAACGTTCAAACCCTTCTTACGCAGTTTATCCGCGACCACGCGGTCATACTCAATGACGACGAACGGCCGGTCCTGCCGCTGGAGTTCAGCACCGATCACGCTCCCAACACGGCCGTAGCCGACTATAATTGTGTGGCCCTCCGGAACATCGGATTTCGGGACAACGGGCAAAGCTGCGTAACGGTCTATGAACCGAGCGAAAGGGGTCCAGCGGCGGAGCCCACGTCCGAGAGGTTCGATCAGCTTGAACAGGAACGGATTGAACGAGATCGACACCAACGCGGTTGCGAGAATCAGGCTTTGCGCCTCGCGCGTCAGGAGCTTGAGATCGACACCAAGGGCGGCGAGGATAAAGGAGAACTCGCCGATCTGCGCGAGGCCCGCGGACACCATCAGGCCGGTACCGACGGGATAGCGAAAGGCAAGGACGATCGCGAAGGTAATCACGAACTTCGCGACCATGACCAGAGCAACGGCGCCGGCGAGCCAGAAGGGATGGTCGAGAACCACCTGCGGATCGACCAGCATTCCGACGGAGACGAAGAATAGGACCGCGAACGCGTCCTGAAAGGGAAGCGAGTCGGCAGCCGCCTGATAGCTGAGGTCGGACTCGTTCAGCACCATGCCCGCGAAAAAGGCGCCCAATGCAAACGAAACGCCAAAGAGCTGGGAGGATCCGAAGGCGATCCCAAATGCGATCGCAAGCACGGAGAGCGTGAACAGCTCGCGAGACCCGGTGCGGGCGACATGAGCCAAGATCCAAGGCGCCACCCGCCGCCCCACGAGGACAACCACGGCGCCGAAGAGGATGATCTTGCCGAGCGCCAAGGCAAGCATCTGTGCAACGGAAACAACTTGGTCGGCGGGAAGATCGCCGTCTCGCAGCAGGTCCCGCGTCGCGGGCAGCAGCACTAACGCCAGGACCATGATCAGGTCTTCAATGATAAGCCACCCGACGGTAATGCGACCTTCGTGGCTCTCCAGCTTATGGCGTGCTTCCAGTTCGCGGGTCAGAACGACCGTGCTCGCCACCGACAGGGCAACACCGAAAATCAGACTGGCGCCCGCGGTCCAGTCCCATAGGAACCTTGCCATCCAAAATCCGAGCAGAGTCGCCAGCACGGTTTTGACGGCCGCGCCGAGCAACGCGATACCGCGCACGGCGTGCAGATCCTTCACTGAAAAATGAAGGCCCACCCCGAACATGAGGAGAATGATGCCGATTTCCGCGAACTGGGTGGCCAGTTCGATATCGATATGGAGACCGGGGGTATGCGGACCGACGACGATGCCGGCGAGGAGGTAGCCGACGATGGGGGAGAGCTTGAAGCGTTGAGCCAGGAAGCCCAGCGCGAAGGCTACAACGAAGGCGATCGCAACGGTCGTGATAAACGACGTCGCATCGTGGGCCATAAAATCTATTCCTCTGGGGTGGCCCCCTCCGCGGGATCGGCGATCCCGGGCCGAAAGCCCATGAGGATTAAGACATAATCGCGACAGCGGCCCCTTTCAACAGCGGCGCGGCGCGCGACCTTAGATGGCGGCGTCGTCCAAGGAATATCCGGCCGCGCGTACCGTCCGGATCACGTCGGCGCCATCTCCGGCATTCAGCGCCTTGCGCAGGCGGCGGATGTGGACATCGACGGTGCGGGGCTCGACGTAGATGTCCGGCCCCCAGACGCCGTTCAGAAGCTCTTCGCGCGAGAAAACAGTGCCGGGACGCTCCATCAAATATTGAAGAAGCCGGAACTCCGTCGGTCCAAGATGGATGGCCTTGCCGGCGCGCGTCACCCGGTGTGCATCGAGATCGAGGACGATATCGCCGAAAGTCAGCTGTCCTTTGCTCTGCGACGGCTTGGCCCGCCGCAAGAGCGCACGGACGCGGGCGATGAGTTCGGGCATCGAAAACGGCTTGGTGAGATAATCGTCGGCGCCGACGTTCAGGCCACGCACCTTGTCGGATTCTTCCGTGCGCGCGGTCAGCATGATGATGGGAATGTGCCGCGTTTCCGTCTTACGCCGCAGCTGACGGCACACTTCGATACCGGACATTCGCGGCAGCATCCAGTCCAGGATCACCGCGTCCGGCGGCGTTTCCTCGGCGACGGTGATCGCCTCTTCCCCGTCGCTGGCCTCCGTCACGTTGTAGCCTTCTTTCTCGAGATTGTAGCGAAGCATCGTCACGAGCGACGCCTCGTCCTCGACAATCATGACCGTCGGTTTCATGAGTTTTCCCCGAACACCTGATTCTATCGTACGCTCAGCCGAAACGACCTGTGACATAGTCCTGTGTCTTTCCTGATTTTGGAGTCTGGAACACGACTTCCGTATCGCCGTACTCGATAAGGCGGCCGAGATACATGAACGCGGTATTGTCCGACACGCGCGCCGCCTGTTGCATATTGTGGGTCACGATAATGATAGTGTAGTGGCCCGTGAGTTCGCTGATGAGGTCCTCGATCTTCGCCGTGGCGATGGGATCGAGCGCAGAACACGGCTCGTCCATCAGCAGCACTTCCGGATCGGCGGCCACCGCGCGCGCGATGCACAAGCGCTGCTGCTGCCCGCCCGAGAGACCGAGCGCGCTTTGATCCAGGCGGTCTTTCACCTCATTCCAGAGAGCGGCGCTTCGAAGGGCACGTTCGCATGTTTCTTCGAGGAACGACTTGTCATTCACGCCATCGACTTTCAGCGGATACACGACGTTCTGGAAGATCGACATCGGAAACGGATTGGGCTTTTGAAACACCATGCCCATGCGCTTACGCAACGCGATCACGTCGGCGTCGCGCGCGTAGATGTTATCGCCGTGGAGCTTGATCGACCCTTTAATGGAAAGTCCGTCCACCAGATCGTTCATGCGGTTGATGCAGCGTAGCAGAGTCGATTTACCGCAGCCGGACGGGCCGATCAGCGCCGTCACAAGTCCCTTCTCGATCGGCATTGTCACGTTATGCAACGCCTGAGACTGACCGTACCAAAGGCTGAGATTCTCAATGGTGAGAACCTCTCCGGCTCCGCCGCGCTTGACGTGATAGACGGTGTCTTCCCGGGCCGCCGTTGCGTTATCCGTGTTCATATAACGTCCGTACTCATTGCTAGAATTGGCTGCCGACGAATTTGCGGCGCAGGCGATTGCGAATCATGATGGCCATCACGTTCATCGCAAAGATGAGCGAGATGAGCAGCATCGTGGTGACAAAAACCATGGGCTTTCCCGCCTCGGCGTTGCGGGACTGGAAGCCGACGTCGTAGATGTGGAAGCCGAGGTGCATGAAGCTGCGCTCGAGGTGGACGAACGGGAAGAACCCGTCAATAGGAAGCTCCGGTGCGAGCTTCACGACACCCACCAGCATAAGCGGCGCCACTTCCCCTGCCCCGCGGGCCATAGCGAGAATGATTCCGGTCATGATACCGGGCATCGCGCGCGGCAGCACAATGTTGCGGATGGTCTGCCATTTGGATGCGCCGCACGCCAGCGAGCCCTCGCGCATGGAGCGGGGCACAGCGGCCAGCGCCTCCTCGGTCGCCACGATCACGACCGGGACGGTCAAAAGCGCGAGCGTCAGCGACGACCACAAAAGGCCGCCGGTTCCAAAGGTGGGGCTCGGAAGGCGCTCCGGGTAAAACAGCGCATCGATTGAGCCGCCCAACGTGTAGGCAAAGAACCCGAGACCGAACACGCCGTAAACGATGGAAGGCACGCCGGCCAGGTTGTTGACCGAGATGCGCACGATGGATACCAGACGCCCCTGCTTCGCGTATTCCCTCAGGTACAGCGCCGTAATGACGCCAAAGGGCGCAACGGCGATCACCATCAAAAGGGTCATTGCGGCCGTCCCGAAGATGGCCGGTAGAACGCCGCCCTCGGTGTTGGCTTCACGCGGCTCGTCACCGAGGAACTCGGCCCACCGCGAGAAATAGACGGAAATCTTGTCTCCCAGACTGAGATCGTTAGCCGCATATAAACGCACCAGCGAGGCCATCGGCTCTGTCTTCTCCTCGCCGCTCACAGCGGTGAAGGTGACGGTATTGGCTGCGTTTTCCTGGCGCAGCGCCTCGACCTGCGCGGTCAGCCGGTCGTAATTCCCGCGCTGCGCCGCGGCCTGCGCGTCGAGCCGCTCTTTTTCGCGGCGGTATTCAGCGCTGTCGCGGCCATGATCCAGTTCCACCTTGCGCAGTGCGAGGCGTCCGGCTTCCAGGCCGTGGTTGATCGCGCCGATGTCGTGCTTTTCGATGCGCCCGGCTTCCCGCCAACGTTCGCGTGAGGCGCGGTGCGCCGCCACGAACTCGGGATCCGAAAGGGATGAAATCTGCCGCTCGACACCATTGATCGTGACCGACTTGATGGCGCCGACGAAGGGGCCCCACTCGAGGCGCTCGACGAAAAGGTACGTTTTCGGCGTTTCGCGTTTCGCGACGTTGAAGTCGGGAATCCAGCGGAAGTCCTCACCGTAGAGATCAAAGTTTCCGATCCGATAGAGCGTGCGCGATGCATAGCCGTCGTCGTCCGCGATCCGCTGCCTCCACTCGGGAGACATCGCCTCAAGCGCTTCCGCTGTCGGGCGGAACACTTCGGCGCGGAAGGGCTCGCCGGCGGTCACGGTGCCGTCGACTTCAGTCACCACTTCGATGGGTTTAGGCATGAAGGTGACAATGCCATTCCACGCCACCAAAGCGAGGAACCCCACGATCATCGCTATTCCGAGCGCAAGCGCGCCGCCAAGAACCCAGAGCGCGGGCTCGCCGCGCGCGCGCATATCGGTGCGCCGGATCGCGGCGCCGGCGGCCTGAGGTGTGTCGGCGACGGGTGTCGTCATATTCATTGCGGCATCCTCGACGCTCATAGTTGGGCCGCCCGCTTTCGGAAGCGCTGTCGAATGACTTCGGCGAGCGTATTCACGACGAAGGTCATGACGAACAGGGTCAGCGCCGCCAGAAAGAGCATGCGGTAGAGGGTAGAATCCCGGACCGCCTCAGGCAGTTCGACGGCGATGTTGGCTGAAAGCGCGCGCAGGCCGTTGAATAGATTCCACTCGATCAGCGGTGTGTTGCCCGCGGCCATCACCACGATCATGGTTTCCCCCACGGCGCGGCCCATGCCGACCATGATGGCGGAGAACACGCCGCTCATGGCCGTTGGAAGAATGACATAGACGGCGGTTTGCCAATCGGTGGCGCCGCATCCGAGGCTGGCCGCGCGCAGGTGCTCCGGCACCGCGTTCAAGGCGTCTTCGGAGATGGTGTAAATGATAGGGATGACCGCGAAGCCCATCGCGAAGCCGACGACCAGCGTGTTGCGCTGGACATAGGTGTCGACAATGCCGCCCCGCGGATCCATCCCGATGGCGACGAGAGCCGACGCAGCCACATAGCTCGCGACGCCCGCCGCGATCAGGGTCACGATCCAGCGCGCGAGGTCCGTGAGGCCCGCGAGCGTACGATCCTGTCCGCGGAGAATATGCCCAAAACGCGCCGCCACCAGACCCTGGGTGGCCATGAAGAGAACGACGAAGGCAAAGGGGAAAACCAGCATTGCCGTAAAGGGTGTGCTGTCGCCTTGCGTCCCGGCGCTCCACGCCTTGAGGTCGCCCGCGAAGAAGATCCGTTCGAACCAGGGGCCCAGCGCAAAGGCAATGAACCCGGTCGCGATCAAAGCCAGGAAGATCAGCAGGAACTTGGGCAGCCCGCCGTAGCGCAGGGCGATGGTCGAGGGCAGAAGCTGCCAAAGATAGGCACCGCCGAATAGACCGATCGGCACGACGACGAAGGCGCAGAAGATCGCCGCAATCCAGGTCTCGACCAGCGGCGCGAGAATGAGCGCGGCGATAAAGCCGAGAACCACCGACGGCAGCGAGGCCATCAACTCCATCGTGGGTTTGACCACGGCCCGCACGCGCTGATGCACAAACTCGGAAGTGTAGATCGCGGCGCTGAGGGCGATCGGGATCGCGAAAAGGAGCGAGTAAACGGTTGCCTTCAGCGTTCCGAAGATCAACGGCACCAAGGACAACTTGGGTTCAAAGACGTCCGTGCCTGAAGACGATTGCCAGGTCAGATCCGGCTCGGGATAACCCTCGTACCAAACCTTGCCGAAAATCGTCCGCAGGGTTGTTTCGGGGTGAGGTACATCGATGTTCCAAGCGTGGGCCTGGCCGCCGGCGGTGATCGCAACGACCCCGTTGCCGCGCGGCGCCAAGGCAACCGTTTCGATCTGCGCCTTTTCGGCAGCGAGCTTGAGAACCACCTGTTCGCTGGTGGAATGGCGCACCCAGACCTCGCCCGCCGCGTCGGCGGTCACGAAGAGTTTGCCGCGCTGGCTCGCGTCCATCGCAACGATGGCGCTCTTTTGAGGCTCGAGCGCGTGGGCGCGGACAAGTTCAAAGCCGTCGCTGGTCTTCGCGTCGGTGCGCTGCAGACGGAAATAGACGTTCACCGAACCGTCGCTTCCGCCCACGACCAACGATTGCTCGCCGATCAAAAAACCGATC
Organism: Rhodospirillaceae bacterium; assembly: GCA_041905525.1. GTDB lineage: Bacteria > Pseudomonadota > Alphaproteobacteria > Rhodospirillales > Rhodospirillaceae > SHVO01. The sequence continues at coordinate 139,962 of JAYRKY010000007.1, forward strand.
ACGCCAATGGTGGCTTCGCCGGGAAGAAGGTCGATGGTCTCGGCGAGTTCAGGCTTAGCGAAGGACCGTGTGTCGTAGCGGAAGATCGTGCCGGTTTCTTCGGCGACGTAAACCTGGTCCGCGTTGTTGGTCATCAGCAGCGCGTGCACATGGACGTTGACGGGCAACCCCGGAAGTTCCGAAGACGTCATGGTCGTCGTAGTGGCGCCGGTCAGCATGTTGGTCCGCGATTCCGTCCGCGACAGGCGGCCGATGCCGGCGGCATCGACCGTGATGAACGAGCGTGTCGGGCGCTCGACGGTTCCGCCGAGGCGGTAGTCGATTGCGACAATCGCGGTTCCCGCAGGCGCGGCTTGCGTTTCCGGTCCGAGTTCGACAGCGATGGAGACAACCCGGGTTTGCTCGGGACTGATGGCGGTGTAAATCGCCTTGCCGTCGGTGAAGTCTGTATCGTTGAGGCGCTTCAGATCCGCGGGGACCTGCGCATTGTCGATCACGGCGCCTCCGACCTTGAGCGTGCCGAGACGCAAAGTGCCGTCCGTAAAGCCGAAGGCCAAGTCGCGTCCGTTCAAGGTGCGATTGAAGGCGCTGACTTCTTTACCGGCGAGATCGAAGGCCGGCGCTTCGAGTTCAGTGCCCGTCGCGATGTGGAAAGCATGAACTTTCCCGGTGGAGTCCACAGACGTGGACACGACCTTGTACTCGTCAATCACTTCCATGAGCGCGCGGGGACCGGGCGCGATTTTCACGGTGCTCGCGCTGTCCAACGATGCCCCCGTGAACAGCGGCACCACCACCTGCGCCAGGAACACCATGATCCCGAACACTGCGACGATAACGCCGATGCCGCCGATCCGGATGATCCAGTCGGCGGCTTTATCGATAATGATGACGGAGCGGGCGGTCTTCATCGACCGGCGCTGACGCGGCTTGCTCGCCGCTTCGTCCAAATTCGTTAAGTCCTCCACCCGTACCTCATACTCTTTTGCGCAGCGGCGCCGGTCCAACCCCCGGCGCCGTGCGCCTCAAAAAAACGTGAGCCTTAATTGTTCAGTTCGAGCAGCTTGAAATCTTCTGCAACGACAGCCGCCGGGATCGGATAGTAACCGTCTTTCACGACGCCCGACTGGCCTTGCTTCGACAACACGAACTTGGCGAATTCGGCCCGGAGCGGATCGAGTTTCGTGCCGGGCTTCTTGTTCAGATAGACATAGAGGAAGCGCGTGATCGGATAGTCGCCGGCGTAGGCGGTTTCCGCGGTCGAGTCAAAACATGCGCCGCCATCGTTCGCCGAGATCGGCACCGATCGGACGTCGGCGGTTTTGTAACCAACGCCGGAGTATCCAATCGCGTATTTATCCGACGCGATGGCCTGAACGACGGCCGATGAACCGGGCTGTTCCTTGACGCTGTCCTTGTAGTCGCCCTCGGAGAGAACAACTTCCTTGAAGTAGCCGTAGGTGCCCGACGCGGAATTGCGGCCGTACATCGAGATCGGGCGGTTGGCCCATTCGCCCGTCAAGCCCAGTTGGCCCCAGGTCTTGATGTCCTGTTTGCCGCCGTGCTTTCGGCTCTTGGAGAAAATCGCGTCAACCTGCGCAAGGCTGAGACACTTCACCGGATTATCCTTGTGGACGAACACTGCGAGCGCATCGACAGCCACGCGCATGCCGGTCGGCTTGTAGCCATACTTCTTTTCAAAGTCGTCCATCTCCGCGCCCTTCATCGGACGCGACATCGGCCCGAACTGCGCGGTGCCGGCGATCAAGGCGGGCGGCGCGGTGCCCGAACCCTTGCCTTCGATCTCGACCTTCACGTTCGGATACTCTTTGGCGAAGCCTTCCGCCCACAACGTCATGACGTTGTTGAGCGTGTCGGAGCCGATCGACTTCAGGCTCCCTTCGACGCCCGCGGTCTTCTTATAGGGCTTGAGGGCGGGGTCGACTTCGACCGCCGACGCTGTGGTGGCGGCAAACACGCCGGCGATCATGCAAGCGGCGGCGATTTTCTTGAGCATGGATGTCTCCGTGAAGAGAGCGGTTGTAAAAACACGCCATCCATAGCGGCGAAGGCCACACCTTTTTTGACAGATTTGTGAAAGATTTATTACAGGCCGCGAGGGGCGATTGGGGAATAACCCCGCTCGCATTCTTTATTATTATACAAAGGCTTAGAGTGCCATCGTCATTTGCGGCGCAGAATGTCGCCAGGGCCGACCGGCAAGAAAAGCAGGCCAATGATGACCACAACGATCAGCCAGTGCCAAAGGCTGCCGAATCCGGCGTTCACGGCGACCTGCATCCCGAACTCTTCCGTCCATAGCCGGGCCTGGTCGAAGATTCCGGCGGGGGCCGATTAACCACCCGCCCGCCAGCTTCAACTTAGGCGGACCCTGAGGCCCTACGCGCGCAAGGCGGCGATATTGCCGCGGTAGTCCTTCGTTCCGAACACCGCCGTTCCTGCGACCAGGACGTCGGCTCCGGCCTCACGGACCAGTTTCGAGGTTGCGGGGGTGATTCCCCCGTCCACTTCCAGCTCGATCGGGCGTTGCCCGATCATGGCCTTTAGGCGGCGGATTTTTTCCACCTGACTTGTGATGAAGGATTGTCCGCCGAAGCCCGGGTTTACGCTCATGACCAAGATCAGGTCCAAGCGATCAAGCACGTACTCAATGACGTTTTCGGGCGTGGACGGATTCAAGGACACGCCGGCCTTCTTGCCCAGAGAGCGGATCAGTTGCAGGGACCGATCCAAGTGCGGGCCGGCTTCAGCATGCACGGTGATGATATCGGACCCGGCCTCGGCGAAGGCCGCGATGTACGGATCCACCGGCTGAATCATCAGGTGCACGTCGAGCACCTTCTTCGTGTGCGGACGCAACGACTTCACAACGATCGGCCCGATCGTGAGGTTGGGCACGAAGTGCCCGTCCATCACGTCCACATGGATGTAGTCCGCGCCCGCTTCATCGATCGCGCGCACCTCTTCGCCGAGCCGGGCGAAATCCGCAGAAAGGATGCTGGGCGCGATCTTGATCGTCATGGTTTAGATCCGCTGCTTCGCCGCGGCAACGACGGCGTCAGCCGTGATGCCGAAGTGTTTGTACAGTTCAGGCGCCGGCGCCGAGGCCCCGAAGGTGGTCATGCCAACGACGGCGCCTTGCGGTCCGACGTAGCGTTCCCAGCCGAATGTGCTGGCCGCTTCGATCGCGACCTTCACCGTGCCTTCGCCCAGAACGGCGGCGCGATAGGCGGTGGGCTGGGCGTCGAAGAGTTCCCATGACGGCATCGAGACGACGGCGGCGCCGATGCCTTCCATCTTCAACTTCTCGCGGGCTTCCATCGCCAGACTGACTTCCGAACCCGTGGCCAGAATGGTCACCTGCCGCTTGCCCTCGGACTCGGCGAGAACGTAGGCGCCCTTGGCGCACAGATTTTCGTCCGTGTGGGTGGTGCGGAGCGTGGGAAGGCCCTGACGCGTCAGCGCGAGGACAGAGGGTTTGTCCGCGGCGACGGCAATCGCCCAGCACTCGGCCGTCTCGACCGTGTCGCACGGACGCATGGTGATGAGGTTCGGGATGATGCGCAGGCTCGCGAGATGCTCGACGGGTTGGTGCGTCGGGCCATCTTCGCCGAGGCCGATGGAATCGTGCGTCATGACATAAATCACACGCTGGCCCATCAACGCCGACAGACGGATGGACGGACGGCAGTAATCCGTGAAGACGAGGAAGGTGCCGCCGAAAGGGATAATCCCCCCGTGCAGGGCAAGACCGTTCATCGCCGCCGCCATGCCGTGCTCGCGCACGCCGTAATAGACGTAACGTCCGGCAAAGTCGGAGGCCGTGATCGGCGCCATGCCGGAGGCCTTCGTATTGTTCGAGCCCGTCAGGTCGGCGGACCCGCCGATCATTTCCGGGATCACCTTCACAAGTGAATCCAGCACCGTCTGAGACGACTGACGCGTGGCGACCTTCGGCTTCTCGGCCGACGCCTTCTTCTTCACGTCCGCGATCGCCTGCATCCAGCCGTCGGGGAGTTTTCCGGACATCAAACGCTCGAACTCGCCGCGCGCCGCCAGCTCGAGAGCGGCGAGACGCTTCGACCACTCCGCAGACGCGGCCGCGCCCTTGGCGCCCGCCGCGCGCCACGCCGCGAGCGTTTCTTGCGGAACGACGAAGGGTTCATGCGCCCAGGAGAGCTTTTCGCGTGTGCCCTTGATTTCGGCGTCGCCGAGCGGCGAGCCATGGGTCTTGGCGGTCCCGGCGAGAGTCGGCGCGCCGAAACCGATCGTGGTCTTGCACGCGATCATCGCGGGCTTGTCGCTGGCCTGTGCCGCCTTGATGGCGGCGGCGATCGCCTCGGGATCGTGACCGTTCACAGCCCAGGTATTCCAGCCGGAGGCCTCGAAACGCTTGCGTTGATCGTCGGACACGGTGAGGCTTGTCGGACCATCGATGCTGATGGCGTTGTCGTCGAACAGGACGATAAGCTTGTTGAGCTTCAGGTGGCCGGCCAGCGAGATCGCTTCGTGGCTGATGCCTTCCATCAGGCATCCGTCACCGGCAATGACGTACGTGTAGTGATCGACAACGGACGCGCCGAAACGCGCGGCGAGCAAACGCTCGGCGAGCGCCATCCCGACGGCGTTGGCGATCCCCTGCCCCAACGGACCGGTGGTTGTTTCCGCCGCGGAGGCGTGTCCGTGCTCCGGATGACCGGCCGTGATGGCGCCCATCTGGCGGAAATTCTTGATCTGCTCGATCGTCATGTCGGCATAGCCGGTGAGATACATGAGGCTGTAGAGCAGCATCGAGCCGTGGCCGGCCGAGAGGATGAAGCGGTCGCGATCCGGCCATTTCGGCTGCGCGGCGTCGTACTTGAGGAAGCGGGTAAACAGGACGGTCGCGACGTCCGCCATGCCCATGGGCATGCCCGGGTGGCCCGAGTTCGCCTTCTGCACTGCGTCGGCGGAGAGGAACCGAATCGCATTGGCCATCGAATCGTGGCTGACGGAGGCGGCGGCGGTCGAAGCGTCCTTCATAGAAAATGTTTTCTTTTCAATAAGTTATTGGAAAACGTCGCCCAGGGCGTGTTGCACGCTTGTGACGGACCGAGGGGGAGTTGGCAAGGGTGAATTCCACCGCCCCGGGATGCGCCGCGCGCGGCAATAGCGGACTAAAGAACGCGCTCTTGCACCTGGACCGTGCCTTCGAGTTCCGGCCGGTACAATTGATAGTTCGCCTTGCCTTGGCGCTTGGCGAAATACATCGCGACGTCTGCATTGTGCAGAAGCTGGCTGGCGGTCGTGGCTTGCGACGGAAGAAGGGAAATGCCGATGGACGCAGAGATGCGCCCCTCGCGTCCGCCGAGGTCGAACGGCTCCATCAGGGACTTGATGATACGCTGGGCGACAATGGCGGCTGCCTCGAAATTGTCGATGAGCGGCATAATCACCGTGAACTCGTCGCCGCCAAGCCGGGCCACCGTATCGGCTTCGCGCACGCTCTTCTCGAGGCGTCGCGCGGTCGATTTCAGCAGCACGTCGCCGGCATCGTGTCCCAGGGTATCGTTGATTGCCTTGAAGCCATCGAGATCGATGAACATCAGGCCGACGCTGGTCTGGGCGCGTTTGCCTTCCAGGACCCGGCGGGTCAAGCGGTCCATGAACAGTGTCCGGTTCGGAAGACCGGTCAACTGATCGTAGTTGGCCTGATAGATAATCTTCTCTTCGTCCAACTTGCGCTGCGTCACATCCGAAACAATTGCGATGTATTGTTGGACGGCGCCGCCGGCGTCACGCACGGCGGAGAGCGAGATACGGGCCGCATAGCGGCGGCCGTTCTTGCTCTTGCACCACTGTTCCCACTGCGCATCTTCGCCGTTCGCTTCGACCGGAAGCGCGCCCTCGGCCGCCTGTGCGCCGTGATTGAGAACCGCGCCGAGCGGCTGCCCGACGATTTCCTGTTCGGTGAGGTTGGTGAAGCGCCGGTAGGCCGGGTTGCTTTTCGTCACGCGCCCCTTCGCATCCGCGACGAGCAGGCCGTCCGGACTATGTTCAAACACGGCTCCCGCCAAGCGAAGTTCGGCCTCGGCGCGGCGCCGCTCGGTGACATCGCGCAGCGTGATGACATACCCGACGACCTCGCGCCCCGCGCGGAAGGGAGCGACCGTATACACCGCTTCAAAACTTTCGCCATCGCTGCGGGCCAGATGGGCCTCGCGTTCCAGGTAGTAGGGGCCGTTCTGGATTTGCTCGCGCAGCGGCAAGGACGTCCCACCCTCGGGGTGCCCGCTACCATGAAGGAACAGGCGCTCGACGTTGACCCCGGCCATCGCCCCCGCGTCGCGGTTCAAGAAATCTCCGGCGGCGGAGTTGGCGAACGCCACCCGCCCTTGGCCATCGACGGCGATGATGCCGTTGGATGCCGCGTCCAGGATTTGCTTGGTCATGGGCGAGATGCTGGAGAGATCGGCGCCCGTGAGCACGGCCGAGGCCGTTGCCACGGCCTTCTCAAGCCCCTTGGACGCAGATTGGCTCTGCTTGGTTGCGGCCGCCTTTCGGCGGGCTGTAGACGGCCCAGCGGCGCTTTTTACGGGGGATGCAGCCCGTTTAGGGGCCCGCCCCCGTCCAGGCGGTTTCGGACCCTTTTTGGCCGCCGCCTTCGTGCGCTTTCCGGCCCCCGCTTTTCGCTTCCTCGGCATACGCTTTTAGGTTGTTGGCAGTCTGAAATACGCCGCAATAAGTTGGGCAAAATAACCGTGGGTTGACAATGACTTGTCGCCCTTCCGGCCATTTTATACGGGCCGTTGTAAAAAGGATAGCGGGGGCAGATGCCGCACGGCCAGCGCGAATGAGGGCTTTCGCTCCATTTAGTTTCGAGTCTATATTTCTTTATGGGCAAATACCGGAGGGGGCCATGGCAGACCCAAAATACCAACCCGACGTCGACGGGCTAGCGGCCGAACTGCGGCGCGCGCATGGCGTGAAAGCCATGGATGTGGCTTACGACACAGCCCGCCAACACATGCGCGATGCCGCGTGGAAGCACTGCGCGATGTGGCTTCAAGTGGTCAATCATTTGAACGCGGCCACGAGCGCACATCCGCGCTGACCACTTACGCCTTCTTGACGATGCGCACCGCAAACAACGCGGCCAGTATGGCGCCGTAGGTGAGCGGCTCGATGAAGCCGGCGCGCACCATCATGTAGTAGTGGATGACCCCGGCGATAGCGGCGGGATAAACGAAGCTATGCAGCCGCCGCCAACGCTTCCCACCGAGCCGGCGGTTCATGCCATCCGTGGACGTCGCCGCCAGCGCAATCAAGATCACGAGTGCGAACATCCCCACCGTGATGTAGCGGCGCTTCAAGATTTCCTGAAGCAGCAGACTCATATCGAAAAAGAGATCGAGCCCCACGTAGCTCATCACATGAAGGGCGACGTAGAAGAACGCGAACAGCCCGAGCATGCGCCTGAGGCGCGCGATCCCGTTCCACTTGCTCACAAGCCGCACCGGCGTCACCGCCAGTGCGATCAAAAGAAAGCGCAGCGCCCAATCGCCGAAATAGCGCGTGGTGGCCTCGATGGGATTCGCGCCGAGTTGACCGACGAGCCCGCGATAGCCCCACCAGGCGAACGGTAGCAACGAAACGACGAAGACCGCGGGCTTCATCCAGCGGCGCAGGAGCGGTTCAAACCCGCGCGGCGCGGCGACCTCTGCCATCTGTCTATGAGGGTCTTGGGGCTTAGTACAGACGGGTGAGGTTCATACCCTTGTAGAGGTCAGCCACTTCTTCCTCGTAGCCATTGAACATCAACGTGGGACGGCGCCGGAATTCGCCGATACGGCGCTCGCTGGCCTGCGACCAGCGCGGATGATCGACCTTTGGATTGACGTTGGCATAGAACCCGTACTCGCTGCCGTTCATCACCTTCCAGGTGTTCTGCGGCTGGTCCTCGACGAAGCTGATCCGCACGATCGATTTGACGCCTTTAAATCCATACTTCCACGGCACGACGAGACGGATCGGCGCGCCGCTTTGGCCGAGCAAGGGCTGGCCGTATAGACCGACCGCGAGAATAGTCAGGGGATTCATCGCCTCGTCCATCCGCAGTCCCTCGATGTAGGGCCACGGAAGGTTCGCACTGCGTTGGCCGCGCATCTCGGTGGGGCGCACGATCGTCTCGAACCGCACGAACTTGGCGCTGCCTTGCGGCTCGAACCGCTTGATCACCTCGGCGAGCGAAATCCCCACCCAAGGGATGACCATCGACCAGGCTTCGACGCAGCGCATGCGGTAAATACGTTCCTCGACCGCATGCGGCTTGATGAAATCGTTGAGATCGACCGTACCGGGCTTATTGCAAAGGCCGTCGATCTTCACGGTCCAGGGCAAGGGTTTGAACGCGCCCGCGTATTGCGCCGGGTCGCCCTTGTCCAAGCCGAACTCATAGAAGTTGTTGTACGTCGTGATGTCTTCGAACGCGTTCGGTTTGTCGTTCTCGGCCAGCTTGGCGTAGCCTTTCTTGAGATCGGCGAACTTGGCGCCGGCCGCAGGCAGAACCGCGCCTTGCGCCGGTCCCGCGCCGAAAGCGTCGCCAAGGACCATGCTGCCGGCGATCAGTCCGGTGGTTTTGATGAGCTCGCGGCGGTTGAGATAAACGCTCTCGGGCGTGATCTCATGGGACGCAACGTCAGATCCCTTGCGGCGGCGAATGAGCATGAAGATCACCTCAAAATTACGGATTCGACGACCAGGACATTATAGCGCGCCCGGCCGCAAAAAGAAAAAGCGCCGGACCAGAGGTCCGGCGCTTCCCCATTCCTAAGAACGGTCTGGGCGATTAGCCCTTCTTCTGACCGCTGTAGATCTTCCACAGGTTCGCAACCTTTTCCGACTGGCTGCCGGCGGAGATCGACTTGAACGCCGCGAGGCCTTCGGAGCGGCGGCCGGCGCTGATGTGGGCGATGCCAAGACGAAGCTGAGCGTCGTCCTTGTCGTCCACACCCTTGGCGATCCCGGCGGTGATCAGTTCGATCGCCTTATCGTTGTCGCCCATGCTCCAGTACGCTTCACCGAACTTCACGGTGGCGTCGCCCTTCGCCTGCTTGCTGGCTTCAGCAACACCCTGCGGGAGGCTCTTGGTGTCGGCTTCGCACTGCTTCGTGGCAAGAGCGAGCAGACGCGCTTCGCGTTCCTTATTGGCGGCCTGGCCCATGACGCCGGCCTTCGTGCCCTTCTCGATCACGGCCTTGCCTTCGCACGGCAGGCCTTCCTGAAGGGCGATTTCCGCCATCTGGGTGTATTCGCGGTCCGTGGTCATGATGCCGCTGACGTACTTGATGCGCGCAACATCGAGTTCGGTGTGCGGCTTGCCGCGCAGCGTGCGCTCGGACATCTGCACGAACTGGGCGAAGTACTTCGGATCCGGGTACAGGGTGATGAGCTTTTCCATCGTGCCGGCGACGGCGTCGGTGTTGCCGAGTTCGTAATCGGCGCTCATCAGCAGCTCAAGCCACTGCTTATCAGGGTTGCGCTTGGCGGATTCCGCGCCCTTCACGGCGGTGCGGATGTTTTCAGCGGCCTGTTTGTAGTCCTTCTGGATGTAGTAGCTCTGACCGACGAGCACCTGCATGTCGCCGTCAGCGCCGTTTTCCTTCATGTAGCGGTTCGCGTACTCGATGGCCTTGGGGTAGTTCTTGGCCTGATAGTTGACGCTCGCGAGCTGCTTCACGCGCTCTTTCTGCTGTTCCGGAGTCATCTGGCCAGTGGCGAGAGAGGCTTCCCATGCGCCGGTGCCCTTCGCGAAGTTGCCGCTTTGGAAGTAAGCGACCGCGAGGATTTCGTTCACGAGGAAGGTTTCGTAGGCGCTCTTGCCGCTGACGGCGGCGGCTTCTTCGGCGCTCGCCACAGCTTCCTTGAACTGCTTCTTCTTCAGGAACTCCTGTGCGGCCTGCAGAGGCTTGCCAACGGCGGGCTTTACGCTCGGTGCCTTTTCCGCGGCGTAGGCGGCTTGCGGCGCCACAACTTCGGCCCCGACAAATCCCGTCGCCAGCATCAGCGACATTGCGATCAAAGAGACTCTCGATTTCATGTTTGCTGTGTCCTCTTACAAGCAAAAGAGAAACGCCACTGGTTGGATGAACCGGTGGCGCCCCTCGCTACCCCAATGCAAGTCTTGCCAAGATCCTAGGCTTTATTATGGCAAGGCCTAGAAGCCCAACGCAAGACCACGAAGTGTTACTGGTTCAAAAACTGCTCGTTACCGACGAAGCCGATCTTCTTAACGCCAAGGCGCTGAGCGATCGCGAGAATTTTTGCAACCGTGTCGTATTTAGCCAAACGGTGCGGACGAAGATGCACTTCCGGCTGCGGTTGGCCCGCTGCCACCGACGCCAGGTAACGAGTCACCTGGGCCAGGTTCTGTGTAACGTTACCATCCCAAATGATGGTGCCGTCGAAGTCCACTTCAACCGTATGCACCACCGGCGGCGCCGGCGGATTGGTATTCTGGTTCGGCCGCGGCATGTCGAGCTTCACCGCGTGCGTCTGCACGGGCAAGCTCATGATGAACATGATCAGCAGAACGAGCATGACGTCGATCAGCGGAGTGGTGTTCATTTCCACCATCACGCCGCCTTCGTCAGCTGCACCTACGCTCATTCCCATAACAAAAACTCCTTAGGAAGTTTCGGAGCGGCTAATTGCCGCCCCGAAGCTCCGGATCAGTAATGAAGCCAACCTTCATGATGCCGCCGCGCTGTGCGGTGGCGACCACACGACCGATGAACTCATATCGGGCCTGTTGATCGCCACGGATGTGCACTTCCGGCTGAGGCACCTGAACGGCCGCGGCCTTCATGCGCTCCAGCAGGGTTTCGGGGCTTACGAGAAGGTCGTTCCAGTAGATCTTACCATCCTTATCGACCGCGATGATGATGTTCTCGGGCTTGGTCTGGGTCGCCTCGTTAGAGATGACCGGCAGATCGAGCTCGATAGTCTTCGTCACGACCGGGATGGTGATCAGGAAGATGATCAGCAGCACCAACATGACGTCCACGAGCGGGGTCGTGTTGATCGTCGAGTTGACCTGATCTTCGTCCGAAGACGAGTTTCCGACACTCATACCCATATCGATAACTCCTACTAGAACGCGTTGCGCTTAGGCGCGGCGCGTCGCGGAACGACCGCTCAGAAGCACGGCATGGACGTCCGACGAGAAGTTACGGACGCGCGAGGCCACGATTTTGTTGCGGGCGACGAGGAGGTTGTAGAAGAGCACGGCCGGCACCGCGACCGCCAGACCGATGGCGGTCATGATGAGCGCTTCACCGAGAGGCCCCGCGACGCGGTCGATCGACACCTGACCGGCGACGCCGATCGAGATGAGGGCGTTCAGGATCCCCCACACCGTACCGAACAGACCGACGAACGGAGCAACCGAGCCGACCGAGGCGAGGAACGACAGACCCGAACCGAGGCGGCCGTTGATGGCGTCCTGCGAACGCTGCAGCGACATGGTGACCCACTCGTTCAGGTCGACCTGGTCGGTGAGCTTGCCTTCATGGTGTTCGGAAGCGCGGAGACCGTCTTCCACGACCGTGCGGAACACGCTGTTGGCCTCCAGCTTCGCGACGCCTTCCTTCAGGCTGCCGGCGGTCCAGAAGTTCTTCTGCGCGGCATCAGCCTGACGGAGAACCGCGGCGGTGTCGAACAGACGAAGGATGGTGATGTACCAGGTGCCCATCGACATGAAGATGAGGATGAAGAGCACGGTCTTGGCGACGAAATCGCCGTGTTCCCACATGGCGGCGAAGCCATAGGGGTTCTCCACTTCGACCTGATCGGAGGTGGTCGTGGCGGCGTCGGCCGGAGCAGCGGCGGCGGCGTCAGCCGGAGCAGCGGCGGGGTCGGCCATGGCCGGAGCGGCGGCCGCATCGGCCGGAGCCGCGGCGTCCTGGGCATGAGCGATGCCGCCCGACAGGACGACAGCCAGAGCCACGGCGGACATCACGCCCACAAGTTTAGAGATAAAGGTCTTACGGGTATTCATTTTGTGATCCTCACTAAACGCAAACTTTTGATTGGTCCAAGATACTGCAGCGGCTAGGACGTCCTAGCCCTTCAGCGAAAACGTCACTTTAATTCTCATCTGCATCGCCTCCGGCTTGCCGTTGCGCGTTCCAGGCAAGAAGCGCCAGGAACGAACGGCTTCCTTCGACGCAGCTTCATCAAGCCGCTCGAAGCCGCTGCTCTGGTCGATCTTAGCTTCGGTGACGCGGCCTTCTTCGCTCACGCTGAGCAGGAGAACGACCGTGCCTTCTTCGCCAAGTCGCTTGGACATGGCCGGATAGATTTCCTCGGCGCCGGCATTCGGGCGGCGCGGGTTCGTGCGCGGCGGAATGAGAACGTCCGCGGGAGGCGGCGGAGGCGGAGGAGCAACTTTCTTGGTGACCTGGATGGCGGAGGTCGGCGCAGCTTCCTGCGTGATGACCACATCCGGCATATCCATGACGACCGGCGGCGGCGCATCGAACTTAGGCGGCGGCGGCGGCGGTGCTTCAGGGATCTGCTGCGCTTCTTCGATCACGCGCGTTTCGATCGGTTCAAGGAGAGCATCGACCATGGTCTTCGCAAGACCAGTGGTGAGAGCCCAGAGCATCAGCGCGTGAACCGCGATGACAACGATGAAACCGATCGTGCGTTTATTAGACGCCGGCTTTTCAGTACGATGAACAGGAAGTTCCATGCGCTCACTCGAAATGGGTTAGCGGAATTCAGAAAATCTCGATGGGCGAAAAGCGTCGCGGTGTAACAGGGCACCGCCTCCTTTGGCAAGTGTCCCACGACCGCGCAGGCTGGCCCTTTCGGCCACCCTGTTAACCCCCCTCATCCATCCCCTTGGTTTTACCCCACGGGAAGCCCGTAACCAACGGCATGTGAAATGTTGTGTCAAGTCACTTATGCCAAGCATCAGAAAAAGTTCGCGCAGATGAACTGCTTGCACGACAGTTTTGTGCTGCACCTCAGCCCGCGCCCAACAAGGATGACTTGTTTTTTATAGCAAAACCGGCTTCTCGACCCTGATCACGTTTGCACATCGTCGCGCGCTACATTGTTGCGAGATTTTTTGTTCGCGCGAAAAGGGACCAAGAAATCCGCGTGATAATTTAGAAATCCAATAAGGAATTTTATCGTGTTAGGGCGAATCGCGACGCGATGCACTGATCCGAAACTTGCATCTGGCATCTGAAAGCGCGCCTTACATACGATATGTAACAACGACGGAAGCACGACACGCCGCATATGGTACGCGAGAGAACGCGTTTTGCTGCGCCGCACCTAACACCGGTGAATGCGGGGAACGTGCTAAGCTGAGGCGGAGCGGCGAGTAGGGGGAAAATATGGCCCAACAGGGCGAAGAACGTGCGCGGGAGTCGCACGCTCTGCAAAGTGCTGCGATGCAGCGGAGGCATCTGCGGGTTGCACTGGTTTTCTTTCCGCTCGCCCTCATCGCGTTCACGCAATCGACGTCGGTTGTGATCTTGGCAACGCCGGTGCTCGGCTTAGCGCTGGCGGAAGTCCTGGGCGTTCTCTTGATGCGGCCGCGCACCGCACGATCCATTCGCGCGCTTGCGCCGCTGTGCGCCGCGTTGATCGGCGGCGGTACAGTGATCGCGGCGGCATCGCGGCTCGCGGACTTCGGCGCACTTCACTACGTCAGCATGACCGTGATCGCCGGCGGACTTGCGCTGCTCGTCTCCGCGACCAGACGCAGCTTCATCGTCTCCATCGCAAGCCTTGGCGCGATGGCGGTTATCGGCGCTTATTTCGTCGCACTGTCGCACCCCACGTTTGACGGCATCCAAGCTGCGAGCCTTTCCGTGGTTGGTCTACTCGTGCCGTATTTGCTCAGCGACGTGTTTGCCCAGGCGCGGCAAGACGCCGCGGCGCTCCAACATGAACTCGCCCGGCGCGCGACTTCCGACGAAATCACCGGCGTATCGAACAAGGCGCATATCAACGTGCTCGCACAGAATGAGTTCTCGCGTGCGCGGCGCTATGGAGAGCCCTTTTCGTGCCTCATGATTGAGATTGAACGGTACGACGACCTTCTCGCTACACATGGATCAGCCGCCGTGACGGCCATCGTTCAGGTCCTCACCGGCTACTGCGTCGTCGTCATGCGGCACTGCGACAGTTTTGGACGACTGACGCAGAGCCGCTTTCTGGCGCTCCTTCCCGAAACGCCGGCGGCGGGGGCGAACACCCTCGCCAACCGCATGTGCCGCGATGTCGCCGGCCTCTCGGTGGCGGTCGGCGGTGAAAAGCTCAACTTTACTGTATCGGTCGGCTGGACCGAGATGCATGCGGTCGACCGCTCCGCCGCCGACATGCTGAGGCGCGCCGACCAAGGCCTTGCAGACGCCCACGAGCAGGGCGGCAATTGCGCCGTATGCGCGGCAGTGCCGGTCCATCAGCCCGTGGACGCCACCGCCGATCCGTCAAGCGCGACCGCAGGCTCTTCGCCATGACCGAGCGTATGTCCTGGTCTCCGGATATTTATTTGGCTTTTGCGGCCTACCGCGCACGCCCGGTGTCGGACCTTTTGCCGCGGATCTCGCTCCCGGATGACGGCGCCATTTACGACCTCGGCTGCGGGCCGGGAAACGTGACCGCGAAATTGAAGGCCCACTGGCCGGCGCGGACGGTGATCGGCGTCGACTCTTCAGCGGCCATGATCGGCAGCGCGCGTGAACGCCACGCGGCCGCCGGAATAGAGTTCAACACCGGCGACATCGCCGCTTGGCAAGCGCCTCATCCGGCGGCGCTTGTCTTCGCCAACGCGGCGCTCCATTGGCTTGCCGATCACACGACATTGTTTCCACACCTGGCCAGGCAAGTGACGCCGCGCGGAACGCTCGCGGTGCAAATGCCGCTTGGCCAGCAGGCGCCCTACAACACATGTATCGCCGAGGTTGCTGCGATGCCGCGGTGGCGCGACCGTTTGGCGGCCGCGCATGCGCAAACGACCCCGCTCTCCCCCGCGGCGTACTACGATCTGCTCTCCCCGCTCATGGATGAGATCGATATCTGGGAAACGGATTATCATCACGTTCTGGAAGGAGCGGATCCTGTCGCGGCCTGGGCATCCGGCACCGCGCTCGTTCCCTACACCAGCCTGCTCGAAAAAAGTGAGGCCGCGGAATTCACCGCGGCCTACGCAAAAGCTGTGCGAGATTTTTATCCGGTCCGTCCCGATGGACGCACGCTCTTCAAAATGCGCCGCATCTTCATCGTTGCGCGGCGCCGGGGCGAAGGGCGTTAGAACGTATCGACTTCCCGGAGGCGGACAACCGCGTCCAGCGCTTCGCCAAAGGTAAGATCCGGGCGCACCGACATGACTGCGGCGGCGGCGGCGCGGCTTTGTCCCATATAGTCGCGTCCCGAGGCCCGGGCGCTGGTGACGGTCCGCAGAACGATCCCGCGCAAATCGCGCGCGTCGAAACGCTTCGCCCGGCCCGCGCGCGGCTCCACCGGCGGAACCGGCACAGCGGTGAACGAACGACCAAAGTTCTCGGTCGAGACGATTGCCATAGACGGCTCCTTTGAAAAGATGGGGTCCCAAAGGATAAACGGTGGCGGACCCGCCATGTTCCCCGCGGAGAAAAGAAGTTTGAAGACGGGCTAAGTCTTCTCCGGCAGGGGCTGCCAGTCCTTCCCCCGGGGCACGAGGGTCTTGGCCCGCTCCGCGCACGCCGCGACCACGGCGCGCTTTTCCGCGAGCGTCATTGTCCGCCAGGCGCCTATTTCCTTGATCGTTCTGAGGCAGCCGATACAAAGCCCGGTGGCGCGATCCATGGTGCAAACACTTACGCACGGGGAGGCCACCACGTCTTCGTCCGTGGGCTCACCGGCGGCTGGGAGAGGTGGAAGCGTCATGCGCCCGCGCGTGCTAGGATCGGGAATTCAATGAAGGACGTCGACTTATGGATCTATCGGATAACCTGACGCAACTCGGCGGACAAGCGTCCCTCCCGGCGTCACCCGACGTGGCGGTACTCGAGACCGTCCCCAATCCGCATGCCGGCACGGATTATCTAATCCGTTTTACGTGTCCCGAGTTCACGTCGTTGTGCCCCGTCACCGGGCAACCCGATTTCGCCCATATCGTCATCGACTATGTGGCCGACGAGACCATCGTCGAATCGAAATCCCTGAAGCTGTTTCTGGGCTCGTTTCGAAACCACGGCTCGTTCCACGAGGACTGCACACTGACGATTGCGAAAAGGATTGTCGAAGCGACCTCTCCAAAATGGCTACGGATCGGCGGATACTGGTACCCGCGCGGCGGGATTCCCATCGATGTCTTTTGGCAGACGGGCGCGCCGCCGGAAGGATTGTGGGTGCCGGAGCAAGGCGTGCCCGGCTACAGAGGCCGCGGCTGATCACAGCGTTGGATCGTGTTGTGACAATGAAAAAGGGGCGCGGAATACCGCGCCCCTTCTTAACTCCCGGTCAGCCGATGTCAGCGACCTGGAGCCCTCCCCCCTCGTGTTCAGCGCGGCGCCGGAGTAGCCACCGCGACGGCGGAAACCATTACCCAACGATTACAAACGAGCAAGCGCGTCCTTAAAAGGACTGTAATATTTTTTTGTTGACGCGACATTTTTGCACTACTCGGTTGAGCGCCCGAAAATGCTCGCGCGGTTACGCCTCGGTTTTCTTTTTAAAGGCGAGCGACGCGGAGTTTATGCAATAGCGCTGCCGGGTCGGCGCGGGCCCATCAGGGAACACATGCCCCAGATGCCCGCCGCAATTGGCGCACGTGATTTCGACGCGGACCATGCCGTGACTCGTATCGCGGTGGTGGTCGAGAGCGCTTTCGGACGAGGGCGCCGTGAAGCTGGGCCACCCGGAACCCGAATTGTACTTGGTCGCGGCGTCGAACAGGTCGGCGCCGCACCCGGCGCAGACGAAGGTGCCCTCGCCCTTGAAGTCGTTATAAGCGCCGGTGAAAGGCCGCTCGGTCCCCTTTTGCCGCAAGATCCGGAACTGTTCCGGCGTCAGTTCGGATTGCCACTGCTCTTCCGATTTAATGATCTTCGGCATTTGGCGCGCCCTTATTTCTGAAGAGTATCGACGAGCTCACGCAGCTGGGTGCGAGCACGCAAGAGATAGAAGCCGAGCGTCGCCAGATGCGACGGCGACAGCGTGCTGTCCTGCTGGCCGTTGATGACGATGAGCGGGTCCATGGCGGCGCCCGTGCGCATCGATGTCAGCATCTCGGTCCAAATCTCTCCGGCGCGGCGGTCCTCGATCACGTTCGAAAAATCCTGCCCGACCGCGTTCAAGATAACGGCGTAGCCGTACATTTTGCCCTTCACATTGAAGAAGACGTCGTCCGCCTTTGAATCAAAATGACCGCCGGCTGCGCCGACGCGCGCCTCGATGATGGCGCTCGCGGACCCGAGGTCGGAGGCAATGCGGTCCAACAGCACGATCAGGTTGTCGGCGCGCCGTTCGTAAGTGGCTTTGCCGGCCGCGAGATCGCGGTTGTAGAGCATCAAGGCATCGACGCCGCGCTTGTACTGCGACTCAGCCTTGGCGTCGGGCCATATATTGCCCTGGCCCCAATACCAGACGGTTCCGTCATATTTGAGCAGCGACGTGGCGCGGTCGACGTTTGGATCGATTTCGCTGGACCCGCGCACCCGGCCCAGATGATCGCCAAGCTCCAGCGCGAAGCGCGAAACGGCATACATGATGCCCAGCTGATAGTTCGGTGTGTTATCGAGGGGCGCCGACGGATGCCAGAACGGCTTGTTGGCGATCCAACGATCGGCTTCCCGCATCGTAACGGTCGCGACAATGGCGACCGCCTGGCTGCCGCCCGGCACGCTGTATTGGGACGCCGGTGCCACGTCGAGATTATCGTCGATCTCGTTGAAGACGAGCATCCCCAGGGGATAGTAGACGATGAATATGAAAAGGATCGTCGCGACAATCCACGGCGCCGCGCGCGTAAAGGCGTTTTGAAGATCCGCCTCGGCGGCCGAGGCCATGAATGACTTCAGCCGGTCGGAGAATTGGCGCGCAGGTTCAGGCATGGACTCAGCTTATAATGACGAGATCGAACGGAAGCATGTGCGGCGGCAAAGATGGAGTTTACAAGAAGTCGGGTCAATGGCGGGAGCATGCCTAAGCTGAAGAGACGTCATGCTGGCGATTAGTCTTCCTGCCCTTCTTCTCGGCGTCAGCTGCGGGGTGCTCTACTCCGCCGCCGACTATTTTCGCAAGGCCGCGCCGGCGTCGTGTTCGCCGGAAACGATCCTTTTCTACTATATTGGCGGGCAGCTGCCCGTCCTGGCGGCCTGGGTGCTGTGGACGGGCTCTTTCGGCGTGGAGCCGGGCTACCTGATACCGGGCGCCGCCGATGTGATTTTCGGGCTCGGCGCCAATCTGCTCTTTATCGTCGCGATCCGGCGCTCTCCGTTGAGCCTGATGGTTCCCTTGCTGGCGCTCGTTCCCGTGGTGACGCTCCTCCTCGGGGGCCTCACGCTCGGCGAATGGCCCAGCTTCAGACAAACGATCGGCATTGTCCTGATCGCGGCAGGCCTCTTCGCCCTATTCCAGGCGCCCAGCGCTCAGTTCGGCGCCGCGAGCGCATGGCGCGCGATGCGGGCCGAGAGAGGCACCGCTCCCATGATCGCGGTGGTGCTGCTGTGGTCTGCCACGCCCGCACTCGACAAGATCTGCCTCGCCTATACTTCGGCGGGCATGCATAGCCTGATCCAGGTGGGGGCGATCTGGTCGGTACTTCTCGTGTGGACCCTTTATCGGCGGCCGTCATCCCTGAGGTTCCCGCGCGAGGCCATCCAGCCTGTTGGCGGCTCCGCCGTCGCCGGAGCGCTGGGGTATCTTGTGCAACTCTTCGCTTATTCCGTCGCGATGGTGGCTCTCATCGAAATTCTAAAGAGAACCGTCGGCCTTCTCGGATCGATGCTGTTGGGCTGGCTGCGTTTTCGCGAACCGCTGACGCCGGCAAAGATCATGGGCATCGTGATCATCGCCGCGGGACTTCCCCTGGTGATGATCGGCTAAGCCGCGTTTTCCGGAAATTTGACGACGACGAGCGTGACATCGTCGCTTTGCACGGTGCCGCCCGAGAACGCGGCCAGCGCATCCACGACGGCATCGCAAATTTGCGCGGCGGGAAGATGCGCGTTGGCGCGCACGACATTCATCAAGCCGTCTTTGCCGAAGGCATCCCCGGTCGGACTCCGCGTCTCCCAAATGCCGTCGGTGCCGATGATCAAGAGACCGCCGGGCGGCCAGTCCGAACGATCGCTTTCCTGGAAAGTCCAATCGGCATTCACGCCGAGCGGGATGTCCTGAGCTGCGAGTTCCTCGAAGCGCCCAGTGCCGCGGTCCAAAAACAGCAGCGGACCGTGTCCCGCGCTGATCCACCGGAGCCGGCGCGTTTCGGGTTCGAGCACGAAATAGACCAGTGTGACGAAACGCCCGGCGGCGGAGTCCGCCGCCACGTGGCGGTTGACCGCGCGCATCACCGGCGGGAGCGCAACATCCGCGACCGAAAAGCTGCGCAAGAGGGCGCGGACCGAGGTCATCGTCAGCGCCGCGACGATCCCGTGCCCCGACACATCCCCGACCACCACGCCCAGCCGTTCGCGGCCATCGTCCGCGCGAAGCGGAATGAAGTCGTAATAATCGCCGCCGACCGCCTCGTGGTAGACGCTGCGGCCGGCGATATCGAAGTTGGCGATGCGCGGCGAGGCCGCCGGCAATAATTTCTGTTGAACCTCGCGCGCCAGGGTCAGGGATTCCTTCACCTGAATGTGGTTGCGCAATTCCGGAACCATCGCATTGAAGACCATCGCAAGGTCGCCGACTTCATCGCGACTGGAGACGTCGGCCCGCGCATCGAGGTTGCCGCGCGCAAGACCTTCAGCGGTGGCGGCGAGTTCACGCAGCGGGCTCGTAATGGTGCGGGCCGCGAGCGCGGCAAGGCCGGCGATCATGACCACCAGCGCAATCGAGGCAATGCTCGCGAGACGCACCTCGTTCAAAACGGCCTCGCGCACGTTGTCTTGCGCCTTGTCGGCCGCCCCTTCGATGTCGTCGACGGGCACGATGTAGAGCAGCGTCGATCCCAGGTTTTCGAGACCGCCGTAAACCCACAGCGCTTCCCGGCCACGATGCAAGCCGCGCTGGATTCCATCCCGCCCTGCGCTGAGATCGGCGGCGATCGCGTTCGTGAGCGTATCGGCAGCTTCCAGAGCCGTCGTCTCGGGCCGGGCATCCCACGCGATCCCGGTGTCCCGGTACAAACTGGACGCGATGACGCGCAACGCCGGCGCGCCGTCGCTCTTTCCCGGCGTGAAGGGGGCGCCCGCGGCATCCACAAGCTGAACGATGTAACTCTCCGCGCTCGCGCCGAGACGTGTCTTGAGATTCGCGGAGTCCAGGAACGAAAGGACATCGACGTCGATCGCGGCGACACCTGCGAAGGCTCCAGCCTCGCCGCGGATCGGCATCGTCGCGGTCAACAGGAGACGGCGGGTCGAAGCGTCTAGGAGTGGCGGATTCCAGACAACATCCTCGGCGGTTCGTGTGTTCACGTACCACTCGCGCTGGCGCGGGTCGTAGCCGGCAGGATATCCGCCATGGCCGGGGAACGAGGTGTGAACCCCTTCCTCCAGGGTGATGTATTGCCAGTAGAAGAGTCCCGGATTGCCATCGGCAAGGCGCCGATAGAGATCGTCCATGCCGGCGAGGCGCCGCATCAGGGGGCGCACCGCGCCCGGCTCGACGCCCGGCGGCGTCAAAAATGACTGATGAACACGCGAGATCGGAATGGCCTGAAGCTCACCGGTGGCGGAGGCAATCGCGTGATCGATGGCGAGTTCGGTCCCGGGCGGCCACGCGCGCGGCGTATCGAAGTCGCTGTGAAAATAAAGGGGGATGTCGCCGACGGGCGGCGCGGCTGTCAGGCGATTTTCCACGTCGCGGGAAAGCAGGCGCAAGGCCAACTCCACCTGACGCCGGCGCGCTTCCATGAGATCCGACGAAGTGGCGACAGCTTGCAGCAGCTGGGTCTGCATCTCGCCGATGGCGGCCGACTTGCCGGCGCCCGCAATCGCGCGCCCGAGGCTCTCAAGCGCCTGCTCGCTGCGCCACGACAGCGCGGCCAGCGGAATGAGGCCGATGACGAGAAGGAGGATAAAGAGCTTCGCCTGGATACGCATTGAAGCCCTATAGCGCGAGACGGTGCTTTATTGCATCCCTATTGGGATGCTTTCTTCAGCATGTCGTCGATCAAGAAGCCCTGGAACAGGTTAATCCCCATCCGGGCGCCGACTTCAAGGGCCCGCTCGTTGTCGACGCGGATGAGCACGGGCAACACACCGCAGTCGATCAGGTATTTCACGGCCCGTTCGCGTTCCTTCAGGATATCCTCGGCGCCGTTGCGCCAATGGATCTTGGCGATACTTGCGCCAAGGTAGTCCAGGTCCACGAGGCCCACCGTCTGGGGGAAAATTTGATCGACCGCAATCGTGGCGCCCTTGGATTTGATGAGCCCGCGCGCCACCTGGAATTCGTCGAAATTCTCGACGATGTTGGACTGGCGGAATTCGAACACCACGTCCTTTAGGACCGCTTCGGGCATGCGCTCGATGAAATTCTCGAATTGCTCGGTGAAAACGCTCTCGACGTTGAGGTTGACCGAGCAGCGCCCGCCCCTCGTGTGCATCGCCTCGAACGCCTGAAGCAGGATCTGATCTAGCACCAAGGTGAATTCGTTGAATAAGCGCCCGGAGCCGCGCATCTCGACATCGACGAACAGCGGTTTGCGCAGCAAATCCATGCTGATGAAATATTCCGTCAGCATGCGTTCGAGCGGGCGGCCCGCCACATGCATGCAGATATCCTGGTCGCGCACGAACGCCTTGATGAACTTGTCGGTGCCGAACTTCTCGTACGCCTTCATCACGTTCTTGATGTCGTTCGTGGTGAGCGGACGAAGCTGCTTGTTGCCTTCTTCCGGCTCGCCGGCGTTACGCTGGGCGACTTCGGCGTACTTCGCGACCCGGTCGGCCGCGGAGCGGTAGTTGTTGACGAGGTCGTAGGAGAGCACCAGGCGGCTTTGATCGATGCTGCCGAAGCTACCGGGGAAGTTCCGCTCAATGGTGCGCAACATCTCGACCTTGAGGTCGCGCACGAGGCCGACAAGGGCCGTCTCGGTGACTTTCGCGAGGATGCCGAAGTCGCAGGACGACACCTGGTAGGTATGACCGTGTCGTCGACCGCCGATCGCCGCCATACCCTCGCCGATCTGGGCGACCAGGGCCGGGGTCCTTTTGGTTTCGGGAAGCGCGGCGGCGACGCTTACTATTACGAGATTTACTCCCGCCTCGGGGGCATGACGCCATTGCCCCATATCCTGAACCAGCGCGCGCAGGTCTTTCACCCGCACCCGGCCTGCCCCGTCTTGTCCTGCTGGTGTGGACGCTACGTCAGACATTCCATCCCGGTCCTAGCCGAAGGCCACGGTCCGAGGACCGCTCAACTCTAGCGTCGTCAATCATAGAGGCCCTCTTTCGGGCAAGCTATCCCTAACGGTTGCATTGGTCAAATAAAGCCATGATAAATTTGAACTTTCCTATCCTTCTGGCCAGTAGCCCTACCCCTTTTGCGAACCGATATTATGTAGCCTTGAGCGACCCCAAAACCCGGCAGAATGTCTTGATGGAAAAAGATAAACCGGAAATTGGGGTTCCCGGCGGGCCGGGAGTAAAGGACAATGGAGTGAAAAGGGCTGGGAGGTACCATGGGCCTGGAAGATCTGGTCGGCGAGATGTCGGCCCAAGCCGATAAGCTCAAAGAGTTGAATCACTCTGTTTTGTTCGACCTCGGGGACGACGGCAAAATCTTGCTCGATGCGACCGGCGGAGAGGTCAAGATCACTCCGAACCCGGACACCGACGACGCGGAGACCACGCTTGTGCTCTCCAGCGAAAATCTCGTTAAGCTTGTGAACGGCGATCTCAATCCGATGGTGGCATTCACGTTGGGCAAGCTGAAGGTCTTCGGCTCGAAAGGCATCGCCCTGAAACTCTCCAGCCTTCTCGACAAATAGGCCCCGGCAGCCCGTATGAACCCAGACGGATCATCGCGCTCTCCGACCTATCCGTGGCTGCGGAACTATCCCGCATACGCCCCGTGGAACATGCCGCTGCCGGCGGTTCCGGTGTTCAATATTCTCCATGACGCGACGGCGAAGTACGCCAACCGCCCGGCGATGGACTTCTTCGGCAAGCATTGGACCTATGCCGAGACGGCGGAAATGGCGGCGCGCGCGGCCAAGGGGTTCCAGAAGCTTGGCGTGACCAAGGGCACGCGCGTCGGCCTGCTTCTTCCGAACACGCCGTACTATATCGCGGCCTATTTCGGCGTGCTGATGGCCGGCGGCATCGTCGTGAACATGAACCCGCTTTACGCGGTGCGCGAACTCGAGGCCATGGTGAAGGATTCCGGCGCGGAGATCGTGGTCACGATGGATTTGACCGCGATGTACCCGAAGGCGCGCACTCTTCTCAACAACACGCACATGCGCAAGCTGGTGGTGTGCTCCATGACGGAGGCGCTACCGCTCGGCACAGCCGTTCTGTTCAATCTTTTCCGGCGCTCGACCGTTGCGAACGTCGAAGAGGACGACCGGCAAATCTGGTGGGAAGACCTGGTCGACAACGACGGCAAGCCGGACGCGGTGGCGATCGATCCGAAGGAAGATGTCGCCGTGCTTCAATATACCGGCGGCACGACCGGCCTTCCTAAAGGCGCCATGCTGACCCACGCCAACATATCCGCCAACGTCCGCATGGTGTCGTGCTGGCATGGCAGTCCGGTCTACGGCCACGAGAAATTCCTCGCGGCGCTGCCGTTCTTCCACGTGTTCGCCATGACCGTCGCGCTACTGTGCGCGATGGACCTCGGCGCGGAAATCATCATGATGCCGCGCTTCGAGCTCAAGGATGCGCTGAAGCAGATCAGCAAGAAGAAGCCCACGGTTTTCCCGGCCGTGCCGACCATCTTCACGGCCATCAACACATCGCCCCTCAGCAAGAATTACGATCTCACCTCGCTGAAAGTGTGCATCTCCGGCGGCGCGCCGTTGCCGATCGAGGTAAAACACGAATTCGAGGAGACCAGCGGCTGCGTGGTGGTCGAAGGCTACGGCCTCTCGGAAACCTCGCCGGTCGTCTGCACCAATCCGACCCAAGGGGTGAACAAGTCGGGCTCGGTGGGCCTTCCGATGCCGGGCACGATCATCGAAATTCGCGCGCTGGATGACGACCGCGTTTTGGGCGTCGGTGAAAAGGGCGAGATCTGCGTGCGCGGGCCGCAAGTCATGAAGGGCTATTGGAATCGCCCCGAAGACACCGCCGAGGTGATGAAGAACGGCGCCTTCCATACCGGCGACGTCGGTTACATGGACGATGACGGGTACGTTTTCATCGTCGATCGCATCAAGGACATGATCAACGCATCCGGATACAAAATCTATCCGCGCATGGTCGAAGAAGCGGTTCACTTGCACCCCGCGGTCGAGGAAGTGATTGTGATCGGCGTCGACGATCCTTATCGCGGGCAGGCGCCGAAGGCTTTTATCAAAGTGCGCGCAGGCATGACGCTGACGGAAGCCGATATCCGGGAGTTCTTGAAGGACAAGCTCTCGAAGATCGAACAGCCCGCTCAATATGAATTCAGAGATGTCCTGCCGAAGACGCTCATCGGCAAACTTTCGAAGAAGGAATTGAAACAGGAAGAGGCCGCCAAGTCGGGCGGCTGAACCTGTTCACACAACGACACAGGCAAAGGGAACAAAGCCATGACCAACGTCGTCATCTGCGGTTACGCCCGCTCGCCGTTCACGCTCGCAAACAAGGGCGCGCTGAAGAAGACGCGCCCCGACGATCTGGCGGCCGCCGTCATCAAGGCCCTGGTCGAACGCACCAAGGTGAACCCCGACGACATCGAAGACGTTGCCTTGGGCTGCGCCTTCCCCGAGGGCGAGCAAGGCATGAACATGGGCCGGCTTGTCGCATTCCTTGCCGGCCTTCCCAACAGCGCCGCGGGCGATACCGTGAACCGTTTCTGCGGATCGTCGATGCAGACCATTCATCAGGCAGCGGGTTCAATCATGATGGGCGCCGGTGACGCTTTCATCGCCGCGGGCGTCGAGAGCATGAGCCGCGTGCCCATGGGCGGTTACAATTTCATGCCCAACCCGATCCTCGTCGATGCCGGACACGCGGCTTATATCGGCATGGGCGAAACCGCCGAAAACCTTGCCCAGAAATATCAGATCCCGCGGGCGAAGCAGGAAGCCTTCGCTGTGGAAAGTCATCAGCGCGCCTCCAAAGCGCAGGCCGCCGGCAAGTTTAAGGACGAGATCGTCCCGGTGAAGGGCGAAGGCGGAATGGTGGACACGGACGGCTGCATTCGCCCGGACACCAATCTGGAAGCTCTCGCGGGCCTGAAGCCAGCCTTCAAGGAAACCGGCTCGGTCACAGCGGGCACATCTTCCCCGCTCACAGACGGTGCTTCAGCGGTCCTGGTGTGCAGCGAGCAATACGCCGCGAAGAACAACTTGAAGCCTCTCGCCCGCATCAAATCGATCGCGGTCGCGGGCTGCGCGCCGGAGATCATGGGCATCGGCCCGGTGCCCGCCGTGCAGAAGGCCCTGCTGCGCGCCGGCCTCAAGCTGAACCAGATCGATATCATCGAACTGAATGAAGCCTTCGCAGCGCAGGCGATGTCCGTGATGCAGGAACTGGGGCTCGATCCGGCGAAAACCAATATCGACGGCGGCGCGCTCGCGATGGGGCACCCACTCGGTGCCTCCGGCGGACGCATCACCGGCAAGGCCGCTGCGCTCCTGCAACGTGAAAAGAAGAAGTACGCCCTCGCCAGCATGTGCATCGGCGGCGGGCAAGGCATCGCGACCGTTCTCGAAGCCCTTTAACGGAGATCGGCCCATGGCTGAGATCAAAAAAGCCGCCGTTATCGGCGCGGGCGTGATGGGAGCGGGCATCGCCGCGCACATCACCAATGCCGGAGTGCCTGTGGTGCTCCTCGACATCGTTCCGAAGGATGGCGCCAATCGCAATGCGATCGCCGAAGGCGCCGTGGCGAAGCTGCAAAAGGCAGATCCGGCGCCGTTCATGTCCAAGCGCAATGCGGGCCTCATCACGACCGGCAACCTGGAAGACAATCTCGATCTTCTGGCGGAGTGCGACTGGATCGTGGAGGCTGTGATCGAGCGCCTCGACATCAAACAGGACCTCTACAAGAAAGTAGAGAAGCACCGGAAGAAGGGCTCGGTGGTGTCGTCCAACACCTCCACCATCCCACTCAAGGAACTCACCGCCGGCATGCCCGAGGGCATGGTGTCGGACTTCATGATCACGCACTTCTTCAATCCGCCGCGCTACATGCGGCTGCTGGAGATCGTGGGCGGCCCCAAAACCCGCGCCGACGCGCTCAAGATGGTGCGCGATTTCTGCGATATCCGCCTCGGCAAAGGCGTGGTCGTCGCGAAAGACACGCCCGGCTTCATCGGCAACCGCATCGGCATCTACTGGATGCAGAACGCCGTGGTGGAGGCCTTGAACCTGGGCCTGACGATCGATGAAGCGGACGCGGTCGGCTCACGGCCCTTCGGAATTCCGAAAACGGGCGTGTTCGGCCTGCTCGATCTGATCGGCATCGATCTGATGCCGCACCTGACGAAATCCATGCTGTCGCTCCTGCCCAAGACCGACCCTTATGTGGCGATTTCCGGGGAAGTGCCGGTCGTCACGACGATGCTGAAAAACGGATGGATCGGACGTAAGGGGCCGAGCGGCTTCTATCGCCTGCGCAAGGACGGCGCCAACAAGATCAAGGAAAGCATCAACCTCAAGACCGGCGAGTACGCGCCCAGCGTGAAATCCAGCCTCGAGAGCGTCGATGCCGGCAAGAAGGGTGGCCTCAAGGGCGTGGTCGAGCATTCCGATAAAGGCGGCGCTTACGCCTGGAAGCTCGCCAGCAAGGGCCTGACCTATACGGCGGCGCTTGTGCCTGAAATCGCCGACACCATCGTTGACGTCGACGAGGCGATGAAGGACGGCTATGGCTGGAAGAACGGGCCGTTCGAACTTATCGATCAACTCGGCGCCAAGTGGTTCGCGGACAAACTTGCCGCGGAGAAAATGGACGTGCCCCCGCTCCTGAAACTCGCTGCGGAAAAGGGCGGCTTCTACAAAACCGAAGGCAAGGCGCTCAAGTACCTCACCGTCAGCGGCGAATATAAAGATGTCGTCAGGGCGCCGGGCGTCTTGCGCCTGTCAGACGTCAAGCGCGGCGCGACACCGATCATCAAGAACCCATCCGCGAAGGTGTGGGATCTCGGCGACGGCGTTGCCTGTTTCGAATTCACCTCGCGCGCCAACAGTCTCGATCCGATGACGATGCAGGGCTACAAGGACGTCCTGAAGCTCTTCAAGAATGACAAATCGTGGAAAGGGCTCGTGATCCACAACGAGGGCCCGAACTTCTCCGTCGGCGCCAATATCGGCCTCATGCTCTTCGCAGCCAACATCGCGATCTACAGCGAGATCGAAACGCAGATCGAGGACGGCCAGAAGACCTACATGCAACTCAAGCAGGCGCCGTTCCCCGTGGTCGCCGCGCCCTTGGGTATGGCGCTGGGCGGCGGATGTGAAATTCTGCTGCATAGCGCGGCCATCCAGGCTCATGCCGAAACCTACACCGGTCTGGTCGAGGTCGGTGTCGGCGTCATTCCCGCTTGGGGCGGCTGCAAGGAGATGCTGCTGCGCTTCAAGAAGGATCCGAAGCTGCCCAAGGGACCGATTCCGGCGGTGGCGAAGGCGTTCGAGATGATCGGCACCGCCCAGGTGGCGAAGTCGGCCTTCGAAGCCAAGGAGATGGGCATCCTGCGCAAGGACGACGGCATCACCATGAACCGCGACCGCCTGCTGGCGGATGCGAAAGCCAAGGTGCTGAAGCTCGCCGAGAACTATGCCCCGCCGAAGGAAGAGACCATCTCGCTTCCGGGCGCGGGCGGGATCGCGGCACTGAAGGTCGCATTGCAGGGGCTGATGCTCCAAGGCAAGGTCACGCCGCACGATGAGACGGTGTCGCTGGCTTTGGCCAGCGTGTTGACTGGCGGCAAGACCGACTTCAAGGACGAGCTGACCGAGAAGGACCTGCTCAAGCTGGAGCGGAACGCTTTCCTGGAACTGGCGAAGAACCCCAAGACCCTGGCGCGCATGGAGCACATGCTCGACACCGGCAAACCGTTACGCAACTGAGCCTGTAGATCGTAGAGTTGATGAAGACACGACGTAACTTTTTTGCTTACCTCGGCGCTGCGATGGTTCTCGCGGCGGCACCTGCGCATGCAACAGTGCGGCCCGGCGAGGATGCCACTTTCTTCGATAAGTATAAGGCGCCCGAGGGGTCGTCGTTTTTCATCTCGAATACGCCCAAGACAGAGAAAGGCGACCGCATGGTCGTGCGCGGCGTGGTGATGGATGCCGAGAAAAAGCCCATCCCCAACGCATCGGTGTACATCTATCACACCGACGCGGACGGACGTTACAACAACACCGAACCGCGTCCAGGTTTTGGCGGCGATGATCCCCGGCTACACGCCTACATGCGTACTGATTCGGTTGGCCGCTATGTTTACGGCGGCGTGAGACCTGCGGCTTATCCCGGTCTCACCTTGCCCGCGCACGTCCACTTTGTCGTGCAAGCAGATGGTTTTCAGCCGCGCGTCTTCGAGGTTTGGTTCGAAGGCGACCCCATGATCAAGAAAGAACATCTCGAAGGCCAAGCCAAGGAGCCGGACCGCTTTTTGATCCGCACCGCCACCCGAGATACGAACCGAGTTTGGCAGATCACCAACGATATCGTCCTGGAACGGAAGTGAGGAGATAGACCATGGCCGTCTACACCGCCCCCTTACGCGACATGAAGTTCGTGTACCGCGAACTCTTTAACGGCGACGACCTCCAAAAACTGCCTGGATATGGCGACTTCTCGCCGGACGTGGTGGACGCGGTGTTGGAAGAAGCCGCGAAGATTTCGCAGGAGGTTCTTTTCCCCATCAACCGCTCCGGGGATGAGGAAGGCTGCACCTTCGAGAACGGAGTGGTCCGCACCCCGAAGGGTTTCAAGGAAGCCTACGACCAGTTCACCGCAGGCGGCTGGACGGGTCTCGGCGCCGATCAGGAATACGGCGGCCAGGGCGCCCCGAAGGCGATCAATATGCTGGTTGAGGAGATGATCTGCTCGGCCAACATGTCGTTCGGTATGTATCCCGGCCTCACGCACGGCGCTTACAACGCCCTCAAGCTTTACGGCACCGAGGCGCAGAAGCAGCTCTATCTTCCGAAATTCGCCGAAGGCACCTGGAGCGGCACGATGTGCCTGACCGAGCCGCAGTGCGGCACGGACCTTGGGCTTGTGCGCACCAAGGCCGATCCCCAGCCCGACGGGAGCTATCATCTCACTGGCACGAAAATCTTCATCTCGGCCGGCGAGCACGACCTGACCCAGAATATCGTGCATCTCGTTCTGGCCCGCCTCCCTGACGCGCCGCCGGGTATCAAGGGAATCAGCCTGTTCATCTGCCCCAAATTCCTGCCCAAGGAAGACGGCAGCGTGGGACCGCGCAACGGCGCGTTCTGCGGCTCGATCGAGCACAAGATGGGCATCAAGGCCTCGGCCACCTGCGTGATCAATTTCGACAACGCGAAAGCGTGGCTTGTCGGCGAAAAGCATAAAGGCATGCGCGCCATGTTCGCCATGATGAACACCGCCCGTCTCGGCGTCGGCGTCCAGGGCCTCGGCCTTTCGGAAGCGGCCTACCAGGGCGGCTTACTTTATGCGCGCGAACGGCTCCAGGGCCGCGCCCTGAAAGGCGCGAAATTCCCCGAGAAGCCGGCGGATCCGTTGATGGTCCACCCCGACGTGCGCAAAAACCTTCTCACCATGAAGGCGCTCACCGAAGGCATGCGGGCGTTGGTGATGTGGGTGGCCACGAGCCAGGACTTGGCGGAGAAGTCTGCGACCGAGGAAGAGCGGACGCGGCACGACGACCTCATCCAGTTCCTCACTCCCGTCGTGAAGGCGTTCGGCACCGACATCGGCTTCGACAACGCCAATATCGGCGTGCAGATCTTCGGCGGTCACGGGTACATCCGCGAACATGGGATGGAACAGTATGTGCGCGATGCGCGCATCACGCAAATCTACGAAGGCACCAACGGAATCCAGGCGCTGGATCTGGTCGGGCGCAAGATGACCGCTCACTATGGCCGTTACATGCGCGCCTTCTTCCATCCTGTGCAGGCCTTCATCGAAGAGAATGCGTCCGATCCGAAGATGGAAGAGATCGTGATGAATCTCGCTAAATCCTTCGGCCGCCTGCAGCAGGCCGTGGGCGCAGTGGCTCAAAAAGCCATGAGCAATCCCAACGAAGCGGGCGCGGCCTCGACCGATCTTTTGAAACTGCTGAGCTATGTATCAGTCGGCTTCATGTGGGCGAAGATGGCCAAACTCGCCTTCAGCAAGGAGGGCGACGATCCGACAGGGTTCTATAAGGGCAAGATCAAGACGGCCCGGTTCTACATGACCAAGCTGCTCCCGCAAACGGGCGCTCTGCTTTCAAGCATCCTGGCGGGCGGCGAGACGATCATGGACCTTGAGGACGAGTTGTTCAGCGCCGCGGTGGCCGCGTAACCCGCACCTCCACGGGCATCCGTCATGAATCTGATCTGGCGGATGATTTGGATGTTCATCACCGCGCGCTTCGGCGCGCGGGCCGATGTCATGGGCGAGCATAAGCTTACCTTCCGTTGTCTTCCGACGGACCTCGACATCTTCATGCACATGACAAACTCGCGCTATTCGAGTTTTGGCGACCTGTCACGCGTCAGCTTCATGATTCGTAACGGGGCCTACGGACGCCTGCGCAGGGCGGGGTATTTTCCGGTGCTGGGATCGTCCACGTTCAAGTTCCGCCGGCCGATCTGGCTTTTCGAGAAGTTCACCGTCTCCACCAGCATTCTGACGTGGGACGATAAATATGTTTACCTGTTGCATAAGTTCGAGACGGCGAAGGACATGCCGGCAATCGCGGTCGTCAAGGCGGCATTCCTGAGCAAAACCGGCCGCGCACCGATGGAAGAGGTGCGCGCCCTTATGGGGTATACGGGTCCGAAGCCCGAAAGTCCCATCGCGAAGGAAGTCTTGGATTTGGATCTCGTGTTGAAAGCTTAATACTAAGGGGAGACTTAGAGATGCGCCTAATGATCCGCTTCTGCACGCTTTTTATCGCCTTGGCTCTGGCGCTTCCCGCCGCGGCGCAGGACGCCGGCAAGGCGGCGCGCGCCGCCGCCAACAAGGAACTCTTCGAAGCCTCAGGCAAGCCGGCCGCCAAAGCCCCTGCCCTCGCCATCCCGGCCAGCTCGTACAAAATTCTGAAAACCGGCCCGGCAAACGGGGCGCATCCCTCGCGCTCCAGCGCCATCATGGTTCGCTACGAAGGGAGCTATCTCGATGGCGAGATTTTCGACACCTCGTATGGCAAGGAAGCGGATAACGCGACCATCTACCCCTTACGCGCGCTGATTCCCGGCTTCGTGTCGGCAGTGATGATGATGAAGCCGGGTGACGAATGGCTAGTTTATGTGCCCTCGCAGATGGCCTACGGCGCCGTCGGCCATCCGCTCGCGGGCAAGGACATCTTCTTCAAGATCGAGTTGGTCGATCACGCCGAAATGCCGCCGCCGCCCTCGCCGATCATGAAGACGCTGCCGGGCCGCAACTCAAGATAGCAGCACGGGCGGAGGGCCCTCCCTCTTCGCGTATCCGGATATACGCAGTGCTCCGGATTTTCACGTGAGGCCCTTTCGCGCATAACTGCATCCACACAACGAAGAGGTGGATGCAGCGATGCTCGTGCTTTTCGATACCCGGACACAGGAAACAGTCGCCAAGTTCGTCCAGGAAGAAATCGCCCGCGCAGCGGGCCGGTTCTTATCCCGCGAAACGGGCCGTGCGTTGACACTCGCGCTTACCGAAGCGGCAAGGCTGCCGGTCTCCCGCTACTTCGCCGGTGAGGAAATCGAACATGCCGCGACGATCTATCTGAGATAGCCAAAGGGGGCTGTCGCATCCGACGACGGGTTGGATGCGACAGCAAAGTTGGGCTCCGGTTTGGGGAACCGGAGCCCAATTTTCTTTACGCTTCCACCAAGTCGAAGCGGTCCAGCATCATCACCTTGTTCCAGGCGGCGATGAAGTCGCGGACGAACTTCTCTTTGGCGTCGCTCTGCGCGTACACCTCGCACAGCGCGCGGAGCTGCGAGTTGGATCCAAACACCAGATCGACGCGGGTGGCGGTCCATTTCGGAGCCCCGGTTTTACGATCGCGGCCTTCGAAAATTTCCGCGCTGTCGTTCACCGGACGCCATACGGTCCCGATGTCGAGCAGGTTGACGAAGAAGTCGTTCGTCAGCTGACCCGGACGCGACGTGAATACACCATGCTTCGCACCCGCCGTATTGGCGCCGAGCACACGCAGTCCGCCGACCAGCACAGTCATTTCGGGAGCGCTGAGCGTGAGGAGCTGGGCCTTGTCGATCAGGAGCTCCTCGGCCGGCACGACGAAGGTCTTGGCCTGGTAGTTTCGGAATCCATCCGACTGCGGCTCCATCACTTTGAAAGCTTCGACATCCGTCTGTTGCTGGGTGGCATCGGTGCGCCCCGGCGTGAACGGGACGCTCACATTGTATCCTGCCGCCTTGGCAGCCTGTTCCACCGCCGCGCAGCCGCCGAGGACGATCAGGTCCGCAAGCGAGACCTTCTTGCCCCCCGTCGCCGACTTGTTGAACTCGGCCTGGATGGCCTCCAGCTTCGCCAAGCTCGCAGCGAGCTGCGCGGGCTGATTGGCTTCCCAGTCTTTCTGCGGCGCCAAGCGAACGCGCGCGCCGTTGGCGCCGCCGCGCTTGTCCGATCCGCGGAACGAAGACGCCGAGGCCCAGGCCGTCGACACGAGGGCGCTGACAGAAAGGCCGCTCGCCAGAATCTTGGTTTTCAGGGCCGCGACATCCTTTGCGTCGATCAGGGGATGGTCGAGCGCAGGCAGCGGATCCTGCCATACCAAGTCTTCCTTCGGCACTTCGGGACCGAGATAGCGCGCCTTCGGACCCATGTCGCGGTGAGTCAGCTTGAACCAAGCACGCGCGAACGCATCGGCGAACGCCGCCGGATCTTTGTGGAAGCGTCGCGAGATCTTTTCGTAGATCGGATCGAAGCGCAACGAGAGGTCCGCCGTCGTCATCATCGGGGGATACTTCTTGGACGGATCATGTGCGTCGGGGATCAGATGCTCGGGGCGCACATTCTTGGCCACCCACTGATGGGCCCCCGCCGGGCTACGGGTCAGTTCCCACTCGTAAGTGAAAAGCATGTCGAAGTAACCGTTGTCCCACTTCGTCGGGTTCGGCTTCCACGCGCCCTCGATGCCGCTGGTCGTCGTATGGATGCCTTTGCCGGTTCCGAAGCTGTTGATCCACCCCAGTCCCTGCGCTTCGAGCGGCGCGGCCTCCGGATCTGGGCCGACGAGCTTCGGGTTGCCGGCGCCGTGCGCCTTGCCGAAGGTATGGCCGCCCGCGACCAGCGCGACGGTCTCTTCGTCGTTCATGCCCATGCGTCCGAAGGTTTCGCGCACGTCGCGGCCCGACGCGACCGGATCGGGCTTACCATCAGGCCCTTCCGGATTCACATAGATCAGCCCCATCTGGACGGCGGCCAGGGGCTGCTCCAGCTGACGGTCGCCGCTGTAGCGCTTGTTCCCCAGCCACTCGGTCTCGGAGCCCCAATAAATATCTTCTTCGGGCTGCCAGATATCTTTGCGGCCGCCGCCGAAGCCGAAGGTCTTAAAGCCCATCGATTCGAGCGCAACGTTCCCGGCCAGGATCATCAGGTCCGCCCAGGAGATCTGGTTGCCGTACTTCTGCTTAATGGGCCACAGCAGACGGCGCGCCTTGTCGAGATTGCCATTGTCGGGCCAGCTGTTCAGCGGCGCGAAGCGCTGAGATCCGGTGCCGCCGCCGCCGCGGCCGTCGCCCATGCGATAGGTGCCGGCGCTGTGCCAGGCCATGCGGATGAACAGACCGCCGTAATGACCCCAGTCGGCGGGCCACCACTCCTGCGACGTCGTCATCAGGTCGCGCAGGTCTTTCTTGAGCGCCGCGTAGTCCAGCTTCTTGAACGCCGCGACGTAATTGAACCCCGCGTCCATCGGGTTGGAGGACGGAGCATGCTGGTGAAGGATGTTTAGCTTTAGGGCCTTGGGCCACCACTCATGACGGCCCTGGGTAACGGCGCCCGACGGTAATTTGCCGCCACCGACCGGAGCCGTCGCCGACGTGGCCGCGGCGGCTACGGCGGCCGTCGGCGCGGCCGCGGCCACTGCGATCACGCTTGTTGCGGTCAGCACATCGCGGCGGCTTGCCACCGAGGCGCCATGGCCGAACGGACAACGGGGTTCATCAGACATCTTGGATCTCCCTTGGACTATGCGGTTGTCGGCGCCGAGAAGAGCTCAACGCACATTAGAATTAATCTAGAATGATTCTAAACTATAGTCCAGCGTGCAAAAGGGAGGCCCTCCCTTTATCCGGGCGAAGCCGTCACGGCGAAAAATCGCGTCGGTTCAATGGGCTAGAGTGCTGAAAGCGCTAGGGCTTTTTCGCATCGGCCTTCATCTGGCCGTTCAGGACCTGGAAATCGGTATAGAGCTTGGTGCACGCGTCGCGTGGTCCGCCGCACACGAACTCCATCTTCACCTCGAGTCCCTTCTCGCCCTCCTTCAGCTCCCGGCAAATCACGGCCGGGTAAGCCTCGTGACCCAGGCGCGTGAAGGTCCAGATATGCGTGAAGTCGAGTTGCTCGTAGGCCAGAAATTTTTCGTCGCCGGCCGCTTCGCGTACCCCGCCCCGTTCCACGAGCGCGCTTGCGACTTGCGTCAGGGACGCTGCGTGCAAACCGCATATATCGACCGGCTTCTTCGGATCGACGTGAACGGGCCCTGAAAGCGGCTTCGGCTCCGCCGCGGATGCGACGGAGCCGACCAGCATGGCACAGGCGAGAAGACGGAGCTTCACGCCGCGGGACTAGAAGTTGACCCGCGCCTGGATGGCGAGGGTGCGGCCTTTATCGGCGAACGCGTAGTCGGAGTTCGCGCCGAAGGTTGAGCCCGCCAGCGGCGTATCGCCGCCGAACTGGATGTAGTGCTTGTTAGTGAGGTTGCGGCCGACGAACGCCACCTGCCACAGACCCGAGTCAGGTCCGACGCCAACGCGCAGGCCCAGGGTCGCATATCCCTTCTGGATGAGCGCCGGATCGAAGGTGTTCGACGCGTGGTACTTCGAGGTGAAAAACACATCGACCGCGCCGTCGAGGCGGTACCCGGAGAGGATCGGGTAGTTGCCCGCAAGACCGACGGTGCCTTGCACATCGGAGACCAGCTGATTGGTCTGGCCGGTGTAGTTGCAAAGCTCCGCACGACCGTCGCCGTTCAGGTCGACGTTGGGGGTCTGGCCGAAATAGCACTGGCCGTTCTTGAAGTCCTTGAACTTGAAGTCAGTGAGCGCGAGCGAGCCGGTGAGCGAGATGTACTCGTTCATCCGCACGCGGCCGTCCGCCTCGATGCCTTGAGAGCGCGCCGACGCGGCATTCCCCACGTTGAAGCCCAGGATGCCGTCAAAGATCGAAATCTGCAGATCCTTGAACTCGGTGTAGTAGGCCGCGACGTTCAGGGTTGCGGGACCGAAGGAGGCCTTCGTGCCAACTTCGAAGCTATTCGCGCTTTCGTCCTCGAACTCGAACGAATCGTTCATCGTCGGGTAGAAGTTGCGATTGTTCGCGCGGAAGTCGAAGCCGCCGCTTTTGGCGCCGCGCGCATAGCTCGCGTACAGCATAAGGTCTTCGTTCGGCGTGAACAGCAGCTTCACGTCGGGCGAGAAACGGGTTTCCTTACGGTCACCGGACACCGGCAGAGCGCCGAGCTGGCTGATCAGGAAAGCGCCTGTGGGGCCAAGGGCCGACAGGTTGGTCGAGCTGACGCGGAACACCTGCGCGTAGACTGCTGCCGCGATGGCCTGGGCGGCCGGGAGCGGATCGCCGTTCTCACGCAGGATCGACAGCGTGCGCGTGCCTTCTTTCTTTTCCGAGCTGACGCGGGCGCCAAGCTGCAGTTCCCACTTGTCGATCGGGCGGATGTTGACCTGCGCGAACGCCGAAATCAGGCTTGAATCGACCGACGCCGACCGTGCCGCCTGG
Organism: Rhodospirillaceae bacterium; assembly: GCA_041905525.1. Lineage (GTDB taxonomy): Bacteria > Pseudomonadota > Alphaproteobacteria > Rhodospirillales > Rhodospirillaceae > SHVO01. The sequence continues at coordinate 176,415 of JAYRKY010000007.1, forward strand.
GTTCCCGCCAGCGCGCTACCGGCGCCCGGAGACTGCTGATTGACCAGCGGCACCAGGACCGACGTTTGCTGCACGACGATGTTGTCGGAGTAGGCGTGGTCGGAAGACTGATAGTACGCGCCGGCGACGAAGTCGTAGCTTTCGTTGACCGGCGACGTCAGCCGGAACTCCTGGCTGAACTGGTCGTAGTCTTCCTGCAATCCGGCCAGGAACACGTTAGCGCCGGTGTAGTCGCAATCGCACAGTTCGTCGTACTTCAGTTTGGTGAAGCCGGTGATTGAGCGCAGCTCGTAGCCGCCGATGTCGACCTTGATATTGCCGACATAGGTCTGCTGCTTGTTGTTGCTGAAGTCGCCGTTGGAGCTGCGGTTGCCGTTCAGCGTGTTGTCGAGAACGCCGCGGTCGGCGCCGAGGCCGACGAGGATTTGCGAATAGGTGCGGCCCGTGAACGGACCGGCCGCGACCGGCGTCTCGTTGAGGGTCTCGATCGAGCGTCCGAGCACGTCGAAATCGCTGTACTCCGCCTTGAAGTTGGCGACCACGGTTTCGGATACGTCGGCCTCGAGGATGCCGCGCAGCGTGACATCGTCGCGCTTGGGTTCGGTGCGCGAGAGCGTCAGGTTGCGAACGTACCCGTCGCTGTCGCGCCAGCGTGCGGCCACGCGGGCACGCACCGTATCGGTGATCGGGCCGGAGACCGCGCCTTCGGCGATATATTCCTGGTTCTCGAATTCGTAGGTGCCGGTGAGGTAGCCCTCGAAGCTCGTAGTCGGCTGGGCGGTGACGATATTGAGCGCCCCGGCGATCGAGTTCTTACCGAACAGAATGGTCTGCGGGCCGCGCAACACTTCGACGCGCTGCAGATCGAGGAACGGCATGCGGGTCTGCTGGGCGCGGGTATAGGCGATGCCGTCGACGTAGTAACCGACGGACTGTTCGAACGCCTGGTTGATCCCCGACCCGAGACCGCGGATGAAGATGTTGGTGCTGATGCCGGTTTCGGTCATCGTGAAGTTCGGAACGAGCTGCTGCAGCTCTTCCGCTTTCGCGATGGCGATATCCTGGAGCTTGTCGCCGGTCACGGCCGTCAGCGAGATCGGCGTATCCTGAACGCTCTGGGCGCGCGACTGCGCTGTTACGATAATCTCTTCGATCTCTGGCTGCTGGGCGAGTGCCGGCAGTGTCGAAGCCATCAAGGCTGACGAGACCATCAACGCCGATTTTAGAGTGAGACTAAAAAAGCCACGCGGGCGCGCGCGAGTCACGACAGTGCTCTTCATGGAATTCCTCCCGTAAAGCCTGAGGACCAGCCCTGCCCGACGATCGGACAGAATGCCTTCCCTGCCCCAGAAACCTTGATTCCCAGTATCTTACGGGGATTGCCGGATTGCCGTAAAGGTGGCTCGCATCAACCGCCGCGCGAGGCGTTTGTTACGCCTTATTTGCCAAATCCTCGCCGGCCAGCGCCTTGTCGAGCAGCCGGATTGATTCCGCAACGCCATATAATGCGATGAACGACCCCATCCGTGGCCCCTGCTCCTGGCCCAATAGCACTTGATAGAGGGCTTTGAACCAATCCCGCAGGCCTGGGAACGCCTCCGGGTAGCGCTTTCCCACCTCGTAGACGACCGTCTGAAGCCCTTCGGGCGTCGGTGACTCTTTGTAACCCGCGAGCGCCTCGCGAAGGTCGACAAACGCCTGGCGTTCGGCATCCGCGATCGGGCGGTACACCTTGGCCGGCTTCACGAAGTCTTCGTAGTAGACGATCGCATGTTTGATCAGGCGGTCGAGAAGCGGCGCGCTCTCGGGTGTCGCGTCCGGGACGAAACGCGAGATGTAGTGCCACAGAACGGCGGGATTCTCCGCGTGCGCGACGCTGGCGAGATTGAGGAGAATGCTGAAGCTGACATGCACCGTATCCTTCGGCGGTTGTCCGCCGTGGATATGCCAAGCCGGATTATCGAGCTTCGCCTTGTCGTCCTCGGTCGAAAACTTCTCGAGGAAGTCGAGATATTCATCGACCGCTTTGGGAATCACGTCGAAGAACAGACGCTTTGCCGTCTTCGGCTTTTGATACATGAAGAGCGACAGGCTCTCATGCGGCGCGTACTTCAACCAATCTTCGACCGCGAGACCGTTGCCCTTGGACTTCGAGATCTTCTGGCCCTGCTCATCGTTGAACAGTTCGTAGGTCAGATTCAGCGGCGGCGTACCGCCGAGGACGCGGCAGATCTGGCTCGACAACTTGACGGAGTCGATCAGGTCCTTTCCGGACATTTCATAATCGACCTCGAGCGCGTACCAGCGCATTGCCCAGTCGCACTTCCATTGCAGCTTGCAATGCCCGCCGGTGACCGGCGTACGCACGTGCGAGCCGTCTTCGTCCTTGTAGACGATTGTGCCGCTGGCGAGATCGCGTTCCACCACGGGCACCTGCAGCACCACGCCCGTCTTCGGCGATACCGGGAGGAAGGGCGAATAGGTCGCGCGGCGTTCGGGCCCGAGCGTCGGCAGAATAACGTTGATCACCTCGTCGTACTTTTCGAGCACACGCAGCAGCGCCTTGTCGAACTCACCCGACTTGTACGCAGCGGTGGAACTCTTGAACTCGTACTCGAAGCCGAAGGAATCGAGGAATGCGCGCAGGCGGGCGTTGTTGTGCGCGCCGAAGCTATCGTGAGTGCCGAAAGGATCGGGCACGCTGGTGACGGGCTTGCCCAGATGCTGGCGCACCATGTCCTGATTCGGCACGTTGTCCGGAACCTTGCGCAGTCCATCCATATCGTCGGAGAACGTAAAGAGCCTGGTCTTCACGTTCGGCGTCAGCAGCTCGAACGCCTTGCGGACCATGGTCGTGCGGACGACTTCGCCGAACGTGCCGATGTGCGGCAGCCCGGACGGCCCGTAGCCCGTTTCGAAAAGGACATAGCCTTTCGCCGGGGCAGCCATCTTCAGCCGCTCGTCCCAAAGGGCGCGGGCTTCGGCGAAGGGCCAGGCATTGCTATGGCGAGCGAGGGCGGCGAGGTCGGTCATGGGTGATTTATCGGCTTCAGATGTGCAAAACGGCATGTGAATAACTGGCGCCTTAGTACCGGCAATTTGAGGTGAGGTCACCACTTTCGACGCGCCTTAAGCGAGGTTCGCGCCGCGTGGGTACCTAGAAATGAGCATTTCTCAAGGCCAAGCGCTCCTTCGCAGCCGGGCGCTTGCACCGGGGCCGAACTGCCGGTACAGGTCGAACCTTCCATGAACACTCCCCCCGTCGCCGCGTTGCCTGTCCGCCGCATCCTGCTGCCCGATGCGCCCGTGGTCGCGGCCGAATGGACAAGCGCCGCGATTCTCGACACGAGCGGTGAAATCTCGGTCAAGCGGGCCGCGATGGCGGGGCAGTTGATGGCAACCGCGCGCCCGATCCTTTGCCACGCGCCCGCAACAGCCGCGCGCCTCAAGACCGATCGATTTCCCGCCCATGATGTGCTGGAACTGTACGCCTTTGTCCGTCCGGCGCAGTTTTGTTTACCGACGATTGGCGGTCTCACCGCCGCGCTGGGCCTGACGCCGCCCACCTCCCTTGAAGATAAACCTGAAGCGCTGCTGCGAGTCGTGCGGCGGCTTCTCGACGACCTCAAAAGTCTCGGCGACCTTGAGGCAAAGACGTTGGCCGCCGCCGCCGGAGCCATGGCGCGCGGTGGCTGGCCGTGGGGGCCCGCTGTGCTCGCAGCCCTCGGCGGCGATCCAAATGCCGCCCGCGGATTTGGTCCCGCCGCCGGCTTGCGCGTATGGATCGACCTGCCGGCATGGGAAGAGCGCGCGCCGCCGGCGCCTCCCGGATCGAAGCCGATTGCGAAAGCGGACTCCGAGACGCGTCTCGAACGATTGCTGGGCGACGGCGCCGAGGCGCGCCCGAGCCAGCGAAGTTATACGCACCTTGTGACTGAAGCCTTCCAGCCGCGCGGCGCATCCAACCAACCGCTTCTCGTCCTCGCGGAAGCCGGAACCGGCACGGGCAAAACCCTCGGCTACGTTGCGCCCGCCAGCGTTTGGTCAGAGCAGAACCAAGGGTCCGTGTGGCTTTCGACCTTCACCCGGAACCTACAGCGGCAATTGGATCAGGAGCTCGACCGCCTCCATCCCGATGCCGACGAGAAGAAGCGCCGCGTCGTCATCCGCAAGGGACGCGAAAACTATCTCTGCCTTCTCAGCTACGAAGAAGCGCTCAACCGGCTCGGCGCGCAGCCCTATGATGCGATCGCCCTCGGCCTCGTGGCGCGGTGGATCAGTGCAACACGCAACGGCGATATGGTGGGGGGCGACCTCCCCGGATGGCTGCCCGAGGTGCTGGGGCGCGAAAAGGTTATCGGCCTTGCCGACAGACGCGGTGAGTGCATTTACGCCGCCTGCAATCATTATCAGAAATGTTTCGTCGAGCGCACGGTTCGGCGGGCGCGATATGCGGACATCGTCGTCGCGAATCACGCCTTGGTCATGGCGCAAGCGGCCCTGGGCGGCATCGACGATGCGCTACGGCCGACACGCTACGTTTTCGATGAAGGTCACCATATCTTCGAAGCCGCCGACTCAGCGTTCTCCGCGCACTTCACCGGTCTTGAGGCCGCCGATTTGCGGCGTTGGTTACTGGGCGCAGAAGGCAACGCAAAGCGCAGCCGCGCCCGCGGCCTCAAGCGACGCTGCGAAGACCTTATCGCTTGCGGCAGCGGCGACGATTTCGGGCTTTCGCACGCGGTCGAAGATGTCATCGAGGCGGCGCGCGCATTGCCGAGCCAGGGCTGGCGCAACCGCGTGAAGGACGGCGCGCCCCAGGGGCCGTCGGAGAAGTTCCTCGCGCTGGTCCGGGAGCAAGTGCTGGCGCGCGGCGACAACGCGTCCCCCTATTCGCTCGAGGCCGAGACCGTACCGCTTATCAACGGCCTCGCGGAGGCGGCGGACGGACTGGAGGCGGCGCTCGCGCGCCTGGAGGCCCCGCTCCGCAAGCTGATTTCCGGCTTCACAGCGAAACTGAACAAAGATGCTTCCATCCTGGAAACGTCCATGCGCCAGCGACTGGAAGCGGTGATCCGCACGCTGGAGCATCGGGGCGCCATGCAAGTGACCGCATGGCGCGGCATGGTGAAGTCGCTGAAGGACGCCACGCCGCCCGAGTTCGTGGACTGGTTCCATATCGAGCGGATCGACGGTCACGACATCGATGTCGGACTCAACCGGCATTGGGTCGATCCGACGCTACCCTTTGCCCGCGCGCTCGCCGACCACGCCCACGGCATCGTCGTGACATCGGCGACGATGCTGACCGGCGAGACCGACGAGGCGACAGATTGGGCCGCCGCCGAGCAACGCGTCGGCGCATGGCACCTGTCGGCGCCGGTGGCGCGTGCATCGCTGCCTTCGCCCTTCAACTATGTCGACAATACGCGAGTCATCGTGGTGACCGATGTGCGCAAGGACGACTTGAAACAAGTGGCGGCCGCCTACCGCGAACTGTTCCTTGCCGCGGGCGGCGGTGGACTGGGTCTCTTTACGGCCATCAGCCGTCTCCGTGAGGTCCACAGCCATATCTCGGGCCCGCTCGACGAGGCGGGAATTCCGCTCTATGCGCAGCATGTCGACGCCATGGATACCTCGACACTGGTGGATATCTTCCGTGCCGAAGAAGACGCCTGTCTTCTGGGGACGGATGCGGTGCGCGAAGGTGTCGACGTGCCGGGGCGCTCGTTGCGCCTCGTGGTGTTCGATCGCGTGCCGTGGCCGCGGCCCGATATTCTGCATAAGGCACGGCGCACCGCGCACGGCAAGAAGGGCTATGACGACGCCATCACCCGGCTGCGCCTGAAGCAGGCCTTCGGCCGCCTCGTCCGGCGCGAGACTGATCGCGGCGTCTTCGTTCTTCTCGACCCCATGATGCCCTCGCGCCTCTGTACGGCGTTCCCGCCGGGCGTGACGGTCGCACGCGTGGGACTTGCCGAAGCCGTGACGATGGTTCGCGAATTTCTTTGACGTCAGCGCTCGGCCAGGGCAGAGGACGACGCGGCTGCGGACGTGTACTCTTTTTCGCACGTCACACACACGACTTCCGGCTCACGCCCACCACGGCGCATTACGCCTGCGAAGCCGTCCGTCAGATCGATCAGTCGCCGCAGTCCTGCGCGACCATTTTCCGGATGAGCCCAAGAGGCGCGTCCGCGCTGTCCGCAAGTCGGGCAGATCAGGGTCACGGAATGCGTAGAACTCATGAAACCCCGCACCGCTGAATCGGTGGCTTGCCTAAGCGAGGCCCTCCCGTGCCACCGCCGCTCAATTCGCTGGACAATAGCCCATGTTTTCGCGAATTTATATTATAAATCAATAAGTTGTATGAGTAACGTGCGTCGCTGGAACAAAGCACGCCTTTTGCGCGTTTTTAGTGCAGAAGTCCCGTTACTGACCTTGAGTAAGTGGCACGCAAAATTTGAAAGTGAGGGCGTTCTAAGACAATGCCTACGAAGAACGGCGGTAGAAGGAAGACCACCGAAAAGCGTCTCTCCCGACTTCAAGTCATGCTGTCACAAGAAGAACTCGCCGCGCTTGATAATTTTCGGTTCGAAAAGCGCATGCCGAGCCGAGCGTCCGCGATCCGCGAAATTCTTCGCCGCGGCCTTTCCGCCGACGGCTTCGACGTCGCCGTGCGGGGCTCGCACTCAAAAGCCTTCGGTGTCCTCCGCGACGGCTCCAGCGACCTGGAGTCCCTCTAGCCCGCCTTGCGCGCTTCCCGCAGCTTGACGAGGCTGTGCATGGCCGCGTTCATCGGCACGGCAACGCCATACCTGCTTCCCTGTGCCGCGACGTAGCCGTTCAACGAATCAATTTCCGTCGCCTTGCCCCGCGCGATGTCCTGCTGCGTCGAGGATAGAGTGCCCGGCATCGCGGGTCCCAACTTCCGCACCCGCTCCTGCATGTCGGCAAGATCGAGCGGGATGTTCTTGGCTTTCGCGACCGCGACACACTCTTCGGCCAGCACCATCATGATATTGAGTGCGCCTGGGTCGTTCACAAGTACGCCGTAGGTGCAGCCGGTCAGGGCTGACAGGGCGTTATAGGTCGCATTCATCACCAGCTTGGTCCACATCTCCTGCGCCACGGAGGCGCTGACCTTGCAGGGCACTTTTCCATGTTCGAAGGTGCGGGCGATCTTGCCGAGCGTTTCATCGGGAACGTTGCCGCCGATCACGAGGTCGCCGCGGCCGTTATGCTTGAGGTATCCGGGCGCGGGCATCGCGGCGGCGACGTAAACCGCGGCGGAAACCACATCGAAGCCGAGTTCGTCCTTGATACGCTCGGCGTTGTCGACGCCGTTCTGCATGCTCACCATGACGGCGCCCGGTTTCATATGGGCCTTGGCGTCCCTGGCAGCCGTGACCGTATCGAGCGTCTTCACACAGAGGAGAATCAGATCGCCCTCTGCGACAGCGGACATCTCGGTCGATGCCGCGACCTGGACTCGCTCATTGAAAGTGGTGGTATCCATGGTCAGGCCGTCGCGCTGGATAGCTTCAACATGCTGCGGCCGCGCGATCAGCGTCACCTTGATCCCGGCGCGCGCCAGCATTCCGCCGTAGTAACAGCCCACCGCCCCTGCGCCGACGACAACGACGTGATTGAACATCATTCCTCCTCTGACGAAGCGAAACGGATGGTCACCGGACTTTGGCCCACGGGCGCGGGCGCGCGCGAGAGGCGCGCCTGAATGGAATGACGCGGAACGCAGGTGCCCTTGGAGCCGAGCGGGAGCCGGAGTTCCGCGAGGTCCTTGCGGGAGATGCGGATGGCGGTCACGGGGCGGGCCTTGCCCCAATTCACCTCGCGCTCGACATCCACAAACAGAAGCGTCCAATACTCAGGCCGCGGCATCCAGTGCATCTCGGCTTTCGCCAGATACTCGAATCCCAGAATCTCGTCGACTTCCTTGTCCGTGAGGCCTGACGTCAACGCGCAGACTTTCTCCCACGGCCATTCCGTCAGCGGTCCGAAGTCGAGCACATCCTCGCCGCCCATCAGCACGAAGCGAAGGTTTCTGTGAAAGACGATCTCTTTCTTGGACTCCGGTCCGCCGGTGCGGGTGTAGAGAAAATAGATCGTCGCGGGCGCCAGCGTGAAAATCGCCAGCAGGCCCAGGACTTTCAGAAAGGATTTGGACGGCCCCAAGGAAGTCATGACGCGCTTATAGCGTATCGCGTGCGGCGGGTCTTTTTTGATTTATGCATAACCGCCAAAGCAAAAGGGCCGTACCTTTCGGCACGGCCCTTCGCTGTCTATCGCGTCGGTGGCTGGACTTAGAAGTCCATGCCGCCCATGCCGCCGCCCGGCGGCATCGCCGGAGCTTCGTCCTTCTTCGGGACTTCGGCGACCATCGCTTCGGTGGTGATGAGCAGGCCAGAGACCGAGGCCGCGTCCTGCAGAGCCACACGCACGACCTTCGTCGGGTCGACGATGCCGGACTTCACCATGTCGACATATTTGCCGGTCGAGGCGTCGAAACCGAAGTTCGTGTCCTTCGATTCCGAGACTTTGCCAGCGATCACGGCGCCGTCTTCACCGGCGTTCTCGGCGATCTGACGCAGGGGAACGCCCAGAGCGCGGCGGACGATCTCGACGCCGACCTTCTGGTCGTCATTGGTGACTTCAACCTTCGCGAGGTTCTTGGAGGCGCGGAGCAGAGCGACGCCGCCGCCCGGCACGATGCCTTCTTCCACCGCAGCGCGGGTGGCGTGAAGGGCGTCGTCGACGCGGTCCTTCTTTTCCTTCACTTCGATTTCGGTCGCACCGCCGACCTTGATCACCGCAACGCCGCCCGCGATCTTCGCCAGACGTTCTTGCAGCTTTTCCTTGTCGTAGTCCGACGTGGTGTCGTCGATCTGACGGCGGATCTGCTCGCAACGGGCATTGATGTCGTTCTTCTTGCCGGCGCCGTCGACGATGGTGGTGTTGTCCTTGTCGATGGTGACGTGCTTGGCGGAACCGAGCATCGGAAGCGTGACGGTCTCAAGCTTGATGCCGAGATCTTCGCTGATGACCTGGCCGGCGGTGAGCACGGCGATGTCTTCCAGCATGGCCTTGCGGCGGTCGCCGAAGCCCGGGGCCTTCACGGCCGCGACCTTGAGGCCGCCGCGCAGCTTGTTCACGACGAGCGTGGCAAGCGCCTGGCCTTCAATGTCTTCGGCGATGATGAGCAGCGGACGGCTCGACTGCACGACGGCTTCCAGGATCGGCAGCAGCGGCTGCAGGTCCGAGAGCTTCTTTTCGTGGATGAGGATGTACGGGTTCTGCAGTTCCACCACCATCTTGTCGGCATTGGTGATGAAGTACGGCGAGAGATAGCCGCGGTCGAACTGCATGCCTTCGACGACGTCGAGTTCGGTGTCGAGGCCCTTGGCTTCTTCCACCGTGATCACGCCTTCCTTGCCGACCTTATCCATGGCCTTGGCAATGATGTCGCCGATCTCGCGCTCGCCGTTGGCGGAAATGGTGCCGACCTGAGCGATTTCTTCGGTGGTCTTGATCTTCTTGGACATCTTCTCGAGGTCAGCGACGACCGATTCAACGGCCTTGTCGATGCCGCGCTTGAGGTCCATCGGGTTCATGCCCGCCGCGACGCTCTTGGCGCCTTCGCGGACGATGGCCTGAGCGAGAACGGTGGCGGTGGTGGTGCCGTCGCCGGCAAGGTCGTTGGTCTTGGACGCAACTTCCTTCACCATCTGGGCGCCCATGTTCTCGAACTTGTCTTTCAGTTCGATTTCCTTGGCGACCGTCACACCGTCCTTCGTGATGCGCGGAGCGCCGAAGGACTTTTCGATGACGACGTTGCGGCCCTTGGGGCCGAGGGTGACCTTCACCGCGTTGGCGAGGATGTCGACGCCGCGCAGCATGCGATCGCGCGCGTCCGCCGAGAATTTGACGTCTTTAGCTGCCATGAGTTTGTGCCTTTCTTGTTCTTCGAGGGGAACCGATTACTCGATGATTCCCATGATGTCGGACTCCTTCATGATCAACAGCTCTTTGCCGTCGATCTTCACTTCCGTGCCCGACCACTTGCCGAACAGGATGCGGTCGCCCTTCTTGACGTCCAACGGGACCAGCTTGCCGCTTTCGTCACGGTTGCCCGAACCGACCGAGATCACTTTGCCTTCCATCGGCTTTTCCTGAGCGGTGTCCGGAATGATGATGCCGCCCTTGGTCTTGGTGTCCGATTCCGTGCGCTCGACCAGAACGCGATCGTGCAGAGGCCGAAACTTCATGAGTCCCTCCATATCCTATTGATAGTTAAAACGTTTTCCCCCGGCCATCGCGATCGTTAGCACTCAAGCCCGGCGAGTGCCAGCTAGGTAGCTAGCGGCTCCGGACGAGTCAAGGGGAGCCCCCGTGAAATAAGGCGGGAATCTGGCCGCGCAACTAGGCCCGGTCGGGGTCCATCAGGGCCGGAGCGCGCTGCTGACGGTAAATGAAATAGAGGTTCCGGCTGTAAATCAGCACGCCCCCCAGCTGGGCGATGATGAAGACAGGCTCCTGGATATAGAAGGCGTAAACCAGGGTGAGCAGGCCGCCGACGAGGCTGAGGTGCCAAAACGCCAGGGGGATAACGCTGCGCTTCAGGCGCTCGCTGGCGAACCACTGCACGAAGAAGCGCGACCCGAAGATGACCTGGCCCGCAAGGCCAAGGGTCTTCATCATATTCATCGTCGCGAACCAACCCAGGAACCAGCTCATAAGACCCTCTTACGATTTCAGCGTGGGTTGCCGGTTCCGGCGCATGAGCCAGAACACACCCAGCATGTCGACGACACCGATCAAGCCGCGGCGCCAGATAGTATACTTCGATGCCCCGCGCACCCGCATGCGGTGGGTAACCGGGATCGAGATCACCCGGCCACCTGCGCGGATAACCAGTGCCGGCATAAACCGATGGAGCGCATCGAAGCGCGGCAGGGCCATGAAAAGCGAACGAGACAGGAGCTTAATGCCGCATCCGGAATCCGGTGTCGCGTCGCCCAGCACGATCCCGCGGATTCCGTTGGCGATGCGCGATGCAATCAGGCGGCGAACATTGTCGCGGCGCTGACCGCGCCGGCCGATGAACAGTGTACGCTCCGCCGCAGGGCCCGCGCTCGCGCGGGCGTCCCAGAGACGCGGAAGATCGGCGGGATCGTTTTGGCCGTCGCCATCCAGGGTGGCAATCCAAGCGCCACGCGCCGCCTCGACACCGGACAGCGTCGCCTGGCTCTGGCCGCAGGACTTCAGATGCGTCAGCACTCGCACGCGTGCGCTCACCAGAGCAGCGAGTTCGGACGGGGTTGCATCGGTGGAGGCGTCATCGACGAAGATGATCTCGTAAGCCACCGTGCCCTCGAGCGCCGCATGAATTTCCGAGGCCAGCCGGGCGACGTTACCGGCCTCATCGCGCACGGGAATAACCACCGAAAGCTCGGGCGGCGGCTCGGACGAGTGCGTGGGCGGGGGCGTGATCATGGAGCGCGGGCAGTGGTGATGCCGCCGTCATACACGCGCGCAGCCCCCCAATCAAAGACTTGTGTAACCGTTGTTTCCCCGCCCGGTCTTGTTCGGCGGGAAGTCATGCCCTAATGCTACGCAAATGCTCGCCTCGACACATACAACGGGCCGCCAACCGCCCTCCTCCCGCGCCATCGCCTGGTGGCTGGTCATTTGCGCCGCCATGATCTTCATCATGGTCGTGATCGGCGGGGCGACGCGCCTGACGGAGTCGGGACTTTCCATGGTCGAGTGGAAGCCCCTGCATGTCGTTCCTCCCCTCAACGACGCGCAGTGGATGGAGGAGTTCACGGCCTACCAGACCTCGCCGGAATACAAACTGAAAAACGCCGGCATGGCGCTGGATGATTTCAAGACGATCTATTGGTTCGAGTTCACGCACCGGCTGTGGGGCCGCATCATCGGTATCGTCTTCGCCCTACCGATGTTGTGGTTCATCTGGCGCGGCGCGGTCGACCGTCCGCTGTTCTACAAACTCGCCGGACTCTTTGTCCTTGGCGGCGCGCAAGGCGCGCTCGGCTGGTTCATGGTGGCGAGCGGCCTGGTCGATCGCCCGGACGTCAGCCAGTACAGATTGGCGGCGCACCTCTGCCTCGCATTCACAGTGTACGGATTGATCGTCTGGGTCGCGCTGGATCTCTTCGGAAAGGGCGCGCCGCCCCCCGCGAGACTTGATCCGGTGACACGGCGCATCGCGGCCGTGCTTCCTTTCTTCGCCCTTTTCGTGGTGGGCGCGGGAGCTTTCGTTGCGGGAATCAATGCGGGACTTATCTATAATACATTCCCGTTGATGGACGGGCAGGTCATTCCAGAGGCCGTCTATTCCATGGACCCTTGGTACTTGAGCGCGTTCGAAGACGCGACCACGGTGCAATTCAACCATCGCCTCGTGGCCATTTCGCTGGTGGTGTTGGTCGCCATCGTCTGGTGGCGCGGGCGAGCGGCCACGGGCGTTACCCGGCGTGTTCTCAATGCGCTGATAGTGATGGTGCTGATCCAGGCCTCCTTGGGGATTTCAACACTCGTCATGCAGGTCCCGCTGGGCCTGGCGCTCGCACACCAAGCGGGCGCTCTCGTTCTCTTCACGCTGACCGTGTGGTTCGCGCATACGCAACGCCGTCTTCAGGCTGCGCCTGCCCGCGCGCCATCTTCCCTTCACGCCGAGCCCGCGGAGTAAGCCATGGCCGATCTCAAGACGACCGACACGCTGTTCTTCGACAAGACCGGCATGGACAAGAATGCCGTGAGCCGGATCGTGTCGAACGCGCTCCAAGGATGTGACGACGGCGAACTCTATATGGAGTATTGCCAGTCGGAGAGCTTCACCTTCGACGACGGCCGCATCAAGAATGCCTCGTTCGATACCTCGCAAGGGTTCGGCTTGCGCGCCGTTGCCGGCGAGACCACCGGTTTCGCGCACTCCACGACTTTGACCGAGCAGGCCATCATGCGCGCTGGCGAGACCGTGCGCGCAGTCCGCACCGGACGCGGCGGCACGCTCGCCGATCCGCCGTCCGGCACCAACCAGCAGCTTTACACGGATGAAAACCCGCTGCCGATGGTGCCTTTCGACATCAAGGTGTCGACGCTGGCCGAGATCGACGCCTATGCGCGCAAGAAAGACCCGCGCGTCAAACAAGTCAGCGCCTCGCTGTCCGGTTCGTGGCAGGCGATTCATATCCTGCGCCCGGATGGCTACAACGTCGCCGACATCCGGCCGTTGGTGCGCCTGAACGTCAGCGTGATCGTCGAGGATAAAGGGCGCATGGAGTCCGGAAGCTTCGGCACCGGCGGACGCGTGACCTACGGCGAATTTCTGAAAGCGGAGACGTGGCAGGGCGCGGTCGACGAAGCCTTGCGCCAGGCTCTGGTCAATCTTGAATCCGTCGAGGCCCCCGGCGGTGAAATGCCCGTCGTGCTTGGGCCCGGCTGGCCGGGCGTCCTTCTGCACGAAGCCGTCGGTCACGGCCTCGAAGGCGACTTCAATCGCAAGAAGACGTCCGCCTTCTCCAATCTTATGGGTCAGCGCGTCGCGTCCAAAGGCGTCACCGTCATTGACGACGGCACCTTCCATGACCGCAGAGGCTCATTGACGGTCGACGACGAGGGCACGCCGACATCACGCACCGTTCTGATCGAAGACGGGATTCTGACCGGTTATCTCCAAGACCGCTTGAACGCGCGCCTGATGAATATGCGTCCGACCGGCAACGGCCGGCGCCAGTCCTACGCGCATCATCCGATGCCGCGTATGACCAACACCTTCATGCTGGGCGGCGACCGTCATCCGGAAGAGATCATCTCGTCGGTGAAAAAGGGCCTCTACGCCGTGAACTTCGGCGGCGGCCAGGTCGACATCACATCGGGCAAGTTCGTGTTCTCGGCCACCGAGGCCTACATGATCGAAAACGGAAAGTTGGGACGTCCGGTGAAGGGCGCGACTTTGATCGGCAACGGCCCCGACGTAATGACCAAGGTGTCCATGATCGGGAACGACATGAAGCTCGATCCGGGTGTCGGCACCTGCGGCAAAGACGGCCAGGGCGTGCCCTGCGGCGTGGGTCAGCCGACCCTCAAGATCGAGCAACTCACGGTCGGCGGGACGGCCGTTTAACGCGCGCTTTCTGCGCGGTCTTCTTTGCGCGCGGCGGCGCATCGACGCGCGCGGCGTCGCGACGTAGACTCGCAGGCGCCACCAACATCCACGCGCGTTTGACGCAGAGCACGAGTTCGGCGTCCGTCATCTGTGCCCCGCGCACCAAGACGGCGGGCCAGCCGCGGTAGTGATCCGTTTCAAAGTAGGTGCGCGGATTTGCCTCCATCAGCACCTCTTTTTCTTCCAGCGCACAGCGAAAGACGATCGTGTCATCGTCCTTCATGCGCGCGAATCCTTTTCCCTTCACGAGGAGGCCCGGCGTGCCATACCACGTGCCCTCTTCGATGCCGGGAAGCGCGGCCTCCTTCGCGGCACTCGCGACACGTCGAAACAGTTTCTTCATGCTCATATGCCCAGTATAGCGGAGACGGACGCCCCTGTTGTAAACTCCGTCATCAGCGCCGCGCAGGCGCACGAAAGGATCTCCTGCCGGATGGCTCGCTGGCACGCCTTATGGATGAAGCCGGTCCTTGCGCCCGACATCGAGCGCGAACTTAATGTCGAGCGTTTGCTCGCCGTGGTGCGGCTCCAACCGGTCGCCGCGATCGCTCATTCCCTGAACGCGCTGATCCTCGCCGCCGCGGCGTGGCCCATCTTTCATCCGCCCGGATTCCTCGCGCTCGTGGCGATGTTCGAAATCGCGGCAGCTTGCCAGCTGTACATCTGGGCCAAGCACCGCGGACGGCCGCGGCCGTAGAACGTCAAAGGCAAGACCGTCACGCGCCTCATCGCCTGGTCGGTGGGATACGGCCTGTTGTGGGGAATCTTCACGACGACGCTTCTGACATCGGTGCACGATCCGGACGTCGATCTCTTGGTGCTCAGCATGATCGCCGGCATGGCGGCGGGCGGCACCATCATGATGTATAGCATCCCCGCAGCCATGATCGCTTTCCTGTGCTGCGCCATCGCACCGGCCTGGATCGCGATCGCCTTTTCGGGGGACCGCATGGCGCCTGGGATCGTGGCCTACACGGTGTTGTACTTCGTTCTGCTCGTCGTGGCGGGTTTGAACGGTTATCAGACGTTCGTTGAGAACGTCCGCCTCCGCGTGCAAAACGCCGAACTTGCCTACAAGGCGGAAGCGGCGAACCGCGCGAAGTCGCGATTCCTCGCCAACATGAGTCATGAACTCCGCACCCCGCTCAACGCGATCATCGGCTTTGCCGAAGTGATCCATAACCAGTTCAAGGGGCCGGTGGGCAATCCGCAGTATGTGGATTTCGCGCGCTCGATCCACGAAAGCGGGAGGCATCTGGTCAGCATTATCAACGACATTCTGGATCTCTCGAAAGTCGAGGCGGGTAAGGCCGATTTGGAGGAAGAGGTGATCCGCGTCGCCACGCTCATCGACCATGCCGTCGGTCTCATGCGGCAGGGCATCGACGCCGCCCAGCTGCGTCTGGATATCCAGATCGACAGCGACTTGCCGGACGTGCTTGTCGATAGCCGCAAGATCAACCAGGTGCTGCTGAACTTGATTTCGAATGCGGTGAAGTTCACCCCGGCCGCGGGGTGGCTGCGCATCGCTGCGCAGCGAGCGGAAGACGGCGGCGTGAGGCTAATCGTCTCCGACACCGGATGTGGCATCGCCGCCGACGAGATCGACGATGTCCTGAAGCCCTTCGTGCAAAGCCGCGACGCGGAGCGCCGCCATGTCCAGGGCACCGGCCTCGGCCTGCCGCTGGCTGATCAACTGATGAAACTCCACGGCGGCACGCTGACGCTTGAAAGCACGCGCGGGCTTGGCACCAGCGTGACGATCCATATTCCGGCGGCGCGCATGATCGCCGCGCAGGCCCGCCGCGTTTCGGCCTGATCCTAGAACCGCACGCTGCCGACGAAACCGAATGTGGGCTTCCGCCCGCCCACCAGAGGCATGAGCGTCACATTCTCGTTGAGATGATCCACGAGAAAGTACGCCGAAGTGTGGGCGATGGCCGCCGACGCGATCACGTCGCGCCAACGGTGGAAGTTGCCATCAACGCGGCTGACCGCCACTGCTGTCGCCGCGAGTTCCGCCGGCACGCCCCATTCCCAGCCATAGCGGTAATGGATGTACGCGGCGCCGGCGAACGCCGACGCGGTATGACCGGACGGAAAAGACCTGGGTTTCCCGTTTGGCCGCGTATCGTTGACGGCGTACTTGAGGGCATAGGTCGTGCCGAGCGTCACCGCCGTGCTGGCCAGCAGTTGGGTGAAGCCTTCGCTGTCCTCGTGCGTCAGGGCCAGGAGGGCCGCTCCGGCTGGAAGGGCGTAACGCCCGATGTCGCCGTAGGTGGTGAAACCGTCGCCGGCCAACGCCGTCGATAGGGGGAGAACGACGAGAGGCAAAACCCGCGCGAGGCGGAGGACACGTGTCATGTTGCAATTCCAAAAGAGGCCACCCCCGTTCTCTAGCGCATTTTTGTGCAGGACCCCCATCAGGTTGTGGTGAGCGGACCGGGAAATGACCCCGCAACCGCACCGCGCACGCGGTGCATAGACCTCGCTTTTTCCCTGATAAACCAAGCGTTTCTGAGGGCTACCGCTTCTTGAAAAGCCTTGACTTTACAAGGCGACCGGGGAGTAATTTGACGGCAATCAAGTTTTGGCCTGACGTTGCTAGCACCACCCGCTTCGGCCCTGGGGCCTTTTTTACCTTGGGCGGCGCTCACTAGTCTCCAACACTGGTTGTCGGACGCCGCGCGACGGGTGCGCGGTACTTCGCGCAAGTGAGCGCATCGACGGAGAGAGACACAAATGGCTTCTGGCACCGTGAAGTGGTTCAACAAAGTTAAGGGCTACGGCTTCATCCAGCCCAGCGATGGCGGCAAGGACGTATTCGTGCACATCACGGCCGTCGAACGCGCCGGCATGGACACGCTGGTCGAAGGCCAGAAGATCAATTACGACCTCGTCACCGAACGCGGCAAGACCGCGGCCGCCAATTTGAAGGCGGGCTAGGGCGAGACGTCGGCGGCCCTCGGGCCCACTCCAGTTTCGAACGGCACAGCTTCGGCTGTGCCGTTTTTGTTTGCGCGGGCCGCGAATTTGGAACGCGGACCCTAAAGGTAGTTGTGCGCGCGAAACCAGACGATGGCATCGCGAATAGCCTCGTCCACGGGACGCGCCGTGTAGCCCAGCACACGCGCCGCCTTCGCGCTCGAAAAGAACATTTTTTTACGCGCGAGCTTCAGTCCGTCAACGGTCACGAACGGCTCGCCGGTGTTGAAGACCCGCGCGAAAAATTCGGCGGCGTAGGCGATCGGCATGATCGCCGCGTTCGGGATTTGGAGTGTGGGGGCGCGACGGTTCACCTGCGCGGCAATGCGCGCGAGAATCTGTTGCAAGGTGAGATTCTCGGCGCCGAGGATATAGCGCTCGCCCACCACGCCTTTGTCGTGAGCAAGCAGATGGCCCTGCGCCACGTCATCGACATGAACCACGTTTAACCCTGTGTCCACGAAAGCGGGCATGCGTCCGGCGGCGGCCTCGACAATGGTCCGCCCGGTCGGCGTAGGCTTCACGTCCCGCGGCCCCACGGGAGCCGTCGGATTGACGATCACAATCGGCAGGCCGTCGCGCGCAAGGCGGCGCACGCGTTCTTCCGCGTCGAACTTCGAGCGCTTGTAGGGCCCGATCATGTCCGACGCGCTCACCGGGGTCTCTTCGTCGGCTTCGCTTCCATCGGGAAAAAGGCCAAGGGTGGCGACCGAACTCGTATAGACCATGCGCGAGACGCCGGCTTCGGCGGCTTCCCGAAGCAGCCCCTCCGTCGCCGCGACATTCGTTGCGAACATGGCGGCCGGATCGCGCGTCCATAGGCGATAATCAGCGGCCACGTGGTAGAGGCTCGCCGCGCCCTGAATCGCCTTTCGCCGCGCCGCTTGATCGCGCAGGTCGCCCTCGACAACCTCGACATCCAGACCTTCGAGATTGCGCCGATCGCTTCCGGCGCGCGCGAGCACCCGCACGCGCTCGCCGCGGGCCAAAAGCCCACGCGCGACCGCAGATCCGACAAATCCTGTGGCGCCGGTCACAAGCGCCGTCATCTTTGAAATCCGAACGTCATGTCCTGCCGCGCCCGCTCCTATCGCATAGTTCCGGCTTGGGATTCACAAATCATTCGAGCATGATGCCTGCGCATGCACAAGCGCCCCCCAAGGATCATATTCACCGCGGACGACTTCGGCCTCTGCACCGAAGTAAACGACGCGGTCGAGCGCGCGCACCGCGAAGGCGTGCTCTCGGCCGCCAGCTTGATGATTGGCGCACCGGCAGCCGCGGACGCCATCGCGCGCGCGCGCCGCATGCCACGCCTCGCTGTCGGCCTGCACCTGACGCTGGTCGAAGGCAGACCCGTCCTTCCGTCAGTCGTGGTTCCGGCCCTCGTGAAAGCCGACGGTTCGTTTCATGACAACTTGGTGCGCGCCGGCGTGCGCTGGTTTTTCTCGCCGTCCGCGCGGCGCCAGTTGCGCGCGGAGATCCGGACCCAGTTCGAGGCGTTTCGCGCCACGGGCCTCACACTCGACCATGTCAACGCGCACAATCATATGCACCTTCATCCGACGGTCTTGGGCATGATCGTGGACCTCGCGCAGGAATTCGACGTGCGGGCCGTACGCATTCCCTTCGAGCCGCCGGCGGGTCTTCTGGCCCCTTGGATCGGCCTGATGAAACGCAGGCTGGAGGGCGCGAACCTGGCCTTCAACGATCGCGTCGTCGGTATGCACAACACCGGCCACGTGACGGAGGACGTCGTTCTGAAGGCGCTCGGCGGGCTGCCTGCGGGAACGACAGAGTTCTATCTTCATCCCGCCGTCCACACGACGCCCACCCTGGAAGCGGCCGCCCCGGGGTACGATCGCGCAGGCGAACTCGCCGCCCTCACAAGTCCGCGCGTCCAGTCTCGAATTCGTGACCTGGGCCTCACACCCTCGTGTTTTCGCGACATTTCCTGACTTTTGCGGGTGGCGGCGGCTTGCAATCCGACGCGCCGCCGATAGGATGCGCCCAACAATAAGACCGGGAATATCACTTGAACGCCCGCACTCTCACGTCCAACGGCGCCCCCATTCCTTTCACGCCGCAGTACTTCGGCGCGCTTCGTGAAAGCCACACGGGCCTGCCTGCCCAGACCCTGCGCTCCCGATACGCCGAAGACGGCTACGTCCTTCTGAAAGGAGCGCTGCCGTCCAATTTCGTATTGGATGTGCGCGAAGCCTACTTCCGCCTTTTCGACCCCGGCTTCTTCAAAGAGGGGGACGCGCGGCGCGGCGCGTTCTCCGGGCGCGCGCCGCAAGGGCTGCCCGCCCACGGGCTCGCGGGGCATCCCGCGCACGCCTTCGTGCGCAGCGATCTCTTCCGCGCCTTCACCAATGCGCCGATCTTGAAGTCCATCGCCGAGACCATCTTCGGCGGCCCCGCCGAGCTCGTTCGCCGGACACCCCTCCGCCATTTCATTCCGGGAAGCAGGCGCGCGTCTCGCGCGCATCTCGACCGGACCTATATCGACGGGATGGCCGCCGACATCGTGACCTTGTGGATTCCGCTCGGCGACTGCCCGGTGGAGGGCGGCGGACTTCTCTATATGGAAAAGTCGCACGAGGACGAAGTGTTGGAGAACGCGCGCGCGCAGGCTCCGAACGACCGCGCCGATACCCGCCCCATCACTCACGATCTGAAGTGGCTCTCCGATTTCAGCCATCGCCGCTGGCTGGTGTCGGATTATGCGGCGGGCGACGTCGTCGTGCACTCTCCGGCGATCGTGCACGCGTCGCTCGACGGGGAAATCGATCTTATGCGGTTGTCGACCGACGTGAGGTTCCATCGGGCGGGCAGCCCGGCGGACCCGCGCTGGCACGACGACTGGTCCGCGGACGACGGCTACTAGCCCATGAAACTCGCGCGGATCGCAACGCGCGTCGTTCACGCGAGCCGCTCGCGGCCGTGGCTCGTGATTCTCGTCACTCTGGCGCTGGCACTCGCCGCGGCGGCCGGCGCGATCCGCACGCTCGGCATCAATACCGATACGACGGCGCTGTTCGACTCCGATCTGCCGTTTCGGGTTGCGGAACGCGACTTCGACCGGCAGTTCCCCGGCGAAGTGGAACTCGTCGTCACGGTGATCGACGGCCCGACAGCGGCGCGCGCCAACCAAGCCGCCGACGCCCTTGCCGCGCGGCTCGCGGCCAATTCCTCGCTATTTGTCAGCGCCTACAACCCCACGGGCGGCGCCTACTTCGAAAAGAACGGTGTCCTTTACCTTTCGCCGACCGAGATCGATGCCCTCGGTGCGGAACTGGCGGCGGCGCAGCCTCTCCTCGGCGCCATCTCAAACGACCGCAGTGCGCGGGGACTTTTTCGCCTCCTGGAACTGGCTTTCACGGCGGCCGTGAACGGAGAGCCCTCCGCCGCCGGCGTTGCACCAACCGCGACCCAGGCCGGCACGGCCATCAACGCCGCGCTTGACGGCAAGGCGGCGGCGATCGATTGGGCCGGGCTCTTCGGCCAGATGCAGGCGAAGTCGCCGCCACGCGCCCTCGTTATCGCCAAGGTGAAACTGGACCTGACCGCCTTGGAGCAAGGCGCCGATGCAACGGCCTTCATCCGCGCCCAGGCAAATGAGATGGGCCTGACGCCCGATCAGGGATTTCGCATTCGCCTGACCGGAGAGGTGCCGCTGACCGACGAGGAGTTCGCGACCATCGCGACCGGGACGACTTTCGCGGGTGTTCTCGCGGTGCTCGGTGTGGGGATGCTGATGGTCCTCGCGCTTGGATCGTTCCGCCTCGTCGGGATCACGCTCTTCACGCTGCTTGTCGGTTTTCTGTTCACGCTCGGCTGGGCGGCGATCAGCGTGGGCGAAATCAACCTCATCTCCATCGCTTTCATTTTCATGTTCGTCGGCATCGCCGTCGATTTCGCCATGCAGTACTGCCTGCATTACCGGGAGGAGCGATTGAAGCTTGGGTCCGCCGATGACACGCGGGCGCTTGAAGCCGCCGGTGGGCACATGGCCGAACCGCTGCTCTTAAGCGCCGCCACGGTCGCCGTCGGATTTTTCTGCTTTCTGCCGACCGCCTACCGCGGCGTCGCGGAGCTCGGCGTCATCGCCGGCGGCGGCATCATCATCGCGTTTGTTTTGAACTTCACGCTCATGCCCGCGCTGTTGCGCCTGACCGCGCTCAAGCCGGAGGTTTCCCCTGTCGGCTTCGTGCGCTTGGCGCCGTTGAATCGCGCCCTTGTCGGCCATCGCCGCGCGGTCCTCGCGGGCGCAGGTGTTTTGATGATCATCGGCGCAGCAGCCCTGCCGCGCCTGGTGTTCGACTTCGACCCGATGAAACTCAAGGATCCGCATACGGAATCGATGTCCACGGCCCTGGAGCTCATGGACGATCCGCTCGTGAATGCGAACACTTTGAGCGTGTTGGTGAAATCACGCGAGGAGATCGAGGCCTTATCGGCGAAGTTGGAAAAAATCCCCGAAGTGGGCCGCGTGCAGAGTCTGTTCGATTTAGTCCCGGCGGACCAGGACACCAAGTTGGCCGCGCTCAGCGACATGTCGCTGTTTCTCGATCCTGTCCTCAATCCTCTCGGTCAACAACCGTCGCCGTCATCGGCCGAACTTGAGGACTCCGCGAAGGCGACCCTCGCCGCCGCGGAGCTGTACCTTGCTTCGCCGAATGCCGCCGAGCCGTTGCGCGCTGCCGCCGTCCAGGTCCGCGATGCACTGGGGCGTCTC